>CAWAYD010000004.1:0-917408 GCA_963786175.1 uncultured Verrucomicrobiae bacterium | reverse complement strand
CCGGACGTTCGACGGCGAAGAGCGGGCGCAGAGGATGGTCCTTGAGACCGTGCTCGAGTGCTTCGGCGAGTCCGGGGGCGGAGATGGAACCGCAAACGAAAGCGACACCGACCGGTTCGAACTTTTGGGGTGGCAGCGCCTTGGCGGCGTAGCCGGCCCAGAAGCTGTGACGGTCGCCTGATACTATGACGAAGCCGTCGATCCGCTGGTCGCGGATGAAATCGTAGAGTTCGGCGCGCTCGGTCAACGCCCCACTGAAATCGCCTCCGCCGAAAATGCCATATTCGGTGCCTGGCCAAGGCTTCTTGAGCTTCTTGTTCAGCTCGGCGGGCAAATTCTGAGGATCGCTCCGCATGTCGAGCGTAGCGTTGGTCGCGCCCCAGATCTTCCACGTCGCCTTTGATGTCGTCAGGCGCTCTTTGAGCCACGCCTTCTGCTCGCGGCCGAGCACGGTGAAAGGCGGCTCGTCCTTGCGGAAGTTAGGCACCGCCTTGTCGCCCACCATGATCGCCGCGGGCGGCTTACCCCCGGCATAGTCCCGGCCGGCATCGAGAATTTGCATCCAGCTTTCTGGGACCATGAAGGGGGTATCGCCCGAGTCGAGGTCATTCGCTTCAGGCCGCGCGGTCGGTTCCTGCATTTTGTAGCTGTGAAAATCGGTGAGGATCAGATCGACATGCTTGCCGTATCGCATCGCGCGGTACGCCGTCATCGATCCGACTGCGGTGCGGTTATTGGCCTCGTCGCCAAAGCCGTGATCGTCGAGCTTTGTGATCGGCGCGGTCACCACCTTCGGCGGCCCGAACTGATCGAGCCCCGGCCCCGAAGCCTTCGCCACCCGCGACGGGATGTATTCCCACCACGCCTGGTTGGCCGCGACGCGCAGCGGCTGGGCCGGCTCTATCTTGGGGCCATATTGGATGAAGCTCTGCCAGCCTCGCCAGGAGAATTCGTGGTTGTCGCCGATGCACACGAACGGGAAATGCGCGCGCGCGTCCTGGACGTCGGGATCGCGGATGTGGGCCTGATAGACCATCCGGTAACCAGCGAGCGTGGTCGGGACGTGAAAATTGCCCACCTTGCGCGCGTCCGGGATCTTGCCGATGTCAAAGACGGTACGGTCGTAGCGGTGCGGCACCTCATCGGGATACTCAACCACCTCGTAGATGAAATCACCAAGGTGCAGCACGAAGCCAAGCCGCTCATCCGCGGGCGCGCGCTCATCCTCCCAGATCATGCGGCGGTAGGCATTCTGCGCACCCTCATTGACGCTCTGGCAAGAGACAAAGGCGAAGCGGACCGGGCGCGGATCATCGTCGGTTGGCGCTGTGATGGTGCGGCCGATGCGGCTGCCATTGCCGTCGCGGTCGCTGAAGCGATACCAATAAACCCGCGCCGGCTTCAGATTTCCCACCAGAACGCGACAGGTCCAATCGGCCGCGGCGGAAACATTCACCGTGGTGCTGGCGGCGACTTTCTCGAATGCTTCGTCTTCGGCCACTTCGAGAGTCAATTGAGCTGGTTTGCCGGAGCTGGGATAGCGCGTCCAAAACAAAACGCTGTTGCTATCGGGATCGCCGGACGCAACGCCTTCCGGAAAAAGTTGGCGACGTTCACGCCAGGCAGTTTGCGAGCGGCGCGGGACCGGCCAACCCCATGCGGCCGCCGCTCCCCAACTGGCCGCAGCGACAATGAATGCGCGGCGATTCATACTTCCTTCTTATAACTCAGGACGAACCGAAGCAATCAGGACTAAGAGCCGACGAAATGAGACCTATCGTTCACGGACGCAAATTATCTTCCGGTTCCGAGATTTCCTCGCGCACCCCGAACTGAGTCATGGCGAAAAGCAACAGACGTTCGGCCTGGGTCATATCCGCGTAGCGTGCTAAGACTTCACGCGCCAGCGCAGGTCGATCGGTGATCAGGCCATCTACACCGACCCCGATCATGCGGATCATGCGTTGCGGATCGTTCACGGTCCAGACATAGACCGGTTTGTGGGCCGAGTGCGCGGCGCGGATGAATGAGGCCGTGGCCATGCGCGTCTCGACGGCGAGGAAGTCGAACGGTAATCGGCTCGGTTCGCCGACCGCCTTTGCAGCCAGCAATCCAGCCGCCCAGTCGGGTCGCAGCCGTTTCATGTTCTCCACCATGCGTCGATTCAGCGACATGGTAACGATGTCGTTCTGCATCCCCGCCGCCTCGACCAGCTCCACAACGCGTTCCTCGAGATGCTGGCTTTTACCGTAATCCTTTAGCTCTATGTCTACTCGAGAAACGCCTTTGCAGACTGCGAGAGCCTCGGCCAGCGTCGGCACACGCTCGTCCTTGAACTCGGGCGAGAAGTAGCTGCCAATATCGATCTCGCGCAGTTGCCTGGCGGTTGAGGACCAGATTTGCAGCGGTGTGCGCGCCACTTTCATCAGGTCGCGGTCGTGCGCTACGAGCACGACGCCGTCAGAGGATTCCTGCACATCCAGCTCGACGAAGTCCGCGTGCTCCTCTCCGGCGCGCCGGAACGAAGCTAACGTGTTCTCCGGCCTCGACGCCGATGCGCCACGATGCGCGAACACCAGCACTGGCCGATCGGTCCACGTCTCCTTCATCAGCACGTAGGCCAGTCCGGATGCGAGAACGACCGCGACCGCGAGCCCGCCGACCAACGTTGCCCACGAAACCCGAAAACGTTTTCCTTCAACCTCAAACTCATTGCGAAATCGTGCCGGAAGAGAAATCTGCGCGGCAGGACCGGTTGCGAGAAAAAATTTTGTGAGAATCAACGCGAACAATGATGCGGAGAGGAAGTTCACCGCGAGCGAACTCAGCCCCCAGATGATGGCGACCACGCCGATCAAGATCAGCAACCCCACCATCGTGCCGCCAAAGGCTGGCGTCATCACGCGTCCGAGTAACCTGATGGTCGCGGAAGTTGCAAGCGAAGCCAGAAGCGTGAGTAAGCCCCAAAGCGCGAATACCACCACGGCTTGCACCCGGCGTCCGTTCATCCGCCGCGCACTCTCGGCAAAGGCGGGCCAGGGACGCATTCGCTCAAAGACGACCAGTGGAAGAATCAGCAGCCAGCTCGAGAGCTTTCGCGCGAGGACAATCGTCAGCAACAGGACGAGCGCTGCAACAATTGCGCTGGCCAGGACGAAGACCGGCGGTCGAGCGTGAAGGTAGTAATTGATGTCGTGCTCGCGTAGCAACAGCCAGTATGTCGCACCGCTTGCAGCGACAAACGGAACCAAAAAAACAAGGACGCGCGCGAAGAGAAGCAGCGTCAGTCGCAAAATCGAAATCGCTCGCGTCGCACCGTGCGCAATCGCGTCCCGCACGCGCACGTGTGCACCGCGTGCCCGAGCGATACCCACCGTCATCAGACATGCTTGTCCGTACATGGTGAATCCGAGAGTCGCCGCGACTAGCAGCAGCAGGGCAGCGAGCCCCGACTTTGTGGTGAAGAAGAAGAACGCGATGTCCGCGTCGGTCACCGCGTTGTTGCCTGAGCGAGAGATGAGCATCCGCAGCAACACCTCTGACGTCGGTGTGATAACAACAAACGCCAGCAGGGCAACGACCACTTCAATCCCGATGAGCGTTCTCCAATCACGGACAAAGGCGCGAGCCGCACCTGCTATTGTTGCCAGCGCGCCAAACGGGTTAACCCCTGCTTCGCTCGCGTCCGCTCGTTCAGCCATTAGGCCTTCCCGTCCATCTCATTCGATCTCCATCGACTCGATTGACTCGTTCGCTCCCGCTCATCTCGGCCTCTCGGCTTGCCCATCTATGTCGCTCAATCCCCAATGGGCTCCAATCGCAGAAAGGCTTTATCTAACAAGATGAATCAATCGTCTAACTGCGCGCACACGTCCCGAGGTTAGATAGACGCTTCATCTTACCGCGTGAGCCTGTCATCTAACAAGAGAAGCGATGCCAATAACTGCATCGAGCTCCCGATCGTCGTATTTTTCCCGACAAGAGAAGCGGGGCGGACCGTTTAAAGTGTCGCCAAAGAGGCGGACAAAGAGAGCGAAAGTGATAGTTTGCCTCGCCGATACATTTCATGGCTTCTTTAGAACATTGCTCGGTCGCGCGGCTCGCCGAAATCTTCGGCGCGTCTCGGGAGGAAATCATGAGCGAGTGGCGGGTGCAGGCGAGCGAGCTGCTGCGCGAACTTAATCTCGACAAGCCGACGCTGACGGATCATCTGCCAGACCTTGTGGCGGAAATCACGCGGGATCTCGCCCAACGGCGGGAGGGCGCGATCTCGGATGAGCAGACGCGGGGCAGCCCGCCGGTGCACGGCGTGCAGCGTTTCCACGATGGTCTCGATGTCGGTGAAGTCGTGGGCGAGTACAATTTGCTCCGCGTCGCTTTCACTACCGTCGCGGAGCGCCACGGACTCTACCTCGTCGGGGAAGCGGCCCGCATCATCAATCAGCGCATCGATGAAGGCGTGCGGATGGCGGTGACGGCGTTCGCGGCGCAACAGGCGCTCATGCGCAAGGAGCAGGAAGACGAACATCTCGCTTTCATCGCGCACGATCTGCGCACGCCGCTGAACGCGGTCTCGCTCCTGGTCGACCAGTTAAAATTCGAGCTCGACGAAAAAGGAGGTGCCCAATCAGCCGAGGTTTTCGAGATTCTGCGGCGCAACCTGCAACGGGTCGAGGACCTGATCAAAAAAGTCCTCGAGACAAAGGTGCAGCCCTCCGGCGCGGGCAGTTCGTTTCAGCCCGAGCTCCGCACTTTCGAACTATGGCCGCTGGTGCAGCGACTGATTTTCGATCTGCAGTCGGTCTCTTCGCAGCACGAGATCGTCGTCGTGAATAAGATTCCCCCGGCGGTAACCATGTGGGCCGATGCCGGCCTCATCTCGCAGGTGTTCCAGAATTTGCTCGGGAACGCCTTCAAGTATGCCGCGCATGGGCGGGTGGTGGTGAGCGCGTCCGAAGACGACGACGCGGTCACCTGCGTAGTGCATGACGACGGCGCGGGCATTCCGCTGGAAATGCTGGCGACCGTCTTCGATAAGATGGCGACCGATCCGGCGAAAGCCGGCACCGGCCTCGGCCTCGCGATCGTGAAACAAATCGTGGAAGCACACGGCGGAACGGTGACCGTGGAAAGCGAGCACGGCAGGGGTGCCAAGTTTAGCTTCACAATCCCAAAGGCGCAGTCAGATCAGGTAAGAAAAGCAGGCGCCTGACTTCGTGGGCCGGAATCCTTTGGCGAAGGTGTTGATGCCCGTCTCCAGCGTTTACGACGGGCACGACTCGATGGACGGGATGTACGACGACAACTTCTACTTGAAGAACCCGGTCGACTTACATAGCTACATCTTGGTCAAAAACACCTCTCTTCCTGTCGAGAACATGGCTTTTCAAACGAAAGCGGGACTCATCTCAGTGAGAAAACAGCTTTTCTCGTTGGATGAACGGCATTTCCTCTTAAGAAAGAGCGCTGTTCTTACTAAGGAACATCCCGTCGTTCGAGAGACGCGCCGCTATTATCATCATATCAGCCGCTTTCCTTCATTAAGGCTGCCGCTGTATTCAGCGCGAAATCGCTCATTCATGGGAACTTGGCCACGATTAGTTCTTGACAGGAATCAGCAAAACGGAACAAATGGTGCCATGAATTCGAGAAAAACCGTCCGTAAATCCGTCGCGCTCCCCAACTCACGCTGGGCTGCCTATGCGGTGGCGGGCGCCGCCACTTCGATCGCCGGTTTAGCTTCCGCCGAAGCGGACATTCATTACTCGGGCCACATCAATCACCGATTTACGGGCAGCAACCATGCCAGCTTTCCATTGCAGGATGGAGCCCGCCTGGTCTTCTCGCATCAACTTAGAGGATCTAACAGGGGGTTCGCGCACCTCGCCCTCCAGGGACCCGGCGGGCCGTCAGATAGCGAAGGATACTTTGCCGGAAAGCCCAATAATCCTTTCAGCGGCTACGGCTTTTACGTCTTCCGGCTGGCCTCTCACCACGCCATAACGCGGAACTCGATGGGGAGGAGTTGCTTCAACACTTTCACGTCATCCAGGGTCGAGTGCGTCGGAGCCACGATCCAAAGCGGCTTTGGTACCTATGGCGAGTTTCAACAGCCGGGCAGAGGATTTATCGCCTTTTCCTTTGATACCGGTGCTGGGCTACAATTCGGCTGGGCGCGCATTAAGACCTCGGGACTACCGCTGGTTAATTTCATTCTGCTGGATTACGCCTGGGGAGATCCGGGCGATACTGTCGTAACCGGTCAGACATCGAGCAGCGGAAAGCCGCAAGCGGTGACGAAATCCGGCTCGCTTGGCTTACTCGCGACCGGTGCGCAGGGATTGAAAGCCTGGCGCCAGCAAAGACAGCAGGTTGTTTCCGCAGTAACGGAGTAGGAATAAATCGCGGCCAGAAGCAGGGAGCGTGGCGGACAGTCAGCGCGACCTTCTCCGATCCAGCGTCCTATAAGTAGCCGCTGCCTTATTACTGCCAGCTAGCCGGCAGTGCTATCTGGAAGCTTCGCTCGGTGTTGTCGATAGCTAACTCCTACCTGATACCAGACCCGCATCTAGTTAATGACAGGACAAGATGAGCGCGAACGATTGCCCGATGCCACCGATACCCTCCGAAACCAGCTCAGGACAATTCTACCATGGCACCAAGGCAGATCTGAAAATCGGCGACCTGATCCACCCCGGCTATTCCTCCAACTACTCCCGGAAGTTATCCTGGGTCTACTTCAGCGCCACCGTGTTCGCCGCTACCTGGGGAGCGGATTTGGCAAAAGGCGAAGGTCGAGGACGCATTTACATAGTAGAACCAACCGGCCCTTTCGTCGATGACCCCAACCTCACCGACAAGAAGTTTCCAGGTAATCCCACCAAGTCCTATCGCTCCCGCGAACCGCTGCGCGTCGTAGGCGAGCACCTCGATTGGCAGGGACACACCCCGGAGGAAATCCAAGCGATGAGAAACGGGACCGCCGGCAAAGAGATTATTGACGATTGATTAGAAACCGCGTGGCGTAGCTTTACGCGGCAATCCCACCAAGTCCGGGAGTCGAATAGGACGACCGGAGGTGATAGTTACTCTACCCGGTTACGGGAGGCTGTGCAGATCATCGGGACTTCCCGCCCCGCGCTTCTGGCGCCAGGCTTTCAGGCCGGTCGCGCCGGTGGCGAGCAGGCCGAGGGAGCCGGCACGGCGGCCGGTCCGTGGACTTCAACGCGAAGTCGCTCATTCATTGGAACTTGGCCGCGATTTCTTCTTGACAGGAACCAGCGAAACGAAACAAATCGTGTCATGAACTCGAGAAAAACTGTCCGCAAATCCGTCGCGCTCCCCAACTCACGCTGGGCTGCCTATGCGGTGGCGGGCGCGGCGACCTCGCTCGCCGGTTTGGCTTCCGCCGAAGCGGAGATTCATTACTCGGGCCACATCGGCCACCAATTTACGGGCAGCAACCATGCCAGCTTTCCATTGCAGGATGGAGCACGCCTGCAGTTCTCGCATCAACTTAGAGGGCCCAACAACAGGGGTTCGCGCGGCTCGCCCTCGTTGGATCAGGCGGGCCGTCAGATAGTGTAGGATACTTTGCCGGAAAGCCCAATAATCCTACCAGCGGCATCGGCTTCTACGCCTTCCGGCTGGCCTCTCACCACGCCATAACGCGGAACTCGATGGGGAGGAATTGCTTCACCACCACCTGGTCGTCCGTGGTCGTGTGCGCCGGAGCCACGATCCAAACCGGTTATGGTACCTATGGCCAGTTCCAACAGCCGGGAAGAGGATTCATCGCCTTTTCCTTTGATACCGGTGCCGGGCTACAATTCGGCTGGGCGCGCATCAAGACCTCGGGAATACCGCTGGTGAATTTCATTCTGGTGGACTACGCCTGGGGAGATCCGGGCGACTACTATCGTAACCGGTCAGACATCGAGCAGCGAAAAGCCGCAAGCGGTGACGAAATCCGGCTCGCTCGGCTTACTCGCGACCGGTGCGCAGGGATTAAAAGCCTGGCGTCAGCAAAGACAGCAGGTTGTTTCCGCAGTAACGGAGTAGGAATAAATCGGGGACCAGAAGCAGGGAGCGTGGCGGACAGTCAGCGCGACCTTCTCCGATCCAGCGTCTTATAAGTAGCCGCTGCCTTATTACTGCCTGCTAGCCGGCAGTGCTATCTGGAAGCTTCGCTCGGACGTTGTTCATAGCTAACTCCGACCTGACACCCTTAGGCTTGAGTCTAAATGCCTGTTGCTTCTGTAGATCAGAGGCGCTCCCGTAGCCGTTTGATAAACTTGGTAGTAGCTTTCGAGAAACCGCTGCGGACACTCGCCTACCGGGCGCTGTCCGGCTCTTTCATCGAGATCTGAAGGACGTATCCACTGCTTCAGGTCCACGATCGCGCCGCAGCGTTACCGGATCCAAGGTGTCTACCGCTTTAAGACGAACCAGGCAGGATTCAGATCCGCGAGCGGCTCTTTCAGTTTCTCCAGCTGGGCGGCTGGTCCGTGGACTTCAACGCGGATGAGCTCCGCCATTGTCAGCGCCTACGCGAGCATCGCGCGGACGTTGTCCAGGTGCTCCAGGAGCGCTTCCGCGCTGACGTAGCCTTCGCGGCAGAACACTTCGTCGCCGTTGATCGTGAACTCGTAGAAGAGATTGCCGGCTTCATCCCGAGTCTTGTCAGCAAATTCAGGCAAGATCGCCTGCAAAGACGCCAGTTTGTCCAGAGGAACCTTGAAGTAAGGATGGAGACTGACGAATCCTGAAAGGCGGTTCATGCCGCTATCATAGCCACGGCCTCCTACGGCGTCGAGGCTGCGTAACGACGGCTTCTCGCACAATTGGCTTGATAGCCGGTGCCCCGCCCACGCAAGCTCGAAAAGCCGAGCGAAAGCGAAGACGCCTTGCCTGTCGGCGAGAGCCGCTGACGCAAGAATCCTGGAAAGTAATGAGGAACATCATGAAGACAATCGGAGTGCTACTGACGTTGTTATTTCTTACCGGACTGAAGACCGAGGGCCAATGGTCGGCGGTGGATTCAGGAACGATGAACGGTGCCCAGTCGGCCGGGCTTGAGTTGGTCGCGGCTAGCTCGCTCAAGGGTGACTTTGCGGTCGACCTGCCGCTGACTGGTATACCGGGAGTCGAATGCCGCAGCGGTGGTTCCAAGAGCAATTTGACGATTAATTTCATCTTTAACAATCCCCTCACCTCGGTCGACAACGTCACGGCTTCCTGCGGAAACGTGAGCAGCTTTGTGATCTATCCAGGTAATACTCACCAGCTTTGCGTCAGGCTCACCGGAGTTACCTGCAACGCCCAATATGTCACTTTAACAGTGACAGGTGCGCATGACGACCAGGGCAACACCCTGCCCTCGGTCGACACAAAGCTTGGGCTGCTCCTCGGCGACGTCAACGGCGATGGCGTCGTGAGTAGTGCGGATGGAGATCAGATCAAAGCCGACCGCGGACAAATCACCGACAGCAGCAATTTCCGCGAAGATATCAACACGAACCGCCGCATTGATGCAAGTGATCTCACCACCGCCAAGGCACAGCGCGGCACCTTCCTGCCTCCCGCTCGTCCCGCGATGTTTGTGGTAGATAAGGACGACAATAGCGTCATCAGGGCAAACCTGGATGGAAGCAATGCTATCGATCTGGGTAACATTGGAGGTCTCCTAAGCAACCCAAACGCGATCGCGGTCAATGCGTCCTCAGGTAAGTTGTATGTCGTAAATGAAAGCGCCAACTCAGTCGTGATGTCGAACCTGGACGGGTCGAATCCGGTGAACTTAACGTTTGGCGGTCTGCTTCAGGTTCCCTGGGGCATTGCGCTGGATGTAGCGGGCGGAAAGATCTATGTCTCGGTGGATGGAGGCTCTAGCCCCGTGGTCAGGGCAAACCTTGATGGATCCGGCGCGGAGGGTCTGGGCAATTTCGGTGGTCTGTTCACGGGTCTTGAAGTTACAGGCATGGACATTGATACGGTGCACGGAAAGGTCTACGTCGCCGCCAACAGCGGTCCCGAGGGTCAAATTACGAGGGTCGTGGAAGCCGACCTGGCCGACGGAGCGAATGCTGTTGCCTTGGACGTCGGGCAGGACCTTTACGCTCCACTGGATGTTAAAGCAGATGCCGCCGGCAACAATCTGTATGTTGTTGATTTTAGCAGCTTCATCTACCGCTCCGACCTCAATGGGAATGGTGTCGTTAATCTGGGCGTTGTCGCCGGGCCATTCCCGTGTTGCATGGCACTCGATCTCGTTGGCGGTAAGATGTACATCTCCGCCTCTCACACTGTGACTCGGGCGGATCTGCCGGATGGAAAGAATCCTGTGGGATTGAACATCCCATCACTGGGCACACCCGCGGGCGTTGCGATCTACCGGCCTGGTCACTGAGGCCGGGAGGAAAGCGCGGGGTCAGGAGAACCTACTTACCGTTCGTCACTCACGATTATCAGAGCACGAACTCCGAAACCTCAACGTATTCGTTGTCGAGTCGGATACGATGGCGGGAGTCACTATGAGTAATGGTAACGTGGCTGTGAGTTATTCAGCCATATTCATCAGGCGTAGAGCCGAGCCTTGGCGAGTGACATGTAACCAGTGACGAGCACGAAGTTAGCTAACAAAGTAGCTGCGCTGACGAGATTCAAAAGTGTTACCGAAGTAGTTTTCCCACCAGTGGTCCGTTTCGTCCAGGTGCCCCACCTTCACTTCGTCCGCTTCCGGGTGTTGCCTAAGCCAGTCGCGAAAAGCGAAATGACGATACAGCCGCATGAATTCGCCAAGGTAAATATCGGCCACGCGCGAGTTGCCTCGGATAATCAGCATGTTTTCGTCGTTATTCCTGGTCGAGGCGTTGCTGAAATTTGCTGAGCCGGAAACGACCAACGGGTTGGGGCCGAGAGGATCCACCAGCATGTACTTGGTGTGCAAATAGCGCACATTTACATTGAGATTTGAAAGCTGTTCTTTTAGCCAGTGGTTAAACGCGCCTTTCCCAAGGTGTGATCCGATCGCGAACTTGTTCGCTTTCATCTTCCTCAGCTCAATAATGGCCGCTTCATTGGCTGCTTTCTGCGCCTTCGTCCTGGTCGGCCCGCCCATCGTCTCCATCAAGGCGTAGCGGAGTCCTGAGGTTCCATTGCGATAAGCGTCTTGGAAGACTTCGTTCATGCCGAACGCAAAAGTCATGAACAATGCGTCGTGTGCACCCTTCGCCTGCTCCGCGTACCAATTTAACGCTTCCAATCCATCGCGCGGACTAAAGATGGGCGTCTTTTGTGTTGCCAGAGGATCCGCCGGAAGAGGACTGTGTCCGACGATTACTTTCGCATCGTCAGACTTTGCGATGTTCTTCGCCAGCTCATTCCAAAGCCACAAATACTTGGTCGCAACGACATTATTTTCACAGATGTGCACGACATTACTGTGTCCATAAATTCCGCCGACACTGAAATTGGTCGAGCCAGTCAGGACGGCTTGTGCGGCACCGGACTTGGTCAACACAATGATCTTGTTGTGCGAAAGTGTTAGTCCTTGGGCGTTTCGCGGATGGCAAATATTTTCTATGCCGAACTTTTGAATCGCCTTCTCATTACTGACTTTTTGACTGTCATCCTTCGCGTGATAAAGCACCTGAACGTCTGCGCCGCGGTCACGTGCAGCGGCGAGCGCGAGTAACACCTTATCGTCGGTGAATTCGTAAGCGCCGACGCGCAACCCCCAACCTTCCCCAGTCGCCCGCCCGATGAATTCGGCAATTGCCTCGGCCGCACCACGCGATAGCCAGTCAAAAGCGGCGGGGCCGACCTGCTCCGGCCGTTTATCGCCGAAGAGCCGGGTGTATTCCTGAGAAGCCGCGGCACCACGATTGAAATGCACGTGATGCGTCCTGCCGCGCTCGCTTTCGGTCTTTATTCTCACCGCCACGTGCTCCGCCTCTTGCGGGGTGGCCGGCGGCCCTCTCAGCCCAAACACTTCGTAGGTGTAATCGTGGTCTGGTTTCGCCGAGAAATCGGACCAGGTAAAACCTTGAATCGGATGCTTTCGCGTCGAGTAGAGGATGCCGGGAGCGGGATGTGGTTCCACGCTCGCGAAAGTCTTGTATCCCGAAAGCCAGTATTTTTCTCCCTCAGTGTGATCTTCGCGCCGCAAAGCGAAGCCAAGAAGGCCGGGACATTTCTCTTTGGGCAAATCGATTCCCAGGAGGACAACGTGGGTTCCGGCGATCGCCTGAACAGTTAAAGTGCCGCTTGGCTGCTTTGGTTCCTTATTTCTCATGACTTTCTGCCCCTCTCATCTCGAATTGGTGAAAAAAGGTCGCCGCAAACTGAAAACAGTATGCCGAGATCTGCATAGGGAGAACGCGGTATGACTTTTATGGGGAAAAACCCTCTGCGCCGTGGGTTCTATCAAAAAAGCACGGCAGAGCGAAAGGACTATTTCCCGTTCCGCAGATTTTGCCGCTGAGCAGCCTTCGCCAGGGGTCTGGCTCGCCGATGACAGCGGACGCCACAGCACGCGTAAAAGGCTTCGCCTCACGCGGTCTCATCGTTTTATCCTGAAGTGAGTGTGACGGTGTGGTTCATTTAACATTCTCTTTGTTGGACGCGGGGTCACGTTCTGCGTCCGGCTCAAACCGCAGAATGTCGCCAGGCTGGCACGAGAGCGCCCTGCAGATGGCATCGAGTGTCGAGAAGCGGATGGCGCGCGCCTTGCCGGTCTTGAGGATCGAGAGATTGGTCAGCGCCATTCCGACCCGATCAGCCAGCTCGGTCAGCGTCATCCGCCGATCGTGAAGCAGATCGTCAAGCTTAATCGCGATCGCCATATTATACGGTTCCTTTGAGGTCTTCGCGCATGAGCGTGCCTTCCGCGAACACACGGGCCAGCAAGAACGTGAGGAGGACGGCGAGCCAGCCGTTGATCGAAAAGCCGGCATCGAGATGGATCGGGTGCGCCGGAGTCGATACGGCCTTGCCGATCGCGCCGATGACGAGGCTGAAAAGCTGCAGCGCGAGCAGCGACCAGGCGATCGTCTGCAAACGGGACGCGTTGGCGGCAACGAACGGGTCACCCTCACGAACGGTCCCGACGATCGTGAGCAGCCGTTTGAGGACGACGTAGTTCAGGGGAATTGTGGCGAGGCCGAGCACGGCGACTGCGCGCAGGCCCATGATCAGCCGGTCTGCGTCTGGCGACGGAGAGATCTTGAACGCGGCCATGATCCATTGCTCGTTGGGCATGACCACCAGCAGAGCGAGGATCGCTGCACCGCCCATCCAGTTCAGGACGATGAGGATCCGTAAAACGACGTGCGCGATTGGCAGCGCGGTGGATAATCTATTCATTGACTATCGATAAACTATTTATCGATTATCATCAAGTCACATATCGATCATCGATGTATTAGTCAGCGGGGCTCCTCTCCGCGTAAAAGGCTCCGCCTCACGCGGTCCGCGAAAAGTTCGGCGTCGATCCGCCTAGCTGTCGCATCGCCTACAGTCGGGGATTGAAGAGCCTATCGAACAGGACGGTTACAACGCCGCGATTACGTCCTCTTTGAGGATTCTTTCACAGCTTCTGCGCCAAGCTGCAGCCAGGCAGACTGCGGTGCGCCGGACGATCACTCTGCCCTAAGTGCGATGATGGGATCGACGCGGCTGGCGCGGCGGGCGGGAATCCAGCAGGCGAGGAAGGCGATCGCGAGGAGCAGGAAGGCGACGAAGGTGAAGGTGATCGGGTCGGTCGCGCTCACGCCGTAGAGGAAGCTCTTAAGGAGCCGCGCGCCGCCGAGCGCGATTGCCAGACCGATGACCGAACCGATCGCGGCCAACCACATGCCTTGTCGGACGATCAGCTTTTGCACATCGGAGAGCTGCGCACCCAGGGCCATTCGCAACCCGATCTCGCGGGTGCGCCCGGCGACGACGTGCGACATGACGCCGTAGATGCCGACTGCGGCGAGGATAAGCGCGAGGATGCCGAAGCTGCCGAGCGCGATGGCGGCCATGCGGGCGGGGAAGAGCGAGGTGCCCATGTGCTCGGTGAGGGTCTTGGTGCTGTAGATCGGGAGCGCGGAATCGAGCTGCTGGACCACGCCTTTGAGGGCGTTGAGCGCGGCGTGCGCGTCACCGCGGACGCGCGCGACGATCGTGGCGCCGCCTTCGTAATCGCGGAAGAAGGGCCGATAGACCGCGGCTTTCGGGTCTTCGCCCAACGAGTTGTATTTCCCGTCGGGCACGACGCCGACGATTTCCCACCACGGATTATCCGGGCCACGGAAGTTGAAGCGCTTCCCAATCGGGTCCTTCCCGGGATAAAAGCGGTGCGCGAATGTTTCGTTCACGACCGCGACGCGGTTCTCGACGGTGTTTTCGTCCATGCGAAAATCGCGGCCGCGAAGCGGGATGCCCATCGTTTCGAAATAGCGGGGGCCGGCCGAGAGCGGGACGGCCTGCGGAAGATTACTCGCGCTGGTGAACTCGGCGCCTTCGATGTAGACGGTCGTCGAGTTGTAGTTCAGGCCGAGCGGGAGGTTGTCAGTCACGGAAACGGATTCCACCTGCGGCAGAGCGGCGGCGCGTTCCAGCACCTGCGCGTAGAAGCCGCGCCCGCGCGCTTCGTCGTAGCCCTGCAGCGGAAGATCGAAGGAAAGCGCGACGCGGTTCTCGGGCGTGAACCCGGGACGCACTTTCTGCGCGGCCTGCAATCCACGTACGATCAAGGCGGCGCTGATGAGCAGGACGAGCGAGAGGGCGACCTGCAGGACTACGAGCGAGTTCCGCAGGCGCGAACGGCGGAAGCCGGCCATGGAGCTTTCGTCCTTGAGCGCGGGAACGAGCTGCGGTTTCGACGATTGCAGCGCGGGAATGAGGCTGAAGAGAATGCCGGTGGCGAGTGAGAGGACGAGGGTGAAGGTGAGGACACGCCAATCCGTCCGGAGGTCGAAGAGGAGGTCAACGTCGACGGGCAGGCGGAGATTGCGCACGGAGTGGTTGATGACCGCTGCGAGCCCGGCGCCACACAGCCCGCCCGCGCAGGAGATGATGAGGCTCTCGGTGAGCAACTGCCGGACGAGTCGCATGCGACTGGCGCCAACGGCGAGCCGGACGGCAATTTCTTTCCGCCGCTCGGTGGCGCGCGCCAGGAGCAGGTTCGCGAGATTGACGCAGGCCAGGAGAAGGACGAGCGCGCCGACCGCGGTGAGGATGCCGGAAAAGCCGAAGACAGCGTTGCGGATCTCCGGCAGGAAGAGTCCCGGTTTCGCAAGGAGAATGCCGCGCCCGGCGTTTTCGGGATAATCTTTCGCGAGCTGCGCGGTCAATGTTTGCAGCTCGGCCTGTGCCTGCGCGGTGCTGACGCCGGGTTTCAATCGGCCGACGACGAACTCGTTGTCGTTCATCCGGCGCTCGAGCGAGTTGCTACCGGGCTCTATCTCTTTCGACATCATCATCGGGATGAACATCTCGGCCTGATAGGCGACCTCGGTGCCGATGAAGCCTTTCGGAGCGACACCGACGACGGTGTACGGCCGGCCGTTGAACTGCACAGTCTGGCCGACGATTGAGGGATCAGCGCCGAAGCGGCGTTCCCAGCAGCCGTAGCTGAGCACTGCGACAGGGTGCGAGCCAGGCGTCGCGTCTTCCTCGGGGAGAAACGCGCGGCCGAGCGCGGGTTTGACGCCGAGGACATCGAAGTAGTTCCCGGACACGAGATAGCCCCAGACGCGCTGGTTGCGTCCGCCGTGGCTCAGCGCGCTGACGACGATGCGATAAGCGCTCAATCCGGAGAGGACGGTGTTGCGGTCGCGGTAGTCTTTGTAGTTCGGATACGACTGGAGGGTGACATCCGCGCCGTTGTGCAAAGTGCCGTAGAGCTCGACCAGCTGCGAGGGCTCGTGCACCGGCAGCGGGCGCAGGAGGGCCGTGTCGAGCAGGCTGAAGATCGAGGTGTTCGCACCGATGCCGAGCGCCATCGAGATGATGGCGAGCGCGGCGAACCCCGGCTTTCGGAGAAGTTGGCGAAGGCCGAAGCGGATGTCCTGAAGAAGTCGTTCCATGCTTGCGACAGGACGCGAGGGTTTGCCGGAGAGCCCCGACCACGCGTCGGCTCCGCTTCGCGCCTGCGCACATGAGATGCGCGGTCGGGAAGATTTGGATTCAGGAAAGTGGCGGAATGAATCAGGAAAGAGAAATTAATCGACAGTTGGGCCGATAGATCCTCACCCTGGGGGCTGTGGCGAACGCCCGATCATGGCCGGTTCAGGTCGTGCATATTGCCGTTTCTTGAATCGCCTGCGAGCTTCCTACTTGGTGACGGGAAGCAAGAGATAGCCCATCGCCCGATACCAAATCGCAGCGCAAAGACCGAGTCATCAATCCGGAGCACGAACCGTCCCCGGGGGGGTTCAGTCCAAGCTCAGTTGGATCTTAGGGCTGAGGGCGTCCCAGTTCCGCCACCGCCAGGCGGTCGTTTGTGTCAGTTCCGCCTGCAACAAGAATCGTGCGATCATGTAGCAAAGTTGCCGTGTGATCGCTGCGCGCGGCTTTGAGGCTCCCGGTGGGAGTCCATGTCCCACTCACCGGATCGTACAGTTCGGTGCTCGCGGAATAAATGAGATCGCTAATTCCCCCTGCAACAAGGACCATGCCGTGTTGCAGCAACGTCGCGGTGTGATGAGCGCGTGTGGCGTTGAGGCTGCCTGTGGCCGTCCAGGTCCCATTCGCCGGGTCGTACAGCTCGGCGCTGGCGGAAACAGTGCTATTGATGTCAAGTCCCCCTACAACAAGGACCATGCCGTTTTGGAGCAAGGTCGCCGTGTGAGTAAGACGTGGGGCATTCAGGCTGCCTGTGACAGTCCAGTTTCCGCTCGCCGGGTCATACAGTTCCGCGCTCGCGGAAAAAGTGTGGCCATCATCTCCCCCTGCAACAAGGACCATGCCGTTTGGGAGTAACGTCGCCGTGTGGGAAGCGCGTGCGGTGTTGAGGCTGCCTGTGGTAGTCCAGGTACGGCTCAATGGGTCGTACAGTTCGGCACTCGCGGAAACGCGCCGCAGCTGTCCCCCTGAAACAAGGACCATGCCGTTTGATAGCAACGTCGCCGTGTGGTAAGCGCGTGCAGTGTTGAGACTGCCTGTGGGCCTCCAAGTCCAACTCGCCAGGGGAGCGTTGTCAGAGGCGGTTGTGTTGCCGTCCAGCGCATCGAGCCCGATCGCCGCTTCGGGCGCCCCAGTCGTGAGTCTGAAGGGCGCATTTTCATCCTCAGCGCTGTTCTGGTTTGGATAGCCTGTGTCGCCCCCGGGTTCGCTGCTTGCGCTGTCGGCGAAAGCCCGAAGCAGGCGAGCAATAGCGCGATGAGAACTGGCAGAACTGTTGCGTTTTTGGACCGAGTGAGCGGATCCATGGTTCTTCCTTTCTCTTTCCCGCTAGGTTGATTCTGCGCTTCACGGGTTCGGAAGGGGCGAAGAACCCAGCGGGAAAATGTCTTCCGCCTGATTCGAATCCGTTAGAGATGCGCAGTTTGGAGAAAATTGCGTCAGATCGTCAAGCAGGAACGTTCACTACATGCGCACGGGCGCCGATCTTGGCCGGTTCAGGTCGGCTCGACCGTGAGCTGATGGTTGGCGATAAATTTGAAGAGGACGGAGCTTGTCCCGTAAAAGGCCTCGCCTCACGCGGCTCGGATCACGATGACCGACGCTCCAATAATCAGCCACACGGGTGAACGCATTCACCTAGCGCGGTTTCAGGGCTTCGTTAACTGTGGTTTCGCAGGTGTTGCGTTCTTTGCTTTCTGCAGAACAGAGGCGGCAAAAGACTTGTTTTCTTTCCAGCCCCAGCGCGTGGTCCAGCGATATTCCGGGTCGCGCATTACGTCCGTCCAGGCCACATATGGCTGAGAGCGCCAGCTGTCGAGCAAAACACCCTGCTCGAACGGTTGTCCCCGCGCGGTAACAACAATGCCGTTATTCTCGCATATCGTGCCCGCCGACGACTCCGCCCAGTGGAACTCGACCGTTTTCAACTTCAGCGCATCCAATCGAACGAGAACCTCCGCTGAGTACCTGGTAACAGTATCCGCCTTTTCTCGCTCCCGTTTTGACCAGGTAATTCTGGATGCCGGGCATCAAGGTCGAGTACCATTTCACATTCCATTCACGCCCCAGTTCGTGTCCAGTGTTGACGACGCAGGAGGTTATCCGCTTCGCGTCATCCAGGCTGACTGTGGGCGAGAGCGCCATGATGCGAGCGATCAAATCGGGATCTGCGGGAGACTTCGCAACATGCAGGTCTTCCCCCGACCGGTGGGTAAGAGCCAACAGAAGCAGCGGTGCAATTACAGACAGACCAGCTTGTAACGACAAAGGGCGACGGGAAAACTTGCGGACGTTTTCGGTAATTTTCATGGAACAGAAGTGCGCGGTCCTGGCGCCTTGAAGTCGTGTCTGCCGGTCAACTCCTTCCGCTCCCTTCGCGGACTTAACCGTCTATGTCGGCTCATCCCAAGCGCCCCCATTCCTGCGGCAAAAAAGATGTAATGCATTAGCGGTAAACCTCGCGACGATGGCGAATCCGATGGATGGCACAAGTCGAATTCGCGTAAAAGGCTTCGCCTCACGCGATGTCACGATTCTATTCTCCACGGACACTGACCCAAAATGATCGTGAACCTTGTCGACGGAACCTACGAGCTCTTCCGTCACTTCTACGGCTTGCGCCGGTTCAACAAAGGCGTAGACCGCCCCTCCGGCGCCGTTGTCGGCGTGCTGCAGACCCTCCTCCAAATGATCGAGAGCGGCGAGACGTATTTCGGCGTCGCCACCGACCACGTGATCGAGTCGTTTCGCAATCGGCTTTGGGCTGACTACAAGACCGGCGCCGGCATCGATCCCGCGCTGCGCGCGCAATTCCATCCCCTCGAAGAGGCGCTCGCGGCGATGGGCGTGGTCGTTTGGCCGATGATCGAGCTCGAAGCCGATGATGCGCTCGCTTCGGCTGCCCATCTCGCGTCGAAGGACAAGAAGGTCCAGAAAGTCGCCATCTGGACGCCTGATAAGGATCTGGCGCAATGCGTGCGCGGGACGCGCGTAGTGCAGATCGACGGCCGACGCAAAACGATTCGGGACGCTGCCGGGATACGCGAAAAGTTCGGCGTCGATCCACCGCTCATTCCGGACCTGCTCGCACTCGTGGGCGACGCGGCCGACGGCTACCCCGGCATGCCCGGGATCGGCGCCAGGACCGCAGCCCAGCTTTTGAACCGCTACGGTCCGATCGAAGACTTCCCATCAAACGTTCTCGGCGAACGGCGCGATCTCGCACTGCTCTTCAAGAATCTCGCGACCCTGCGCACCGATGCGCCACTCTTTAAGAAGGTCGAGACGCTGCGCTGGCGCGGTGCGACACCGGCGTTCGCGGCGTGGGCGGATCGGATGAAAGCACCGCGACTGCTCGAGCGTTGCGAAAAGGCTGCGAGCCGCACATGATTAAGGAGTGCGGGGAATAGGAGTCAGTCCTTTTTCTTGCATTCGTTCTTTGCGATTTTGCGATCGAAAAGACAAATCTACATCGCGTCGCCCGCTCCGACACCGTTCAGCGTGAGACTGGGGCATGGCTTCGGGGTCACCCATCTGCGTTCCAAAGACGTTTTCGGAAATAGTCTCTCCAGCTTTGCGGTAGCGCCGGCAGTTCGGTGGCGCGACGGAGAAGGTCCTGGTTTTGAGAATCCGTCGAATAGAGATTCACAATCTCCGTGATCGTGACGCCGGCTGGTTGTTTTTCGATGAATTCGATTTCGTCGCCCTTCTCTATTTCTCCTTCGCGCAGTACCGCGAGATAAAACCCGGTCCGTTTGCTCTGCAAAAAACGTTTCACGATGTCGCGACGATCGAATCGGATACCCAGCTTGTAGCAAGGCAGCCGCGGCTGCGTGACCATGAACTCGGCGGAGCCAATGCGAAGGCGGTCGCCTACCCTTATCTGATCCTCCAGAATACCTTCTGCTGAGAAGTTCTCGCCGAAGACTCCCAGGGGCAGCTCGACCCCGGGTAACTGAGCGCCCCAATAAGGGTAGTGCTCGATCGGGTAAAGATAGACTGCTTTGTCTACTCCTCCGTGCACGGTGAGATCGGATTGCTGGTCGCCATCCAGATTCAGGGTCGATACATGCACGCGACCTTGAACCGGGTTCTTCCAAATCGATGTCCGCACGGTTTTTCCATTCACGTTGATCTCTCGCGGCAAGCCGACGTTCACGGAAATCAGTTTCATCGGTTAAATGGTGCGTGCGCCGCTGGGCACACCATTCCTGATCCAAGCGCTTCTTCATTCGTTAGGCCATGGTCGGCCGCGTACTTACAGAACATCTTCGGTTATTTCATGGAGCGGAAGTGCGCGATCTTTGCGCCTTGATTCGTGGCTCCCACCATCTCTACCCACTTTCTTCGCGAGCTTTCCGTAAGGGGCCATCAATTCTTGGGGACAGGTAGCGTCGCGAAGATTTCGACCATCGCACTGTCATCCGGATTATGTGCCGGCAATGCCTGGGAAAACTTTAATCCAGTTTCCTGGAGGCCGGAAATTTTCGCCAAGTCGAAGAGTTTTGCCATACCCGAGCGCTTCGCATCTTTCGTAGCCGACCGTTCGTAGGCGCGGAGAACCTCACGACCGGTTGTGCTAAGCCCATATGTTTGCGGTTCAACGATGCGCCATTTTCCGTTGTACGTGAATTCGAGGACTGACTTTCGTCGAATCGCGGAAATGACGAGCGGGTCCCGGCGAATGCCCAATTGTCGCTCTGCGGCCAGAATCTTACGGGTAGCATTTTTATGCGCGCGGAGTCCACGCGCAATAAAGGCAGAGTCGTTCACAACATTTCCTTCGCTTTCAAAAGTAGTGTGCGTATTCGAAGAGGCAAGAACCTTGGCTGGTGGCTGGGTATTATCCCGAGCGGCGACAGGCCCCGCGCGATGTCGTCAGCATTGTAAAAACGAAGACACTTCACTTCCTGCGGAAGGAATTCTTTGGCGAAGGTGGTTTTGCCCGCGCCGTTGCAACCAGCGATGAGGTAAATCGTGCGCTTGGAAGGGGCATTCGAGCCAATACGAAACGCCTCGACATAGCGAGGCTGCTACGGGTTACGCCTTTACGTAAAGCTCGGCGCCCGCTTGGCTGAATTCCTTCGATTTCTCCTGCATGCCTGATTCAAGACCTTCAGACTCCGTAAGTCCCTGTTCAGCGGCGTACTTCCTCACGTCTTCGGTGATTTTCATACTGCAGAAATGTGGGCCACACATACTGCAAAAGTGGGCGGTCTTCGCACCCTCTTGAGGGAGAGTTTCATCATGAAACTCTCTCGCCGTTTCCGGGTCTAACGAGAGGTTGAACTGGTCTTCCCATCTGAACTCGAACCTTGCCTTACTGACTGCATTATCGCGATACTGGGCGCCGGGATGGCCTTTCGCCAGGTCGGCGGCGTGCGCGGCGATTTTATAGGCGATGACTCCGTCCTTGACGTCTTTCTTGTTCGGCAAACCGAGATGCTCTTTCGGCGTGACATAGCAAAGCATGGCGCAGCCGTACCAGCCGATCATGGCAGCTCCAATCGCACTCGTGATGTGATCGTAGCCGGGGGCGATGTCGGTGGTGAGCGGGCCTAACGTGTAAAAGGGGGCTTCGCCGCACCATTCGAGTTGTTTCTCCATGTTCTCCTTGATCATGTGCATGGGGATATGACCCGGGCCTTCGTTCATCACCTGGACATGCTGCTTCCAGGCACGCTGAGTGAGCTCGCCCTGGGTGTATAACTCGGCGAACTGGGCCTCGTCATTCGCATCGGCGATACTGCCAGGTCTAAGTCCGTCGCCGATGGAAAAGCTCACGTCATAGGCGGCCATGATCTCGCAGATTTCGTCCCAATAAGTGTAAAGGAAGCTTTCCTGGTGATGAGCCAGGCACCACTTGGCCATGATGCTTCCCCCGCGACTAACTATGCCGGTCATCCGGTTAGCAGTTAGTGGCACATACCTGAGCAACACACCGGCATGGACGGTGAAGTAATCGACTCCCTGCTCGGCCTGCTCGATCAAGGTGTCGCGATAAATTTCCCAGGTCAGTTCCTCAGCGCGGCCGCCGACTTTTTCCAGCGCCTGATAAATCGGTACCGTGCCGATAGGCACTGGCGAGTTGCGAATGATCCATTCGCGCGTGGCGTGAATGTTTTTCCCGGTGCTGAGATCCATCACGGTGTCGGCGCCCCACTTGGTAGCCCAACGCATCTTCTCGACTTCTTCCTCGATCGAGGAGGCGACGGCACTGTTACCAATGTTGGCATTGATTTTTACGAGGAAGTTCCGCCCGATGATCATCGACTCGGACTCGGGGTGATTGATGTTGGCCGGAATAATGGCGCGGCCGCGGGCGACTTCCTGCCTAACGAATTCGGGAGTTATCTCCCCGGGGATCGCGGCGCCGAAGGAGTCACCGGGATGCTGGTGAGCTAACGAGTTGCATTTAGTTGTAGGTTCAGAGTTGTCAGTTGAGAGACGGCCGTTCTCGCGGAGCGCGATAAACTCCATCTCCGGAGTGATGATCCCCTGGCGCGCATACCAAAGTTGCGTCACCGGATGCGACTTCGCCCGGAGGGGACGACGGTGCGACGCAGTTAATGGTTGAGAGTTGAGGCTCCCCTTCTCCCCGTTGAGCGTCGGACGTTGAACCTTCAACGAAGAAGGTTGCGCCGCGACGGCCGCGTGTTTCTCTGAAAGATAGCCGTTGTCGTGTGGCGTAACGATTCGTCCTTCGATCTCTTCCACGTCGCCGCGGTTCCAAATCCATTGGTCGCGGAGTGAAGGCAGACCTTTCTCGACATCACCACCGAATTCCGGATCGCCCCACGGGCCGCTGGTGTCGTAAACGCGGACTGGTTCGTTAGGCTGAAGCGCGCCGTCCAGAGACTTAGTCGGAGCGAGCGAAATTTCGCGGAACGGAACGCGAATGTCGGGATGCAATTCGCCGTTCACGTAAACCCGACGGCTATTCGGCATGACATACTCTTTGCTCTGCGGTTCGAGAGAATCTTCAGTCGCGATCATAGGAATGGATTTAATTTGGAAACGAGAAAGCCAGAAAGGAGCAGAAGCGTTTTTCTTTTGCTGGTTTTCTGGATTTCAAATTCCTCTTCGTTCAAAGCAAAAAGCCACGCGCGAGATGACGCATGGCCTAACGAACTCCTTGCTCCCTACGGCGGCATTACCCGCATCAGGTTTAAGGGGTCTCCGTTTCCGCAATTGCGGAAACGAACTCTCAGCCCATGGCTCCCCCGCTCTGTTGTTTCAGAATAGGACTGGAGGGTGGGAAGTCAATCCGACGGAGCCGCCGACGGGCGCGCCTTTTCCGCTTCGCCGTGGAAAATCGCCTGCCATCGACCGTGCTGCATCTGCCAGACGGAGCCACAATTGACCGATTTCATTGTCCATTTTGGGATCGCCTTCAGCTCGTCTGCCATCGTCATGATGCTGTCGGCAAAACCGCTCGCACGTTAGGCGCGACGAGCTGCTGGAATTGGTCCAGCCGTTTGTACTGGGTGGCGTCCCAGATCGCTCTCTCTTTCGCAACCGCTGCAGCGTCGTCTGGCGCGCTGATCGCGGACACGGTCGCCGCGATCGTGGTCAGACTGATGGGCCAGGAATTTCATCAAAAAAACGGCGCGCCCGTTAGAGCGCGCCGCTGAATTCTCGAATGGTGGGAAGTGAAAGGCTAACTGGTGGGCGCCTGCTTCATGTTGGTATGGAAGATCGCCTTCCAATTGCCCTTTTGCTTCACCCAGACAGACCCGGCGTTGAAGGTGCCGGAGGCGTCTTTACCGTCGAAGGTGCCTTCGACCTTCACAACGTATGTCACGGCGATGCCGTTAGGCCCCTCAGCCGTTTGTTTGAAATTGCTGATCTCGAACGATTTTATATCCCACTTCTGCATATCCGACAGCTCTTTCGTCAGGTCGGACATACCACTGTCGTAAACGCCGACCATCTCCTCAGACACGAATCTCTTGAACGCGTCCGCGTTCTTGTCTTTGAAGGCCTGCCAGGCGCCTTTCTCTTTGTCCATCATCTGCTCCTCGGTCGGCGCGGCGGCGAAGGAAATCGCGCTGGTCGCGATCAAGGCTGTCATCATGTAACTGAGTAGCTTTTTCATTATTGCTCCTTTGGTTGGTTGGTTATAAGCAGAAGGCTGAGGATTCGACCAGGAATGGTCAACCCCAATTTCGAAGGCCCACAGAAAAGGGCTACGACGGCCGGGATAAAAGCCCGCCTCGTCGGGCGGAACTAATTGCTCGTGGGAATGACGGCCGGTGCCGGCGAAGATTCCGGCTTGGCCGGCGCGGCAGCGTCTTTTAGGACTAACGCGCCTTCGGTTTCACGACGGTAATCGGCCACCATCATCGGGCGAGTCCCGTTATCGACCAATTCCTTGTAACCCAGAATTCCAGTAGCGATCGAATGCGCGAGCTTTGCCCGCCATGAGCTTTGGGCAATGAGGCGACTCTCACCGCGCTCGGTCAGGAAGCCACCCTCGACCAGCACGGCCGGGATTTGGGTCAGGCGCAGAACTGCGAACCTGGCGCGCTTGATTCCACGGTCGACTTCCGAGAAGTGGCCGACGACGGAATGATAGACGCTCATGGACAGCGCGAGGCTCGGCGCGTCGACCGGGCTGCCTGCCTGCATGTTCATAAACCGAAGCGCAAGTGCGTCGTCCGCGGTGGACGGCGCGCCGCGCGGTGTAAGTGAGAAAATTTCAAACCCGTTCGCCGCCGGGTTCGAATCGGTGGCGTTGAAATGAATACTTACAAAGACGGCGTCTTTGGCGGCGTTCGCGATCCGGGCGCGCAATTCCAGCGGCACAAAGATGTCGCTATCGCGGGTCATGAGGACCTTGAGACCTTTGGCTTCGAGGAGCGGCTTGATGTTGCGCGCCACGTCGAGGGCAAAATCCTTTTCGTAACCGTAACTACTGATTGCGCCCTTGTCGTAGCCGCCGTGGCCGGGATCGAGAACCACGGTTTTGAAATGACCAAGATTGGTGATCATCTGCGGGCGCAGCTGCGGCTCCAGGGTTTTGGCGAGGTCGACCCGTGAGACGAGATACTGGCCATCCTTTTCCGCCACTGGAAAACAGAGCCAGCTGCGCACCCCATTGATCAAAATTTCGCGGCTGTCGAGCTGCACTTCGACGGAGGATCTGCCATTATCAAGGCGGATACGTCTCTCGCTTGGCGTGACGCCGGTCGGCAGGCCGTAAAACTTCGCGATGTTGTCGATGGTCAGATATTCGCGGCCGCTCATCTTGACGATTTGCCAATCGACCGCGGCCTGTGCTGTCGCAAACAAGGCGACGAACAGGATGACAACCGCGAGTGGTCTGGCGCGTCCGAACATGGGGCGGAGTATTAGATATTTAAGCGTCTGCGACAAGAAAAAAAGATTACAGTAATTATAAATCTCGAGGGAGGAAGGCCATAGACCGGGCCGTTTGCGTTGCATCTGTATGCCAGCAAAGTCGAAGAAGCAACAGATGGCAGCGGGCGCGGCGCTCGCAGCAAAACGGGGAGAAAAAAGGATGTCGTCGCTCCAGGGCGCGTCGAAGAGCATGGCCAAATCGATGAGCACGAAGCAGCTCAAGGACTTCGCCAAAACCAAGCGGAAGGCTCTGCCGAAGAAAAAGAGCGGAGGGAAGAAATAGCGGATCCAGACTCCCCAGTTCGTTCCACGAGCGAATGGGCACGCCGATTCCGTCTTTCCGGCCGAGCGCAATCACCAACGCCCGGGCTTGGTTAGTAATCATGCAGCCAGCCGGCGCGGCGCAGGATTTGTTTGAATTGCGGATCGTCGCTCGCGAGCGGCGGAAGCCAGAGGCCAAGACGCTCGCGTTTCCACCAAGTCCCCTGCGGGTTTGGCCTAACGAACGTGTAGCGATAGAGGACCGCTCGAATGTAGCGGGGCGGTTGGTCGGGGAATGGATTGGAACGAAACAAGCAAACCGCGCTCTGATCGTTGTGCAGTAGTTTCCAGATGACGTTGAGTGTCCAGGGATACTCGTTAGGTGAAGCCATGGCCGCAAACCACATTTGCCAGTCAAGTCGCAGCTGGTAAGGCGCGATCTGCGGCGGCCGCTCGTCGAGCGCGACCGGCAGCCCTTTGTACGGGTACGATCTCCAGGCGGCGTTATCGTCAGGCGAGCGATCGTTTGTGCCTTCGAAGACGACGTTGAAACGCTCGGTTCCCACGGTCCCGAAAGCACCGTAGGTGTTCACCAAATCAAGCGGGTCGAAGGAGGTGTTCATGATCTGGTGCGGGGAAAAGATGTTGATCACCGGTTGAATGCTCAAAATCGCCACCAGCGACGCGATCACCCAGGCCGCGCCCAGCATTGGCCGCGAGACGATTGCACCGCGTTGCGCGGCCATCGCTCGATTCGTTAGGGCGCGCGGCAGAATTTTGGAGAGGGCGCGATCGTCGAAACAGGCGATCGCTGGAATGATGGTGAGCCAATTTAGAAAAGAAAGGTTTCCACCCAGGGCAATCGCGATTTGGAAAAGAACGATGATACTTCCCGCGACGAGACGCGCGAGTCGCGGCCAGAAAACAAACCAGGGCGCGACAAGCTCAGCAAGGTGATTGAAGAGCACACCGCCGCGCAAGGCGGCCCGCGGCAGAAAATGAAACCAGCGGCTGAGTCCGTTCGGGATCGGCTGGGTTTCGTAATAGGTGAAAAGCGTCGTGAGATTCCGCCAGCTCTCGTCGCCGCGGATTTTGATCATACCGGCGCCAAACATGATTCGGAAAGTGAGCCAACGAAAAAGCCAGAGCACGACGAGTGGCGGCGGGCGGCGCGGAAATGGCCGGCCGTCGAAAAGCGGGCAAAGAAAAATGGCAAGAAAGCCGGTTTCGAGGAGCTGCGTTTCCCACCCGTAGCCATACCAATCCTGGCCGAGATGGACGAAGGACATGTAAAGCATCCAGAGGACTGCGAGCAAAATTGCGTTCGCATAGCCGCAGGCAACGACGCAGGAGAGGACAAAGCCGAGCCAGGCCGTGCCCACAAGCATCGCGTCGGAGTGGCCAAACCAAAAAATTGAAGGCAAACGACAAAATCCGCCTAACGAGCCGCCAAGCGCGGTGCGCACGTGCTCGACGAAATTGCCAACCGGCAAAAGGCCGTCAGACCCGATGAGCGGCAGGATTTGATTGGCCGCGACGAGAAACGCAATCGCGTAAACGATCCCGAGCAAGCGAAGGATCGTGAAACGCGTTAGCCAATAGCTTTCGCGGTCCGGCAAAACGCGCTCCCAATCTTCCAGCTTCACTGAAAGGATATCGTGGCAGTCGCCAGATTCGTTAGGGCTTTTCGCTCGGGACAGTTTCCTTTTTTGCCGGTCGCCTGATGAGCGTAATCTGCTTGATGCGCGCGGAATCGGACGGGCTCCACGTTCCAACGTCCGGATCGTCCTTGAAGGCTTCGTGGACGATGCGGCGCTCGTAGGAATTCATCGGCTCGAGCTGGAGCGGTCGGCCGGAAATGCGCACCCGCTCCGCCAGTTGGCGGACGTGCTGCACGATCTTGTCCTGCCGCATCGAGCGATACATCTCACAATCGACGATCCATTTCGATGTCTCAGGATTCTTCGCCTGCAGGAGCCGGTTGAGGAGGAACTGAATGGCATCAAGGATTTCGCCATCGCGTCCGATAAGGCGATCGGCTTCCTCGGTATAAATCTGCAGAGTCGGATTGCCGCTTTCGCTCCTGGTTTCCTCGATCTGCACGACGAAACCAAGGTAGCCGAGCATGGTGTCGAGCAGCTCTTTCGCATCCACCTTGGTCTCGACCTCATTGCTCATCAGCGTGCTTTCCCTTTTCGTTTTGCCGGCTGGTTCACTTTCTCCAGCTTGGGCAACGGTTGGTTCCTGTTCTGATACAACTGCAGGATCGTAAACAGGTTTTGGGTTGTATAATACAAAGCAAGTGCGGCTGCAAAGTTGTAGCAAAAAACGACGAAAATCAGCGGCATGAACATCATCACACGCTGCTGAGTGGCGTCGCCACTCTTTGGCGTGATATGGGTCATCCAAAAGCTGGTTCCTGCCATGACGAGCGGAAAAATGTTGATTGGCCAACCCAGACCCGGGATGTGCGCGACAGTGTCAGGCTGGGAAAGATCATGCACCCAGAGGAAGCTGGCGTTGCGCAACTCGACCGCCTGGCGCAGCATGGTGAAGAGGCCGAAAAAGATCGGGATCTGGATCATCATCGGCAGACAACCGCTCACCGGATTGACTCCGTAATCCTTGTAGAGCCTCATCAGCTCGGCATTCATCTTTGTCGGGTCGTCCTTGTACTTTTCGCGCAGCTCCTGCATTTTGGGCGAGAGCGCGGACATGCGGCGCATCGACTTGTTGGCCTTGGTCTGCAGCGGCCAGAGCAAACCTTTCACAATGGCGGTGAGAATGAGGATGGCGACAGCGTAGTTCCCGACGAATCCGTGGATGAGATTCATCAGGTTGAGGAGCGCTTCGCTCACCAGTTTCCAAAGGCCGAAATCCATGATCTCGGCTTCGTCGTGTGTCAGCTGCGCGAGGCGATGGTAAAGCTTCGGACCAAGATAAAGCTGAAACTGCACCGTGACGGTTTGGCCTGGCTTTACCGCGAAACCGGGCATACCCATCGCGCCTTCGATCCCGTAATCGATCTTCCCTTCATTATCCTTCCGTGCCTCATAGCGAGTCGCCCAGGCCCGATCGGCCTTGGCGCCTAACGGGGTGATGAGGCTGACGAAGAATTGATTGCTCACTGCGGCCCATTCCGCGTTGGCCGTCTTCTCCTCGAAAAACTGCAGCGCTCCTCGTTTTTGTGTCCCGATGAACGGATACTTTTGCTCGGCAAACCAGCTGACGTCAGTCGTCCGGGTTTTGCCGTCGATGCACCAGGTAAGGCGGGTGTAGTTCGGCAGATCGTTACGGTGGATCGGCGTCGCCGAGCCGAGCGCGACGTAGTAGGCGGGGTTCAGGTAAGGCGCACGACCGCGATTTTGGAAATCGACTTCCATCTGCGCGACATAGTTGTCCTTTTGGTTAGGCGGCGAGAGGAGAGTGAACTTCTTGTGCAGCGTGACATCGTTAGGCAAGGCACGCTCCAATTCCACTCCACCGTTACTCGGGACGAAGCTGAATTCCTCCAGCGACGGCGTTTCAGGTTTTTCGATCAAAGCGCCGATTGGGAGCGGCTGCTTGGAATTAAGTTTCACCGCCTGACCATCCTCGCCCGTGTGCTTGGGCAAGGTCGCTTCTGCAATACCGCCGCCGCGACTAGTCAGGAGCAACTCGAGATCATCGTTCTTGAGCGTGACGGTCTTTTCGACAAACGACCGCGTCACTGGAGTTGGTGTCGAACTTGGCTTCGATTCGTTAGGGACGATCGAAGGAGTTGCGGTCGCGGACGGCGTTGCTCCTGGCACCGCAGACATGACGGCTGACGGCGTGGGCGAAACTGACATGGTTCGCGGCGTCGGTGGCGCGTGTCGCGCGACATAGATCTGCCAGGCGATCAATCCGACGATGCAAAGAGTAACAACAATCCAGGCTTGTCGGTCCATCGGAGCAAATTTTCCGCTTACTTAGCGAGCTGGAATTGCCAATCGCACATTGCCCTTGGCCAATTCATCGCACTCCCGACACCGGCACCGGATCTTCGCCTTCGCCGCCCCAGGGATGACAACGTGCCACCCGTTTCAATCCCAACCAGCTTCCACGAAACGCGCCGTGCCGCTCCACTGCTTCGAGAAGGTATTGCGAGCAGGTGGGATGAAAACGGCAGCCGGTCGTCGGTCCGCCAAGCCAGGAGAGCACCGGCGACAGCGTCATTTGATAGGCCCGAATGAGAAAGCGGAGAAGCGAAACCATCGTCAGGGCCGTAGGATAGGGGCGCGCCGTCCAAGGCGCAACCGTTCGCAATTTCCCTCGCGGTTCAGACGTCCGATTCAATCAGAATTCCGGCGCGCTGCGCGAGTTTTAACCATTCCTTCTCCAGCATCGTCGACGCGGCTGCTGCCGCTGCCGGTCGAGCGATGACCACAATCCAAACGCCGGAGACCAATTCATGCTGCCGCCGCCGCACGACCTCGCGCAACCTTCGCCGCACGCGATTCCGCACTACCGCTCCACCGATTCGTCGGGCCGTAACGAATCCCACGCGAAAAGCTTCCTCTCCTTCCACTTGCAGAGTACCGAGCGTGAGGAGGGTTCCGCGGACTGTTTTCCCTTCGATGCGCACCTGGTTGAACTGCCGAGGCAGCTTCAACCGTCGCTGTGCGGGAAATCCCAAGCTCAAAACTTCGCGCCTCATCGCGGCGCGATTCTAATGCGCTGTTACAGGAACGTCACGAAAGCTCGCTCGAACTTGTCTGGACGTCGTGCAATTCTTGCCTGCCATGCGCCCGAGCTGGTTTAGGTTTCCGATTCGCCTTCTCCTCTTTGCTCTATGGGCCTGTAATGTCGAAGCCCGGGGCAAGGCGCAACGCGTCGTTCTCATCGTTTGGGACGGAATGCGGCCTGAATTTGCAGTCGAGAAATACGCGCCACACCTCGCCGCGTTGCGCCGCGAGGGCGTCTTCTTCGCCAACAATCATCCCGTTTATCCCAGCTTGACGAACGTTAATGGCACCGCGCTCGCCACCGGCGCAGAGCCGGGACGCAGCGGCATCATCGGCAACATGGAATTTCGCCCGGCGGTCGATGCCCACAAACCATTCGATACCTCGGAATATCCCGACTTTGGTCAGATCGATTCAACTTCGCTGGCACACTACCTTTCCGTCCCCACTTTGGTGGAACTGCTGCACAGATCTGGCGACCGCACCGCCGTCTCAGGTTCGAAACCGGTCGCGCAGTTGTTCGATCGCGCCCGGGAACGAGACGGTGAGGCCGCGAAAAACTCTCTCGTCGTTTACCGCGGCAAAGTTCTTCCGAAGAATGAAACCGGCCTCATAACCACCACGATCGGTCCTTTCCCGCCGCGACTTGGTTTGCCTAACGACAGCGAGGATGCCTGGTCAACTCGTGCGCTGACCGACGTGCTTTGGAAAACGGACATTCCGAAATTTTCCCTCCTCTGGTTAAGCGAACCGGACCTCTCGCAACACGAGAACGCACCCGGTTCTCCGACTTCGCTCGCGGCGATTAGGAGCAGCGACGACAACCTTGGCAAAGTCATCGCAGCCTTGAAGGCAAAAAACGCCCTGGCGAGCGCCGATCTTTTCGTCGTATCTGATCACGGTTTTTCTACTATCGATCTCGCGGTCGATGTGGCGGAGCGCTTACGCGCGGTTGGATTCAATGCGGCCCGCGTCCGGAGCGATCGTCCGGCGAAGGGAGAAATCCTGGTCGTTACTCTTGGCGGCAGCGTCGCGTTTTATGTCGCCGATCACGACAGCAACACGATCCAACGATTGATCGAATTTCTGCAGGGCTCCGATTTCGCTGGTGTTATCTTTACCCGTTCCGTCTCTGAAGGCACTTTCACTTTCGCGCAGGCCTTGATCGATACGACGGATGCTCCGGATGTTTTGGTTGCCTGCCGCTGGAACGATCAACCCAATCATTTTGGCCTGCCGGGCAAAATTGCTTCCGACATTGGCCACACGGTCGACCAGGGCAATCACGGGAGCCTGAGTCGATACGACATGCATAACACCCTCCTCGCGACCGGGCCGGATTTCCGCCGCGGCTGGTCGGACGAGAGCCCGACCGGTAACGTCGACGTCGCGCCCACGATTCTTTCCATTCTCGGGCTGGAAGTGCCTAACGAAACCGACGGACGCATTCTCACTGAAGCTTTCTCCAACAAAGAATCGGCACCGAGCTCAAAGTCGCAAACTCTCGAAGCGCGCAAGGGAACCTGGCGCCAGACGCTTCGCCTAACGAGAGTAGGCAGGACCACCTACTTCATGGAAGGCAATGGCGGTCGAACAGAGCAAGCGGCGGACAAGCCTAACGAATCACCCGACGGTAAAGCGCCTCATACTCCGGCACGATCCGGGCCGCCGTAAAGCATTCCTCCGCGCGCCGGCGCCCGTTCGCACCCATCTCGCTCGCACGCTCCGGCGTGTCGGCCAGAAACCCGATCGATTTTGCCATTGCGACCGTGTCTCCAAAGGGATGGAGAAATCCGCATTCGCCGTCGACAACCACCTCCGAAATCCCGCCAATTCGAAAAGCCACCACCGGCTTCGCGTAGAAAAGCGTCTCGAGAATGCTTAGCCCGAAGCTTTCGTGTTCCGAGCTGTAAATACCGGCATCGGCCGCCAGAAGGTAATCCTCCACCTCGCGCGCTCCTTGCCTGAGGAGAACTCGGTCGCGTAGTTGCAGTTCGTCGCGCAACGATTCGTAAGGCGCAAAAGAATTGCCCGCCACAATCAGAAGCCGCATCGGTCGCGAACTTCTTGCCGCCGCGAAAGCGCGCAGGAGGAGGTCGACGCGCTTGAGCGGACGCAGATTAGAAATGTGCACGGCCAGGAATTCGTCGGGGGCAAGACCCAATTCCGTCCGCACTTCCTGACGGCTACGTGAGCGCGGCGACGGGTCGAAAAAGTTATGAATCACCTCCACCGGCCGACCGATCGCAAAGGTCGCGAGCGTTTCATCGCGCAAACTTTTCGAGACCGTCGTGATCGCGTTTGAATGCAAAAGCGCATGCTCGATCGCCGGGCGATAACCCGGGTCCTGCCCGAGCAGGGTCGTATCGGTGCCGTGCAGAGTGGTGATGATTTTCGGCGGACGGGTGCCATTCGACTCCAGCATCTGGACCGCGAGATAAGCTGCGGTCGCATGCGGCACAGCGTAGTGCACATGAAAGACATCGAGCTGTTGCGCCTGCGCCACCCCGGCCATTCGCACAGCCAGCGGCAGTGTGTAGTCGGGATAGGTAAAGAGGCTGTATTCATTCACCACCACCTCATGAAAAAAAATGCGTGGCTGACTGAGGTCGAGTCGCACCGGCAAAGCGGAGCTGAAAAAATGGACGTCGTGCCCGCGACGCGCCAACTCCGATCCGAGGGCCGTGGCGAGAATGCCACTTCCCCCGATCAGGGGATAACAGGTGATACCGATCTTGAGCGCCCGATCTCCCATTTCAAAAGAGACGAACAGACGCCGGCAACGCGGCGAGATTGCTGACCAGGAGATCGTTGCTGGGAAAAAGCGCCTGCGCGTACTCCACACCGCTCGTTAGGCCAAGCAGGCGCGCGCGGGCGGTTTGCAGTTCGAGATAACGGCGGGTGCGAAGTTGGGTCTGGTGACAATTCATCAATTCCACCCAGCGTTCATAATGCGAGCTGATATCGACACAAACTCTCAATCGATCGTTAGGCGCCTCGGCTCCGGGAGTGATGGCGTATTCCAGGTGATGACTGATTGCATGTGCCTGCATTTCGCGCAGCCCTTCGACCCCGCGATAACGCGCCAGCCGCGCCGCCGTCCGGCAAAGTTGGCTAACGATCATGTGGTCGGGATGTTGATCGCCGCCCGCAGTGGGCGAAAGCAGCACTTGCGGTCGGACTTTTCGAATCATCCGCGCAATCGCAAGGCTGTTACTCGCGGAAAGATCGAGGCGGCAATCACCGCCAAAGTCGAGGAACTCAATCGGCGCGCCGATCAGTTTTGCGGCCTGCCGCGCCTCGGCTTCGCGTTCGTCAGGGGTGCCGTTCGTTCCCGCTTCACCGCGCGAACAAACACAGAGCGCAATCGCGCATCCGCGGTCGGCCTCCGCGAGCAAGATACCGCCACAGCCGAATTCGATGTCATCCGGGTGCGCACCGACTGCGAGCAGCGCGAGTTGGGAATCAGGCATCGGGAATATACGCAAGATCGGACTCGGAAATGTAGTCCCGAGCGATGAATTGGACCCCCGGTGCCTCCGCCGTGTTCACATATTTGATCTCGCTCGCGCCCGCGACGTAATGGGTGCAACCGATGACCGATTGCATCCAGCGCAGACGGGTGTCGCGCGTCGGACTAATCTGGGAGAGGTCGAACTTCTCAAGCGGAAGTCTGAGGTACGAATCGCCGCCCCTGTGCAAGAGAAGTTCGTTAGAGCTGATCCGTGCGCGAACCAATTCCCCTTCGTACCTGTACGTCGACAAAGAAATCATCGATCGGACAGGCGCGACGGCGAAACTCGGGATCGCCGGAGCGCGTCAGACGTACACCCTCGAGCAGGCCAAAGCGGCGATACATCTCGAGACAAAAATCGGCCACGTTATCGGCCTGCACCGTTTTGAACTCATCGACCCATCGTCGCGGAACAAGATTCGGCAGTTGTCGAGCGGTGTCCGCCTGCCATCCAGGGACGATTCGCTTGGCAAAGAGGGGCGAGAATTCGCGCTGGAGTTTGTTTTCGAACTTGAAGTTGATTCGATGCTCGCGTCCGCTCCGCAGGTCGTGAAGGATCGTCATCGTTTCTCGCGGGTCATGATCACTGTCGTGACAAAAGAATACGATCTCACCGCCAATTTCGGATTGGAGCCGGCGCGCCGTCTGGATCTTCGCGTAGAGGAAGCGGCGCGGAAAAATCCCGCAGGGTTGTTGTCCGAAACAGATGATCGGTGACGCCACACGCGAACCGTAGCACAGGGATTCTGTCTGTGTGTCGCAAGTCCCTCCGGCCTTCACCACGCCTCGCGAACGGCGTGCTATCGGCGCAGGAAAACCGCCTTTTCGAGGAGACTCGCGAGCAAGCAGGACTGCGACGCAGCCGATCACGTTGTACCAAAGATAACCAATCTTTGTGCTGTAGAAGAGAACGAGCACGAACGCCTCTGAAAGCAGTGCGGCGAAAAAGACGGCCGATCCCCTGACGAACCGAAGAAAAAACGCGACAAGAAAAATACCAAGAATACTCCCGTAAAAAATCGAGCCGAGAATGTTGAGCGCCTGGATAAGATTCTCCACCAGGTTTGCAAGCAGGGCGAACGAGATGGCGACGGCGCCCCACAGGACAGTGCACAACTTCGAGGCGAGAAGGTAATGTTCTTCGCTCGCGTGGGGATGAATCAATCGGCGATAAAAATCGACCGCGGTCGTCGATCCAAGCGCGTTCAATTCCGCCGCACTCGAAGACATCGCTGCGCAAAAAATCACGGCAACAAGGAGGCCGATGATGCCATGAGGAAGATAGCGGAGGACGAAACCGATAAAGACATAGTCGGCATCGTTCGTCTCCGTCCGCGGATCGACCGCTTTCAACTCGTGCTTCAGCTCAGTGCGGACTTGCTCGACCTCGCGCTGGGTAGACTGTGCGACGACTGTGGCGGCGGCGATCGCCGGCGGCCCGTCCGAGTGCAGGCTTTTCGTTAGGCTACGGACGGCGGATTCTTTGCGGTCGAAAGCAGTTTCGTAACGAGATTCAAGGGCCGCGAATTTCCCTGGTTCGACGGCGGCCGCGCGCGCAAGCGCGGGCTGGTTAAAAAACAGCGGCGGCTTTTCGAATTGATAGAAGACGAACACCATGACGCCGGTAAGGAGGATGAAAAACTGCATCGGCAGTTTGAGAATGGCATTGAAGATCAGGCCGAACCGCCCGGCGACGAGCGACCCGCCGGCCAAATAACGCTGCACCTGAGACTGATCGGTTCCAAAATAAGAAAGCGAGAGGAAGAATCCTCCAAGTAAGCCAGACCAGAAAGTGTATCGGCGTTGCGGATCGACCGAGAAATCGACTGCATTCAGTTTTCCCATTTTCCCCGCGATCGACATGGCGTCGAAAAAGGAAACGTTCGCCGGAAGCCGATGAACGATCATTCCGAAAGCGATCGCCATCCCGGCAAGGATCACACCCATCTGCCATTTTTGGGTATGGCTGACGGCAATCGTACCGCCCAGGGAGGTGTAGATGACCACGAACAAACCGGAAAGCACGATCGTTAGGCTCAGTTTCCAGCCAAGAAGTGTCGAAAGAATGATAGCCGGGGCGTAGATCGTGATCCCCGCCGCAAGTCCACGTTGCAGGAGAAAAAGGAATGCGCCTAACAATCGCGTTTTCTTATCGAAGCGTTGCTCGAGATACTCATAGGCGGTCACGACCTTGAGCCGGTGATAGATCGGAATGAAAACCGCACAAACGACGATGAGCGCGAAGGGCAGTCCAAAATAATTCTGGATGAAGCCCATCCCGCTCTCGTAGGCCTGACCTGGCGTGGAGAGGAACGTGATGGCGCTGGCCTGCGTCGCCATGATGGAAAGACCGATCGTGCCCCAGCGAATGCTAGAGTCGCCTCTCAGGTAATGGCCGAGATCGTGATCAGCCCGCGTCTTCCACCATCCGTAAATGGCAATCGCGAGCAGCGTGCCGAAAAGGACCGCGTAATCGAGCCCGCTCACTCGAAATAATGACTTACCAGATAGAAGAACCCTACCTCGAGAATGAAAATCAGGACGATAACGAGGTAAGCATTTCGCCAGGAACCAAAGAGTGGCAGGCGCCGAGTTTCGTCGTCGGCTGGCAAGTTACTTTCCATAGGATCGGAACCGGCAAGGCGCATAACTGCTACGAGACGGGCTTTGAGGTATCCGCGACACGATTATGGGTTCGCTTTGCCTAACGAAATGAGGTTGGCGAAAATGCGGTAGGCGCCCGGCACGCCGGCAGGCAGTTCGCGAAACCAGGAGTAGCCCGTGTAGACGAACCAGCCCTGGCCGACGCGGGTGACGAGCAAACCGCCATCAAGCGGCTTTTCGTTAGGGTCATGACTCGAGAGGATCGGCGTCCAGCCGGCATCCCATTGGTCCGGAAAATAGAGGCCGCGCTCCTGTACCCACCCCTTAAAGTCGGCCGGGGTAATTTTGTTAGGCGAATTCATTACCGGATGGTCCGGCGCTAGGATACGAACCTCCGAATTCTCATCGGTGACGCGATCGTGCGAGACGTGGAGGGGATGCGGCAACTCGTTAGGCTCGGGACTGGGCGTGGTGTTGTATTGCACCAGCACGACACCACCCTTTTCGGCGTAAGAGCGCAATTCCGGATACCAGGTTGGCATGCGGTCGGCATGCACATTGTAAGCTCGCACTCCAAGAACGACGGCGTCGAATTGCGCGAGACTGGCCGCTTTTACCTCGGCGTCCGCCAGAATTTTCACGTCCGAGCCGATCTCGCGCAGACTTTCCGGAACGGTGTCGCCCGCGCCAGGAATGTAACCCACATGTGTGGCCTTGTTCTCAATCTTCGCCCTAACAACTTTGGCCTGCGCGGGGGAGATCAGCATTTGCGGTTCGATATGCGGATAGTCGATCCGTTGATGGCTAAACGCCGGCTTGCGCTGACCCGAATCGGATATGAACACGGCGCGCAACGTCCCCTCACCTGCCGAAGCCGGCGGCGTAAGTTGGAAACTGCAATTCGTTTCGCTCGCTGCACCTTCGAGGCTCACCGGCACAGAATCCGGCTGTACCTGCCAGCCTGCGGGAGCTTCGAGGGCGACTTTGCCGTTGAACTTCTCTGCCACTGCGATCGCTCGCAAATTAATGGTTTTTGGCTGTGAATTTCCGAATACAAAAACCGATTGCGGCAACTCGGCGAAGACAGGCGGCGCGATGACGAGCGGTTCACTGACTTCGCCCGCGACACGGTCGACCTTGCGAAACCGCGGCTCGAGGGTGTAAGCGATTTCCGCTTCACCGATCTTCACGGTCACTTCAATCGGGAATGGCGCCGGGCTCTCCGGTCGGCCAATCAGTCTTTGGTCGGATACTTTGTAGGTTCCTGTCGTGCCCGGTTCGCGGAGCCAATAAGGCTCAGAAAACGGAAGATCGTCAGGCAAGGCGATGGTGGCTTTCTCAGTCTGGAGTTCGTTAGGCGAAAGGGTCTTCTCAATCGCATTCGACTTTCCGTCCTGAAGTATCTTCAGTGATTGCCACTTCATGTCTACCGGGGAACGATTGATGGCCTCAATCTGCAAACCGAGTTTTTCGCCCGGTCGCGCGTTTGCCTTTTCGGTCACAGCCTCGAGATGCAGTCCGGCGCAGGCGGCAATGATCTCATCAAGCTCGTTCCGCTTTTTCTGCGCCCATGGATTTTCACCCGGGCCACGCAATGTCTGACGCAATTCGAGCAAGGCCGGGACAGATTTCCACGGCTCTGTGTCGTCAAACTCTTGCAGAATCGACTTGATGCTCGCACTCACATTGCCGTCGTTAGGCACCCGAGACCAGGTTGTATCGATCCCGGCAAAAAGGTCATTGCCGCCTGCGAGGGGTTTACCATCGAGGAACTGAAAATACTCCTTGCGCTCGGCTCGACTAATCTCGACGCCAAAGCCCTGGCTCTTATGCATGCTGCGGCTGGCGGCGGCGATCTCAGGATAAGACTTGCCGAGGAGCGGCTGATATCCTCCAACTTCCAATGGAATCAGGCCGGTGACATCGATTGGCTTCGTGCCGCATCTGCGCGCGGAAGGCAGCCCATGAATTCCAAACTAGACGCATCGGCTGCCACGGCCTAACGAACTTAAGCTGCTCCGGAAAACGCTTCGGGTCACCCGCAGCGCGAAAGGCTTCCGCCGCCAGCCGCGCGGAAGCCGTGTGGTGACCGTGCGTTTCACTGTCTTCGGTTGGAAAACGCGTCACCACCACATCCGGTTGAAACTGGCGCATCACCCAGACGACATCGGCAAGAATTTCTTCACGATCCCAGATGCGGAGCGTTTCTTCCGGCGACTTGGAGAAACCAAAATCGTTCGCTCGTGTAAAAAACTGCCGGCCGTGGTCGATGCGTCGCGCGGCCAGCAATTCCTGGGTGCGAATAACGCCTAACGAATCCCGCAGCTCGGGTCCGATGAGATTTTGTCCGCCATCGCCGCGCGTGAGCGAGAGGTAGGCGGCGTCATAGAGTGCACCGTTTGCCCAATAGGCGATAAGGTTGGTGTTCTCATCGTCCGGGTGAGCCGCAACGTAGAGAACCCGACCGAGCACATTCAGCTTTTCGAGAGCAAGCCGGATGTGCGCCGAATCCATTTCACGGGGCGCTTCGGCAGCCTCCGCCACCCCGGCAAGACTAACGAGAGCGAGCACTCTCACCCACCACACGGAAAAGGCCATGTCACAACGAAGGTGCAATGATTAGCCGGGCACCGGTTTCGTTAGTGCAAAGAATCGATAATTAACTGGCTGTTACGAATCGCAGTCTCGTCCGGATCCGGCTCGGCCTTGAGCAGACGGATCGACTCCTCGGCGGCGGTTTTTGCCTCCTCTTTGTGACCGAGCTTGGCTTCGATTTGCGCCTTTTTGTAATACATGAAGTAGCGCGGCTCTTTCTGTTGCGCGATCGCGGTATCGACCCATTTCTGGGCCTGCTCGAGATCCTTGTCATGGTCGTAATAGAAGCTGGCCGCCTGATAATAGAAGGTCGGCTTGAGTGAACCTGGGTCCTTGAGCGCGTCGGTGATTTCCGCATTTACCTTCTCCACCGCGTTCGTCGTCAGTTGGACAGGCACGCGGGTCTTGTCCCACTCCAAAGCGATTGTCGCTCCGGTATCCTCCAGGTTGTCGAAGCCGATCGTGAACGTTTGCACCGGCTCGGCGAGAGCGCTCGCTTTCACTTTCACCCGCATCTCATCTGCGTCGGGCTTATAACCGTAGGCGCCCCAGAGCTTGGTATTTTTGGAAAGAATGACGGTCCATTCGTCTTTGCCCGGAATGGTATAAAATGCGTATTCACCCGCCGGCACGTCGTGTCCTTCGATTTTCACCCCGTCGCTAAACTTGATTTTGGTCGGCTGATTTGCACCCGTGCGCCAGACCTTGTCGTAAGGAACAAGAGCACCAAAAATCTCGCGGCCATGCATGTCCGGTCGCGAGTAATCGACCGAGACATCCGTCAGACCGATGCGCTGGGTGATCGTGGCGTGCTGGCTGGGGGCCGGGAATTGGATCTGCTTCTCCGCGGCGCAGAGAGCGGGAACGCTCGCGATCGTCAACGCGGCCGTGGCTCCGAGACAAAAAATGGATGATTTCATGTTTGCCTTGGACAATACGAGGCTGATGCCAGAGTCAAATCGAAGCAGACCACAAGCAGTTGCTGCCTAACGAGTTTAGGACTTGATCAACTGCAAAATATCCGGCGAAGGCAACCGCAGCAACGTGACGTCCAAGATGGTGCTACGATGCGGCTGGATGAGATTCTTCACCTGCTTCCCGGAAAGCGGAATACGCAACGGCAAATAAGAGACGAGCGGGTTCTGCACCGGCGCCGCGGGTTCGATGGCCGTGATCTCGAGCGCGAAATCGGCGACGTTGCCTAACGAATCGACCCAGTCCTTCGCCCGGCGGTCAAAACGCTGAGTGCGCAGATAAAAGACAATGACGTTATCCGACACACCGCTAACCGAAGTGTGCTCGATCAGCGATTGAATCGGCACGGTTCCCTTCGCGCCCTGCTCGGAAACGAAAAAAATGTCCGTGTTCGCGATCGGAAGGGGCAGACCATCCTGATCGAACAGTCGAATGACGATTTGCGCATGCGGATCGTACTGGTTGCGCGGATCGTCGAGAAAATTGAAAAGTCCCGGGCGCTGCATTTTGCGTGCGGTATCGAAGCTGAGCGCGGTCTCCCGATCGTATGCAGCCGCGACGCGCTGATAAGCGGCGGGCGTTCGCTCCGGTGTTTCGAGCGCAAGCTTGAGCATGCGCTCGACCTGCTCGCGCGGAATTGATCCGTAAACGACACCCATTTTTTCACCCGTGTGCGCGCAACGATATGGAATGCCGCATGGCACCATCGGGCGGTCTTTTGCCGCGAAGGAGGATGCGGTGATCGAATAATATTGGGTGAAATTTCCCTGCACGGCTGCGGCCTGAATTGCTTTTTGAATTTCCGGCCAGGGAAGTAAGGAAGCGGACTCGTTAGGGGAGATAACAAGATAATTGAAATTTAGATTTCCCGCCGCGACTCGTATCACCCCATCGGAACCGTCCTCGTGTGCAAAGCGAATCGGGAACGTGAACCACTCCGGATCGGCCTGTGTTCCGATAACGATGAATTCCTGCACCTGGTAATCCTCCAGCATGCGCGACCCCGCCCGGGTAAAGAAGAGATGAAGATCGACCGTGGGCGATGAGCCGAGTTCGAGCGAACCGAGCACTTTTACTCCGCGTTGTGCGCCACGCTCAAAAACGAACCGGCCCCAGCGTGCGACTTGTCCCTGGCCGATGCTCGCCCAGCCGCTCCCGAGGTTTGCACCCGCGAGGTAAACCAGGTTTCTCACCGGTGACGGTTTCGGGCTGAAAAGCCGAATCCAGGTGCGAATGATCAGCGCTCCCGTGCTGTGGATGACAACGTGAAACCCATCCTGAAGCAGCTGCGGATGTTGTTCGATGAGAGCGCGATGAAATCCGCGGGCTATATCGGCGACCGAAACCGAGTCGTTGAGCGAGACATAACGCGAGACGTCGACTTCGACCACATCATAACTCTCCCGCAGGCGGCGCGGCAGATCGCCGTAGATGTTTTCGATCGAGACCGGCTCCGGCGTGGGACTTTCCGAGCTATAGCCATGAATGAGGACAATCGGTTTCATGCCAATGACAGGTCAGGCTACGGCTAACGGAGTGTTCGGAACCAGCATAAAGAGAACATTGCCTCGAAATGGCATCTTGATCGTTCTCGTCACAACCGTTGCTATCGCGGACTTCCTTGGGTTGAGAAGCTTCTTTTTTAAAGGCCTGCAAATTGCCGTTAGCACGTTGACGTTGAGTTAGTGCAGTCGGGCAAAGAGCTCGACAATGTAGAAGATAAAACCGGCCATTCCCAGAACGACCAGCGCCTTGTGGTAGGCTTCGCGCCGTGTCAGAGCACCAACAAGCAGAGTAGCTGCAAACACAGCTTGAAATGCGAGATTAGACGTATTCGGCAGCCTGTTATCGAGAACGAAGTCCTTGCATATACTTACGGCGACTGCTCCAAACGCGAGCAAAAAGAACCAGATCCGATGGGAGTAGAAGCTGGCTTTCAAGTCGATATCCTTTTCGGCTGTGATATCCGGGAATACCAAGCCCGCAATCATATAGATAAAGACGGTGTTTAACAGGACGACGGCAAACTGGAGGAAATTCCAGTTATGCCTGTTTCGCATTCCGAACATTGACCACCAATGCTGCACGCAGATAAGCAGCAAGAGAATCGCCCAGGCGATCACCGGCCAATAGACTCGCACCTTCGCCCGGGATAAGACCAACCCGCGAAAACCCTGGAGAATCTGTGTGACCGCCAGCCCAAGAATGACGGAAAGCAATACTGAAAGATAGCTAAATTCGTCCATTACCCGGTCAGCTTCTACTCCCTGAGCACAACTGTAAACCCTTCGACCCGCCAGTCCGCAAGCATCAGCGAGGGATGAACCCGTTCCAGTGCCGTGTTATCCTTCTCCGATATTGCGCGCGGCAAAGAGCAGGGCCACGAAGCCTGGACGATCACTCGCTGATTCGCGGCGGCTCTGGTAGCATCGCTGAAAATAACATCGCTTTCTCATCAGGGCTTGTAACTACCGGCGGCGCGACGCAAAATGAGGCTTAGATTATCGGCATAGCCGTCATTGCAGGATCCAGCGCCCGGCTTGCGCGTTAGAACGAGCTCAACATAAATTCTTCTCGTCTGCGCTGGAACTGACACGCTACTATTGCGGAATTTCAATCCGGTTTGCTCAGCCCGCTCTAATGCTGTCACTGGTCCGAGGCTAACAGTCTTCAGACTCCTAGCTGCGTTATTCCTGAACTCCACTGTAAGTCTTGCCTGGTCGTCCTGGTCAAAATAACCGCCTAGCCAGGCTGAGATATCACACATGACCTTCCTTGCATCGATGTCACTCGCATTGCCAGAAACCTCGATCTCCTGAACAGCAGTGCTGATAGCGTCACGTCCCCCGCTGAAGAATCGCTTCATTCCGTTCGGAGGCGCCTCACTAACCGTCGGATAACCTTCCGGCGCGCCATATGGCACAACGGTAAATCCACCGCTTGTCCTCCAGCCTGGCACAGGAACCGATGCGGCCATAACAGACGCCGGTCCGTCTTCAGCACCGCCATTCACGAGGAGGTTAACGCTGTAAGTCGGAGGTTGGCGCTTTTGAAAAGCAGCGCCTGTCTCGCGCGCCGAAGGGAGAACAGCGACGGCCTGGCTATCGCTCTTTGCGCGCGGTGGGGGGGCAAGCTCGGTTAGCAAACGCTCGAACCGCGCATCGCCACGTAAAGGATCGAGCATCGGCAAAACCTTGATGTTATTAGTAACAGTGCTATCGTTCTCAGTCGCGCCGCGCTCCAGCCATTGCACCGCCTGGTCCTTATCGCCAAGAGCTACACAAATCATGGCATGATCTAACGGCCAGGCGCGCGTCCCTTGGTTCTCCAGGTCTTCCATTTGTCCTAGCGCTTGTAATGCTTGCGCGCGGTCGCCTTTTCTTGCATAGGCATAAGCGAGCGAAGCGAGCGCGTGATAGCGATTCCCAACGCTATAAGCCCGCTTGAATGCCTCAATGCCTTCATCCGTCCGGCCGTTTAGGAGAAGAGCCATGCCAAGGCCATTGAGCGCAGGGAAACAGTGTGGCTCCAGCTCCAGGGCTTTTTGTGATTGTGCAATCGCTTCGCGATAGTGTCGGGCAAGCAAGTAACAGGTCGCGCAATTAGCCTGGGTGATCGCATTAAGCGGATCGAGCTCCGCCGCGCACTTTATCTCGGGCAAGGCGTGCTCAAAGTCACCCTGTGGCGTGTAAACCACATAGCCCAGATAGTAATGAGCAGTGGCGGAGCTGGGCGATAGCTCGATCGCGCGTTCCAGCTCCTGTTCGGCACGGGCAAAGTCGCGGTCTTGATGTCGCACCGCCAGGGCGAGCGCGATGTGTGCCTCGGGCAGCGTGGGATCGCAGGCGACCGCTTTCTCCGCCGCTGTTTTTGCCAGAGCGTAGTAATGCTGGGTAGGTGTCTCGGTTCCCCAGTCTGGCAGCATGACATAAGCTTCTGCCAGGCCGGCGTAGCCCAATGCGAAGTTTGGCTCTTTGCCGATCGCCTGTTGAAAGCAGTCGATGGCTTTCTTCAGGTCCTGCTCCTCACGCCTGGTGGAAAGATAGCGACCTTGGAGATAAAGTTCATGTGCTTCCGCGGTCCGCGTCGCTGGCGCAGCAAGTATGTTGCGGTTGCTTTGGCTAAGCGTGATCTGAAGAGTGTCTGCGACTTTCGATACGATGTCGCTTTCGATAGCAAAGATATCGTCGCGCGATCGCAGATACTTCTCTGCCCATAGCTGGGAATGGGTGGACAAATTATTAAGCTGGACCTCCAGCTGCACCTGTTCGCCACTCCTTTGCAGAGACCCCTCGAGCAAATACACTACCCCAAGCTGCTGTCCGATAACGTCCAGGTTCCTGTTGCCTGGCTTGGTAACGCTCTGTCGAACTGCTCGAGATAACCTTCAACTCCGCGATCCGCGAAAGCTGGTTGACTAACTCCTCGCCGATACCTTCGGCAAAGTAACGCTCTGCTTGTTTCCCGTTTCGGTTTTCGAATGGGAGTACGGCGATCGACCTGAGTTCCCGCATCGCGGGTGCTTCGGCTGTCTTGTCGTGAGTGAGGAGGAAACTCGCTGCCGCCAGGATGAGAGCAGCTCCCGCAAGCGCAGCGGCCAAACGCCACTTACTGAAAGCTTGCGCTTCTAACTCCACTTTGCGGCGAAGTTGCTTCAGGCTTTCCAGCATTTGGCTCATGGTCAGGTAGCGCTGGGCTCGATCTTTCGCCAGCGCCTTAAGAATCATGTGCGGCAATTCGGGTGTCAGCCTGGCCGATTTGGTGAGCAATGCGGGGGGCGAGGCTTGCTCGATTGCCCGGCTTATCTTTTCGGCCGTGTTACCGGTAAACGGTGCTATCCCGGCCGCCATCTCATAGAGAACAACGCCCAGGCTCCAGATGTCGCTACGTTCATCCACAGGTTCGCCGCGGACCTGCTCGGGTGACATATAGCGCAAGGTGCCGATAGTTGCTCCTAATATGGTTTGCGCGTCCGCCGTCCTGTGCTCGTTAGGCCATACTTCGACAACATCCGGCTGGGTGAGCTTGGCAATGCCGAAATCGAGCACCTTCACATAGCCGTCATCGCGCAACATGATGTTTTCGGGCTTAATATCGCGGTGGACGACGCCGGCTTTATGTGCTGCAGCCAGCGCGCTGGCTACCTGCGCAGCGGTCTCGATAACTTCGTCCAATGGCATTCGCCCGCGCCCCAACCGTTGACGCAAGGTTTCACCTTCGATTAGCTCACTCGCGATATAATAGGTGGAGTCTTCCTCGCCGATCTCGTAGATGGTGACAATGTTCGGATGATTAAGCGCAATGACTGCACGCGCTTCTTGCTGGAAACGCCTTACCCGCGCCGCGCTGGCGGTAAAATGCGCGGGTAGGAGTTTGAGAACGGCTTTGCGTCCTCCCTTCGTATCGATCGCGAGATAAGCCTCACCCATTCCGCCACGCCCAATAAGCTCGATTACCTTATAGTGACCAATCGTGCGTCCAATCGGGGAATTGATCGCGGCGCTCTTTACGACCCAGGTGGCTAGAGCAGCCGGTGGTGTTTCAATGAAATCAGATGCCCGTTGATAAGATCTTAGCAATGACTCCACTCTTCCGCGTAGAAGATCATCGCTGCCGCAGGCCGTATCAAGATAGCTGCTTACTTTGTCGGGCTCGCACTGGCGCGCGGCATGAAAGATGGTTTCGAGCCTGTCTAACTCCACCGCCTCCTCGCCGGCTTGGCCTTTGTTAGTCATTGTCATCCCGAGCGAAGTCAGGGAATTCGGTAGTTTATCTTTAAGGTGTCAGGGCCGCATTCTTCTACTCCGACGCGCGCTCCGCCCAGGATGACAATTATTCATTAGGGCCATCCCAATGTTATTCACGCTGCATAGAGCTCGTTATGCAGCCAGGCTTTGGCAAAACTCCAGTCACGTCGCACCGTCTTAGGCGAAATGCTTAACACTTCGGCGATCTCGTCCTGGTTTAATCCTCCGAAGTATTTTAGCTCTACCACCTGGGCTTTCCGTGAGTCAAGCTGCCCCAGTCTCTCCAAGGCTTCATTAAGCTCGATCAGCTCCTTCGATTGCGATTCGCACACCACTGCTACCTCATCCAGTTGGATCTTTTGCGCGCCACCGCCGCGTTTCAGCGCATTGTAACTCAGCGCATAATCGACCAGAATTTGCCGCATCGCTCGCGCCGCGACCGCGAAGAAATGGGCCCGATTATTGTAGCGCGGCTGCGCCTGGTCGGCGAGACGCAGGTAGGCTTCGTTGACCAGCGCCGTCGTCTGCAGGGTGTGTCCCGCGCGCGCTCCGCCCATGTAACGATGCGCGAGTCGTCGCAACTCGTCGTAAACGAGCGGAGTCAGTTTTTCGAGCGCTTCCTTATCGCCACTGCTCCAGCTCACCAGCAGGTCCGTCACTTGGGGCAACGACGCATTTTGTTCTGACGCTAGTCTGCCATTGGCATTGGTAGCGTCCGATTTCGCGCTCATGCGAAGCGAATCCTGAACAGCGTTGACCTGCAAAGACAAGAAAATTCTCTGCGGGACGCCTAACCTCCGCAAAACATATTTGCAATCCGATGGCCGCTTTTCGGACCCGATCTCGTTTTACATCATTGAAAGCGGGATCACACCGTTTCAGCACGGATCCTGAGAGCCGGAAAACCAAACAACAAAGAAAAACTCCACCATTGAAAAAGACATCTATCAGTTCGATTATCATTGGCCTCACATTGCTATTAACCTGCGCCGCGCAGGCTGCATGTATTGAAGTTAACAGCATCAACACGCCGGGCGACGCCACGGCGATGTTTGTGATTGTTAAGCCGGGTTCATATTGTCTGCCGGATAACGTAGCGGGTGTTAGTGGCAAAAGCGGGATCCGGATCGATACCGACGATGTCACCCTGGATCTCGCGGGTTATGCCGTGATCGGCGTCAGCGGATCACTCAATGGTATTCTAATTAATAATCATCTCCGCATCGCGGTTCGTAACGGCTCGATTAGTGGCTGGGGCAGCAACGGGCTGGACGGCACTTCCGCCGGTGCGTCTCGGCTCGATGATCTGCGAGCTGAGAACAATGCGGGGATCGGTCTGATCATCAATAGCGGCAGCCAGGTCACCAATTGTATCTCAGGCCAAAACGGGGGGGTAGGCATCTCGACGAGCAATGACGTCCTAGTCACCGGCTGCATGAGTGGCTCAAATGGCGGTCACGGATTCCAGCTTGGCACTGCCTGCACGATCAAGTCATCTTTTGCCAGCGGCAATGGCGGAGCCGGCATCGCGCCCAGTGGAGTAAACAGTCTCACGGTGATCGATTGTAATGCCCACCTTAACAATGGCGCGGGTATAGCCGGGCCGAACCGAGCATTCATTACCAGTTCCACGGCCGCGGAGAATAAAGCCGGCGGGATTTCCGCCGCCGCCTCCAGCACGATTAGTAACTGCAACGCAAGCGGCAATACGGGTCCTGGAATCTTTGCGTCCATGGGTAGCGCTGTTACTGGTTGCACTGTTTCTGCCAACACGACCGATGGCATCCAGGTCGATAACCTTAGTCGCGTGGAAGGAAACATCTGCGAGGGCAATGGCACCGGAGGCGACGGGGCCGGCATCCACGTCACCGGAAGGAAAAATCGGGTCGATGGTAACATGGCTACAAGCAACCACCGCGGAATAGACGTAGATGCGGGCGGCAACCTGATTGTGCGCAACGATTCCAGTAATAACACCACTAACTACGACATCGCGCCCGGTAATACCAATGCCAATGTCGAATCACCAGGGCCAAACTTTATTCTTACCCGACCGTGGGCCAATTTCATCCACTAGCGTTTCGTAAGTAATCGTGCTGCGCAAGATCTGAGACTGGCCGGGATGCTTTACGTCTGGGGAGTATCTCAACCACCTCAGACCCGGAACCGGCAGGATAATCAACCCGGGCGTGGAGGACCATTGCGATGAACGATCTCACTCAGCCGAAAAACGCCGACCTTGCTCGAAATAACCTGGTCAGGCAATGGGCGCCACCTAAATAGCAGAAACCAAACTATGACAACTCGATCCCTAAGAAATCCAATGAACCGGTCGCTCTTGCGGAGCGGCTTTCGTCTTATCCCGCTTTCCCTGGTCGGTTGGCTTGCCTTTTCGTCGGCGGCTCGCGGGCAAGACGCTTGTCGAGAAGGCTGTGACTTTCCCCTCGCCGGCACCTTCCTTGGTCTCAATGCGCTGGTGAACAACACAACGGGCTTTGGCAACACCGCCGGCGGAGCTCTCGCGCTCGCGGAAAACACGAGCGGCAACTACAACACGGCCATCGGTGACGTAGCGCTCTTCACCAACACCACCGGCAGCAACAACTCGGCCATCGGCTATGCTGCGCTTAATAGTAATACCGGCAACGATAACACGGCTACCGGTTTCGGTGCGCTCTTTACCAATAAAGCTGGCAGCAGAAACGTGGCCATCGGTTCCAGCGCGCTCAACAGCAACGAAGCCGGCAGCGACAACACCGCTACCGGTGTGAATGCGCTTCACGACAACACTGGCAACTACAATACCGCGACGGGCTATCAGGCGCTTGAGAGTAACACCTCCGGCACCAATAACACTGCCAGCGGACTAAATGCGCTGAATAAGAATGTCGCCGGCAGTTTCAACGCGGCCAACGGCGCTTATGCGCTCTATAACGATACCGCCGGCTATAACACGGCCGACGGCTATCAAGCGCTTTATAAGAATACGGTTGGCGGCCACAATATTGCGCTGGGCTATAATGCCGGTTATAACCTGACCACCGGTAGTAACAATATCGAAATCGGCAACCCTGGCCTGGCAGGTGAGCTCAATACGATTCGCATTGGCGCGGTAAGAGCTCAGACCAACACCTATATAGCCGGCATTAATGGGGTCACCGTGCCCAGCGGCGTCGGCGTCATCATAGATACCAACGGCCACCTCGGCACAGTCGTTTCTTCGCAGCGCTTCAAGGACGCGATTAAGCCAATGGACAACGCGAGCGAAGCGATCCTCGCGCTCAAACCAGTCACCTTCCGTTACAAGCACGAGTTGGATCCGGGAGATATTCCGCAGTTCGGCCTCGTCGCTGAGGAAGTAGCCAAGGTTAATCCCGATCTCGTTGCCCGCGACGAGGAAGGCAAGCCTTACACCGTGCGCTACGAAGCGGTAAACGCGATGTTACTAAACGAGTTCCTCAAAGCTCATCGCCAAATCGGAGAGCAGCAAGCGGAGATTGAAGGTTTGAAGACTGCGCTGAAGGAACAGGCATCGCAGATTCAAAAGGTAACGGCGCAATTCGTAGCAAACAACCCGGCGCACCTGGTAGTTAGTGAAAAGTAAACCAATACCGGAAAGGGTAGAATCCAATGAAAAGTCCAATTGAATCTCTGGATACCGTTTTAATCTTGGCGCTCGGCATCGCATGCCTGGCCCTGCCGCCGGCGGCGCGTGCGACGTTGGATCCGCCACCGGATGGCGGTTACACCAACGAAAATACCGCTGAGGGCATAGAAGCGCTTAGCAGTTTGCAGTTCGGGATCGATGGCGGCGACCATAACACCGCGATTGGTTTTGAAACACTTAGTGCCAATACGACCGGCGACCACAACACCGGTCTCGGCGCTGACACGCTTGCCTTCAATTCAATCGGAAACGATAACACGGCCGCCGGCTATCTGGCACTTTTTCTCAATACCACCGGGAGCAGAAATGTGGCCCTCGGGACGGACGCGCTCTACAGCAACCTCATTGGGATTGACAATACCGCTACCGGGGTAAATGCGCTTTTTAACAATACCGGTAACTACAACACCGCGACGGGCTATCAGGCGATGGAAAGCAACACTACCGGCACCAACAACACGGCCGACGGTCTCAATACGCTCAATACCAATACCACCGGCAGCTCCAATGTCGCCAGCGGCGCCTATGCGCTCTTTAACAACACCACCGGCGCCAACAACACTGCTATCGGTTTTGATGCGCTATATCAGAACACCATCGCCAACAGCAACACGGCCGTCGGTCTTGGTGCGCTCCAAAACAACACTACCGGCAGCGGCAACATCGCCTTGGGCCTTAACGCCGGCTTCAATCTCACCACGGGCAGTAATAATATCGATATCGGTAGCGATGGTGTGGCTGGTGATTCCGCCAGGATCCGCATCGGCACGAAACCGACTCACAAGAACACTTTTATCGCCGGCATTTTCGGCGTGCCGGTGCCAACCGGCGTAGCGGTCTTGATAGATAACACTGGCCATCTTGGCACGACCACTTCCTCGGCGCGTTTCAAGGAGAACATTCGGCCAATGGATAAAGCGAGCGAAGCGATCTTGGCGCTCCAGCCCGTGACCTTTCAATACAAGCACGAGTTGGATCAGGAGGGTGTCCCACAGTTTGGCCTCGTCGCTGAGGAAGTAGCCAAAGTTAGTCTCGACCTCGTTACACGTGACGAGGAAGGCAAGCCTTACACGGTGCGCTATGAAGCGGTGAACGCGATGTTACTCAACGAGTTCCTCAAGGAACATCGTAAGGTGGAGGAACAAGCAACGACCATTGCGCAGCAACGCGATGACTTCCAAGCCAGTATCACTAAGCTTGGGGCGACTCTCACCGAGCAGCAAACGGAAATCAACACTCTCACCGCCATCGTCAAAGAGCAGGCCGCGCAGATCCAAAAAGTGAGCGCGCAGGCAGCGATCGATAAATCAAGCGCGCGCTTAACCCGAAACAATCCCTAAAAGAAAGCAAAACCCTCGATGAACAGCTGAGATTTTTATTATGAACCAGTCGTTAGTTTTGGTCGCAATCACAGCCGCATTATTTTGCGAAGCAGCCGGGCGCTCTTCGCTTGCTCAGTCAACCCAGCATCTGATTTCTACCGATGCTGCTCCCAAAGGCCTCAGCGCCTCGGACTGGAATAGCATCCGCGCCGCTTATGATGCGCATCGGCACCAAGTGACCCAAGCGCGCGGCGGTTACCGCGCGCGCAATCCGGAGCAGCAGTGGCGCACCGAGTTTGACGGACGCGGCTTTACCACCCGACCGGCGGTGGGCGATTGGCAGTGGGGTTTGGAGTTGAAGAGTTACGGTTTTGCGGGGCAGAAATGTGTGATCGATGACCAGGCGGACGCAACCGCGGAAGGAGAGCGCGTTACTTATGCGCGGGACGCCGCGTTACAAGAGTGGTTTGTGAACGGTCAGCGTGGACTGGAACATGGTTTCACCATCGCGCGGCAGCCAGTCGCGCTTAACGAACAAAGAACTGACCTTGAATTTGACCTCGCATTGCGTGGTTGTCTGCTCCCGAAGACGGATGCCAATGGGAAGACCGTGAGTTTTCAAGATGCTGAAGGGTCTTCGGTAGTTACTTACTCAGAGTTAAAGGTGTCGGATGCCGATGGGTGCAATCTACCGGCCCGTTTCGCGGTGGAACAAAACATCGTCCGCCTGCTGGTAGACGAGGGCGGCGCGCGTTATCCCATCACGGTAGATCCCGTTGCCCAGCAAGCTTACGTGCAGGCCTCCAATGCAGGTTTCAATGACCAGTTTGGCCATTCGGTTGCGGTCTCGGGCGACATCGCGGTCGTCGGAGCGAACGCCGAACGCAGCGACGCAACTGGGGTGAACGGCGACCAGAATAACGACAACGCCCCACAGTCGGGCGCGGCCTACGTTTTCGTGCGCAACGGCGCGACCTGGACCCAGGAGGCTTATCTCAAAGCTTCCAACACCGAGACAGGGGACGTGTTTGGTTGGTCGGTAGCGATCTCCGGCGATACGATAGTCGTCGGCGCAGCTTCGGAGGATAGCGACGCCAACGGGGTGAACGGCAATCAATCGGACAATAACGCGCCAACTTCGGGAGCAGCTTACGTGTTCGTGCGTAACGGGACCACCTGGAGCCAACAGGCTTATCTGAAAGCGTCCAATAGCGATGAGGTTGACCAGTTCGGCTCTTCGGTGGCGATTGATGGCGACACCGTGGTGGTCGGGGCAATTGGGGAATCCAGCAACGCCACGGGCGTGAATGGTGGCCAGACTGATAACAGCGCCCATTTTGCCGGGGCAGCCTATGTCTTTGTGCGCAACGGGACCACCTGGAGCCAGCAAGCTTATCTGAAAGCTTCCAACACCGATGCTGAGGATTCCCTCGGCAACTCTGTAGCAATCTCTGGCGACACGGTAGTAGTCGGCGCACCTTTCGAGTCCAGCAACGCCAAAGGAATTAATGGTAACCAAAGCGATAACAGCGCCTCGCAGGCCGGTGCGAGTTATGTTTTCGTGCGCAACGGTACTACCTGGAGTCAGCAGGCGTATGTGAAAGCTTCCAACACCGACGCCGGTGATTTCTTTGGATTTTCGGTGGCGCTCTCGGGTGACACAGCCGTGGTTGGAGCATATCAAGAGGCTAGCAACGCGACCGGAATTAACGGCGGCCAGAACGATAACAGCAGACCATTGTCTGGTGCGGCGTATGTCTTCGTGCGCACTGGCGCCACCTGGAGTCAGCAAGCCTACATCAAAGCCTCCAACACCGGGGGCTTCTTCGGTTATTCAGTGGCGGCCTCGGGCGATACTGCGGTGGTTGGCGCAATTTTGGAGAGCAGCAGCGCGACCGGAATTAACGGCGACCAGAACGATGGCAGCGCCCCAGTGGCTGGCGCGGCTTATGTCTTCGTGCGTAACGGCGCCACCTGGAGCCAGCAAGCTTACGTCAAAGCCTCTAACACCCATGCTCAGGATAGGTTCGGCTATTCGGTGGCGATCGACGGCGACACGAGCGTGATCGGCGCTTACCTCGAATCGGCCCAGCTCACCGGGGCAGCTTACATGTTCACTGGATTAGGCCCAACACCCGTAATTCCCCTGCTCAACATTTCGACCCGGCTTAATGTAGGCACCGGCGAGAATGTCCTTATCGGCGGCTTTATTGTTACCGGAACAGATCCCAAGAAAGTCATCCTCCGCGCCATCGGGCCTTCCTTAACTGCCCATGGGAGTCGCGGACGCCCTGGCTAATCCTGTGCTTGAATTACATGGACCCGGCAACACCGTCGTAACTAACGACAACTGGAGGGATGCCCAGGAGCAAGAGATCATCGACACCACCATTCCACCGACTAATAACCTTGAATCGGCCATCGTTGCAACGCTCGAGCCCGGTCCTTACACGGCAATTGTAAGCGGCAAAAATAACAGCACTGGTATTGGCCTGGTGGAAGTGTATGACCTGGACCAGGCAGCTGATTCCCAACTGGCTAACATTAGCACGCGCGGCTTTGTCGATACTGGGGATAACGTCATGATCGGAGGCTTCATCGTCGGGGGGGATAACAGTACAACGGTCCTGGTTCGGGCCCTCGGGCCATCGTTAGGCGCTCTGGGGATCGACGATCCTTTGCAGGACCCGACCCTCGAGTTGCACGATGCCGATGGCGTAGAGGTCGCGTCTGACGATAACTGGAGAGATACTCAGGAACAGGAAATCATCGACACTACCATTGCACCCACCGACGATCGCGAAGCCGCTATCCTGGCAGACCTGACTCCCGCTGCCTACACCGCCATCTTGCGTGGCAAGAATAACACTACCGGTGTCGGCCTGATGGAAGTTTATAACTTACAGTAACAACTCGCCGGAATAAACGGGGCTCGATAGCGGCATCCGGCTGGTTGCAGAATTAGCAACAAGCAAACCGCGATCGCACAACAACAGACTGAGATTCGCGCTTCGTATCGCACGCTTCCATCGCTTGAGAAACGACATCAAACCACTCAAGGCGACAGCACCCGGTAGTCGATAAGAAGTGATCTCAGCCAGAATGAATCGCTCGTCAGTGAACAGAGCTTTGAAGCTTAGGGGCTCCATTCCCCTTTTGTGAAATCCAGCTAAAATGGACAAGAAAGTGCGGAAGAGTGTAGGCGTCTCCAGGGTCGAACCCTCCGGCATCCATTGTTAATTCTCGACGGGCTGACCCTCGGAGCGGATCGCGTAGCCCGAGCAGCGGTGTCTACATATCCGGTTCCCGGAAGACGGTTTGCCCCACCGCGAGCGCGGTACCGTTCGCTCGCACACGCCCGAATGAATGGCGAGTTCGAGGGCACGGTGAAGCCGGCGCTTCCCATCGCGTCGGATGATAGAAAAATTGTTAAAAAAAATACTTGCAATCTCTACTGATGCGCTGGAGTATGAATCCATACTAAATCAGTAGACATTAAAATCGTTTAATATGAAATCGCTTCTGAGTGAAACCATCTCGATCATTGTAGTGAGCTTGCTTTGGGCGCTGGTGTTGCCTGCGGCAGCTGTTATTTGGCCGTTCATTGCCGGCTGGGAAAAAACCCGGATCCTAATCGCCCGCAGTCAGAGTCCAGCGACCGCGCTCTTTGCGTCGCATCTCACACCCGCTTCTCGCTGAATCCTCGCATGAGGAAGCCGAGAGAGTCGCCGAACCTGGGTTCAGACAGGGTCCTGTCTGTCCGGCGTCGGCGGACTGTTATTCCGGGCCGGAGGAAATGGCCTCTCCCGTCCGTATTACCAGAGAGTTCCTGAAAGCGGCCTGCCCGAATATTGGCGTTGTAAGAGGTTGGATTGGCCCAGTTCAAATCTTCCGATATCAGCTCGATGGATCCTCGGCGCGATTATCGCACTTATACCGACTGGGCCCTGGATGCTTTCATTAAGAGGTTTCCGTCACATCCCGATCATTCGCTCGCGGTATCCGAGGCTGAACGTCGGCTCAAAGATCGCGAGCAAAACCGCGAAGCAAAAGACAAACAGCCTGACGTGGAATACTTCTCCCAGGTAGTGCAACTCCAGCTTGGGCAAAAGTTGCGTTAGTCGTTGCCGGCGTTGTATTCGGGCTGGCAGCCCTCTACCTGGTATTTCAGTTTTTCTCTTAGGACCAAGGTTGCGACGATCTTGGTTTATGCGCTGGCAACGTCGCCGGATTCATAGGGCCAGAAATTGTCTAAACCGTTCAAGAACCAACGTCGCTCGCTCAGGTGATCGAGGCGTCATAGATGCTCTGGATAGATGCATCCAGCATAGTGTTAAACTCAGCGTCCGACTGGTTCGCCGAAAGTCCCGCGAGCAGCGCGCGCGAGAAGATAGTCTTCCCGCCAGCCGGTAATGCGCCGATCAAACAACTTCTGAAATGAAGGCGCCGCCCACGTGAGAACGTCGACGCCGTTGGTGATCGCGTCGATCTTATAGTCGGCGAACATAAGCTGAGAAACCTCGCCGTGTTTCTTGGCGACGCCGTTCACATAGTGACTCAGACTTAGCGCGAGGTAAGTCATGTTCAGCTCGCCATCACAGCAGACCACCTCGCGCCATTGCATCGTATCGCTGCGTTCTCCCAGCGCGCGTTTGACCATCTCCATCGGGAAATGATCATGCCCGGCCGGCACCGGAGTATGCGTGGTAAAGACGCACAACTGATGCACCGCTTGCACATCCTCCTGGTTAAACTCTTCCCGGCCGCTTTCCCGCGCATGTTCGTCCAGCAGGTCCACCGTGAGCAACGCTGCGTGCCCTTCATTCATATGAAACCGCTCGAGCTTCTCGTGACCTAGTGCGCGCAACATCCGCACCCCTCCGATGCCGAGAATGATTTCCTGGCAGAGCCGATGCCACTTGTCTCCACCGTAGAGCTGGTCGGTTAGGTGGCGGTCCCATTCGGAATTTTCCAGTAAGTCGGTGTCGAGGAGATAGACCGGCACAATGCCCCCGCTCGTTCCGAGGACGTTGTACTGCCAGGCGCGGATTTGGACTGGTCGGCCTTCGATGTGAACAACAACCCGCGGCGCTAACTCTTTGACAAAATTTTCCACCGCCCAGAAATCTGGCTCTTCCATCTGCCAGCCATTTGCATCGAGCTTTTGCCGAAAATAACCCCTCCGGTGCAGCAACATCACGGCCACCATGGGTAGATGTTGTTCGGCCGCCGCACGCAGGGTATCGCCGGCCAAAATGCCGAGGCCTCCGCTATAAGTGTGCATCGCTGGATCGAGGGCGATTTCCATCGAAAAATAGGCGATCCGTTTGTCGGGCGGGTTCATAAGCGCATTTCCAGTAAGTTGTTCGTTAATTACTTCACGGATGCACGATGAGGGACAACAACGATACTTGCGAAAGGTTGCCCGTTTTTTGCCGCTCGCTTCCGGTTATCACGTTCCGCCTACTAGGCCGATGCCAGCATGGCCTTGAGCTCGGCACGGCAGGCCTCTGCGAATGGCCTGAGTGGATCCACGTTTGCGCCTTTTCGCATCAATGCGCGCGTCTCTTCCAAAGAAAGGTTGGAGGCGAAGTACTGGTCCATGATCACGGCGACGGCTTGCTCGGCTTGTTGGAGAACTCTCTCCGAGGCACAAAGCCGGATGCGATTAAGCAGTTCGTAGGCGGTTAACAACATCTCCGGCTTATCCAGGCTTCGCCCGAACGAATCGATCGCGAGTCCGCAGCATTCCTTGATGAACTCGCCGTAAAGCGCTTCGCGCTTTTTCATTTCCGCGGCAATCAACTGGCGCTTGCCTTGCGTTCGTGCGCTTACCCATGCGGTAGCGGCGGTGGCGCCGCCTCCAACCAGCGAGCCGAGCACGCCGGCCATGGCTGTGACGATCGTGCTATCCACGGTTTAACCCCCGCCGCCGCACGCGGCGTTTACCTCGACGTTGGAGGCACTGCCGAAACAATTGTGGGATGACCGCGCTCTTATCGCACCGCTGATAAGCGGACCAAAGTGCCTCATCGACGCGCTCACCTGCTCGTGTCGTAACTCGTCGCATTGCTCCACGTCGTGTTTGCATCTGCTAGCGGTGGCCGCTCTCGCTGGTACGAAGCGAATTGAAGGTCCGGTTCCAATCACCTTCGAAATTGAAAGTGTCCATGTTCAACACCAGCCACGGATCATGCCTGAAGCGCCGGCCCGGACGATGCCTGCGGAATCTCTCTCGCAAACCCATTTTATTCCGACCTAAATGAGTTAGGTTCATTGTAGCCTCCTGTTCGATACCTACCGCTTTGTCGATCTGCTTGTATTGTGAACAACGATCATTCTTGGTGTGCATGCCCTGCGCGCCTATCCACGTTCCTGGACCTCTCCTACCCAAGCTCTTTTCGCGCTTGGGCCAGCTCCTTTCGTTTAGCTTTATCTACTTCGGGAAATTGCAGATCGAGATCGGCTAAGGCTTCAATGACTGCGGCGGCGACGACCACGCGCGTGAACCATTTGTTATCCGCGGGCACGACATACCAAGGGGCGTGCTTGGTCGCTGTCGCCCGGATCGCATCTTCGTAGGCCTCCATATATTGGTCCCAGTACTCGCGTTCGGCCACGTCGTTGGCGGAGTACTTCCAGCTCTTCAGCGGATCGTCGATCCGGTCGAGGAAGCGTCGTTTCTGTTCCTTCTTCGAAACGTGAAGGAAGAATTTGCGCACAATGACGCCGTTCCGCGACAGATATTGCTCAAAGTTACGAATATCTTCGAACCGTTCTTCCCAGATGTTTTTGGTTACAAGCTGCGGCGGGAGTTTCTCCTCCGCCAGGACGTTCGGGTGAACGCGCACCACGAGTACCTCTTCGTAGTAACTGCGATTGAAAACGCCGATCTGGCCGCGATTGGGCAGCACCTTTGAGCAACGCCAAAGATAGTCGTGGTCCAGGTCTTCGGATGTCGGTGCTTTGAAGGAATGGACCTGGCAGCCTTGTGGATTGATACCAGACATGACGTGCTTGATCGCCCCGTCCTTACCGGCGGCATCCATTGCCTGGAAAATGAGAAGCAGAGCCCATTTATCTTGTGCATAAAGCTTCTCTTGCAAGTCGGTCAGAGCCGCCACGCCCAAGGCCAGCGCCTCCTGCGCTCGTGGCTTATGGGCTTCCTTCGTAAAACTGAGAGTATCGTTCGGATCTACGTCTTTGAGGCGAAAGTCCTTGCCCTTGGTGACACGAAACGGACGGGATAGGTCGCGAACTATTTCGAATTCTTTTCTTTTCATTGCAATTTTACTCGAAGCAATCGGGTTGACCGGTGGCGGCGAGGACCGCATGCCACCAGCCAGTCGTTGGATCGATGCGTTTTGCTTTCTTTGCTAGTAGCTCGATCGGTACATGAATGAATTTCTCGTGCAAGAAACCGATAACTATCCCCGTCTTACCGGCCATGGCTGCGTGCACGGCGTGCCGCGCAAATAGATCGCACAGCATGGCATCTTCGCAGTTTGCCGGGCAACTGCGCACCTCGTAGCTCGGATCGAAGTAGCGCAAAACCACCGGCGCGCCTTCAGCCTTGAAGTAGCCGTCGATCTTCTCCCGCAGAAACAGGCCGATATCTTTAAGCTTTACGTTACCGGACGCGTCACGCTCTGAGTTATCCGCTTGCAATAAGTCCTGGCCCGCTCCTTCAGCGACTGCGATCACTGCATGCGACTTCACGCGCAGGCGCTCTTTCAGTGCGGCAATAAAAGCTTCAAGCTTGAACGGCACTTCGGGGATCAGCGCGAAATTTACATCCTGGCTCGCCACCACTGCAGCAGCCGTGACAAAGCCAGCGTGCCTCCCCATTAACTTCACCAGACCTACTCCGCGAGCGACACTGCGCGCTTCGGTGTGTGCGCAGCGGAGGACGCGCTTCGCTTCTTCTACCGCACTGGTGAAACCGAAGCTTCGCGAAACAAAGGTGACATCATTGTCGATCGTCTTTGGCACTCCAACAACGGCGAGTCCGTGGCCGCGTTTGCGCGCCTCCTGGTAAAGATCGTTTGCGCCACGTTGCGTGCCGTCACCGCCGACGGTGAAGAGAATGTTTATGCCGCGCGCGATGAGGTTATCGACCGCCCGACTGACGTCGACCGGCCCGCGCGAGGAACCGAGGACAGTGCCGCCTTGCTCGTGAATGCAATCCACAAAGTCCGGCGTGATCCTTATGGGTTCGTGTCCGCAATCCGGATCAAGCCCGGAGTAACCGCCGCGAAAGCCCAGCACTTCGCTCACACCATAGCCGTAGTGCAGCTCTTGAAACAGCGAGCGGATGACGTTGTTGAGGCCCGGACATAACCCCCCGCAGTTGACGATGCCGGCGCGCGTCTTATCGCCTTCGAAGAAGAGCCGGGCGCGCGGACCGGCTATCTCGAATTGCAAGCCCACCTGGGCGCCTAGCTCGATGTGCTCAGGGATACGAATATCATCGCAGACCGCGTGACGGCCTGCGCGCGACGCGAAGCGTGCTTCGCCGAGAGTAGGAGCCTTCATCGGAAGAGAAGAATGGTTAGGACTTGTGCGGCGATAATTCGCAGGAGCGTCGTCAGAGGATAGACGGTTGCGTAACTCACCGTCGGTGCATCCGAACCGGCAATGTTGCAAGCAAACGCGAGCGCCGGTGGATCGGTCATGCTGCCGGCGAGCAGACCACTTAACTCAATGAAGTTTAGCTTAAGCAGGACGCGTCCTAGAATGCCGACAAACAACAGCGGCAGGACGGTGACAGATGCCCCTGCTAGTAACCAGTAGATGCCGGTGGAACTAAAAACAATTTGAAAGAAACTGCTGCCCGCACTTAGCCCGACCGCCGCAAAGAAGAGAGCAATGCCGAATTCACGAAAGGCGAGATTAGTATTCGTGGGCATATGCCAGACATGCGGCCCGATCCGGCCTATCCGACTAAGAACAAGGGCGGCGATGAGTGGCCCACCGGCCAAACCCAGCCTGACCGGCTGTGGCAGACCGGGAAACTCAATCGGCAACGTGCCAAGCGCGATACCCAGGACGATCCCAATAAAGAACGGTATGAAGTGGGTCGCGTTGAGTTCCTTGAGCGAGTTACCGACTGCCTTTGCCGCTCTTTCGAGATCTTCTTCATGGCCGACGATGAGTAGTTGATCCCCGAATTGCAGTCGCAGGTTCGGCACGGCCGTCATTTCCAGGTCGGCGCGAGTGACACGAGTCACTGCCACCTGAAAGCGCTCATCCAGGTCGAGCTCATGGATTGTTTTACCCAGCGCGCTGCGCTCCGTCACAACCACGCGCCGATCAGTGATACCGACTCCTTCCAGAACGAGGTCCTCTTCGCTGCGTTCACCTACCACGCGCTCAAATTGTTCCAGCGCCGCGGAGGTTCCGACCACCAGCAGCCGGTCGCTGCAGTGAATGAGCATAGGATCGGTGGCCACGACGGTCCCGTTTCCACCGCGCACACGCGAGATTGTGACACCGCATTCCACCCGCGCGGGAATGCTATCGATGCGCACACCGTCGAGCTTGGGATTAGTCACAACCAGGGTGCGACGTTCGAGTGGCTCTCCTTTTGCATCAGTCTTGGCTGCAAACTCCTCTGCCTCGCGCGAAGCATTGATACGAAAAACAAATTTCAAAAAAAGTAGCGTGCCGATAATTCCAACGATCGCGGTCGGATAAGTCACGGCATAAGCGACCGCTGGCAGGTTTACCTGGCGCGCCGTCAGGTGCGGCAAGGAAGCGAGCGTTTGTGTGGCTGCCCCCAGGGAAGGCGTGTTTGTGGACGCACCGGAGAAAATGCCCGGAACAGCAGCTTTCTCCAATCCAGCTAACCAGCCAGCGACCGGCGCTAAGACAAGGCCGCAAAGAACGATGCCCGCAGCCAGTAGGTTAAACTTTAGACCCTGTTGCCGGAAAGCCGCAAAGAAGCCCGGACCGAGTTGCAGACCAATGGTGAAAACAAAGAGGATAAGCCCGAACTCCTTGACAAAGGCGAGGGTCTGATGGTCCACCGGCTCGCCGAAATTTCCGAGCGCGATTCCGGCAAAGAGGACGCCGGCGGTGCCGAGGCCTATGCCGCGGAACTTGAGGCTGCCGAGCGCCATCCCGAGCACACAGACGAACGAAAGCACACCGATCGCGTGCGCGACCGGCTGAGTGCGATGCAATTCGAAGAACCAGCTCATCTGCTGAGGCAAGGTTGTGGCACAACAGTATCTACCGACGCGAAACGGAGAGTACCTTGCGAGATTTGCGAAAAGCGCCCCGCTTTTTGCGTTTTCGTTACAAAAGCAGCTGCGGACAAAGAAGGGTTAAGGCCGATTCGGGGCCCCTACACCCAGATGAGGCTCCGATTCGCAAACTTATGTATGAGCTTCTCATTGAGCTTCGGCGAAAGAAGGCAGTTGCGAACCAGCTCAATAGGTTGGGATGGCGGACACGCAAAGGTTCGAAATTTGGCGCGGAGACGGTCGGAAGGCTTCTTCAAGATCCTACCGCCAAAGGGATGCATCGGACCAACTACACGAAACGTACGGACGACGACGCATCATGGGAACTAAAGCCAGAGAGTGAATGGGTCTTAGACTCAGGTCGAACCATTGGTTTCGGGAGCAAGTCTGGATCGGGTCGTCAGGACGCCCGAATGGCAGACCGAAACGAGCAATTCACGTTTTCGCCGGTCTCACGTTCTGTAGCTGCGGCAGCAAGATGTATGTGCTGACCAACAGTGCGAAATACGGCTGCGAAAGGTGCCATAGCAAGATTCCGGCCGAAGATCTGGAGGTAATTTTCGCTGAGCAGCTCAAGAGCTTTCTCGTTTCGCCCACGCAGGCCGACGCATATCTCGAGCGCGCTCACGAAACGTCGGCGGAAAGGGAGCGGCTCCTTGAAAACTGCAAGAGAGAGGCGGAAAAAATTCGCCGGGACAGTGATCGAACGCATCGACTTTATTTAGATGGCGAGATCAGCGCCGAAGCTTTCGGAAAATTTTATCGGCCAATCGGGGAGCGTCAGAAGCAGCTCGACGAGGAACTCCCGAAGCTCCAGGCTGAAATTGACTTCCTGAAGGTCGATTCATTCTCTTCCGAGCAGGTGAAGAATGACGCCACCTACCTTCGAGAGAGTTGGCCAGGATTGGAGCGGGTGAAGAAGCGGCAGATTGTCGAGGGCATCACCAACAAAATCGTCATATCGCGGGAGGACGTCTCGATCAATTTCAGGTATTATTCCTCTTCTAAAGAACTCACAAAAAGGAACTGGAGCCTAGGGGATTCGAACCCCTGACCTCCTCAATGCCATTGAGGCGCTCTACCAACTGAGCTAAGACCCCGTGACCGCTCGTAAAATGAATCCGAAGTGGTTACGCCCCAAATCTTCTTTGCCCAACGATTTTATCCGCTGAAGAGATAAGCTCCCTGAAATTATCAGAGGAAACGACTGCAAAATTCCACAGGGCTGGAGAGTGCCTTTACCGGTATTCATCAAACGGGGTCTATTATGCCCGTATCAAGGCCCACGGCAAGGAAATCCACTGTAGCCTTCGGACAAACCGGCGGCTCGGAAGCTTAGCGCGACTTACTCGCGGACGCGAGTTGGTCGATGGCGCGTTGGCAATCGGCGACGCGCATGGACAATTTCTTCGGCTGATCCGCGTCAGCCGGCGGCAAGGTGCCGCTATCGCGGAGCGTGGAAAAAATCCGCCCTGCTTTTTCATAGGTCCCGCGCGCTTCCGACCAGGCGCGAGTTCGCTCTGCGGCGGGCGCGTTGTTGTCGCCCCCGGAGCGTGCAAAAGCATCGCCGAGCCGTTCCTCGTAAATGGCGAGGTCGCGTGAATAGATAGCGTTAGTGGGATCAGCGCTTAAGAGAGCGGTCACGATTGTAATTGCCTCCCGCGCGTGGCCGACGGCTGGCAAGGGATCACCTATGGCGGTCAAGGCTTCCGCGAGATCGACATGCCCGCTCGCGAGATCGAACTTCGCCTGGGCATTTTGCGGGTCGGCCGCGGCAAAGCTTTCCCTAATCGCGAGCGATTTTTGGAGGCTCTCGACCGCGCCGGAATAATCCTCTCCGGCAACCTGAGTGGTGCCAAGTTGCTTGTAACCCCATCCTACTTCGCGGCGAGCGCGACCGTTATTCGGATCAGCGGCGGCGAGCGACTCGAGCACGGTGACTCCTTTGCGGAGGGAAGCGATTGCCTCGGGTTGGTGTGGATCGGAAGCGCCGCCGATTTTCATCAGGTTAATCGCGACGGCGCGCTTCCGCTTTGCGTTCGAGTTATCCTGGCGCAGTAACTCCTGGCAGATGGCGAGCGACTTTTTGTAATCCATCAGGAGTTCCGCGTCGGCGTTCGCCGTCCGGCCCAGGCCATCGGCCAGCGTCTCGTAGGCTCGGGCGAGTTCGTCCTGAATGGCGGCATTCCTGGGCTGGCTCTCCGCGAGTCGGCTGAAGATTTGCAAGGAGCGCCGGTAATCGCGAATCATCTGCCCGATGTTCCCCTTCTGGTCCATAATGTCGCCGAGCGCGCGGTAGGTGCGGCCTAACTCCATTTGCGTATCAGTAGTGATCGCAGCCGGCGGGAAGTTTTCTCGAATCTGAAGGGCTTTGCGATAACTCGTTAGAGCGCCATCTGTGTCGCCGATGTTGGCGGAATAAGGATTGCCCTGGATATCGCCGATTTTCTCGTAGGCGGTAGCTAGCTCGCGCTGCAACGCGGAGTTGCCGCCGGCGTCGTGCGCCAGACTATCGAGGTACTCAAGGGCGCGACTAACGATAAGCCGGCGTGTCGGTGTGGAACCGGCCAGGTCCTTCACCGAATCGTGAATCTCAAACATCAAAGAATTGGCCAGGCCGCGCACTTGGGCGAAGTGCCGCTCGGCCAGAATGCGCTCTTCGTTGGCGCGATGCGCTTCCCATGTGGCGACGATGGTCGCGCCGATAAGTAGAAGCGCCACGGCTGCTGTTACGGCCAAACCGATCTTGTGGCGACCGACGAACTTTGATGTCCGGTAGGCAAAGGTATCTTTCCGCGCGATAACCGGTAATCCCTCCATGTATCTCCGGATATCTTCCGAGAATTGTCCGACCGATGAGTAACGGCGTTCCGGTTCCGTCCGCAACGCTTTGCCGACAATGTTATCGAGATCGTCGCCCAGTTTTTGTAGCTCGGGTTCGCCATCTTTCCTGACTCCGGGCTTTTTCCCGGTCAGCAATTCGTAAAGGACAACTCCAAGACTGTAAACATCGCTCGCCGTCGTCATGCGGTCGCCGCGCCGTTGTTCGGGGCTGGCATAATTTGGAGTCATCGCGCGCGCTATTGCCACCGTTCTGTTATCCGTCTCGGCCGTTTCCGGATCGAGCAATCGTGCAATCCCGAAATCCAGGAGCTTCGGTACTCCTTCCGCCGTGACCCGGATATTAGCCGGCTTGAGATCCCGATGAATGACCAGGTTTTGATGTGCGTAGGAAACTGCCGCGCAGACCTTGCGAAACAGACCTAGCCGCTCTCGCGGGCTCAAGACATGCTCCGCGGAGTAGGCCTCGAGCGGAATGCCCTCCACGTATTCCATCACGAAATAAGGCAGGCCCTTCTGAGTAACCGCGCCGCCGTAAAGCCGGGCAATGTTAGGATGGTTGAGCGCGGCGAGGATGCGCTCCTCCTGCCGGAAATGCCTGACGAATTCTTTGGTCCCGAAACCTTGCTTGATGAGTTTGATCGCAACCTGCCGGCCAAAATGCGTATCATCGGCCAGATACACTTCGCCCATGCCGCCCTGGCCGAGCAGAGAAAGGATTCGGTAGTCACCCAACATCTCGCCCGCGCTTAGCTCGCCGGTAGTGTCGTCGCCCAAGAGTTTTGCCCCAAACTCGACGGCCGGCGCGGACATTAACTCAGCGGCACCCTTTTCTTCGCGCAGAAGCCCTTCCACTTCGGCGCGCAGTTCCCCATCGCTGCCGCAGGCCTGGGCAAGAAAAGCGGCCCTTTCGGAACCCGCCAGTTCGAAGGCGTGCTCGACGATTTCCGCGAGCCGTTCGGCGCGCTCAGGCTGCATCTTTTCGTAACTCCCGGGAGAGCCAGAGCCGGGCAAAATTCCAATCGCGCAAGACCGTTTTTTCCGAAACCTGGAGGACCTCGGAGATTTGCCTGGCCTCCATCCCGCCGAAGAATTTCAACTCCACCACCTTGCTTTTGCGCGGATATATTTTCGTCAGGTCCTCCAGCGCCTCGTCGAGCGCCAGTAATTCCACCGCCGAATCGGTCGGTAATTCACCTGCTTCGGTCAGCGAAAGTTTTTGTTGGCCGGGTCCGCCGCGTTTGGCCGCGTGATGCGCCCGCGCGTGCTGGATGAGGATCTGCCGCATGAGCCGAGCGGCGATGCCATAAAAATGGGCGCGATCTTTCCAAGTCACCTGCGTGTCATCGACCAGCTGTAAATAAGCCTCATGCACGAGCGCGGTCGCCTGAAGGGTGTGGTCGTCGCGTTCCCGCTGCAGGTAAGCGCGAGCCACGCGCCGCAGCTCTTCGTAAACGAGCGGCATTAACTTGGCGGGAGCGTCCACGTCGCTCCCACTCTGCCAGTTCAGCAACAGCGCTGTGACATCCTCTGACGATTCCGAATTCACGCGCATGTCTCTTTGTTCGCTCGGCCCAGACTGACACATCGCGCCCGGAGCCGGTAGTGAAATCGTCAAACGCGATGTCCGTTCCAGCGGATTTTTTTCACATGTCTCAGTGAAGGCATAATAAAATGAAAAATTCCAGCCATACTACCATCTTCACAAAGATCGCGGCGCGGGCCGCTCGTCACCTCGTCACCACGGGGCTCTTCATCACAATCATCGTCGCCTTTCCCCGGCTGGCCTCCGCCCAAGCGGTCGAGACCACGCTGGTCAGCTTTGACGGCACCAATGGCCACTATCCCGCCCAGGGGCTGCTGCTGGCCAGCGACGGGAATTTTTACGGCACCACGCCTTCTTACGGGGCCGATAATGGCACGGTATTTCGGATCACGCCCACCGGCACACTGACCACGATCTACCGCTTCAGCGGGCTAGCCGACGAGGGCAACCCGCTGGCGGCACTGATCCAAGGCTCCGACGGCAATTTATACGGCACAACCGCCGGAGGTGTATCCCCTGCATACGGCACGGTTTTCAAGCTCACGCTTGATGGAACTTTGACCACGCTCTTTGTCTTTACCTACGACCCGACAACCGACACCTTCCCTAACGGCAACGCCCCTGAGGCTGCGCTTGTGGAAGGACCAGATGGCAACCTCTATGGCACGACAGCGGGCGGCGGGAGGCAGAATGGCGGCAGCTCGGCCCTGGGCACGATTTTCAAGATGTCCCCCGCGGGAGATCTACTGGGTTCGTTCCCGGTCTATGGATCTCTCGATATTGCTATCCCAAACGCGCCGCTTGTCCTTGGGACCGACGGCGTCTTCTATAGCACGTCCTACAATTCAGGCGGCGTGGTCGGCGCCGGCGCCGTCTACCAGTTTAGCGCTGCGGGCGTGGTGACGGTGCTGCACGGCTTCAATGACACTCCCGACGGTGGGACGCCGAACGGCGGACTTGTCCTTGGCAGCGACGGTAATTTCTACGGCACCACCCAGTTTGGCGGAACGAGTCACCTCGGCACCGCTTATCGGATATCCGAAGGGGGCACATACGAGGAGCTACTTAGCTTTGACGGTAGCAATGGCGCCCAGCCGCTCGGTCAAATGATCCAGGCCACGGATGGTAACTTCTACGGGACGACTGTGGGCGGTGGCAGCTACCTCCAAGGCACGGTATTCCAGCTTACCCCCGTCGGTGGGCTGACGACGGTATATAACTTCACCTACAGCCAATCTGGAGATACAGATGGAGCCCAACCCAAGGGGACATTAGTTCAAGGTGACGACGGCCGACTCTACGGCACTTCTCAGGGCGGCGGCTTGTATAACACAGGAGCGGTCTTCGCGCTAGATCTCGGTCTTCCAGGCACATTTAACCTGGCAAGTGCGGCATCGGTAAAGCATGGCTTCGCCATAGACTTACCGCTTAGCGGCACACCTGGCGTCGAGGACCGAAGCGGAGGCCGGCAAGGCGCTTATTCGATCACCATGACCTTTAGTAACAACGTGGCGTCAGTCGCAAGCGTGACCTCGAGCTGCGGGACCGTGGCCAGCAGTAGAATCAATAACACCAATCCTCATCAATTCACCGTGCGCCTCGCGGGTGTTACGTGCAATGCCGAGGACGTCACCGTTACCCTAACTAACGTTCAGGACGACCAATCGAATACCCTGGCTTCCGCCTCTGTTACCATGGGCCTCTTACTTGGCGATGTCGACGGAGATGGGACCATAACCAAGGCTGACGCTGCTCTCGTTAGCGCCGACCTGGGACAGAGGACGGATGCGACGAACTTTCGGGAGGATGTGGATGCGAATGGAACGATCAACAGCTCCGACGTCCAGGCCGTCAAGCGCCAGAAAGGGACCTTCCTGCCCTAACTCTTATCACCTTGTCGCCAGCGGGAGCCATCTATCTGGCTCCTGCTCGGCGGGCTGGGGTCGATTCCTTGCGAGAAAAGGTTCCGCAGGGATTTCTCTGTTCTAATCGCTCCTCGCCTAAAAGCCACCACTCCAAACTAGCCGAGGCGGAAGTTTTGTTGAAAGTCGATGTCCGTTCTGGCGGCACTCCTGCACATGCTTGGAGTGAAGGCAAAACAAAATGAAAAACACCCACCGAAATAATACCAACTCCCGCCTCGCGGCTCTGGCTGCTCGGCGCTTCGCCACCATCGCATTGATGTGCGCGGTAAGCGTCGGCGCCCTTCCGTGGCTCGCCTCTGCCCAGACCCCCACATTAACCGTGCTCGCCGATCTCGCCGATCTCCCTAATCAAGACATAGGAAGGCCTTTCACGAATTTTGGGGTAATCCGGGCCAGCGATGGCAACTTCTACGGCACCACGACATACGGCGGCAGCGCGAACTTTGGCGAAATTTTCAAGTTAACGCCGACGGGCACAATAACGACACTGGTCAACTTCACCGGCCCCAACGGCGCCTACCCGATCGGTGAGCTTATCCAGGCCAGTGACGGCAATTTGTACGGCACGACCAACGGCGGCGGCGGAGGCGCTACCCAGTACGGCACGGTTTTCCGGGTCACGCTTAGTGGGGCTTTGACGACGATCTTTACCTTTACCTTCGACGCCGTGACCGGCCTCACCCCCAACGGCGCCAACCCGGAAGCCGCGCTCGTCCAAGGCACGGACGGCAACTTGTACGGCACGACGATCAACGGTGGAACGAGCGTAAGCGGCTACGGCACGATCTTCAAGATGTCGACTACTGGAACACTGCTGATGTCGGTCACCGTGCACGGGGGTGCCGAGCCACAATTTCCGCGAGTACCGCTGATCCAGGGCAGCGATGGTAATTTCTATGGCGTCTCCTACAAGGGAGGCGACCTCGCTTACTCTGGCGGCACAGTATACCAATGCACCCCCGGAGGCGTGGTGACGGTGTTGCACGGCTTCACCGACCCCGAAGGCGACAAACCTGAGGGCGGAGTCGTCCAGGGCAGCGATGGCAACCTTTATGGCACGACCGAAGGCGGCGGCGCTTCAAACACCGGCTCGGTTTATCGGCTGACGACTGTCGGTAAGTTTACGGTGCTGCACCAGTTCGGACCAGGCACTGACGGTGATGGCGCGCAACCATTTGGCGAAATGGTCCAGGCCAGCGACGGCAATTTCTACGGCACCACTTCCACTGGGGGCGCCGGCGATCTCGGCAGCATTTTCCGGCTCACGCCTGCCGGCGTGTATACAACGGTGTACAGCTTTCCCAACACGGGCATGAGCGGCGCCGGCATAACCGGCGAATTGCCAAGAGGGACATTACTCCAAACCAGCGACGGCAACCTGGTCGGCACAACCCCAGGCGGTGGCGCTGGCGGCGAGGGCACGGTCTTTCGGCTCAACCTCGTCCCCCAGCCCACGCTCCTAAACATTTCCACCCGGCTCGATGTGCAAACGGGCGACAACGTCCTCATCGGCGGTTTCATCATCACTGGGACGCAACCGAAGAAAGTGATCGTCCGGGGAATCGGACCGTCGTTAGGCACCAGTGGAGTCAGCGGAGCCCTGGCTGATCCTATCCTGGAGTTACACAAACCCGACGGCACGGTTATCACCAACGATAATTGGAAAGACACTCAGGAGACGGAGATCGTGGCCTCGACCGTGCCGCCGTCGAATGATTTCGAATCGGCCATTGTCGCGACGCTCGATCCGGGTAACTACACCGCGATCGTGAGTGGCAGGAACGGGGGCACAGGCATAGCCCTGGTTGAGGCTTATGATCTGGATGACACGGTCGACTCCCAATTGGCCAACATCAGCACACGCGGTTTTGTGGAGACGGGCGATAACGTCATGATCGGCGGATTTATCCTTGGGAGTGAAACTTCCAACATCGCCTTGCGCGCCATTGGACCTTCCCTGGCTAATTCCGGTGTGAGCGGTGCCCTGGTTGATCCCTTCCTCGAGTTACACGACAGCAATGGCGTCCTCCTCGCCTCCAACGATAACTGGCAGGACAGCGCGGACAAACAGGTCTTCATCGATAACGGCATCGCGCCGACCAACGACAAGGAATCCATTGTCCTGGGGGTTCTGGCTCCCGGCGGCTACACTGCGATAGTCAGCGGAGTTGGCGGCAGCACCGGCGTCGGTCTCGTCGAGGCCTACAACCTACACTAACGTTAGTAGCTCAGTTCTGGCAGAACGGTTCTCCGAAAGTTTGCAAGACCCGCGGAACGTGAGCGAATGGCCTGAAAACAAGAAAGCGCTGTTGTTCTTTTACGGCTTACTAGGAATGTTCGCGCGGCGCGGACAACATGGTCTCGGGATCGCCCTACCAAAGGCTCGACCTCACTTGGCGAGCAGCTAACTCGCACTAGTCGACTGATCGCCCGACCGTCAGGTTGACTCAGTCTGCCAGAGCAAGACTGCGCTCCTGGTCTCGTTTAACCATGTCGCTAAAGACTTCTTCCCACCGACTTTCGCAGGATGACTTATCGAAGTCATCTCGATCGATGACCAGTTTCTTATATCGGCGGAAGTGATCCGGATGTTCGAGGATCTCAAAGAAGCTATTGAACTTCTCGTAGTTCTCAAAGAAATCGCCCGACAACATATAATGTCCGGCAGCCATGGCACTCTCGTGCTCCTTGTGCGCCTTGCCATCCGCGCCTGCCTGGGCCCAGGTGAGACTATGCGGGTCGTAGAACAGCTTAATCATACGATGAACAAAGTTATAGGCTCCGCTGATTTGGCGATAGGCAGTCTCGAGCGCCGCCTTCGCCTCGTCGGTCTCACCCGTAAGAAGCTTGTGAATGGCCGGAGCCACCAATGAAGCGCTCTTAATGGAAAGGAAAACACCGCTGGAGAAGATCGGATCGATGAAGCCACGCGCATCGCCTACCATGGCATAATTCGAGCCATAGTGGTTCTTCACCTCGTAAGAGTAATTTCCGTTAATTTGCATCGGAATCAGCATCTTACTTCCCTGCAGCAAACCGCGAACGTAACCGGATCGTTCCAGTTCCTGCATGCAAAGATCATACTTCCAATCCTTGGAGCCGCTCTCTTTCAGCTTGCGCTGTTGATCGCGGATATAAGAGTTCTGCGCGACAAAGCCCGCAGTAATACGGTGCTCGCCGAGCGGAAAAACCCAGATCCATCCTTTCTGTTCCAATCCCATGTAAATGATAATCGAGAGACCCTGCTCCAGACCCCCCGCTAACTCGACGTCGCCCCAGTGCGACCAGATGGCAGTCCGATCCAGTTCTTCGCGCGGCTTGCGCCAGCCATTTTTCGCTCCGACAAAAGCCTCGCGGCCGCTCGCATCCACCAGGAAGCGCGCATGATGGGTTGTCTTAGTGCCATCTTTGTCAGCCACCACGACTCTAACCTTATCCGGAGAGTCCGTTACATTCGCCTCCACAACCGTCGCTTCTTCCCGCACGTCAACGCCGTTCTTTGCGGCGTTCTTTAACAGGATATGATCGAACTCGCCGCGAATGACTTGAAAGGAGAGATACGTCTCATCCTTAATCACATGGTGAAAACACCATGTCGTCGAAATATTCCCGTCCCGGTCGATAAAACGGACTCCAGGCTTACGGACGAAATTTTTACGCAACTGGTCGATCACGCCTAAGTCCTCCAAGAGACTATGGCAGAAGGGAAGGAGTGATTCCCCTACGTGCTCGCGCGGAAATTTCTCTCGCTCCAGCAGGAGCACCTTGTGACCAAACCGGGCCAACCATGTTCCCATTGACGAGCCGGCGGGCCCTCCTCCGATAATAATTACATCGTGCTGAGTATCAGTTGTCATAAAGCTAAAAGTTATGGCCACACCCTGTCATGGATGTGGCCCGGTGATTACTTTACCGGTATATTTCGTGAGCATCGGGGCGAAGGCATGCCGGTAAGCCTCTTCGCCGAGGTCAATGTATTTGCGCATGACGTCGAGAACCGGGACTTCGTCATGAAATGCAAGATAGCGTAAGAGTCTGAGACCTAGTGGGTCCCAGCAACCTGCGCCCCGGCCTCGTTCGTTGTCGCCTGCCGCTTTTTCTCAAGTAATTCCTGCAACTTGCGCGCGGTAGCGAAATTTTCAGCCAGCAACTCTTCGTCTTCGATCCTTATGTTTAAGTCGCTCTCCATGAATGAGACTAGCCGAATGAGACCGAGCGAATCGATCTGGAGAGGCTGATCCGGATCGGTCACCGGCGGCAGAGGGGCGCGCGCCTCATTTAGGTACTCTAACAACTTCGCTGGTAAATCAATCGTTTGACTCATAAAGGGTATTCGGGCTCTAACGAAACTGGGCAAGCTCTGTTACTTCCGTCGGAAAAACCGAACGGGTGCCATCTCGCTATAGCATAAGAAGCACTGATGGTGCCATTAATGAACTCTATTCGCAAGTGAAAATTACGAAACGTTAAGGTTACGATCCAAATGCGGGGACACCGACATTGTTGAGCTACCGCGCAGACAGATCGCGGCGTTCGTTAGAGGAAGGAATCTGGAGCGAACCGCCCAGGAGCTTCGTCCGCGCACCGGTGTCGGCGCTCAATGCTTCGTGGTCGAGGAAATCATCCAAGTCGCGCGTCGCCTAGGCCAGACGAGGAATTGCCCGGCGCGAAACGTGCGATCCATCGAGGCAAATGGGGCGACAGTCGAGTGGAAGTGAAGCCTTTCGTCATGCTTCGAAAACAAGCGATTTCGGGGCCAGACAGGAAGGCGTTCGGAAAATCCGAAAGGTCATTTGCTCCCCGATCTGCAGTCTCACCTAACGACCGGCGACCGTGATCTTTTCCTGGTCAGCGACGGCGACAAGTGCCGCGCGCTCGAGCAGGAGTGTGCGACCTGCTTCCACCGCGATGGCGCGAATCTTTGCTTCGGCCGCGACGCGCAGGGTTTCGGTTCCGATTACTGGGACATCGAAGCGCATGTCCTGGTTTGGCTTGGTGACTTTGATAACGATGGTGTTTTTTTTGCCTAACGATCCACCGCGCCGGATGGCTTCGTTCGTGCCTTCGAAAGCTTCTACCGCCAGTACCGTCCCGTTTTTCACAACGATGGTTTGACCGACGTCGAGCGCGCTAAGCTGTTTGGCGATTGCAAAGCCAAAGCGGATGTCGGCTTCTTCGCGCTCCTTGAGCTTCGGGCCGGCGATGTGCCCGCTCGGCGCAAGCAGATGATTCAGAAAGGTCGTAGCCGGCAGCAGCTCAACTCCAATTCCGGCAAGTTGATCTGCGATTGCCCCAAAGATCGATTCGGCGTTGCGTTCTTTCAGTCGGGCGAGAAGAAACATGGCTTTGAAATCAGGACGCAGATTGAAAAGATTTGCCGGCGCGATCTGGCCGGCCATGATTGCTTGCCTAACGTTGGCATCGCGGAAGAAATTCAAGAGCTTGCCGAGTTGGCCAACGCGCATCCATTCGATCGCGTCGGCGCGATTGGTGATTTCTGATGACGTCTCGTCGGTGAAAGCCGCAACGACGACGCGCTTCACTCCCGCAACGCGCGCCGCATCTGCGAGCAGGAGCGGATACACGCCGCTGCCTGCAATAATTCCGAGCGCATCGGGCGTTGGCATGAGCGCGGAAGCTTGCATCGTGCGCGAAGCCGGACGCAACCCGGAAACTCGCGCTTCCTTAGTGGCGGTGGCGGCGTTTGACGTGCAGTTGGGCAAGCGCCTTTTGCAATGAAGCCTGCACGGCCGTGACTTCATCTGCGACGAGATCTCCTTCCATCGCAGCCTTGGCGCGCGCAACGGCTTCTTCCGCCGCCTGTTCGTCGATCGCCGACGATTGAAGCGCCATGTCGGTGAGGACAGAAATAGAGTCACCGGTGATTTCGGCGAAACCTTCTCCTACCGCGAGCGAAGTTTCGCGGCCGCCCTTGATAACGCGCAGCTCACCGGGCTTCAACGTTGTTAACACCGGAACGTGGTTCGGGTAGACACCTAACTCGCCGTCGGTTCCTGGTAAGACAACCATTTCGGCGTCTTCGGAATAGGCTTTGGCCTCCGGCGTGACGATCTCCAAACGCAACGTTTTCATTCCATTCAATGCTCAGTTAAGTCTCAAGGAAAGCCAGCCGTGCCTAACGACTTCCAAGGCTTTGGCTATCCTTCCTTGATCATGTCGATGCCGCCCTTCATATAGAAATTCTGCTCAGACACGTCGTCGTGTTTGCCGTCGAGAATTTCTTTGAAACCGCGGACGGTTTCCGCGGTCGAGACATATTGGCCGGCCGTGCCAGTGAAGACTTCTGCAACGTGGAACGGCTGACTGAGAAAACGCTGAATCTTGCGGGCGCGGTAGACGGTGAGCTTGTCTTCGGGACTTAACTCGTCCATGCCGAGGATCGCGATGATGTCCTGCAAATCCTTATAACGCTGCAGCACCTTTTGCACGCCACGCGCAACCGCATAATGCTCGTCGCCTACGATTTCGGGCGCGAGTGATTTGGAAGTCGAAGCCAAAGGATCAACCGCCGGATAAATGCCTAGCTCTGCGATCGAGCGCTCCAGCACGATCGTGGAATCCAAGTGCGCGAAAGTGTTGGCCGGCGCGGGATCAGTCAGGTCATCCGCCGGGACATAGACCGCCTGAAAGCTCGTAATCGATCCCTTGTTCGTCGACGTGATCCGCTCTTGCAGGTCACCCATCTCGGCTGAAAGCGTGGGCTGATAACCCACCGCGCTAGGGGTGCGACCCAGCAATGCCGATACTTCCGAGCCGGCTTGCGAAAAACGAAAGATATTGTCGATAAAAAGAAGCACGTCCTGGTTGCGCTCGTCGCGGAAGTATTCTGTCATGGCAAGTGCGGACAGCGCCACGCGCAAACGCGCGCCGGGCGGCTCGTTCATCTGGCCGTACACGAGCGCGACCTTCGATTTACTCAAATCCTTCTGGTCGATAACACCCGCTTCACTCATTTCGGTATAGAGGTCATTGCCTTCGCGTGTCCGTTCGCCGACTCCGGCAAAGACCGAAAAACCGCCGTGACCTTTGGCGATGTTGTTGATCAATTCCATGATCACGACCGTCTTGCCCACGCCCGCGCCGCCGAACGCGCCCACCTTTCCACCCTTCGAGAACGGGCAGATCAGGTCGATGACTTTGATTCCCGTCTCGAGGATTTGCGCTCTTGTGTCCTGCTCGGTGAGATCGGGCGACTTGCGATGAATCGGATAACGCTTCGTGTAGTGCACCGGTCCGCGGTTATCGACTGGATCGCCGGTAACATTAAAAACCCGGCCGAGAACCCCTTCTCCCACTGGGACTGAGATAGGAGCGCCGGTGTCCTTCACTTTCATGCCGCGCTGCAAACCTTCGGTCGAAGACATCGCAATCGAACGCACCCAGCTTTCACCGAGATGCTGCTGCACTTCGAGGATCAACTTCGTCGGATTACCGTTTACCTCGTACTCGATTTCGAGCGCGTTGTAGATGCCTGGCAGCCCGCCGGCATCCGCAAAATCCACGTCCACTACGGGACCAATCACTTGGACGATATTACCAGTATTCATAAAAGGGTGACCCACGGGGCGATTTGCCCGGCGCGCGGGAGCCTCAAAGTAACGAAGTTGTGCACGGCGACAAGGGGCCCGGCGAAGATTTTCTCTTCCCTTGAAAAGCCGGCCACCGATTAGACTTCTGGAGGAAACCAAAGCCGCATAATCGCGCCAGCCTCAAGGCCGTCCCATTGGCTGTAAAGGTCCGCCGTCAAAGCGCGAATCTTCGCGAGCTGATCTTCGCTGATCTCATGTCGTGTCTGAAATTGATTCCTGGATGCGAACTCGGCCGCATATCGATTAAGTTCGGAGGAGGTGGCGCGATTGCCATTCGTCTGATCCGCATCCAGCATTCCGACAAGATGCTCGATAGCCCGCGTCGCCTCCGGCAATTTTCCTCTGGCAGTTTTACCTGCGGTCTCAGCTATTTCCCAACCGGCAGCGATAAGGCTGTAAAACCCCTTCTCACTTTGCAGGACAGATTCCACGGCATAATGCCGGAGGTCGTGCAAAGCAAAGAAGACACCCCGCCGATGATCGCCTCGTTGCCAGGTGACCGAACCATCGGCACGAGTGCATTTCAGAAGTGCGCCGCCGTGACCTAACTTGGCAAGTTCGATCCTTAGTCGATTCATGAGATTGCCAGCGTGGCCGCGAGCGAGACCCAACGCAATGTAGGTTTACTCTTTAGGAATAATCACCCTTGATATCTGAGTTACTGAAAGGGCTGTTGCCGAGTTACTTCTTAGCGTGACTTAGGGCTCGATCATGGAGCCATAATAGGTGAAACTTTTCCATCCCAATTTTCAGGAAAACGCGGGAAGTTTTCAAGGCCTCCACTGTAGTAGCCGTTGCCGGTTGGCACAGTGCCCGAAATGATAGCAACATTAAGGGTAGTAGGACTGGCCGCGGGCGTACTTCCAGATCTGGAGTCGAGCCAGGCGTTAGAAAGGATGTTCACTGCGTCGGCGACGGTAGGCTTAGTCGGATCCGGTAAACTTGCGTTGTTGGAGGCGGGCTGAAGACTGCTAGTCGTGCCGGTGTTATAATCGCCCTGGATACAAACAGGATTACCACTGACAACAGTGAGACCGCCATCTGGCAACACGCCACCATTCTTCAGCCGAATGGCTCGCTTGGCGGTAACGCCGTGCGGATCGGCGCTCGTGTCGACAATGTAAATGAGGTTGGAAACTGCGGTGGTGGCACCGGTGATGATCTGACTAATGGTGAAGGCGGTACTGGAGGAGGACGAATCTATCGCGCTTTCGACGACCCCGAGATCGAGGGTGGCGACGCGCACGGTACCATTGCCATTGGTGGCCCCTTCACGGTTGTCCGTAATTGTTTCGTTCGTGGTGACGGCGGATATAAGAGCCCCCGCCGCTTTGGCATCGTTGCCAGTGCAGTGGTGATGTTCGTTCCGGAGCCGTTGTAAATCTTAAGGTTGTTAGAGGAGTCGATGGTGACGACATAGCCGGCCGGCATTTGGAGACGGTAAGGATCCAATGGTGTGCTGGACCTGGTGTAATCGATGAGCGCATGGTAATCATCGAGCGCGACGCCGTAGGGTTGCTGCGCAGTGTCACTCGCTGGAGGAAGACCGGTAGCCCAGTGTGGTGCAGTGGGTGTTTCTGGGTGCGTGCTATCACCTGGCATGAAGCCAATCGACAAGGTATCGGTGTAAGTAGTCTTTCCAGACAGGGTAAGACTGTTGTGGCCGGTATATAAGCTGCCATTGGTGTGGACATCGCCAATGATATTCGTGTCGGGACCGGGATGGGATTTCCAAGTCATCGTTAAAAAAGGCGGCGTATTGCCAAAGGGAAAGGGTTTCTTTTTGAAGGACTCGCCGGACCCGAGCCACAACATTGCCTTTGTCGGTTGCGAGGCTGGTATTTTTTTGAGTGCGAGGTTGGCACGATGACGCCGGCTTGTGCGAGATAGTAATAGCTAAAGTCGCCATGATTCGGACCTGCAATTGGGGCGGGCGTGGAACCGCCGCTGGTCATGGTATCCCAATAGGAATCAAGCGGATAGATGGCGTCGTGTTGAATCGTAAAGGTGTCAGAATTTGGGAAATCGCGCGGTGGGTGTCGGAATCTCGGTGCCGACATCGCTGCGCTGGTAAACCTCGTTTGGTTTTGACGGCAGATACCGCGCCAGGCGGAAAAAGCCATCTCGGTCGCGCCGTCGCCAATATCGAGGTCTTGGCGGAAGGAGAGCTGCGATCGACGTTGCGTCCGATACCGCTGGTATACCGGAGAGCGGGACGATACATCAGCCAACGCTTTCAGCCCGGCACGGCACAGCGAATATCGTGCCACAAAAATGCATTTGCATTGTTTAGACAATCCTCACCCTGCCTCCAGCCTGCCCACGGCAAGCGTCGAGGGAGCGAAGAGCTCTTCTAGTTTATATGGAAAATGCTGACAACACTAGTTGCCATGAAAATGATGATTGACCGTGAGTCTCATTTACGACAAAAACGATCCTCCCGACAGAAAAGGCTTGTCATGGGAGACGCATACAAACTAAAAGTGGTGTCAACAACATTCCCCATGAAAACATCCACCAGTCGACGCCAGGTAAAAATTCTCGCGGCGCTAGGTCTGCTTTGCGCGTTCATGAATTCCTCGGGCTGGGCGACGGTTGTCACTTGGAGCCTGAACCCGAATAGCACCGAAGGTGCCGTCGGCTCCACGAGTCACACCTTCACTTCTTCGGGCTACAACGTCACCGCTTCCGGATATACGGTTGGGTTCCCGAACACGCCGCTCGGTTTGTATTTTAAGACTTCTGGAGCCGACCTGCCAGGGTTGGGTATTGTCAGCACTCCGACCACCAGTTGCAGGGGAACGGCTTCTTTCCGACGTCGTTCGTCCAAATCGACATTAGCCCGCTTCTTTCGCAGGGATTCACCGATGGCAAAATTCAGATCGGCAACGTCTATAACAGCAACAGCTTCGTGATCGGGGGCTCAAGCACCTTGGGCGACCCCGGTCACCAAATCGGAGGAGTTTATACCAGTTCCTCTAACCTGGACTTTATCGATATCAACGGCGTCGCGAAGCTACAACTATCTGTCAATCGGCGCGATCAATGGCGGCGTGTTGCCGATTGCTTTCCAGGCGACGCTGGCCGCTGTCCCGGAGATGGGTGCGCTCTTTCCAGTAATTGGATTAATTGCCGCAGTCGCCGTTACTCAGATTTTGCGGCGGCGACGCATTGCGCATCTGCGAGCCGCTTCCCCGAGTTCGCACTAAGCTGGATTTGCGATTTGGCTTGGCGGCCGTTCTCGTAAGAGAGCGGCCGTTATGCTTTTGAATGGTTCGCCTAGCCGCCAACCGCCATTTGGGCGGTGGCGATCTCAAGTAGTTCCGTGGTGATGCTGGCCTGACGCATCTTGTTGTACTCGAGAGTCAGATCTTTAATGAACTGATTGGCGTTATCGGTCGCGTTCTTCATCGCTACCATCCGGGAGCTATGCTCCGATGCACGCGCATCGAGCACCATTTGGAAGACCTGATACTGCACATAATATGGCAGCATAAAATCCAGCACACCCTCCGGGCTGGGTTCAAAAATGTAACCCAGCATCGGATCGGCGGGAGACTCAAACTCGTCAGTTGATTTCCCCTTGAGACTTTCGAAAGCAAACTGGCTGATTGGCAAAAGTGTCTGTGCCACCGGCTTCTGATTGATGGTATTCAGGAAATGGGTGTAAAGCACCGTTACCTTGTCCACCTCGCCGCTAAGGAATTTCTCAATACAGAATTTTGAAATCGGCTTCGTCTCCAAAATTGTCGGAGAATCCTTCAGCTCAAAGTCCGCCAATAGCTGGCGTTTGCTCCGCCCGATGAATTGGCGTGCCTTGCGGCCCGCCGTCACAAAAATTGTTTTCTCGGCGTCGAAGGCAGCGGCTTCGCGTAGCAGGTTCGTGTTCAACGCACCGGCCAATCCCTTATCGGTGCTGATAATCAGAACCAGCTCCTTCTTTGTCGGACGCACCTGCAGCAGTGGATGCAGCAGCGGATCGGTCCGGCTCTTCAACGAAACCAACACGCGGTTCAGCAGCTCCGAGTAGGGACGACCGGCAAGGGCGTGCTGCTGCGCTTTGCGCATCTTTGACGCGGCAACCATCTGCATCGCCTTCGTAATCTGGGCGGTGTTGCGGATGGATTTGATCCGACGCCGGATATCCTGCGTATTGGCCATTCGTTAGGCGGCTAGTGCCAGGTTGCCTTAAAGTCGTTCAACGCCGCACCCAACTCGGCTTCGAGGTCCTTGTCGATCGCCTTCTTGTTTCGGATTGACGCCAGCACGCTTTCCTTCCGCGTTTGCAAGTAATCCTGCAGTTTCAACTGAAATTCCTTCACCCGATCGACAGGGACTGGATCGAAATGACCGTTCTGGATCGCCCAGAGCACCGCTACCTGCTCCTCAACTGCGATCGGGCTGTATTGTATCTGCTTAAACAGCTCAACAATTCGCTGACCGCGATCGAGTCGCGCTTTGGTCGAGGCGTCGAGGTCGGAACCAAATTGTGAAAAAGCCGCCAGCTCACGGAACTGCGCGAGATCAAGTTTGATCTTACCTGCCACTTGTTTGATCGCCTTGATCTGCGCCGCAGAACCCACTCGGCTGACCGAGAGACCGACCGAGATCGCAGGCCGAATACCCTGGAAAAACAAGTCAGTCTCAAGATAAATCTGACCGTCGGTGATTGAGATGACGTTCGTTGGAATGTAGGCCGAGACATCGCCCGCTTGGGTTTCAATGATTGGCAGCGCGGTCAGGGATCCGCCGCCGGCCTCCTCGGACACGCGCGCCGCGCGCTCGAGTAGCCGCGAGTGCAAGTAGAAGACATCGCCCGGATAAGCTTCGCGACCCGACGGACGCTTCAAAACTAACGATACCTGCCGATAAGCCACCGCATGCTTGGAGAGGTCGTCGTAAATAATGAGAGCGTCCATGCCATTATCCATGAACCACTCGCCCATCGCCGCTCCGGCAAATGGCGCGAGGTATTGGTTCGTGGCACTCTCCGAGGCGGGTGCAGAAACGATCGTCGTGTAAGGCATCGCACCGTTCTTTTCCAGCACGGCAAGCGTGCGTGCCACGTTCGAGTTCTTCTGAGCAATCGCGACGTAGATACAATAGAGCGGGCGATGATCTTTCAGCTGCCCATTTTCGGCGGCCTTATTGAGGCGGGCCTGGCTGATGATCGTATCGACTGCGATGGTTGATTTGCCGGTCGCGCGATCTCCGATGATCAGCTCACGCTGACCACGTCCAATTGGCACCATCGCGTCGATCGCCATAATTCCGGTCTGCACCGGCTGACTTACGCCGCGACGCTGGATAATGCCGGGCGCGATCTTCTCTACCGGATAGAAGGTGTCGGTATTGATTGGGCCTTTGTTATCAATCGGCTGGCCCAGGGTATTGACGACTCGGCCAAGGAGCGCCTTGCCTACCGGGACCTGGAGGAGCTTACCGGTTGTCTTGACTTCATCGCCTTCCGCAACCTTTGTCGGGTCGCCAAGCAGGATCACGCCGACTTCGGTCTCTTCCAGGTTAAGCGCGAGACCAAATTCACCGCTTGGGAATTCGATCATCTCGTTCAGCATGACCTCGCTCAACCCTTCGATGCGAGCCACGCCATCACCAGCTTCACGCACCACGCCAATATTGCTTTTTGTGATCGAGGTCTTTAGCCCCGCAATTTGCGTTTCGATTTCTTCCAGAATGCTGCTCATGATAATTCGTTCGTTTAAAGTTTTTGCGCGAGCCGATCGAGCCGGTTGCGTACGCTGCTGTCCCAGACGTCGCTTCCCACTCGAACGCGCATGCCGCCGAGAAGGGCCGGATTAATGGTGAATTCAGTCGTCAGGCCAGGTCCATATTTCCGCTCCAAGCCAGTTACAACTTCGCGACTTACTTCCGGATCCAACTCAGCAGCGGATTCGATGCGAACGCGGCGTTTGTCCAACTCAAGACGAAGAAGACGTCGATAATCTTCCAAGAGCTGAATGTATTTACGCGGCTTCTTCTCCACAATCGAGCGGATAAAAGTCTGGACGCGCTCACGATCAAGCGTGCCACCAACATACGTCGCACGCACCAGGTCGCGCGCTTGCTGTCGGATCTCCTTGCTGATCTTCACGCTTGTTCTCGATTCGTTAGGCTGCGACCTGACGACTCGCTTCCTCCTGCAATCGCTTCTGATCTTCCGCGCTTAAGACCTTGCCGGTCACCTTGGCGGTCGTATCTACGACCAGTCGACCGAGTTCGCGCTTCAACCGCGCCATTTCGCGTTCATGCTCAAGAGCGCTCGCTTCTCGCGCCCTGGCAAGAATTTGCTCTGCCGCCGCAATTGCTTCCTGCTCTTTCCGCTCCGCGATGACGCCGGCGCTGCTACGCGCTTCATCGATCATCTTCTGCGCTTCTTCGTTTGCCTTCGCCAGCGTTTCCTGATAGCGCTGCTCAGCCTCGGCAAGTTGTTGCTTAATCTTGTCGGCATTGAGCAGGCCTTCCTGAATGCGCTGCCGCCGTTCCTCAAGCACAGCAAGAATCGGCTTGTAGGCGAATCGGCGCAGGAGTAGCGCGACGATCACGAAGCTGACGACTTGCGAGAGAAAAATCTTGAGGTCGAAGCCAAAGGTTTCCGCTACCTCAGTGACGAGATTGGCCGCAATGAAAATGGGAATACTCATCCGAAAAAGTTGCCGGCCCCGAAGCGTACAGCTGCGGTGCCTAACGAGTTAGTGGACGAGGAAGAGAGCGTAAAAGACAATCGCTTCGGCAAAAGCGATGGCCAAAATCGCCTGTACCAGAATCGGCGTAGCCGCTCCCGGATTGCGGCCGACCGCGGAGGACGCGCCCATGCCGATCAATCCCACGCCGATCGCCGCGCCGAGGGCCGCGAGGCCAACGTGAATGCTTCCGCTCATCTCTGCCAGTAATGGTAATATCATATCTTTTTCTGTGGTTGTTTTGCTTCAGCTCGTCGTGTTCCGCCACAACGTAGCCGAAAATTAGTCAATGGTGCGCCCCTTCTGCTTTGGGATCATGCGCAATGAGAAGGGTGAACACCGCGGTCAGCAGCATGAAGACGAGCGCCTGCACGATGCCGACAAGAATTTCCATGAAATAAAACGGAATCGGGATGAGCCAGGAAAGCGAGGGCACCAGGTGCGCCATCGCTTCGAGCATGTTCTCCCCGGCGTAAACATTTCCGTAAAGTCGAAAACTCAGTGAGATCGGGCGGAAAAAGATCGACACCACCTCCAGCCACCCGACCATGAAGAAAACAATAATCATCATGATCCTGAGGACGCCCTTCGACTCGCCTTTGGGTCCAAAGATGTGCATGATGAATCCACCAAAACCGACTTCCTGCACCGCCCAAATCAGCCAAAGGGCGAAGAAAACGACCGCCATGGCCAAGGTGAGATTAAGATCTGCGTTCGCGCCGCGGAGAAGAGGTCGATCGACCTGAAACGCGTTGGTCACTGGATCGTGATGCCCCCAACCAATTGTCCCTACGCCCGGGATCAAACCGAACCAGTTGAGGAAGAGAATAAAGATAAAGATGGTGCCGAAAAACCAGAATGTCTTCTTCACCAGGTGGGCGCCAATGATGCTCTCCAGAAAGTTGTAAAGGCCCTCGACCATCCATTCCCAAAAGTTCTGGGCACCCGTTGGCACCGGCCGAATATTACGTGTCGCAATCTGCGCGAAGACAATGATCGATACCGCTACCACCCACGTGACGAGCATCGAATTCGTGACGGTGAACTGTCCAACCGTGAAAAGCGGCACCGCCTTGAGCGAGAGCGCCTCGTGTTTTTCGGCCGTCGCAGGAGCGACCGTTGAGGCGTGAGCAGTCGACGCGAATCCGCTCGTCGCGAGCAGCGCGCAAAGGCTCAGAAGTAGTGGCAAAAAGCGGAAATAGCGTTGGACCATTTGCTGGGTCGGAAAGCAGCGCTGCCGGGTGCCGGTGAAGCGTGACTGGATCCAGATGAAACCCTGCGCCTCGAGGCCGCTAACGACGCGCATAAAGAAGAGCATGTTGCCAGCGCTGACAAGCGACTTTGGCGGGTTTTTTTCCGAAGAAGGAACGAGGCAAAATCGCGAGGCCGATATCGCTATTTCGCGGGGACGCCTTGCTGTTGAAAAGGCGGCGAAGCGAGGATCTGCGATGCCGGGTGCGCCCGCATCGACGCTTCGGCGGCGATCTCGGCCGCTTCGCGATACTGATTTTCCAACACGGCGATCTGCATCCGCTGCTCAAAGTTGGCCGCGACCGATTCGCTGGCAAGGATTCCCATTTCCGCGAAGGAGTGCCGATTTGAGGTGATCTTGTTCATCTCCTTGGCAAGCGCCTCGTGATCGCGCTCGGCGACCAGCGCGCCACAGCGACCGCTCTCGACCGCTTCGGGAATTCCGCCATGCCGCGTCGCGAGCACTGGCATGCCGGTCGCCATCGCTTCCAGGATGGAATTTGGAATTCCCTCCTGATTTTCATCCGCCGGAGTTTCGCTCGGGTGAAGGAAGACGTGACAACTATGATAAAGGTCCCGCAGCTCGGACTGTGAGAGAAAGCCGGTAAAATGCAGCGCGCGACTAATGCCCAAGTCGGAAGCCAGCGTCTCCAAGGCCGGCTGCAATGGTCCTTTGCCCGCAATGAACAACCGGGCGTTCGGATTCGCCGGGTAGAAAAGCGCGAAGGCACGCAGGCAGGTCGTCAGACCTTTTTTTGGAATGAGCCGGCAAGCCTGAAGAAATCTCCATGCTCCGTCAGACGGCGCCTCACGCCGATGCACTGGAAATTCGCCTAACGGAATCCCGGTGCGATTGAGGCGAATCTTCTCCGGCGGGCAACCCAGTGTAACGAGTCGCCGCTCCAGCGAACGTGATCGTGCCAGGACTAGCGGCACCGATTGAAAGACCTTGCGAAGCTTGGAAGCGTAATCCGGACTCTCCGCCTTAAGCATAACGTCGGCACCGTGAAACGAAACGATGCACGGTTTGTCCCAGCATCGAATGAATGGCAGCAAATGAACACCGGTATGGCCAAAATAAATGTGCATCAGATCCGCGCCGCGCCGTTCGAGCAAGTTGTCCAGAAGCTGATATTCACCACGGTAAACGATCGGCGGCTGGCGCTCGACAAATTTGAGCCAGCCATGACGAAATGGGTTTCTTCGCGGCGCCGGGATCAGCTCAATATCATTGAAAGGAAAGCGGTCACTGTTCTGGATCTTCTTCGTCATCACGAAGGTCTTCACTTTCCGGAGGCCAGTAACCTGGCGGTAGATGTGCAGCATCTCCGATTTGAGGAAGGTTGTGCAGTAACTCGCGACGACCAGTTTGGACATAGTTTTTGGGGAACCCACGTTAGGTATTGGTAAGAAAAGTTGTGAACACTTAGCGCAAGGATTCCGCTTGTCTAACTGTAATCGGCCCGAGTGGCCGCGACAGTTCCATTTCGCGTCAAATTTGCCGGCTCATTCATACCGGCGTCAGTTTCTTGTAACCACTGATCGAGAGCGCGTCTCAACTCCGCGATTCCATCATTCTCCTTCGCGGCCACGGCCACGACTTCTCGTTCCGGAAAACGCGCCCGAAACGCTTGCAGATGTTCCGCCGCCCCAGGCAAATCCATCTTGTTCGCCACGACCCGCCACGGGCGCAGCGAGAGACGCGGGTCGTAAAGATCAATTTCCCGCCGCAAATGCTGGAGGTCCACGATCGGGTCGCGTCCTTCACTCCCCGCCATATCGAGCACAAAAAGCAGCAGTCGACAGCGCGTGATGTGGCGCAGAAAAGAATGACCGAGTCCCAGATTGCGATGCGCGCCTTCGATCAATCCGGGAATATCCGCGACCGTTGCGCGACGATAATCATCGAAATCGACCACACCAATCATGGGATGAAGAGTAGTGAAGGGATAAGCCGCGACCTTTGGAAGAGCCGCGGAGATCCGCCGCAGAAGCGTCGACTTGCCGGCATTCGGATAACCAACCAAACCCGCATCTGCGATCGTCCGCAACTCGAACAGGAAAATCCCTTCCTCGCCCGGCACGCCCTCAGTGTACTGGCGCGGCGCGCGATTGCGCGAACTCTTGAAATGAACATTACCCTTCCCGCCCGAGCCGCCACGGCAGAGGACGAATTCGTCGTTAGGCCGGGTGAGATCGGCTAAAGGAGCGGTTGACTGCCAGTTACGAATTTTCGATCCTTCGCCCTCCGAGGTCGGCTCGTCAGGTTCGCTTTGTCCGCCGCGGATTTGCTTCGCGGGTGAAGAATCGCGGTTCGACACTGCGTCGCTCGGTGGAAGGTCATTCTCAATCGGGCATGAAAATACCACCGTTCCTACCGGCACTTTCACCACTTTGGCGGGCGCGCCGCGACCATGCATCTGCTTTCCCTTGCCGTGCGCGCCGTTCTTTCCCTTGATCAACGGTTCATAAAAAAGACTAGCAAGATTATCTGTGTGCTCGTCTGCGCGTAGAATAATGTCGCCGCCTTTGCCTCCATCCCCGCCATCCGGTCCACCCCTTGGAACAAACTTTTCCCGCCGAAAACTCACGCAACCCCGCCCGCCATTGCCGGCCTTCGCCGTCACCTTGATCCGATCGACGAACATCCTCTAAGCCTACACGCAACTGTTGCCCCTGAATAGCGAAGGCGTTCCGCCAGCGGGCAACCCGCACGTCACATCATCTCGCCGGTGAATGAGATCTCACCAAGACCGCGGGCCTATCGAGCCGTTATCAGCGATTCGTAAAGTGACCTCGTTTGTCTCGCGATCGCCGCCCAGCCAAATTTCTCCTCTGCTCGTTTCCGCCCGGCGCGCCCAAACCTCGTCTGTAGCTCTGGATTCGACATCAGCTCATTAATCCGCGCCGCGAGATCGCGGGAAAATTTCTCGGGCTCGATCGGATCGAAGGGACTCTCCTTCATCTGCTTGACCGGGACGAGAAATCCCGTTTCGCCATCGACCACCACTTCCTTGATCCCGCCGACCGCGCTCGCCACCACCGCGGTTTCGCACGCCATCGCTTCGAGATTGATGATTCCGAAGGGTTCATAAATCGACGGACAACAAAACACCGTCGCGTTCGCATAGAGCTGGTGCACGGTTTCCTTGTCCACCATCTCATCGATCCAGATGACATCTTTTCGTGTCGCCTGTGCCGCGCTCACCGCCGCCTTCATCTCCGCCGCAATCTCCGGTGTGTCCGGCGCTCCGGCGCACAACACAATCTGAAATCCTTTGTCCATGAATGGAATTGCGCGCACCAGGTGCACGATTCCTTTCTGCCGCGTGATCCGCCCAACGAACAAGAGATAAGGCCGCGTCGGATCGATCCCATAACGCATAAGTGCGTCCGTTCGTTCCGTTGGCCTGTATTCCTCGAGATCGATCCCGTTATAGATGACGTGCAAACGCGAGGAAGCGATCTGGAAAAGCCGCTCGATGTCCGCACGCGTCCCTTGCGATACGGCAATCACCGCATCGGCCATTTCCAGCGCCGTCTTCTCCAGCCAAACGGTAAAGTCGTAACCGCCGCCGAGCTGCTCACGCTTCCAAGGCCGCAGGGGCTCAAGCGAATGTACGGTGATAACGAGCGGCAGCCCGTAGTTCAACCTCGCCAGGACACCGCCGAAATGGCTATACCAGGTGTGGCAATGCACGATATCAGCCTCAACTTTGAGCGTGTTGAAATCGAGACAACGCTGCACCGCGCCGAAAACCGATTGCAACGGCTTCGGACAAGTATATCCGCCTGTATCCAGCTCAAACCCGCGCACGGTCGGATTCGCGCCTAACGATTTCTGGTTGCCAAAGCAACGCACCTCGACATCCATCGACTTCGCCAATTCGCGAGCAAGATAAGCAACGTGTACTCCGGCCCCGCCATAAACATGCGGCGGGTATTCGTTGGTAAAAAAAAGCGTCTTCATCCTCGCACGATCACCGGCCGCGCTCTCCTCGGCTTTCGTTAGGCACATTCATAAGGAGAACCGGGACCTGCGCGCGGTGGCGGACCTGCGTAATCGTGCTGCCATAGAACAGGTCCTTCAAAAGGCGATGTCCGTGCGTTGTCATTGCGATCAAATCGCAGTCTGATTCCTGCGCGGTCTTGAGAATTCCAAAAGCGGGTTCGCCGAGTGCGAGATGCGTTTGCACCTCGATCCCCTGCCGCCGCAAATCATCCGCCACCTTTTCCAGGTAGGCCCGGTCCGCTTTCATCTCCTCCGATTCCGCGAGTTGAAACCGGTTGTAATTGCGTGCTGCCCAACCGTCCGCCACGTGCAGCAAAAGCAGTTCCGAATTGTGCACCTTCGCCAATTCGCAGATGGGCGAAAACATTGCCCGATCGGTCGGACTGTTATCGAGCGCCACAAGAATTTTCTTGAACATCGTTAGGCAGGGCAATCCGCTTTAAGCATTGGGCATCGAGTCTTAACTTTGACAGAGTCACGCCGTCGCCCCTATTTAGAACTCAAAACCTAAAGCTTAAAACTAATTCGATCATTGAAGGTCATCGACATCGGCACTTCTTCAGTCCGCAGCGCTCTTTTCGATTCGCAAGCGCGGTCGGTCCGCGCTACCAAGGCGGCCAAAAGCATTGCCTCGTTAGGCAATGCCCCCGGGAACTCGACCTCGAAATTTGTCTCCCGGCCTATTCTCGATCCAGTGCTTTAAGCCAGCCCATCACCAAATCATGCTTCGGCTTGTCTTCCGCGCGCTCGAAGATGAAAACGAGATTCGCCAGCATTCGCATCAGGACGAGCCGCGGCGAGGCAGGCGCAAAATAACTCGACTGCGTTTTCAGTTTCTGACGCGCCAGAATCGCCTCGCAGTCCGCCCGAGACAGGATCCGTCCGGCGTGAAATGGATCGAACAAAATCCGCTCGTAACGAGCGATGAAATGGCCCGGCAAGTTAATTCCCTCGATTGGCATGTTGGCGCGTTTGCCCACGATCATATACATCACCGCGAGTGAGATCGGGATTCCGCGCCGCGTTTCAATCACGTCGCTGAGAAGCGAGTTTTTTGGATCGTAATAATCCTCCGAGTTGCCGCGAAAGCACAAGTCTTCCGCCATAAAGGTCGTCAGGGTCTGAAGCCGCTCGCGCGATGAGCTGGCCTGATCAACGAGCATGCGCAACCGCCGTCCCCACCCATCGAGCCGGCGTCGCAGCTTCGCGATCGGAGCCTCGGGCTCAAAGCAACGGGTGAGCAGCCACCAAACGGATTCGATGTCGCCGTGCTCGGGAAAGAGATGCGCGCAAAGCAACATTTCATCCTGCGCGTCGTCGGTTTCGATTCGCTCAACAACGTCGCGCACGTGGGCCGCGACGGCGGCGTCATCGACGGTCAGGAGCTCGCGCAAAGCGGCAATGCCTTCTCGGCCGGAGTCGATCAACTGCGCCTTGAGCAGCTGGACCGTCGCCGGATCATTATCGCGCAGTAGCCGGACGATCGCGTCTTTTTGAAACATGAACAGTTTTACGATTTCCGACGGCGTTAGGCAACGAAAAGGCTGATTGATCGCGAAGAAAGGGAGATCAACGAAGAACGGTCAACCCCGTCGTTAGTCGTTAGGCTGGCTCGTTCGGTTCGTTTCAAGGAGTCGAGCGGCCCTGGTCTTCTACATCGAACGCTTCCAAAATGATGGTCGCCATTCCGCTTTGTTCGGTATGGCTTAGACTGATCCAAACTCGGCCAACTTCGCGCTCGTTAGCCATTCTTTCCGCGCCGCCGCTCAGGACGACATACGGCTCGCCACTCTCTTTTTTGCGCACATCGAGATCGCGCCACGCCATCGATTTACCAATGCCGGTGCCGAAGGCCTTCGAAAGTGCTTCCTTGGCGGCAAAACGCGCTGCGAAATGGCGGGCGGGAAATTTCATCGAATTCGAGTACGCGATTTCTCCCTCGGTAAAGACGCGTTTCAAGAAGCGCTCGCCGAAACGATCGATCGAATTTTGGATGCGACCACAATCCACTAGGTCGATACCAATGCCGATTATTCTCATCCCGGGTAATCTCGCATGAGCGCCAGCATTTCGCTGACGGCCTTCTCCATCCCGACAGAAATCGCGCGCGAGACGATGGCGTGTCCGATGTTCAATTCAGTCAGATGTGGGATTTGATGGATGAGTTTGATGTTGCGGTAGTTGATACCGTGACCCGCATTGACCTGCAGGCCGGAACCCGCCGCCTGCCGCGCAGCAACGCGTAGACGTTCCAGCTCCTGTTGCGCAACTTTGTCGGTGTAAGCATTGGCCAGCGCGCCGGTATGCAATTCCACGATATCCGCGCTCAGGCGCTCGGCCGTTTTAACTTGCCCGGGTTCGGGATTGATAAAAAGACTGACGCGGATCCCCACGACCTGAAGGCGTTTGATCGTGGGGGCCAGCTCACGCTCGTATCTGAGAAGATCGAGCCCGCCTTCGGTCGTGATTTCCGCACGTTTCTCCGGGACGAGGCAGACCTCATCAGGTTGTAGCCTCAAGGCAAAATCGATGATTTCCGGCGTGTTGCCCATTTCGAGGTTGAGCTTGGTCATGATGTTGGCGCGCAGGCGTTCGACGTCGCGACTCTGAATATGACGACGGTCGGCGCGCAGATGCACGGTGATCCCGCTGGCGCCGGCGCGCTCGCAAATACTGGCCGCCACCACGGGATCGGGTTCGGCGTTTTTCGAATCCGGCATCGTGGCATAGCGCGCCTGCCGGAGAGTGCCGATGTGGTCAACGTTGACACCGAGTCTAAGCGTAGCCATTTCGCTTCAATAGGTGCGCTCGTCCGGGAAAGGCAAACGGCGGAAGTGCTTTCATCGGGTTGTCTTCGAGATTTGTGAATCACTTAACCGAAGGCAACGCCTGACAGGGCGTTGTCAGGAGAGCACTATCGGCTCGCGCGCCGCGGCCAAGGGCATCGTTAGGGCAAAACCTCAAACTGACTCATGACGCGAAACATCTCGTAGCGTTCTGCGATCTCTTCGATCGTTAGGCCACGGAGCCGATTAAGGCTGAAGGCCTCAACGTTAAAGCTGGCCAGCACGCTCCCGTATATCACCGCTTTCCGCAGTCTGACGAAGTCAATCTCGTCCGCCGGGCTCGACGCCAAATAGCCGGCCAATCCGCCCGCAAAAGTATCTCCCGCCCCAGTCGGGTCGTGGATGTCTTCCAGCGGATAAGCGCCGCAGCTGAAGAAATCATCCGGACCAAAAAGGAGCGCGCCGTGCTCGCCTTTTTTCACTGCCACATAGCGCGGACCCTTGCGGCGGATTGCCCGGCCAGCGCGGATGAGACTGGTTTCGCCGGTCATCTGGCGCGCTTCGCTATCGTTGAGAATGAGCAGGTCGACTCGAGGCAGGAGGGCGTCGAGATCTTTTCGCGCGGTCTCGATCCAGAGATCCATTGTGTCGGCGACGACGAAGCGCGGCCGACGCATCTGGTCGAGGACGTGTGATTGCAATGAAGGCGCGATATTCGCCAGGAGAACGAATTCGGTTTCGCGGAAATTCTCCGGCAAGGCGGGCTTGAAATCTTCAAAGACGTTGAGCGCGACAGAACGTGTCTCGCGCGTGTTGAGATCCCAGGCATATTCGCCCGACCAGCGAAACGTCTTACCTTCGACCCGCTGCACACCGGCGGCATCGATTCCACGGTCGCGCCAAAATTTGAATTCCGACTCGGGGAAATCGTCGCCCACCACCCCGACCAAATTGACTGGGGAAAAAAAACTCGCGCCGACCGCAGCGTAGGAGGCCGAGCCGCCCAGCTGATCAGCATGTTCTTCCACAGGGGTCTTGACGGTGTCTAACGCGATGGAACCAACAACAAGAACGGACATTGTGACTCTTAGTTTCGAATTTCTGGTTTTTGATTTTTGGACAGGACGATTTTGGCTTGGCGAGTGGCAGCTGCGATGTCGGCCGCTTGCAGCAAACCAGATACGATGACGACGCGTCTTGCGCCAGCCGCCATCACCTGTGCAAGGTTGCTCAGCTTGATCCCGCCGATGCAGAAGATCGGTTGCCTAACGATTTCATGGACGCGGCCGATATCGCCGAGGCCAATCGGCTGGTAGCCCGGTTTGGTCGGCGTGGCAAATAGTGGACCAAAGCCAATGTAATCCGCGCCTTCCTCGATCGCTCCGATCGCTTGAGCGAGGCTGTGGGTCGATTTACCGATCAAGCAGTCGCGCCTAACGACCTCCCGCGCGGCGGCAATCGAGAGGTCGTCCTGGCCAAGATGCAAACCTTCGAGGGCAAAATCGCGCGCGATTTCGGCATGATCGTTAACGATCATCGGGACGCCGGCCTCCCTCGTTAGGCGATGAAGTTCTTCCGCGAGCTGTGCCAGTTCGGCGAGTGACTGATTCTTCCCTCGCAATTGAATAATGTCGGCCCCGCCGCGCAGCAATTCGTCGGCAACCGCAAGCGCGCGAGCAGGCTTGATGTAGCCGAGGTCGAGAATGGCGTAGAGCCGGGCGGGCGCCAGGGCGTCGTTAGGCGCGACAGCGCTCAATCAGTCAGCCGGCTGTTCGAGTGGAAAAGCTCGAAGGTTTCCGAGTTCATAATCCGGTCAACAAAGCCGGTATCGTAGTCGCCGCGCCGAAACTCGGCGTTGCGCATGATGGCGTTGTGAAACGGAATAGTCGTCTTGATGCCGGCGATGAGATATTCACCGAGCGCGCGGCGCATTCGTGCGATTGCCGACTCGCGGGTTGCGCCGACGGCGATCAATTTCGCGATCAGGGAGTCATAGTTAGGCGGCACGATATAACCACTGTAGGCATGGGAGTCGACGCGCACACCGCGGCCACCAGGCGCATAATAGAAATTGATTCGCCCCGCCGAGGGCTGAAAATTGCGTGACGGATCTTCGGCATTAATCCGGCATTGAATGGCGTGGGAGCGCGCCAGTGGCTTTTGCACATGCGGAGACAATTTGTTGCCGGCCGCGATGCGGATTTGCTCTTTCACCAGGTCGCATCCGTAAACCTCTTCCGTGATCGTGTGTTCGACCTGGATGCGTGTGTTCATTTCAATGAAATAGAAATGGCCGTCCTGATCGACCAGAAATTCTATCGTGCCGCAGTTGGTGTAGCCGACCGATTCGGCGAGCTTCACCGCCGCGTGACCCATGCGCTTACGCAACGCCGGTCTCAGGAGCGGCGATGGACATTCTTCGATAACCTTTTGATTCCGGCGCTGAATGGAACAATCGCGTTCCCCGAGGTGAACGGTGTGCCCATGTTCGTCCGCCACGATCTGGAATTCGATGTGGTGCGGATTAACGAGTAACTTCTCAATGTAAACCTCCGGATTACCAAACGCCTTTTCCGCTTCCATGCGCGCACCGTGGTAACCCTGGACGAGACTCACTTCGTTGTGGGCCGCGCGCATCCCGCGGCCGCCTCCGCCCGAGACGGCCTTGATCATCACCGGGTACCCGATTCTTCTCGCAACTCGGACTGCCTCCGCTTCGTTCTCGACGATGCCATCGCTCCCCGGAGTAACGGGCACGCCGGCTTTGCGCGCGGCTGTGCGAGCCGAATTCTTGTCGCCCATCGCCCGCATCGCCTCGGCCCGCGGACCAATGAACTTGATGTTGCAGCTCTCGCAGACTTCGGCGAAGTGCGCGTTCTCCGCGAGGAAGCCATAGCCAGGATGAATCGCGTCGACATCACCAACCTCCGCGGCGCTCATGATGCGATCGATCTTAAGGTAACTCTCGGAGCTCGGGGCGGCGCCAATGCAGATCGCTTCATCGGCCAGTTGCACATGGAGCGAATCGACATCCGCCTCTGAATAAACCGCCAGGGTGCGAATGCCGAGTTCCTTGCAGGCGCGGATAACGCGCAGGGCGATTTCGCCGCGGTTGGCGATGAGGATTTTCTCAAACATGCGCCTAACGAATAGCCGCGGGCGTCTTGCCTAACGAACCTTGAAAAGCGCCTGGCCGAACTGGACCGGCTTGCCGCTTTCCGCCACGACCTCGGTGATCACGCCGCTGACTTCGGCTTTGATCTCATTCATGACTTTCATCGCCTCGATGATACAGACGACGGTATCTTCGTTTACCTCCTTACCGACTTCGACGAAGGGCGGCGACTCGGGTGAAGGCGAGCGATAAAAAGTGCCGACCATCGGCGAGATGATTTCCTTTGCCGCCGCCGACTCGGCCGGCTGCGTCGCAGGCGGGAGAGTGGGCGCTGTCGGCGCCTGCGCACCAGATGCAGCCGATACGGGCGCGGGCATGGCGGCGATCGGCGCGGTGGCGGGCGCGGTGAAGACGGTCTGTGTGGTTGCGCCTTTTTGCAGTTTGAGACGAAAACCGTCCTTCTCCATCTCGAAAACGGAGAGGTCGTTTCTCTTCATCAAGTCGATGATTGCTTTGATATCCTTGAGTTCCAAAGGCGCTTCCTTTCCGCGTTAATGAGGACGTTAGGTAAAGCGGTTTTGGAAGCGGGGTCAAGCCAGCGCTTCGCCTGCGCCTCCCATCAGCTCGCGTTTGATGACGAAATTCATCCGTGGCGACGGGATACGGGAGAGATTGCGCCACGATCACCAAAGTGCGAGCCAGCGACGGCGCGATTCTTGGCACCTTCGCCTGTCGCTCAAGTCCGTATTCTGCAGTCTTCGACGGCATGAACACTGGGTTGGCCGACAATAACGAGAGGAGCGTAAGCAAATTCTAGCTGGCCGACGGACGACGCTCGTTAGTCCAGAACGCGCGCCGAACGGCGCGAGCTGGGAGGCTGGATTGCGTCGCTCGCAATTTTGCCGTCGCGCAGTTCGATCCTTCGAGTCGCGATGGCCGCGACTTCGGAACTGTGCGTAACGAGAATCAAAGTGGCCATCTGTTCGTGGGCAATTCTCTGCAGCAGTTCCAGCACGAGCTGGGCTGCAGCGCTATCCAGATTGCCCGTCGGTTCGTCGGCGATGAGGAGCGGCGGGCGATGAATCAAGGCGCGCGCGATCGCCGTGCGTTGCTGTTCGCCTCCGCTTAATTGATGCACAAAATGGCTGGCGCGATTCGTCAGGCCAACCAATGCCAATAATTCTGCCGCTCGCCTTGTAGCTTCGTTGGGCGCGACGCCCTGGAGGAGAAGCGGCAAGCTCACGTTTTCCAGAGCATTCATCGTCGGAAGAAGATTGAAAAACTGGAAAACAAGTCCGAGCCGATGCCGGCGAAAGTCGGTCAATTGTGCATCGGCCGCTTTCGTTAGGTTGAGATTATCGACCACGATCTCACCCGTCGTTGGCCGGTCGAGTCCCGCAACGAGATGCAACAGCGTGCTCTTGCCACAACCACTCGGACCGACAATGGCAACAAACTCATGTTGCTCGATCTCGAGGGAAATACCTTCCAGAGCACGCACGGAACGCTCGCCGGTCTGGTAATAACGACTAACCTTTTGTAACGAAATCATGCAGGCGACCGCTCATCTATCCAATGCGAAAGGCCGTGCAAGGATTGCCGCCGATTTAACGGCGTAGTGACCGCCCATCATCAATACTTATGACCGCGCCGCCAATTCAAGCTCCAGATCCTCGCGCAAAGGTTCCACCAAAATTTCGAATCGTGGCCGAAACCGAGGATTATCTCGTCGTCGACAAGCCGCCCTTCCTCCTCATTCATCCGAGCAAACCGGACGGCACGCCGACGCTTTGGGCCGCGCTGCGCGAACTTCTCGCCTTTGAGTTGGTCAACGGCGGCCAGGTCTCGATCGTGAACCGGCTCGACCGGGAAACCAGCGGGCTCGTCCTCATTGCCAAAAATCTTCCGACCGCGCGGCGATTTGGTCGCGCGATGGAACGACGCCAGATCGCGAAAGAATACCTCGCGATCGTTGCTGGAAGGCCCGAGTGGCAAACAACAACGCTCGACGCGCCGCTCGCGCGTCAGGGGGACTTCCGGCACTCCGACATCTGGCTCAAGCAAATGATTCATGAAAAAGGCGCGCCGGCGGTGACGGATTTCCGAGTCGAAAAGCGATTCGTTAGGCACGGAGCCAGTGGCGGCCAGTTCGCCATTGTCCGGGCATTCCCCAAAACCGGCCGCACGCACCAGATCCGGGTCCATCTTGCCCATCTCGGCCACCCGATTGTCGGTGACAAAATTTATGGACCTAACGAGCAGCTTTACCTTCGCTTCATCGAAAACGGTTGGACGGAGGAGTTGGAGCGCGAATTGCTTCTGTCGCGACACGCTCTGCATTCGGCCCGCCTGCGAGTAGCGGACCAATTCGACTGGCAGAATCCGCTACCCGAGGATCTGGCTCGCTTCGTTGGCCATTGAAAAGATGGGAAGGCCCAAGTCTTTATTTTGTCGTCACTTCCAGATTCAAAAATCGAATCTGCACGCCGTTATCCATGAAACGGTTTGTTGCGAGGGTGAGACCACCCGAGCGTTGATAATCGGTCCAGCTGGCATGCATGGTTTTCCCTGGTTCGGGCATGTAATCCCACGAGCTGACGAGATGCGTATCGGGATCGAGATAAAGCCGGTATTGATCGTTAGGCGTTAGGCCGACTTTGTCGAAGCTCAGGTGCAAAACCTCGCGCTCCGCGCCATCGATCGTCTTTCTGCCTTCATCCTTCACGTGCACACCGCGTTCCTTCAGCTTTAACGGCGCGAGAAGCCAAAAAGAATCGTTCACCCAACGCCCATAGGCAGTTTTTGAATCTTCGTCCGACGCGGGATTGGCGAGATTCACCGTTACGTCCTTGTCTTTCCATTTCACGTGGTCAGTCCAGCCCGCCACGTCCCAGTGATGTTCGGCGGAAGCAACGGTCTTGCCGCCCTTCACGACCGAAAAGGTGAAGTCGATCGTTTTGACGTTAGGCCAATTCTCGCCGCCGCTCGCCTTCCAAAGAGCTTCAGCCTGCGGTGGAGGGTTGTCGCTTTTCTCGGCGGAGGAGGCGAGTGCCGGAACGGAAACAAGTGCCGTGAAAAAAAGAACGGAAAGAGCCTTCATGACGGGAGCATGACGATTGCCGAGGATGATTGCAATCCAAGGAAGTCGAAATATGCTCCGCACCTTGCATGAAAAAAGTGCTGTTGGGGCTTCTCGTGGCCGTGGGAATCGATCTAATTTGCGGGCTACCGGCTGGGGCTGGGGAGGCGCCCGTAAACGCTACGAGCGACGCGAGTGCAATTGAACAATGGGAACCGTCGCATTTTGAGTTCGCCGCCGAAACGGCCTACCTGCTGGGCTTCATCGGCAATCCCAACAGCTACGAAATCGGCGCGGAATTTCTGACCGCCCGGCTACGCTGGGGCGTGTATCGCAACGACGCGAGTATCTTCCGCGGTTACAACCAGGTTTACTTTCTCGCCATGGCGGAGCCGATTTTTCGCGGTCCGGAAAATCATTATTTCGGGATCTCGACCGGCTTTCGTTATGTGTTCGTTAGGCCGGGTTGGCGGTTACAGCCTTACTCCTCCGGCGGAGTCGGACTCGGCTTCATCGATAGCACGGATGCATTTCGTCAGGGTCAGGGCCAGGATTTCACCTTTAATATTCTAAGCGCAGTCGGCGTCCAATATTTGGTCAATGACCATTGGAAGATTAGCCTCGGAGCGCAATATCAACATCTTTCCAATGGTGGCCAGACCGATCCAAATCCCAGTCTCAACCTTATTGGCCCGCAGATCGGTCTCACCTATTCGTTCTGACCGGCGCGCCTGTTTTTGCCATGCTCTTTCGCCAGTTCTTTTTCCGCTCGAGCTGCAAAGCAGAAATCAGGAATTGAATGAGCGCGCCTGACGAAAACGTCCTTGTTGTTAGGCGGAATCTCTTCAACGAGCTGGGCAGCTTTCACGGGCTCAACTTCGAGCCCCAGCCTTACCTCGAGGCCATGCTGGCGCGGGGAAACAATTACTTTCTCGCCCGTGCCACGGCCGAGAACGATCCGACCCACAAACAGATCATCCCCTACGCCATTCTCGCCTGCGGCGATCGCGTCCTGCATTACGTCCGCGGCAAGAAAGCAGGTGAACAGCGCCTCGTGGCCAAGGGCTCGATCGGCATCGGCGGACACCTGAATGATAACGACGAATCACTTTTCGCCTGGGACGAAGCGGCCTACCGCGCAGGCGTCGAGCGCGAGGTGAATGAAGAGGTGCAAATCGACACGCCTTTTGAAGATCGGATTGTCGCGCTTTTGAATGACGACACGACCGAGGTGGGACGGGTGCACCTTGGCGTGGTGCACGTTTTTCAACTCGAGAAACCGGAGGTGCAAAAACGGGAAGCGATGATCACAAATCTCGCCTTCCTAACGAAAAGTCAGTTGGAAGAACGGCGCGAGAATCTCGAGACCTGGTCGCAAATTTGCCTCGACCATTTTGATCGTCTTTTAGCCTAACGAATCCGCGGCGAAGGTCCACAGATTGGGATCCAGTTGGGCGCGCGCGCGCGCGGCGACTGCATCCCCCGCGGATGCGTCCCGCAAAATCGCGAACATGGTTGAACCCGAACCAGAGAGGAGCGCAGCTGCAATCTCCGGTTGCTGACGCAGCCACGCCTTCATCCGCGCCAGGAAAATGTATTTCTGAAAAACCGGGCGCTCGAGATCGTTCACCAATTCCAGCCCCGCGACCCGTTGTGGATGGTAGTCGACATTGGGCGACTCGAGCGAATCACGCCATTGCTGATACGCCCACGGTGTGGGTACGCCGAATTCTGGCTTGAAAAGCAACAGCGAGAGCGGCGGCAGGGTCGAAACCGGTTCGACGATCTCCCCTCGCCCACGACAGCGGGCCGCGCTGCCCGCGAGAAAGAATGGAACATCGGATCCCAATTCGGCCGCGAGATTCGTTAGGCGCGTAATCGCTATCGGCGCACCATACAATTCGTTTAGTCCAAGCAACGTGCTCGCGGCGTCGCTACTTCCCCCACCCAATCCGGCGCCATGTGGAACGCACTTGCGCAAGAAAATCCGCGCGCGCGGCGGGGCTCCCATTTCACGATAGAAAGCTCGTGCCGCCCTCACGACCAGATTGCTTTCATCCTGCGGCAGAGTGGGATCGTTGGAGGAAAAAATAAGCGCCGCCTCGGATTCGTCAGGTTCGATCGTCACTTCGTCTTTGAGCGAGATCGGCGTCATGAGGGTATCAATTTCGTGAAAGCCGTCCTCCCGCCGGCGCAGGATTTTGAACGACAAATTGATCTTCGCAGGGGCGAAAAACTGCATACGTTGCCGCATCCTTATGGGGACTGTATGAACTGGCAAGCCGTAGATATAAACCCACTGGAACGGATTATCGTTGCGCTCGATGTCTCGACGGCCGACGAGGCGCTTGCGTTAGCTCGAAGGCTGGCACCGCATCGCAGCCCGCTCAAAATCGGCCTCCAGCTTTATATCGCCGCCGGTCCGGAGATCGTCCGCGCTTTGCGCGATCTTGGAGCGCGGATTTTTCTCGATCTCAAACTACACGACATCCCAAACACGGTAGCGCGTGCGGTGGGAAGCGCGGGTTCGTTAGGCGTCGAAATGCTCACCCTTCATTTGCATGGCGGCCGCGCCATGATCGAAGCCGCGGTGGGAGCCGCGCCGCCAGGGCTCCTCTTGCTCGGAGTCACAGTGTTAACAAGCGTTGATGAGATGGGCTTGCACGAAACCGGCGTCTCGTCGTCGATCGAGGATCAGGTGTTGCGCCTGACGAAACTCGGAGTTGAGAGCGGAATCGGCGGGATCGTGGCCAGCCCACTTGAACTGACATCACTGCGCCATGCCTACGGCGCAAAAATAAAGATCGTGACTCCTGGCGTTCGTCCGGTGGGTGCTGCACCTGACGATCAAAAACGCACTCTCACTCCCGCGGAAGCCATTCGCGCAGGTGCGGATTTTCTCGTCATTGGTCGACCGATCACGACCGCGAAGGATCCGCGGGCAGCCCTGGAACAAATCGCGGCTGATGCTGTTTGAGCGCCTGATCGTGTACGAGGATCCGGTTCCGGCCGGCGCAGCATTGAACATGGCGATCGATGAGGCCATTTTCGCGCAAGCGCAGCAGCCGAGTTTGCGATTTTATGGCTGGGAACGCCCGGCGCTTTCCTTCGGCTATTTTGGGAAGTTCGACGATGTCGCTCTTGAAGCGGAATTGCGCGAAGTCGTTAGGCGTTGGACTGGCGGCGGAATTGTCCCACACGGTGACGACCTGACTTACTCCCTCGTCACGCCAACCTGCGACCCGGTTGCGAACGAAGGACCAGCCGTAATCTACGCCGCGTTGCACGAAGCAATTCGGGCCGCTCTTTCTCTCGAAGGTTACGTGGCGGAGTTGGCCGCGGAGGCCGCGCCTAAAGTCTCGGACGCTTGTTTCGCGAATCCGGTCCGCTACGATCTCATGCTGGAAGGCCGCAAGATTGCGGGCGCCGCCCAACGCCGAACACGCGCCGGGTTCCTCCACCAGGGAAGTATTCAGTTGCCTCATTTATCGCAAAGCTTCCGGCAACGTTTCGCCGCTTTGCTCGGGAAGGAAATCAGGGACGAAAAAATCGCACCTTCAATCCTCCAAAGCGCGGCGCGTTTGGCACGCGAAAAATACGGCGCCGAAAGCTGGCTGCGCCGCCGGTAAGACGCCCTCCTGTAGCTTTGACATTAAAAGCCGACCTTCTATCCTGCGCTTGTGAAAATTTCCGCGCACTCAACCGCTGCGGCCACGATGGTGGCTGGCCCGTTGAGTCGCGTTTTCGCTCCTGTGCAGGCGCAGCTCGACGAGGTTGATCGCCGCATCAACGCCCAGACCGCAGCGTTTGATCCAGCGATCGAGGGTTACGTCACTTATGCGGTCAGCGGCGGCGGCAAACGCCTGCGTCCACTGGTTGCGCTCCTGAGCGGTGGCGCTTTGGGCACGCTGGTTTCGGGGCATCTGGATTTAGCAGTCATCGTTGAATTAATCCATCTCGCGACCCTCGTGCATGACGACATTATGGACGATGCCGAGCGTCGCCGTTCCCAGCCGACCGTGAACGCACGCTGGGGCAACTCGCTCAGCGTTCTTCTCGGCGACGTGCTTTTCGCGCATGCACTCAATCTCTCAACGGATTTCGACGACACCGCGATCAGCCGCACGATTGCGCGGACGGCGACCGAGGTCTGCTCCGGTGAAATCATTCAGACGCAGCGACGCTTCGACCTCCAACTGACCCGCGAGGATTATTTCCGGATTATCGGGATGAAAACGGGATCGCTCTTCGCCTGCGCGGCAGAGTTGGGCGCATTGATCAGCGGCGCAAATGAGGAGGACGTGCAGCGGCTGCGAAATTTCGGTGCGAAGATCGGAACGGTTTACCAGATCTACGACGATTGCCTCGACATCGCCGGCACCGAGGCCGAGACAGGCAAGACTCTTGGAACCGATTTACGCAAAGGCAAGTTGACCCTGCCCATCCTCACCCTGCTCGAATCCGCGTCGGCTTTCGATCGCGAACGCTGCTGCGCGCTCGTGCTGGAGGGCAAGCTGAAGGAAGTGACTGCACTTCTCCAAGGCTCGCCGACCGATGGCGCTCTCAGTGAATCGATTGAGACTGCCACCGAATGGATCCGCGAAGCGCAGGCCGAGCTGGCGCCATTGCCCACGAATCGTTATGTCGATTCCCTCTTCGGTTTGGGCGAAGCGCTGCAGGAACTGCTCGAACAACTGCGAACTTGATGTTGCGGCCTCACGGCGCTGATGTCTTCCCCGGAAATAGCATGACGGCGCAGTTGAAAATGCGGGAAATGCCGCGTGACGAACGCCCGCGCGAAAAACTGGCGGGCCAGGGAGCGAGCGCGCTGAGTGACGCGGAATTGATTGCGATTCTCCTCCGCACCGGACGACAAGGCGCCAACGTGGTGGATGTCGCGCGGCAACTGATCAAAGAGTTCGGTTCGTTAGGCACACTTAGCCGCTGTTCGGTCCCCGAGCTGGCGCGAATCAAAGGGATTGGGCTGGCAAAAGCAACGCAGCTGGCGGCTGCGTTCGGTCTCGGCCAGCGTCTGGCAAAGGAAAATCGCACCGGAAAAAAGATCGAAACCCCTGAAGCCATTTACGAGTTGCTCTCCGCCGAGATGCAGGCTCTGCATAAGGAATCGCTTCGCGTTGTGCTACTCGACACCCGCTATCACTTGGTGCGAGTGGAGGATGTTTCGCTGGGCAGTTTGAACGAAAGCATCGCCCATCCGCGCGATGTTTTTCGTCCAGCGCTCATTTATGCCGCTTACGCTGTTATTGTCGTGCACAATCATCCGTCAGGCGATCCTTCACCGAGCCAGGCCGATCAAAGCCTGACCCGGAGGCTGCGTGAAGCCGCCGAACTGCTGCAGATCAAACTGCTTGACCACGTTATCATCGGCGCGCCCGCGCAGGATCGGCTGCCTTATTTTAGCTTTAAGGAAATGGGTGCGCTGTGAATCGCGTTCATGCGACTGCGTTTGTCGAACCCGGCGCGCGTCTGGGTGAGGGAGTCGAGATCGGTCCCTACGCATGCATCGGCAGCGAAGTGGAAATCGGTGCGCGTACGATCGTGCAATCACACGTCGTGATCGAAGGCGCCGTCCGGCTCGGTGAAGACAATCGAATCGGGCACGGCGCGATCATTGGCGGTTGGCCACAGGATTTGAGTTTCAAACCAGAGACGCGCAGCGCGGTCGAGATCGGGAATCGGAATACCGTTCGCGAACATGTCACCATTCATCGCGGCACTGCGCCCGATTCGGTGACGCGCATCGGCAACGATAATTTTCTCATGGCGGGCGCGCACCTCGGCCACAATTGCACGCTCGGCAACAAGGTCATCGTCGCGAACAACTGCCTCCTTGGCGGCTACGTTTCCGTCGGAGACGGGGCATTTCTTGGCGGCGCCTGCATCTTTCATCAACAAATCCGCGTCGGACGGCTCGCCATTACGCAGGGGGGATCGAAACACGGGCAGGATATTCCGCCTTTCTGCCTGGCTTCGAGTCGTAGCAAGATCGCCGGCCTGAACACCATTGGACTGCGTCGCGCTGGCATAACCGCGGAGCAGCGAACGGAGATCAAATCCGCCTTTCGTTTGCTTTACGAAAGCGGCCTCAATGTTAGCCAGGCTCTCGAGCAAGCGAGGGCGCGGAATTGGTCCGCGCTGGGGCAGGAGTTTTTTGACTTTGTCGCAACGGCAAAAGGCCGCGGAATTTGCGGAGGACTGCGCGCGCGACTGAAGCCGGAAGAATGATAGTTACCTGGGTGTCGCGCTTGGGGCGGCCGGCTCGTTTATCTTGATGCCGAATTTTGTCACGAGGCGTTTCGCGTCGTCGTCCGTTTTGGAAAGATCGACCAGACCGCGCACCAGCTTTTCCAGTCCGACCTCTACCTGCTTTGCCTGATCCCCGAGTCGGAGTTGCTGTTGCTGTGTCTGCTGCGCGTTTTGGCGAGTCTGTACGCCCACCAAGATTTCCCAGGACAACACGAGCAGCAAACTCGTTCCCATGAGCGGCAACGGCCAAAAACCATGAAACCGTTCCTCCGGTTGGTGAACAATGGGTGGAGTTGTTGCTTCGGGTTCCATACTCACGGACTTGGCGCGGTCGCGGGTTGCGGCGTGAGGTTGTAGCCGTTGTCTTTTAAAAGATCGCGCATGCGTTCATCGCCTGGAGCGACTGCCGCCATCTCGCGTAACAGATTGGCGCCGATCTGTTGACTGAGCGCGCCTTTGTTGACCGTGGCCTGCTGGAGCTGGATCTCGCTTTGGAGTTTCTGGTTCTGGCGGGCGAAGACGATCGCCACAACACTGAGGCAGATGCAGACAATATCAAGCACGAGCAGAAGCAGGAATTGCCAGCGTCTCATCGCCTAACGGGTAATTTCGGGGAACGGTCGCACGTCAATGGGAAAGACCATCATTCAGCGCAAGCAGGGCGAGCATGCGACCGGTACGCGCTTTTTCCGCCCGATAGGAATAGTACCGCGAAAGGTCGCAGGCGGTGCAAACGCCGCAGTCGTGGACCCCAACAACGCCGGCAGCGCGCGCTTGTCTAACGATCTCAGCCGCGAAATCCACTTCGTAGTGCGGCGGTCGAATACAGGGGCTGAGCTGCACGATTAACTCGGCTGGCCTGGTCCCAAAGCGGTCGCGCATGGTTTCGATCGTCCGCCTGACGATGTTGAGCTCCGTGCCTTTGCGTCCGGAATGAGCCAGGCCAATCACGCGCCGGATTGGATCAACCAAAAAAACTGCGCAGCAATCAGCGACATAAATGCCTAACGAAACGCCGGATTGACTGGTCACGAGCGCATCGGCTCCGGCAAATTCGTGATCGGACCGCGGCGGCTTATCCACGACCGCAATCCGGTCGCCGTGGACCTGCTCGGCCGTGGCAAGGGACGCTTGCGCCAAATCCAATTCCGCTCGCAGAGTGCGATGATTGGCGTCGAGTCGCTTGAGCGCCGAAGCGCGATCAGTCGCAACATCGATGCCGGGAATACGCCCGACAAAGCCGTGCCTAACGAACCCGATCCGGCTCAAGCTGGGGAACAATTCCAGCGCCGAAGTGGACGTCGCAGACGGCCCCTGCATCTAGGCCGCTATTTGCCCGAAGTTTCGACCCGGCGTTTCGTCTCGTAGGTCTGGATCATCCGCGTCTCGCTCCTTAGACCAAGGCCGGCGTGATAGATCGTGTCGGTAGCGGTCGCGCGATCGAATTCCGAGAGATCGGCATTATAAGAGTAGAGGGCCGATAGCCGGGTGGACTGCGCCTGAGTAAGTTGGACCTGCGCATTGAGGACGTCGAGTTGCACCCCGGCGCCCACGCCGAGCCGAGCGCTGGCCAGCCGCAGTGCTTCGCGCGCCTGATCGACGTTTTTGGACTGGCTGAAATAGAGTTCGCGATCCTGCTGCAAGTTCGAATAAGCCTGTTGCACTTCGAGCTCCACCTGGCGGACCGCGTTATCGTAGCTGATCCGCGCTTCGCTCAAAAGAGCTCTCTGCTGTTTCAATCTTCCCACTGTGGCAAGGCCGTCGAAGATTGGCCAGGTTCCCGTAACTCCAAAGAACCAGCCTTTGTTGATGTCGTTAAGGGAGTCAGAAAAGGTCGAGCTAGTCCACTCGTAGCCGGCGTTCGCACTTATCATCGGTTGGAATCCCCCATAGGTTCCACTTACCGATTCCAACTGCACGAGGACGTTGGCTCGTTGCTGTTTCAGCAATGGGCGGCGTTCTTTACCCAACTCCACCGCGAGGGCAAGCGGGATTACGCGCGGTTGGTAGTCTAGCTCGCCGACGCAACGCAGAGGCGCCTTCGCCCGCCGCTCCGGGTTGTAATCAAGCCCAATCGTTTTCGCGAGCTGAAGCTGCGCAATTCGATAATTATTGCGCGCGGTGATCAGCGCCGGCTGCTGGTTGGCCAACGCTACTTCCGCCTGGAGAACGTTGAAGCGCGGGACGGTTCCCGCTTCGAAGCGGTTCTGCTGATCCTGCAACTGTTGCTCGAGCAGGTGAACCGATTCCTCCTGCACGCCGATCAACGAGCGATTCAGAATGACCAGATAGAATTGTTGGCGAACGGTCGCGATCACCCGATCGATCACGTCGCGAAGGGAAAAGATGCTTGCATCCCGCGCATAGCTTGCTCCGCGAATCGCCGGCACGACCGAACCGTTGTAGAGAAGCTGCGACGCGGTGAGGGTGAGATCGTACGAGTTATCGCTGACGCTGACGGAACTAAGCGTGGTCGTGGGAGTGGCGGTTGGCGCTGGCGTTCCACCAGGTGGGATCGTGGGCTGTGTCGGATTCGTGGACGTGATAATGGTCGACGAATTGCCGCCCTGCAGGTTTGGATCCGTCTTCTTGTAGAAAGCGTCTGCGTCCAGGTGAGGAAGTGCCTGGGCTCTGACCTCGATCTGGACACCCTTGGTCCTCCGGATCTCCTGCCGCGCCGTCAGGATGTCGGGATTGTGCTGGAACGCGAAGAAGAGCGCCTCTTCAAGGGTGAACTTGCGCGCACCAGATTCGTCCGAAGCATAACCTTCCATGCCCGACTCCACGGCGACTGCGGAATAGAGGGCGAAAAGCAGCGAGCCCACGATCAGGGCGCAGAGCAAGCTTGAAAAATTGCGCGTGCGGCAGAAGCACTGGATGCGCTGGAAAGCGGTTACTGCCCCCGCCGGGTCACGACTCATTTATTGCGGCAGTAATCGTATATCTTGGTGTAGATTTGCAACCAAGATTTCTGTTCACCCGGCGAGAGGTGCGACATCATTTTCATCAAGTTGCAGATCATTTCCTCTCGGATGCGCCGGACTAGCGCCGACCCGCGCGGGGTAATGGCAACCATTACCTTGCGTCGATCGTCCGAGGCGTGTGAACGCATGACATAACCGAGATTCTGAAGCCGCGCCACAAGTCCACTGGCGGCGGCGGTGGTGTGTCCCATTTTTTGCGCTATGGCCGACATCATGAGCAGTTCCTGATTGTCGAGGTACGTCAGGAGAAAGAACTGCGGAAAGGAGACATTACCGGGCGCGAGATCTTTGGAAAGACGGAGGATAAAGCAGCGCTGCATCTCCATAATGATCTGGGCGAGCTTCTCGGCATCGACCCGTAGATCGTCAGTCTCGTTAGGAAAAAGTACGGCCGTCGCTCCCATTAGTTAACGCGCTAAACTAAGAGACGAGGCTGGAAAATTGTCAACCAGCAGCCGTTCCCGCCAATCATCCGCAACCTCGACGGCGCGGCCAGAACGATTTGTTCCGCTCTCTGCGGCTCGATTTGGGCTCGCATTTGCCAACCGTTTCACTACTCCCCGCGCGCGAGGGAATCCAACTCCCGCTCTTTGATGGGAAGGTTTTTTTCGCCGAGCACGATTACGCGTGGCTTCCAGGATTTCGCCTCCGCTTCATCGATCGTTGCAAAGTTCATGATCGTAAGGAGGTCGCCCACTTGCCCGAGATGGGCCGTCGCCCCATTCAAAATGATCGCGCCCGAGGCCGCCTCGCCCGGAATCACGTAGGTTTCAAACCGTTCACCGTTGCGGATGTTGCCACAGAGAATTTTTTCGTAGGGCAGCAGACCCACCTTTTCCATCAGCGTCCGGTCGACCGTCAGGCTACCCTCGTAGTTGAGACTGGAGGAGGTGACCGAGGCGCGATGGATCTTCGACTTCAAAACTTCAAGTTGCATAACAGAAGTCGCGAACCTAGCACAGATTGCGCGAGCGCAAGGGGCCGGCGAGCCACGGGCTGTCGCAAGCGAAATGCGTCTCTCGATTCGGCGAGGCGGCGGGCATTTCCATCCTTGAACAAGCTGCCTAACGAGAACGAACAGGCGTGGGCGTAACGACGGCTCCTTGCTTTTCGTTAGGCGTTTCGCGGGGGTGCGTGTGCCGATAGTGCATCGTCGCCAGACCAAGAACGAGCGCAAAAATGATGAAAGCGATTGTGCGCTGCTCTTCGCGCGTCAGCACGAACATCCCGAGTTTATCCCGCCAGTTCATTCTGCGTAACGAATCGGATCCCTCAGCCCCGCTTCGCGAAAACCTTTGAGACGCAACTGACAGGAGTCGCACCGGCCGCAGGCCAGGCCATCGGATGTCGGATCATAACAACTGTGAGTGAGCGAATAGTCCACGCCTAACGAAACTCCCTCGCGAATAATCTCCGCCTTCGAAAGCGAAATCAGTGGAGTGTGAATGCGAAACCGTGCGCCTTCTTCCGAGCCCGCGCGCGTTGCGACATTGGCCAGATTTTCGAACGCGCGAATGAATTCCGGGCGGCAATCGGGATATCCGCTGTAATCGATCGCGTTCACTCCGAGAAAAATATCCTGCGCGCCGAGCACTTCGGCCCAGGCCAGAGCATAGGAGAGAAAGATGGTGTTTCGCGCCGGGATATAGGTGATCGGCACTCCGGTTCCCATTTCTGTTTCGGAACGTTGTTTTGGAACGTCGATCTCTGCCGTCAAAGCCGAGCCGCCGAAGACGCGCAGATCGATTTCAGCGATGCGATGCTCGACCGCGCCTAACGACCGCGCAACTTGCCGCGCCGCCTCGATCTCGCGCTCATGTCGCTGCCCATAACGAAAAGAGAGTGCGAACGGTTCGAAGCCGTCCCGACGACAAATCGCAAGTGCGGTCGCGGAGTCGAGCCCGCCGCTCAGGGCGACGACCGCGCGCTTCATTGCGCCTTGCGTTCAAAGTTTTCCGGGTGAGTCGCGGTGACGGTCAGGCTAATGCCGCCCCGAGAGGCGAACTCCGCCTGCACGATCATCCGTCGCGGAGAACAAGCCCTAACGAGATCATCCAGAATGTGATTTGTTACCTCCTCATTGAATGCCCGCTCGTTACGGTAGGAGGCGAGATAAAATTTCAACGACTTGGTTTCGAGACAGCGCTTACCCGGTAGATAGTCGATCGTGATCTGAGCAAAGTCAGCCTGGCCGGTGATCGGGCAAAGCGAGGTAAAGTCAGCCGACTCGAAACGAATCCAAAACGCTCGATGCGCTGGATTCGGGAAAGTCTCGAGGATGTCGGCGGATGGCGATGTGGGAAGGCGCGTCTCGCTGCGGCCAAGCAGTGTCAGCCCTTTCTTTCTCTTTGCCATCTCGCAGTAATAACGTCGCCTTGGTGCACTTCAAATTGCTTTTCCGCGCAATACCATGACTGATCTGCCGCTGCTGTTTGAGTGCCTGCTGCCGACCCGTCGCTATTTTCCGGGCGGCGGCGCTTCACCGTGGGCTTTAGGTTCAACAGGCTGATCGAGTCCGCGGCGTTTCAGGAGTGGCTCAATCCAGGGATCGCGCCCGGTGAAATCGTGAAAGAGTTTCATCGCGTCCTGACTGCCACCACGCGAGAGCAAAGTGTCACGGAAGTGGTCTCCGTTTTCGCGCGTCAGGCCGCCGTGCTGCTTGAACCATTCCACGCTGTCGGCGTCCAGTTCTTCGCTCCAGATGTAGCTGTAATAACCTGCACTGTAGCCGCCGGCGAAGGCATGCGAGAAATAGGTCGTGCGATAACGCGGCGGGACGGGTGCAAAGTCGACCCCGGCCTTCTGCAGCGCGCTGGCCTCGAAGGCGAGAGCGTCGTTAGGCACTTCGTCAGGCTTGAGCTGATACCAAGCCTGGTCGAGCAAAGTGGCGGCGAGATATTCGGTCGTCTTGAAGCCTTGATCGAATTTTTCTTCAGCCTCGAGGACCTTTCCGAGCAACTCTTTCGGCATCGGCTGGCCGGTCTTATAATGTTTCGCGTAATGAGCCAAAACTTCCGGCCAGATGGCCCACATCTCATTCACCTGTGATGGATACTCGACGAAATCCCGCGGCACGCTCGTTCCGCTAAAGCGCGGATATTTCACATTAGAGAACATGCCGTGAAGGGCGTGGCCGAACTCGTGAAACATGGTCCGCGTTTCATCGTAGGTGAGCAAGGTGGGCTGGCCGGCTTCCGGTTTGGGAATGTTGAGGTGATTTGCGACCACCGGTTTCATACCTAACAACTCGCTCTGGTTGACGTATTCGTTCATCCAGGCTCCGCCACGTTTCGAGGACCGCGCGTAATAGTCGGCGAGGAAAATAGCGAGTGGTTTGCCGTCCTTGTCGTAGACCTGAAAGACGCGCACGTCCGGTTGATAGACCGGCAGGTCGTGCCGTTCCTTGAAGGTGATTCCGTAAAGGCGCGTGGCGGCGTAAAACACGCCGTCGAGCAGGACGTGGTTGAGTTCGAAGTAGGGTTTGATTTGCGCCTCGTCAAAGGAATAACGCTCTTGCCGGACTTTCTCCGAATAGAAAGCCCAATCCCAGGAAGCGAGCTGGAACCCACCATGTTCCTGGTCGGTCAATTTTTGCATGTCAGCCGCTTCCCGGCGCGCGTTGGCAACGGCGGGAGGCGCGAGCTGGGCGAGCAGTTTGTTCACTGTCTCCACGTTTTTCGCTGTCTGATCTTCCAATTGATAAGCCGCGTGGCTGGGGTAGCCGAGCAAGGCAGCCCGTTCCGCCCGCAGCTTCACCATCTTGAGAACGACGGCGCGGTTGTCGAATTCGCCGCCGTGGCTGTTGCGCGCCAGCGAAACCTTCATAATGCGTTCGCGAAGGTTGCGATTTTTGAGATTCGTCAAAGGCGGCTGCTGGGTCGTGTTCTGCAAAGGGAAAACAAACTTGCCTTCCTTCTTCTCTTCCTTTGCCGCGGCGGTGGCGGCTGTGATTTCGTTAGGCGAAAGACCGTCCAATTCCGACTTGTCATCGACCACGATTGACTCGGCGTTTTTCTCCTTTAGGACGTTCTGGGCAAACTTGGTTTGCAGCTCTGCAATCTCAGCGTTCATCTTCTTGAGCTTGCCCTTGTCTGCGTCGGAAAGCTTGGCACCCGCCCTGATGAAATCCTTGTAATAACGTTCGACGAGCCATTTCGATTCCTCGTCCAGCCCGAGCTGGTCGCGCTTGTTGTAAAGCGTCTCGACGCGCTTGAAGAGCGGGCCGTTGAGAAAGATTGCGTCCTGCTGAGCAGAAAGCTTCGGCGCCATGTCGCTCTCGATCTTTTGCAACTGCGGATTGGTATTTGCGCTCGCCAGATTGGAAAAAATGCGATCGACCCGGCCGAGCAGCTGGCCGGTTTTTTCCAACGCAACAATTGTGTTTTCGAAGGTCGGTGGCTCGGCATTGGAAGCGATCGGCTCGATCTCTTTCAGTTGCTCCGCCATCCCCTGCTCGTAGGCAGGCCCAAAGTCTTCGTCCGTGATCTTGTCGAAAAGCGGGTAGTGAAAGTCCAGAGAACTTTCCTTGAGGAGCGGATTATCAGTCATCGGCTTGGCGCCTGAGGTCGAGGCTGAAGACTCAACCGCGGCGGAGGCAGAAAATACCAAAATGGACAAAAAAACCGCAGTGGCGGGCCTGATCGGGGTCGGTGAATGGAATGGCAGGAGCATATTTCGTTAGGCAATGAAGTTTCAACTAAAAGGGCCGGACGCTCGGCGGCGTGAAGCCTACATGGAAACTGACCTCGCGAAAGTAACTGGCACCGCCAATTTGTCATCAGGAATGGTTCGACGGAGCCAAGATCTTGCGCCAACGACCGTTACTGCCTGACGGACGTTCAGGCAGTAACGCGTCTGCGTGACGCCCTTTTAAGACGGCCGCGAAATTTATGAAACTTTGACTTGAAGTTTGTTCCGTGAAAACTATACGATCTCCACGCAATTGGACCAGCACACCGGGTCTAGGGCGACCCGTCTTTGTATGCGTACAGCTACCGATTTCCACATGATCACTTTTGTCCGTCGGAACGTTTTTCGCCATCTTGCTTGTGCTGCCGCGGGACTCTTCCTTTGTTTTCTGTTGGGCGAGTCACTCGCTGCCGCGACCATTCCGGTTACCGTCGGGCCGAATGGCCAGCACCTCTTTGAGCCTAGTTTAGTCACGATTAACGTCGGAGATACTGTCGATTGGACCTGGGGTTCCGACACCCATAGCGTAACCTCAGGTGATCCGGAGACTGGCATGACTGATGGCTTATTTGATTCAGGCATTAACAACAAGCCTCATACATTCTCGTATACTTTCACGACCCCTGGCACCTTCACATACTTCTGCCTAGCACATCGCGTCTTAGGGATGGCCGGCACCGTCACGGTAAACGGAGGCACCGCCCAACCCCAACTCCGACCCCTACACCTACGCCAACCGCGACTCCCCACTCCCACCACGACACCTACTCCGACTGCAACTCCCACCCCGACCGCGACACCTACTCCTACACCTACACCAACGCCGACTCCGCTCGCCGCAATCCCTGAACGTTTCTACCCGCGTCGATGTGGGCACCGGCGACAATGTTTCGATTGGCGGTGTCATCATTACCGGCACCACGCCCAAGAGAGTCTTGTTCCGCGCAATTGGACCTTCGCTAACCTCATTCGGAATCCTAAACGCCTTGCCGGACCCGGTCTTGGAATTGCACGCCAGCGACGGCACTCTCCTCACGCAGAACGATAACTGGATGGATAGCCCGGATAAGGCAGACATCGAGGCTACGGGAGCCGCTCCTACGAACCCGCTTGAGTCTGCCATCATCCGCACGCTCGACGCCGGCAGTTACACCGCGATCATGAGTGGAAAGAACAACGTCACCGGTGTCGGCTTGGTGGAAGCATACGACTTGGGCGGCACTGACGGTTCGCAGTTGGCCAACATCAGCACGCGCGGCTTTGTTGGCACTGATACGAATGTCCTGATCGGCGGCTTTATCCTGGGACCTGATGGTGCGCCTGATGTGTCAGTCCTGATGCGCGCCATTGGACCTTCCCTCACTCGACCAAGATGTTTCGGACTGTCCTGTCCGATACCGTTCTCGAATTGCACGATGCCAATGGCGAACTGGTCGAAAGCAACGATAACTGGAAGGATAGTCCTGAGAAGGACGCGATTATCGCGACCGGCATTCCACCCACTAACGACCTGGAATCTGCTATTCTGAGGACATTGCCACCGAGCAACTACACTGCGATCGTTTCCGGTAAGAACGATGCGACCGGCGTCGGCCTGGTGGAAATCTACCGCCTGAATCCTCAGTAATCGTCCCAGGATGCGGAGCTGGAACGGTCGAGTAGGTCTGGGCTTATTGTTTGCGGCCCTGAGCGCATCGCCCCTTTTGGCGGCCGATCCCTACGGCCTGAATAGTCGCGACCCGTTGGGCCTTACCTTAACGGAAACATGCCATCTTATGATGGCGAGTTTGATTTCCCGGCGACTCTCTCCGCGACGGGGCGCTTTTACGATGTAACCAATGTCGTGGCTACGCCGGGGCTAATCCCTTACGCCCCGAATTCACCACTTTGGTCGGATAACGCGTTGAAGAGCCGATGGATGGCCTTGCCTAACGACGGTCCACCCTACACTCCGGATGAGCAGATTAACTTCGTTCCCACGGGGGAGTGGACTTTCCCAAACGGCACGGTGTTCGTGAAGGAATTCGATCTGGTTGTTAACGAACAAACCCAGGCGCGGAAACGTCTCGAGACACGGCTTCTGGTGCGTGATGCAAATGGCGCGGTTTATGGCGTAACCTACAAGTGGCGCGATGATAATAGCGATGCGGACCTCTTGCCTGACGGGTTAGACGAAGACATTACGATCCTGCAGGCCGACGGCACGAGCCGGGTGCAGACCTGGACTTATCCCAGCCGATCGGACTGCCTCTATTGTCACAACCCTCCCGCGAGTTATGTCCTTGGCTTAAAGACTCATCAACTCAATGGCACGTTTGCTTATCCGAGCACGGGCGTGACAGACAACCAGCTACGCACTTTTAATCATCTCGGCATGTTCAACCCGACGCTCGACGAAGCGCAAATACCGACTTATCTCCACTCCGTCATTGTCACCGATGAGACGCAGCCGATTCAAACGCGCATGCGTTCCTGGATCGACTCCAATTGCTCTCAATGCCATCGCCCGGGCGGCTACGGCCCCGTTTATGACGGCCGCTTCTATACGCCGTTGCCGCAGCAGAACCTCATCGGCACCGTCGTAAAGTTCCGCGACCTGGCGGGTTCGCTTCTTTACCAGCGCGATGACGCTCTCGACGCGACCAAAATGCCGCCCATCGCCAAGAATCTGGTGCATGAAGCGGCCATGGAAGTCTTGCGCCAGTGGATCGCCAGTCCCCTTCAATTGTTATCTGTCTATCTCAATCAGGATACGAGTCATCTCGCGGTCCGCTTTAACAGCTTCCTCGATCCTGCGATTGCCACGGATCCGACTCATTACGTGCTGGATCAGGGCGCGACCGTAACTCAGGCGGTGATGGGCGCGGACGCCGATACAGTTATCCTGACCGTTTCTCCGCTGGTTTCCAACCAGACCTACACACTGACTACGAGCGACGTTCAGGATACGGCTATGTCGGCCAATACCATTTGGCCCGGTTCACAATTTACATTTGCTGCCGTCACTCAGCCTGATCCGAGTCCCAAATGGCTCGCCAACGTCTCGACTCGCGTGGATGTTGGTGCCGGGGACAATGTAGTGATCGGAGGCTTCATCGCTCAGGGGACCGCAGATAAGCGAGTAATGATTCGCGCCATCGGCCCTTCACTCACCGATCTCAATGTCTCCGGCGCTCTGGCTGATCCGGTGGTCGACTATACGATGCCACGGGCAATCTGATCGCGACCAACGATAACTGGGCTGATAACGCCAATCAGCAGGAAATCATCGACACCGGTATTGCGCCCGCTTCGGCTAATGAGTCGGTCATTCTGATCCAATTGCCCGCGACGGAGGAAGGCGCGGCCTATACCGCCGTCATGCGCGGAGCCAATAATACCACGGGAGTCGGTCTGCTCGAAGTTTACGATCTCGATTCCGGTATCGGACCTAACCTGTTGAATATTTCGACTCGTGGACTGGTGGAAACAAATGACAAAGTCATGATTGGCGGTGTGATTGTGCACGGCGCCCAGCCGCAAACAGTCATCGCGCGTGCGCTTGGTCCGTCGCTTGAGGTGATGAACACTCTCGCCGATCCGACTCTTGAATTGCATGATCAAAACGGCGCGCTGATTGCGAGTAATGACAACTGGCGCTCCGATCAGGAGTCGGAGATCGAAGCCACCACTTTGGCGCCGACAAACGACAGCGAATCAGCCATCGTGGCGACTCTTACGCCCGCGCCTTATACCGCGATCGTGCAGGGAGCGAATGCCACAAGCGGCGTCGCTCTGGTTGAGATTTACGCGCTCAACTAGTCGGATTTTTCCGACTCAGACAAGAGCCGTGAGTTGCCACGGCCACGCAGTCTAAGACTCATTTCCGTTAGGCAAGGAGCTAGCCCTATTTGTCAGACAATCCACCCGGTTCCCTGATATTCCATGTAGGCCGCAGTTTTCGTCGCCGCATCGCGTCCGTAATAGCGTTCCACGACGCGAAGGGCGAGATCGATGCCGGATGAAAGCCCGCCGGCCGTCGAGATTCGCTCGCCTTCGACGAAGCGCACGCCGCGTTTCACTTTCACGCTGGGAAAATCCTTTCCCAGCTTATCAACGAAGTCGTGATGAGTTGTTGCTTCCTTGTCATCGAGCAGTCCTGCCTTGGCCAGTTGGAACGCGCCCGTGCAAACCGACATCGTAACATCGCTCGTTGGCGAAACTTTTTTGAGCCATGCTCGCATCGCGTCGGATCCTTTCTGCGCGGGAATGACGATCACCTTGCATTCCGGCACGTTCTCGAAGGTGTAGTCTGGAACTAACTTCAAACCCGCGCTGGCCGTGAGCGTTTCGATTTTTTCCGAGACGGTGAAGAGCTGAAAAGGCATTTCATCACCAATCATCGTGTCCTGGAAGACCTCCCACGGACCGGCAAAATCGATCACCGTTACACCTTGCGAAATCAGGACGGCGACCGGAATTCGACCTTTTATTGGAGGCGTTAGTTTTGCCTTTGCGGTCGTTAGGCCCTTCGCCGCTTCAGATTTCATTTCCGCGCTCAGCAGCGTATTGACGCCTGGGAGAGAGGCAATGGCTAGCGCAGTTGTGCCAATAAAATCTCTTCGTTTCATCATTTTCTCCTTGTCTGTTGTTTCTTTGGTTCTGAAGAGTCATGAGCTAAACCAAACTCGCGCCGATAGCGCGCGGGGGTGATACGAAAGCGATGGCGAAAGGCGCGTCGAAATGCGTCCGCGCTTTGAAAACCGACCGAGGCTCCAATCGTGTCGATCGACAGATTCTCGGCGGACAAACGTTGGCGCGCCTCATCCAACCGACGGTCTTGCACAAAGGCGCCAGGTGATTGGCCGAAGGCCGCCTTGAAGCGTCTGATGAAGTGCCGTCGGGAAAGGCAGGCCTTGTCCGCCAGTCTGGAAATCGAGAGGTCCTTCTGTGGGTTGGTCGCGATCCAGCTTGCCAATTCTGCCAGTCGATCGTTCGCCATCGTCTGGAAACGCAACGGCTCGGAGTATTGATCCTGACCTCCCGCACGTTTCAGATAAACCACCAGATCACGCGCGATCGTCAGAGCCGTTTGGCGACCAAGGTCTTCCTCAATCAGCGCCAGCGCGAGATCAATCCCCGCGGTCACGCCTGCGGACGTGTAATACTTGCCGTCGCGAATGAAGAGCTGGTTTGACTCCACACGCAATTTTGGAAATCGGCGGGCGACATCCGTCGCAAAGCGCCAGTGCGTTGTCACTCGTCGTCCGTCGAGCAGACCGCTTGCGGCCAATCCGTAGATCCCGGTGCAAACCGAAACGATCCGCCGCGTTCTTTCGGCCTGGACCTGGATCCAATCCGCCAGCGCGAGATTTGTATCCGGCCGACGGAGACCGGCACCTCCCGGAACAATCACCGTATCCAGCGCAGGCGCGGTCCGCAGCGTTGCCTGCGAATGGAAGACGATGCCCGACTCGGCTACGAATCGCTTGCTCGTTAGGCCGAGAATCACCACGGAATAGGCGTTCTTTGGACAGCCTCTCGCGTCCGGGACGGTAGCGTTGGCGAAAGCTTCTGCCGGCCCGACCAGATCGAGCGCGTTTACTTGATCGAACCCGACGATCCCGATGTGCAGCGGCTTCACCGACCTACTCTAGGCTTTCAGGTTATGAAGTCCCAATGCCAAAGTTCGGACAAATCGTGCCACCGCAAAAGTGGAGCGACGAGAGATAAGGTCTGATTTGTCGGACCCGGTCTTAAGTCATTGAATCCAGATGACAATTTGCCGCATCTTAAGTGCATGACACAGATACGCTCGCTTTCTCTGGCCTTGGTTTTCGCACTGCTATTTCACCTGCCGTTGCGAGCTCTGGCAAAGGAGGCGCCCAAGGTATTTCCGATTCAGATCGAGAACGGCAAACTGACCGGCCCGGGCGAGGAAGTGATTCGGCACGAGCTGACGAACGCCCAATTCATTCTTTGGGGTGAAGATCACGGCTTCGCTGATTCGCCGATCGTCTTGCGGGCGATTGCGCGAGAAGCGCGCCCGCTCGGCTTCCGATATCATGTCGTGGAAGTGGGTCCGCTCTCGACGCGGATGATCGGTCAGACGCTGACGAAAGATGGGCTCTCGGGTCTGCAAAAGCTCGTGCGCGAAGTCCCGCTTGGAATTCCGTTTCTCTCCTTAAAGGACGACGCGGATCTGGCGAGCGATTTTCTGGGAGAGGACGCGAAAGGGCAACCATTCCTCTGGGGAATCGATCAGGAATTCATCGGGTCGCCGCCGTTCCATTTGCAACGGCTGGTCGCGCTCGCGCCTAACGAACCTGCGCGTAAGGCGGCCGCGGATTTGCTCGCGCAGGAAAAGGATGCGGCCGCTACGGCGGCGCAGGACAAGTTTTTGCTTTCGCGTTATCACGATACGGATTTCCGCCAACTGGCGGCGAAATTCGCCAACGTCACGGAAGCCGAACAGATCATCGCGCAACTCCAGGAAAGCGCGGCGATTTACCAGGCGTGGATGAGCGGTCATAACTACGAAAACAACACGCGACGGGCTCGCTTGCTGGCGAAGAATTTTCTCAGTAACTATCGCGCAGCGGCGGATCCAAATCCCAAAGTTGTCTTTAAAATGGGAATCGAGCACGTCTCGTTAGGCACAACCACGGTTAACACGGTCGATCTTGGGACCTTGGTAACTTCCGTCGCACGGCTCAACGACAAGAGCGTCCTACGAATCGCGTTTCTGCCGATGGGCGGACAGAACGTCGCTTTCGCGCCCAAAGCGGGTAATCCGACCACCGTTCAAAAATATGAAAGCGATGAGACGAAGGAGTTCTTTCCCGCTATCGGGCTTGATGCGACGGCGTTGCCGAAAGAAGGCTGGGCGCTTGTTCCGCTCGAGCCGATCCGTCAATCGCTCGACACCAAAGGCATTGATGCCCTGAAACGATTCTCTCGCTTTCTTCTCCTCGGCTACGACTATGTTGTAACTACAGCGGATGCAAAGCCAGGTCAGTTTCTCTACGAGAAGTAGCGAAGAGACGCTAAGTCCACCATGAAAATCGTGGCCAGCCCTCTGGCCGGGTGAGATTCAGCTCATTCCCGCCAATGGCCTCGAGGAATGTTGAGCCGATTCCGCGGCGAATCGTTAGGGACAGTTTGCCATCTCCAGTAACACGTCGGCGTGGCACGGCTGATCAAGCGGGCACCAGCACGCCAGATTCTTTCCCCGCAAATAGGCACGAAGATCGCGCTCGTTAAAAGCGTCCTCGGCATATTGACGATAGAGTGCCACTGCCTTGGCGGCAGTGAGCTTCTCACCACCGATCAATTCCGAGTCGACAATGAATGGATTCCCCCAGACCGTTGGTCGTCCCACGTAAACGGTATTTGGCGGCATCTTCCAATTCTTAGTCCGCCGTCTCACGATGCGACGTGGCTTTGCTTTCACGGAGTTAGGATCGGCCTGGAATCAATAGGTCTCCATCACATCGTCGAGGTAGCAATAGAGCCAGCGTTCGCCCGGCTGCGCGGAAGCAATAACTGGATGACCGGTCGCGTGAGCATGTTTACTGGCGTGACGATTCGGCGAGCTATCGCAGCATAACGTCACGCCACATTCCTGGCAGGTTCGGAGATGCACCCACTCATCTCCCAACTTGACGCATTCCGTACACTCAAGTCGCTCTGGTAGACGCACATTTTCGATCGCGCCAAGGTGAAGACAAACTGGAGCACCGGGCATATTCGCTTTCGCCAGTCTATTTGACTGTCACTGGAGATTCCGTTCGACCGGTTTGTTCTTGTGATTCCGGTTTTCGGCCGGCAGAGAATCGTTCAATGACATAAAACATTACGGGAATAAGAAAAATAGCGATGCCAGAGGCGGCAATCATTCCGCCGATAACGGTCGATCCGAGCACACGACGAGCAACCGCACCGGAGCCGCTGGCAAACCAGAGCGGCAAACATCCGAAGATGAAGGCGAACGATGTCATCAGGATCGGTCGCAAGCGCAAACGCGCGCCTTCGAGTGCCGCATCGAGGAGCGGTTTGCCTTTTTCGTATTCATCTTTCGCGAACTCGACGATGAGGATGGCGTTTTTCGCCGCGAGACCGATGAGCATAATGAGACCGATTTGCGCGTAGATATTGTTTTCCATTCCGCGGAGCCAAAGTGTCGCGAACGCGCCAAGCACCGCGACAGGCGTCCCAAGCAGGACGCTAAACGGCAGCGACCAGCTTTCGTAGAGCGCGGCGAGGATGAGGAAAACAAAAATGAGCGACATTCCAAAGACCACCGTCGGCGAAACGCCTTGTTGCGCTTTCTTTTCCTGATAGGAAATGCCGAGGTAATCGTAGCCCATCTCGTTAGGCATGGTTTGGCGGAAGACTTCTTCGAGCGCGGCCATCGCCTGGTTTGAGCTGTAGCCCGGTGCAGCCGAGCCGTTGATCTGGGCGGAGCGATATTCGTTATAACGCAAAGTGAATTCCGGACCGGCGACATCTTTGATGGTTGAGATCGCGTCGAGCGGAACCGGTGTGCCGCTCGAATTGCGGACATAGAATTGTCCGACGTTTTTCGCATCGGTCCGGTAATCGCCTTCCGCTTCTATGTAAACCTGCCAGGTGCGGCCGAAGCGATTGAAGTAGTTCACGAAAAATCCGCCCATGAATGTCTGCAGCGTCTGATAAACCTGGCCGAGATCGATTCCCTGCTTCAGCACTTTGTCGCGGTCCACGTTCACGAATACCTGGGGCACATTTGGCAGAAACGTCGGAATCAGGGTGGCGAGCTCCGGTCGTTTACGCGCCGCGTCCAGAAACGTCTTCACATTTTGAGCGAGAAAGGCGACGTCTTTGCCGGCGCGATCTTCCAATATGAATTGGAATCCGCCGGATGTGCCTACGCCCGGAATCGCCGGCGGCGGAAAAGCAAAGGCGAGACCTTCGGTTAGACCAGCGAGCTGTTTGTTAATGTTCGCCTTGATGGCGGTGTATTGCTCTTCCGGCTTGGTCCGTTCGCTCCAGGGCTTGAACGTGACGAAGAAGAACGCGCTGTAAGTGTTTTGCACCAGACTCAGCAAACTGAATCCGACGACGCTGGTCGTGTACTTAACGCCGGGAATTTCGCTGAGAATGTTTTCAATCTTGCGCGCAGCCTGGTCGGTCCGTTCGAGCGACGACGCGTCGGGCAATTGCAGCGCGAGATAAACGTAGCCTTGATCTTCTTCCGGCAGGAACCCACTCGGCAAGCGCGACCCAAACAGTCCCGCGCCAACCGCGAGCACGGCCAGCAGCACGAAGCTAAGGACCGCTTTTCGAATGGCCAGTCGCGACAAATTTACATATCCGTGGGTCGCGCTGCCGAACACGCGATTGAAGCGATCGTAAAACCAGCCGAGCGGCCCACGGGTCTTCTTTCGCGGGCGTAACAACAAAGATGAAAGCGCCGGACTGAGCGAAAGCGCATTGAACGCGGAGAGGATGACGGAAATCGCGATCGTTAGGGCGAATTGTTGATACAAGCGCCCGGTGATCCCGGGCAGAAATGCGGTCGGAATGAAAACGGCGGAAAGCACAAGCGCGATGCCGATGACCGGCCCGGAAACTTCGCGCATCGCCTGCAATGTCGCGTCGCGCGGCGACATTCCTTCTTCGATATGCCGTTCGACTGCTTCGACGACGACAATTGCATCGTCCACCACCAGCCCAACCGCGAGCACGAGTCCGAAAAGAGAAAGGGTGTTGATCGAGAATCCAAACAACGGGAACAGGACAAACGTTCCGATCAACGATACCGGAACCGCGCACAGTGGAATCAGCGTGGCGCGCCAGCCCTGCAAAAAAATGAATACGACCACAACGACGAGCGCGAGCGCCTCGAACAAAGTTCTAACGATGTCGTGCAATCCTTCAGTGACCGAGAGGGTTTGATCGAGCGAGACCACGAAATCCATGTCCGCCGGGAAACGTTGCTTCGCTTCCGCCATTACTTTGCGAACGCCTTCCGCCGCTTTGACCGCGTTGGTGCCCGGCAGCTGATAACAGGCGAGGATTGCTGAAGGTTGGCCGTTCAGCCGCCCCTTCAAATTGTAAGTTTGCGCGCCGAGGTCGATGCGCGCGATGTCTTTTACCCTAACGAATGAGCCATCGGGATTGGCCCTAACGACAATCTCGCCGAATTCCTCCGGCGTTTGCAATCGGCCCTGCGCCCGCACCGTGTAGGTGAATTTCTGTCCGCTGGGAATCGGCTCGCCGCCGACCTGCCCGGCGGGATTTACCGTGTTCTGCTTTTGCACTGCAGTGATGATGTCGGGAACGGTGATTCCGAGCTTCGCCAGCTGGTCCGGTTTTACCCACAACCGCATCGCGTATTGACCCGCGCCGAATATCTGAACGTTGCCGATTCCAGGAACTCGCGTGAGTTGATCGAACAGATTGATGTAGCCGTAGTTCGCCAGAAAAACTCCGTCGTAGCTTCCTTTCGGCGAATACAACGCGATCAACATCAACGGCGCTGTTGTCGATTTTTTAACGGTCACGCCGTAGTTGTTCACGTCCGCGGGCAATTGTGATTGCGCCTGCGACACGCGCAGCTGCGTTAGCACGTGATCGATATTCGGGTCAGTCCCGATGTCGAAATTTACGATCAGTCGGATGTCGCCGCTGTTGGCGTTGATCGAATACATGTAGTTCATGTTGTCGACGCCGCTCATCTGCTGCTCGATCGGCGCCGCAACCGATTGCTCGACCGTTAACGCGTCCGCGCCGGTGTAATGCGTTTGCACCTGAATCTCTGGCGGCGCGATTTGTGGGTATTGCGCAATTGGCAGGGTGAAAACGCTAATGGCCCCTACGAGCGTCATCAAAACAGCGATGACGATGGCAACAATCGGCCGCCTAACGAAAAATGCGGACATGGCGAATCAGGGGCTTGCTTGCGCGGGTGAGGCGGCACCTTTTTCGGGTGCGGTCCCCTCTTTCACCGTCACCGTCGCACCTTCGCGCACTTTTTGGGTTCCCTGAACAATCACGCGATCGCCCGGTTTAAGTCCGTCGGTTACTTGCCACATCGCGCCGATACGCTCGCCCATTGTCACAGGGCGAATATTTACCTTGTTGTCCTGATCGACCACTGCGACTTGGAAACCGCCCTGCAACTCGGTTACCGCCTCCTGCGGAACGACGAGCGCATTTTTTACCTCGTCTGGAACAAACCGCACTTTTCCAAATTGCCCCGGCCGCAAAATCGCGCCCGGATTCGGAAACGTCACGTAGTAGTGAATCGAACCTGTTTTTGGATCGAGGTTTCTATCCAGCGCATAAAACTTTCCCTTCCGCGGATAGAGATTGCCGCTGCCGAGAAGCAACTCGAAATCGAGGCTCTTGAGGAGGGCCTGGCGTTTCTCCGAATCCGGATAGCGCGCAAAGAAATCCGTGAATGGACCTTCGCCAACCGTTACGATGGCCTTGATCGGATCGATCTGCGACACCGTCGTGAGTGGAGTCGTTCCTGACGGCCCAACAAGGTCGCCCACTTGATTATTGGCGAATCCCGCCAGCCCATCAATGGGTGCAATGATCTTGGTATAGCCAAGATTTAGCTCGGCGGTCTCCACGGCTGCTTCGTCGGCCTCAACATTCGCGCGACTGGATAGCGCTGCAGCAGTCGCCGTGTCTCGCTCCTGATCGCTGATGACTTTTTTCGCGAACAGATCCATGGCGCGTTTCTCATCAGCATCCGACTTCGATCGCGCCGCCTGATCTTTCGCCAGGTTTCCTTTGGCTTGCGCGAGGGCGGCTTCGAACGGACGCGGATCAATCCGAAAAAGCAGATCGCCCTTCTTCACGAGGCTGCCCTCAAGGTAATCCCGCGAGATGATGTTGCCTTGCACCTGTGCGTTGATGTTCGCGTTGATGAAACCGTCAAGCGTGGCCACGCGTTCGAGCACGCGTGGTACATCGCGGGGCTGCACTGTCGTCACCAGCACTTCGGGCGGCTTCGGCGCGACCTGCGCCGACTTGCGTGAACAACCTGCAACAGCCATCAGGCAAATCAGGAAGACACGAGCATGAGACGACACTTTCATGCTTCGTTATCGCGCGTCGCGCTGAAATGTCGAGTTCGGACCTGGCTGGAATTTCGATCTTTTCGCAATCTCTCACCTATATCCAAAGCGTTCGGTCGAAGGTACGGTATTGGATCGCTTCGCTGACATGTTCCGGGCCGATCGCCACTGTGCCCGCCAGGTCGGCGATAGTGCGCGCGACCTTCAAAATCCGATCGTATGCCCTCGCACTCAGGCTCAAACTTGTCATCGCGCTGCGGACCAATTCCTGCGATTCGTCATCGAGCTTGCAATGTTGACGGATGGCGCGTGAAGGCATGCGGGCATTGCAGGTTATTTTGTTGTCCTTGCGAAAACGCGCCTGCTGTCGTTCGCGAGCCAGGCCTATTCGATCACGAATTGCGGTCGAAGCCTCCTCGGCCCGCTCGCTCGCGATTTCGCGATAGTCGACTGATGGCACGTCGATGTGCAGATCGATCCGATCGAGCAATGGTCCGGAGATGCGTTGGCGATAACGCTGCACTTGCACGGCGCTGCAACGACATTCGCGTTTCAGATCACCAAAATAGCCGCAAGGACATGGGTTCATCGCCGCCACGAGCATGAACTCGGAAGGAAAGGTGATTGTGCCCGCGGCGCGCGAAACGGTGACGTGCCCATCCTCCAGTGGTTGGCGCAGGACCTCGAGAGTGGAGCGCTTGAACTCCGGCAGCTCGTCGAGAAAGAGGACACCGTTATGCGCGACACTCACTTCGCCTGGCGCGGGAATGGTCGAGCCGCCTAACAATCCCACATCGGAAATGGTATGGTGCGGCGCGCGAAAAGGGCGCGTAGCAACGAAGGACCCATCGCCGCCTAGCAATCCCGCGATGCTGTGAATCTTGGTCGTCTCAATCGCTTCCTCCAGAGTCATCGACGGAATGATCGTTGCCACACGCTTGGAGAGCATCGATTTGCCGGAACCCGGCGGCCCAATCATGAGAATGTTGTGCCCGCCGGCGACCGCGACTTCCAAAGCGCGTTTCACGTGCGCCTGCCCTTTGACGTCGGAGAAATCGACCTCGTAATTCTGGTGGCGCGCGAAAAACTCGCTCATGTCGTCGCGCACCGGCGTGAGCTGTTTCTCTCCCCTAACGAATTCAAAAGTGTGGCGCAGGTTTTGCACGCCGAAGACGTCGATCCCTGTCACCATCGCAGCTTCGCGGGCATTGGCTTGCGGGACGATGATGGCGCGTTTGCCTTTGCGCCGAGCTTCCAGCGCTACCGGCAGCACGCCTTTGACCGAACGCACCGCGCCGTTGAGCGCCAGCTCGCCGACGAAACTGAATTCGGAAAATACGTCGTCGCCGAGTTCCTGCTCGGTCGCGATCATGCCAAGCGCGATCGGCAGATCGAAACTCGGGCCCTCCTTTTTGATATCAGCTGGCGCGAGATTGATGGTGGTACGGCCACGCGGCCAATAGTAACCACTATTACTGATCGCCGTGGTAACTCGGTCCTGACTTTCCTTGACCGCTGTGTCAGGCAAACCAACGATCACAATCCTGGGACTGCCGCCCGCGGCGTTGACTTCGATTTCGACTTCGTAGGCGTCGACTCCATAAACGGCAGCGGAATAGATTCTGGAGAGCATGGTTGCCAGACTGTCAGAAGAACGATCTGAAGTCCAAGCTGCTCTTACCGGAAATTGTTTCGCGACTCGTTAGTCCAGACAGTCGCCATCGCCGCCGCGATTCGAATCGTTAGGCTGACTCGCTTTTCGCCGCTGATCATGGAAGCGGCGGCGAAGCGACAGGCCGTGCTAAAATCAATCTCAGGTTGCGAGGCGCTTTTCGGGCATGCGCGCTTCTTCGGCAGCATGCAGGTCGACCCAGGTCTGGATGTCGTCACGCTTGCCCCAGCCGGCGCGTTCCTTGGCAGCCTGCAAGTCAGCGCTGCCGCAATCTCGCCAACCGCGCTTGGCGAGAAATGCATTCCAGATTTCGATCTCCTCCTCACTCGGGTGCCGGCCATTCTCGAAGCACCAATCGAGAATTTCCTCATCTGCTCCGCCTTCGAGTGTCCGCTTCGTCAGTTGGTCGTAATTGACCCCGAGGAAACGCGTGCAGCGCGCGTCGAAAACATCCGGCGGATCGACTCCGACCAAGTAATCCGGCGGCAGTTCGCCTGCCGCGTGGAGCCGGATCTTGTCCAGCATGCGCGCGAAATAGATTAATCCTTTCGTCTCCTGATGGTCACTGCATGGCGGCCGCATGCCGAAAAGCTTCTGGCCGTGTGATAAAGTGTCAACGGCAAGTTGAAAGAAGAGAAGTTGTCCTGAAATGAAGAAGGGATGCCTGCCTGACCAAAAGCGACGGCGGCGCTCCATCATCGCCTTCGAACTGATTCGTCTCGACCGCGCCAGCAGCGAGCCGCTGCACCTGCAACTTTATCGTCAGATCAGGGATGAGTTGGTAGCCGGACACTTCGGGCGTCACTCGTCACGTCTTCCTTCCTCACGCGCCTTAGCCACCGACCTGGGTATCTCTCGACTAACTGTTAACCTGGCTTTCGCGAAGTTACATGAAGAGGGCTATCTCCGTTCCAAGCCTGGCTCCGGTACCTTTGTCGCCGAGTCATTGCCCGAGACTTTCCTTCGTTCGCGTCCGGCGAAGATGCCTCAGCTAAGTGAACGCCCGCCGCGTCTTTCCGAGCGAGTTAAAAACATTCCTGATTCGCGAGCGGGAAAGCAGTTTGACCATGGCATTGCCGGCGCGCCGGGCGTTTCCTTCGTCCCGGCTCTGGCCGCGCTCGATGAATTTCCGATCGACATTTGGGAGCGGCTCCGAACACAAGTTCTGGCCAGCAAAGGCGCGCATCTGCTTCAGTACGCTTCGAGCAGAGGCGACCCGGACTTGCGCAAAGCGATCGCCGCCTATCTCTGTGATCATCGCGGAGCGCGCGGTCATCCGGAACAGATCATAGTTACCGCGGGCACTCAGCAGGCGATGATGATTTGCGCCCTGGCTCTGATTAACTCGGGCGAAGTCGCCTGGATCGAAGACCCAGGGTTCTACCAGGCGCGCCGGGTTTTTGGCTTCGCTGGCGCGAAAGTGATCCCACGGCCGGTCGATGAAGAAGGAATTGTTATCGGCCGCGGATCAAAACCGACTCCCAAGATTATCTACGTCACTCCTTCTCATCAATTTCCGCTTGGCATGACCATGAGCCTGCCGCGGCGGCGGGCGCTGATCGACTTCGCGCACCAGCGGAATGCCTATGTTTTTGAGGACGATCATAACTCTGAGTTTCGGTTTACCGGCCCGCCCCTGCCCTGCTTGCAAGGGATGGATGACTGCGGCCGAGTCATCTATGCCGGAACTCTCAGTAAGATCCTCTATCCTTCCCTGCGCCTCGGTTATATTCTGGCGCCTGAACAACTCGTCGAGCCGATGATTAAGATTCGCGCGGTTATGGATCAACACTCGCCGGCCATCGATCAAGCTACCCTTGCCCGCTTCATCACCGAGGGTTACCTCCTAAGTCATATCAAACGCATGCGGCGCTTGTATGCCGACCGGCGAGAGTTCTTTATCGAGGAGTTTAACAAACTCCTTGGCCGATACTTCAGGCTCGAAATACCAGAGGCTGGGTTACACTTTGTTGCCTGGTTACGGCGCGACGAAGATTTGCCCTGCATAACCCGCGCCTGCGCCGAACTGGGTTTGCGGCCGTCTCCGTTGTCCTCCTGCTTCATAAAGGCGCAAATGAAGCCGGCATTGACTTTCGGCTTTGCCGCCTGGACAGATATGCAAGTTCGCCAGGGACTGCAAAAGCTCGCGGACCGCCTGAACGCGGCCAGATAACTCTGGGAACATACTTGGTTGTTTCCTTGGGCGCGCCCAAGTGGCCTTAATCAAAATCGGCAAGTGGCTATTTTCGAGTCAGGACGCGGCCGGCAAGCTGGTTCCAATAACTCATCAACAATGGAACTACAAATCATGAAAACAATACCAGTCTGGAACAGTCTGCGAGTGAGATTACTCACTCTCCTGGCCGCAAGCCTTCCCGTAACTCCGGTCTTTGCGGCTGGCCCGCAATACACCGTCTCGACGCTGCCGTCCTTCGGCGGGGCATCAAGCGGCGGAAACAGCGTCAATAACCGCGGCCTCATCGCCGGTTATTCCAACCAACCCGATAACCTGAGTCGCCACGCCACAGTCTGGGGAAATGACGCGAGTCATACCCTTATCGATCTCGGCACACTTGGTGGCCCGAATAGCAGCGTAACCTGGAACGTGAAGAACGACCATGGCCTCGTTGCCGGCATTGCCCAGACAGATATCCCAGACCCATTAGGCGAAGCCTGGAGCAGCGCGGCTTTTTATCCGGGACCTAACAATGTTGGGTTCATCAATTTGGGATTCATCTGGAAAAATGGACGTATGCAAGCTCTTCCTACTCTCGGCGGTAACAATGGCTTTGCCGCCGGCGGGAATAACCATGGAGAAGTTGTGGGCTGGGCGGAGACGACGTGTCAAGATAGCACCTGTGTGCCACCTCAAGTCCTTCAGTTTCTCCCGGTCATTTACGGGCCCCAACCCGGCGCGATTCGTCAGTTACCGCTCATCCCTGGAGATACTTCTGGCGCGGCCACTGCGATTAATGATCATCATGTCGCCGTCGGTATCTCCGGCATTTGTGATCAGGCGGTCGGGCGTTACACGGCCAAGCATGCCGTTGTCTGGCAGAGTAACACCGTCACTGATATCGGTAACCTGGGCGCGGAGTTTTGGAACACGCCTGAGGCCATCAATCGCCGAGGCGACATTGTCGGTTTTGCCGGCGACCCTGCTTATCCGGAGGGAGACATCTTGCACGCCTTTATTTGGACGGCGGAAAATGGCATCCTGCTTCTTCCAGCCTTACCGGGCCACGTCGATAGCGAGGCCTATGGAATTAACGACCGAGGGACCGTGGTCGGACGCTCGTGTGACGCCGCTTTCGCCGATTGCCGTGGCGTCCGCTGGGACAACGGTTTTGTGACTGACTTGAACACGGAGAAGCAGAGTGACTTCACCGATCGGCTGGAGAATGCGAAGGATATCAACAATCGGGGCGAGATCACCGGTCGCGCAATTAGTGACGATACCGGCGTGCGCACCGCTTATGTGGCTCTGCCTAACGACTGATTGACCGTGAGCTAAGGTGTGCGCTGGCGCCAGCGGAGAAAGCGGCAGCGCACGCCACTCCTGGGACGTTCGTCAAAGCCCGCCAAGAGCCTGGTCCAAAACATCCAGGGCGAAATCAGCGTCAGCCTGGGAGATGCACATCGGAGGTGAGAAACGAACCGTCTGACCAAAAAGCCCGCCCTTGCCTACCAACAAACCCAGGTCACGGCAGATCTCCAGCACTTGGGCGCTTTCCGCTTTGGCCGGTTCTTTCGTCGCGCGATCCTTCACTAACTCAATGCCCAGGAGCAGGCCTTTGCCGCGCACATCGCCAATGATATTGTGTTTCTCCTTCAGGCGTTCAAGGCCAGTGAGCAGACGATTGCCCATGGCAAGAGAGTTAGCCTGTAGCTTCTCCCGATCGATAACTTCAAGCACTGCCTTACCCTGGGCGCAGACAACCGGGTTTCCGCCAAAAGTATTGAAATGCGTTCTCTGGGCGAGCGCCCCTGCGATCTTCGGCGTGGTCACGACCGCGCCCAGAGGACAGCCATTCCCGATGCCTTTTGCCATGCAGACAATATCCGGAATAACGCCCTGAGTTTCGAAACCCCAGTAATGACTGCCCGTCCGGCCGAAACCCGCCTGCACTTCATCGGCGATGCAAACTCCACCTGCTGCACGGACATGCTCATAAGCGTGCTTTAAATATTCCTGAGGAAAAACGATGCAACCGCCTACTCCCTGAATTGACTCGGCAATATAGCCAGCGATGCGTCCAGGGGTCGCATAGTCGATCAAGTTCTTGACATCGGCGGCATAATTCCTTCCGGCATCCGAGTCATCATGACTCCACAGCCCGCGATAAGGATCAGGCGTGATGGCATGGTGCACACCAAAGCTATGAGGCACATTGTATTTCCACGTATGGTGCGCCGTGAGTCCCATGGCGGAAGCGTTGCCGCCGTGGTAGGCGTTGCGCAAAGCAATCATGTCATAGTTGCCGGTATAAGTTCGTGCCATCAGCAACGCGAGGTCGATCGCTTCCGACCCGGAGTTAACGAAGTAACAAACCTTTAATTCACCCGGCATCCTTGCCGCCAAAGCTTTGGCATACTCGGCAATATTTGGGTGGAGATAGATGGTGGTCGAGTGCTGGAGAAGATCGTTTTGCTCGCGCGCCGCCGCGACGACTTCTGGATGACAATGACCAACACTGATCGTGACGATCCCGCCCAAGGCGTCAAGATAACGACGCCCGGATTCATCCCAGACATATTGCATCTTGCCCTCCACCAGCATGAGCGGCTTCTTGTAGTAGAGGAAAATCCCTGGGTTAAGAAACTCCTTGCGCAGGCGCAGGACCTCGTCAGCGGAGGGACCTTGATAGGGTTGCGGCTCGTGATCGAATGGTGGTAACTCAGTCGTGTGCATTGGTTGGCCGAGACTATTATGCTAGTCCCCCACGAAAATGCATCTTGATTTGCGCGCGGGCATAAGTTGAGCGTGTTCTTTGCCTAACGAATCTGGCTCAAGGCTTGCCCGCAGCAGCGCGTTGCTCGATTTGCACAATGCTCGGATCGGAAGAGCTGATCCAGGTGCGCGCGCCCTGGATCTCCTGCTGGGCCGCGACTGTCTCGGATGAACCAGGCTGAGCGCGCGCCACCATTTTACGACCAATCTTCACCGGTTTGGCACGCTTGATGGAAAAGTTCCAATGCCAACCAAAGCGCAGCAAGGCGTAATACATCGTTTTAGCTTCAAGTGCGCTCACGCCGCTGCAACGCATCGCATTATAAAACATTCGATCGCACTCAGCAGGCGGTCGATCTTGAATGGTGTAGGCGACATCGTGCAAAACGGACGCATTCCGATATTTGCCTTCAAACGGCCCGCCCATGAAAGACCAGAGCGCTCGGGGAATGGACGCTCCGTCCACGACCGAGCCGGCCGGCGCGACCCATTCATTCCCCTTCGGATCGAAATAGCGCAAGTCGCGCAGCAGCGTCATGCTCCGGCCATCTGAGTTCCATTGAGTCAGGGGAATACCGGAGTAATAACCCCATGGATGCGATTGACTAGCCGCTTCGTGCCAAGAGATCGCGTGATGAGTCGCGCAACCTGACGGCATGACGCTCAGGAGCGAAACGATAGTCAGGAGCAGATATCTTCTTATCATACGCGTTCTTGCAGGTTCCATTTGTTGTGACTTACCTAATGCCAAAGCCGCTCGGCTTTGAATCTGGACGGTGGCATTTCGCCGCGTTGCAGAACAGTCGTCGTGCGGGAATCAATCCATCGCCGCGGAAAACGGCTCCATATCGGTGCTAAACCCTTCGCCGTCCACACTGGTCGGGGCCGTGAAAAGCAAACGGTTCCTTACCACTGTGAGGTGATCGATGGCATAGCCGAAATTGTTGCCTGGTTCTTCGTAAACCATTTGCGTACCCGCGGCCGTGCCATCGGTTTCCCAGAGCTGCGTGCGCACGGTGAAATGTTCGTCGTCAGGCACGATCGAGACGAAGAAAAGGAGTCCCCCTGCAACCTTGAAACTCTGCGGCGAAGAGCGCAGCGGGCCAGGGTTAAGATCGGCGAATAATTGCGTCCCGGATTCCGTTCCATCCGTCACCCAAAGCTCGATTCCATGCACACCGTCGTCAGCGTTAAAATAGACGCGGCCTTTGTATTCCGTCATGCCTAACGGAACGGAGTCGCCCGTTGGATTAATATCTTTGATAAGTTGGGTGCCATCTTTCGTCCCATCGCTCTTGAAAAGTTCGAGCCCATGTGTCCCGTCGTCGGCCAGAAAAACGAGAAGCTGTCGTCCAACTCCGCGACTGGGAACATCGTCGGTCGTCGCTGGACGAAATCGCGCAATTATCGGGTATTGCGGCCCTGAACTTAGTCGACCGGGATTCAAGTCGGCGACCTCCACGGTGCCGGCTTCTGTACCGTCGCTTCGCCACAACTCCGTGCCGTGCACGCCGTCGTCCGCGCTGAAGAAAACGAAATGGTCGTAACGGATGAAATCGGTCGGCGTGGAGGGTCGCGCGCCGGGAAAGATATCTTTCACGCGATAAGTCCCGTCTGGTGTGCCGTCAGTGCGAAAGAGTTCGCGGTTATAAGTCGCCGTGCCATCGTCATGATAAACGACCGAGTCGTCGGCCGCGAAATAGGCGACATCACGCAGCGGAGTAAATTCAATCGGAATCGACCACTCCGGTCCAGGATGCAAATCGAGGATGCGATTCCTGCCCGCTGGGGTGCCGTCGCTTTTCCAGGGTTCAAGACCGCCCTCCGGATCGAGGGCGGTAAAGAGAGTCGTCGAGGCATCGAGAGCGGCGAAAGTACCGGGCAGCGGCGGACCGAAAGTGCCGCCACCGGTTAACCCGGGAAACGTGTCGGCCAGCAGAATGGTTCCGGGCGCAGTGCCGTCGCTCTTCCAGACTTTTGAGCCAGTGAAGTCGGACGTGTCGAAAGCATTAAAGAAAAGCGCGCCATTAAGCGAGGTGATGCTGTCGGGAAATCCGTTGGGCAAACCGGGATTGAGATCCACCACCAACCGCGTGCCGTCGGACGTGCCGTCGCTCCGCCAAAGCTCGTAGCCGTGCGTGCCGTCGTCCGCGCGAAAATACGCGACGTCATTTAGCCGAACAAAGCCCGAGGCGTCTGATCCGTTCGTCCCCGGATTGATGTCCTTGACTAATTGCACTGCCGGCGCGCCAGTTGCCGCCAAATCGAAAATAACAAAAGGAATGGCGACAGCCGCAAGGCACGCACGCTTGAACCGATTGGAACGCGAAAAAAACTTTGTGACCATGAAACATCGTTAGCGTTCCGCCCGAATAGGTCAACGGTTGCTGACGAGCGCCGGAAAGGAAAACGTGGGAGAAATTGCCTAACGAGCACTGGACTAATTTGCCTCACTCGGTTGTCCTGCGCCGATGACAGTTGTCCCGACACCCTCTAGGAAAACCCCGCAATGCGCCCAGTTCTGGAAAACTTTTGCCAATCTTTTTCTTGTGAAAATCTATGGTTGTTGCATACTGGGATTGTTCTGGGGGGAACAGCCGCCCTTCATGCCCTTCGGGCGTGGGGGGCGGTAATTTTTTGTACTTCCTTTCCAAAAGGTCGCCCTTCATATCGCGCCCGAGGTAGTAAGCCAACGACCTTTGTCGTACAAATGTTGCGGAAAAGAAAGGTTAGGCCGGCGACTCAGACAGGAATCGAGCGACCCGAAAGAGAAATCAATGCTCGTCCGCATATCACCTTTTAGGACGAAACCGATTCCGAGACGAAGGCGAAGTAGACAGCCGGAATCGCGGCATCAATCGATCCGGGATGAACTGACTGTCTCGTGAGACGACGATTCCAGGAATGATTCGACCTGGCTAAGGAGACTGTGCCGTCGGCGGCATGTTATAACTCAAATCGTGCCATGGATCGATCTGCCAGCGACCGGCTACGGCTTCTAGCTCCGGATTAAGTACCCAGCGATCAGGCATAGCATCGCCGCCATGTTCCGCGCTCCCTCCTTTGAGACTCATGCAGTTTCGATTGTCGCCCACTCTGGCAATCTCTTCCTTTTCCTCGGGAGTAAGAGTTATATCGGGTAACGAAGCCAGCTCCGTCAGCTTGGCTTCAATGCTCTTTGCGTTCCTACCCGCTTCCTGGATCAAAGTAGGAACGACAGTCGCGACCGGTCGATGTTGTAAGTTCCATAAGCAAGCTAATTGCAGCATAGTTACGCCATGCCTTTGGGCGATCGTCCTCATCTTCTCGAGTTTCTCGACTCCTGACTCTACCCAGCCTGCCGGGCGAAAAGTCCTGTGATCTCGCGCGGTAAACTCGTGACCCGCCCGAATGTCGTCGTGAAATAGCCCGCCGTAATCGACCACGCGTGTCAGCACTTTGACTCCAGTCTTTTCCGCCGCTGGCAAAACCAGACGACCTGGCCATGGCTCAAGCGGATTCAAGATAATCATCGCCCAGTCGATTAACCCTTGAAACCTCTCGAGACTAAGAATGAGATCGAGGGTGAATCCATTTGCCGGCCCGGGAGCAATCCCGAGTTGATTCGTTAGGCCGGCATCCTTGAGCTTCTCCATTCCTTTCCAGACTTCGTCGCTCGTGTAGCCGGTCTCATCGGGATTGTGAAGAAGCAGGAGATCGAAGCGATCGGAGTGACAACGTGCGAGCGACTTTTCCGTCGCGGCCCGCAGATAGCTCGCATATTCGCGCGGCTTGCGCAGACTCGAGTCGGTAAAACGCGGGAAGCCTTTCGCGCCCGCGCGCTGACCCTCGTAAAAGTCATGTCCTACCGCACCCACCAAAGAGTAACTCTGTCGTGGCTTTCCCACCAGAGCACGTGCCAATAAGGAATCCGCTTCTCCCGCGCCGTAGACGTCGGCGGTGACGAAGGTGCGAACGCCTTTTTCATAAGCCAGATCGAGGAGCGCGAGAAAACGATCGTCGGGTAGAGGCTCGCCGAAATGCATAAAGCGGCCGCCACTCCACATTCCAAAGGCAGTGCGCGTCAGGTCCATCGTGATAACTGTCGGTTCGAGCGAATCATAGCACGATCATCTGGTTTCGTGATTTTAACAACGACCGAGTCTTCAAGACCCCGCCGTCACATCTTCGATTCCGGAACATCATCGAGCTACCCGAGCGGCTATAGCTGGTGAGGTCGAAACCAAAAATCACTCAAAGTCATGAGTCTCCTGCGATCACGAATGCACGGATAACGGTTGGCCTTTCCAATGCAACGGAGGTCGCACCGCTTTTCACCGGACAAAGTGCATATGCTACTCACCCAGTCCTGGAATTCTGGCATAACCCACGAAACGCGGGTGCCTTTCCGAATCATCGCCGTCTTTTGCCGAAGCCGTTTTAAAGTCAAACACACTGACTCCAAACTTCTTTTCCCCCTCGTAAGTCCGCCCATCGCTCGAGCCGACCATGATCGGTTTGCCCGACTTCTTCTCCTTGCCCAGATAAATCATGGTATGGGTCACGGGCGGGTCGCGTTCCACATCGTAGGTCCCGGTCCAAAAAAGAAGATCACCCGGTCTTAGTTCGTCCAGCTCAAACGAATGGAGATCACGACTAAGAACGGAGCGAAAGTTTCCCGCCTTCCGAACCCAGGTGTATTGCTCGCTCGCGCTGCGCGGTACGTCCTTCACGCCGTTCTTCCGCAGGACGTAATAGATGAAACCAGAGCAATCCATCCCGCCGTTTTCCGGATCGGCCGAACCATAGGTATAGCCTAGCTGCTGCTTGGTAAGAGCAAGTGAGTCGTCGAGAAGCTTGCGCGCTGGCTCGGGATTTTTCTCGTAATCCTTAATCTCGTTAGGTTCGACTGTCGCGACTTTCGCCCCCGGTGTCGCGCTGGGCGAAGGAGAGGCTGACTCCTGCGGCGACGGACTCGGCGTTTCGTGCGGCGTCGGTGATGGAGAAGGCGACGATTTCTTCTTTCGCTTCGGATGAGGCGTTTGCTCTTCCTCCGGAGTTGGGGTTGGGCTGGGCGAAGACTTTCGCGTTTTCTTTGCTTTGGGCGATGGACTCGGGCTCGGTGTTGGCGTGCTGCTCTTCTTACTCTTGTGATGGTGATGGCTCGGAGTCGGCGTGGGCGTAGAAAAGATTTTTTTTATCTGCCCGCCAAACGATTCGTCCTCCGCTGGCAATCCACGAGTGACACCGAGGATCAACGCGACTAAAGCGCAAGTCAGCAATATCGTTAGGCGCGGCCTTCTCCACATCACAGTTGCCGCTCCCGCACAGGCTTACTTCCCGCCGATCGCGCGCAGGATCGCTTTGTTCATCTTGATCCCGTTCTCCAGGTTCTCGAGCGGAAAGTTTTCGTTCGGCGAATGCGCCCGGCAATCGGGCAAGGCGAGGCCGAGCAGGAGCGTTTCAGCGCCGAGGATGTCGCGAAATTGGGAGACGATCGGAATGCTACCGCCCTCGCGGATAAGCGCGACCTCTTTGCCGAAAGCTTCTCGCAGCGCCTTTTGCGCCGCCTGGCCAAAAGCGGAGTTCGGATCAGTCAAATACCACGGGCCGCTGTGGCCATCGGTGATCTCCATCGTCACACCCGGCGGCAAATGTTTCTCAAGGTGTTTGTGCGCGAGTTTGAGAATCTTGTCGCCGTCCTGATTGGGCACGAGACGGAAGGTCAGTTTCGCCATGGCGCGACTCGCGATCACGGTCTTTGTTCCCGGGCCCTGATAGCCGCCGCCGATGCCATTGATTTCGGCGGTCGGTCGGGCCCAGATTCGCTCGAGAGTGCTGAAATCTTTTTCACCAAACAGCGCCGGTGCGCCGGTTTCGTTCAGGAATTCCTTATCGGCTTCGATCGGCAACCTGCGCCAGGCTTCGCGCTCCCAATCTTCCAACGGCTTGACGTCGTCGTAAAAACCTTCGATCGCAACGTGGCCATTCTCGTCGTGCAAGGTGCCGAGGAGCCGGGCCAGGGCAGTAATCGGGTTCGCCACCGCGCCACCGAAAACGCCAGAATGCAAATCCATCTTCGCGCCTGTCACCTTGACTTCGCAGGCCGTCACCCCGCGCAGACCGTAGCTCAGCGTCGGCGTGTTTCGCGCCACCATTCCGGTGTCGGAGACAACCACGATGTCACAGCCTAACGAACTACGATGTTCCTCCAGAAAAGCTGGCAGGCTGCCGCTTCCGATCTCCTCTTCGCCCTCGACGATGAGATGGAGGTTGACGGGCAGATCGCCATTTTCCGCCAGCGTCTCCTCAATCCCAAGAATGTGCGCCAGAATCTGGCCTTTGTTGTCAGTCGCGCCCCGGGCGTAAACGTAGCCATTCTTCAAGACCGGATCGAAAGGCGGCGAATCCCAAAGCTCGAGCGGGTCGGGCGGCTGCACATCGTAGTGGCCATAGATCATGACCGTCCTGCGGCCGGATTGATGTTTGTTTTTCGCCCACACGATCGGATGACCCGCCGTGGAGATGAGCTGCGTTTCAAGTCCAAGACGATTCAGTTTTTCCACCAGCCAGTGAGCGCACTCGGCGACCTTTTCCTTATAAGACTTGTCGGTCGAAATGCTGGGGAACCTCAGGAAGGTAAAATAGTCGTCGAGATGAGAATCGCGCATGGCGAAGATTAGAACAGCTTGTCGCAAGGACAACTAACGACTTGCTGCCCGCCTTCGCTTCGCGCAGCCTGCGGCGCATGAACGGGACCGGCGAGTCAGCGGTAGAAGCAAAGCTAATCCGTGCCCTGGGCGTCCCGGCGCTAACAGCGAACATCGTTAATTCAACGGTGGGCGCCGGGATTTTCGTGCTTCCAGCTTTGGTGGCGAGAGATTTGGGGCCTGCTGCGCCGCTGGCTTTCCTTATCTGCGCGGCAGCAATGGTGATCTTTGTTACTTGTTTCGCCATCGCCGGTAGTCGTGTTCCACTTACCGGAGGTCTCTACGCATACATTGAGGTCGCGTTCGGACCCTACGTCGGTTATCTCGCCGGGATCCTCTACGCGATCACCGCGATTTCTGCTGTCGCCGGAGTCGGCAACGTTCTTGTCGACTCCATTGCCGGTCTCATTCCTTCGTTAGGCAATCCGGTCATTCGGGTGCTTCTCATGTTCCTGGTCTATGGATCCCTCGCAGTCATCAATATTCGCAGCGTGCGGTTCGGGGCGGCAGCCGTGGGAATGGTTACCGTGGCGAAGCTCCTTCCGTTGCTCGTCTTCGTCGGCGTGGGAATATTCTTCATCCACCCGGCCGGCTTCGCGTGGCAGGGCTTGCCCGCAAGCAAGTCGTTAGGCGATGCCGTCCTGCAGTTGCTCTTCGCCTTTGTCGGGATCGAGGTCGCGCTTATTCCCAGCGGTGAGGTAAAACAGTCGGCCCGCACCGTTCCGCGAGCGATTTATCTTTCGCTCGCAATTACGACGATACTTTATCTTCTGATTCAAATTGTCGCCCAGGGAACGCTCGGGCCAGAATTGGGCAATAATCTGAATACGCCGCTGGCAGAGGCGGCGTCGCGTTTCCTTGGAAGTTTCGGTCGCACGTTTCTCGTTGTCGGTGCTTCCGTTTCAGCGTTCGGTTTTATCACGAGCGATATCCTCAGTTCCCCAAGAATGCTGTTTGCCGTCGGACGGGATGGCGTTCTGCCGAAATGGTTCGCCCACGTGCACCCGCGTTATCACTCACCCGATATCGCCATCCTTTGCTATACCTTCATCGCCTTTGTCCTCTCCGTCTGTTCAAGTTTTGAAGGCCTGGTCGTCCTCTCCAACGTGGCTGTCTTATTGATGTACTTGCTTTGCTTCGCAGGCATTTGGCCATTGATCCGACGACCCATTTCTGCCGATGCGCGCCCGGTAAGCTTTCCGGGCATGCAACTTATTCCCGCGCTCGCAATCGTCGGGATCGTATGTCTCTTCTGGCTCACCCAACCGTGGGACAAGATTGTTCGTATCGGTGCGATTCTTGCCGCCGCCTCGATTCTTTATCTTGTGCGGATAAAACTCCCCCGTCGCATCTCATAATCTGTCGAGAAGGGCTACCGACTCCAACATCCTGTAGTCGGCCGCGCCTCGCACCGCTGCATTTTGTGGAGATCGCGCTTGTCAGCTGCGGTTGAAAGTAGTAATTAGCCCCGAAGTTCATTCCATCGTCACATGCATCTTCAATCCCTCGAACTCATCGGGTTCAAGTCTTTTGCCGATAAGACGGTCCTCAACTTTCACGAGGGAGTAACCGCGATCGTTGGGCCGAACGGTTGTGGAAAATCCAATGTCCTCGACGCGGTCCGCTGGGTTCTTGGCGAGCAATCAGCCAAGGCATTACGCGGCGGCGAAATGGCAGACGTAATTTTCAACGGCACCGATTCGCGCAAGCCGGTCGGCTACGGGGAGGTTTCACTCACCTTTAGCGATTGCGCGAGCGAACTGGGCGTCGATTGGCACGAAGTGCGAGTGACGCGCCGCGTGTATCGCGATGGCATCTCCGAATATCAACTGAACAAGAATGTCTGCCGCCTGAAAGACATCCAAGGACTCTTCGCTGATACGGGTATTGGGCGAGCCGCATATTCGATGATGGAGCAGGGCCGGATCGACCAAATCCTCAGTTCCCGGCCGGAGGATCGGCGCTCTGTTTTCGAAGAAGCTGCCGGGATTACAAAGTACCGGACGCAGAAGCGCGAAGCGCTGCGCAAACTGGACGCTACCGAGGCGAATCTCCTTCGCCTGGGTGACATCATTAAAGAAGTCAAACGGCAGATCGGCTCGCTCCAGCGACAGGCGGGAAAGGCACGGCGCTATCAGGCGTTGCTCTCCGATCTACAAGTGCTCGACACGCACGATGCGCATACGCAACTCGACTCGCTTTTGGCCGAGCTAGAACAATCGCGCGCAGCCTCGGCCCGCGCTGACGAACAACAGCAGACGGTCGAGCGCGAGATCGAAGAACAGGAGAACGAAATTGCCGCCCGTCGCTCACAGCTCGACGAGGTTGATGAGCGAGTGACCAACGCGCGCGCCGAGGTGCAGCGTTTGCAAAATCAGATCGCCTCGCATCGCAGCCGAATCGATTTCAACCGCGAGCGCGCCGAGGAACTGTCGATCTTGATCGCACGCTACGAGGCTGATGTCGCGACGGCGGAAACCAAACGCGCACAGCAGGAGAGCGAGATTCATGACACCGATCTGCTTCTGGCTGAAACCGAGCGGCTGCTGGCCGCGAAACAAGATGAGTTGAGCGAGCTGAGCGTGCGTGCCGAGGATGTTCGCCGAGCGAGAGAGGAAGGCGAGCGCCAGCTGCAATCACTCGAGCTGGCAATTTCAAAGGCGGAACATCGTCTGACGGATTTGGCAACCGAGATCGCTGGAATCAAAGACCGTCGTTCTGCAACCGAATCCCGCCTCGATGAATTGTCCGATTCGTTAGGCAAAGCTGCGACTGCGCGCGATCGAGTGGCGAAAGATCTGACCGCCGCGCGGGTGACTGGCGAACGTGAGCAAGGAAGCTTGCAGGATTTCCTCTCCCAAATTCACGCCACGGAAGAAGAAGCGGCCGCGCAGCAACAGAAACTTCGCGAGGCTGAGGCTGCTTTCCTGAGCAGCGATCGCGCGATCGCCGAGCGTGAGTCGCGGCTCGAAATCCTGCGGCAGCTCAACGCTGAAGGCGAAGGCCTAGCTCAGGGTTCGCAAGCCATTCTGCGCGGACTCGATAAGCCCAGCCAGATTTTGCCGGCCCTGAAAGGTGCGCTCGCGTCTCTCATCGAAGTCGAGGAGGAATTCATTCCCGCGATCGAAGCGGCGCTCGGGCGCAACTTGCACGCGATCGTTCTGCAGGATCAGACGCTGGTTAACGACCTGATCACGGTCTTGCATGCCAGGAAGCTGGGTCAAACGGCGCTCATCGCGCCAGAACTAAGTACCGCGCCTGGCGTTTCACATAAACTTCCGACGGGAGTGCTCGGCTGGGCCTCAGGCAAAGTGAAGGCGCCGGCAGAACTCGAAACACTCGTTAGGCATTTGTTAGGCGACGTCGTCCTCGTGAAAGATCTCGCACAGGCGCTTCTCTCCAAAGAGAAATCACCTCACCTCACTTTCGCCACTTTGCGCGGCGAAGTGGTTTCGAGCAAAGGTGTCATCTATGGCGGACGCGTGAACGAAGACAGCAGCTCTCTCTTTGCTCGCAAAGCGCAAATCACGACGCTCGAGAACGAACACCAATCGCTCCTCGAGCAGCGCGTCGCCCTGCAAACCAAACGCGACGAAGTCCAACGCGCTCTCGATGAAGCCACCGATCGATTGGAACAAGTGCGCGAGCAGTATCAAGCGGCGCGCGGCGACCACGCCGCCACCACCGTCCAGATTGCCACACTCGATCGGGAATGGCATGAGGCCAGCCGCAGGTTTGATACTCTCGATTGGGAACGCACGACCCTGGAAGAACAACTCACCGCTTCGGCGGAGCGGATCGCGCAACTGGAAAAGGACGCAGCCGAGCAGCGAAATTTCCTCACGAGCGCGCGCGAACGTCAGACCATCTTGCAATCATCCGCCGAAACAGGGCGGCTGCGTGATGACGAACTGATCGAGCAACTGGGCGAGCTGCGGCTCGCCGTCGCAACCGAGCGGCAGCGTCACGAAGGATTGCGCAGCCAACGTCAGCCGATGACTGCTCGTCAGGCGGAACTGGCTGAGCTGATCGCGAGTCGACGCGCCGACATTTCGACTTACCAGGCCCGCAGGAAACAGCAGAGCGTCGAGACAGCCGGGGCCGAACACGGAATCGAAGAAACAAATCTTGCCCTAACGACCGCCGAAGCCGCCGTCGCCGAAATTGCCGAAACGCGCCTTACCCGCCTCACGACCCTCAGCAACCTCGAATCAGAACTCAGGACCCGGCGCAAAGCCCTGAACGACTTGCACGACGCCCGCGGCAAAGAGGAAGTACGCCAGACACAAATGCAGCTCAAAATGGAGCGCCTCACCGAGCACGTCATGCATCGTTATCAGGTCGATTTGCGCCAATTCGCGCCTGATCGTTACGCTTTTACAAAAATCTATCGCGCACAGATCAAACAACGCGGGCTTACCGAACCCGTCGACGAGGCGGCGGCATTCGACGAAGAGCAACTGCGCAAAATGATCGAGCAGATGACCCGGCAGCTCGACGCCATGGGCCCGGTAAATCTCGAGGCCGTGACTGAATACGACGAGCTGGAGGAACGGTACAAATTCCTCGAAACTCAAAACACGGACCTGACAAATTCGCGGCGCGAGTTGCTCGACGTTATCGCCCGCATCAATCAGACGACAGACAAACTTTTCAGCGAAACCTTCGCGCAGGTGCGGATCAACTTCCGCGAAATGTTCGCCGAGCTTTTCGGCGGCGGCCGGGCCGATCTTGTTCTTCTGGATGAAAGCGACGCACTCAACTGCGGGATCGACATCATCGCCAAGCCGCCCGGCAAACAACTGCAAAGCGTTTCGCTCCTCTCCGGCGGCGAGCGGACCATGACCGCGGTCGCGCTCCTCTTCGCCATCTACATGGTGCGCCCGAGCCCGTTCTGCATCCTGGACGAAATGGACGCGCCGCTCGACGAGTCGAACATCAACCGCTTCATCAAGGTGCTGGACCGATTCGTTAGGCAGAGCCAATTCATCATCATTACTCATAATAAGCGGACGATCGCCAAAGCCGATATTCTCTACGGCGTAACGATGGAAGAACGCGGCATCAGCAAACTGGTCGGCATGCGCCTGACGAAGGCGCAATCGGCGGGGGAAAGCGCGCCGGCAGGGGAGGCCGCGACGACCCAGCAGCGCTCGCTCGATCTGGACGAAGCGTCCGCCGACAAAGTCGCGCTGAATCGTTAGGCAACTCCTGCCCTGCGCAAACTGGCGCCTCGCCTAACGAGCCGTGCTGTTCCCGCCCGCTTCGCCTGCGGGCAGTTTCGCCGCTTTCCAATCCATCGCCATGCGAACGCGCGCCCGGCCGCTGGGATGATCGTAGAAAATGATCTCCTCCCAGGTGCCTGGATCGAGCTTGCGATAGCTTGCCAGCTTGAGCGCGACGCTCGCAAAACCATCGGGCTCACGCGCCGTGTTGAGGCCAAAGGCGTCGGCCTCGCGTTCCGTGATCCGGACCGCTGTGTTCGAGAGTGGAGTGAGGAAAAAGAAGTATGTGGTGAAGAGAAGAGCGAGCAGCGGAAATCCCGCCGGATCAGCAATGCCGCCAACACCCCAGCGCGCGCCCCAACGCGCCACCGCGCGATCAAAAAGCAGTCGGGAAAAAACAAATGCGCCTAGAACAAAAAGGCTGAAATAGAGGATGAGTTTGAAAGCGTGGTTGAGCACATAATGCCCCATCTCATGCGCCATGACCGCGCGGATTTCGGGCAACGAGCATTGCTTGAGGAGATTATCATTCAACGCGATCCGGGCGGTGCCGAAGATTCCGGAAACATTCGCGCTGATTCGGTTCGTTTGCCGCGAGGCGTCGACTTGGAAAACCTGTCGCACCGGAATCTCATTCGCGCGCGCCATCGTCAGAATCGACTGATTGATTCTCTGATCCGCCAGCGGCTTGTAAGTATTGAAAAGCGGTTCGATGAAGACCGGTGCGATCATCATCGAAAGAACGATGAACAAGACTCCGATGCCGGTGCCCCAAATCCACCAGCTTCGTTGGGCGCGGCGAAAGGCGGCGTAAAGGAGCATGAGGACAAGACTGGTGCCGACGACTGCGACGCCGAGAGCAATAAGCTGCTCGCGAAACCACGGGCCAAAGGTCTGGGTGGCCAGACCGTAGGCATGCTCGCGAAAATACTTCACATAGAGGTCGAAGGGAAAAGAGAGGACAAAGACCAGCAGTACGTAAGGAATCGCGTAGAGCACCGGCTGCAGGAAACGAATACCAATTGTCCGCTCGGCGAAATCGCGCAGCCGTGCCGAGAGGCCACTCGCCAGCAACAAGATCGAGATCGCCGCGCTGAGTAGAAAATCCCAGAGCAGAATCCAATAGCCGCCCTCAAAATAGGCATCCGACTGCGCGCGTTTTTCTGCCGGAACAGTCTCAAGCCAGCTGCGGGTGGCGGCGGCTGGATCAACCGAAGTGTTGCCCGGATTCGTTAGGGAAACCGGGTTCGTTAGCGGAGTTGGACTCGTAGCCGGAGTTAGATTTGTCTGTGCCCTAACGACATTCGCGGTCATCGTTAGGCCAAGAGCCAAAGCAAGAAAGGCGGTTTTCATTTCCAGGGAACAGAATTACCGTCTCGCGTGCGACGGCAAGCAAAACTCCTCCTCCTGGCCGCTTTTTGTGCGCTGCTTCCCGCGCTTGTCTTTGCCGGGCAATCTCCGCCGCCGGCCAACTCGGTCTACGGAACTTATCCTTCGAATTATACAGAGATCATTACAGCCTGGCTCAATGCCAACCTCACCGATCCGCGCAGTGCACAGATCAAGTGGTTAGGCGAGCCCCACCCCGGCGAGTTAAATGTCAGCAAAAGCCAGGTCGTTTCGGGTTTCCTGGTCGACTTCTCTGTCAACGCCCGCAACCTCTTTGGCGCCTACACTGGCGCGCAGAAACACACCGCACTCCTTCGAGACGGCCAGGTCGTGACCGCAACCGGGTTTGTTTATCACTAGGTCGGACCCGCAAAGGGCGCACGCTGTTCGTTAGGGCCAAATACCTTCCGCCCGCCCAGGTTGCCCGGTGTGCAAATCGAATCCCTCCGCTTTCTTTGGCAGGACTACTCGCAAAAGGAGCGGACTACTCCGCATGGTCTTTGGATCGAGGAAATAGGTTCGTTCACGCGGAAGGGAATTTTCCTCGCTCGAAATCGTCAGGCTAGCCGTCGCTGGCCAGCCCGTCCCTTGCACCGACACTTTCTTCAATTGTTCCCCTTCCCTCTCGGTCGTGCCGCTGAGGACGCGGATCGCGGAAAGATTACCACCCTCCGTTGGCGCGCTCGCCACCAGCATCGTTTCCGATTGCGGTTCGAGGCTAAGATGAAATCTGCCCGGACCGACGCTCAACTGACCGCGCAATTCCAACGGGGTCGGGCCGAACGTGCAATGCAGCGGCTCGATGACCGCGACAGTATTTCCAAATCGGATTTGTGTATTCAATTCCTCCACCTGGGGCCACGGTGGCGGCAGTTTCACGCGCACATCGAGGAGTTGTGTTTCCCCGCTGATTTCCGGTCGGTTGAGATTTTTTGAGAAATAGATCGCGCCAGTGAGCAATCCCCGCTCCGCTCCATATCGCCAGTTGTTAGGCAGAGTTTCAAGAAAAAGCGCCGGACATTCGAGGCTAAAGGAAAACGGAGCTTCGCGGTCGAGGATTGTGCCGTTGGCCATGCGGGCCTTTTCCAGCCGCAAGGGAAGCCAGGCGCGCATCGTGATTGGAGACGAGACACCGAACGTAGCCGTGGCCTCGGCGTCCATGCCCCCGCCGGCATAGTGAGCATAAAAGTCGATGGGATCTGGCTGCGACCCCTTGCCGAAATTCTCCAACCGCCAGTTTGTCGTGACCTGTAACGTCCGCAGTGGACCAAACGCAGCTAACTTCCCCGTGAGCACCCGGTTGGTGGCGCTCTTTTCGCCGAGAGCGGTGGCAAAGGCAGCGAGATCGAGATGATCGATGGCGAGGTCAACGTCGAACTTCTGCGCCTCATCGAAAGCCGATAGCCAACTGCCGCTCGTGAGCCACTGATTCATCCCGAACGGGAGAAAAACGGTCCCGCTCGCGCGCGGCACACCGTCGAGAGTGAGCTGGATTGCCTGCAGTTCGGTGAAGTTGCTGCCGAGCATCAGGAACCCGCCTAACGACAACCGCTCGCTCGCCAGCTGGAAGTTGCGAAAGAAAATGTCCTGCGGCGAATAGCTGCCTTCGAGAGTGACGTCGAGCGGCATGCGCAGCGGCGCGACCGGCAACTGCAAACCGTGAGCAAACAGTTGCACGGTTCCGGAATGCGCCGCGAGCGTTCCGTCGCCCTGCCAATCGAACGTCGCGCCGCCCGCGATTTTCGCAGCGCGCATCGGTTCCGGAAGAAGCGACGCGTAAGCTCCAAGGTCGTTAATTGCGCCGGTGAGACGGCCGGCGAAACGATACGGCGCGGCGAGGTCGATGCTGCCACTCCCGCGCAGGAAATCTTCGACGTGGCGCGCGTCCAAATTCTCGAGCGTGATCTCGCGGCCCTTGAGTTGAAGCGAGGCGCCTAACGAACCCACCGTCACCCCGCGAAACTTTACATCCTTGCCTTGAAGTTTCAGCCGACCGTGCGCTTGCGGCGCGCGCGAATCGAGATCGCCTTGCGCGATGAGCGCGCCCGTGAAATCGCCAATCCTCGCCCCAAACAGTTGTGAAAAGCTATCCAGGTCGGAAATGGTCGCGTTGACCTGCCCGCGAAACGGCAGCTGCGTCCAATCACGCTGTTTTGGCCAGAGCAGTTCGCCGTTAATTGTCAGCGCGTTCTCGCTCTGCCGCACGTAAAGTTGATCGACTTCCAGGCGGCGATTGTAATAGGTCGCGCCCAGCATCATGCTGTCGGCCCGTCGCGCGCGCCAGGCGAAGCCGCTCAACTCCATCCAGACAGAAGCGGTCGCATCCAGGAATTCCCCGGGATTTCCGCGAAAGGTAAACTTCGACGCGCGCACAGCCCCGGAAACCGGCTCTAAAAAGCCGATCGCCTTTGAGATTTGGGCGAGGGAAATGTTGGCCGCGGAGCCGGCAACATCGAATTCGAATTTCTCCCGTTCGCGTCCCTGGAAGCTGGCGCGCAGCGTCCCGCCATAGGCGTCGAGCTGCACGTCGAGCGCGATCCGGCCTCGGCCTACTCGCGAGAGATCGACGGTGAGCGCCTCCAGGTCGAGGCCGCGCACGAGCGGAATTCCGGCAATCGTCAGGCGCTCTCCTTCCCACGAAGTCGCGCCGCGTAAGTCGCGAAAAGTCTGTCGTAAAACGGGCGAGCTGACGGAGAGCCGTTGCGCAAAAAATTTGCCGGACTCAATCGCGCTCGCTGACAAAGCGACGCCGCGAAAGCTAATCTCGGTTGCGCCGGTCGCGACATCGAAGTCGCCGTTCCCGATGCGGAAATTGCCCGGAAGTAGTCGTGCAAACTCTCGCCAGTCGAATTTCGATTTCGGATTGGCGGGCGCAGCCGTCTGCACTTTGCCGGTCAGCCGGTCGACTTCGATCGAGCGAAGGAAGGCGCCGCGGTGCGTGAAAAACTGAGTGCGAAAATTGAGATCTACTCGAATGCTTTGCGCGTCGACTGAAATTTCCCGAGACGAACCTGGCGCGGATTTGAGACGCAAGCTTGCGATCGTCACCTCATGCAGAAAAGGCGCCTCCACTTTTCCGATCTCGGCGCTCAAGCCTTCCTGCTGGGCTGCCCACCGCAGCCAAAGGCGAATCCCGAACGGTACCACCACCGGCGCGAGAAGAAAATCGAGCCCGGCCAGCAGTAGCAGGCCTAGGATTAGGAGCAGGAAACGTTTGCGAAGCGACTTCAAATGAACGCGCCACGCTTAACGAGACCTATCCGCTGGGCGAGGGCGCCGGAAAGATGGCACGAACCGGCTGCGGAGGGTGAAATTTTTCCAGGAGCTCGCGCTTGAAAGAATCCTCTGCCGCCGCCGGCATTCCAGACGATTTTTCGCGCGCAAGCTGTGGTAAAACGCCAAGCTCACTTTCGATATCGGCCGGTGAGATGCGGTTCCAGAATCCGTTCTCCAACGCCATTACCTCCACGCTCTCCTGTTCGACGGAGAGAATCTGGGCGTGCGGAAGCTGGATGGTGATTTCGTTAGGCTGAAGGTTCACTGCAAATTGTTTGCGCAGATCGAAGCCCGCCTTGACCAGGAAGGTGCCCTGAAGCTTGATTCGTTTCGTGCTCCCGGCCCAGGTGTGCAACATCTCGTGCTCGACCTCGACTTTGCGCGTGAGCACAGCCAGTTCCGCCACCGTGCTGGTTTGCTCGAGATAAACGCGGTTATTCACCGTCACGCGCGGTTGAAGGTGCGCCAGCTTAACCAAGGTATCCCGCGCGTCGCGTCCGACCCTTTCCAGCTCCGCCACGCTCTGACTCGCCGTCCGCCGCGGCCAGGTCTCCAGTCGGTAAAAAACGAAGCCGGCAAGAAGCGCGAGAATGAGAAGAATAAGCAGGAGGGCCAGGGGGCATCCAAGTTGACGTGTCCTTCGATCTTCCGGACTGCCCTCTGGTTGCGACTTCATCACCCCAAAAAGGTACCGCCCCCCACACCCGATGGGTATGAAGGGCGGCTGTTCCCCCCAGAACAATCGTTCAAATTCGAGTGTCGCGATAAGCGGCCTAACCTCGCGGCGCAAGAAATTTTAGCGGGCACGGTTGAAAAAAACTTCGTCCCGGCCCTACCGTTTGCTTCGTGAAACTCGGCGTGCGTTACGAAACCACCTATCGCTACTCGGAGCCGGCCAACTTTTCGCGCCACGAGATCCGGCTCTTCCCGCGCGGAGATTTCTTCACCCGAGTCCGAAGGATGAGTTTCGAGACGAACAAAGATGCGAACATCCGTTTCGGCCGCGACATTTTCGATAATTGCGTCGCCGCCTGTACCTACGAGGAGCCTGCGCGTGAACTGGGCTTCGCACTCGAGTTGGATTTGGAGTTGTCGGAAAAAAACCCCTTCGACTTCCTGCTCCCGAACGAGGCGGCGATGTTGCCCTTTAGCTATCCGGCGGCGATGCGTCGCCTGCTCGCGCCGTTTCAAGCCTTGGAAACCGACGAGCCGCTCGAGGTTCCCTGCTGGAAATTCCCCACGACCGCTTCGCCACAATCCACCGTCGCCGCGCTGACCGACCTCAACCACAGGCTTCACGAATGCATCGGTTATGAGCGGCGCGAAAATGGGCCGGCTCGCCCCCCGGCTGAGACTTTGCGAACCGGCCGCGGCGCTTGCCGCGATGTCGCCCTCCTGCTCGCGGCGGTGCTGCGGCAGCTCGGACTGGCCGCGCGCCTGACGAGTGGCTACTTGCGCGAGGCGCAGGATGCAAAGGAGCGGCGAGCGGAAGGCTCGCTTCACGCCTGGACGGAGGTTTACCTGCCCGGGGCCGGCTGGATCGGGATGGATGCAACCAACGGAATTTTCGCCAATCATAATTTCATCGCCGCCGCAGTCGGAATTTCGCCCGCCGATGTCACGCCGATCGACGGGCACTTCTATCCGCCCCAAGCCGCCGACGCACAGATGGCGAGCCGCCTCGAACTGATCAACCTGTGAAGGCGTGATGCTGCGCACTCTGCAACTGCGCAACTTCCGCTGCTTCGAGGCTTTCTCGGTCGAATTTTCGCCTGGGTTCAACTTCATCGTGGGGCCAAACGGCCGTGGAAAGACGACCCTGCTTGAGGCCGCCTGCGTTCTCCTTCGTTTGCAATCGCAGCGCTCGTCGAGTCTGGCGCCAGCGATCCGGATCGGTCAGCGCTCGTTTGTTCTCTCGGGAGAGGTCGAGGGCCATTTGCTGCAATTCTATTACAGCCCGCTTCGCCGCAAAGTTGCCTTCGATGGCGTCGAGCAGCGTGATCTTGCGGAGTACCTGCGACTCGTCCCGGTCGTTTCCTTTGCCAATGCCGATCTCGATTTGGTCCGCGGACCCGGCGAGCTGCGCCGGCGTTTTCTCGATTTCATTGGAGCTCAAATCGACGTGCGTTATCGACCTGCTTTGCGCGCGTACGAGCGAGCGCTGCGTTCGCGCAACGCACTCCTTAAGTCAGCTCAGCCACGACCGCGCGAGCTGGTGGCTTACACGGAGCCGCTGGTGCGCGCAGGAACATTGCTGCACGAAATGCGAGCCGAAATCGTCAGGCGACTTGCGCCCGGCGCGGAGGAGAGCCAGCGCGCGATCAGCAGAGAAAATGAAAAACTCAGTCTCGAATACGCGCCTGGAAACGACGAAGACTTCGCCGCGCACCTCGAGCGTTCACGGGTCGACGAGGCGCGACTCCGCCTAACGACTGTAGGCCCACACCGGGACGATCTTCAGCTTCTCATAGAAGGACGACCGGCGGCGCAGTTTGCCAGTGAAGGCCAGCAACGCACCGCGACTTTGGCCCTGAAGCTGGCCCAGGCGAAAATCTTCGCCCAGGACAGCACGGTCCATCCGCCATTGCTCCTGATCGATGACATCTTTGGAGAGCTGGACGAGACACGGCGCAACGCTCTTCTGGCCCATTTGCCTAACGACTCACAGAAGCTCGTGACCGCGACCTCCCTCACTTGGCGCAAAGGCGATTGGGGTTCACCGTTGCTGCTTTAGCACCGCTCGGATGGCGGCCATTGCCTAACGAACGACACCGGGCGACGCCACGATGCCACGTCGAGTCGTTAGGTAAACGGCAAAGCTGCCCAGCCAGTGCCCGCCTTCATAGTGTTCGCCGGTCACGGCCGCGAGCCCCGCACGCCGATGCACCGCTGCCGTCGCTGTCAGGGCCGGCCGGCGCGGATCATCCGGCGGCAATCCCGAAAGGATCCCTTCCAACATCCAGGCTCGGCTCAGGTTCAAACCGTCGAGGTGCGCCAGCTTGGGATCGCTCGGATCAGGCGATACCGCCACCGGCAGCCAATCCGTCTTCGTCTGCCGCGGAATCTGCGGCAGAAAGTCACTCAGCCATTTCGCGAACTCGTTAGGCGGAAGAATGCGCCGCATCACATCGGCCTCACCGAGAACCGGAGAGAGAAAATCTTCCCCAGAAGGTTCATAAGCCAGCGGCGCGTTCTTGTCGGCCAGGAAAAATCGCCGCGCCGCGTCCACCGCCAGTTTGCCGAACTCTTCGTTCCCGCTACTCCGCGCGTAATCGAGCATCAAGCCGAGGCCAAAAGCAGTTTGGTCGTGCTCACCGATCCGCACCGGATGCGAGAGCTTTGGCAGCCAGGTAGAAAGCCGGCCAACCGCCGCCATTTCCAGCGGATGCAGATTGGTCGCCAGTTTTTTCGCCAATGGATCATCCCATTCCCGTAGCTCGACGGAAAGTTGCAGCAGCCAGGCAAGCCCATAGGGCCGTTCGAAACTGCTCCGACCTTTGCCGTTCAGATAAGTCACCTCCTGCGCGATCTTTTCACTCGTTAGGCTCTGCTCCAAAGCTTCACGCGCCGCCGGCGTAAACGTGGCATCGGGAAAGGTGCGGGCCAGTCGCGCGAGCAGCCAGTGACCGTGCACCGACGAATGCCAATCGTAACAGCCACAAAAAGCCGGCGTTAACTTGCACGGTGCAGCGACATCAGCCTCGCTGTTCAGGACATGACTGATGTGATTGGGATATTCCTTGTTTACGCAGGCGAGCGCGAGACGAGCGAAGCGCTCGGCCGCATGCACATCGAAATCCGGTTCCGGCTTTTCCGCCGCCGTCGCCATGCCGAGAAAAGGAATCAACAGAAGCGCGGCTGATGACTTTCTTCATTTCAGCGGGAAACTAACATCATCCTTGCACCGCCTCCATCGGGTATAACAGTGATACTTAAGAGTCCCGACGCTGATCGGCAGTGTTTACTCCTTTGGTGAAACGACCAAGAACTAGATGTTCAGCACGATGGACCAAGGTTTGCACGCGCCCTAACGAATAGCACGTGCCTAACGCCGGAAGGCCACGGGCCACCCTTTATTCGTTATGCAACCTGCGATGGCGATACCGGACTGCAGTACTAGAGCGGGAAATACTAGAACGCGAGGACAGACTGACACCGTTCCGGCACGCTCTCCGCAGGTTGACCCGATCGGGATCCAAGATTTACGCGGCGATACGATCGGGCATCTCGTCGTAGGTTCGGCCGCCGAGCAAACGACCGGTCAGGTCTTTGCGCACACCGCCCCATTGCTTAACGAAGAAAGGGACCTTCTAGTTCCGAAAGGCACGGAAGAATTCTCGCACCCATTCGATCTCCATCGGGCGCGAAGCGGTCCGGATTCACCGCCGACGATCACCCAATGAATCCGGCGGAGATTCATGTCCGCGAGCGAGCCGATGCCTTCATCCTCATCGCTGTCTGAACAGTTCCGCGCTCCGCAGAGCCGTGAAACTATTCTCGAGTCCACCGGCGACAAGGACGACACCATTTGGCAGCAATGTGGCCGTGTGCTGTTAAGATCAGCGGTGGCAGTCCAACTCCCGCTCGCGGGATCATACAGTTCTGCGCTGGAGGTTTGGCCGTCTAAACCGAGTCCTCCGGCCAACAGTACCATGCCGTTGCGGAGCAGGGTCGACGTGTGCGCGTAGCGTGCGGTGTTGAGACTGCCGGTCGTAGTCCAAATCCCGGTCCTTGGATCATAGAGCTCCGTCGTCGAGATAATGCCGTCACTATTAATTCCACCTACAGCCAGTACTTTGCCGTCGCGCAGCATGGTCGCCGTGTAAGTAACGCGTGGGGTGTTAAGACTTCCGGTATCTGTCCAGGTTCCCGTCGTCGGGTCGTACAATTCCGAGCTCGCTAAAGTGCCGCTGCCACCGAATCCCCCCGCCACAAGCACCTTGCCGTTGCGTAACAACGTCGCCGTGTGAGTAAAGCGTGGGGTCTTGAGACTGTTACCGACGGTCCAAGTCCCCGTAGCCGGATCGTATAGTTCCACGCTGGCAGTAATCAAATTATTGCTATCAAACCCTCCGGCCACAAGCACCCTGCCGTCGGGCAGCAAGGTCGCCGAATGTAATTGGCGTGCGACGTGGAGACTCCCCGTGAGAGTCCAGGTTCCAGTGGCTGGATCGTAAAGTTCGGCGCTCGCGCGCTCACCGCTTAGGCCATCTCCACCTTCCACAAGGACTTTGCCGTTGGGCAGCAAAGTCGCCGGGTAATAAAAACGCCCCTCGTTGAGACTCCCCGTCGCAGTCCACGTCCCGCTCGCCGGATCGTACAATTCGGCGCTCCGGGATTCGACCGAACGGCTATTAAGACCACCTGCGACAAGGACGAGCCCGTTCGGAAGCAATGTCGCTGTGTGTATATCGCGGGCCGTGTGGAGATTGCCGGTAGGCAGCCATTGCCCATCGGCGGGACGCGTCATGTCACTCTCAGCGGTGGCGTCGCTTGAGAGCGGCTGTGAACCATTGCTAGTGGCGGGCATCGCTGCAAAAAGCGCAAGACAAACCTGCGCCAGGGCGAGCAAGCTGAAATGTTGTCTAATGATTGGTCGTATAACTAAATGTGGAAGCGATTGAGCCAGCGGTCTCAGGCTTGGCGTTTCGAGTTTTCATGAGCGTCCTTTTTGTGTTTGATCTCCTCCTAGGAGAGTACCATTGCGAGCGCAACACAAGGTCGGTAACGCAACTGTTACGAGAAAACGTTATCGTTCGGCACCAAGCGTAATGCGTTGCGAGGGTCGCAGCGAACTGCGGGCCGCTCCGCGTTCTATTATGTTACTCAGTTCAGTTATTCAGCACCTAGCCGCGCTCGCTCGTGCGCGCTGACATCTTGCGTCTTGTTAGATGACGACGAAGTTCAGTGTCATGAACAGTAAACGCTAAAGGAGGCCGCTAATGGAAGAGCAGAACATTCGGATGGCGATTGATCGGCATTGGGCAGCGTCTGCTGCGGGTGATCAAGTTGCCGAACATCAAATCTACCAAGATGACGTCGTGTGTGAGTATCCACAATCGGGCGAGATAATTCGCGGTCGGAGTAACCTGCAGGCGCTTCGTAGTCATCATCCTGGGAGGCCATCGGGATTTTCGGTCCGCCGGATCGTGGGACAGGGCAATCTCTGGATCACCGAGTACGCGATTATCTACGAAGGCAAGCGCGTCTACACCGTGAGCATGATGGAGTTTCGCGATGGAAAAGTGGCGCATGAAACCCAATACTTTGCCGACCCATTCAATGCCCCTGCCTGGCGCGCGCAGTGGGTCGAAACGGTAACGGTGGACAACATCTAATTGGGCAATGCAGCGCACCGTGGATCACTCCGCGGCAAGACTAAAGGATAAATTACGAGAGATGAAGTGAAGCAACGCTCGCTCTCGTCAAGCGGTCGCTGATCTTGTTTCGTTGGGCGGCCTGCATGCGATCACAAAAGGCCTAATCCTGCGATCGAGCCGGCCGCGAGACAGTGTAATAAGAATGCTGAGAGTTATTAGATGAATGTCGAGAGAAAGCGGTATTGCGCTCCAGCTCGCCACAAATGGTCTTGTTCTCGTTAGGTCTTATGAACGACGCGTCGGTATTCAACAAACATTTTCGACATGATTCGCGACTTCCGAAAAGGGGTCAGTGAGGACCGTATGCGCGGTTTGGCGGTGTAAGGCAAGGTTTCCGTAAGGCGGATGTTTGGTTGTGACCGAATAGAATTGACTTTTTAAAACCAGGGACCTAGCAACCTTGTTTCATGAGGGCAGATCCAAACTTCGGTCTCAATCGTTCGAGCGAGGAAAGTGTCGGTAATCGTCTCACTAAATGTCAGGGACGCCTGCTGTTGTTAGTGGGTTTGCTAAGTGTGCCGCTTCGGCTTCACGCCGCGGCGGACTGTGACACGGTCAGTTTTCGCCCTGACGGAACCTTCGTCACCGGCGGTCAACCCCTCCATGTCGCAACGGCAGATCTAAATCGCGATAACAACCTCGATTTCGTCCTGGCGAACGCGGCTGGCCTGGTGGTGGTCTATTACGGTGACGGAACCGGTCATTTTACCGGTCCGAATAATTTTGCCGCCGGTATTTATCCCCACGACGTCGCCGTGGGCGATTTCAATCGCGATGGCTTTCCAGACCTGGCGGTGGCCGCCGGGATCGATGGGGTTGGCTCCGGCGTCGCCATTATGCTGAACAACGGAGACGGAACCTTTTCTCCGCCGATTCTTTACCCGGCGGAAGGTTCTCCTTCGCAGATCGTGACAGCTGACTTTAACCGCGACGGGAAATTGGACCTGGCGGTGACAGACAATATGAGCGGCAATGTGGACATTCTGCTCGGGACCGGGACAGGAACGTTTGGTGCGCCGGCGACATTCCCGGCCACAGCGACACCGAGCGGGATTGTGGTGGGGGATTTTAATGGGGATCACAAGCTCGATCTCGCGATCGCAAACTATGGTAGCCAGGACCTGAGAATCCTACACGGGGATGGAATGGGAGGCTTCACGACGATCCACACCTATCTCTTAAGCAGCAATGCGGGCGAGGTCGCGGCGGGTGATTTTAATCATGATGGGCGCCTGGACCTGGCGGTCACGGTATATAACATCGGCTCCAGCGACCATATCAGTGTCTATCTCGGGAATGGCGACGGCAGCTTTACCGCCGGGCAGGAGATTGCTGTGGGAGGCCCACAGGGTATCGTCGCGGTGGACCTGAACAACGATGGTAACCTGGATCTTGCGACAGTGACTTATTCCGACAACACGGTCGCGGTCGCGTTGGGCGATGGCACCGGCCTGTTCGGTTCCGCGCAGGCGTTGGCAGTGCCACCCAAAGGTGTCTATCCCTATGATGTTACCGCCGGCGACTTTAATCACGACGGAAAACAGGACCTCGTCATGGCTGGCTATTTGAGGGGATACGCTTTCGTCCTCATAAATCGGTCCTGCCGGTAACTTGATGGCCGTTTTCGTGTCCCGTCGAATCTCGAACAAAGTCACGACTGGTTTGCTGTAGACTGTAAGGCTCATTTCCCCGCGAAATGAGAGACCGAATCAATCACTAAGAAGGTTGAGAGTTATTAAATGAGCGTTGAGAGAAAGCGGCATTGCGCGCCAGCCCGCCGCAGGTGGTCTTGTTCTCGCTAGGCCGCACCACAGTCCACGCGGAAGGACACGACGATGAAACACTACACAGCGCCCTGGAGTAAGTCACTGATTTACTTGTCTGCGTTCGCCACGCTTATTTGCATCGGAGCCGCAATGGCGGTCGCTGCCCGCGGCGACGTGTTGGTTTGCGGTTCTTCCACTTGCGGTCGTCTTGTGTGGCCTGCTCTTTACGATCCGAAGTTACACAGTTACCTTCGACGCGCTTCTGGTTCATCGCCTGTTCTGGACCACTCGATTGCCGCTTACCGATTTGCGCTCCGCACAGGTTGAGCCAAGGGCGATGCGTTGGAGCGTACGCACGCTTGGTATCGGTGGACTGTTTTCCTTCAGCGGCTGGTACTACAATACTCTTCTTGGAAGTTACCGGGCTTTTGTGACAGATCCGAATCGCACGGTTGTGCTGCGACTTGGCAGACGGAGCGTCGTTGTCTCGCCCTCCGAGCCGGACGTCTTTGTTCACGACCTCCTTACTACCAGCCATGCCGTCTGAGCATGCGACGAAGCCAATGCCGCCAGCTTGCTTATGAGCTCATTCGCAGTTAAGCCCGCCTTGTGCCGCCGCCGCGCTTTGATTCGCTCGCTGCCGCTCACTTACCGCTGCCCTCGCGGCTTGTCCGTCTGCTGTCGCAACTCCCAAGTTGCTCCATTGATTCACTCCCGCACTCGCCCAGTCTTCGGCCTTTTTGTCTGTGTCAGGGTTTGCCAGTCCTTTCCATTGGCGCGGTCGCTGACCTTGTGTCTTGTTAGGCGCTAACAGGAGTCAGAGACGTCATGCTTCGCAAGAACCAAACGACAAAGCCATCTGATCCCGCGGCAGTCGACGCCTTCATGAAGGCGCTGAAGCACCCGCTGGCTGATCTGGCGGAAGCACTAAGGCGAGCAATCCTGGCCGCTGACCCAGCCATTGGTGAAGAGATCAAATGGAACGCTCCGGCGTTCTTTTATGTCGGCCCGATGGAGCCGTTCAACCCGAAGGAATATCGCCGGCACCTGGTGGTGTTCAATTTCTACCGGAAAGACTGCCTTCGTCTCGTATTTTGGCGCGGTGATTGGGCCAACGATAAATCGGGGCTTCTTGAAGGAGATTATCCCGACGGCAGGAGACTAGCCCATTTTGCGAACCTTAAGGATCTTACTTCACGAAAGAAAGCACTGACAAACGCGTTAAAGGCTCAACTTAGACACATGAAATAGTGGGTTTCCGGCCCTTAGCCTGACGAACGTTCCGTCACTGGTGAAAGCGTGCACGGGCGCGTGCTTTGCGAGGTGAACGATTCGGTATTCGCCTGGGAGTGATGCACGGCGAGTATGACCGGCACAAGCAACAATAAAAGATTGACTTCGCGCGCTGCGCTCCCACACGCTGAGCGCATGATGAAAGCACAACAACTTATGCAGAAAAAGACTTCGTTGTTCTCTTCTCGCGAGTGGATCGTGATCTGTTGCCTGGGCGGCGTGCTATGCGCGGTGCAACCGGGCGTTGCCGCTCCCGGACGTTTCATTCGCGCCGGCCACCTGTTACTCCGCGCCTGGATCAACAGGCGGTCCTGCTCGCCGACGGCAGGGTGCTTCTCGCCGGCGGACAGGACAAAAGTATCCGGGCTACGGGTAATGCGGAATTGTTCGATCCGACGACCAAAAGCTGGAGCCCGGCTGCCAATATGGGCCACCCCCGCCGCTCTTTTACTGCTACTTTGCTTTCCAATGGAAAGGTCCTTGTGGCCGGGGGAGGCGAATATCCCCCATTTAATTCGACGGCCCAGTTATACGATCCAACTACTGACACTTGGACGTTCACAGGCAATCCTATTGTGACCAAACGCGCCGGCGCTACTGCGACCCTGCTGCCGAACGGCAAAGTCCTCCTCGCTGGTGGAACCGACGCGACGAAAGATCTCGGCAGCGCGGAGCTTTATGATCCTGCGACGGGCACTTGGAGCCAGACGGGAAACCTGATCGAGGCCCGGGCTTTCCATACCGCGACCCTGCTCCCCAACGGAGACGTGTTAGTGGTTGCAGGATTAACACACCTGCTTCTGGCGACGACCAGCGCTGAGGTATACCACACCGCGACCGGCCAATGGACGGCGGTAGGTAGCCTGACCGATCCGCGTTTTCTCCATTCGGCCACGCGGCTAACGGATGGCCGTGTGCTTGTTGCCGGCGGTGCGTATCTCGATTCTCAGTTTCAGACCGTCATCCTGGCCAGCGCCGAGGTATTCGACCCCGACACCGGTAACTGGAGTGCCACCGGTAGCCTGGTCGAGGCGCGAGTGCTACATACGACTACTTTGCTGGCGAATGGTCGCGTCCTCGCGGCCGGCGGGGCGGGGAGCGACCAGAACTCACTGGCGACCGCCGAAGTTTATAATCCGGTTACCGGCACCTGGACTACTTCGCCTGCCCAACTGAGCATTCCGCGGCATGGACACTCGGCCGTGCGATTGCTAGACGGCAGTGTGTTGATCGCCGCCGGCGTTGATCACACGGAGGCTGGCGGCGACACCTATCTCAAGACAGCGGAAGAATTCGTCCGGCAGTAAGAAGGATACAGTAAGGACAACGTTTCGCCTAACGCGAGTTAAGCATGGCCTGCGTAGCGGTCGGCTGCGCTTATTATGTTAGGCCTCGTCATCTACGCTTATCATGAGTGATCCACAAAAGTTCCCATATACGACCCACCTGAATATTAAATTTCCGGCCCTTAGCCTGGTGGACGTTCCGTCACTGGTGAAAGCCTGCACGGACGCGTGGTATAACCAGACGCTCTGCAAGGTAAACGATTCGGTTGTTCGCCTAGGGGTGATGCAAGGCGAGTATCACTGGCACAAGCACGACCATGACGACGAGTTTTTCTTTGTCCTGGAAGGGCATTTCATTATCGATCTCGAAAATCGATCGATCGATCTGCAACCACAGCAAGGGTTCGTGGTGCCAAAGAGCGTCGTTCACCGCACCCGCGCCCCGGAGCGAGCGGTCATCTTGATGGTGGAATCCGCCAACATCGTTCCTACCGGCGATGCCTAACGGGTGTTAGGAAGGTTGAGAGTTATTCGTTGAGTGTTGAGAGAGGAGGTTTGCGCGATGTTTTTCTCGGCATTTTCTCCATTTCTCAATCTTCCTGCATTCTGACCCAATGCCCTACGGCACGGCTTGGAACTCCGCTCCTTTGCCCTCCGGACAGGTGCGGGGCCACGCGGGCGGGCTTGGGCGGATGAAGGGTTTGACGCAATCCCAGATTACTCCGCCACCTTGAAACCGTATTTCTTGAAAACATTGAGGGCCGCCTCACTTCTGAGATAATCGACAAGCTTCTTCGCCGCCTCCAAGTCGTGGGTTCCTTTAAGCGCGGCGACGGGGTAGCGGATCTTTGGTCCTTCGGTTGCGGGGATCTCAAGGGCAGACTTTACCTTGTCGGAAATGAGCACGTCGGTCTTGTAAACGAAACCGGCCTGCACATTGCCGCTTTCGACGGCCGCGAGCGAAGCGCGGACGTTTTCCGTCGGGACGACTTTGCTCTCGACTTTCTCCCACAGGCCGAGCTTGGTCAGGTATTCCTTGGAATAGACTCCTACGGGTACGGCCGAGGGTTGTGAGATGGCGATTCTCCTAATCTCGTTGTTATTCGCGAGGTCGGCGGCCGAATGGATCTGCAACGAGCTGTCGGATGGAATGACGATGACCAGGGTATTGCCAAGCAGCGTACGCCGGGTCCCGGGCACGAGCAGCCCGGCCTTTTCCAGAGCATCCATTTTCAGCTCGTCGGCGGAAAGAAAGACGTCCGCCGGAGCGCCTTCCTCAATCTGGCGTTCCAGCATGCTGGAGGCGCCGAAGCTAAGGCGCATCTCGTTTCCGGTCTCTTTCTGATAGAGTGGGGCGATCTCTTTCATTGCATCGGTAAGGCTGGAGGCGGCGAGGACGGTGAGCTGTTCAGCCCGCGCGTTGGCGATGAGCAGCATCGCAGCGACAAGGATAACTAATCTCTTCATATGTTGTGTTTGGTAGTCAGGAACTGTTTCGCTTACTTCGAGACAGAGACATTGGTAGCTTTAATGAGAGCGAACACTTCGTCACCCTCTCGCAGCCCCATCTCTGTCATAGAATGAGTTGTAATGACCGCGGCGACGTCTCCAGCTCCGGTTTCTATGATGACTTCGCTCATTACCTTGGCGGAAACGATGCTCTTGATCGTGCCCGGCAGACGGTTACGAATGCTTTCTTTCATGATGTTATCCTATCGCGCAGCCGCTGGAGGTTGTCGCCCAACTGGAGGCGGTTCATTCCCGTCGTTTATAAGTTAACCGGGACGGATGCAAGTTCCCTTCGCGGTCGACCTCAGCCAGCGGTCACGGCATGGCCTGAAACTCTGCTCCTTTACACTTCGGGCAGGGCGGGGCGACGTGGGCCGGCATGGGCCGGGTGAAGTGTTTGATGTGGCCGCAGACGGTGCAGCGCCAGCGCATAAAGCGCGGTTCCTCGTGGGTCTTAAGGCGGATAATGATGGTGTCGAGCCGGTCGCGCACCTGCTCGAGCGCCTGACGTAGCGGGACAATGAACTGGTCGTCGGCCATCGGGTTAACGGGCCCGGCCGCGTCTCTCCAGCAGGGCACCGCGACGGGAGGCTTTGACGTGGAATGGTAGCTCGAGCTGCTGAGGCCGGGGCCGCGTCCGGTGAAAAAGAGTAAGAAGCCGCCTGAGGTATCGCATATGTTCAATCGAACACATCCCCGCCATTCCGGCAAGAAAAACCAGATCCGAACACGCAATTTTTTGCGTCCGCTCTGCGTGCCGAAATTTGGCATAGGGCTAAGGTCCGATTTGGGCTCGCTCATCGTCCTGCTCCACTTCGATCCATGAAAGTCCTCGTCGTTTACCACACCACCTACGGCCACACCTTGCAGCTCGCGCGAGCAATCGAAGCTGGCGTCAAATCCGTCGCTGGAGTCGAGGCCGTCTTCCGTCGCGCGCCGGAATTTCCCCACGTCGAGAAAGAGCTCGAAGCGGGCGACGGCTACGCCACGAAAATCTGGAAGGACCAAAAAGACATCCAGCCCTGCACCCTCGATGACCTGCGCGAAGCCGATGGACTGTTGCTCGGTTCGCCGACGCGCTACGGCAACATGTGCGCGCCCATGAAGGCGCTCATCGACTCGACTGCGAGCCTCTGGCTTGCGGGCGCGATGGAAGGGAAACCTGCCGGCGTCTTTACCTCCACCGCCACCACGCACGGCGGTCAGGAAACAACCTGCCTGACAATGATGATTCCGCTGATTCATCTCGGGATGCTCATCGTCGGCGTGCCGTATTCGAGCGAAGGGATGCTCCACACGGAAGGGCGCGGCGGCACGCCTTACGGCGCATCGACCACCGCCGGACCGAAGGGTGAGCTTGCGCCCACTGCGGAAGACCTGGCCATCTGCGGTGTCCAGGGCAAACGAGTCGCTGAGCTCGCGAAAAAGATCCGTGGTTAGGCGCCTAACCAAGCCGTTGCAATCGAACGACTACTTAAGGCAGGCTGTGTGACATCGAGCACAACCGGGTAAGTAGAGGAATGGCGTCACCGACCGTCGTCATGGGGGTTTCTGGCTCCGGCAAGTCGACCGTCGGTGGGGCGTTGGCGCAGCGCCTGCGGGTGCCGTTCGCGGACGCCGACGGCTTTCATCCACCCGCCAACATCGCGAAGATGACGGCCGGTCAACCGCTCGACGACGACGACCGCTACCCGTGGCTGGAAGCGATCGGGGAGTGGCTCGCCCAGCATTGCGATGACGGCGGGGTGGTTAGCTGCTCGGCGCTGCGGCGCAAGTATCGCGACCAGTTGCGCCGTCATTGCCCGGGCGTCGAATTTCTGCATCTGTCCGGCACACCCGAGATCATCGGCAACCGGCAGGCCAACCGGCCCGGACACTTCATGCCCGCATCTCTGCTGGCATCTCAGTTCGCCACGCTCGAGCCGCTCGAGCCCGATGAACGCGGGATCGCCATCGATGTCGATCAGAGCATCGACTCCATCGTCGACAACTACGTTGCGTTATCCGCCGCGCGCACAACTGAACAGGAGCACCGATGACCCCGGCACTCCAGCACGCCCACAATTATCATCACTTGATCGCTCGCTGGCGGTGCGTCGCGCGAGCGGCTGGAGTTCCATTGCGCGCGCTCGCGAAAGCCGACTCTTATACCGTTTACTTTCTCGATTACCGACCCGCAAATGCCTCCGCCGACTGTAACGGACTTTACGCTACCGCCGGTATTCACGGCGACGAAGCCGGCACGACGGAAGGACTTCTTCTCTGGGCTGAGCGGTATCTGCCGGCAATCAGCAAACCGAGGGGGAAAGCGAAGAAGACGCTGCCGTTTTTTCTCGTGCCGTGTTTGAACCCGTGGGGGCTCGTCAACAACCGCCGCGAAGCCGCGGACGGCACTGACCTCAACCGCGTGTTCGACCGCGACAGCGACCCTCCGGTAGGTGCGTTGAAAAAAGTTCTCACCGGTCGGCGCTTCGATCTCGCGTTGACACTGCACGAGGACTACGACACCAATGGGCTCTACCTCTACGAAACCAGCGAGCGGCGCAGGGACGATCTCGGCGAAACACTGCTAGCGGCGGCACGCGCGTCCGGCTTTCCCATCGATACGCGAGGCACTGTCGAGACGCGACGGTTCACCAAACCTGGGTTGGTCAGGATGCGGCGACGGACGGCGTTGGCGAAAATCGACATCTACCCGGAGGCGATCTGGCTTTATCTCAACCACACGCGGCAGGCATTGACGATCGAAACACCGAGCGAGTTTTCGCTGATAGCCCGTGCGCAGATGCAGGCGCGGTTGATCGCGGTGTGCGTCGAGCGTCTGTTTATTTCACGAGGCCGTTGCGGCCGACATTGAGCATCACAATACGGCTCTGAGCCTGAGCTAGTCGATGTGGCCTTTTTCTAATCCCCACGCAGAGTTAGATCATGTACGACCTGCCTTACTTTAAAGAGAGCGTTCAACGCATTGTCCTCGATTTCATCCGGCATCATCCGTTTGCCATGTTGATTGGGGCTGGCGAGAGCGCGCCTGTCGCAACTCAGGTGCCAGTCTTAATCGACGAGCGCGAGGGCGAAGCTCTCTTTCTGCGCGGGCACATCATGCGAAACACGGATCATCACAAAGCGTTTCAGCGAAACAGCCAAGCGCTTTGCGTCTTCTCCGGGCCGCATACCTACGTGAGCGCGAGCTGGTATTCGAACCCGCTAAGCGGTTCTACCTGGAATTACATGAGCGTGCATGTCCGCGGTAATATCCGCTTTCTCGACGAACCGGAACTGCGACTGCTTCTGGAAAAACTCACTGCCCACTTCGAGAAAAATGATAACTCCCCTGCTCTCTTCCACCACCTGCCAAAGTCCTATGTCGATTCGATGGTTAAGGCGATCCTAGCTTTCGAGATCGAAGTGCGGGAAATCGAGAATGTTTTCAAGCTCAGCCAAAACCGCGACGAACAGAGCTACGACAATATCATCCGGCAACTGCACGCTCAGGGCGGCGATGGCCGGGCGATTGCCGACGAAATGCGGAAGCGAAAAACGCAACTCTTCGCGCACGACGGCCACGCGGCATCTCGTCACCGTGACGAGATGGTTAGCTGACTAACATTTCGTTCCCGACAGCGGATGCGGAAACGTATCGGCATTCTGTTCATCTGTGCCATCGAGACAGGCAAAGTCCTTCTCGACAAGCACGTGCAAGCAGCCCTCCTCGCCTACGGTCTGAGTGCCTTCCATACCGACGTCGCCACCGGAGGCCCACCGTGCAGCGATGTCTGAGGGAACTTGAACGATGACACCGTTTGCCGTTAGCCGAGCCTGCGGGGCCGGGACCTCGGCTATCTCTAATAGATAGAGAAGGCTATTCCCAACGCCTTCGCCAAAAGTGATTCTCTCCTCTACGCGACCCGTGCGCGCGAATTGTTCGACTTCGCTTCGCTTCAAACGCAATCGAACCGAATTGCACTGCAACCGTATTTTCATGATCGAATCGACATCTTACCAGAACGTTCGCGGGCCATCGTATCGTGGCCGTGAGTATTTGCATACTACACTTCACCGGAAGTTCGTCGCAGTTCTTGCAATCGTCGTGACACTGTTCATTCTTAGCTCCGCAATGGCTCAACAAGATGACGAAACGAAAGCTGCCGCTGCTCACAGCGGGACTAATGACAGGGAAACGGCCGACGCTGAACTGCGCAAGCGTTTAACCGCAGAGCAGTATTACGTTACCCAGCAATGCGGCACCGAGCCGCCCTTCCAGAATGAATATTGGGACAATCACGAACCCGGCATTTACGTCGACGTGATCAGCGGCGAGCCGCTCTTTACTTCACTGGACAAATACGATAGCGGAACCGGCTGGCCGAGTTTTACCCAGCCCGTCGCGAAAGAAGCCCTGGTGGAAAAACCCGACACCACTGGCAGGCGGGAGCGCACCGAGATCCGGACCAAAAAGAGTGACGCCCATCTTGGACACGTCTTTGACGACGGACCCGGGCCTACAGGCACGCGCTATTGCATGAACTCCGCGTCTCTGCACTTCGTCCCGGTGGCGAAGTTGGAGGAAGAAGGCTACGGCCAATTTCTCCCGCTCTTCAAGAAGAAGAAGTAACGGGCCAATCGGTCGGGCGACTCACTCTGTCCTGATGACGGGTGACAGATCGCCTGGTGTTACCATGCATTTCACTGCTCCCATCGAGAACGGCAGTACTTGTTCAACGACTCCAACTACTCAGGTGGGATCGCTCAATATCTTCGCCGTCGATTCCGCGTGAAACCGAATTCCAATGACATTCAAGCGGCCAAATCATGAATCCAGGTCACCTAACCGTGCGCTACAGCGAACTGTGCACCGCACTTGTGCCTGGCTTTGAAACCATGCGAACATCGCTCCTCATTCGCACGGTTGCTGATATTGTGTCTCGTTAGGCCTCTCCGCCTATGACGCTTTCCGCTTTTCTCACTCAGGAGGGCTTTCAACGAATCGCTCTCTCTCGGAGCGGCGTAGGTCATTTCCACACCGCGGGTTCTCTGAGTGGTCATTTTGTCGCCGTCCTCATCGACACTGGAGCCGCCAGCACAGTAGTCAGCCTGGCACGCGCGCGAGAACTGGGGCTCACGCTCAAGAAGCTCGAGATGAAGGGCGGCGGAGCCGGAGGCGCTCAACTGGAGATTTTCCATCTCACTGACGCGACGCTGTCGCTCGGTGACGTGCAGCCGCGGTATCGCGCCTTGTTGGCATTGGACCTCACCCACGTCAATCAATCTCTGGCTCAAAAAGGCGAGTCCCCGGTCGAGGTTATCCTTGGCGCTGACGTTTTTGAGGCGCACGAAGCCGTGATCGATTATGGAAGTTCGTCCCTTTTCCTCAAAGTCCAGCCTGTATCTGTCCCTGGAGTCTAACCATGGGATGGGGCCAGCACTGTCCCACCCCGACTATGAGCTTGTCCGTAGTTCAACAAGTCACTAGGAGCCTGCTGTGCTTTCGCCAGTGTGGCTCATCTTTTTCTCGTTAGGCGTTAACTGCATTTCCATCAACCATGACTACCGAGCTTCGATTTCTAGCGGCCACAGTGATTCTGGGGCTCGTTCACCTGGTCGCCGATTCCCACCTCATCAGCTTTCAGCGCGGCTATCGCTGGACAGCCGGTAACCGGGAGCAGTCTGTGCCTCCATTGCGCGGGGTCGCAAATCGAGTGGACCAGGCATACACCAACTTCATGGAAACTTTCCCTTTCTTCGTTGCCGTCGTTCTGGCAGCCCATCTCGCCGGCCGTAACGGTGCCTTGACCTTATGGGGAGTACAGCTCTACTTCTGGGGACGGGTGGGCTACGTCCTGGCCGCCGCGGCTGGCTTCGGGCTACTACGTTCAATCGTGTTCTTTAACACCGCTCTAAGCGGCATCGCCCTCTTTCTCATTACCCTTCTTTGCTAGTTACGGACATCCGCCGCCTAACCAATCCCTGGAGCTGACCGTCATGAAGTCGACTTTTGATCTTATCAAGCAGTTCCCGATGTTTGCCGCGCTCACCGTCACCAGCGGTGACTCATCTTTGTCTCGTTAGGCCTGCTGGCGTCTTCCATCCCTCAGCCTGAGGTGCCCCCTCCCTTCTCGCTGCAAAGACCGCTCCCAAAAACAATGCTTGGCAAAACCGAGCGGATGATCATTCTCCACAACAAACGTGTGAGCGCGTGAATCCTGCCACAATCCAATCTCACCGAAAATCGACCGGGTCGCGCCTCACATCGGCCTGCGTTCTCCTTGCCTGGGCGATAGCGGCAACGGCTTGCGGACCGGTGGCGGAATCGCCGAAGCCTCACGAAGCGTCCGGCGAATGGCTGGAATTCACGGGCTCCTGGAATGCCACAGGTAGTCGCACAACCATCTCCCTTGGCGGCGAACGGCGTGGCTCGATCATCGACCTGAGCGGGACGTTGCTGCTCGCGGGTCCAAATCGTCCCGGCGTAGGATTCCGCTCTGAGGTAATTGCGCTTGTCGATAGCGAGACGGGGCTCGTGGGCCGCAGCGTCTGGACGGATGAGCGCGGCGACCAGGTGTTCAGCGAGGTCCAGGGTCAAGGCACGGCGGACCGGAACCACATCACAGGAAAATTCCTGGGTGGCACGGGACGATACGCCGGCGCGACGGGCTCGTACGAATTTTCCTGGGAGTGGGTGATGGAGGCCGAGGATGGCACGATCCAGGGGCGCGCCATCGAATTGAAAGGCCGTGTTCTGCCCGGCCCCGCAGCTCTGCTCAAATGACCAAACTAGGATTGAATCGCAAGCAGGCGGTGCCCTTCGCAATCGCGATCGGAATTTGGTTCTGCCCGGTCCCGGACGGACTCACGGCTCCGGCGTGGCATCTATTTGCGGTCTTCGCCGCGGCGATTGCGTCGGTGCTTATCGGCGCGTTCCCGCTTCTTACGGCGTCGATGCTCGCCGTGGGGGCCATCGTTCTCACCGGGACGATCACGCCGGCACAGGCGTACTCGGGTTTCGCCAATTCGAGCGTGCTACTCGTGGTGATCGCTTTCATCGTCGCGCAGGCGGTGGTGAAGACGGGTCTCGGACGTCGGATCAGCCTCTTTATGGTGAGCCGCTTCGGCGGCTCCTCAATCGGTCTCGCCTATAGCATCGTGCTGACCGACGCGGCTATCGCGCCGGCCTTCCCCAGCAACACGGCGCGCGGCGGCGTGCTTTTCCCAATCGTGCTTTCCGTGGCGAAGGGAGCCGGCTCCAAGCCGGAGGAACCCGAAGGGCGCCGGCTTGGCGGCTACCTGATGTTCTGCAGTATGGCGGGCCTCGCGATCTCTTCCGCGCTCTGGATGACAGCTACCTCCGCCAACCCGATCGCCGTTCAGATCGCAGAAAAAGCCGGACTCAAGATCGACTTCGCAAAGTGGCTCCTGGCCTCATCGGTGCCCTCGCTAATTGCGATCGGGCTCCTTGCCCTTGATCGTCGCGAAAATCTTCCCGCCGGGCGTGGGCAAGACACCCGAGGCCCCCGCAGGGGCGCGCCGGGAGCTGGCCGAGATGGGAAAGTTGTCACGCGACGAATGGATCACGGCAGTGACCTTCGTCTTCATGGTCGCCGGCTGGGTGTTCGGCCACAAGCTGAACCTCAACACCACCAGCGTCGCGTTCATGGGCTTTGGCGTGCTGCTGCTCGCGAACGTGATCACGCTCGACGACATCACCAAGCAGGGCGACACGCTGGCGACCTTCCTTTGGCTCGCAGTCCTCTTCGCGATGAGCGGACAGCTGAACGAGCTCGGCTTCATGGGCTATGTCGGCGAGCGCCTCGCGTCGGGTTTGGGCGGGCTGTCTTGGACGACCCTTTACGTGACCCTGATCGTCCTCTACGTCTTCATCCACTACATGTTTGTAAGCCAGACCTCGCAGGTGCTGGCATTGTTCGGCGTCTTCCTCGATGTCGGCACGCGCGGTGGGGTGCCTCTGCCGCTGATGACCTTCGGCCTCCTCTTCGCGAGCAGTTATTTCTCGGTGATCACTCCGCAGGGCGGCAGCCAGAACATCATCTTCGCGGCCAGCGGGTACCTCACGCAACGCGAACTCTACAAACTGGGGCTCATCATCACCCTAGCATTCCTGGCAATCTACCTTCTGATCGGGTCGCCATGGGTCTACTTCGTCATGCGTTGACAACGGTCGTGCGGTCGGGTCACGGAGAAGAAGGTCTGTCCAGCAAGTCCGTTGTTGCGATCGAAGAATGGATTGTATCAAATAGGCTTGGCAGGTACCGGAGGTATTAAGAAAGTTGAGGGTTGAGAGATGATTGTCGAGAGTTGAGGAAAGTTCGTCGCCGCCAGCGGTGGCTGAGCTTTGCTCGTTAGGCCTATGCTTGCATCCGATCAGTTGCGTGTAGCATATGCGATGCTTTGTGTTGGCATCGTTACGGTGTGTGTTTGCCTGCCTCTGATTTACCGAAAGGTTCCCATGAACCGCTGCTATGGCATTCGCATTCCGCAGGCCTTCGTTTCCGCGGAGCGCTGGTACTCCGTCAACGCTCACGGTGGCCGTCTCTTCGCGCAATGGAGTTGCCCGATTATCGCTACCGGTCTTGTTGGATTTTTGCTGCCGTTGCGCTTCTTTCCGGCATACGCGATCACCGCTGTGTGCATTATTATAATTAGTGTCCTTGTCCCACTGGTTCAGATTATCCGCTGGGCCAGAGCGACCGGATTAGACTTAACCAATCGCTGGGGCCATGAAGTCCACATCTGATTTTATGAAACAATTCTCGATGTTTGCCGCGCTTGGCCACCACCAGGGGTGGCGGATCTTGTTCTCGCCAGACCTTGGATCATACTTATGAAGAACACATCGTCCGCAGAATACGCTGAGAGACTAAAGCTTTATGACAAGCTAGTCGCAACAAATCCCGCAGTGCAGCGCAAGGGGGCGACCGTTCCCTACACGTCGCTTAACGGACACATGTTCAGTTATCTCGGCAAGTCAGGAGAGCTGGCGCTGCGTCTGCCGGCGGATGCGCTGCAAGCCTTTCTCAAGAAATATAAGACCAGCCTTTGTCAGCAATATGGCGTCGTGCAAAAAGAGTATGCGATGGTTCCCGACAAGCTGCTCCAGAAGACCGGGGAATTGAAAAGGTACTTCGATCTGAGCTACGAGTATGTCAGTTCACTCAAACCAAAGCCGAGCAAGAAGGGAAAGGCCTAACCCAGGCGATGCAGGGAACCCGGACCGCACTTATGTCTGGTTACACGAGCATGCGAGCGTCACTTCCGGTTGGTTCACTCGCGCTCTCGTTCACCCTCCGGGCTTGGAAAGCCCGGCCTCGGCTTCGCCTGCGTTACGGCCGTCTATGTCACAGCTTGCCAGTACGTTCCATTCACGCGGTCGCTGATCTCAGGTCTTGTTGAGCCTATGGCGAGTGGTGTCGCAATCGGGGCGTTGATCGGCACCTGTTTCGCACTCGGGTGGGCAATTGGCGGCGTTCAGGGGCTTGGGAGCCGGTGGCGGGCGCCTGCCTTGAGTATTTCGGTCGTTGTGTCCGCATTGATTGGAGCGGCTGTGCTGTGGCGGTTGCGCGCTATCCATACCAGCGCCACGGCTGGAAGCTTCAATGGCGCGATCTACGGTTGGGAGTGACTCGTCAGTCACTCGCTATCGTGATCACGGTTATAGCTCTGCGCAGGGGGGCTCATAGCGACTACATCATGCCTTCAGTCGCGTTGATCGTCGGCGCACACTTCTTTGGCCTAGCCAGCGCGATGGTTGGAGACAGCGGGCAACTCTTTGTTTGGATCGGCGCGCTGATGTGTATTTCCGCAGCTATCATTATCCTCGCGCTTGCCCGCTCCGTTCTATCACCAGCTCAGAGCATGGCTCTTACCGGTTTCAGTTCTGCGATTATTTTGTGGGCTTCTGCGGTTTCGACTTTGATTTCGCCTCGATGACATGCAAATAGGCCTAACCAATCGATCGAACCAGGAAACATGAAATGTCCCAAGTGTGATGGCCAGATGACGGGAGTGCTTGCGACCGACGGCAAGACCGTCGATCGCTGCGCCGGGTGCCACGGGCTGTTTGTCAGCAGGAATGCTCTGCAGCTTCTGGAACGGAACTGGTTCCTCTGGCCCGAGTCCGACAGCCACAACGTCGACTCGGGAGATCCTGTCGTCGGCAAGCGGTTTGATGAGATCGGGAAAATCGACTGCCCTGCGTGTGGCAGCGGGATGACGCCGATTTCCGCGCCTGATCAGCCGCATATCTGGCTGGAGCAGTGTCGCGCCTGCCAGGGCGTCTTTTTCGATGCGGGCGAGCTAACCGACCTTCGCTACCATACCATGGCCGACTGGGTTCGAGATTTTCTCAAAGGGCCGCGCCCGATCTAGCAATCTCCGGCAAAATGGTTTGCCTTGAAAGAGAGTCGGGCGGGCATAGCGGGGTTGAAAACGGAGCAGCGAACCGCGGACGGTCCTTATGCCTGCGAGCGTCGGCATTGGCCCAAACCACGGACAGCGGCCTAACTGTTTATATAGCGAACCGCGAGATAGCATCGGATTCACTCGTGAGTGTTTGCCATCCACCCCTTCGCCGCGCTGACCGCTTCACACGTCTCGCGGTCGGCGATTCCAGGCTTAAAGTAGAAAGGACGTTCAATATGCCTGTTACTCCAACGCCTAACTAGATTAGAAAGCGGAGGGCACCGGAAGGCACTCGCTTTCCTAGTTGTCGCTTTGCCTAATGGGTAACAAGACAAGAACGGTAGGGTTACAATTGGATTCGATTTGGGAGACCTGTCACACCCGTATCGCGGTGCGACGTGGGAGGGAAGAGACGCACAAATTCGTCCAAGCTCCCATCGGCAATCTCGCGTCGATGGGTGATGGAGGCACGGAGTCGGTTTGCTCTGGAGAGCGACCGAATGTCAGGCAAATGCCGGTACATGGGATCTCGTCAACGGTGGCCCGGCGACGGTGCTGCCCAACCTTGTTGATGGCCGATCCACGCGGGCCAATGCGGTCAATGCTGATGGGAGCGTCATCGTCGGTTGGCAGGATCTTGAGACCGGCGTGCGCGTTGCCGCCCAACGGATAAATGGGGTTGAGGAACTAATTCTGACTCGCAATCGCGGATACAATGGTGAGGCCCAGGCGGTGACCGCCGATGGAAAGACGATCGTGGGCGGCTATAAGTTAACTGATGACGCCTGGATTTGGCAGGAAGGTGTCGGCGTAAAGCCGATCGGCTTACCCGGTCACGGACGTCTTGTTGCGCTTCATATTAGCGATGACGGAAAGATTGTCGTCGGTTTCTCAGGCAACGACCATGCTTTCATCTGACAGAAAGGGACTGGACTGAAGGACCTGGGACAATTCCTGCAAGCCCATGGCGCGGTGGTTCCGGATGGATGGACCCTGAATGCTGCGAGCCTCATTTCGTCCGGCGGCAATACCATCTACGGCTGGGGCATTAGCCCGACCCAACAGATCGAAATGTTCAAGGTTGTTGTAAACGCCGGCACAGGTGCTGGAAGACGTTCCTGGCGCACGGTAACTCAATCCGGCGGTCAACCACTCCATAGCTGGAGGATATAAGAAGTAACCGAACAATTAGAGCCGCGGGTTCTGCCCGTGGCTCTACTAGCGTAGGGTAACGCGTCCAGGCGTCGCTCGGACGAACAGCCGGTTGTGCCTAACCGATCGCAAATTTAGCAAGATACTGGCTTGCCCTGCGCGGCGAACCTTTACCGAGCGGAGCATTTTGCGTTTTACGGCTATTCCAGCTTCAAACCAGCTAAGCGGCCGCGACCCACTGGGCGGCTTCGATGCCTCAGGCGGAGCGGAGGTAACTCGGGTCCTGGGGACGGTTCGGCTTCGGAAGCAGCCGGCGCCGACTCAGGCGCGGCCATTGACTCGACTGGAGCCGGAGCTGTTGGGGTAGACTCGGTAACGGCCGAACGCTCCTCTTCCGCCGTGCTTTGCTCGTTAGGCGAGACTTGCGCCGTGCCAGTAGGTTCGTTAGCCGAAACCGGTTCCGCGATTCCATTGGTTGAATCCGAATTGGGTTTCTCGGGAGCCGCGGCGGTCGGCGGGGTGGCGGCTTTTGGCCGGGGCACGTCAAGCGAGCCATCATTGAATTCGATGACGTGACCTTCGCTGATCAACCAGTGGAGGTCGGAAACCAGGGCGCGTTTATTTCGTTCGCGCGCTTCAGGATCTGAGCCGCTCTCGGGTTGAAGTTTTTCCAGGAGTTGTTTGCGATTAATCCCCGGCTCGTCGGTGAGGGCCGCGAGCACGGCGGCGACGGATGAGGAGAGCGAAGAGTTAGAGAGGTTGAAAGGCCGCGCCCGAATCGAGGAGACAAAGAGCATGCTTTTGCGATGCCGGAAAATTTGCAACGCACCCTGCCGAAAGGCGTTACTCAATTCCTGCATCATCTTGGCCGGCGAACGAAATTCCTGCGCCCACGCCTGTTCGATGACTCTGCCTAACGAACGGTCGGACAATCGCCGGCTGACCACACCGTCAATCGTCATCTCTTTTCCGCTGCGGAGCAAAGCGGGAAGGTAGGTCTGCCGGAAATGTCGCTCTGTTTCGGCCGCGCTGTTGAAAGTGATCGGCGGATCCTCCTGCAAAGTGACGTAGGTCGTGAGGCTGCGCGCTTCTTCCTTCCAGCGCTCCACGATTTCCGCGTCGTTCACGATCTCGATTTGCCGCTGGTATTCCGGGAAACTCATGCGGCGACTGAAACGCTGTTCGTAAAGGCTGCGCAGTTGCGATTGGTAGGCGTGATGGTTGGTCGGACCCAACAAAGTTCCGCTCAAGCGACAACGCGCGACGGAGGTAAAGTTGCCTTTAATCGGCTCGCTTTGCGTTACCTCGGTGCGATAGAAGCGATTCTTTTCGCTGAGGAACGCGCCGTTCTCGAGAACGCGCTGATCGCTCGCCACGGATCCGTTCTCGCCCAACTGGAAAAGTTCCACCATCTCGCTTTTCAGCCGCACATCATAACGCCCCGGCTTATCGAGAAACATCCGCGAGAGAGAGAAAACAGAATAGGCCAGATGGCTCGACTTGATCTGCGCCAAGACGCTCGCCAGAACCCGCGCGTCTGGAGCAAATCGAATGGCGACCGCCGGTGCCGGTGTAGTCAGCGCCTCAGGATGCGAGGCGTGCGCGGCATGCGGCATGGACGGCCCCGCTTCGCGGGCATGTTCGCGTTCTCGTTTTGGCGGCCGACGATCTTTTTCCCGTTGGCGCTGCGGCCGCGATCCGCGGTCTCGCCGGTCGCCACGTCGTTCCGAACCACGACGCTCGCGAGATGAATGGTCTTCTTCCCCGACATAATCGGCGTAGGCGTTTTCGTTTGGCGCCTCCCGCACCCAGGCGGGCAAAAACTTCAGGTCCAATAGATCTGGCGCCTCTTTTTCCTCGGGCATGACTGTCCTGTACCCAACGACGGACAGATGTAAAATGAAGGACGTGATTGCCGGCTGCGTTAACCGGCGAAATATTTTGACAACGAAGCCAATTATTTTAGTTGCCAACGTGACTCGCCGCCGTTAAGCGGTGACCCACAGAAGCCAATCAAGGAGAACAAATTTTATGTCGGACAAACCGATCGAAGAAAAAGTAAAGGACATTATCGTGGAGCAGTTGGGCGTGAATCCCGAGCAGGTAACTCCCAATGCCTCGTTCATTGAGGATCTCGGCGCCGACTCACTCGATATCGTCGAATTGGTGATGGCATTCGAAGAAGAATTTTCCGTGGAAGTGCCGGATGAAGATGCGGAGAAGCTGCAGACGGTGGGCGACGTCGTGAAGTATATCGAGGAGAAAGCGAACAAGCCGGAATAACTGCCCGCTGCGTGCAGCGCGAATTTTAGTGCGACTGAAAACACGGCTTCGGCCGTGTTTTTTGTTTCCCCTTTCGCAGACAGCTTTTCCTTGGAAAAATTAACCAGCGTGAATATTCCGTGGCTTAACCACCCGATTCTTAATTTCGCCGGCCACCAGATTTCGGCCCTTGGCCTCATCGCCTTTTTCAGCCTGATCGCGCTTGGGTTGATCGTGGCCAAGTTCATCCAAAGCAGCTTCGTGAGGCGGCTGCTCAGCCGTTTCAAAATCGACAGCAACCTCGCGGCCATCATCACCACCATCCTGGGCCTTGCGGCACTGGTTTTCTTTTTTGTCAGCGCGGTCAACGGTCTCGGCATTCCGCTCGCCTGGGGTTCGCCGCTGCCCGGCATCTCGATTAGCCTGCTGCAGATTTTCCTCCTCGTCGGGCTGCTTGTCGTCGTCTTCTGGATTTCATCGCGCACAAAGCGGTTTCTTTTTAACCGCTTTCTCGTCCACAGCGGGCTTGATCGTTCGCTGCAATACGCCATCTCGCAGATCGCAGCCAACGTCGTCCTCGTCGTCGGCGTCTTTATTGTTCTGCAAAACACCGGCATTCATCTCGAGGCGCTGACTGTTTTCGCGGGCGCGATCGGCGTCGGCATCGGTTTTGGTCTGCAAAACATTACGAGTAACTTTATCAGCGGCCTGGTCATTCTGGCGGAGCGGCCAATCACCATTGGAGATCGGGTGGAGGTGGCGGGCGTGACCGGACAAGTGACGAAAATTCGTGCTCGCAGCACAGTGATCGTGACGAACGACAACATCACGACGATCGTGCCTAACCAAAAGTTCATCGACTCGCCGGTGACGAACTGGACCTACGGTGATCCGAAGGTGCGCTTTCGCATCCCCGTGGGCGTGGCCTACGGGAGCGACGTAGAACTCGTCAGGGAAAAGCTGGTCGAAGCGGCGAGCGAGGATCCTCACACTTTAAAGGAACCGGCCCCAAGCGTTTTTTTCGTCGAGTTTGGCGAAAGCTCACTCAATTTCGAGCTGGTCGCCTGGAGCGACGAGATGAGCCATCGCCCCCGCCGCTACCGCAGTGATTTGAACTTCGCGATCGAGAAAAAACTGCGGGAAGCCGGGATCGAAATTCCATTTCCACAACGAGATATCAATTTCCGCACGAGCGTGGTGCCGGTGGAAGTGGTTTCGCGCGAGAAGAAAAAGGCTGAGCAGGCGCAACCTAACGAAGCCTAGCGCAAATCAGACAGAGCGCGTCGCCGGAACCGCGGAGCATGATCGTGTCAGCTCACCGGCGGCGACTTGAAAAACAGTTAGGTCCGGCTAGTCAGTATACATTCCTAGCAGCGCTCTCCTTCTTTCTCCGCCGCGGTTAGAACGCAAGCCATCTGGCACTACGGTCCGGATACCGCAGGGTTTTGCCACGATGGTCACCCTCGATGCGCTGCAGGATTCTCCAGCCTGGCGGGCTGCCTTTCGCGATAAGTGCAAGGATCACCGCTTTTACGAGATCATCAGCGCCACGCTCACTGACGGGTTCGACTATTTTTATATCGTCCTGGAAGACGATCATCGGCACGTGCGAGCGATTCAGCCGCTCTTTTTCGTTCAGCAAAACCTCGCCGAGGGGGTAACCGGTCCAGTTCGTTCAGTGATCAATCGAATTCGCCGCCGCTTTCCGCGCTTTCTCACCATGAAGACGCTCATGGTCGGTTGCACGGCGGGTGAAGGACATCTCGGCGTCTGCGAACCGGATGACGCCGCCTGGGTGGCCGACGCGCTTCGGTCCTGCCTGAAGGCCTTTGGCCGTACCGCCGGTGCGCCGCTCGTCGTCCTGAAGGATTTCTCCGCAAAGTATCGCGAGCCCCTCCAGACCTTCTCTTCCAACGGCTACGCTCGTGTCGCGAGCATGCCGATGACCAGCCTGTCCCTGCGGTATGGAGGATTTGAGGAATACCTGGCGTCGTTAGGCAAGGCGACCCGCAAAAACCTGCGTCGTAAACTTCGCAAAGCCGATCAATGCGCCAAGATCACCTTTGAGGTGCTGACGGATGCCACTTCTGTGGTCGACGAAATTTACCCGCTTTATCTTCAGGTGTTCGAGCGTTCCAAATTGCACTTTGAAAAACTCACTCCCGAGTACTTCTGCCGACTCGGCCGCGAGATGAAGGACCGGGTGCGCTTTTTTATCTGGCGCCTGGAAGGCAAAGCGATCGCCTTCAGCCTTTGCCTGGTGCACGACGGTGCAATCTACGACGAATATCTTGGCCTCGACTATCGCGTCGCCTTCGATCTCCACCTTTACTTTTACACCTTGCGCGACATCCTCCGCTGGGCGCTGGCTCAAGGGTTGCGCTCCTATTACAGTAGCCCGCTTAATTACGACCCGAAGCTGCACCTCGGCTGTCATTTGGTGCCGCTCGATCTCTACGTCATGCACACTGGCGCGCTGCTTAATCCGATCTTTCGAAGGGCGCTGCATTTTCTCCAGCCGACGAAACATGATCCGGTGCTAAAGCGTTTCGCGAACGCGCACGAGCTCTAGATGCTCTCGCCGGCGGCCGATCTGGAAGCGCGTCGCAGTACGTATTCGCCTCTTCGCTCTGACCCAGTCCTGCGCCGTTATTCTGCCGCCTCGTGATCGGATCGATGCGACGCTGGTTTCTCAATCCTTGGTTGCAGCTTGCGATCTGCGTTCTCCTCGGCACCACCGCGGAAATCTTTTTCAAAATCGGCGCTCGCCAAACCGCCGACCCCACCAGCCTCTGGTCGTGGACGGGCTTGGGCAGTCTGCGTTCGAGCTGGGTTTGGGTTGGAGTTCTTGCTTCAGTCGTTAGTCTCTTCAATTGGCTCGCCACCATTCGCCGGCTGCCGCTGACCCTCGCTTTCCCAGCAGCAAACGTGGTTCACATTCTTGTCCCGTTGAGTAGTTGGATCCTTCTCGGTGAAACCCTTTCGTTGCGTCGCTGGTCCGGCATTGCGCTGCTTCTCGTCGGACTTCTGATCATCGCCCAGCCCGCTGCCAAATTAGAGGAACGCCTATGACCTATTTCGCCGCCCTGCTCATTGTCATCACCGTGAGTTGCTTCGTCGCCGGCCAGATATTGCTCAAGCACGCGATGGATATCACGGCACGTGAACACTATTCGCGCCCGCACGCGGCCATGGTTTTCGCAGCGGCCATCGCCGCCTTTGCCGTGAATTTTTTTCTTAACCTCGGTCTGCTGCAGCGCTTCGATCTCAGCTACTTTTTTCCCTTCCAAGGTCTGAGCGTCATCCTGATCGCCCTCGCCGGCGCGTTCGTCCTGAAAGAAAAGCTGACGCCACGCCTAACGATCGGCTCGATCATTATCAGTCTCGGCGTTATCCTGGTTTCGATGAGTTAGGTGCGGAAGCAAACGCTCCAAGGCAGAGCGATTTGTTTGCCTAACGACTAACGGATTACGGGGCGGCAGCTTCGGATGATCCATCTCTGAAACGAAACGCTGTTTTCGCCGGGCGTAGCTGGCTGGCGACCACGCGCCGCAGATATCGCCGGCCACGATACGATTTCCCCGAGCGAGCAAGTCGAGCGCCCAAACCACGTCATCGAGCTGGAAGCGACCGCTTTCCCAATTGGTGATTGCGTCTTCCTGGCGCAAGCAGTCGAGGTCGATCGTCACGTAAACGCGCTTCGCGCCAAGTTGCTCGACAAAACGACTAAATTTCTCCCGCCAATTCTCGCGCAAGATCGCACCGCGACGATGCTGTTCGCTCGTGCTGCGACCGTCTGCCCAGGGATGAACTTCCAGTCGCCCCCTAAATTCCGCCAGGTTGTTTCCAAAAAGGCGCATCGGCCACCAGCACTCAAAATTACCGCATCCCCACACACTCACCTTCTCGACCTGTGGCAACTCGAGCGCCCGATTTATCCAACCACCGCAACCCCAGCGCGGCGGGCGAATGTCCCAGTCGGGGTGATTGTCGAAGGAGACGAGGGTCGTTAGGTCATCAAGCCGACGCAGCCAAAGCGCGCTGAGATGATGAAAGTCACCCGAGCCGTAAACCAGGAACGGCGCCAACTCGCTCGCGACCGCTTCAAAGAAATCCTCTATCTCACGTGTCGGCGCTGAAAATCGCAGACGGGGTCCCCACTCCCGCAGATCCATTGTCGGCAGCTCAGGCAGACCGATTTGCCACGCGTCGTCGAGATTGAGATGAAGAATCTGCGTCACGTTTGGTCTTTGAAAAAAGCTGAAAGAAGCACGCAGCCACCCTTCGCGACGCGAAGATTAGTTGCCATCGCCAGGAAAACCAACCAGCACCATCGGAAGCAAGAATCGGAGAAACGCGACATCTTCCGCCGTGTCCAGGACACTTTTCGCATCATTGCGCATCGGACTGCCGGTATCCTCGGCACCGCCTGGGCCTTTATGGGTGCCCTCGCCGTGATTGTCATCTGGGGTTTGACTGGGCACTTCTTTCATTACTCCGATACCTGGCAACTGATCATCAATACAGGCACCACCATTGTTACCTTTCTCATGGTGTTCCTGATTCAAAACACGCAAAACCGCGATTCAAAAGCGATTCAGCTCAAACTCGATGAATTGATTCGCAGTCTCCACGGCGCACGCAACACGCTGATGGATCTGGAGACGCTCTCTGACGCCGATTTGGATAAGTTCCAAAAGGAATTCAAACGCCTGCGCAACCGTTCGGAACGCGCGGCCGAGAAAATGGAACAAATCAGCGAAAAAACCGTGTCAGGCTGAGCTGCGGGCCTCGCCGCAACGAATGAATTTGGGACCCGAAGGGCACAGGTTCAACACCTCACAATTTGAACAATCGGGTTTGCGCGCGAAACAGCGACGCCGGCCGTGCCAGATAAGCCAGTGGCTCCAATTGGTCCAATCCTTCTGCGGAATCAGCTTCATCAGATCGCGTTCAATTTTCTCCGGGTCCTTTTGAGTCGTTAGGCCAAGCCGCTGCGACAACCGAACGACGTGCGTATCGACAACCACGCCCTCGTTTTTTGAGAAGGCATTGCCGAGAACCACATTGGCGGTCTTGCGTCCTACGCCGGGGAGAGCGTGCAGTTCTTCCATGGTCCGAGGCACCTTGCCGTCGTGCTGCGTCTGAATCGCCGCAGCGGCGGCCCGAATGCTCCTGGCTTTGTTCCGAAAGAAACCGGTGGATTGAATCGCTTTCTCCAATTCCGCCGGCTTGGCTCGGGCGAAATCAGCCGCCGACCGATAGCGGGCAAAAAGGGAAGGCGTCACCATGTTGACCCGCTTATCCGTGCATTGGGCAGAGAGAATGGTGGCGATGAGCAATTGGAGCGGCGTTTTGAAATTCAGCTCGCAGTGCGCATCCGGATACACTTTTGGAAAAGCGGCGACGAGTGCTTTGGCGCGTTCAGTCCTGGTCATGGCCTAACGATGCTCCTATTTTGTTTTTCCCTTCTCGCCACCGCCAGCCCCGCGCGTCTTCCCAGACGGCGCGGCCGCGCCTAACGAGCCGGCGCGCCCAGGCAAACTCGGTCGCGAGAATGGCCAAACCCAGGGGCACGACAACCACCGCCGGTCCGGGCAAAACGGTCAGCGCGAGTCCAAACAATACGACCGTGCCGCCGATCACTCCCACGATCAGCTTTCGCACTCGCGGCCGGTTGGTGAGACCGAGCCGATTCACCCACCGTGCGTACCAATTCACCGGTCGTTAGGCCGGCACACTGGTTTCGGCCGATGAAACAAGATACGGCGCGAGCCTTTGCTCGAGCTGTGGCGGAACGTGCGCGACGAGATCGGCAAATTCGTGTTCATAATGCAATTCAAGCACATGACCCACGCGATGCACTTCCGCGAGGAGTGCCGATTCGCTTTGGGGTACACAATAGCGAGAGCGCAGCCGCCATGAGCTGAGCGCGTCTTGCAAGGCCAAAATCAGTTCATCCACACCTTCGCCGGCGCGAGCAGAAATGGCCACGCTGCCGGGAAATTTCTCGAGGTAAACCTTCGCTAAATCGCGATCGGGAAGTGTATCAAGCTTGTTGAAGACGATGAGCGTCTGTTTGCCATAAGCGCCGATCTCCTTGATCACGGCATCGACCGCCGCCATGTGCTCGTCGAGGCGCGGATGACTCAAATCGGCAACGTGAATGAGCAGGTCGGCTTCGACCACTTCCTCGAGCGTGGCCTTGAACGACTCGATCAAGGTGTGCGGCAGCCTTCTGAGGAAACCGACCGTATCGGTGAGCAAGATCCGCTGTTTGTTAGGCAACATCAGGCTGCGGGTTGTTGGATCGAGGGTGGCGAAGAGCTTGTTCTCCGCAACAACGTCGGCGCCGGTGAGAAGATTCAGGAGCGTCGATTTACCGGCGTTGGTATAGCCGACGACTGCGGCCACCGGCCATTGATGGCGTTTGCGCCCCTGCCTTTGCACCGCGCGATGCTTGCGAACCTCCTTCAGATCACGCTCCAGTCGGGCGATTCGCTCCTGCACGCGACGGCGATCGACTTCGAGCTGTGTTTCACCAGGACCACGCGTACCTATTCCGCCGGTCTGGCGCGAGAGGTGCGTCCACATTCTCGTCAGGCGCGGGAGAAGGTATTGCAGTTGCGCCAGCTCAATCTGTAAACGGCCTTCGCGGCTGCGCGCGCGTTGGGCGAAGATGTCAAGGATGAGCTGGGTGCGGTCGAGCACTTTTCTCGAAAAGAGGTTCTCCAGATTACGGCCCTGCGCGGGCGAGAGCTCGTTATCAAAAATCACCGACGTAACCTGCTGCTCCTGGAACGAATCCTTGATCGCTTCCGCTTTACCTTTGCCGATGTAAAAGGGTGCGGTCGGCTTCGGCAGCTTTTGCGTGACCGTGTCCACGACTTGTGCTCCCGCGGAACTGGCCAGTTCGCGCAATTCGTCGAGAGAATCGCGCAGATCCCATTTGGAAATCCCCTCTTTTTCGAGGCCGATGAGAAGCGCGCGCTCCTGTCGACGGTGCAGTTTCGTTTCGATCATTCAGAGGGTCGCAAAAGGAGAACCTTTTGCAGGATCGAATCGGCAGCGGCGTGGTGATCCTTCAATCGAGATAAATTCAGCTCCTCAAAATTAAGTTGTCGCCGAAACCAGGTCAACTGTCTTTTGCCATAGCGCCGGGTCTTTTGCTGAATCGTGGCGATGCATTCCGCCTGCGTCATTCGGTTCCCGAGCAGTTGCCTGACTTCGAAAAATCCAAGTGTCTTCGCCACTGTCGCGCTCACTTCGCCCACCGCGGCCACCTCCTCGATCACACCATCACGAAACGTTTCTTCGACCCGGCGATCGATTCTTGCGTTGAGCTCTGCTCGATCGCGGGAGACAAAAACTCCACGCGTGCCGCTCGCCTGCTCTTTCCATTCCCTCCGCTGCTCCGAGGGCGGACGTTTGGTCTGGGCAAAAATTTCCAGCGCCCGCACAAGGCGGCGCTTGTTGTGGCGATCAATCGTTTCCGCGCTTAGCGGATCGACTGCTATCAGGCGACTTTCTAGTTCGTCGAGCGAGAGAAGGTTTAATTCCGCGCGCAAACTTCGATCGACCTCGGGAAGGGGAGTGAGTCCGTGTGTGAGCGCTTTGACATAAAGTCCGCTCCCGCCAACGACCAACGCCAGCTTCCCGCGGCGATGAATGTCTTCGATCGCGGACAGCGCCAGCTCACGAAATTTGTCCGCGCTCATTTCCGCGATGAGTGGTGCGACGCCGATAAGATGGTGCGGCGCTTTCTTCAGCGTCGCCTCGTTAGGCTGTGCTGTCAGAATGGGAAGGCCGCGGTAGACTTGGTAGGCATCGGCGCTGACGATTTCGGCGTCGCCACGCGCCGCAACTTCTGCCGCGATTTGTGATTTGCCGCTCGCGGTCGGTCCGACAATGAAGAAAACGTTTTTCAAAGTGGACAAAGTTCCCGCCGACTTCGAACGCCGCGCAATCTGGAAGATCGCGTCACCATCGCCGACAAAACAAAACCGGGAGACGCGCGGCCCTTGCCAGCACGATCTCCCGGTGTGAAAAGTTCGGCGTTCTATTCGCGCGCGTGGCTTTCGCTTTTTGCTCCGCTCACGACCAGCTTGCGACCCAGGAATTCCTTGTCGTGCAACTCCTCGACCGCCCGCTTCGCTTCTTCGACCGACAGCATCTGGACGAAAGCGAAACCTTTCGAGCGTTCGTTATGCCTGTAGGTTACCACTTCTGCATTCTGGACCTGACCGACTCCATTGAAGAGTTCGTAAAGATCGCTCTCCGTGGCCTCGAAGGAAAGGTTGCCAACGTAGAGACGCGGCGTGGTCACTTCAACGGTCTCGGGTTTATGCGCGACGCGGGCCGATCGGGCCGACGCGCCATTGCGTCCCTGCACCGAATCGTTGCGAGTAGACGCAGGAACAGGTTGTGCCGAACTACCAGCACCTCCGAAGAGGGCTGTGATTTTCTGCCAAAAGCTCTTTTTTGCGGGAGCCTTCGAAGCCTCGCGTTCGCCGCGAGCTTCGGACCGCCTTCGGGATCCTCCACGACGTCGCCGGCGTGAAGTTCTCCCGGGGGATTGAGATTTCATAGTGATCTCCAGTGTTTAGCCAATTGTATCTTGGGTAGAGCGCATCAAGGGATGCACGGTTCACGGCGCGCGAACCTCGAAAGGTCCGATCCAGCAGCTCGAGAGCAGGCTGCGCAGCCGGAGGAAACTCCACCTCGGCGGGCGGGAATTCAGACAAGGATCTGCTTGTGTGCGATCTCCTGGGCGGCCGACTGTATTGCGAGAACGAGTGGGCCATCAATTTCTCCCCAAAATCTGGACGATCGCCGGAAGCAGACTCGCGCCTGGGTTCCCAGCACCGGCGCTTATTATTCACGAGAGGCCCGTTATTGCAAGTCGGAAGGATGGTCTCCGGGGGAGGATAATCTATTCAACAGCTGCCGAGGCGGGATCGTTAGGGGATTTTGTGGGCCTCGTGAAACCATTCAACGAAGCGCGGCAAACCAACCTTCAAAGGTGTAGTCGGCCGGTAGGCGAGCAAACGGCGTGCTTTCGAAATATCAGCACAGGTAAGTGGAACGTCGCCCGGCTGTTCGGGTAAAAGATTGATTTTTGCCTTGCGACCCAGCGTCTCCTCGATGGCGGCGATCAGGTCTTTCAACTGAATGGTCTCGCTCTCGCCGAGGTTGAAAACGTCGAAGAGCGGCCCCTCGTAGCCTAACGAGGCCACCACTCCCTGAATGATATCGTCAATATAGGTGTAATCGCGCCGCGTCGTGCCGTCGCCAAATTGGTCGATCGGTTGATCGTGCCAAATGCGACGAGTGAATTTGTGAATCGCAAGATCCGGTCGCTGCCGCGGTCCGTAGACGGTAAAGAAGCGCAATGCCACCACTCGCATCTTGTAGAGGTGCGAATAGGTCGAGCACAAAAACTCGCCGGCGATCTTGGTGGCTGCGTATGGACTGACGGTCTGCGTCAGATGCAGGTCTTCGGAGAAAGGAACCGTCTTCGCGAACCCATAGACGGATGAGCTCGAGGCGAAGATAAACCGCTCGATGCCAAGAGTGCGCGCCGCTTCAAGCAGGTGCAAGGTGCCGTTCACATTCGCGTCGTAATAGAGTTGCGGCTGAGCGAGTGAAGGCCGCACCCCCGCGCGTGCGGCCAAATGCACAATGGTGTCGAATCTCCCGCCATGAAATACGCCCCTCACCGCCTGCGCGTCGCGCAGATCCACCCGATGAACCACAACGTGATCGGCGAAGGCCACGATGTTATCGCGCTTGATTTGCGGATCGTAGAAGTCGTTAAAGTCGTCCAGAATCACGACCTCATGTCCATCAGCGAGCAACTTCTCGACAAGATGCGACCCGATGAAACCGGCGCCGCCCGTCACGAGAATTTTCATCGCGCCGACGGTAAGGAGGAAGCGCCGCTCGAGCAAGGCGCGAACTTCCCATGAGAACAAGTCCACCTGAAGGCAGGCAGAACCGTTTCCTCGTCTGGCTGGCCCTCACACTCGCCTTTCTCATTGCCTTGCTTGGCGATCTCGGCTTTCGCCTGGGGCTCGAACTGCTGGACCGTCATCGATTTGATCCACGCCTGACGATGTTCTCGGCCGCCGAGCTCGCTTCGCTTCCGACGGCGACGCGATTTGATTTTCCAATCGGCAGCGAGCACGGCGCAATGACCTATAACGCGCAACCTTTCACGGAGAACGGTCATCTCGGCGACGACCTCAACGGCATCGGAGGAGAAAATAGCGATCTCGGGGACCCGGTTTTTGCCGTGGCCGATGGCGAAGTCGCGATAGCCCGCGACGGCGGACCTGGTTGGGGCAATGTCATCATCGTTTTCCACGCCTACCTCGAAAACGGCGAACGAAAATATGTGCAGTCATTCTATGGTCACGTGCAGACGATTCTCGTCGCGCCGTACGAGCGCGTCCGACGCGGGCAGCAGATTGCAACCGTCGGCACGGGCGGCGGAAAATATCTCGCCCACCTGCATTTCGAGATGCGTGAATTCGACACGCCTTTCATCGGCGCAGGCTATCGCAAAGACACCCGCGGCTGGCTGAATCCCAGTGTTTTCCTCCGGATGCATCGCGGAGCGCCGGATGACGAGGTCGGACGCGCGCTGCCAACTACTCGTTAGGCACGGCCTGCCGGCGAATCAAGAGCCCGCCAAAAATACCAGGCTGCCACGGAACGATAAGGTCGCCAGCGTTCTCCGATCTTTAGAAGCTCCTTCGGCGTGGGGAGGTTTCGTTTTCCGAATGTGCGTGCATAGCCTTTTCGTACTCCGTAGTCGTCCACCGGCCAAACGTCGAGACGGCCCAGGTCGAAGAGCAAAAACATTTCCACCGTCCAGCGTCCGATACCGCGTATGGTCGTTAGGCGGACGATGATTTCTTCGTCCGTCATGCGGTCGAGCGCCGCGCGGCGAGGGACGGTTCCGTCGAGTGTTTTCGCCGCCAGATCCTTGAGCGCCGCCGTTTTGCTTCCAGAAAGGCCGGCTGCACGAAACGTCTCGTCCGGCGTAGCCAGAATTGCCTCCGGCGAAAACCATTTGCGTCGCGGGTAAAGCGCTCGCACCCGCCCGAAAATGGTCGCTGCCGCTTTACCACTCAGCTGTTGGTAGGCAATCGATTCCGCCAGCGAATCGAATGCGCGAACGATCGCGGCCGGTTGCACCCGAAACGGACCGACTCGTTCAATCAGAGCCGCCAATTTCGGATCACGGGCTGCCAGTTGCTGTTCAGGCGACAGGTTTTTCTTCATGCTTATGAGCAGACAATCTTTCGGCAGTGGAACCCCTCCGCAAATTGCGACGCGCATTCAATGCCCCGCAACCTCATCAAACCGAGGAAAGTCTCCGTTGAGAACCAATGCCTCTGTCCTTGCGACTGAAATTCCTCGCAAAGAGTTCGCGCCTTTGCACGCGCCAGTTCAGGCTCGAGCGGAACGAAAACATTCGGCTGCCCCAGGTCGCCGTCATACTTCGGAATCTCGTATTCGAAGATGAGGTGATTACGAAATGTGTTCCAAGTTAGATCAGAAAGCACTCGATGATCCTGATGACGGTCATCCCGAAAGTGAGTAAAGATCGCGTCCGGTGTAAAGGCTTTCAATGTTTCAACAAATTCTTTGATTCGCGCATATTCGCCTGGAAAATAACTCTCCCTAAAAGACTTGATTACGACCTTCGACTGCTCGGCGCTCCCCAAAAAACACTGTGCACTCGATCGCGCCTCCTGACGGCGTTTTCCCTTGGCACTGAAAACAACCCATAAGATATCAAGACTGGAACTAGCCTTCGACAAGCTTAGGACCGTCCCGCCGCAGCCTATCTCGATATCGTCAGAATGAGCGCCAAGGAAAAGAAGTTTCCGCGCGCCTCTTAGGCCGAGCTTAAGCACAGCACTATCTCCCGTTCAGGACGGTTACGCCTGGATCCCAAACCTGCCACGGTGCATGACCAGTAGCGTGCAGGTCGTCCAAATGCTGTTTTTCCTTGAATGTATCCATGCATGCCCAAAAGCCTTTGTAGGGATAAGCAATGAGTTGCTGGTTTGCGATCAACCGGTGAAAAGGCTCGTCAACAAGGTCTTCCCCTTCCTTAATGTACTCGAATATCTCACGTCGAAAAACAAAGAAGCCGCCATTAATGAGATTCCCGGACCGGGCAATATGCGCGATTTCTTCGACCACGCCGTCGGGTTGAAGCTTCACGCGATGAAAGCTGGCTGTCGGAGTAACCCCAACAAAACAGGCGATCTTCCCGCTCGCCATGAAATAGTCGATCTGTTGCGGCAGGATCAAATCCGTCAATCCATCGGCATAATTGGCCAGGAAGACATCATCATCTCCGATAAACCTTCTTACTCGCAGGAGCCGCTGACCCACATTCGTGTTCTGACCGGTGTCGACGAAAGTAATTCGCCAATCTTCGATATCCTTGCGAAGTAATTCGATCTTCTTCCCACCGCCGGACAGGATAAAATCATTCGACACACATTCATTGTAACTCAGGAAAGCGTTCTTGATCACATCGGCGCCGTAACCCAGGCATAAGATGAATTCGTTGTGCCCATAGTGGGAATAATATTTCATCAAGTGCCAGAGCAAGGGCCGATATCCGATCATAGACATCGGCTTTGGCACGGGTTGTGGCATTTCGCGCAACCGCATCCCCTGACCACCGCAAAATAAGACCACTTTCATGACTCGGAACTAACGCCTACTGCCACGCTTGAGATGAAACAAGTTATTTTAGCTGGTTTCATGCCGACCTTACCCAACGCGGCCTTCAGTAAACGCGCACCTCGGGAATAGGCACCACAAACTGGCCGCCCCATTCCCGGATGAAACCATTCTGGGCGATAATTTCTTCTTTCAAGTTCCACGGCAAGATCAAAACAAAGTCGGGTTTCGTCTCTCGAATCCGCTCGGGAGGAAAAATCGGAATTCTCATCCCAGGGGTAAATTTCCCCTGCTTATACGGGTTGCGGTCGACGGTGTAGTCGAGAAGGTCTGTTCGAATGCCGCAATAGTTCAGCAACGTATTACCCTTTCCAGGTGCGCCGTAGCCCACGATCGATCGACCCTTATCCCGGGCCTCGATGAGGAAACGCAGAATGTCACGCTTGGTGGCTTCTACCTTCCGCGAAAAGACGCCGTAGCATTCTATCCGATCAACCCCCCAGTTTGCCTCCCGCACCCTTAAAGCCTTCACGTTTTCCGTGACTGGACGCGAGTCCTCTTCCATATGTCGCGCGTAGATTCGCAATGAGCCGCCATGAGTTGGAAGCTGTTCCACGTCGAAGAGAGTAAGACCGTGAGTAGCGAAAATCCGTTCTACGGTTGTGAAAGACAAATAGGAGAAATGCTCGTGATAGATGGTATCGAACTGATTCTCCTCAATCAGTCGAATGAGATGCGGGAACTCCATCGTAATGACTCCGAATGGATGAAGCAGTAGCTTCATTCCTGCAACGAAATCATTAATATCCGGGACATGGGCCAACACATTGTTGCCTAAGAGCAGATTCGCCTGCTGACCTCCGCTCGCCAGCTCGCGCGCCAACCGACGTCCGAAGAAAGCTGCAATCGTCGGTATCCCCTTTTCCACCGCCACGCGCGCGATGTTTCTCGCCGGCTCGATTCCGAGGACGGGAATACCCCTGCCTTTGAAGTATTGCAAGAGATATCCGTCGTTACTCGCCAACTCCACCACCAGACACCTTTGATCCAGACCGAGGCGTGGCGTAATCGCCTCAACATAATCTCTCGCGTGCGCCAGCCAGCTATCGGAATACGAGGAAAAATAGGCGTACTCCTCGAAGATCGCACTGGCAGAAACATGTTCGGGCAGCTGAACTAGAAAACACTTATCACAGACGAAGCAGTGCAAGGGATAGAAGCTCTCCGGAGAGGACAGCTGGCCTTGATCGATATAACTCTCGCAGAGTGGAGAGAGACCAAGATCCACAAAGGTATGCCTCAGCGGCTGGCTGCAAAACCGACAATGATACAAGGCAGACGTGTCCTTCAGCATACCGCTGCTGCCATTCGCAACTCTGGCACTAGCGCTGCGATCGCCCCCCCAATTTCGAGCGAGGCTGTTGCCGCCGGCGAAGGAGCGTTACACACGTGAAGAGCGCGCGGGCCGTGCTGAATAAGGAAGTCATCCACGAGTTGGCCGTTCGGCAGCAAGGCCTGCGCCCTGACGCCTGGCGTTGCAGGTATCAGGTCGCTCTCGCAGATCTCCGGAATCAGTCGTCGCAGGCTATTTGTAAATGCTCTCTTACTTATCGATCGCCACACCTCCTTTACGCCCGCTCTAAAATGTCGCCGGGCGAGTTTCCAGCACCCGCCATAAGTCAAGATCTCGAGCGAAGCCCCAAGCCCAATATCCCTTTTGCGATAACCCTCTCGTCGCAGGGCGAGCACCGCATTAGGTCCGGCGTGGACCGAACCATCCATCATGCGCGTGAAATGTACTCCCAGAAATGGGAAAGCGGGGTCGGGCGCAGGATAAATTAAACCTTTCACCAAATGTCGCTTTTCCGGAATGAGCTGGTAATACTCACCGCGGAAGGGCATGATCCTAGCCTGCGGTTGGAGACCGGTCCGGCGAGCAATCCGGTCGCTTTGGAGGCCGCCGCAATTAAGAAGAAACTTCGTTTCAACTATGCCTCTCGGAGTTTCCAACATATACCCATCACCTGACGACCGAATCTCTCTTACTTCAGCCTCGGTGCGAATCTCCCCACCATCGGTCCGAATAAGCCTCGCAAAAACGTCGCAGACCGCTCGATAGTCAACGATCCCGGTTGAAGGAACTCGGAGTGCAACCTGACACGACACGTGCGGCTCAAATTCGAGGACCTCCTCTCGTGAAAGCTTCATCACTTCCAAGTCGTTGGCCAGGGCACGCTGGCGGAGATCCTCCAGTAATTGCATTTCCCCCTTCTCGGTCGCAACGATGATCTTTCCACATACCTCATGGGGGATACCATGCTCTCGACAGAATGCGACCATCGATCGATTTCCCAGGCGAGCGAACCGGGCTTTGAGACTACCTGGCTTATAATAAATACCGGAATGGATTACGCCACTGTTGCGACCGGATTGGTGAAAGGCCAACTCCGATTCCTTTTCAAGGACAATGAGCTGCAGACCGGGTTGCCTCCTCAGAAGATGCATCCCAGCACTCAGGCCGATAATCCCTCCACCGATAACCGCGCAATCGACTTTCATCTTACCTTCAGAAGATCGCTCCCGGCTAGTTTTGTTGCAGCATCCTTGATCATCGAGAAAGGAAGATTTGCCCGCTCGGCGATGTCGAGAAGTGAGTGCTTACCATCGGAGAGATTCAGGACCCACAACAAAGATAAGTCGTCGGTGTCACCTAACAATCCGCGCCGGCCCAGTTGCGGCTCGCACTTCGGATTCTGATTAATATAGGTTCTGTTCTCCTCAAGAAGCTGGAGAACCGCGCCGATCTTCTCGAACGAATTCTGCAACGCCTCCGGTTCAACGAATTTCAGATTGTCAGCCGAAGTATGATACTCGGGAAACTGGCCGTGACGACCTCGCATTACGCAGCCTACTGGGAGGTCAAAACCCGGCGAGCAATACTGGCGCTCGTCATAGCCATAGGGAAAGAAATCGATGAGACTATGCGGTTCGTCCGACTGCTTTAGGATGTGGGCAAATGCGCGATCGACTTCTGCGTCACCCCGCCGACTTCGTTTGTAGGTGAGGTGCGAACTGTCACCCAGACAGGTCAAGACGAGGCCGTGTCTGATACGCGAAGTCACACCTTCGTTTCGAGCCAGCCATGTAATGGCGCCAATAGTGCCAGGGACAAAGAGAAACCGATAAGAATAACGGCGTGGAACAGCGGTCAGCCTGCGGGCGAGGTGCACCGCGACCGCAACGCCCGAAAGATTGTCATTGGCCAAAGATGGATGACAAGCGTGGCACGAGATAAGGATCTCTTTGTCCTCCTCACCTTCCAAACGCAATTCTCCATAGGTCAAATGTCCATCTTCCAGGGATGAGTCGATGTATACTTCATATTTCTCGTCTTCCCGAAACCGCCCGAGTTGGTTCTCACTCAGGCAGAAGCCCCAGTTCTCTTTGTAATAGGAAGTGCGGTAGGGAATCCAGTCTGGGTGCTCCGGGACGGTAAAAAGATGATTTCTAAGCTCCGCAAAACCGAGGCGTAGATGGATCGGAACACTATAACTCACGACGTGAAGACCGTGGCTCTGAAAGTCAATCACCCGCTCGCCCTTCGCATTCTTCACCCATGCATCACGAATGTTCCACTCCTTCGGCACCGTCCAATCAAAAGCCTTTGTCCCGCTCGGCACTTCATGTATTTCAAGGGGAAGTTGCTCCTGAATAGTTCTCAATGTCTGACGAAGGCCGTCGCCGGTAATACTTCGGTAGATCGGATAAAGTCGCGCCACTAAAGCGTACATCTCCTGGCCGACGTTAGTCATCGCAGGAAAGGAGGCCATGCCAGGTCTCTTGCCGAGATGATGCTCACCGGCAGCGGCCAGGAAATGAAGAAGGCCGAATCGTCATAGCGATGGCCGCTGGAAAGCTCCGGGACATAGTATTCGCCCATCTGATATTCCACGATTGTCTCATCAACCAAGCTCTGAAAACCGTTTGCGAACGTTCCCGGAATGAAAAGCGCACGATGACTCTTTGCAGCAAGTCTTGTCGCGAAATGCTGGCCGAAGGTCGAGGACTGCGGGCGAAGATCGATGATGACATAGTAGATCTCACCCTGCGTACAGCGGACGAGTTTGGGCTCACCCTTGGGTTCCTTTTGAAAGTGGATGCCTCGCAATGTTCCCGCCTTTCGATTGAACGAGAGGTTGGATTGAACGATCGATAGCTCGATGCCATGAGCTTCGAATTCCTTGCGGCAATAAGTGCGGGCGAAATAACCACGCTCGTCTGGATGTGGTTCCAAATCGATAAGGAACGCGCCCTTGAGTGGAGTCTCAGTAAAAGTCACTGCGCGACAGTGGCCTCCGGCAATTGGCTATTCTTCCAGAAAAAATTTTGATCCAGCTGATTGGTCCGACGCAAATACTCCAACTGCTTTAATCGTGTGAAAGCCCGGTCCGCAAAGATCTCCGAAGTCATGTCAATTTCCTCGAAGACAGCGCGTAACTGCTCGGCGCCACGCTGCAGATCCCATTGACACTCAAAGTCGGGTAGAGCTTGTTTAATCTTATCGAACGATACTCTGTAGCTCCGCTGGTCCGCGCTTTGTTCGCCAAAGGACAGTTTGCAGCCGGGAAAGACCTCCGCTACGACCTCTGCAATTTCCCTGATCGTATAATTATGACTCGTTTCGCCCACATTAAAAATCTGGTTATGAATCGCTTGACGTGGAGCTTCGAGGACACGCGCGACAGCTTGTCCTATATCGAGAGCATGAACCAACGGACGCCACGGAGTTCCGTCGCTGATCATCTTGATTTCCTTCGTCGTCCAAGCCAGACCGGCGAGGTTGTTGAGAACAATATCGAACCGCATCCGCGGGGAAGCCCCGTAGGCGGTGGCATTGCGCAGAATGGTGGGCGAAAAGCTGTCGTCTGCCATCGCGAACAGATCGCGCTCAACAAGTGTCTTACAAATGGCGTAGGCTGTTTGCGGATTTAGCCGTGACTCTTCGGTCACATAACTCTTATCGGCGATCCCATAGACACTGCAGGAAGAAGTGTAAACAAAGCGTCTTGCGCCCGCTTCCTTCGCCAGCTGAGCAAGACGGATAGAACCTTTGTGATTGATCTCATAGGTAATATGCGGAGCTAACTCCCCGGCAGGGTCATTTGATAACTCAGCCAAGTGCACAACCGCATCGATTCCTTTCAAGTCATCCGCCGTGATCCGCCGAATATCCTTGGTCAAGGTCAATGGCGTAACCGATGCGCCATGAAAAAACCATCCGCTCTTGTAAAAGCCGGCATCGATCGCCCGAAGTTCATGCCCGCGCTGGATCAACAGGGGAGCCAAAAGAGAGCCGAGATAACCCTCAGTGCCGGTCACCAGAATCTTCATGTTTCAGCGGGATATCAGACTTTTGCCTTAGCAGCAATCAGGCCTTCACAGTCGGTCGCATGATAATGTCTGTTACCTCCGCGGTTTGAGGCAACGCGAGAATGCCGCTCACCATGTGAGCGACGTCGTCAGGCTGGATCAGGCGCTCAGGGTAGTAAGGCCGCTTCTGTTTCGCACGCACAAAAGCCTGCATCGAGGTCGCGGTAGACCCGAGGAAAATGCTGCAGACGCGGACGCCAGCGGCATTGCATTCGTCGCGCAGGCTATCGGCGAGCGCTCGTAACGCATGTTTGGTCGCGGCGTATTGACCAACCTCAGCAAGGGCAGTGCGGCCAGAGGTCGAGTTAACAAAAACCACCAAACCCTTCGAAAAGGTCAGTGCCGGGAGCAAAAGCTGTGTCAGGCGGAAAGGAACAATCACGTTAATTCCGAACTGTTTTTCAAAATCTTCCTTCGAGGCTGTGGCAAAGGAACCCAACAAAATCGTCGCGGCGCAATGGACAATGCCGTCCAAGCGTCCCGGTCCCGCCATAACTTCCCCGACGACCTTCTGGAATTCGTCTTCTACTGTCAGATCACCCGGAATGGGCCGGCCGCGTCTCGCCGGAAGTCGCTCCGCCAATCGGTCGAGACGTCTTACGTTTCGGCCGGAGAGCCAGACGGTTGCTCCATTATCTCCAAGCCGGCGTGCAATCGCTCCCCCTACCCCGCCGCTTGCGCCGGTGACGAGAAAGATTCGTTTTGCAAACGACGCCATTGGCTAGTGAACATGTTTGCGGGCGAAACTGGCACCGCCCATTTTTCGGATCGTGCGATAAATGGGCGCGCCGACCGACGGCGGAAGGTTGGCGCAAAAATTCTGCAAAAGCGAGCCGACCGTTTGCCGAAATCCATGATCGTCGTCTAACGCACCGGAGTAGACTGAAGCGCCGTTCGCCTCGCGCCGACGTGGATAATATTTGTTGTGCAAAAATTTCCGCGCTCGCTCCATGTCGCCTTGTTGCAGACAACGGCTGACGGCATTCACCACCATCGGCGAAAGAAACTGCCGCTTGTAACGCTCCACCTCCGGTCGCACAGCCATCGGCGTGAGACATTCCACCAATTGCTCGCTCCAGAGACCTCCCGCCGTCACCGCGCCGAGGTGCACGCGATACTCCATGAGATATTCTGGCACGAAAACAAAGCGCGCGCCTAACGATGCCAACCGAATAAAAAATTCCGCGTCGGGGGTATTCAGATCTTCGCGGAAACGCAGCCGTTGCATGTCGGAGGTGCGCAAGAGCGAGGCCGACATTGGGACTGATTGCCGCCAGACAGCCGCTTCGGGCAAAGCCAGAACACCGGCTGGGAGCATCTCTCGTCCATATTGGCGATTGTAGGCGCGACTGTCGTCTTCAAGGCGCCGACCGTCAGCATCAATCAGGTAGTGATTACAGAAAACGACATTCACCTCCGGCGTCATCTCTGTAACAAGTCGGGCGACAAAGTCCGGCAGGAGCCGATCGTCATCGCCGATTGCAACCAAAAACTCGCCGCGGGCGGCGGCGGCGAGCGCGTTGAAATTAGCCGACATCCCGATATTGCGCTCGTGGCGCCGAAAGATAAGTCGCGAATCGAGCCGCGCAGTTTCCTCCACGACGGAGAGCGTTTCATCGAGCGCCCCATTGTCGAAAACCATGACTTCTATGTTGGGGTACGTCTGGGCCAGCGCCGCCTCGATCGCCTCCTTCAAAAAATGAGGCCGATCGAAAGTCGGAATGATAATGCTGACGAGAGGGATCATGCCGGAAGTGAAACGAAAAGCTTCAGCATTTTGAAGACCCAATCTACGGCATCATTCGGAAAAAACCGCTGCTCGCAAGCCAGAGTTGCGCTTCGGGGCGCAAACCAGGCCGCTCTCGTGGGCTGGCCCGTGCACGTATGTGGTGAGGGTTGTAACTTAAGGCATGAACAATGCGATGAATGGGCGGGAAATTGCAATTGAGCGATTCCGCCATCTGCACGCGCAAGACTGTTTTGTCTTGCCAAATCCGTGGGATATCGGCACAGCCGTTTACCTCCAGCATCTCGGCTTTAAAGCCCTCGCCACAACTTCAGCCGGTTTTGCGTTCAGTCATGGGCGTCCTGACGGCGGCGTTCCGCTGGACGCGATGCTGACGCACATTCGCGAGGTGGTCACTGCGACCTCGCTGCCCGTAACCGCAGATTTCTTGAACGGCTTCGCAGACACCCCCGACCGAGTAGCCGAAAACGTCGCGCGCTGTGTCGCCACGGGCGTTGCCGGCCTTTCCATCGAGGACTCCACTGGCCGTGCCGACCAACCGCTCTACGAGAAGAAGCTCGCCCTTGAGCGAATCACAGCCGCCCGCCGGACGATCGACGACTCCGGCTCCGGCATCATCCTCACCGGACGCTGCGAATCGTTTCTCGTTAGGCAGGAACAACCGTTGCAAATCGCGATCGACCGGCTTGTCGCATATGCCGCGGCCGGCGCGGATTGCCTTTATGCTCCCGGCGTGACCGAGCCTGACGAAATTGCTCAGATCGTGAAAGCGGTTGCTCCCAGACCCGTTAATGTCCTTATATCCGGCTTTAACGCTCAGCTTTCGCTCGCCCAATTAGCCGATCTCGGCGTACGCCGCATTTCTGTTGGCTCCGGCCTGGCGTTGGCAGCGTGGGGAAGTTTTATTCGTGCCGCACGCAAGATCACCGAGGAAGGAGATTTCACGTTACTCGGCGACGGAGCAAAGTCGGCCGAGCTAAATCCACTCTTCGCCGCACGTGGCTGAATCTCGATCCGAAGTCCGTTGCTGGACAAGACGGCTTAGCCAAAGAATGTAATCATCCAAATGTTTACCGCCTCTGATTATGTCCTTCGGCCGCTCACGCCTAACGACGAGGCAATTCTTTGGGAAATGCTTTATCTCGCCCTCACTCCGGCGGAAAGCGCGGCGCCGCCACGGGAGATCATGCGCGAACCACAATACGCGCGTTATGTCTACGGCTGGGGCACGGAAGGCGATCGGGGTTTTCTCGCCGCGGAAAAAACTGGAATTTTGCTTGGCGCGGTCTGGCTTCGCTCGTCGCTGGGCAGCGGTCAGTCGGATTCGCCGATCGAGCTGCCTTTTGTCGTCCGCCCGGGCCATCGCCAGCGAGGCATTGGCGCTTCGCTTCTCACGCAAATGATCCGCGCCAACCCCACTCTCGCCGCCGTATCTCTGCGAGTAAAACCCGGCAGCCCGGCGGTGCGGCTTTTTGGTCGCTTCGGTTTTGATATCGCCCGCGAGGAAGAAGGGGCGGTTATCATGAGTCGCAACCTCTAGCGGCAATGTCGACACTTGTTAGGCGCGCAGAAGCCATTCTTCACGACTGGGTCCAATCCGAGAGTCTGCGTAAACATTGCTACGCGGTGGCTGATTCGATGCGGCACTTTGCCCATTTGCGAGGAGCGGACGCCGACCTCTGGGAAGCGGTTGGATTGTTGCACGATCTGGATTACGAACAACACCCAAACCTGGACCGTAGCCCAAGCGAAGGGCATCCATTTGTCGGCGCGGCCTGGCTGCGCGAGCAAGGTTGGAGCGAAGAAGTCTGTCGGGCAGTGCTTTCGCACGCTGATTATTCGGGAATCCAACGGGAAACGCCGCTCGAGAAAACGCTCTATGCAGTCGATGAATTAAGCGGGTTTATCGTCGCTGTTGCACGGGTTCGACCGAACAAAAGCATTCACGAGGTCGACGTCGGGGCGGTGAAAAAGAAGATGAAGGACAAGGCTTTCGCTCGCGCCGTCAATCGCGATGACATCGTCCGCGGCGCGGCTGAGTTGGAAATGCCGGTGGAACAGGTGATAGAAGAGGTGATTGCCGCGCTCAATGCCGACGCTGCACGCCTCGACCTCGCCGGGACGCGCGCCTCGTCGCAGCCTAACGACGTCGCGTGAATGCTTTGACCTGCTTTTCGTTAGGCAGTTAACTGATTACGTCGTGCCCGGCGTTCTTATGTTGAGCGCGCGCTAATCCTCAACGTGCGATTCATGCCTTGCGGCCGTTATCGGACCCGATTGAGTCGCCGTTGTGTGATCAGTGATGCGCAGAAAATAAATTCGCCGCGCGGTCAAGCAGGACCGGTGTCGGTTCCGTGAGAACATCAACGGCGCGCCGCAGCTCATCGATATCGAAAGGTTTCGAGAGCATGAGATCGACGTGCAGCTCTTCGTAAGCACATACATTTTTCTCCGTTAGATGCGCGGAGAGGACCGCTATTCTTCCTTCAAAATTGCGGGCCCGCAGCTGCTGCACCAGCTCGAGACCGGTGACGTGCGGCATGCTGTGATCCGTAATCACAATATCGAAAGGTGGCCCGGACTGGTCGATCTTGAGCAACGCCTCCGCTCCGTCGCCCGCGGTCGTCACTTTGCATTTCGGACCACACAGGACGAGCGCGAGCAGTTGCGCGACGGCGGTTTCGTCTTCAACCGCGAGAATCCGCACTCCGTTCTTCATCTTGCCTGATTAAAAGAGCAAGACTCAGGCCTACCTCGTCGCGGTTTATTAGCAGTTCCTAGGGTGTGAGAAAAACTTTGCCGGTAAATGGATCAAGCACCTCGGTCGAGGGGGGAAAAGCGCGGACGTCCACGTAGCCCTGGTTTGGCGCATAAGGACTGGTGACAAGACCAGGCTTGTTGGGCACGGCCACGCCAAACGGCACATCGCGCCGGGCAGGCGTGCGCGGAGCGAGCGCTGCCGGTCGGATATCGACAGGAGTAGGCGTCGGAGCAGGCGTTGATTGCGCGTGGGGATTTGCCGGATTGGGTGTCGGCGTTTGACCGGGCGTCGGCGATGTTCTCTCGCTCACGCTCCCCGTCTTATGCGGTGTACTTTTTGGCGACGGTTGACTCTTACCGAGTTTGGAAAAGCTCTGCCCGATCTTCTTAAAAAAATCGCCAACTCCGTTCGCCTCCGCCACTGGACCGGAAAAAGCGAGGCCGAGCAGCAGGGCGCTTGCGAGAAACTTCTTCATTCGTTAGGCATGAGCAGCGCCTAGACTGATTGCCTGACGGGCGAAGCGCCTGCGTGCAAGGTGCGCCGCCGAAATTCCATCGCTACCAGAGCGGCAATGGTCAGGATGTCGCTCGTCAGATGCGTCATTTTCACGCTCCCCCATGTGGCGGGAGTCAGAGTTGGTTCGAGCACGTCTCGAATTGGCTTCGGGTTAATTGTCGCGCCGCCGCTGGCGTCGAATTGTTTGATTTCAGTCAGGACAGCAAAGCGTTGCGCCGTGCAATCCTTCATCGCACCTAGGTTCTCGTAGGCGAACAGGGCAAAGAGCAGGCAAACAAGTAACGTGGTAATCCCGGCCGGTTGCTTACGAAGCGATGAAAAAGCGAGGATCCCGCCCACGATGAGGACGTAAAGATTCCAGTAATTCTGCATTGCCGTTCCGCGCTCGAAATAAAGCTGGATGAGTTCGTTGTAGTTCATGGCATCGAGGCAACATCATGACGCTTGTGGGACCGCGGAAGCCAGGGATTTCTTGCCGGAATGAGAAGAAAACAAGCGGCCGCCAGAGCGAAACCGCCGGCGATGTCGATTACGTGATGCTGATGGGTGAGCAGCGGCGAGAACGCAATGAGGATAAACCAGGCAAAAACGATGAGACGCCAGACACCACCCAGATGTCGCCCATAAACGTGGGCCAGGAATACGAGCAACGCTGCATGCAATGAGGGGAAAAGATTATAGGGGGCGTCCAGGGCGCGAAAGGAATCGAAGAGCACGCCCAGCCAACCCGGCGCCGGAGGACGTGGAAAAGCGAAACGCAAAGGGAGGACAAGAAAGAATAAGCCGGCGACGAGAATCGCTGCTCCGACCCGCCGAACGAAAAGCCAAAGCTCTTCTTCACTTCGCAGGAGAAACGGCGCGGCGACGAAGAAAAGATCAATCGAGAGATACGGCAGGATCATGAAAGGCAGGAATGGGATCGAGCGTTCCCATTGAAAATAGAAAACGCCAACGTCTCTCCGCCGTGAGGTAATCCAAATGCAGCCGCCGTAAACCGCCAGAAACAAAAACGACAGGCCAACCGACACTGCCAGCGCCTGCCGACGCGAAACGGATCGAGGAATGCTCAAGCTTGAATACGCCGAGAGATCGAGACGGTGAACATTCCCCAACGATCGATTTCCATACCGCATTTTTCGAAGCCGGCGCTTTTCACCAGCTCATCGATCTCCGCCGTGGAGCGTCGCCGCATGATCCAGGGTTTCCCTTCGCGATTGCGCAAAACGCGCGCAATGAACTCAAGCTGCGGATGCCACGGCTGATTTGTGTAAATGAGAAATCCGCCGGGTTCGATTGCTTCGGCTAACCCGCCTAACGAATCTGCGACCGGATCGTTCGACGGAAAGAGTTCGTAGAGCCCAGAAACAATCCCGATCGTCACGCGAGGGGCGAGATTCGCCAGACCGACGCGATCAAAAGCGTCGCCAATTTCCACCGCGACATTTTCGAGGCCAAACTGACTCGCCAGCTGGCGCGCTGCTTCCACATTCTCCGGCCTGTTATCGCGTAGCGTCGCGTTCATCGGAATTTCCCGAAGCTCGCGCATCGTTTCTAAAACGTAACGCCCCGCGCCCGCAGCAACGTCGAGAATGCGAACTGGCCGTCCATCATTTCGCAACTTCTCGATCACGTCGCGCAGCGCTTTTTCCAGATTTGCCTTTCGCACGCGGACGCCGCGCCAGCCAGGACTGTCGAGATAGTTGGCATCCACCAGTCTCGCAAGACGCGACGAACCTTCGGGCCGATTTTCGTAAACGTAGTCGAGCGATTGGCCAGAATCGAAACCGGTCCGCCATCCCAGCTCGATCCCTTTACTCAAACGACCCGCCAACTTTACGCCCGCCTTTGCGATCAGAAAACGCGGGCTGCCACGCAGCTTCAGCCACTCGAATTCTTCCCAGGTGTGGCCATAGCGATCGGCGTGACGCAGCGAACCATTGAACCGCGGCTGGGCGAAACATTCGTGGCAAAAGGCCCGCACCCGCGCGATCGCCTGCTCGCGCTCGCGCTCGTGAAAAATGGCATGATACATTGCCGGGAAGACGTGCATCTGCTTCAAGGGCGAAGAGAGGCGATTAAAAAACTCGCGCTGTGCTTCGAGCCTAACGACGTAGTCTCGCCCAGCCGCCAGCATCAACGTTGGAATGTGGATTGCGCCGGCGTCCGCGAGCAATCGTCGAGCAGTATCCTGTAAGTCGAGCAGAACATTGATCGAGATCTGGCGAAAGATGAATGGGTCGGCGTTGTAGCGCGCTGCTTCATGTGGGTCGTGCGTCAACATGGTCGCGCGTACGTAGCTTTTCACCTGGCCACCACCAAACAGCCGTTGTTGCAAGCGCAGCGCAGGAATCGCCAGCGGCACATACAGTTTCACTTCCAGCGCTGCTGTCGCCAAGATGAGTCCGCGAATCGGTGGGCCATAATCGTGCACCCAGGCGCCGACTGTCACCGCCGCCAGACTATGCGCGAGCAGGATCATGTTTTCGACCGCGATGTCGTATTGGGATGCGATGTGCCTAACGAACGCATCTACGTCCTTGATCAACTCCGTCAGATCGCGCGCCGCTCCGCGCATTCCCGGCGACCGGCCGTGGCCGCGCTGATCCCAGGCGAAAATCGCGACCTCCTCCCGGCCTAACGAGTCGACCGTATCCTGCCATCGTCCCGAATGCTCATGGCCGCGATGAAAAAGCAGGAGCGCGTTTTTCGCTTTTTGTTCGTTAGGCAACCACGCCCGGTAGAAGAGCTGGGTGCCGTCCCAAGTGGCAAAAGTTTGTTCAGTGGCGTCCATTTTGCACTGCCAACTCCTGCACCGCGCGCTGCAATTCGCGGGCAATCCTCCCGGCCGCCTCCTCCCTGCAACAGAGTGATTTGCCGATGGATAAGCGCACCTTGCACGGTCGCGGAAGTCGCTGCCCCTTCGGCCAGGCGCGAAAGGCCCCATCGAGGTAACAGGGCAATACCCGCACTTCCTGGTCTGCCAGCAACGCGCCGATGCCCGGCTTGAAGGGTTGCAACTTACCGCTGCGCGAACGCGTGCCTTCCGGAAAAATAATCAGGACGTTCCCGGGCTTTTGCAGAAGCTGCGCGCAGATTGCCAGGCTTTCGCGGACGCGCAGCTGGCGGGCAAAAGGGAGCGCGTTCATCGCCACGGCCGCGAACCAGCCGCGCGCAAGGCTGCGAAAGAAATAATCCTCCGCCGCGACCGGAAAAGCGCGATGCAATCTGCGCAAAGGCAGGGCCGCGAGCAGGCAAACGCTATCGAGATGGCTGGTATGATTTGCCACCAGCACAAAGGACTCATTGTCGTTAGGCAAATTTTCTGCACCCACGATTTCGAAGCGGCAGTAAAGGCGCAGGAGCGCCCGAATCAGGAGCGCGAGACCGAGGCGGACAGCATGTTCGAACGGTCTTGTTTCGCGCGGAAAACGACGCAAGCGGTCCACTGCCCGGCGCTCGAGTGCCACTGTTGTCGCCATTCTCGTCATGCGTCCGGATAATAGTATCGAGCTAGCAAGCTGAACAGCGGCGCGGTGAAGACCAGACTATCAATCCGGTCGAGAACGCCGCCGTGTCCCGGAATGGCGCAGCTCCAATCCTTAATTCCCAGCATGCGTTTGAGCGCGCTGAACGTCAGGTCACCGAGTTGTCCGCCAATGCCAATCACCAGGCCGGTCAAGATCAATTGGCGCGCGCCAAAGAACGGAAAAGAGAAACGCAGCAGCCAGGGAAGAAGGAGCGAAAAAGCGAGTGCGCCTAACGAACCCTCCCAGGTTTTGTGTGGACTGACTTGCGGCAGCAACGGATGACGACCGAAGATTCGGCCGAAAATAAACGCGGCCACATCGTTCAATTCCGTCGCGAGGAAAAGAAAACAAAGATAGCCGTAGGCATTGCCGTTGTTGGCCAGTGACCCAATTTGACCCAACATCCCGGCAAAAAAGACGAGGGCGATTACGCCTAACGAGAGTGAACAAAGCGCTCCATTCGCCGCCAGCGCGATGATCGCAGGCAGGAGAATAAGAACTGAAGGAACTTGCAGGAGTAATGCAATTCCACATCCGAGCAAAGCGAGGTAGATCGTGTTCATGACCCACCGGTCGCGATTCATTCGCGTCGCGTGCGCGAATTCGCGGAACCCCAGGATGGCAATGATACTGAGTCCGGCGAGGAAAACTGCGCGCCCGGCAAAGATGAGAAGAGCGACGAGCGGAGCCAGCCAAAGCCAGGAGAGATAAGTCATCCACACCGCTTCCAGCCTTTTTCGAAACACGACCAGGAGGAGACCCAGGATCAGGCCTGCGAGCAGGAGGAGAGATCCGACAATGACGACGTAGCGTCCGAAGACGAGATCGTGCAGTGCCGCGTGCGGAGACATTATTCGTTAGGCGTGCGCAGCCCACGCAAGATGCGCCGCAGGCGATAAACACACGTCTGCCCACAGCCCACCACCACCACGAGACAAGCCAGATCGAGCGTCGTTAGGCCAAAGAAGCGCCCCTGGCGATCCAAATTCCACAGAAAAAAGCTGACCCAGGCGCCGATGCTGAGCGCAACCATCCGCCATGGTTTCGACATCAGACCGCCGAATTCGCGGCGCGCCCCGACCGCCCGGCCGAGCGTCCCGATGTAGGCCGTGCCTAACGAGAAGATGGCGGCCCAGTAGCCGATTACCGGGTCCATCCAGCCGCTGTGGGCGGCGCCGGTGAAAATGACTACATCGGAAATGCGATCTGGGAGGTCATTCAGAATTTCGCCGCGGGCACTCGCGCTGCCCCCTGCGAGCGCCACCATTCCGTCGAGCATGTTGCACCACAGGCGCAGAAAACAAAAAAACGGCGCGACAACGAGCAACCAGGGATCTCGCGTCGACCGCCAAAAGCAAAAGGCAGCCGCTGTCGCCGCGACGACAGAGAGGTAGGATATCGCGTCCGCGGAAATGCCCCAACGCACACAGAGACGCGTCGCCCAGTGCGCGGTGTGTCGGAAAACTTCGGCGATCGGACGGCGTGGGACTAACCGGCCAGCAGGCAACCCCCTAACGAGTGTGCGATTCATGGCCGAATGTCTACACCGATGAGCCCAGTCGTGTTTTCATGGGTCATGAAGCCGCTCGCCCATCCCTGATAGTACGGTTGCTCGTAACGCCACGTCATCAGCAGCTCTCTGCCATCCGCCTTTTTCCAGCTGAATCGATAGTAGAGGTGTCGCCGCCACGATGGCGTCGCTCCGGTCATGAAATTCGTCTCGAAAGGCGTTGGCCAGCTAAGTCCACGGTCAATCTGGAGTCGCGCTTTGTCGCCGCCTGTTGGCTTGAGAACCGCGCCTGACGAATCCTCGTTGCGCCCGAGCACGATCGCGCGATCGCGGCTTTGCACGACAAAGCTGCCCGCGGTATCGAGCTTCATCTCGACTGGATAAGGTCGATTGTCCGGCGCCACGGTGCTGAAGGGAATATCGTTCAGGCGCAACATGCCTCCGCTGACGTCGCGCAGACCGAGTTGCACAACTGCCTGCGACTCAATCGGCACGGTGTGTAAACGATCGAGTGCAAGCGAAAGCGAGCGCCCCTTCAAGACCCAAAGCAAAAGCAAGAAGACACATATGACCAACGCGGCTGCGATCCTACGCCACATCCTCGGCGTTATAGGAAATGAACGGGGCGCCGTCGATCTTCAGTTGCTCGTCGGCCTCTAACCGAAACCTGCTTTAGGCTTCGTTCTCAATCGCGCCGTCGCCTTTGCTCGCTTTCTGTCCGCGCAATTTCGCCTGGATAAAAAGGTCGATGTCGCCGTCCATCACTGCTTGGACGTTACTCGTTTCCGCGCCGGTGCGATGATCTTTCACCATCTGATACGGCTGGAAAACGTACGAACGAATCTGGCTGCCCCACGCCACGTCGCCTTTCTCGCCGTATTGCCGATCAATTTCGGCGCGCTTTTTGTCCCGCTCGATCTCGTAAAGCTTCGCCTTCAGCATCTTCATCGCCAGCTCGCGATTGCGCCCCTGGCTGCGCTCCGCCTGACACGCCACCACGATACCAGTCGGTCTATGCAGAATTCGTACGGCCGTTTCGACCTTGTTCACATTCTGGCCGCCTTTGCCGCCGGAACGAAAGGTATCCACATCGATATCGGCCGGGTTGATTTCTATTGGGGCTTCGTCCGTGATCTCAGGCACGACATCGACGCTCGCAAAGGAAGTGTGCCGGCGCTTGTTCGCATCGAAGGGTGAAATCCGTACCAGCCGATGCACCCCGCGCTCGGTGTTGAGGTAGCCGTAGGCATATTCGCCACTCACCAGCAGGGTGACCGATTTGATCCCGACTTCTTCGCCCTGCTGAATGTCAATCGTCTGTGCCGTGAAACCGGCGCGCTCAATCCAGCGTTGATACATGCGCAGCAGCATGTCGGCCCAGTCGCACGATTCCGTTCCGCCTGCGCCGGAGTGGATGGTAACGAAAGCATTGGAGCGATCGTTTTCGCCGGAAAGGAACTGGCGCAGTTCGAACTCCTCCAATCGCCTGATGATGCGGGAATGCTCCACCACCATTTCCTCTTCAGCCTTGCTCCGCGCGCTCGGATCGGTTTCTTCGTTCGCGAGCTGTTGCAGAGCCTCGAGATCCTCGACCTCGCGCTCCAGCTCGCGCATGGGGTTGAGCAAACTCTTGAGACGCGACACATCCTCCACATCGGCCTGAGCCCGCTCGCGGTTCGACCAAAAATCACCCGAAGCCATGCGGGTTTCGAGACTCGTTAGGCGAGATTGCAGCGCCCGCAGGTCAAAGGAACCTCCGCAGTTCGCCCACACGTGCGCGGAGTTGTTCGATTTCGATCGGCAGCATTTCCGTGGCCATGCAGGAAATCTAACAAACCCTCGCCCGGGATCAATGCGCTCCACCCGCTGGCCGGCAGATAAAAACCCGGGTCGTTAGGCCGGAACGTTGCGCATACTTTAGCGCGATTGCCTCTGCCGCTTGCGCGGCCGCATCGCTTTCGCACAGCGCCACGATTGCGCCGCCAAAACCGCCGCCGGTCAGACGCGCACCATGCACGCCCGGAAGATCCCTTGCGATCTCAACCAAAAGATCCAGCTCGGGCGTGCTGTTCTCGAAATTGGATCGCGAGCTTTCGTGCGACTCGAACATGAGCGCACCGAATCCGCGGCCATCGCTTCTTGCCAGCAATTCGAGGGCGCGCCGCACGCGATCGTTTTCACCCACGATGTGGGCCGCACGCCTCCGCAACAGCGGCGCGAGATCGCTCCCTGCCACGTCGTTAGGCGAGACGTCGCGGAGGGAATTTACCCCGAGTGCCTCAGTGGCAGCGCGCGTCTCCAGGCGGCGCTGGTCGTAAAGTCCAGCGGTCAACTCTCTGCTCGCGCCCGACTCGGCAATGATCAGGACGAGGTCGGCCGGAAAAGGAATTGACCGCACCTCATCGCTGCGCGCATCGAAAAAAATGGCGTGACCGGCACGGCCGAAGATTGAAGTCAGCTGGTCAAGCAACCCGCAATGCACGCCGACAAAATGATGTTCAGCGCGCTGGCAAAGCCTCGCGATTGCGAGCGACGGGAGTTCGGCGCAAAAGAGTCGCAGAAGGAAATATGCGGTTGCAACCTCGAGCGCGGCGGAGCTGGAAAGACCCCAACCGGAGGGCAGATCGCCTTCGATCCTTGCGGAGAAGCCGCCGATTTCGATGCCTGCCTCGAGCAACTCCCTAACCACTCCCAGCGGGTAGTTGACCCAGGCTGGCTCCGCTACCGGCCGCAGATTGTCGAGATCAATTTGAAATTTGCCGGCCGATTCCGAGCGCAACGCGATTCGCCGATCGCTTCGTCGTGCCCCGCTGACTCGCAGCCCGCGGTCAATTGCCGCAGCCAGAACGAGTCCTTGATTATAGTCGGTATGATTCCCGAGCAATTCGACGCGGCCGGGAGCGAAGGCGCTTGATTGTATCATGAAGCGGAGGCGACGAATCGGGCGATCGCGTCGAAGATGCGACGATCGACATTATCCTGCGTCTCTCCCGTGCTCTCCAGGTCGCGTTTCCTTATGCCTAACGAATGATCGCCCCCTTCCACAAGATGCAGTTCGTTGCGGGCGGTCATCTGGCGGCGCACCGCTGCCAGCAAATCAGGCGGACAAAGCGGATCCCGCGTTCCCTGCACGAAAAGAATTGGTTTGCCTAACGAGCGCAAAACCTGATCCCGCAACTTGCTTCGATCGCCCATCGCGCAAAGCGGGTATCCCAGGCAAATAACTCCGTTCGTTTCTTCTTCGAGGGCGACATGACAACCAATGCGTCCGCCCATGCTCTTGCCGGCCAGAAAAATCGCCGTGCCGCGAGGGAGCCTTTCCCGCGCGGTCGCGAGTGCAGCGCGATGCGCGGCGATTAATTGCGGCAAGGGATCAGGACGGCTCCTCCCTGCGCGCATGTAATCGTAATCGAAGGTTTCGACCTCTCCGATTTCCTGCAGGCGAGTTTTCCACCGTTGCATCCACGGGTGTGAAGAAGGTGCTCCGGCGCCGGGAGCGAAAAGGAGAAATGCTTTTGCCATCGCTTCATTCTAACTTAGTCCTTTGGAATCCTGAAAGAATCCGCATGACTCCATCGCCCGTCCGTCCGATTGCGCTCGCGGAAATTGAGGCGGCCCGCGCCCGTATCGCCGACACCGTCATCCGCACACCGCTCATCCGGCTCGAGCTCGGCCCTCAGACTCCCGACGTACGACTGAAACTCGAAAACCTCCAGCCGATCAATGCCTACAAATTGCGCGGTGCGGCCAACGCGGTTGCGATGCTGTCTGAGTCGGAGCGAGCGCGCGGAGTTTGGACGATCAGCGCCGGGAACGCCGGACAAGGAGTTGCCTACGCCGCACGCCAGGCTGGTGTCCCATGCACCGTGGTCGCGATTGAGACCGCGCCGGCATCAAAGCTTGAACGGATGCGTGCGCTTGGCGCTGAGCTGGTGCTGGTGCCCTACAAGGTGGCTTGGAAGACCCTCGATGAACGCGCTTACCCGGGAGTCGAAGGCACCTTCATTCATCCCTTCGACGACGACAATTTCATTGCTGGCCACGGCACGATCGGACTCGAAATTTTGGAGGACGAACCCAATACCTCTGCGGTCATCGCGAGTATCGGTGGCGGTGGATTAATAACTGGGATTGGAAGCGCGCTGAAAGCACTTCGACCGCAAACAAAAGTATTCGGAGTCGAACCCGAAACAGCAGCGCCAATGGCTCTTTCACTTAGGGCCGGTTCGCCGCAGGAATTCAAAGATTGGAAATCGTCCTTCGTCGATGGGGCCGGCGGGCAAAGCGTTTTCCCGCGCATGTGGGAGCGGATGAAGCCGGTGGTCGACGATTCGTTAGTCGTTAGTCTGGCCGAAACCCGACGCGCCATGCGTATCATGGCGGAGAAAGCCCGCGTCATCGCTGAGGGCGCGGGAGCGCTACCTCTCGCCGCGGTCCTGAGCGGAAAGATGAAAGCTGATGGACCGATCGTATGCATCGTCTCGGGGGGCAATGTGGACTTGGAAAAATTCAGCCAGCTGATTTCGTCGCTTGGCGAGTAAAGGGTACGGCGGCGTTACAAATGTTTCTCGACGAACCTGCCGTCCGGTCGCTCCTGCGGATGGAGGAACTGATTCCCTCGATGGTGGAAGCGATGCAGGATTTATCGGCCGGTAAAGTCGTGCAGCCGCTTCGACAGGTCCTGCCAGTATCGGAGCACCACGGATTTTTCGGTGTCATGCCTGCTTACGGCGGCCCGCTTGGGGCAAAATTGGTGACGTTTTTCCCTAACAATAAAGGAACCCCTACGCATCACGCAATCATCGTACTCTTTCGCCCCGAAACGGGCGAGCCGCTGGTAACGATGGATGGGCGCCTCATCACCGAGATGCGCACGGCAGCGGTCTCGGCGGTCGCGACCGATCTGCTCGCGCGGCGCGAGGTGAAGGTTCTGGCGATCCTCGGGACGGGTGTGCAGGCGAGAAGTCACATGGAAGCGCTGCGACTCGTTAGGCAATTTCGTGAAGTTCGCGTTTGGAGTCCGCATAATGCGGCACAGTTTGCGGGAGAACATGGGGTGCTCGCGGCTTCCTCCGCCGAGCAAGCGGTGACTGGCGCAGACGTCGTCGTGGTCGCTACTTCCGCCACCACGCCCGTCCTGAAAGGCGAATGGCTGAGCGAGGGTGTTCACATCAACGCGGTCGGCGCGACCCGACCAAACTGGCGGGAACTGGACGATGAAGTGCTCGTTAGGGCAAAGCTCTTTGTCGAATCACGCGAAGCGGCGAGCAAGGAATCTGGCGACGTGATCGCGGCGGGACAAATCTTCGCCGAGTTGGGCGAAGTCATTGCCGGGAGCAAGTCGGGACGTCAGTCCGACAAGGAAACGACGCTCTACAAATCGGTCGGAGTCGCGGTGGAAGATATTACAGCGGCGAACCTGGTCTATCGCAAGATGAAGCTGTCGGATACCAGTCAAAACGAAACTCGTTAGGCGCCGTGGCGCAAATCCGAAGGCCGGACAATGCGATTCAGGAAACTGGCTGGAGAGGGAATTGAACCCCCGACACGAGGATTTTCAGTCCTCTGCTCTACCAACTGAGCTATCCAGCCGCAAACGGCGACGAGGTTCGAATCTGGAAAATCCGAAGCAATCTCAGACCGCCGGGCTGTCACTATGGCGGAATCTTTTCCGCAGGCAAGCAGGGCACGCGGTCGGGCGCAGCGGAGCGATCTAGGAAGTAAAGCGCCGGGGCAGTTCCACCGCCTCGCTCAACAAATGCAAATACATCGTCCTGGAGATTTCCTTGGCCCCAAATTGCTGGAGATGCGGGGTCAGCCACTGCGTATCGAGCAAGGCAAACTGTCGCTCGCGCAATCGCTCGATCAGCACCCAAAGCGCGATCTTTGACGCGCCGGTCGCGCGGTGGAACATCGACTCGCCGAAAAAGGCGCCCCCAATTGCGATACCGTAAAGGCCGCCAACAAGTTCGTTATGCGACCAGGCCTCGACGGAATGGGCCCAGCCTAACGAATGAAGGTTTTCGTAGCTCGCGATGATCTCGTCATTGATCCAGGTATCCTCGCGCGCGGCGCAGGCTCGGATGACTTGGGCAAAATTGGTGTTGATCCGAATTTCGAAATTGCGCGTCCGCCGCTCGCGTCGCAACCCATGCGGCGCATGAAAACCATCGAGAGGTAGAATCGTCCGTGGCTCGGGCGAAAACCATCGGATCTCGTCATCCTCCATCGCCATGGGGAATACTCCGAGCCGGTAAGCGTTCAGAAGCAGGTCAGGCTCGATCATCGCGCGTCTCGTTCTCCATTCGGAAAGGCGCGCCTCTCTGTCCGCTCTTCCCTTGCAAAGACAGCGAGGCTCATTAACATCTTCGGATGAAGCCCCTCTTGCTTCTGTTGCTGGCCGCCATCATCGGCGCATGCGCCACCGAAGATGCTCCGTCGGCCGAGGAATTGCGCGAACATTTCGAGCGTGGCCTTTCCGGTCAGGGCCATCTTGTTCCGCTCGATAATCCCGAGCAACCCATTCCGCCACCCGAAGGCCGACCGCACTAACGACGTGAAAGCTTCGGCGCATTCCCGCATTCTTATTCTCGATTTTGGTTCGCAATACACCCAGGTCATCGCCCGCCGGGTGCGCGAGTGCCAGGTTTATTCGGAGATCGTTAGACACGATGTCTCCTCGGCCGAGATCGAACGCCTCGCGCCCAACGGGATCATTCTTTCCGGCGGGCCAGCGAGTGTTTACGAAAAGAATGCGCCCCAAATCGATCCCCAAATCTTTTCGTTAGGCATTCCCGTTCTCGGCATTTGCTACGGGATGCAATTGATGGCGCATCATATCGGCGGCGAGGTGGAATTTAGTGGCCGTCGTGAGTATGGCGCCGGTTTGCTTCAGATTGATGACTCGGTTTCTCTGCTTCACGGGCTGGGCGAACAGATGGACATCTGGAACAGCCACGGCGACAAGGTAACTGCATTGCCTGCCGGCTTCCGCACGGTCGCGCACACAAAGAATTCCGCTTTCGCTGCGATCGAAAATGTCGAGCGCAAGCTTTATGCGCTTCAGTTTCATCCCGAAGTCTCCCACACTCCGCGTGGCCGCGAGATCATCGAAAACTTTCTCTTCCGCATCTGTCACTGCGCGATGGATTGGACGATGGGCTCGTTCATCGACGAAGCATGCGAGCGAGTGCGTCGTCAGGTGGGCGATGAAAAAGTCGTGCTTGGTTTAAGCGGCGGGGTTGATTCCTCGGTCGCGGCCGCACTTCTGCACAAGGCAATCGGTGATCAACTCACCTGCATCTTCGTAAACAACGGGCTCTTGCGCGAGAACGAAGCCGAGATGGTGCAGCGGGTCTTCGTGGAAAATTTCCAGATCAAACTCAAATACGTCGATGCGTCCGAGCGCTTTCTCCGATTGCTTGCAGGGGTCAGCGATCCTGAAACGAAACGCAAAATGATCGGCGGCGAATTCGTCAGAGTCTTTGAGGAAGCGACTGAAGAATTGCTCGCGCAGGATCGCGCCGACAAACGACCGCACGCCGGCTATCGCTTTCTCGCCCAGGGCACGCTTTATCCGGACGTGATCGAGAGCGTGGCGATCGGTGGCAATCCCGCGTCGCTCATCAAGAGCCATCACAACGTTGGCGGTTTACCAGAGAAGATGAACTTCGAGCTAGTCGAGCCGTTGCGACAGCTCTTCAAGGACGAAGTGCGCCAGGCGGGGTTGCAGCTCGGTTTGCCTAACGAGATCGTGCATCGCCAGCCGTTCCCCGGACCGGGGCTGGCCGTGCGCATCCTGGGTGAAGTCACGCCCGAGCGGCTTCGCATTTTGCGTGAGGCCGACACCATCGTGGTGAGCGAGATGAAAGCGAGCGACTGGTATTATCGCGTCTGGCAATCCTTTCCTGTCCTGCTCCCGGTTCGATCCGTTGGCGTGATGGGCGACCAGCGCACCTACGAAAGCACCATCGCGTTGCGCATCGTCGAGAGCCAGGACGGAATGACCGCCAACTGGGTCCGGCTCCCCTACGATATCCTGGCGCGGATCTCGAGCCGCATCGTAAATGAAGTCAAAGGGGTCAACCGCGTCTGCTACGACATCTCGACCAAGCCACCGAGCACGATCGAGTGGGAGTGAGTCGAACTGGTCTTTGCCGTTCGCCGATTACTGATGGCCCGTCTGATATGATTCACATTCTAGACACCCGACACCTCGGCAGGTCTGGAATCATCGCAGCCACAGCACTCGAGACGAATGATGGCATCGTTCTCTTCGATACCGGCGCCGATTCGACGTTCGAAAATGTTGCGTCGGCGATGCGCGCAGCTGGCTTTGCCCCTAACGACGTTCGCCACGTCTTCCTCAGTCATATTCATCTCGACCATGCCGGCGCGGCGTGGCGTTTCGCCGAAGCGGGTGCAATCATCCATGTCCACCAACGCGGCGCGGCCCATCTCGTGAATCCTTCGCGACTGATGGAATCCGCCGCCCGCATCTTCGGCGGGGAGATGGAACGTCTTTGGGGCGAGATGCGCCCCATCGCAACAGAGCAGGTGCGAGTGAGCGATGATAAGCAGGCAGTACAGGTGGGGCAGTTTGCGATTCGCTCGATCGCAACCCCAGGGCACGCTTCGCATCACAACATTTATCACTGGGACGACGCGATGTTTGGAGGCGACATAGCCGGCGTGCGACTCGACGATGGACCGCCTATTCCGCCTTTCGTTCCACCTGAGCTTCATGTCGAGTCATGGCTCGCATCGATCCAGAGCGCGCGTTCGTTAGGCGCAAAGCGGCTTTACCTTCCCCATTTCGGTTTGGTGACGGGTAACTTGGATGATCATTTCGACCAGTTGGAAGAACGGGTGCAGCGCTGGGCGAACTGGTTTCGCGACGAATTCCGCCTCGGTCGCGCGGAATCGGAGCTGGTTCCGGAGTTCGCGCGCTACGAAGTGAAGGATCTTCTCGACGCCGGCGCCCCTAACGAACGGCTGGACGACTACGAACGGGCCGATCCAAGCTACATGGCTGTGACCGCGGCGGCACGCTACTGGCAAAAATTTCACCCCGACGCACTGCGGCCGCAGCAGTCCTAGCCGCGCTCCGGCGTGCGTTCGTTAGGCTTGGACTGACGCCATTTTTTCCTGATTAGCGCTTCTGATCTTTGCTCCTCGCTCCCGGACATGTTCTTCCCGATGATAACGCCGAAGCGCGCTCAGAATACCTGCGCGTCCGAAATATCCGACAACCTTCCTCGGGTTTGCCCGCTCTACCACCGGCAGTCGGCCGATGTCGCGCCGAAGCATCTTTGCAATCGCGTCGTGCAATGTCTCATCCGGATATGTGACGATCACGTCTCGCGGTCCGGCCTCGGCCACGGTCATCGAATTATTCCCGGTTTGTTCGAGAGCACGGAGGACATCACAGCGCGTTGATATCGGCAGCCTCAATCCATTTTCGTTCTGGACTTTGCGGTGGATCGACTTTCTAACGTTATTGTAAGAAACTATTAATGATGATTCGGATCCTTTTTGCCAGCCTGTTTGGCTGTACGGCCGCGTTTATCTGGACTCACCTGGCCTACACCACCCTCAGGATTGGCAACACTGGCCTACAAAAATTGCCTAACGAGACCGCAGTGCTTAACGCACTGCAAAGCAACATCGCCGAAAAATCCGGCGTCTATGTTTTTCCCAGCCTCAGGTTGGAGTTAAATTCGCCGGCGGCGGGAAGCGAGACCGTGACGGAAAAACTGGCCGAAAGGGTCGCACGCTATCCCTCTGGCATCTTGATGTACAACGCCGCCGGTTCGCGTCCGATCGAGAGGCTTAGGTGGTTGTCGATCGAGTTTCTGACCGAACTGGTGGAAGCGTTTACGGCCGTTTTTCTTCTGAGTTGCACCAGGCTGAGGACTTACCCGGCCCGCGTTGGGTTCATTGTCCTCATCGGCGTAATCGCAGCGATCGCGACCAATGTGCCTCATTGGAATTGGTATGGATTTTCCGCGAGTTACATCCTCCCTTACATGCTGATTCAGCTGGTGGGATTTTTTTGTCTCGGCGTGGTCGCGGCCTTCGTGCTCAAAAGGCAGGTCTTTGGCGCCGTCGACAAACCGCCAAATACACCAGGGGTACCGCGCGCTATTTTCGATCGATAACGATTCACGAGTGCCAGATATGCGTGGACTCAAATCATCCGGCGGAGAAACCCGAACAATCCGTTACACTTCGCCACTCGACTTTTGCGCAATAGCCAAAGCATGATCGTGAAAATTTGATCTATGACTCGACTCTTTTTGGCCGGTCTGCTGGGTGGGATCGCGATGTTTATCTGGAGCTCGATCGCACATATGGCGCTGCCACTCGGCGAAGCGGGCTTAAGCGAAATCCCTAACGAACAAGCGGTCCTTGACGTGATGCAGAGCAACATCGCAGAAAAGTCCGGATTGTACATCTTCCCAGGCTTTGGGCTTGGGCCCAACCCGACGCGCGAACAAAAAAACGAGGCAATGAAGCACATGGCCGATAATGTCGCGCGCCGTCCGTCCGGAATTTTGATGTACAATTCAGCCGGCTCGCGGCCGATAGACATGGTCCGCTGGCTCGGCGTGGAATTTCTCACCGAAGTAGCGGAAGCGTTGCTCGCCGTTTATCTGCTGAGCAAGACGCGCCTGACGAATTTTGGAGCGCGGGTGGGATTTATGATTGCGGCCGGAATTCTGGCGGCGATTGCGACCAATATCTCCTATTGGAACTGGTACGGGTTTCCAGCAAGCTATACCCTGTCCTACGTTTTTGTTCAGCTGATTGGATTTTTCTGCGCGGGATTAGTGGCCGCATTTGTCCTCAGGAAACAGGTATTTAGCGGGAGCTCATAAGGCGTTCGTTAGGCGCTTCTGTCAGCCCGCCGAACACAGGAAGCATTTCCCAAGCGCGGACTACCTGCGCCGGATTTGCGCCGCTTCGTATGACTTTGTCTTCATGGCATAAATGATGAAGCAAAGCCCTCCGGCAACCAGCAGGACGCTGAGGGTTTGTCCGCGCGTGAATGGTCCGGTAAGCGGGGCGTCGGGCTCACGGAAATATTCCACGATCACCCTGACGAAGGCGTAGAGAAGCAGGAACAATCCGGCAAGCATGCCTCGTGGCTGTCGGGTACGGAGGCGCAGGAACCACAGACACCCAAATAGAAAGACGCCTTCAAGCATTGCTTCATAGATCTGCGAAGGATGACGCGGAGTGAGCGTTTGCTGGAGGACTCGTTGCAGGGCGGCGTCGCCTTCTCGGGCTCGCGTGATGATGCTCTCGAGATCGCCAGCCGAGAGTTGCACCGCGTGCGCAGCGGCAAGAGTGCGACTGCCAACCTCCGGGGTATCGAGCGCTTCTTTTGGAAACTGCACTGCCCAGGCAACCGAGGAAGGGCGTCCGTAAAGTTCGCCGTTGATGAAATTGGCGCAGCGTCCAAAAAACAAACCGACCGGCGCGACGACGGCGATGTTATCCGCCAGGCCCACCCAGGAGATCTTTTGCAAACGCGCGTAAAGAAAGGTCGCGAGAGTAAGGCCGATCATACCACCATGGCTCGACATTCCACCTTCCCAAACCCGAAAGATAAAAAGCGGATCGCTCATTGTCAGGGACGGGCGATAAAAAAAGGAGTAACCAAGTCGGCCACCGATCACCACGCCTAACGAAGCTACGACGATGTAATCTCCCACTCTCTCTACCGGCAAAGCGCAATAACGCCGCTCTGCCAGCCAGCGGAGAAGAAGGAATCCACAGAGAAATCCGAGGAGATACGAAAACCCGTACCAGCGAATCCCGAAGGTCGGTCCAAACTTGACCAGGAACGGACTGAAATTATCGAGGTAGTACGCGAACAAGATGGCAGCGTAGTCTAGTCAACAAATGATGCGGAGAAGAAATTTTTACGCGACGATTGCTTCCGGAGTTCTCCCGCTTTTTCTCTTCGCGGATGGTGCTGGCGCAACACTCGGTCTCGCCGCCGTGCGAAGAGCGGAGAAGTATTCCGCGGAGCATCGCGGGCTCTCGCTTCTGGTGATGCAAAATGGAAAAACCCTCCTTGAAGAATACCACCGCAAGGCCGATGCCGGCACGTCGCAACGGATTTACAGCGGCACGAAAGCCTTCTGGAACCTGGCTGCGCTCGCAGCAGCCGATGACGGCATTCTTGACCTTGACGAACACGTGGCGAACACAATCGCCGCGTGGCGGAACGATTCGCGCAAGTCACAGGTTACAGTTCGGCAACTGCTCGATTTCTCTTGTGGGGTCGCGCCGGGTTTTGAACTACAGGTCAACGAATATGGCAACCGCGACAAAACCGCCCTGCGTTTGCCAGCGGTTGCCGCGCCAGGCAAGGCATTCATTTACGGACCGTCGGCCTTGCAGGTTTTCCACCAGGTCTTAAAGGAAAAACTGAAGATGCAGACGCCGACCGAATACCTCGAGCGGCGCGTCCTGCATCGGATGAAACTCGGGCCGCAACGCTATCTCGACGATCGCGCGGGCAATCCTCTCCTCGCCGCTGGCTTTATGATGACCGCAAGGCAATGGGCCAGGATGGGTCAGCTCGTGCTGGATAAAGGCAAACCCGTCGCTAGGCCGGAAACTTTTGCCCAGTCCTGGCGTGGCTCGCCGGCCAATCGCGCTTTCTCCTTAGGCTGGTGGAACAATCGCGCCGCTCCCGACGGCCGCGAGTTCGATTTTGAGGAGATGCTGGCGCCAAAATGGTCAAGCCAGGATTGGCACGACGCCTGTCTCTGCCGCGACGCTCCGAGCGATCTGGTGGCTTGCATCGGGTCGGGTTATCAGCGCCTTTACGTCATTCCATCGCTCGATCTTATTGTCGTTAGGCAAGGCAATGGGGGGAAGTTTTCCGATAGCCATTTCCTAAGACTTCTCCTCGCGAAATAGCCCTATAGTTGCGAGCATTCGCTCGCCCGAAATGTCGTGCGGCCAATCACGCGGAGTTATGCTAACTAACTGCGCTGACGAAGTTTTGCTCCTCTTATCTGAAAAACCGGGTGCTATTTGGAGGGTTAATTGGTGTGGCGGCCGCCGGCGACCAGCACGTCTCCACCAGGTAACAGGGTCGCAGTCTGAGCGCCGCGAGAGCGATGAAGACTACTGGTAAGACTCCAAATCCCACTCGCTGGATCGTACAGTTCCGCCGTGTCGCGAGGCGCAAAAATATTTATTCCGCCTTCTGCCAACACAAGACCGTCAGGCAGCAGGGTTAGTGCGCCGTCGCCTCCGAAGGGGTTGCCCGTGAGACTCCAGGTTCCGGTCGATGGATCGTACAGTTCCGCAAACTTCGACCACCCGACCGGCAACACGCCCGCCCCTACTACGAGGACCTTACCGTCAGGCAGCAAGGTTGCCGTGTTGAGACCACGTATGTTGTTAAGACTGCCTGTGAGACTCCAGATTCCTGTTGTGGGATCATATAATTCCGCACTCGACAGACCGCGGAAATGAAGCGCATCGCGTCCAGCTACAACCAGCACTCTACCGTCAGCCAGCAACGTCGCTGTGTGATCAATGCGCTGGATATTCGTCTTTCCTGTGGCACTCCAAGTCCCGCTCGCTGGGTCGTACAGCTCCGCTCCGCTTGAACCATTAAAATTACCTCCCACTACCAAAACCTTGCCGCTAGCCAGCAAGGTCGCAGTGTGCGATGCGCGCATGGAATGAAGACTTCCAGTCAGAGACCAGGTACCGGTTGCAGGATCATAAAGTTCCGCCGACCTACGTACATCCTTAGGGGACGAGGGCGCGCCACCTGCCACCAGCACCTGACCGTCGGGCAGCAACGTGGCGGTGTGACCTGAGCGAGCGTTGTTGAGGCTTCCGGTCGGACTCCAGGAACGGGTTGACGGATCATAAAGCTCCGCGCTTGTTAACACCCCATTGCCATCAAAGCCACCTGCCACGAGCACCAGCCCACTGGGCAACAAGGTCGCCGTGTGATTAGCGCGTCCGCTGTTCATGTGGCCCCCCTTTGCCCAGCTTCCGGTCGTGGAGTCGTACAGTTCGGCGATGGTTGGATACTCATTGTCGTCGACTGCCGCGGGATTGGTAGGACTATTGGTGGCTTGGTCTTGACTTGGATTTGCCATCGCAGTCTGGACGAGCAAGAACATCGCACCAGTTATAATAAGTGAGCCCCGCATTGCTCTTCCGAGAATCGCGGAGGCCGATCGGATACGCGAAGATGACTCTGCGCATAGCGTTGTTATTGGATTGTCGTTTAACAGGTGGATCATGGTTTTCATCTTGGGATCAGGTTGAGTTTGAACTGCTAGTAAATCTGAATGTCGCCTCTGATTAACTACGGCGCAACGGTGTGACTGCCGTTCAGGATAATGGTAACGTTGTCCGAGGTTCCAGTCGACTGCTGCTTGCTCCCCCCCTCCGAACCGCTGTTAGGCATAAAGTCCGGAGGAGATCTTTCGCTGACTATCCTTCTCCACAATCTGACTCCAGAAACAAGAAACGCGCCGGGCAGCGCGAACTGCAACCGGCGCGTTCTGATTTGTCCGAGGACCGAGTTACTCGGTAGACTCAGACTTAGGTGCCACCTTTCGGTTTATTCTCTAACTCGCGAATCTCTTTCGCGATCCGCTTCTCATCCCGGATCAACTGCTTACGTTGCGTAGCAGTCAGGTTTCCACCGTTGTCAGCGCGACGATCGCTCCGCATTTTCGACTCGAGTTGTGCTTCACGTGACTCGATCATACCCACTTGCTTGGCGTTGAGCTGACCTGAGGCAATTCCTTGAGCAATGTGTTTCTGCTGAACACTGAGCTGACCACGAAGGCTGTGGCTGTTTGTGTCGCCGACACCGGCTGTCTTGGCCTGATTGTGCTTCAGCTGAAAGATCTTGCTCGCAGCGCGATTTTGCGCGCGAACAAGTTGCTCCCGTTGACTTGTCGTGAGTTTTCCGCCGTTATCGGCTTGCCGATCGCTCCGCCGTACGGATTGAATGCTCACTTCGTTCCTTTCGATCCGGGTGGATTCCGCGGCGGTCAATCGACCAGATGCGATTCCCTGGTCGATGCGAGACTGCTGCAGGCCGAATCGCTGACCGATGCTGGGTTGCATGCTCCGCGTACCGCTGGCGGTGGCCATGTTACCTCCGTGCTGCTGAGCCGCGCTCGCAGTCGACAGACAGATCATCGAGGCGATCGCGCCCATCGAGAGCGTCCTTGCGATGCTACCTTTTGAGTTAATTACTCTTGTCTTCATAAGAATGTACGACGAGTTGCCGCCGGTGCGCGTTCAATCGTATTCGACTTGCGCGACGCCAAACAAAGAACGAACACGCTATACAAAATATCGTTAGCCGCCCAATTCCACCGACTTCTGCGCGTTGCCCGACTCACGCCGTGAGATATCTGTCATTTGATGTTAAGGAAGCAGTCTTTTTGGCGAAATTTTCGTCTTAGACTCTTTGGGCTTTCTCTCCAGGCGACAGATAGTATACAACAAGTCCCAGCGCGACGGTCGCGAGTCCCCACAGCGAAGGCGTGCGGGTGGTCGCGTTTTCGAGCAAATGCCAAAGCATCCAGAGACTTACGCCGAGAAAGATGACCGGCGTGACAGGATAGCCCCATGTCCGGTATGGGCGCCGTAACTCCGGTTTGCGCCAGCGAAGGACAAAGACACCCAAGACGGTAAGAGTCGAGCAAAGGGCGAGACTGAACTGAACATAGTTCACGACTCTCTGAAAACTCGTGACGACGATCAGGAGAATGACAATGACACATTGAACAAGCGTAGCCCGCACCGGTATACCGCGCCGGTTGCGCTTCGCGAGCCAGGAAAAGGCGTGGAAGTCTTCTCCCATGGTCATGGTCACGCGCGGGCCGATCCACATCATGGCGCTGACCGCTGAGACTAACCCGAGTGCGATGAAGAGCGCCATGATTTTGCCGCCGGCCTGGCCAAAGATGTGCACTCCGGCTATAAGACCGACCTCCTGTTTGCCGGCCATCTCGGTCGCGGGTGTGGTGCATAGAAAAGCAGCGTTAATTCCAAGATAAAGCGCCGCCACAATCAGGGTACCTATGCCTAACGATAATGGGATGGTGCGAGAAGGATTTCGCACTTCCCCCACGATGTAGGTGGAAGCATTCCAACCCGAATAGGCATACATGACCCAGTAGAGACTGATCGCAAATGGTGCGCTCACAATCAGCGAAGGATCGCGCTGCGATGGGAGGAACGAAACCAGGTGACTGCTCCTCATTACGAACCCGGCGACAACGATGATGAGAATCAAAGCAATCTTAAGCAGGGTCGATGTATTCTGAAATCCGCTCCCAAGCCGCAGGTCCCAAAGCAAAACGAGGGTTGTCAGGACCACAACGCCTAACGAAAGAGCAAGGGGATTAAGCGAAGGAAAAACCCCGGCCAGATAAGTGCCAAAAGGGATGGCGGCGATCGCGACCGGCGCTGCGAAACCGACGGTCGCGGAAATCCAGCCGGCAACGAATCCAACCGCGGGATGATAGATTTCGCGCAGAAAATTATATTCGCCTCCGGAGCGCGGCAAGGCCGCACCCAGCTCTGCATACGAGAGGGCGCCGCAAAGCGCGCAAACGCCGCCTACCGTCCAGACCGCGAGGATCGCGAAGCCAGTCGGGAGATCGCCAACCTGGAAACCAAGGCTGGTGAAGATTCCGGTGCCAATCATATTGGCCACGACAATGCACGTCGCCGTAAAGAGTGAGATGTTTCTTACCGGTTGGGACGTTTTCCGTCGGCGCATGGGAGGTCTGATCTAGCGGCGTTGCTTGCAGGTTTCAAATGTTTGTCGCGACCTGCACCGCAGAATTGACTCGTTAGGCCACGACGCTCTCCAGCTAAAGGCATCGAGCAGGCTGTTACGATTCCCGCTTTGTTCTTGCCTCTTTCAGGGGCTCAAATCCATTTGGGTAATAAAAATCACCCTAATGAAAGCTCGGCGTGAAATGGGGTCGGCCAACTCCACGCGACTCGCCCTCTCTTTGGTGCGATGGGGCGCCTATTCCGCGCAGGGCCAATGACAGAAGGTCTATGGTCAACCCAGCCGAGCTGATTTTGAACACTCGTTAGGCGACGCTTGTTCTGGCCAGCTTAACGGCAAGAAGAAGAACGAGGGCCACGGCAAAGCCGCAACCCTCGTTCCCATTGACCACCCTACCTGGTAAAAGTTATTGTGTCGGCCCACCGGAAGCCGGTGGCTCCGGCCGCGGCGCGTGCAGCGTTTCGAAAGCGTCCAGACGCTTCTGCTGATCGGCGCTAAGCAGCGGGCGAATCTTTGCATTCAGTTGTTTGATAATGGCATCCGCCGCCTCCCGAGCCTGCTTATGAACGGCATCGAGCTGAGGTTGCACCTCCGACACCAAAGGCTTGACCTGAGCCTGCTGCGCATCGCTCAGGTTAAGAAGCCGCGTCAGCATCAGGGTCAAATCGGGTGGACCATGATGATGAAACGGCATTGGATCTTCCGGTCCCTGTGCATTTGCGACCGGCGCAAGAGCAAGCAAGCCGACACAGGCGAGAGTAAGAAGTGAAAGCTTCCTGTATTTCATTGCTTTATTCGTTAGGTTGCTGAGTTGCGGTTGCAGATATGGTTGGACTTAGAGACAACGCCGGTGGCCGATCGGTTACAGGCACTTTGCGAGAGATTTTTCAGGACTGCGGCAAGTCCAACGCATTCTGGCTCGGTCGCGCGGCGAGCCCCGCCGGCAAATGATAGCACCTCATTGATTTCCATTTCTTCTCTCTCGTTTCGGGGTATTATCACGCCGCTGATAAAGACAACCTGGCCGCGACTTGGTTACATGGGTTGGTATTAAATTTTGTAACCCAATCGACCTGCGGGTGTCTTGATTGCGATGTGGATCCGCTGCCCGACCGCCCATGCCCGATGCAAGTTTTGACGAGGAAGCATGCCTTCAACAAATCGCACAAGGTGATGAGGCTGCGGCGCATGAGCTCCTGCAACAATTTCGTCCATTTGTTCTGCGCCTTGTGCGCTCCCATCTCCCACGGCGGGTCAGCGAAGAGGATCTTGCCCAGATGATTTTCATCAAAGTTTTTCAAAACCTCGACAAGTACTCAGGCAAGGTGCCGCTGGCGCATTGGATATCGCGTATCGCCGTGAACACCTGTCTCAACGAATTGCGGGCGGAGAAGCGCAGGCCGGAATGGCGTCTTTCCGATTTCGACGAGGACGCCTCCGCCGCCATCGAACAGGTGGCACGAACCGAAGCTGATCTCGCGTCACCCACAGACGCGCGGCTCGCGAAAGATATTCTTCACCAACTCCTCGCTCAGTTATCGCCGGAGGACCGCCTTCTCATCACCCTGCTGCATCTCGAGGAGCGTTCCGTGCAGGAAATTCATCAGCTGACCGGCTGGAGTCGGTCTGCGATCAAGGTCCGCGCTTTTCGCGCCCGCGCGAAGATGAAAAAGATGTTGAATAACAATCCGAAGCTAGCGCCCATTTTTACATCATGAATGCCGAAGAATTCTTGCAACGTCTCTTCTCCTTCGTGCGTCGTTTGCCGCCTGAGGAAATTCCCGCAGCACCTTATGGTTGGGAAACCGGCATTCTGGCCCATTGGCGGGAGACGATTGCGCGACGAAAAGCTGCCGCCGGTTTACTGCGCGGTTTGCGCTGGGCGGCGCTCATGGCCTGCGCCATAGCCCTGCTCGCCGGAACAATGGCGAGCGACGAGTTCGCCGCCTTCAGGAGCCGCAATGATCCTGAAGCGCGCATTGCCGACTCCGCGCTGGTTGCCGGCTATGGATATGAGTAAGTCGCGCACGCTGCGCGCGGTTCTTTACGCGTTGCTCATCTTTCTCGCCGGAGGGATTACCGGCGCGTTCGTCGCGCCGCGGATCGGACGTACTTTCATACGCCCACCCAACGTCCGTGAGATGTCACATCACATGATGGAGAGACTCGAGTCCGGTCTACAGCTGACTCCCCAGCAAGCCGCGCAGATCAAGCCGATCATCGAAAGAACGACTGCCGACCTTGAGGAGATCCACAGCGCAACAACGCATCGGGTGGAAAAGCGAGTCGCAGAAACCAATCAAGAGATTTCGGCCATTCTCACGCCCGAACAGCAGAAGAAGTTTACTCAGATGGAAGACGAACATCGAAAACGCATGAGGTATCACCGTCCTTTTGCCGAGCCGCCTGGACCGCCTCCCCCGCCGCCAGCGCCTTAAGACGGCGTATCCTGATTAGACTCAGGAAGCGTTGCAGGAGACAGCTCGTCTCCACTCAACATGCGCGTTCCGCCGGGGCGCCTGCTGGAGTGTAACTCAGTTAACTATTCTCATCCCGCGCCGCACTCTTAGCACATCAAAACGGAGGTGACTCGGGCGATTTGACCCATCCTTTGCCCATGTCCCCTTCGAATAACTCTTCGCAAGGCAATATCCCGTGCACAAAGGAATCAGCATGAAACTATCTCTTACCCTATTGTCAGGCGCGGTCCTCCTTATTTGCGGATGCACCACCACAGTTGTCGGTCCGCCTGGACCACCACCGCCACCGGCGGGTGTGACTATTGCGGTCGAGGACCGGCCATATTACGTGCACGGACCTTACTATGTCCAAAGCGGTCGCCACTACGTTTGGGTGTCGGGGCATTGGGTCCATCGACATGGACACCGCGTCTGGATCCACGGTCACTACGTCCTTCGTTAGGCTGACCGATTGTCGGAAGAAGTGAAGACGCGGGCGAGATAGCCTCGCAGGCGCGCCGGATCGAAGCCTTTACTGCGATAGCCGAGGTAGCCATCCGGCCTAACGAGGGCCACGCCTCCTTCGCTCAAATCATAGGCCGCGTGGGCCAGACCGCTCAGGTCGCGTAACTCTGCCGGTAAATCTGAGAATCCGCGTGTTACACGATAAGTATCAATTAATGGAGGCCCCGGCGCGCGGACCTCGGCAGCCAGTTGCTCCGCTTTGTTCGCGTTCGCAAAGCCTGGACCAACGAAGAGGAGGAGAATGTGGCGTGGCTCGCGAAAGAGCTCAAAAAGCCGACGCGCCTGCCCACTTTCATCGCGCAATTCCGCATCCGGCGCCCGGTCACCCGCGCGCAAACGGCCGCCGCCAGCGTTTTCGACAAATTCACTGCGACGATAATTCACCGCCAGCTCAGACAGCTGATCGGCCACTCTTCCTCCGACCAGGTCGATGCCAGTCACCACCGGCAGGAGAAAATCGCGCACACTTTGCGCGAGCGAGCTGCGCATCGTGGCCATGCGCGTGATGCGATCAGTGAGATTAAGCACACCGCGAGCGACCGGTGCCCGCTCGTCGTGATAGCTCCCAAGCAGTTGTGCTGGAGCGAGGCCTTTGACGACCAGGGCAAGTTTCCAAGCCAGATTGAACGCATCCTGAATACCCGTGTTCATCCCCTGCCCGCCTGCGGGACTGTGGATGTGCGCGGCATCGCCTAACAAAAAGACACGCAGCTGGCGGAATTGCGGCACAATCCGATGCGAAATGTGGAAACGCGACATCCAGGCCGGATCATCCACTTTTATACCCGGCGGTCCTCGCCGTTCCACCACCTCCCGCACGTCCCCTAACGTCAGGTCAGGGAGTGATTGGTCACGCGATTCCGGCGGAATACTTGCAACAATTCGCCAGCGATCTCCGCCAAAGGGAAAGAATCCAAGAATTCCATCTGTCCCAAGGTAAAGATGCACCCGATCCGGATCGATCAATTCCCCGATTCGCAGGTCAGCGAGGATAAAGCTCTCGTCGTATTGCGCGCCCGAAAACTCCATCCCGAGCGCGTGACGACTCGCGCTATGCGCGCCGTCGCAGCCGAGGAGCCAGGATGTTTCAAATACCTCTTCGCGGCCGTCGTCATGCTTTAGGGTAGCGCGGACCGTTTCGTTGTTCTGTTGAAGAGTCATTAGCGTCGTCGCGCGTTCGACTTCGATTCCAAAGGTGCCGAGCTGCTCGATGAGCAGTCGTTCCGTCTCCGCCTGCGGAAGACTGAGGATAAACGGATAAGGGCTGGCGACGGAGGTGATATCGATCTTCGCCAATCGATTATCGCCGTGATGAATCGACAGACCCTGGAGGCGATGACCTGCCGAGATAAACTTGTCTGCCACTCCCATCATGCTGAAGGCTTCGAGCGTTCGTGGAAAAATACCGAGCGCGCGCGATGTCTCGGCACGTTGTGCAGCGCGGTCGATAATCCGGCATCGCACGCCATGACGCGCCAGTTCATTCGCCATCGTTAGGCCGACCGGCCCAGCACCAACCACCAATGGAGCGGAAGGATCAAGTGTCATTGCCTAGCATTTCACAAGAGAAAACAGATGAAAGAGGGGCGCCGCTAAAGATTCCATTTTGGGGGCAGCTTTTGCTTCTTCGTTTCAACTTCTTCAAAAAGGTCACCCATTTTCTCCACGCGTTGGAGCGTTTTCTCACAGCGAAAAACCAGCCGCTTCGCGTCCTTCTTTTTCAGCGTGGTCTCTACTTCCTCCCATGTCACCGGCGTAGAAACGGTCGGCTCTTCCTTCGCACGCAGCGAGTAAACGCAGATCGTCGTCTTGTGTTCATCGTTCTGACTCCAGTCGACGAAGATTTTTCCTTTTCGTAGCGCTTTCGACATTTTCGAAACCACTAGGGCCGGATGCTCGCGTTCGAGGTATTCGGCGAGGGCATGCGAAAGCGCCTTCGTCTCGTCGTACGTCGCCGCCGTGTTGAGCGGGACATAAAGTTGCAGGCCTTTCGAACCCGACGTTTTTGCCCAGCTTTCCAACTTCATTTCGTGCAAAATTTCGCGCAGCCAAATCCCTACCTGGCAACACTGCACGATGTCGGCCGGCGCGCCGGGATCGAGATCGAAGACCATCATCGTCGGACGCTCGACAGCATTCTTGCGCGAGAGTGAAGTGTGCAGTTCGAGGTCGGCCAGATTAGCCGCCCACACGAGCGTTGGCAGATCCTGGGCGAGGCAATAATCCATCGTCCGATTATTGCCTTCGCTCCAGACCTTGGCGGTCTTGACCCACTTGGGCCGATGCGACGGGCAATTCTTTTCGTAAAAGAATTCTTTCTCAACGCCATTGGGATAACGCTTCATCGTCAGGGGGCGATCTTTCAGGTGAGGCAGGAGGGCGTCGGCAATGCGGATATAGTAGTCGATCACCTGCCCCTTGGTGAAGCCCGCTTTCGGGTAAAGAACCTTGTCCAGGTTTGAGACGGAAAGCTTCTGCCCTGCCACGATCAACTCCGCGCGGTTACTCATGCGATTGATTCTAAAAGTGCTTCGCTCTTGTCGCTATCGTTTGAGCAAATGGGATTCGCCTTCTCCGCATCCAGGTTTCCTTGTCAGGAAAAAAAACGTTCCGGCGACAGCATTGGTTGGGGCTGACAAATGCGCGCCACGCAATGATCCCAGGTCTCATGCCCACTCAGAATGAGAATCTCCACTCGCAGAAAATAGATTCGCACTTCCGGTTTCGTTAGGCGCGGGAAACGCACCGCATCCTTCTCGGTGGTTACGATCATATCGATGTCCCGTCGAATGCAGCGGTTGATGAAACTCTGAAGTTCCGCCTCGCTGTAGCGATGATGATCGGTGAAGCGTTTCGCCAGTTCGATTTTTGCGCCGAGCTTGCGCAGTCCATCCTCAAAACTTTCCGGCGCGGCAATGCCGCAAAAGGAACCGATGTAAGTGTTCGTTAGGCGATCGAGCGGAAGCTGTTCGCCGGAATAAACATCCTCCAGGTAAAGCGGCTGGTGCGCGCATTCGATGATCTCCGCGGTGCGGTTATAGCGCCGGATGCGCTCGATCAATTCGTCGTTGGGCTCGCCGGTACTCTTCGTGATGAAGACATAGCTGGCGCGGCGCAGGTTTCGCGGCGGCTCGCGCAAGGTCCCGCGCGGCAGGAGAAACTCATTACCGAAAGGCGCCTGACGATCGATGAGCACGATGTCGAGACGGTGTTTAAGATGGAGATACTGCAGGCCATCGTCGAGTAGAAGCGTGTCGGCTTTCATTTCGCGAATGGCGTGAAGGCCGCTCTTCACGCGATCCTTGTCCACGAGCACAATGACGTCCTTCAGGTTCTTTGCCAGCATGTAGGGCTCATCGCCAGCGGTGAGCGAATCGAGGAGGAGCGAATGGCCATCGGACACGATGCGCGGCGGATCGGGCGCGATGCCGCGCAGTCGATTGAGCCAGGTGCGTTTGGAAGGTTTCGCCACACTCTTGTAGCCGCGGCTGAGGATCGCCACGCGCCGTCCGCCGGTCTCCAAGGCACGCGCGAACTTTTCCACGATTGGGGTCTTGCCCGTGCCGCCAACCGTGAGGTTGCCGATGCTGATGACGAGACAACCGAGCGCGCGCTCGCGCAGAACGCGTCTGCGATAGAGGAACAAGCGCAGTTGCACGAGCCAGGCGTAGACGAACGAGAGGGCAAAAAGCAAACCACGCAAAAGCGCCGCGCGCGCGCCGTGACGACGCCCGAGGATGACGTCGATGGCGAATTGTTCGAGATTTTCCAGCCAGCGGCGCATCAGGGAGCAAGAATCGAGATCACCGTGCGTGTCCCGGCATTATCGGCCGACAGAATGCAGGTTTCCGTGTTGTGCAATCCGCTTGCTTCCTGCATTGCCGCCGCCACTTCTTTGGGTCGTTGCAGGGTGAGACAGGCGATGGTTGAGCCGGAACCACTTAGAAAACCACCGAGGGCTCCCACACTCTCCGCCGCCGCAATCACGCGGTCGAGAAAAGGAACAAACTTTGCTCGATAAGGCTGGTGGAAATGATCGCTCAGCATGCCGCGGAGATTTTCATAGCAGCCGCTGGCCAAGGCAGCTGTGATGGCGCAGGCATTGCCGCAAGACTCCACCGCGCGCAATCGATCGATCTCCCTCGGCAAAACGCGTCGCGCTTCGGCGGTCTTGACTTCGAAGGCCGGAATGAGGAGCACAAAATGCAGGCAGGCGTTGAGCGGAAACTTCTGGTGTCGATTGTTGCGCGCGACCACGAAACCCCCGAACTCGGCTGGCGCAGCGTTATCGGGATGGCCCTCCAGCTCGGCGCAAAGTCCCAGAATTTGCTCGCGCCGGAGCGGCTCTTCGAGGAGACCGTTAAGTGCGTGCAAAACTCCAAGTCGCACCGTCACGCTGCTTCCCAGCCCGCGCGAATGCGGCACGTCACCCTCGATTCGGCAGGAAAAGGCGAACGCCTCGCATCGCGTGGCGTGAAAGAAATGGCGCGCCGCCTGACGCGCCATCATCCCAGCCTCCGTTTTCCCGGCGCGCGCGACGGTCACAAAGTTATACATTTGCAGCGCAACGCCGAGGCAATCGAACCCAGGGCCGAGATTCGATGTGGTGGCAGGAACGCGGACTGTGATTTGTTGCTTATTCAATGGATGTCGCCCAAAAATGCAGGGCGAAGAGCCGGGGCCGCCGCAGAGATTGTAGCTTGGGCGGTTCCCGCGGCAAGACGAGGGCGCGAATACCCATGAAAGACTGGATCGATCTCGAACAGGTGCGCCATTTCGCGACCGAAAAAACCGAGGCTTACCGACTCTGCACCAAGCCCGACGGTTGGATCGAACGCTATGGATCGGACGCTCTAATTTCAAACCAGAGCGAGGCGGCGCGGGAAACGATCCTGCGCGAGCTGGATGAATGGGCGTCGCTTACTGGCGCACGGTTTGAGCGCATCTTCGGTCGCCACCTTCCAAAGCAAAATGCGGAGCGGAACGCGCCGAAGCTCATTTTCGGCGATCCGGCTGCGCCACTCCAGCGCACGGTCTTGGAGCGCGATGTTTGTTATTCGCTCGATTTTGGCGCCGGTTACTCGGTCGGCCTTTTTCTCGACCAGCGCGAGAACCGCTCATTCGTTAGGCGAGCAGCGCCGCGCAGGATGTTGAACTGTTTTGCTTACACCTGCTCGTTTTCAGTCGTCGCCGGTTTGGCCGGAGCGGAAACCCTCAGCATCGATCTTTCCAAAAAATCGCTGAACCGGGGCCGCGATAATTTCAGGCTGAACCGGCTCGCGACCGATCGGCACCGTTTCCTCGCGGACGACGTCATGGTCGTCCTTCCGCGGCTTGCGCGAAAGGGGGAACGCTTCGACCTGATCGTTCTCGACCCGCCGACCTTTTCCCGCTCGCGCACGGGCAAGGCCTGGCAGGTGGAACACGATTTCGAGAAACTTCTTTTCACCGCGCTCGAAGTCGCGGAGCGGGACGCGAAGATCATGCTCTCAACCAATTGCAGCCGTCTGGACGAGCGCGTCCTCGAGGTCATGGGTCGCTTTTGCCTCAAAGCCACCCGGCGTGCCGGCACTTTCCAGCGCCCGTCGCGACTCCCCGATTTTCCGCTCGGGGTCGCGGCGCGTTCCCTTTGGCTGATCTTGCGCTAGCTTTTTCCTGACGCGCAACCGAGGATTGCGATGCGAAGATCACATATATGGAAAGCGACGAAATGAGCGACGACTTTGCGGCCCGAGGCCTCCAATACACCAAAGAGCAATGGGACGAGATCATGGCGCAAACGGAGGATTACGTCCGCGCCAACCCAACCAAGTCGCTCCTCTACGGAGTGGCGGCGGGATTCGTTTTGGATCGTCTGCCCATCTTCCGCATCCTGGGCGGCTTGTTTCGGCTTTGCTTCATGGCTTTTAAGCCGGCCATCCTCATCTACGGCGCGACCAAGCTCTACCAGCTGATCAGCGAGGATGACCGTTAGGCGGATCCTCCTTTTCCCGGCGGTCAGGTTTTGGCCGCGGCGGACTTTGCCTAACGATCAAGGGTGAAGCCGACTTTCACCGTCACCTGCCAGTGATCGATCTTGTTGTCCTCGATATGCCCGCGCATCTCAGTCACCTCAAACCACCGCATGTTGCGAATGGTTTTCGAGGCGAGGCTGATCGCATTTTTAACCGCGTCGTCGATTGACGTTTGGGAAGAACCAACCAGCTCAAGCTTTTTGTAAACGTGATCGCTCATGGCGGACACTCGACGGGCGACCTGCTGATGACAACCGCAGGACCTTCGCCGGTTGCGACGTCTCCGTGCAATTAACCTGCAGCCTGGCGATGCTCATACCGCTGGCTTTTAGTCGGCAAACTCCCTAACGAACTCACGCTTCCCTAACTTTGCATTGAGCTGGCCGAGACCGCTTGTTAGCGTGCCCTGCGCTCATGGATGAAAATATTGAGTCTCATCTGAAGGAAACTCGCGTCTTCAAACCGTCACGCGAGTTTGCCAAAAAGGCCCGTATCTCCAGCCTCGAGCAGTATCGGCGGATGTATCGCGAATCGATCCGCAACCCGGATAAATTCTGGGCGCGCGAAGCGCGTGAACTGCGTTGGCAAAAGCCATGGAAAAAAGTCCTGCAATGGAAAGTGCCCTCCGCAAAATGGTTCGTCGGCGGCAAGCTGAATCTCTCCGAGAATTGCCTCGATCGCCATCTGCAAGGCGCTCGGCGTAACAAAGCCGCCATCATTTGGGAAGGAGAGCCCGGAGACAAACGCATTCTCACCTACCAGCAACTCCATCGCGAAGTCTGCCGTTTTGCCAACGTTCTCAAGCGGAACAAGATTCGAAAGGGCGATCGCGTCATCATTTACCTGCCGGCTATTCCGGAGGCGGCGATCGCTATGCTCGCCTGCACCCGCATTGGGGCGATTCATTCCGTCGTCTTTGGCGGTTTTAGCGCAGATAGCATTCGCGACCGCATCGCCGATAGCGGCGCGACCGCGGTCATTACCGCCGATGCCGGTTATCGCCGGGGCGCGCTTGTTCCGCTTAAGCACAACGTCGACCAAGCCCTGAAAGACAAGAGCACCGTGAAACGCGTGATCGTTTTTCGCCGCGCCGGGAACGACATTCACATCGAAGAAGGGCGCGACGTTTGGTGGCATCGCGAGCTGCAATATGTCGACGCGAATTGCCCTCCGGCAGCACTCGACAGCGAACATCCCCTTTATATTCTCTACACCAGCGGGTCGACGGGAAAACCGAAAGGCATCCTCCACACGACCGGTGGTTATCTGGTCGGAATCCACGCGACGACAAAATACGTTTTCGATTTGCGCGAAGACGACATCTACTGGTGTACGGCGGATGTCGGCTGGGTGACCGGACATAGCTACGTCGTCTACGGACCGCTCGCCGCCGGCGCGACCACCCTCATGTATGAGGGCGCACCAAATTGGCCTGAACCCGATCGCTTCTGGCGGATCATCGAGGATTACGCGGTCAGCATTCTCTACACGGCGCCGACCGCGATCCGCGCCTTTATCCGCTGGGGCGACCAATGGGTAAAAAAGCACGACCTTTCGTCGCTGCGATTGTTAGGCACAGTCGGCGAACCGATCAATCCCGAGGCCTGGATGTGGTATCACCGGACGATCGGCGGCGGGCGTTGCCCAATCGTCGATACTTGGTGGCAGACAGAAACCGGTGGAATCATGATTACTCCATTGCCGGGTGCGACGCCGACCAAGCCGGGCAGCGCGACGCTGCCATTCTTTGGCGTCGATGCCGCAATAGTCGATGCCGCGGGTAAGGAGGTGCCGCCTAACGTGGGTGGAAAATTGATTGTCAGGCGCCCCTGGCCTTCCATGCTGCGCACAATTTACGGCGATAAGATGCGCTACCGAAAACAGTATTGGAGCCAATACCAGGGCAACTATTTTACCGGCGACGGCGCGCGGCGCGACAAGGATGGCTACTTCTGGATTGTCGGCCGCATTGACGACGTCCTCAACGTGGCCGGTCATCGCCTCGGCACTTCGGAAATCGAAAGCGCGCTCGTTAGTCATCCGAGCGTTGCGGAAGCCGCAGCGGTCGGTCGCCCGGACGAAATCAAAGGCCAAAGTGTGGTCGTCTTTGTCACGCTCAAAGGTGATGTCACCCCGAGCCCCGGCTTGAAGGAAGAACTGCGCAGCCATGTTGGCCAACATATCGGCTCCATCGCCAGACCGGATGAAGTCCGTTTCGCCGAAGCGCTCCCGAAGACGCGCAGCGGAAAAATCATGCGCCGTTTGCTCAAGGAAATCGCGAGCGGAAAAACCGTCACCGGCGACACCACCACCCTGGAAGATTTCAGCGTGCTGGCAAAACTTAGCAGCGCCGAGGAATGAAGTAGATTGGTGCTGTGAGTTTCATCACCACCGGTTTTCGCGAACTAACGCTCAAGCTGCGTCGCCAGCGCACACGCATTGCGCTCCGGCACGAAAAGCGACTCCTGCAAAAATCCGAGATCGCGCTCGGCCGCGCCGGGACGGCGGAAGCGGCCAAGTTTCCTGAGGTACGCAACGAAATCGTTGCGCTGAAAAAGTTCGAACAGGAGCAAAAGGAAGTCGCCGCCCGCATCGCGAAGATCGAAGAAGCGTTAAAAAAAATCGACGCCCAACGGCAGGCAAACTCCCGCGAGCAAGCCGCCGCTCTCGCCAAACTTGAGGACGAAAAACGCCCGATCCTCAACCAGCACAACGAAGCGAAGACGGTCGCCGATCGTTGCGATAATGAACTTGCAACCGTCGATCGCCGCTTGCGCGATCACGATAGCGCCGATCGCGAGCTTTTGAAGAAGGTCGAAGCGCTTCAAGTCATCGAGCCGCCGCCTAACGATTTGCAGGATCAGATGAATCGGCTGAGCGCGCAACGTGCACGTTTTCCGCGTGAACGCAGTGAGATGGAAAAGGCCCGGCTCGGCAGCGAGGAAGCCTGTCGCAACGCCAAGCAAAAGCTGACTGCGGCCGACGAGCAACTTGCCCAGATGGACAAAAAGATCACCAAAGTCCGCGGCGAGTTCGAGGCGCGCGATCGCGAGTTAAACGAAAGCGCTCGCGTCCAGGAAGAAGAAGTGCGGCAGGCACGCCAGCAACATCAGACGGTAGAAGAAAAAAAGAATCCGGCCTATCTCAACATCGGGCGGCACCTGGCCTCGCAGGGTATTGCGCCGCCGACCGCCCCATATCTGCTCGCCGAGGTGCAGCGTCGCCGCGCCGCAGTCGATCACCATGCACAACACAAGGCCGAGCTGGCCGAGCTCTCGAAAAAAATCGACAAGCAGGAGCTACGAAAATTCTACTTTACCATCTTCTCGCTCCTCGCTCTGCTCGCCATCATCCTCCCACTGGTTTCGCAATCGCCGGCCAAGCGTGATTGGCTGCCGCAGGCAACCTCGGCCATTCTCTCGCTCGACATTGAGCAGTTCGACAAGAGCCCGCTCGCCCGGCGCTGGGGCAAGGAACAACCGGAGGTGTGGCAAAAGGTCGTGATCGGATTGTTCGGCGAAGCCGCGCATACCCCCGGGCTCAACCTCGCACAGGACGCCAGCCGCGTGACCCGCGCCCTAACGAATAACGATCTCGGGCACCAGGAAGAATATGTCCTGGTGGAGTCGAAGGGCGACCTCGCGCCAGTCATGCACTCGATCGCCCAGGACAAAAGCTTCACCAACAGCCCTGTCACCGGCCTCGTTGTTTTCCAAGGCCGGGATGTGAGCGTAGCCCGAGTCGGACCACGCACGCTCGCTGTCGGCTCGTTAGGCGAAGTTGAGCATCTCGTCCACGTCCGTCTCGGGTACTGAACCAGATTTGAAAGTCGAGGACCCGCTCCTGCAACGCTTCCAGGCGCTCGAAGCCGATAGTGTGCTCCGCCTCGTTTTCCGCAACTCTTCCGAGTCGAGCTCTTTTTTCAGTCAACTTTTCTCACCGCTCCTAACCCAGGCCACGCGAGGACTTGGCCTAAGCATGAATCTGGCAGTCCCATCGAAAGCCCGTCTCATCGTTTGGGCGCGTGACCCGGAAAAAGCGAAAAACCTGGCGACCTCTCTTCAGAACGAGGCAGCTCGTTGGCTCGCGCTGCCGGGATCTGATTTTGTTTTCACGACCGAGCCGCCAAAGATCGAGCAGAAAAACGATATTCTGACTCTCGACTTCCAAATCCCCGAAGGCGCGGCCCGCCTGCTTCTGCAACGTCTGGCAAAGGTTGCGCCGGCCCCTGTCTCCCCGTGAAGTTATTGTTAGGCTGCTTGAGCATGCGATGCTCGATACTGCGCGCTCTAGCGCTCTGCTTGTTCGCTGGCTCCCTCTGGGCCGCCCCGCATTACGACAATCTCGTCGACATCCGATCGGTCGATCCCACCATTCAGGTGGACTTGCAATATGCGCGCTCCGAGAACCTGGCCGGCCACGCACTTTATCCACCGGACATGCCGGCTCTGGTTAGGCCCAGCACCGCGGCTCGCCTCGCCAAGGCGCAGGCATTCTTGCGTGCTCACCATTACGGCCTGAAAATCTGGGACGCCTACCGGCCGCTCGCTGCGCAGATCGAATTGTGGAAGCTCACCCACGACGGCTCATTCGTGGCAGATCCCCAAAATGGCAACGGTTCGCTTCACACCTGGGGCGTAGCGGTAGACGCCACCCTGGTAGACGATCGAGGCCGCGAATTGGCAATGCCAAGCAAGTTTGACGAGTTCACTCCTGCGGCGCGTCTGCACTACCACGGCGACGACGCGATCGTGAGACGCAATCTCAAAATCCTGCAAGCGGCGATGAAGCACGGCGGCTTCTACGGCATGCGCACCGAGTGGTGGCACTTCATCGCCTACGATTGGAAGAAATATGCGCCGATTCGTGAGGCTAAAGAATTGGAGCGTTGAAGAGTCAAAGCGATGACGCGAGTTTCCTCCCGCTTTCAACAACGAAACACTCATGCTCGCCTCGTTCAGCCAAGCGCTCAGTAAACCCGAATACATCCACGTCCTGATCAACCCGCTGCCGGTCTATGGCCTAACGATGGGCATCATCGGCCTGATTCTGGCGTTAATTCTGCGCAGCCGCTCAGCACAAATCGCCACACTTGCTCTCATCCTGCTGAGCGGTGCGATCGCCTGGCCGGTCGTCGAGTATGGCGAGAAAGGATACGACCGCGTTCTTTCCATGTCCGACGATGAGGGGCAGGCATGGCTGAAGGCCCATATGGATCGCGCCGATAAATTGGTTTGGTCTCTCTATGTTGTGGCCGGCCTCGCTGCACTCGCGATCTTTGCGCCGGTGAAGTGGCCGAAAACCGCCACCCTCCTGGCGGTGATGACGTTGCTCTTTTCTTTCGTCGCGCTGGGAATGAGTGGCTACATCGCCTACGCCGGCGGCAGGGTTCGCCATCGCGAATTCCGCACCGAGCCTGCACCCTCCATCCCACCGGAACAGGACGAGCATTAAGGGCGTGCGCATCGACATCATCACACTTTTTCCCGAGCTCTGCCGCGTCCCCCTGGGCGAAAGCATGATGGGCCGTGCACAGCGCAGCGGCGCGCTCGAGCTGTGCATCCATAACTTGCGCACTTGGACTAACGACCGTCACCATGTGGTGGACGACGCGCCATTTGGCGGTGGTCACGGCATGGTCATGAAGCCGGAGCCGATCTTCGCCGCGGTCGAATCCCTTCGTCGCAACACGAGCAAAGTCGTCCTCATGACGCCGCAAGGTCGGCGCTTCGATCAGGCGATGGCGCAGCGATTTTCCGGCCTCGAACATCTCATCGTCATTTGCGGGCATTACGAAGGAGTTGATCATCGCGTTATCGAACATCTGATCGATGCTGAGGTTTCTATTGGCGATTATGTCCTGACGAACGGAGCGATCGCCGCGGTCGTCTTCGTCGATGCAATCGTCCGGCTGCTTCCCGGAGTGCTCGGACACGAACAATCGGCGGCCGACGACAGCTTCAGTCGCGGCTGGCTCGAGGCGCCATCCTACACGCGTCCGGCCGAGTTTCGCGGCTGGAAAGTACCTGAGATTCTCCTCTCCGGTCATCACGCTGAGATCGCCGCCTGGCGCAAACGCGAAGCAGAACGTCGGACCCAGGAAAACCGGCCCGACCTGCTGTCCTGAATCGGCCTCACATTCCGCTCTGTGCAGAGGCGCGAAATTAGCTATTCGTTTGACATGATACGCTCAGTTACCGTCGTCCTAATCTTCTTTCTCTGCCTAACGAGTCTCGAGGCCGAGAAAATCGCCCTGACCGGCGCAACCGTCATCAATCCGGAAGACGGCAGAACGATCGAGAATGGGACCGTCTTCATCGACGGCAACATGATCGCCGCCGCCGGACCGGCCAAGGACGTCAAGCTGCCGGAGAAAGTGCGGCGGATCGATTGCAGCGGGAAATTCATCGTGCCGGGATACATCGATACCCATGTGCATTTCTTTCAATCGGGAGATCTCTTCACCCGGCCTGATGTTGTCGATCTCACCAAGGTGCGGCCCTATCCGGACGAAGTGAATTGGATCAAGCGCAACCTGATGGATACTTTCACGCGTTATCTGCGCTGCGGCATCACGGGAGTTATCGATGTCGGCGGCCCGATGTGGAATTTCACCGTGCGCGAACGCGCGAACTCAACCGCGAGTGCGCCTCGCATGGCTGCGGCCGGGCCACTCATCTCCAGCGTGGCCCGCCCACAACTCGACTTGGGCGATCCGCCAATCGTGAAAATCGATACCCCGGATAAAGGCCGCGACTTCGTGCGCAAGCTGGCGGAGAAACATCCCGATTACGTCAAGATTTGGTACATCGTTACGGCGGAGCAACCTGCGTCGAGTTTCCGTCCCGTTGTCCACGCGGTGATTGAGGAAAGCCACGCACGGAAACTGCGCGTCGCGGTTCATGCCACGGAGTTGGAAGCCGCCCGCGCGGCGGTGGAAGAAGGCGCTGATCTCCTTGTGCACAGCGTGACCGACAAACCGGTCGACGATGAATTCGTTAGGCTAATGAAAGAACACGGCACCATGCTCACCCCCACCCTTGTTGTCTTCGAGCGTTATGGGCGGACATTTTGCCACAGGCTGAATCTGACCAAGGAAGAACTTGCCTGGGGCAGCCCGGATGTAATCGCGACCTTGGACGTGACCAAGCTTCCACCGGACAAAGTACCGGAGAGGATCAAAGATGCCGTCGCACACCCAGACGACGTCCTGGATAAGATCAAGAAAACCTACGACGTCGCTTTCAAGAACCTGAAGACTCTTGAGGATGCCGGTATTCCGATCGCGGCCGGAACGGATGCCGGGAACATTGGCACCATCCACGGGCCGGCCCTTTTTCGCGAGTTCCAGCTGATGAAGGAAGCTGGCCTAACGAATCAGCAGATTCTGCGGAGCACGACAAGCACGGCAGCGAAGGCGTTCGGAGGCCAAATGGGACCAAAGATGGGGAGTGTTTCGCCCGGGCATTATGCTGATTTGGTCGTGCTGAATTCCAACCCGCTCGAGGACATCGGGCACACCTCCGACATCAAGATGGTTTTCAAAAATGGCATTCTGTATTCGGCAGAGCCGATCAAGCGATGAGCCGGGGAGTGACGCGCGACGAGGCGGCTGAGGATATCGGCATGCGCCTAACGACGGCTTGTGACGCGCCCTTTCCCGAAAGGTACCAGGAGATAAGCCAGCCCGCCCAATAATCCCCACGACGCCTGCACCGCATAGCCAAGCGACGCGCCGAGCGCGGCCGGCGCGGCCGGCATTCCGGCGAGGTCTCCGAGCAGTTTCTGGAAGAGCGTCTCGCGCACACCCACTCCTCCTAACGAAACCGGCACACCGGTGATGGTATTCACAAGTGGCATCACGCAGATGAAATCGAAGAGCCCGGCGGTCTTTCCGGCAGCGTGCAGCGAGTGCATCGCGCAATAATAGCTGAAATAATAGGCGAGATGGGAAAGGATCGTTAGGCCAATCGCCGCCAGACAAATCCACGGTCGCGCAGCGTACAGATGAAGAGCCTTGCCCGACTCCCAAATCGTGGCCCGGAATGGGAATTTCTCCGGCAGTCGATTCAGCCATCCCAGGCCAACCGCGCTCGCGACGACGGCCAGAAAAAGAGCGGAGCCGCCGAGCAAAGCGAGCGCAATGTAAGTGATATGAAGAGTCTGCGGTGAACGTTTGAGCCACTCAAAGCGATTCACGACTACGAGAGCGACGAGCAGGAGAAGGGAAACCAAGCCAACCAATCGATCGATCGCGACTGAGAGCGTTGCGCGCATTTTTTGGCGCGGCGCCTCCTTGAAAACAAAATAGAGTCGCATGGCGTCGCCGCCGACAAGTCCGGGCAGAAACATATTAAAGAATAGGCCGATCATCACGATCGCACCCGCGCGCCACCAGCCGACGATCACGTTCTGGACTCGCAACAACATCTGCCAGCGAATCGTAGCCAGCGTCTCGACTAACGAGTATGACACCCAGCCTAGTAACAGCCAATGCCAGTCAGAGCGGCGGAGCGCATCAAGAACTTCCGCGCGGCGCGCGGAATCATGAAGGACATAGTAGATGCCGGCGGCTGTGACGAGGAGTTGGAGCAAGAGAAGGCCGAGTCGCTTGATCATCTTTCGCGAGATTCGGCGAGCTCGAACCCTTTACTCGTTAGGCGCCGAGAATGTGTCGCGACGGTTCAGCAGCACCTCGGCGATATCGAGCACCTTAATGTTCTCGCCGCCTTTCGTTCCTGCCATTCCGTCACTCATCATGTTGAGACAGAATGGGCAGGCGGTGGCCAGTGTTTTGGCGCCTGTGGCAACCACTTCCTCTGCTCTCAGCCGGGAAACCCGGTGCTCTGGTGCTTCATCAAACCACATCCGACCACCGCCTGCGCCGCAGCAAAATGTCTTCTTCCCGCAACGCGGCATCTCGCGATAGCTATCATCGTTAGGCGCATCGAGGACGGCGCGCGGCGCCGCCGTTTCCTGATTCACCCGGGCCAGGTAACAAGGATCATGCAGCGTGATTGGCTCACCATCACTTGTTCCTCGGCGCAGTTTGCCGTTGGCGAGTAACTCTGCAAGGAGCGACGAATGATGTTGGACCTCGTAGTTGCCGCCAAACTGCGGGTACTCATTCTTGAGTGTGTTGTGACAATGCGGACAAGGCGTCACGATCTTGCGCACCTTGCGCCGGGTCAGCGTGTCAATATTGGTTTGCGCCCGCTCCTGGAAGAGAAATTCATCGCCAATCCGTCGCGCAGGGTCGCCGGTACAGGTTTCTTCCTTGCCCAGCACAGCAAAGTTTACTCCGCCTTCTTTCAGCAATTGCACGGTCGCCCGCGCGACTTTCTGCGCGCGTGGATCGAAGGAAGCGGCGCAGCCGACCCAGAAAAGATAATCGAAGTCTGGATTCGATTCGACGGTTGGCACGGCCAGTCCCTCTGCCCACGCCAGTCGTTCGGCATTCGGACGGCCATAGGGGTTCGACTGATTTCCAATCTGTTGCAGAGCGCGGGCGGGCGGGCCGGAAAGCTTGCCTTCGCCAATCAAATCGCGCCGCATGTCACCAATCAGATCGACATGTCCAATAAGCACCGGGCACTCCTGCACACACGCCTGGCACATGGTGCAAGACCAGAGGGTTTCATCCCTGATCGTCTCATGAACCTGACCGCCGCCTAACGACATTAAGTCTCGCAGGTCGATCACAACTGACTTGGGCGAAAGCGGTTTGCCCGAAGCGGTAGCCGGACAAACCTCTTCGCAGCGACCACATTCCATACAGGCGTCAAGGCTGAGTAATTGCGACTGAGTGAAGTCAGTTAACTCTGCGACACCGGTCCGCCCGGTTGCTTCCACCTCCTCCATTGTCAGAGGAGCGAGCGCACCCATGGGGCGATCGGGACGGGTTGCGATGTTGAGAGGGCCGGTGATGATATGGAGAAAGCGATTGATCGGGAGAGTGGCAAAAAGAACAGCTACGAGGATGGCATGCAGCCACCAGACGCCAAGGTGGATCGATTGCGCTGTGTGGATATTCAGGCCGTGCAGAAAACTGCGATCGATGAGCCACCCGACGGTTGACCAGTGTTCGATCGGCGCCTGGACCTGCGTGTAGTGTAAGCGCAGCGCTTCCACGGCAAACCCGGTAACGCCTAACGACAAAAGGAGACTTAACAGCCACCAGTCGCTGAAGTTATGGCCAAGGCTCGGTGGCCTGCGAAATGCCCTTCGATACATCGCCAGCAGGCACCCAAGGATGAACGCCACCCCAAAGACATCCATCGTGAGCTCATAGATAAGGTAATACCAACCGTGATGAAAGTTGTAGGGTCCGTCGTGCGCAATCGCGAGTAGCGTGGTGCCGATGGTGAGAACAAGAAATCCGCTAAAGAGCAAAAGATGAAGCAGCGCGCCGAGCGTCTTCTTGTGCACGCGCTTTTGCGCCAGCGCGTAGATCGTAAGCCGTTCGAACCAGACCCGCCAATCGCGCGTGAACCCCGGTCGCCGTCCTTTTCGCCATTGCCGGCGATGCTGTTCCAACTGCCACCCGAGCCAGGCAAAGCTGGCGAAGATCATGGCGAAAAACACCACCTGCATCCATGGAGCGATGTTGCCGAAGACTTCCCGCGTCGCGTTATCCATGGCGCAAGGTTAGAGCGGCAGTCAACTCTGTTGCAGCGCCTCGATTAGTTGCGGCACGATTTGATGCAGGTCGCCGACAAGGCCATAGGTCGCCATCTGAAAAATCGGCGCGTCGGGGTCTTTGTTTATTGCCACGATGACGCGCGAGTCTTTGATCCCCGCGAGGTGCTGAATGGCACCGGAAATACCGAGCGCGATATAGAGATCAGGAGCGATCACTTTGCCAGTCTGTCCAATCTGATAGTCGTTAGGCGCAAGTCCGGTATCAACCGCCGCGCGCGTGGCACCAATCGCACCACCCAAGGCATCAGCCAAACCACCGACGAGACGATCGAAGGTACCCTTATCCTTTAAAGGACGGCCGCCGCCAATGACGACACGGGCTTCGGTGAGATCGGGGCGATCAGAGGTACGCTCTTCACGAGAAAGGAACTTTGTTCCTTCAGGCAGGGAGCTCGAAACAATTTGAAGACGTTCCATCGGGCTCTGCGCCGCACCAGTCTCCGGCGCGGCAAAGGCGGAAGCTCGGATACTCAGAACCTGGCGCGCGCCTGCGAGTTGAACCGTGGCGAGCATGCTGCCGGCATTGATCGGCCGTTGATAGGTAATCCCGCCGTCAGTTTTTGTGATTACGAGAACGTCAGTAAGCATTGGAGCGTCGAGCAAAGCTGCGGCGCGCGGCAGGATGTCTTTGCTGAAGGTAGAAGAGGTGCCGAGAAGTGTCGTCGCGTTCAGTTTCTCGACGGCATTTGCCACGACAACGGCATAACGCTCCGCCAGGGGCTCCGCCAGAAAAATGTCGTCCGCCAGAATAACAACCTCTGCGCCTAACGAGCCTAACGATTTCGCCATTTCCTCCAGATCATGGCCAACCAGCAAAAGCGCGAAGCGACCGCCGAGTTGTCGTGCCGCGGTCACGGCATGCAGCGAAGCTCGTTTCACTTCGCGACGATCGTGTTCGATAAGAACGAGCGTGTTCGCAGTCATCACAGCACCTTCGCTTCTTCCTTGAGTTTCTTAACCAATTCTTCGACCGATTCGACGCGCACACCGGCAGCGCGTCTTGGCGGACGTTCGGTCGCAAGCACGGTCGTGAGCGGTTGGACCTTCACCCCAAGCTGATCACAGGTCTGGACCTCGATTGGTTTCTTGCGCGCTTTCATCAGACCTGGAAGGGAAACATACCGCGGCTCGTTCAGGCGCAGGTCGGTGGTAATCACCGCGGGAAGATTGACTTCTATCACTTCAAGACCGGCGTCGGTCTCGCGAGTGCAGCGCACCCGGGCTTTATCGTCAGTAAACTCGATCCTGGAAACAAACGTCGCCTGCGGCCAGCCTAACAAGCCCGCCAGCATTTGTCCGGCCTGATTGGAATCGTCATCCACTGCCTGTTTGCCCATGAGCACGAACTGCGGCGCTTCCTTCTCCACGGCAGCGCGCAGAATACGAGCAATCGCGTAAGGGTCGAGCGGACGCGGGTCGTCGATGCGAGTGGCACGATCGACTCCCATCGCCAACGCCGCGCGGACCTGCTCGTCAACCTTTGGCGGACCAATCGTTAGGCCGACGATTTCGGTAGCCTCGCCACGCTCACGAATGCGAAGCGCCTCTTCGATCGCGATTTCGTCGAAAGGATTGATGACGGATTTCGCCGTCGCGAGTGATCCGCCGGGAGCGGCGGATTCGTAGGGATCCGGAACGCTTTTAAATGGGACAAGGATTTTCATGGGCGAGCGTAGAGTCAGTTTCAGCTTGGATGCGGAAGAGATGTCCCGCCCGAGACAAGCATCAACCTCACAGGCCGATGAGTGAGGCGATAATGTTACGCTGGATCTCGCTCGTGCCGGAATAGAGCTTGGCGCCGATGGCGTCGCGCAATTCGCGCTCCACCTCGTATTCCGTCATGTAGCCATAACCTCCGTGAATTTGAATTGCGTCCTCGGCGCATTTCACCCAGGCGTCCGCCAGATGGAGTTTCGTCATGGCAGCTTCGAGGTAAACCGCCTTGCGACGCCCCGCCGCCCAGCCGTAGTGATACAGCATGTGTCGCGCGCTTTCGACGCGCATCTTCATGTCCACAATCTTGCTCGCAACGAGCTGATATTTGCCGATGGATTGTCCACCTTGTTTGCGCTCGTTCGCATAACGAATGCATTTCTCCAGCAATCGCTGCATCGCGCCCACCGCGGTGGCCAGAATGCAACCGCGCTCCCAAGTCATGGAACGGGTAAAGAGGAATGCGCCGCCGCCTTCCTTGCCGAGCAGATTTTCTGCGGGGACTTCGCAGTTCTCTAAGAAGACTTCAGCCATGGGCGAAGTCCGCACGCCCATCTTCTCGATCTTGTGCGAGGGATCAAAACCGGGCATTCCCTTTTCGACAATAAAAGCGGTAATCCCGTCCTGCCCGCGCACTTTGTCGACGTTGGCGAAGACGACCAGCATATCGGCGACCGGACCATTGGTGACGAAAATTTTGCTGCCGTTAAGAATGTACTTGTCGCCTTGCTTCGTCGCGGTTGTGGCGAGGGCAAAGGCATCGGATCCGCTATTCGGTTCGCTCATCGCATTGCCGCCGATAAGGCTGCCGTCGCACAGTCCGGGAAGAAATTTTCGCTTCTGAGCCTCGGTGCCGTTAAAGACCAGTGGGGTTACCGCAGTCCACATATGGGCGTTGATGGAGAAGAGCAGACCGTTGTCCTTACAGTGATAACCGACCCGCTCGAGCGAGGCGACGGTCGTGAGTGGGTCCTGACCGAGGCCGCCAAACTCCGTCGGCACGAGCAAACCCTGAATGCCAAAATTCCCGCACTTTTTCCAGGCCTCGTGATTGAATACGGCGTTGCGATCGTTTTCGATCACTTCGTAATTAAGTTGCTCGCGCGCGAAACGGCTGACCGCGTCGAGCAGCTCGCGTTGTTGATCCGACCAGGCAAAATCCATCGTCTATAAGTCTCTCTTGGGCTAATCCGCTGCCGATGTTACAAACAAACCGGCAAAGTCGATGCCGAGCTCCGAGCTGGCGCGGTGAGTGGGCATTGTAGAATCGGCCTCAAAACCGGTCAAGAGAAGCACGCCCGATGATTTGCCGCAGCGATAAGATCGCCCGCGGATGATTTTCACGAAAATAATTCGGAGCTTTGGTCAGATCAGGCGAAGGCTATCGCGCAGCGATGATGTGAAAGCCGCGACATAAGGTGCCTCAGCGACAAAAATGAAACGCATAAAGAGCAGTCGATAGGGTTTGTAACCGGCTTAGTGAACAAAGCTATCTGCATCATGACTGACGTTGCCCACAAGGGCGTTCCCGATTTCGCCGGACTATACTAGCCGCGGGAACTTAGACCTTCGGTCAACGCGACCGCGAGAGGGATGATTTACGTGGATGTAAGTCTGTCGACTTACTTGTTAGGACTACTTAAAAACCCCAGGAATTCCTTAAGAAATTCAATCCTGGAGAGCTGCTCTAACCTTCCCAAGTTAAATGTCTTACTTACACGTTTCTCGAGCAACGAAAAAGCACCGGGGACAAAGAGCTCCTGCCTCTCAACCGCAAAGCGGACGACGAAAGTTGACATTAGCGCACTTCCGCAATGATCTGCTGCCAGGTTACTGTAAGCCATGACTGCGTCGAAGAGATAGAGCTCGGTCCACTGTGGACTTACCTCATAACTCTCTTTTTTTTTCGCATCCTTAAAAAACGTGGCCGCGTTGTCTGTGCGAATGCGGCGCTGATTCCGAGCCTGCTGGGGCAGATAGGCAGCCGTAGAAGGCCAAGCCTCTGTGCCCCAAAGATTGGCAAGAGAAACCAGCGTCCGGCGGGCAGCGGAGGCAAGAGTATAAACAGAGACCATGTCTCCGTCCATAAACCAAAGCCAGACGGCTGATTCTATCTGCCGCCGTGCGGCCTCGATCTTACTAAGCTTAATAAGCTGGGGTTTTATGCATCGGTCCATGACTGATTCTTTAAAATTACGGAATGCCCCAAGCCGCGACATGCGTTGAGCTTGAGTTCCGCCTAATCACCGATTTTATTGAGATTGCTGCGGTACTGTCAATAGCCAGTATTGAATTCCTGCGGTGGGCCACCTCGTGGCTTCCGCAGAAGCGGCTGATCCGGATTTCGCCTACGAATGGGCAGACCTGCGTAAATTATGCGTGCATCGACGGGCGGAAGCGTCATCATGTCCCAATGAATTTCACAAAAAACATCGGAATGCTGCTTCTGGCGATCTTTCTTATTGCCTTCGGGATCAACGGCCTCCTCGGGCTGGGCGCCATTGCCATTCTTTGCATTCTCGCCTTGCTCGCGGGAATTTTTATCCTCATCGGAAAGTGAATTGCGCATCCGGCGCTCCCTAACGATTACGCCCTGATAGTCGCCACTCGGGAATTACTGATTACTCGCCGATTTCTCTTTGTTTCCGTCGTGCGTGCGCGCACCCTTCACGCATGAAGATTTTGACCATCATTGTCCGCACGCTTCTCGGCCTCGCGTTTGTTGTTTTCGGGTTGAATGGCTTCCTCCATTTCATTCCGATGGGCGGGCCGCCGCCGCCTGACAGCCCCGCCGGACAGTTTTTCGCGGCAGTTACAACGACCGGCTATATGCATGTGATTTTTCTTTGTCAGCTCGTCGGCGGATTGCTGCTGCTGTTGAATCTTTGGCCCGTGCTGGGACTCACCATCCTTTGCCCGGTGATTTTCAATATCGTGCTTTTCCACTGTACCATGGCGCCGAGCGGCATTCCGCTGGCCCTTGTCGTGGCTTTGCTGGCGCTTTATCTCGTCTGGGCATATTGGCAGCATTATCGCCCTCAGTTCCAGCGACCGATTTCGTGATCGTTTTTCACGATCCGCAGGCGGCCAATTATTCCGCAATTGGGCATCCGGAGCGTCCGGTGCGAGTCACGGCAAGCGCTGCTCATTTGAAGAAGAAACATGCCGATTGGGGATGGCGTCACCCTGGCGAAGCGTCGGAAGAAATACTCCTTCGCGGCCATAGCCCCGCCCATTTGATTCGAGTTCGCGCGGCCCAACAGGGTTTCGATGCCGACACCCCAGCCTATGAAGGCATCTTCGCACACGCCGCGCGCGCGACCGGGGCGGCGTGCGCCGTCGCGCAGGAGTCATTAGGCGGAAAACGTGCTTTCAGTCTCATGCGGCCGCCGGGACATCACGCCACGCGCGAACAGGCAATGGGTTTTTGTTATTTCAACCACATCGCACTTGCGGCGCTCGATGCACTCGAGCGTGGCGTGCCACGAGTGGCCATCTGGGATTTCGACGCGCACCACGGGAACGGCACGGAGGCGATCGTCCGTGGCGATCAACGGATTGCGTTTGCCTCCGTGCATCAATTTCCTGGCTACCCTGGAACAGGCACGCGTTCGTTTGACAACGTGCACAATTTTCCTGTCCCGCCCTTTGCCCCACGAACCGAACATTGTGACGCCGTCCGACGCGCGCTCGAGGCGCTCCTGAAATTCAAACCTGATCTGCTCCTCGTCTCCGCCGGCTTCGACGCCTTTCGGGATGATCCGATCACCCAGATGAGCCTCGACGCGGGCGACTTCGCGCTCTTTGGGGAATGGCTGCGCGAATGCGGCGTTGCCGCCGGCGCGGTCCTGGAGGGCGGATACAGTGATCAACTGCCGCAGTTAATCGATGGCTTTCTTAGCTCGTGGGACGCCTAGCCTCGTTTAACTCGACTCGTTCGCGTCGGGACGCAGCGTAAAAAGATTTGGCAACCGCAGGTGCTGCGGCGAATAGTTCGCACTTCGGGCCGTAGCACAGCTTGGTAGTGCGCTTGAATGGGGTTCAAGAGGTCGCGAGTTCGAATCTCGCCGGCCCGACGTTTATCGGCGAAGAGGAAGGCGGAAGAGTGAACGCTGCCATCCATTTCTCCACCGTCCGTCGTCAGCCTTTTCCTTTTCTCTATGCTCAGTGCCGGAATTGTTGGATTGCCTAACGTTGGGAAATCAACCCTTTTCAACGCCGTTACCCGAACGCGCAAGGCGCAGGCGGCGAATTATCCCTTCTGCACAATCGACCCCAATCTCGGCGTCGTTACCGTTCCAGATCCGCGACTCGAAGTTCTGGCGAAGATGTCGCATTCGCAAAAAATCATTCCGGCCGCGATTGAGTTTGTCGATATCGCCGGGCTGGTGAAAGGCGCCAGCGCGGGCGAAGGACTGGGCAATCAATTCCTCAGTCACATTCGAGAAGTGAACGCCATCGTGCAGGTGGTGCGATGTTTCGAGAGCGGCGATATTCACCACGTCAGCGGCTCCATCGATCCGGTGCGCGATATCGAGGTAATCAATACCGAGCTGATCCTGGCCGACCTGGCATCGTTAGGCAAGCGGCATGATCGTTTGCAAAAGGAAGTCCGCGCCGGATCAAAAACCGCCAAGGCGGAGACGGCGGTGATTGAGAAGTTGCTGCCGCATCTCGATGCGGGAAAACCGGCGACAACATTGAATTTGAGCGATGAAGAGAAAGTCGTCGCCCGCGAGTTTTTCCTTCTCACGGCGAAGCCAACCCTCTTCGCATGCAACGTGGCGGAGAGCGAGTTGAGCGAGCCGCGTTCGCCGCATGTTCGAGCGGTAGAAGAATACGCGCGCAACCATTTCGCGACAGAAGCGGTCGTAATCAGCGCGCAGATCGAGAGTGAACTGGTCGATCTCTCCGAGGACGAAGCGCAGGAATACTTGCGCGATCTCGGGGTCGAGAGCAGCGGCGTCGGCGCGCTGATTCGCGCGGTTTATCAATTGTTAGGCTTGCGCACTTACCTCACGACCGGCGAAAAGGAGACGCGCGCCTGGACAATTCACGAAGGGGACAAGGCGCCGGCAGCCGCGGGCGTCATTCATTCGGATTTCGAGCGCGGATTCATTGCGGCGGAGACTGTGCATTACGACGATCTCGTCTCGTTAGGCAGCTTCGCTAGAGCGCGCGAAGCAGGAAAACTCCGGATTGAAGGAAAGGATTATGTCGTCAAGGACGGCGACGTGGTCGAGTTCCGATTCAATGTTTAGCAGCAAAGACGACTTATCGGACCAACGAGGCCGACTCATTACCGCAAAGCCCGTCATTCCGCAGCGTAAAGAATTCGCCCGCATTGCTCACAGCTCACAATTTCCCTGTCGGCCCTGACTCGTGCGGCGGTCGCGGTTGTTACCTTCATGTGACAGCCGGCGCAAACATCGTGCTCGAGCGCAACGATCGCAGCGTCGCCCTTGCTGGTGAAGAGACGATTGAAGCGATCGAGCAAATCCTCATCGACTTTCGCGGCTAATTCTTCGCGCTCTTTTCTCAACCCCGCCAGCCGACTCGCGAGTGTTTTCTCCTTGGAGTCCAGATCGGTGACCTGGCGACGGAGCGCCTCTTTCACCGCGGCGGTCTGCTTTTCCTCCGCGCCCACCTGCGCTTTGAGTTGGTCCGCCTGCTCCATCAACTCCAGCTCTTGATCCTCCAGTATGGTGATCTCCTGCTGATAACGCTCGATTTCGCGGCCCATGGCGGAAAATTCATCATTCTTGCGCGTCTCGAATTGCTGGGTGCGCAGACGCGCGATGCTCTGGTTACGCGTGCCGACATCGAGCTCCAGTTTTTTGCGCTCCACTTCGACGTGCCTGGTACGATCTTTCAAAGCCTCAAACCTGGCGGAGGCACCGGCGGATTGATCATCGAGCGACTTTCGCTCCAACGGCATGCTGCGCAGTTCGGCTTCGACTTGTCGGATTTTTTGGACGCGATCCTGCAGAATGAGCAGTTGCTCCAACTCGACTTGCACGCGCGCATGTTAGGAGCGCGCACGGGCGACGTCAACGACGAGCGGGATTCTGCACCGGCCGTCTCGGCTGCTCGAATCCAGATTGCCTAACGATGGAGCGGCAGGAGAGGCGCTCTACAACGCCCCGAGCACGATGCAGGCGTTGATACCACCGAAGCCAAATGAATTACTTAGGACGCGGTTGATTTTCATTTCACGGCCGCGTTCTGGTACGACGTCGAGATCGCAGGCCGGGTCCGGATTTTCGCGGTTTAACGTCGGCGGCACCCACCCGCCCTCGATCGCGAGGGCGCAAATAGCGGCTTCGATCGCGCCGGTCGCGCCTAACGGATGACCGGTGTAGGCCTTCGTTCCGCTAATCGGAATCCGGCTCGTGTGTTCGCCAAACACTTGCTTGATCGACAAAGTCTCTGTGCTGTCGTTGAGCTGCGTCGAACTGGCATGAGCGTTGATGTAATCGATTTCGTTAGGCGCGACCTGCGCGTCGGCCAGCGCTTCGCGCATGGCGCGGATGCAGGACGCTCCACTGGGCAGCGGAGAGGTCATATGAAAGGCGTCGTTGTTGAGGGTATAGCCGAGCACTTCCGCATAGATGTGGGCGCCGCGCGCACGGGCGTGTTCCAGTTCCTCAATGACCAGCGAGGCTGCGCCTTCGCCCATGACGAAACCGTCGCGCAGAAGATCGAACGGACGGCAGGACTTCGCCGGATCGTCGGTGAACTGGCTCATTGTCTTGATGAAGGCGAATGCCCCAAAAGTTAAAGGACTGAGGGGGGCTTCCGCGCCACCGGCAACAATCACGTCGGCGAAATCGTCCCGGATGTAACGCAACGCTTCGCCGACTGCGACCGTCCCGCTGGCGCAACTGTTCGAATTCGTCGTGCCGACACCGCGGAAGCCAAATTCGATTGCGATGTTGGTATGCGCAGAGCCACCGAAGACCTGAAGGGCGAGGGTTTGATTCACTCCGCGCGTTCCCTTTTTCAAAAAATGCGCATGTTCGTACTCCGCGTTCGCGACTCCGCCCAGCGCGGTGCCGAAGCTTACACCGATTCGCTCCTGCGGATTCTCGCGCGACCATTCGATACCCGCATCCTCGAGGGCAAGTTTCGCCGAGCCGACCGCAAACTGCGCGTAACGATCGAGTCGCTTGAGGCGATGCGGCGGGAAAAAAACCTCCGGAGCCCAGTGCGGGATTTCTGCGGCGCAATGGGCGTTGAAGATCGAGCTGTCGAAACTTTCAACGCGCCGGACGCCGCTTTTCTCGGCGCGCAATCCCTTCCAGAAATCCTCGCGCCCAATCCCGACCGCGGTAATCGGGCCCAAACCGGTAATTACTGCGCGACGTCTTGCTGGCTTTATGATCATTCCTTAGGCTGCCGAAACTTTTGTGACTGATGCTTCCACGTGCGCCTTCATCGCACGAAGGGTTTGGCCGGCGACGTGATGAATAAAAAAGTCGCCGATGATTGGCTCGGCGATGGAAGCCAGAACTGGCACGCGAAAACGCAATGCATGCAGGATCTCTACCAGCACGCCAGCGGGCGTTTCCTTAAACGTCCAGACGACCTGCATTCCACGCGTAAATGCTTTCAAGTGTAAAAAGCGAAGTTCCATTCGCTCCCGGTCGACAACAAACTCCGAGGTCCACGAGATCGGAATGCCGGAACGGACCGCGGCCATTTTCACGATTGTGTGTTCGGGGCCACGCTCGAGGAAACGGATATAGCGATAGTGTGGGAGAATGCGCGGCCAGCCTTCAAGGTCAGCCGCTGTTTCGAAAACGGTCCGGATCGGCGCCTGCATGATAATTGAGTTGCCGGTCTGCATCGTCTCCTAACGGGAGCGTCAGGATAAGCGGCGGCTCATCTGGCGCAATAAATGGACTCAAAGTTTCGGCGGGAAATTCGTAACAATACAGATACCCGCAGACCGATCGCAGAATCGGCTCGCCCATGTCAGTGGAACCCGTCGGAACTTGACGCCCGAGGCTAACGAAAGTTTCCCGGGATCGTTCCCTTCCAATTGGAATAGGAAGCGCCAACCGTGACTTGGGTCCTCTCGTCACCGAAACCGCCAATGATATGGCCCTGCCTGATTTCCAGGCTGGAATTACCACCGACGGTTGTTCCGTACAACCCGCCAATCTCGCCCCAGGCATAGTTAGACCTGGGTTGTATCGCCACCGGTTGTCTCTCCATTTGAATTCCCAGCGGGAGAGTGGTTAGCAGGACGGGATTCGGAACCGAAAGGGGCGACAGGACAAATGCGGGCGTGACCGCGGTCCAGCCAAAAGCCTCCATGAAGGTAAAGGGGTCATTATCGATCAGGCTGAGCGGAGCAGGAGCGGCATAAGCGTTGGCTAAATTGACGGGCCTATTTGAATTGGAGTCGGCCCGACGTGCGGCCGAAGCAACATTGGCATTGAGAAAGTTCATCGATTCCAAGCTCGTCCGTTCCTGTGCCGAAAGGGAAACACATGTCGCCAGAATTGCCGCGGCGGCCAGGCTTAATGCTTTGTCCATTCCAGAATGCACTACCGACTCCGCCTTATTTCCAGTGGAATTTTTGCGATACCAGGAAAGCGGAGAACGCGGCGCCAGCTATTGAAGATCACAAATCTCACCCAATCTGACGCCAGTCTGTTGGTTGTGCCACGCACGGACGGTTCCGAAGCCCACGAGTCCTTGTTGGTTCGTTAAGCCAAGAGACCTCCTCAATAGCGAAGTCGATAAGTAACGAAACACTCGTCTTCCACGACGCGCATTTCGCCTAACGAACAACGCACGCTTCTCGGGAGAAATGTCGGGCTGCGGCCAGTCACGGTCGGAGCAGCCTTACCGCCAAAGATATAAGGCGCGATGGTCAGGTTCAATTGATCAACAAGGCGCAACATGAGCAGCCCGCGAAACAACTCCGCCCCACCTTCACATGCCACACGACGTACGCCGTATTCGCTGCGCAGAATTTCCAGCATGCGCCGCAGATTGACCGTGCGGCTTTCACTCAAACGCAAAGTCGCCTTGTCCCGCAGAGCGACCTGGTACTTGCGCGGCATGCGCGTGGTCGAGAAGATGACAATGCGCGAAAAACCGGTCTCGAAAATATGAAGCGTGGGGTCGATGCGGCCCTCATTCGAAACGATGACGCGGATCGGATACGGCGGCTGCCCGCGCGCTTCACGCTCGGCACGCATCTTCGCATCCGGCAGCCCAAGCCTGACATTGTCGTGTGAGAGCGTGCTGCGGCCGATGAGGACGGCATCGCCTAAAGCGCGTTGCCGCAGCAAATGGCGTTTATCTTCACGCGAGGTAAAATCAACCGGCGAAAAAGTGCGCGTGGTGATCTTGCCGTCCACCGTCATGGCAAAGGTCGCCGCGACAAAGGGCCGTGGCCGTTTCCTTGGGCCGCGCGGAGGACGGGGGCCGTTATTCGGCTTCGGCGATTTCATGCTCGAGAGTGGCGACTTTCTTGCGCATCTCGCTCAGCTTCACTCTGCCGGCGTGATCGCTCGGTTTGTAGAACAGGTAAACAATTCCGCCCGGCGCGCAGCAGGTGAGCATCACGAGAAAACTCATTGAGCCGATGAGGATGGCGACTGCCTCTGGCACACCGCACAAACCATGAAGCATGATCTGGAAAATTTTCTCCCGCAGTCCGACACCGGCAAAGCTGATGGGGAGGGATGAAATCGTGCGTTCGATCGGCATAATGGCAAAAAAATCGAGCACCGCGACCTGCGCGCGGAAGGCATAAGCCACGCAGAGGAAAGTCGCAAAGGTAGAGAGGTGCGCGATGATCGAAGCGGCAAATGCGACTAACGTTGCCCGCCAATGGTGGGCATAAAGATGATAGGCCGCGGAAAGTTCGATCAGTCTTTCGCGAGCCGGGACACGCTGCGGCAACCTGTGGGCGAGATTCAGTCCGCTCACAATAAAAGAAGTGAGTAGCATAAACACCGCGCTGCCCAGGACAGCGAGCAGGACCCAAACGAGACGCCGTGTCTCTGGAAGTTGGGTGAGCCATTCATAACGCAATGCGATCAATGTCCCAGTGATAGTGATGAGCGCGACCAACCCGACCATGCGATCGAAGACGACCGCGAGCAGCGCACCGGTCGCTTTGCCGGGCGTCTCCTTGAGGAGCAAATAACTCTTTATGAGGTCTCCACCGGTCCCGCCGGGAAGAAACTGATTGTAGAACATGCCGATGAGGAAAAGTCCTGCGACGCGTGAAACACTGAGATGAATGCGCTGCACCTTGAGCAGAATGTGCCAGCGCACACCGGCAGCGAATTCGACCAGGAAGTAAGCGAACAAAGCGGCCGCAATCCAACGGTAGTCCGCCATGCGCAAAGCCACGGCCATTTGCGCACGCTTGTGCGGATCGTGAAATACCCAGACCAGGACCGCGACGGTGACGGCGATTTGAAATAGGCCAGCGTAAATTTTTTTCATTCGCCGAAGCGTTCCTTCCAGATGACAACGGAACGACGGATTTCTTCGGTCGTTTTGCGCGGGCTCATTTCCCAAACAAACAAGCAGGATGGCGGCAGAAGCGGAACTAGTTTTTCCAAGTCGACCCCGCCGGCAAATGGCGGCTGGTGATCTTGCGCCGGCCAAACACAGTCCTGGACATGGCAACCAAAGGTTCGCGATCCGATCGTCCGTAACCATTCCGCATGGTCGATAAAGCCGAGGTTTTCCTTGATCTGAAGATGGCCGAAGTCGTGCCAGTAGCCGACGTGCGGCGCGTTAATCTCGTCGAGGAGCGCGGGAATTTCGCGCTCGCTCGGAATTTCTTCATAGGCACGGCGGCCTTCGATTCCGAGCCGGACATTTTTCGCCGCGGCGTGCTCGACAATTGGCTTGAGGCATTCCTTTACGTTCGCGAGATAGGCCGGCGCGACACGCTCCCGTTTTGCGACCGCATTTACTTTTCGGCGGACATATTCACGGGAAAACATTTCACCCGCCTTGGCCAAAGCGATAAGTGGGTCGGTCACCGGCTTCATTGGGATTTTACCGAGATGCAGCACGACGAATGATGCACCCAGGCGCGCGGCGAAGTCGATCGTCTGCAAAGTTTGCTTTACCGCGCGCTGACGCTCGTGTCCCGAGCTGCTGGAAAAAGTATAGCAATCCGGCGACGCGCTCATGACTTCAACCGGCAAAGGACAAAAGTTGTGCAGGCTGCTGAAACGAACCTCGCCATCCTCGAAGAGTTTTTGCACTCCGGGCATGAGCGAAAGCCGGATTCCATGCCCCAGCTCGACGAGATCGAAGCCGAGCTGATCTTTGATCTCGCGCAACATCGCTTCGCCGACGGTATGCCGGCTGGAGTTCCAGCAGGTGGAGAATGCGATCATAGCGCCCGCCTAACGATCACGGCACGGTTGCTACTTCCGGCACCGTAGGACTCGTTAAGGCGGCAGGCGCTTCGTTCAAGCGGCCTCCGATCCGGCAGAGAATAAGAACTGCCACCACGCCATACCCGATCGCTGAAGCAGCAAGCGCCGTGCGCATGCCAACCGCGTCCGCCAGACTTGTCACACCCAGACCGGCGATCGGCATCAGTCCAAAGAAGCTCAGTCCCATCACGGCGGAAACGCGTCCGCGTAACGTCGACGGCGCGCGTTCCTGCACAATGGTGTTGGAAAGTCCAAAAATGAGCGAAAGGCCAAATGAAATCACAACCAGTGAACCCGCCGCGAAAGCAAAGGCGTGCACCCGACTCAGCGCGAAAACGGAAAACATCACACCCAGCGCTGCCAGCATCATGCCGGTGTTGCGTTGCGGTCGGGGGATCGACACCAGTGTGATCGCACCCAGCACTGAGCCGGCAGCAGAGAAGGCCATCAGATATCCGAGCTGACTCGGGCCGAAATGCAGCACGTTACGCACGTAGAGCGGCATCATGACAGAGACTGTCGGGAAAATACAAATTGTCATCGTGGCCATCATTCCCACCATGGCGAGGCTTGGCTTGTCCCGCAGCATATAGCGAAAGCCATCTCGGATTCCGCTCGCTCTTTGCGCCTCTTCCTCCTTGCCGCCATGTGCGCGAGCCGGCAGGGAAACGAGAGCGACGATGAAGGCAAAAAAGGAAAATGCATTGATAAAAAACGCACTGGCCGCACCCCAGAGCCCGACAACAATCCCCGCTACAGACGGGCCGACGAGACGGGAGCAGTGAAAGACGGCTCGATCCAATGCAACCGCGCCCGCGATCTCCTCTCGCCTAACGAGTTCCGGCACAAGGGCCGAAAGCGCCGGATGCTCGAAGGAAAAAGCAATCCCGAGCAAACCCGCAACAACGATGATATGCCAGATCTGGATATGGCGGGTAAAAATAAGCGCGCCAATCACCAGAGCGAGGGCGATCTGAACTACCTGCGTCCAGATCAGGATGCGTCGCTTGTCATACTGATCCGCAATTGATCCACCGAACATGGTGAGAAAAATCATCGGCAGCCCGGCGGCAAAATTGACCATTCCAAGCATGATTGCTTTGTCCGTGAGCGTGCTCATGATCCATCCTTGGGCCATGATCTGCATCCAGGTTCCGGTATCGGAAATCGACGTGCCGATGATGTAGCGCCGGAATGGTCCGGGACGGAGCAGACTGAGCGTCTCGCGTCCCCAAGATGATACGCCGGTTTTCATCGCAGCAACTGATAAGCGGGGAAATGAGGGGTCGCAATGAAGGCCAGGAGTGGACCCGTCAGCGCCTGGCCCAATCCAAAAATCGCCGCTCCTAATCCTCCGCCTTCTCGCCTCCCGGGCACATTTTAACCAACTTAGGATCGAATCGCCCCACCACTTCGACCAAGTCCCTCTGCGCCGCCATAACTGTGGCGATGTCCTTATAAACTCCCGGAACCTCATCGAGTCCGGCGGAAAGCAGTGTAATTCCTCGCTCTTCAAGCACCTTTCTAACACCGCTCCAGGCAAAAGATTGCAGTGCTTTCGTGCGACTCATCACGCGCCCAGCGCCATGCGAGGCGCTTTCCAGCGATGTCGGTTCGCCTTTGCCGCGGACAAGAAATCCGGGCGAAGCCATCGAACCGGGAATAATGCCGAGCACACCAGTTGCCGCCGGAGTTGCCCCTTTGCGATGGACAATGATCTCACGTTCCACGCCCTCGATCGCATGCCGTTCCTTCCAGGCGAAGTTGTGATGGTTCTCCACCGCGAGCAGAACATCTTCGCCTAACGAACGCGCGATATGTCGATGAATTAGCGCGTGATTGGCTGCAGCGTAGCGACCCATCAAATTCATTGCCGCCCAATATTCCTGCCCGGCATCCTCGGTGAGCGAAAGCCAGGCCAGATGCTTCAATTCCTTCGGCAACTCGTGGTGCCACTCCATCGCCAGCCGGCTGTAATGCTGGCAAACCTGCGCACCGACTCCGCGCGATCCGCTGTGCGTGAGCAGCGCCAGATGCTCGCCCGCCGGCACGCCTAACGACTCGTCATTCGTGCTGAAAGCGCCGAACTCGACAAAATGATTGCCACTCCCGCTCGTCCCCAGTTGCGACCAAGCCTTGTCGCGCATCCGTTCGGTGACCGGCGATACCTTCCAGTCTTCGTCCATCACCTCGTGCTCCCGACGATGACTGAAAACGCAACCAACTCCGAAGCGTGTCTCCCGCTCAATGATGTGGGCAAGTCGATCTCTTTGTCCGGCAATGAGATTCGCCTTTGCTACAAATACCGTCAGCCGCATCCGACAGGCGATGTCGACGCCAACTGCGTAAGGCACAACCGCATTCTCCGTCGCAAGCACGCCGCCGATCGGCAAACCATAACCGACGTGCGCATCTGGCATCAGTGCACCGGCGATTGCCACCGGCAATGCGCAGGCATTCTCCATTTGTTGCACGGCGGACGGTTCCAGATCGGATCCCCATTGCCGCCAGGGCGCGGCCTTCGCGCGCGGGACGAACGCTGGCTGCATCATCCGAGCCAATCGCCTGCCTCCGGATCGTCGAAATACTTCTCAGTTTGCCTAACAACGCGCTCAAACTCCGCCTCTACCTCGGCGCGAGTGAGACAGCGCGCGAAAAGTCGCCGCATCTGCGAATGCTCGTCCCTGAGCGCGTCACCCGCCCGACTGCCGAGTTGGATAAGATTTTCGGAAATCATTTGCCGCCTAACGATCTACCAGAGCGCGCCTAACGAAGCAAATCTTGGCGCGCGGACTGGGACAGGGGATTCCGATTTTCCAACCGCTGCGCCCCAAACGCAATCATTGCCTTGTTCGTTAGGGCGTTACTTGATTGGCGGGTGGAGAACCGGTGACCCGCTTCTTGAGCTGGAGGAATGCCGGCTTGCGGGTTCGCGTGTGACGCATCTTGCGCGGGGATGGCGAAGGTGTTGCCGCCACCGTCTCCGTGGCCGAGCTCGTAACTGGCTCGCTTACCAGGGCGATCGGCGCGGCGGGCGGTTTCGCTTCTACCAGGGATTGTCCGGCATTCGACGGCCTGGACTTGATTTCAATCCGCGGCAGCTCCGCGTTCTCCCGATCCAGAACATTGCTCAAACGAAAAAGCGCCGCCATCATATCGCGGGCATTGGGATTGAAAATGCCGCCGTGGCCGTTAAGAATTTCCTTCGGCACTTTCACAATCCAAAATGGCGATCGCTGTTTCGCGTCGCCGGTATAATCAAGCCGCCACCATCGCCATATGGTTGTTTTGCCGGCGGCCGTCTCTTCGCCGCCGGTGGCAAAGATGGGTGTCGCCTGATTGTCCGCGTTGTTCGTCGGCAGGGCCTGGGGAAATTCGAGATTTTCCTCAAACGCACGCGCCCGGCGCGGCGTTGGCATTTCACCGGTTAGAGGCATAATCGCGTGATCGAGCAGTCGATCGTTATGACCGGGCGTGCGGGTGAAGAAGAGACGCTGGCTCACCCGCTGTCCACCGGTCTCGGGCCCTTCGTAATCGCGATAAAGCTTCCCGACTCCAAAAATAGTCGCGCCGATTGGGAACGCGAGACCGGTCGCCTGATCGGTTTCCGAGGTGACCGAGATGATTCGAGGTTCATCCTTTAGATAACAACCGGAATCGTCCGGTGCCTGATAGCACTTGCGCGCGGTGTCGAAGCTAAGGGTGGCGGTCATCATATCACGCATCTCTTTGGCGTAGATCGATTCGGCCGCCGAATTGATCAGCAAAATAAAATCCGCCGGCATCACCGGTTTGCCGGTGAGAATTCCACCGGTCATCGCCTGCTCGACGGCTCGCTCAACCACGAGCGCACCGAAGGAGTGGCCGATAAGAATCGTACGCGCGTCACCGGCCCGATGCCGCGCCTCGTAGACGACACGAAAAATTGCTTCCGTAATCGTATTACTACTTCCAATGCGCGTCGCAGCGTCCTTGCGATTCTGGAAGCTGAGAAGTTTTAGCACAGGATCGTACGCCTGTTTTCCGCGCCATCCGAGATAAACGCCGACAACCTGATAGTTGAGCTCTCGCACGCGCTCGGTGCGCGCCAGCTTCTCGAGGACATCGCGAAATTGCGGGACGTCGTAAACCTCGTCGCTGGCATTGTTCTGCCAGCCGTGCGCGTAAACGACCAGTAGTGGTTTGCGCGTTTGCTTGATAAGGCTAACCGCCGCGGCAAGCTGCGCGCGGTCCCAGAAGTCTCCCTGCTCGTCGAATTCGATAAACCCAAGATCGTAATCACGCGTGCCCTGTAGCCGAGGCTCAGTCGCGGCGTTGCCGGGCCGAAAAGATTTATTTGGCAAACAACTCGGGAGCAGGGCCACCAACGCCAGCGAGGCCGCAAGTCGCAGGAGGATTTTGCGTAGCATTGTTTTCCCGGAGCTCAACGCGATTGGAGCAGAACACACCGACAAAGGCAATATCCCCTCGCGTGAGGCGTCGCGGCCCCGCCGTTAGGCGAATCAAGCCTCGCCCGCAATCGGACTGTCGTTAGGTGGGGCGACCTCTTACCCGCGCTCTTCGATCGGAACGACTTTCTTTCCCACGGGCTCGCCGACGTATTCGCTCAGCGGCCGGTAGAGACGGTTATCTTCAAGTTGCTCGAGAACGTGTGCGCACCAGCCGGAGCAGCGGGCGATTGCGAAGACTGGCGTGAATAGATCGGTCGGTATGCCTAACGAATAATAGACCGTCGCGGAATAGAAATCGACGTTCGCGTTTAAATTCTTCTTTTCCTTCATCAACTTGGCGATGCGCTCCGACATTTTGATCCACTTCGGTTCACCCAATTGCGTACTCAGTTTCACGCCCATGCGCTGAAGATGCGGCGCGCGCGGGTCGAGCGTCTTATAAACGCGATGACCGATTCCCATGATTTTCTTCTTTTCCGCCAGCATGCGATCGACATAAGCGTCCACTTTGTCTTCGCTGCCGATTTCCTCGAGCATGTGAATTACCCCTTCGTTCGCGCCGCCGTGCAACGGACCCTTTAACGTGCCGATCGCTGACGTAATCGCGGAATAAAAATCCGTCAGGGTCGCAATCGTGACGCGAGCGCTGAAGGTCGACGCATTCATGCCGTGGTCCGCGTGCAGGATAAATGCGACATCGAGCGTGTCGCTTGCTTCCTTCGGTTGTGGCTCGCCGTTGATCAAATAGAGGAAGTGCTCTGCCTCGGTAAGATCATCGCGCACCGGCGGCATGGATTTCCCCTGACGCGCGCGATGAAAATACGCCGCGATCACTCCGATCTTCGCCGTGATGCTACGCGCGCGCCGCTCGTTAATCTCGCGCGTCGCTTCCCGGTCCATCTCCGGATCGTAAAGGCCAAGCATCGAAATCGCAGTCCGCATTACATCCATCGGGTTTGCGGTTTTCGGCGCGGTCTTGATGAAATCGATCACTCCGCCGGGCAGTTCGCGTTCCGCGCGCAGCTTTTTCACAAAATCATTCAACTCGGCGCGACTCGGCAGATGCCCTTTCCACAAAAGGAAAACGACCTCCTTGTAATCGACTTTGCCGACCAGCTCGTTGATGTCGTAGCCGCGGTAGATGAGCTGGCCCTTGTCGCCAATGACGTCGCTTAGCGCGGTCGTGTTTGCGACAATACCTTCCAATCCCTTTGCTATTACGGCCATCAGCTTCGCTCCTTCATCTGTGCAATCAGCGTGTCCGCCATTGTCGCCGGTGTATCGGCAACTGCAATGCCTGCGGCCTTGAGCGCCTCGATCTTGCCCGCGGCGGTACCTTTTCCTCCGGAAACAATCGCACCTGCATGCCCCATCCGGCGACCCGGCGGCGCGGTGGCACCGGCGATGAAGGCGGCAACCGGCTTTTTGCAATTTTCTCTAATCCATGCGGCTGCTTCTTCTTCGGCCGATCCTCCGATTTCGCCGATCAGAATCATCCCTTCGGTTTTCGGATCGTTGTTAAAAAGCTTGATGGCGTCGAGGTGCGACATCCCGTTAATCGGATCGCCGCCGATGCCAATACAGGTCGATTGCCCGTAACCGCGCGAGGTGAGTTGCCAGACCGCTTCGTAAGTGAGCGTCCCGCTGCGTGAGATCACGCCCACGTTGCCCGGCTTATGAATGTAGCCCGGCATAATGCCAATCTTGCATTCTCCCGGCGTGATGATCCCGGGACAATTCGGACCGATAAGCCGCGATTTTTTTCCGGCCATCTGCGCTTTCACCCGCATCATGTCCATGACCGGAATGCCTTCCGTGATGCAAATGACCAGCTCAACTCCGGCATCGACTGCTTCCAGGATCGAATCAGCCGCGCCGGGCGCGGGAACAAAAATCACCGACGCGTTACAGCCGGTTTCCTGGCGCGCTTCCCAAACGGTGTCGAAAACCGGGACTTTGTTGTCAAATATTTGTCCGCCTTTTCCCGGCGTCACTCCCGCGACAACCTTCGTGCCGTACTCCATGCACTGGCGCGCATGAAAACCGCCGGCGCTGCCAGTGATTCCCTGGACGCAGAGGCGCGTGCTTTTATCGACGAGAACGGCCATTCGTTAGGCAGATTTGCGTTTGTGCACGACGAGTTTGTTGCCATCCGGATCGCGGAATTGCGCCATGAAACAGACGGGCGTTTCCGATTTCTCCATGTCGAACTTCACGCCGCGGTCCTTCAAGGTCGCAATCGTTTTGTCGATATCGTCCACTTCAAAGGAAATTGTCGTTCCGTCGCGAGACGGTTGCCAATCCGGATGCTGTCCCACGCCAATCGTAACGCCGCCGACGTCGAATTCCGCCCACGGAAAACCTTCCGGCGCGGACTCCAGTTTCAGTTCCAAAGTCTCTTGATAAAATTTCTTCGACTTCGCGAAATCCGAAACTGCTACCGCCACAAACGCAATTTCTTTGATCATATCGTTAGGTCCTGTCAGGCATTCTTTAGTTTATGGATGATGATTTTGTTGCCGTCCGGATCCTGCACCACCGCCATGCGGCAGACCGGGCTTTCGACATTCTCCGTATCGAACTTTGCGCCAGCTGCTTTCAGGTCTTTGATCGCACCCTCGAAATCATCCACCTCAATCGCGACGCTGGTTCCATCCGGCGACGGTTTCCATTGATCGCCCACGCTCCCGATCGCGAGCGTGTCATCGCCGATTTCGTATTCAATCCAAACGCCTTCGCTGAAATCGGGTGAAGGCTTGAGACCAAGCACGTCCTCGTAAAAAGCGCGCGCGCGTTTGATGTCGGTCACTGGAATGCCGGTGAAGGCAATGTTGGTCACTTTCATTTTTTTCCTCCGGCGGCTTCGACCGCCTTCTTAGCTGCATCGCCCAAATCATCCGCCGTGATTAAGGCCAGTCCGCTCTCTTTTAAGAGCTGCTTGCCTTGCTTAACATTCGTACCTTCCAGCCTAACGACCAAAGGAACCGATAACTTTACCGTTTTGGCGGCGTCGATGATTCCCTGCGCGATGACATCGCACCTGGCAATCCCGCCAAAGATGTTCACCAGAATCGCTTCGACGCGCCTATCCGCAACGAGGATCTTGAAAGCCTCGGTGACCTGCTCCTCCGTTGCGCTACCGCCGACGTCAAGAAAGTTAGCCGGACTGCCTCCGTAAAATTTGATGATGTCCATCGTTGCCATGGCAAGTCCGGCGCCATTGACGAGACAGGCGATGTTGCCATCAAGGCCGATGTAGTTAAGCCCATGTTTCGAGGCCTCAACTTCACGCGGATCTTCTTCCGCCGTGTCGCGCATCGCGGCGATTTCGGGATGCCGATAAAGAGCGTTGTCGTCGAAGTTGAATTTTGCATCCAACGCCAACACTTCGCCATTCTTTGTCACGACGAGAGGATTCACTTCCACCATCGAGCAATCCGATTCGATGAAAGTGTGATAAAGCGCGCTGAAAAGCTTTGCCGCCGGTTTGATTTGCTCGGAAGCGAATCCGAGCTGCTTGGCCAATTTGCGCGTTTGAAAGGGTTGCAAACCAGCAAGGGGGTTCACCGACTCACGAATGATCTTTTCGGGCGATTTCTCCGCCACGGCCTCAATCTCTACGCCCCCTTCTGTGCTCGCGACGACGAGGGGCGCAGCCGTCGCGCGATCCAGCAAAACGGCAAAATACACCTCGCGCGCGATATCCGCGGATTCCGCAACCAGCACCTGGTTCACGACGCGGCCCGCTTCGCCGGTCTGATGCGTAACCAGCGTTTGCCCGAGCATTTTGCTCGCGACCTCGCGCGCCTCAGCAGCCGATTTCACGACATGAACGCCGCCTTTGAACCCGTTCCTAAAAGTCCCCTTCCCGCGCCCGCCGGCATGCACCTGCGCCTTGACCACGATCTCGCCAGCCCCGATTTCGTGGGCAATTGTATCCGCCTCCTCGGGCGTGGCGGCAACCTTTCCGCGCGTCGTCGCCGCGCCAAATTTCTCGAGCAATTCCTTGGCCTGGTATTCGTGAATGTTCATACGCGGCGCGAGCACTAAGCCCGCGAACCACGCCTTGAGCAATCGAATTTTCCCGCCTACGGCAAATGATACGACTCGACCAGAGCGACCCCAATTTGCCCTTACCGTTAGGGATCCGTCTCCATCTCGATCGAGTCGAGATAGACCGAAATCGGGTCGCGACGACGAAACGGTTTGTTGTCGGCAGGCGGCTTCAGGAACTGAGTAAAGGCGCCGCTCAAGGACTTGAGCTGAGTCGCTTCATACCAGTTGAGATAGTCATCGATCGCCCTCGCCTGCCGCTCGACTGCGAAGCGGGAGCGAGCAATACGGTTGAGTCGCGGGGGCACCTCGCGGGTCTTGCCGCGAAGGAGCAGCAAGACTACCGAATACTCTTCCTGCACGATCGGTCGATAAAGCGGATGGACGCGCGCGCCGAGAAGACGCAGCTGGCGGCCAACCAGTTCGAGCGCAGCCCGGTGCGCGGGAAATTTGCGAAATTGCCCATAGTCGCCTAACGAATATTCCTTCGTCGTGCCATCTGGCGAGGGGATGCTGAGACGCAGCAGACGATCAAGTTGTGCGGCGGTCGCAGACGCGCCCAACAGTTCGTAGCGGCCGGCCGCCGAAAGGCGCGCTACAGCCAGCGCCCACCATTTTTCCGGCGCCCGAGCCAGGATCTCGGGAAAATGGACGCGAAGATCCGCCAGCATGTCGTTAGGCGCAGTCGGCAGATGGTGAATGTACTGGACTAATTTTTGGCGGCCGCCGGGAGCATCGAGGAGCAGTTGGACCAAAGCCTGCGAATACGCGCCGTAAAGTTTGCGCGAAGCGGTATCCAACTGCTCGCGCTTTTGCCTAACGACCACGTCGAGCGGCGCGATCCGATTTTCGGTCACCAATCTACGCAGAAGCTGCGCTTTCTCATCCCAGTCAGAGTCAGGTTGCAAGCCAAGGACGCCATCCAGGAGCCAATCAGGCGGGGCGACGTAGGGCGCGCCAACGGGAACGTCGCCACGGTCGCGATACACGATCTCAACCAAGATCGCTCGGAGTAGTTCGCGCTGCACTTCGGACGCTTCAAGGTCGCTTGTCACGACCAGATTGAGCTGCAGCTTCAGTCCGTAGCCGAGCTGGCTCACCTCAAGGTAAGAGATCCCCGCCTCGGGGAAGTTTGCCTGCGGATATTCCAGGTTAACGACCAGCGGCATCTTCCAGCTGTCGTGCAGGTTAAGCAGATTGAGGAGGTGCGCCTTCGTCTTTTCCGCTAGTTCGCAAATCGCGCCACGCACGGCGACATCGCTTCCGTAGACCAGAAACTGTCGTGATGTGCTGATGCTGCGTTGCTTTGGGGTCGAGAACACATTTGGGATCGCGAGTCCCAAAGCAATCGAGCCAGCGACGATAATTCTGGTGGGTCGGAACATGGGAAGGAAACCGAGGATAAGCCCGATCAGATTTCCTTAAAGAGCGGAAAAATGATCAAAAATGTGTTATAGTTTGTAATCTCAAGAAGGAGGTCACAATGAAATTAACCAAAACTTTGACAATTCTTTTAGCGGCGCTGGCGGTAATGCTGGCTGCGCCGGCTGGTGACGCGCAGACAAGGCCTCGCGGGATGAACCCCAGCGGAAACTTTCACGGGCATCCGGGGTTTCATCACGACTTCCATCATGATGGCCACGTGCACGTATTCGTCGGGGGATTCGGGTTTCCATATTTGTATGGGTATCCATACTGGGGTTGGAGCTATCCCTATTACTATGGATATCCCTATGGATACCCGGTCGGCTCGCCTTATGGCTATAATCCGAACGGCGTTTATCAAGGGCAGGTAGCCAGTTCGTCGCCCACGACCAACGCTGCCGACGCCAGGGATGTCTCCGTGGCTGCCCGAGTCCAGCGGCAACTCGCCGCCGGCGGTTACTATGACGGCGCGATTGACGGTGTCGTAGGCGAAGGCACTCGACGTGCGATCCGCAGTTATCAGCGTGCCAATGGTCTTCCGGTCGACGGCCACATCGATCATCAATTGCTCGACTCGATGGGGCAGGGCTAGCGTTTAATCTCGCTTACAGCTAGAACGCGCGATCGAACTGGTTTCGATCGCGCGTTTTTCTTTTACGGAAAACAAGAAGCTGAATTCGTTAGGCTACACGCCCGCAGCAGTTCTTGTGTTTCTTTCCGCTCCCGCAAGGGCACGGCTCGTTCCGGCCGACCTTTGCCATTTCACGCCGCACTGGAGCCAACTCCAGTTTTACCTCCGCTCCATCACCCTCGGCTTCCCCATTTCCGCCGACCGGTGCATGGATGCGCTCAGGACGGCGACCGGGAACCGGCCCGTTGGCGGTTGGCGCTGTCGGTCCCTGCTCGCGCATGAGGAATTGTGGGAGCGTGGAAAGAAAGGTTTCGAAAGCCTGCAGGTTAGAGGTGCTGCGAAAGAGATTATGCAAGACTTCGTTCTTGATGCTCGCCATCAGCTCGACAAACATCTCGTAGGCTTCCGCTTTGTATTCGATAAGCGGATCCTTTTGCGCGTACCCGCGCAAATAAACGCCTTCGCGCAAGGCGTCCATGGCGTAAAGGTGCTCCTGCCATAAGCGATCGATCGCGTTCAGGATGATGTAACGTTCCAGACTCTTGACCGCGGCCGGTTCCTCGTGGCTGGACTTGCGCTCGTAGGCTTCCTTTATTTTGCCGATGAGGAAATCGGCGTTCTCCCCGGGCGCGCGAGTTTCAAATTGCGCTTTCTCTTTCGTTAGGCCGAGAGGGAAGGTGGTATTGATCCAATGCATGAGGCCGGAATAATTTGCCTCGTCGCTCGGCGCGCCGCTGCCAAGGTACTCCTTCACTTTCGCGGGCACCGCTTCATCGATGACTTCGTAGACGAGTTTGTGCGGGTCTTCGGTGTCGATGACTTCGTTGCGATAGGTATAAACGACCTCGCGTTGATTGTTCATCACGTCGTCGAAATCGAGCGTGCGTTTGCGTGCGAGATAGTTGCGTTGTTCGACGCGTTTCTGTGCGGTCTCGACTGATTTGTTGAGCCAGCGATGCTCGAGCTCCTGACCATCCTCGAGCCCAAATCGCTCCATGATTTTCGTCATGCGATCGGCTGCGCCGAAGTTGCGCATGAGGTCGTCTTCGAAGCTAACGTAGAAACGAGTGGCACCTGGATCGCCCTGGCGCGCGCAACGTCCGCGAAGCTGGCGATCAATGCGGCGCGATTCGTGGCGTTCGGTGCCGATGACGTAAAGGCCGCCCTTGTCGGCAACGCCCGACCCGAGCTTAATGTCGGTGCCGCGGCCAGCCATGTTTGTCGAAATGGTCACCGTGCCAGCCTGGCCGGCGCGACTAACGATTTCCGCTTCCTGTCGATGATATTTCGCGTTCAGCACGTTGTGCGGGATTTTTTCGCGCTTCAGCATGCGACTGAGCAACTCCGATGCTTCCACGCTTACCGTGCCGACGAGGATCGGCTGCTGTTTGGCGTGCCTTTCTCTAATCTCGTTGATGACCGCGTTGTATTTTTCGCGGCGCGTTTTGTAGATCCGATCATTGGCATCGAGCCGCGCCACCGGGCGGTTCGTTGGGATGACCGCGACGTCGAGTTTGTAGATGTCGTGAAATTCATTCGCCTCGGTCTCGGCCGTGCCGGTCATGCCGGCAAGCTTGTGATAGAGGCGGAAATAATTCTGGATTGTGATCGTGGCCAGGGTTTGGGTTTCGCGATCGATCTGTACGCCTTCCTTGGCTTCCACCGCCTGGTGCAAGCCATCGCTCCATCGTCGGCCAGGCATTTTGCGTCCGGTGAATTCGTCGACGATGACGACTTTGTTCTCCTCGACGACGTAGGCCACGTCTTTCTCGAACAGGCAATAGGCACGAAGCAGTTGGGAGATGTTGTGAATCTGCTCGGCGTGCTTGTCGCAATACTCCTGGCGCTCGGCTTTTTGCTTGTCCTTTTCATCGGCACTTAGGTCGTGATTGAGATCGATCTCGGTGAATTCGCTGATCAAATCCGGCAGCACGAAGGAATCAGGATCGTCGGGATTCAAGAACTCGCGCCCTTTTTCCGAGAGATCCGCTTCATGCGATTTTTCGTCCATGGTGAAGAAGAGCTCTTCCTTCAAAGCGAAGAGTTCTTCCTTCCGTGTGTCCTGGTAAAAAGAGAGTTCCGCCTTGTCGATCGCCTTGCGCTTTTCCGGATCCTCCATCATGCGGAGAAGCTGCTTGTTGCGCGGCTGGCCGAGTTTCACTTTGAACATCAGGATGCCACCGGCTTCGCTGTCACCGCTTTCAAAAGCTTCCTTCGCTTCGCTGGCGAGGCGGTTGCAGAGCATGTTCTGCTTTTTCACCAACTGATCCACAAGCGGCTTGAGTCGATCGTATTGATGCGTCGAAACGGTCGCGGGACCGCTGATGATGAGTGGGGTGCGCGCTTCATCGATCAGGATGGAATCGACCTCGTCAACGATTGCGTAGTGATAACCGCGCTGCACCTGCTGGTCGCGCGTCGTGGCCATGCCGTTGTCGCGCAAATAATCGAAACCGAATTCCGAGTTCGTGCCGTAGGTGATGTCGCAGGCGTATTGTTCGCGCCGGAGGTCGGGCGGCTGATCGTGCTGAATGCAGCCCGTCGTCAGGCCAAGGAACTTGTAAAGTTGGCCCATCCATTCGGCATCGCGTCGGGCCAGGTAATCGTTCACCGTCACCAGATGCGCGCCGCGTCCGGCGAGCGCGTTTAAATAAAGCGGCAACGTCGCGACCAAAGTCTTGCCTTCGCCCGTCGCCATTTCCGCGATCCGGCCACGATGCAATACGAGGCCGCCGACGAGCTGCACGTCGAAGTGCACCATGTTCCAAGTCATCGGCTGATCACAGACCTCGAACGCCTCCTGGCGCTCGGTCAGTCGCCGTGCGGCGTTTTTCACCACTGCAAAAGCTTCGGGTAGAATTTCCTCCAGCCGCCGGGCTAGCACCTCAGGATCCTCAACCGCGGCCAGCTCTTCTTTCCAGGCGGCAGTCTTGGCGCGCAGTTCCTCGTCGGAGAGCGTCTTAAATTGCTCGTCGAACGCATTAATCGAACGTGCGATCGGCTGGAGCCGCCGGATCTCGCGCTGATTTTTCGAGCCGAGTATTTTCTTTAAAATCCAATTGACCATGGGAACTCGTAATATCGGCGAGATTCGCCGCTGATCAACGGAACCGATCCACAACGACCTCACTGAGGCCTCGCGTTGTGCCCCGAAGTTTTACAGTTAAGCTCCGGCAATGAAGAAAATTGTTGCAACCCGCGACGCGCCGTCGGCAATCGGTCCTTATTCGCAGGCCGTTCGCTGTGGCTCGATGCTTTTTTGCGCGGGCCAAATTCCGCTTGATCCGAATACCGGCCAACTGGTGAGGGGCGATGTTTCCGTGCAGGCCAAACGCGTGCTCGAGAACATCGCGGCGATTTTGAAGGCCGAGGGGCTCTCCTTCGATCACATCGTCAAGACGACCGTCTTTCTCACCGACATGAACGATTTTCAGACCGTGAATGAGATTTACGCGACTTATTTTGGCGAAAACCCGCCGGCGCGCTCGACAGTCGCGGTTGCCGGGTTACCCAAGGGGGCAAAACTCGAAATTGAAGTGGTCGCGATGACGAGTGACAGCGCGACGGGGAGCAAAACGGTCAGCGACACTTCCGGCTAACGCTGCGTAAGACCGCCCGGCGAGCAAATCGCCGCGATCAGGCCAGACTCGATCTTCCGACCTTCCACAACTGACTAACTGACCCTTCGCTCTCGGAAGGTTCAGCTCCTTTGTCAGTGCCGGAAATGTCGCACACCGGTGAATACCATCGCGATCTTGCGTTCGTTAGCTGCGGCAATCACCTCCTCGTCGCGCACCGAGCCGCCAGGTTGAATTGCCGCTGTGGCTCCCGCGTCGGCTGCGGCGATAAGCCCATCCGGGAAAGGAAAAAAGGCGTCGCTGGCTACCGCGCTGCCTCGCAGAGAGAGCCCGGCCTCCTGCGCTTTCCAGACGGCAATGCGCGAAGCATCGACACGCGACATTTGTCCAGCACCGATGCCCAAGGTTCGGTCCGACGCCGCATAGACGATCGCGTTCGACTTTACGTGCTTCACCACCCGCCAGCCAAAGATCATCGCGGCCATCTCCTGTTTGGAAGGAGGACGGTGGCTCACCACTTTGGTCTCGAGTTTGCCCAGCTCGGCCACGTCCTTTTCCTGGACGAGAAGGCCCCCCCGCACCGAGCGAAGATCGATTTCCTGCTTGTTGTTAGGCAATTTCAAAGGCAGGGCGCGCATGAGACGGAGGTTTTTCTTCTTTTGCAACAAGGCTCGCGCTTCCGGGGCAAACTCCGGCGCGATGATGACTTCACTGAAGATTTCACCGATCGCTTTCGCCACCGCGAGATCGAGCGGCCGATTGCAAATAATGATGCCCCCGAAGGGCGCCTGCTTGTCGGTCGCGAAGGCTTTCAGCCAGGCCTCGCGCAAATCGGGATCGCTCCCCACCCCACAGGGGTTGGTGTGTTTCAAGATCGCCACTGTCGACTCGGGGAATTCCGCGATCAGATCGGCCGCGGCGGTAATATCGAGCAAATTGTTAAAGGAAAGATCCTTGCCGTGCAGCTTCTCAAACTGCTCGGGGAAACGGCCGTAAAGCGATGCTTTCTGGTGTGGATTCTCGCCATAACGCAAGCGGCTAACGAGGGGCAAGGAGAGCGAGAACGATGTCTCAGTCTTTTGCTTCTCGTTGAGAAATAAGGCGATCGCACGGTCGTATTCGGAGGTTTTGAGAAACGCCTTGATTGCAAGCCGCTCGCGCAACTTAAGCGTCGTCTCGCCCTCGCGGTCGCGCATTTCATCGAGCACCCCCTCGTAATCAGCCGGGTCGACTACGACTGTGACCGATTGATAATTCTTCGACGCGCTCCGCAACATCGAGGGCCCGCCGATATCGATCTGCTCAATCGCTTCCGCAAGACTCACGTCTGGCTTCGCGACTGTCTCCTCGAAAGGATAAAGATTCACCACCACAAGATCGATCGGTGCGAAACCGTGCTTTTTCGCCGCGGCCTCATGCTCCTTGTTCCCGCGCAGATAAAGCAATGCGCCGTGCACTTTAGGGTGAAGCGTTTTCACGCGCCCATCCAGGATTTCGGGAAAGCCGGTAAAATCAGAAATCTCGATCGTTCTGATACCTTCCTGACGGAGCAGGCTGGCGGTGCCGCCAGTTGAAATGAGTTCGATTCCCTGCTTCTCCAGCTCGCGCGCAAAATCGGCCAGGCCGGTCTTGTTGGAGACGGAAAGGAGAGCGCGTTTAATTTTCATGAAGATTTGCGCTGCACGAGCAGGCAAGCCACGGCAAACATGGCCAATCCAAACGCGATCGTTAGGCAAAGGGAAAGCGCAAAGCTCGGGAGGTGCAGCACGCCTGGATCGCCGACGTAAAGCGCGCGCCTAACCAGAGCCACGGCATAAGTCACGGGATTGATGCGCACCGCCCAATAGATCCAGGAATTCGGATTGGTCGCAGGGAAAAGCGCACCTGACATGAGCCAAAGTGGAATCAGAAAAACGTTCATGATGGCATGGAATCCCTGGGTCGATTCCATCGGCCACGCGATCAGAAAACCCAAACCCGTCAGGCCAAATCCGACCAGGAAAAGCGAACCGAGACAGATCAACAGGCGCTCTGGCGTGATATGAATCCCGATCAGCGGTGCGAGCAAAAGGAAAATCAATCCCTGCAGGAGCGCGAGTGTCGTGCCCCCGAGAATTTTTCCGCAAACGATGCTGCCCGGCGAAATGGGTGCGACTAAAACCGACTGAAGAAAACCTTCCCGGCGATCTTCAATGATTGAGATCGTGGAGAAGATGGCGGTGAAAAGCATGATGAGAATGAGAGTGCCCGGGTAAAAATACTCGAGATACCGCATTCCGTTAGGCGCGGAGCCGACTCGAAACGACGACCCGATGCCCGAGCCGATGACAAACCAAAAAACAAGCGGCGAAAGCAACGCGCCGATAATGCGATTGCGTTGTCGATAGAAGCGTACAATCTCACGCTGCCAAAGGGTTGCGGTAGGCAAAAGGAAAAAGCCGGAGCGTCTCTCTCCGGCTCGAACGGCCGCGGTCTTCATCTCGGCCTAACGATCAAACACGATATGCTTCGCCGCTGGATAAAGAACCGGACAGCACCCGATCGTTTCACAGAAGGCTTTGCTAAAATGGCTCAGGCTTGCATACCCGACTTCGGTCGCAGCTTCGGTTACGTTGTAGCGGCCGCTACGGAGTAGTTCCGCCGCGCGCTCCATACGCGCGTTACGCAAAAATTGCGGAATCGTCAGGCCGACTTCCCTAGAAAAAATCCGGCTAAGATAAAAGGGACTGCAGCCGACTTCCTGCCCGAGCATTTCCAGCGTCGGCGGATTTGCCAGATCGCGCAGGAGGAGCTCCTTCGTGCGCACGACCCGGTCTCGCGCAACGCGCTTTTGCCGCATGCAAAACATTTCCGGGTCCTTCGGTTGGAAGAGGAAATGCGAGATCAGCTCAAGAGCTTTGCTCTGATACCAAAGGATGCGCGCCGCCTTGGGCACGGGTGGCTGCGTGAGGCTGGAAACGATCGCGCGCTGCTCGCTGGTCATCGGCTGTGGCGGCGAGACGATGCTGTTTTCTCTTCTTGGGAAAATGATTTCCCGGATCGACGCAGTCAGCTCTTCTTCCGAAGCAGCAACCTGTTTTTGCAAATGTTCCCGCGAATATTCGAGCGTCACAAAGCGATGGTGATCGTTCGCCTGCCGCGTCGCGCTGATAGGCTGATTGCCGATGGCATAATATCCTGAGCTGCTCGGACCGTAATCATGCATGGCGTCTCGGCGGCCGACCGCGCCGCGACCGTCAAGATTCAGGCAAAACTCAACGCTCCCCGGACGAAAACTTTCACCCCAATTCAACGGACGGCTGCTCCTGAAGTCATGCCATTCGAGGCTGATTCCCATTTCCTCAAAGTTGCCGTAGAGCTGCTGCCAGCCGTGACTGACATTGGTCCAGGCTGCTTGCTGATTATCGGCCTTCATCGTCGTCATTTTCCGGTGCCGAGCGCAGATTGCAAGAATCGTCTCGAAAGACGTTAGCTACTTATCCTCAAAAAAATCTACGAAGGAACGCTGCACCTTGTGAAACGTTCGATGCACGTCAGCACGCATCTGTCGCCAGCCTTGCTTGATGTGCGACTCTACGGCGTTTGTGTCGCCATCGTCATCATCCGCCTCTTCATGTTCGGGTTGGTCAGTTGGCTCCTTCATCGCAACCTGATTAGCACCGACAAACAAACCTTCGGTGCGCGTGACCGTTCCGTGATTTGCGCCAATGAAAATCCGGCCCGCCGGCCCTCCATCCTCGCGTCGCAGTGCAACTTCCCAAATTGGATTTCCGTGGTCATCGACGTGCAAAGCGTAATCGGCGGTCGTAAAGCTGATGTGCGAGTTCGCGGCCGTCTGGTGCGCGAGGGTATAGGCGCCACTGGAATCGAGATTAAGTTTGCCGGTATCGATGACCGCGCCGAGCGAACCCTCAACCGACGAACGTAACGGGGTGCGCTCGGAACTGATGCGACCATTTGTCACCTCAACCTCACGCACACCGCCGCGCGCATGCTGGTCGTCGATCAAGATCTTCCAGGTCGCCGGTTGCGGATTGCCATTGGTACCCGTGATCGAAATGACATGATCGACAAACTCGCGATTAAGTTGGTGCCCCACCGTGCGCATCGCCTCGTACGCCGTTTCCTGCTGCTGGGCGAATAGCGGCGTGGCAAAAAAAATTGCGGCGAGGAATGATTTCCACATGTGGAAAATAGTGCATGGCGCGCCCGCGATTGCCAGCGATTGTCACTTTCCAACTACCGACCTCCAGGACGCGATGAGCCCGCGAAAAATCGACTTCCAGCCTTTCGTTCCTCCTTCGCGATCTCTGCGCCCATTTGCGGTCGAGCAACCGCACAAGTCTGTACTCCGCCACGGAAATGTCATTGCCAGCCACGTAGAAATTCGTCAGTTTTCGCGCGACACGAGCGCGGACGGTTGAAAGGCGCGCTCTCCGCGATGAAGAAGGCGAAGAAGAAAATCGAGTTCTCCAGTCACACAGGCAACCTCGCTCTCATGCGCGAAAACGTGCGTCGCTTTCTCGAGGCGTTTCCTTTTTCCGAGCGTCAGCGCACGCTGATGGTGTTGGGCGTAGACGAGGCGTGCACCAATATCATCCGCCACGCCTATCAACGTCGCGAAGATCGACCCATCTCCCTCTCGCTTGAGGAAAAGAGCGACTGCGTCTGCCTGCGGCTACGCGATTACGGAAAAAAAACTGAACCCAGCGAAATGAAAAGTCGACCGGCGGACTTGATCAAACCAGGCGGCCTCGGACTTCATCTCATCCGGCACGCCTTCGATACGGTCGACTATGTTCTCCGAAGCCGGGGAACGGAGTTGGTCCTGACGAAAAATCTGGAATGGAAGGCCGACGCTGTCAGCGGGATGTAAGGGAAGATCGCCGGCCTAACGAGTTCGCCGCAATTTAGTCCTGATAATCCCATCGATCCTCGCTAACTTGTTCGATGCCCGCTGCCGTCCCATCTGCATCTGATCCAGCCTTCGAAATCTCGCTGCGTCCGCCGATGTTCAGCGAGTTCACCGGACAGACAAAGGTCTGCGATCGGCTCGAATTGCTGGTCGAAGCCGCAAAGAAACGCGGCGATGTTCTCGAGCATATTCTCCTCAGCGGCCCACCGGGTCTGGGCAAGACGACGCTCGCTCACATCATCGCCAACGCGATGAGCGTCAACATCAAGAACACGAGCGGACCGGTGATCGAAAAGGCAGGCGAGCTGGCGGGCCTGCTCACAAGTTTGGAAAAAGGCGACGTCCTTTTCATCGATGAGATTCATCGGCTCCAGCCGACGATCGAAGAGTATCTCTATCCGGCGATGGAAGACTACAAGCTCGACATCATCATCGATCAGGGGCCACAGGCGCGCAGTCTGCAATTACGACTGCCGAAGTTCACCTTGATCGGAGCCACGACCCGTTCGGGGATGTTGAGCGCGCCCCTACGTTCGCGTTTTGGCATGACGGCGCGGCTCGACTACTACACCGCGGAGGAAATGCAGAAGATCATTTTGCGCAGCGCCGGATTGTTAGGCGTGGAGATCGATTCCACGGGCGCGGCGGAAATTGCAACACGCACTCGCGGCACGCCACGCACCGCGAACAATCTTCTCCGCTGGGTGCGCGATTACGTGCAGGTCAAAGCCGAAGGACGCATCACAGCGGAGCTGGCGGACAGCGCCCTAACCATGCTCGAAATCGACCGCGATGGATTCGATCAGTGGGACAAGCGAATTCTGGAAACACTCATTCACAAATTCAATGGCGGCCCGGTGGGATTGAATTCGTTAGCCGTGGCCATCGGCGAAGAAGCCGGCACGCTCGAGGAAGTAAACGAGCCTTACCTCATCATGGAAGGTTACATTAAGCGAACTCCGCAGGGGCGCGTAGCCATGCCTAACGCCTACCGAAAACTCGGGCTCAAACCGCCTGCGGGACCTCAGGCGGAATTGTCTCTCGGGTAGGGTGGGCGTCCCGCCCGTCGGCGAAGGTGTCCTCGCGTTCGCGAACACTTCGGAAGATTGTTTTCGCGAAACGCGAAAATCGGCGGGCGAGACGTCCGCCCTACCCGGGATTTCGCCTTCGGCATTTCGTATGTTAGGACAGGACCATGACGGAAAACTCGGACGACCTTTTTCCAAATGTCGCCAAGGTTCTCTCTGTCGCGGAACTGACACGCACCATTCGAAACCTGCTCGAATCGCGCTTTCGCGCCGTTTGGGTTCAGGGTGAAATCTCGAACTACAAAAAGCATCCGTCCGGTCATCAGTATTTCACTCTGAAGGATCAGCGCGCCGCGATCGCCTGCGTGATCTTTCGCGACACGCTTCCTCCGTTTCCCAGCTCGCTCGCCGATGGCATGCAGGTGCAGGTCTACGGCAACGTCACGGTTTTTGAAGCCCGCGGGCAGTACCAACTCAGTGTGCAAATCCTGCAATCACGCGGGCTCGGCATTCTGCAGGCGAAGTTCGACGCGCTGAAACGAAAACTGGAAGCCGAAGGGCTTTTCGAAATCTCGCGCAAACGATCCCTGCCGAAATTTCCGCGCCGGGTCGGAATCATTACTTCGCCGAGCGGGGCCGCGATTCAGGACATGCTCAATATTCTCCACCGGCGCGCGCCGGGTGTGCAGGTGCTGATCAATCCAGTGCGGGTGCAGGGGATTGGCGCCGCGCTCGAAATCGCGACCGCCATTCGTGAATTGAACTTGCCTAACGAGTCATGGAAACCACTCGACGTCATCGTCCTGACGCGTGGCGGCGGAAGTATCGAGGACCTCTGGGAATTCAACGAAGAGATCGTCGCACGCGCCATTTTTCACTCCGCCGTGCCAATCGTTTCCGCGGTCGGACACGAGGTCGATTTCACAATCGCCGATTATGTCGCGGACCTGCGCGCGCCGACCCCAAGCGCGGCGGCCGAATTGATCGTGCCGGACGTGCGCGAGATCGAACGCCGCATAAGCGAGCTTCGAAACTGTCTCGACAAATGTCTGCGCGCTTTTCTCCTCAGCGCCCGTAACCGACTGAGTGGGATTTCGGAAAAGACGCTTTTTCGTGAGCTGAGTCGACGTTTGCGCGAAGCGCAGCAGCAGCTCGATCTGGCGAAAGAAACACTGCAACGGACCGTCGAGCGTCGCCGGCTTCTCGAAACAAATCGCCTGACGAATGCCGCACTTGCTCTGAAGACGCACAACCCGGCGCGCGAACTGGCGGCGCGTCGTCAATCCTTTCTCGAATTTCAGCGCCGGCTAAAGGAATGCGCTCTTAAATGCCTGACGAACGCGCGGCAACGCTGGGAACGCACCCACAGCATGCTGCGTCTGCTTGGCCCGGAACAAACCTTGCAGCGCGGCTACAGCATCACACGCGACGACAAAGGAAACCTGATCCGCTCCGTGGCGGTCGTTAGGCCAGGAATGAAACTCCGCACCCGGGTGAGCAACGGAGAGTTCGACTCAGTCTCGTTAGGCTAGAAGAGGCTACTCAGGATTGACCGCCGTGTTGGCCGCTCCGAGCCAGGTCGAATCGGTGGTTGCAAAAAGATTGATTTTGTTTCCGCCGTTATCGGTCCGCACAGGTGCCACCAAAACCGTGTCGCAGCTGAGGTTGTTTGCGCTCCCGTCGCAGTTCAGAACGATCGCGCGTTTTCCAGCCCATACTCCTCCTTTGACCGTCTTGTTAATGTCGTAAACGGGAGGATTCGCAGCTGGATCGGCAAAGCCGTCCGCCACCACCGGAAAGGCCGCGTTTGAGGTCTCGCTCAAACCCAGAATATAGGAATAGCTGTTCTCGCCGGCCTTCAGAGTTTGGGTGTAATTGCCGCCGGTGGGGTTTTGATCGATGCGGTTATCGGGCGTGTTTAGAGTGTAAACCGAGCCTTTCACGGAGAAGATCTCTTCGTTTGTCAGGTAAGTCGGAAAGAGAGTGCGAAAAGCCTGATTCGCCGTCGTAATATCGGGGTTACCGGTGCCTTCCGGATCCTGCGTGCGCGGGAAGCTCCCGTTGTGATCGCCCGCGAAGAGTTTTAGCGCTACTCCGACCTGCCGGATGTTGGACAAGTCTTTTGTTTGGTTCGCGCGTTCGGTTACGGAATTGAAGACAGGAAACGCGATGCTGGCCAGAATCGCGATGATGGTGATAACGACGAGGAGTTCGATGAGGGTGAATGCAGAATTGAGGGTTTTCATGGGGGTAAGAATAATGATCCTGAAAATCTTCGGATTGACCAGATCGGTCAAGCGCAAAAAAAGAATTTTTTTAAACCCGGAGGCGCCGAACTGCTAAGCCTGCGCTTTTCCCAGTGACTCTTCCGTCAACTCTTCGGCCTCCGTAGTCGACAGAGCTTCGCGCTTGAAAGCGACAACCGCGAGCGGCGGAAGATTGACAATGATAGAATGAGTGCGCCCCTGCCATTCGATTGCTTCGGCCTGCAATCCGCCAAGATTGCCAATATTGCTCCCACCGTAGGTCTCGCCGTCGGTGTTAATGATTTCGCGATAGAATCCATCGTTAGGAACACCAAGCCGATAATTGTAGCGAACAACTGGCGTCGCATTGACAGCAAAGACGAGCATTTCCTCCTCGCGCGAGCGGCGCAGGAACGCGACTACGCTGTTATCGGAGTCATGGAAGTCGATCCACTCAAAGCCTTCGTGTGAGTCATCCATGTCCCAGAGCGCAGGCTCGCTACGGTAGACATAGTTCAAATGCTGCACGAGACGGTGCAGGCCGTCATGCTTCGGCAGATTGGTCAGATCCCAATCGAGCGCGCGATCGTGGTTCCACTCGCGCCATTGGCCAAACTCGCCGCCCATGAAAAGGAGCTTCTTTCCCGGATGCCCATACATCCAGGCAAAGAACATCCGCAGATTGGCGAACTTTTGCCATTCATCGCCCGGCATTTTGTTAATCAACGACCCTTTGCCATGCACCACTTCGTCGTGACTCAGCACGAGAACGAAATGCTCGCTCCAGGCATACATGATGGAAAACGTGATGTTGTTGTGATGGAAGCGCCGATAAATCGGATCGAGCGCCATGTAGTGCAGGAAGTCATGCATCCAGCCCATGTTCCATTTGAAGTCGAAACCTAGCCCGCCGAGATAAGCCGGCCGCGAAACCCCGGGCCAGGCAGTCGATTCCTCGGCAATCGTGATCGCACCGGGGAAACTCTCGTAACACAGTTCGTTAGTCTGGCGGAGGAAAAAGACGGCGTCGAGATTTTCGCGCCCGCCGAAAGCATTTGGCACCCATTGCCCTGGCTGGCGTGAGTAATCGAGATAAAGCATCGAAGCGACCGCATCCACTCGCAGCCCGTCGATATGATACTTATCCAGCCAAAAGAGTGCATTAGCGGTGAGGAAATTTCGCACCTCATTCCGACCCAGGTTAAAGATAAGCGTGCCCCAATCCTGGTGCTCGCCCTGCCGTGGATCCGCGTGCTCATAGAGATCGGTTCCGTCAAACTCCGCCAGCCCATGCGCGTCTTTCGGAAAATGCGCCGGCACCCAATCCATGATGACGCCGATGCCGGCCCGATGACAGGCATCGATAAAATGCCGAAACTCATCGGGATTCCCGAAGCGGCTCGTGGGCGCATAATAGTTAGTCACTTGATAGCCCCACGAACCTTCAAACGGGTGCTCCGCAATCGGAAGGACCTCGATATGGGTATAACCCATTTCTAAGACATAAGGCAGGAGCGTCTCCGCAAGTTCGCGATAACTCAGGAAGCGATTCCCCTCTTCCGCCACCCGACGCCACGAACCGAGATGTACTTCGTAAATGCTAATCGCGCTGCGATGCCATGCTTTCTTTGACCGATCCGTCATCCATTGCTCATCGTTCCACTTATAGCGGTCGAGATCGAAAACCAGCGACGAAGTCTCTTTACCGTGCTGACTGAAGAATCCAAAGGGATCACTCTTCAGGAGCAAAGCGCCGCTTTGTGTTTTGATTTCGAATTTATAGTGCGTGCCCTCCGGCACCCCGGGAATGAAAATTTCCCAGACGCCGCTCGGAAGAAGCTTGCGCATGGAATGCACCCGGCCGTCCCAGAAATTGAAATCGCCTACCACGCTTACACGCGAGGCGTTTGGCGCCCAGACGGCAAAATAGACGCCGCGTTCGCCGGCGATTTCGCGCGGGTGCGCGCCGAACTTGTCGTAAAGCCGCTTATGATTTCCCTCCGTGAAAAGATGGAGATCGATCTCACCCATCATCGCCCCGTAGCTGTAAGGATCGCGCATGAGCCGCTCCGACCCATCAAACGCGGTTACCTTGAGCAAATAGGGGAAGTCGTGCGATTCGTTAGGCACGGTCGCCTGATAAAGCCCTTCCACGTGCAAGCGTTCCGCCGGGAAAATTCGATTACGATCCACTGCCGCTACGACGGCAATGGCCTTCGCTTCCGGACGAAACACTCGAATCACCAGATCGTTCCCCGCCCGGTGCGGCCCGAGGACCCGAAAGGGATCGGCATGCGAGCCATGCAGGATGGCGGCAATATCATTCGGGTCGACGGGGTAAATGGAAAACAAACTCACCCAACCACCCTAGGGATGCTCGCTGGGTTTGCAACGTCGCGACGAAGTGCGGAAATTCTCGCCGCAACTACCGCGATTGGAATATTTTGAACGCACCAACATTCTGTTTTGCGGCGATGCGTTCTCAGAGAACAATGACGGAACTGAGGTTAATTATGATGTCCTACCTGCAAACAAGGAGAAAATCACATGACGCAGTTCGCTAACTCACTGTCGTGTGTTCCTTCGCTCGCGACGCTAAACGTTCAGGTAGCAGTTGTCCGGTCCCACTCAGACTCAGTCCTGGCCTTGCGCATTTTTTTCAGTATCTGCCTAATAGCGGTCTTTTTCGCCGGCTATCGCATCTTCAAAAACCGGAAAAAGCTTTTTGGGCGCGATCCTCAAGTTATCGGTGACCATTATGGCGCGCGTAACCTGCGACTGTGGCAGGTCATTCTCGTTTGGATTCTGGCGGTCGAGTTATTGATCGCAATCCTTTGGCGCTTGTGAAAGATAACCGGCTTCTCTGCCACTGATATATCTATCAGCAGTGCCACTGGCAGGAAGATACTGGTCAATTGTATCACGACTATTCTCTTTCCCGGACCCTTCTTGTCGGTTCGCAGAATTGGCCTGTGTTCGCAACCTGCTTTCCCTTTAATGATCGTTTTTCGAACAAGAGATGACTTCGCACGATGAACGAAAAGGTTATGCCGCGCTGGTTGCGACCATTTTCATCTGGTCCACGCCATCGCTTTTTCAGTTTTTTCTTAACCGATATTACGATCCCTTCGCGCAAAATTTCTACCGTTACTCGATCGCCTTCCTCGCCATCCTGCCTTTCGTCATTTATCGCGTTCGCCGGGGTGGGCCGCGGCTTGACCGCAGAGCGATGGGTATTTGTTTCCTGCCCGCTTTGCCCAATGTCGTGCACCAGATTACTCAGGTCATTTCGCTCTTTTACATGGGACCGGGCGTTTACAGCGTCTTCATTCGCTCCTCGGTGATTATTACCGCGTTACTGGCTCTCGTTTTTTTTCCCGAGGAACGGTGGATCATTCGCCAATGGCAGTTCCAGGTCGGAACCTTCTTAGGATTGTTAGGCGCGGTCGGCGTTTTTTGGTTTCAACCGCGCTGGGAGGGCCGCCAGGTTTCGTTGGCCGGGCTTTCGATAGCATTTACAGCCAGTTTTTGCTGGGCGCTCTATGGCGTCCTCGCGAAAAAACCGTCGGTGCAGCTTGGAAGCGTCCGCAGCTTCGGCATCATCAGTCTTTATACTTCGCTTATGCTTTTCCCGCTGACCTGGCTTTTCGGAAAGCTGGGCACACCACTGGAAGTCAGCGGGCAGGTTAATGGCATCCTCATTGTCTCTGCTGTGCTTTGCATCGCCATCGCCCACGTTCTCTATTACGTTGCCATCCGCGAGATCGGAGTGGCGCTTTCGCAAAGTTTACAGCTGCTCAGCCCGCTCGGCGCAATCCTCCTTTCCGCCTGGCTTTTTCAGGAGCGCCTAACGATACCGCAACTTGCGAGCGCAGCTATCCTCCTCTTCGGTGCCTTTCTCGCCACCCGCGTCAAACCGCAGGCCGTCGTAGCGGCAGCGGAAAATTTGTGAGTATTCCTAAGTTACGTCGCGGTCTCGGCACGTTCTCACTTGTTTTCATCCTTTTCTTTTGTACCTCCGGAGGTCCTTACACGACCGAGACGCTAATTCATGCCGTTGGTCCCGGCCTTGGCCTGCTCATTCTTCTCCTCGTGCCGCTCATCTGGTCGTTGCCTGAGGTCCTGATCGTGGGCGAGCTCGCCAGTATGTTGCCGGAAGAAGGTGGCTACTATCGCTGGGTCGATCGCGCCTTTGGCCGTTTCTGGGCGTTTCAGAATGGCTGGCTCACCTGGATGTATTCGCTGGTCGACATGGCTATCTATCCGGTGCTTTTCAACCAATACCTGCGCTACTTCCTGCCCGGTCTTGACCCAGGCCGAGAATGGCTCCTATCTCTCGCAATGATCTGGGGCGCGACCTGGATCAACCTGCGCGGATCGATTCGGGTCGGCCTCGCCTCAATCATTGCCGGCTTGTTTGTCATGCTCGGCTTTCTTGCTTTGTCCGTCTGGAGCGCACCGAACCTGGCACATATTCCCTGGCATCCTTTTGCCTCGCAAGAAGGTCACGGCCTTAGCGGGCTGGTCATCGGCATTTCGATCGCACTGTGGAATTACATCGGCTGGGATAATCCCTCCACCGTGCAAGGCGAAGTGAAAGACGCTTCCCGCAGCTATCCGAGGGCACTAGCGATTGCGCTGCCTTTCGTTGTCCTGGGCTATTTGGTGCCTTTGCTCATGGCGCTCGGCGCGACCGATTGGCAGAGTTGGACCGACGGAGGCTGGCCTAAGATTGCGGCCACCGCCGTTGGAGGAAACACTGGAGTTTGGATTGCCGCCTGGATCGCCATCGGCGGAATGGTTAGCGCGCTCGCCCTTTTCAACGCTCTCCTTCTTAGTTACTCGCGTATCCCATTCGTCCTCGCAACCGACCGTTTGTTACCGCAAAGGCTCGCAAGACTAAACACCCGTGGCACACCTCACGTCGCCGTGATTGTCTCGGCCGTCTGCTATTCATTTTTCGTTCTCGTGCCTTTTGGCAAACTTGTCATTGCAGATGTGCTCCTTTACTCGTTAGCGCTTTTTCTCGAGTTCGGCGCGCTCATTCAACTTCGCAAGGTCGAGCCGTCGCTCCGCGGCGCGTTTCGCATTCCGCTCGGACGTGGCGGCGTTGCCTTTCTCGCGGCGTTACCGATGATTGTGCTCACGGGTGTCGTCGCAATCTCGTTGCGCGACGGCGAGTACGGATTGCCAGCGATCATTGGCGCGACCGTCGCCATCGCCGCCGGGCCTGTCATATACCGACTGGTGCATCGCGGCGACGATCGTTAGGCGCAGGGATGTCCAGCCGAGGACAGAAGAAGATAGGCCTCGGAGTGGGCTTCCTCTGGCAGAGTATCTCAAATCGCGGATCGCCATGATGCACTAACGGGGGCTGGTTATTGATCGAGAGTTTGAAGCCACAATCGCGCAACAGAACAGCCAACTCGATGCCCTTATGGAACACAACTCGCCAGCGAAGTCACGCACCTATCTTGGACCATGGGCGCTGCTATGAGCTAGCAGGGAAGGTATACGCGCCGACATCTTGCACACCTGAAACAAAAAGGAGGCTGACTTGCCGGAAGAAATCCCTAAATGGAATGAACAAGAAGCGCCGGAATAAATCGCCCGCTCTCCATTTCTGCTGCCTTACAAATTCAGAAAGTGTTCCTGCAAGACACCGGCACTCAGCCAATGGTTCGGCTCGTAACTAGTCAAGAACGTGAAACTGGACCGTACCCGATGCAGTTTCGACGTACCCGAATCAAAACCAGGAAGAAACGATTAGGGAACTAAGGTCAATGTTGTCGCACCAGAGCAGCCGCCGCAGAGCCGAATGACCATGGCGCGGTTGGTCACCGATGACTGTTAGTCCAAACAAAGATCTGAAACGGGCGGAGACGCTTTTTTGTCTGGGGAGCATCCCCACCTCTTTCAGACCCAGGGATCACGACTCTACGGAACACTTGTCGTTAGGCCAAGTGCGGTGCGGCAGCACAAAAGTCTGACGCGCCACGGGCGATTGCAACAATGCCGGTTCATAGATTTCCTCGAGCAGTCGCTTGCGGAAAAGATCAGGATTCTGCTTTGCGAAATCATCCCAACTCGTTTGACTCCCGCGTAAACGCCGTTCCGCGATGAGGGCGAGGAATCCCGCTGTGATAGTCTCGTGATAGACCTCTGGTTTTCCGGCCTTGGCGGCAAGACGTCGTAACCCGCGCGCGAGATGGAGAAGAGCCTCGGGAAATGGCAGCCGTTCGAGCAATTCATAGCCGACCCGAATGTGTTCACGATGGCGGAACAGCGCCGGATCGATCCGGCCGGCTTCGAACTCCTCCAGGAGTCTTGGAACGCAATCATTTTCCGACATGGTCCACCTCCACCAACTTGTGACTGTCGCGCGCGGTCAACTCCAGTCCGTAGATGGCTTTGAGCTTTTTTACGTGGCCAAGAGTTCTTTGGCTGAATGGCGCTTTGCCTTCAAGGCCGTGCAGTGCCATTCCCTCAAGCAAATCGCCTAACGACAAATCAAGATATTCGGCCAGTGCCTTGAGAGTCTTAACCAGCGTCTTTTCCATCCGTGCGCCGATCTGGACGCGCTCGACAATTTTGGAAACCGTGCGTTCCTGTTTCATTGGGACAATGTTACCATGTTACACACGTAACGCAAGACCACCGGCGGCGCGGTTTTCCCGTCGGCGACCAAAGAAACATCGATGACCGAGCTGCTACAGTCCCGCGCCCGGTCAGGAAACGCGGTTCGTGCTCAGGAGCGGCGGGATCCGCGCGCCGAGATGAGAAAGACCACACCCACCGCCACCAGCACCGCAGTGGCGACAAGGAAGCTGCCGGTCTGCGGAATATGCAGGTAGCTTTTGTCGTGTCGCACGCCATCGGCCCAGCCGAGCAGAAAACAGAGCAGTGCGATGGCGAAAAACATGATGCTAAACGCACGCATCGAATCAGCGCGGCTTCGCGGCGGGGTTGGATCGGATGGAGTCATGAGCAGGCTTCTGACTGGTAACCTTCCCTTGTGTCCGGTCAAATGCTTTCCCGTTCTGAATCCAAATTCCGGCAAGGAACGCATCCGAAACCAAGCAAGAATCAATGAAGAATTTCTCGAAGGAAAACGGTCTTCCGACAATCGTGAGGCGCCCATCCGCGGGAATGGTTCGGTTTGCCGTTGGCGCGTTTCCGTGAAATAGAACGCGCCATGAAACCGGAGCGGGTGCCTAACGATCCCTCCGGTCTCATCGCCGGGATGGCCGCTTTCATCACCTGGGGAATCGTGCCCATTTACTGGAAACTGCTCCGTGTCATTCCCGCCGGGGAAATCCTGGCCCATCGCTTTCTCTGGACCTGCGTCTTTATGGTTTTACTTCTGAGCTGGCAACGGCGTTGGCCGGAAGTTATTGGCAACCTGCGCTCGCGCCGCACTGCTCTATTCTGCGCCGGCAGCGGGGTCGCCATTGCTATAAACTGGTTTGTCTTTATCTGGGCAGTGAATGCCGGACATGTACTCGAAACCAGTCTCGGCTATTTCATGACCCCACTCGTGAATGTTCTTTTCGGCGCGATTTTTCTGCGCGAACGGCTTTCACGCGCTCAGTTTTTTTCCGTTTTGCTCGCGGCGGGTGCGGTCATGTTTCTTACTCTCGGCTTTGGCAAGCTGCCGTGGGTGGCGCTGACTTTGTGTGTGTCGTTCGGTTTCTATGGACTTCTGCGCAAGGTCTCAGGTGCAGCGCCGACCCCGGGTTTATTCCTTGAAACCACTCTCATTCTTCCCCTCGCCCTCGGTTGGTTGCTGCATCTCGTTCACCAGGAGCAACAACACTTTACGACTCACGATCCGGCCCTGGCGTTGCTCCTTGCCAGCACCGGTATTGTTACGGGCGTGCCGCTCATCTGGTTTGCTCATGCCGCGCGGCACCTTCGCCTAACGACACTAGGATTCTTGCAGTATCTCTCTCCAAGCTGCACATTCTTCCTCGGAGTTTTTGTTTATCATGAGACCTTCCGCCGCGCCCAATTCCTAACCTTTAGCCTTATCTGGCTCGCTCTGGTCATTTTCACCTTCGACGCGGTCTTCCACTGGCGCGCGACACGATCGAGCCCGCTCCAGCCGGTGGAGATGTAAGCTGCGCCCCGGGGAGACCGCTTGGCGCAAGCGAAGTGATCCTGTGTTATAGTCGGAAAGATGTGGAGTGAAGATAACTTTCAGTACGCGATCGAGAACACAGAAGTCATCGTAGCCCCGCAAGGCCGGATCGCCACTTTCGGGCACACCAGCTTTCGCTTTTACCTGATCAGTGAATTGATGGATCAGGTAAATGAAGTGCGAGTGCGTAACGGACGGATCCACGCCGAACGCCCACAAATTCTTACCCCCGACCATTATGCCCGACTTCTTCTCGAGGGCTTTGGCGAGAAGGCGCAGCGCTTCGCTGAGCACCTACACGACCGCGGCCAAAAGTTTGCCGTGTTGCGTTACGGCTTCCAGTTTCGCAAAACGGACGTGACGGAACGAACGGTGCGCGACAACATTGCCTCGGTTGTTGCGCAAACGAAAGCAAAGGTTGAGCGGACGGACGATCCGCTGAGCGCCATCATTCAAGGTGTAGACGATGCGTGGGAGGTTTGTCTGCTCAAGTTCACCATCGATCTGATCGAGCGTTCCAGCGGCGGAAACCTGGACGATTTTCGGCGGCGCGGATTCGTCTAGGCTTCGCTTCCTGTTCCTATTTGGCAAGGCGACTAACCTAACAAGAAGCTTGCACTTTTCCGGCGACTTTTTGTTAACTCGCGCGCTTGACACTCTCTTTCCAACGACAAAGGAGTCGTGCGGCGGATTGCTGTGCTCGATCTCGCATTCAGCAGTAACGCAACAATCGATCTTTTACCCAAAGGAAAAAGATTATTACTAGAAGCCGATATGGATAAGGAAGAATTCAGTAGCGCAGACGGGACGGGCCCGCCGCCTTCTGTACGCCGCACGGGCTTTGTTGCGGAATGGTTGGATCAGTCACTGTGAACAATGGAACCACCGACATTGTTACCATCAATCGCGCTCAATACGACATAACGAAAAGCGTACTGAGTGTTAAGGTGACCGGTTCAGACGATAGCGCCATCCTGACAGTGTCTGTGCTTAGCACGGGTGAAGTCATAGGAACGCTGGAGAACAGAGGTCATGGGAACTACAGCGGCAAATTCCGAGGAGTAGCAAACCCAGAAAAAATAGCGGTAAAGAGCGACCTGGGCGGCGGGGATACCGCGCGGGTTAAGGCACGGTAGCAGACCGGCGAGCTAACTTAGATTTCCCGAAGCTATTCGCCAACGCAACATTGGAACCCGGTGCGCTTGACGGCATAGGATGGCCGGCACTTCCGGCACCGGCGACCCGTGGACAGGGTGGCCTGATCGTTGAGCGGTGCGCACGCCCCGCTACGAGTTTACAAATCGGTGACCAACTCACCACCGGGTCGAGATGATACCGACTCCGATCAAAACCTAACGGCGCAGACCGCGCTTGAGTTCCCACACGCGCACGGCGGCGAGGATCAAACTTTTGGTCCGAGCGAGCGTGCCGACTCCGGGCCGATGCGCCAACTCAGCGTCAAGCTCAGGATCGAGCTCCGGTTCTTCTTCCACCGCGCGAGCCTGGGCGGTATTGCGGGTGACGGTCGTACCCTTGAGACGTGCCTTCGACTTCACGGCGCATTGGACGTGGGGCACTCCGAATTGTTCAAGATTCCCACAAGAGAATTCCGGAAAATTGGCCCCCGCCCATGAAAATCGTCGCTTCCATTTGCCCGAGAGCGACCGCATCAACAGCGCGAAAAGACGTCGCTTATGACGAAGTGCATAAGCAGCGGGCGAGATCGCCAAGTCTGCGGTCAGGCAAGGAAACTGGGCAAGCCGCGAACCAGGCGCCGGCACAGCACCACCATGACGACGAACGCAAGGGCGATATAAATATCCAAATCGCGCATCGCCTCTCCGAAACTCCCTCCGTGCAGCTCCAACCCGAGGAGGAGCGAAACCAGCAGAATACTGATGCCGAATTGGAGTAGCGAGCGCCGCCAATCGCGCAGGCGTTGGTCGAGATTCGGATCGTTTCGACGCTGGCGCAGACCGCGCACTCGTAGAATTGTCAGAGCAAAAATAATCACAGCAAAATCGCCGAGGTAGAGTGCAACGGCCGGGAGCTGGAGGCGGAAGCGAAGAAATGTCTGCACCGCGTACGGCAAAACGGCGAGTCGGGTCGTAGATGTCCTCGACCTTTGCTGGCACATCAAGCCGCGTCGCGAGAAGGGAAAGACTAAAGCCGAAGACCAGATCGCTGAAGGCTTCCAAACGTAACGTGAATTTTTCCCTATAGAGCTCAACCGAATCCGCCATGACGGTCCGCACCGTCTCGCGGGACGCGCGTTGCGTTCAAGAAGAAAGAATGGGAGGCAGGCCTGCGCGACAGCAGGATTTTCCCGGCTGCCTCCCGATCAGGGATGAAAGCTCGCCGCACGCCAGGGTCATCATTATCCTCAGTTTCAGTTTGTTTTTGAGCGAGGCGGTCCCTAGCTTCTGCGCGAAATGCGCCGATTGTCGCCGTGGCTCGCCCTCGTCGTTATACTTCTCGGTGCTCTTATTTTACGAGAGTCCCGGCTGCAGCTGATAGACGACGTTTTTCTCTCATTTTTCCTGCAAAACGCCGCGTCCGCCCTCCCGCCCGCAGCCGTGACTTTGGTTGAGATCGGACGCGACGATATCCTGCGCCTCACGCCAGTAGAAAAAATGAAACCATTGGCGAAGGGCGAAGCAGCCCGACGCTCACTTTCGCCACTCGAGTATGCACTCTTTCTTCAGGCAGTCTTGGATTTTAACCCGCCGGTAGTCGCGATTGAGCCGATGCTCATCTGGCCAGAGCGCGACAAGATTCAAAAGCAAATCTTCCTCGACCAGGCGATGCACGTCCCGAAGTTGCTTGTCGCTCTCGAGCTGGACGCCAAAGGCCAGCACGACCTCACGACCGATGATTTGCCCACGTTGCCTAACGTTATCGGAGATCGGGCCGACCTGGCGCAGTTTGTCGGGGTGAGTCGTCAGCCGGATGAAGAGATTCGTCTAGTTTCTACTCCGGGCTTTATTAATTTGCCTAACGATCACGCTAGTGGACTGCGCGTCCCGCTGCTCTTTGAGTATCGTGGCGAGGTCGTTCCCGCTTTTACCCTGCAGGCGATTATGCTCTGGCTACGCCTCGCGCCAGCTGACGTAAAAGTGGAACTCGGTTCGAAAATCGTCTTGCCAAATGGTTGGCAAATTCCGCTTCACCGCGATGGCACGATCACGTTTAGTCCGGCGGCCAGCGGGAGTGTGCACCACCTCAGTCTTGGCGAACTACTCCTCGCGGCCCAGGAGAAAGAGCATCATCGCCCGACGTCGCATGAAACCGATAACCTCAATCGGCAGATTGTTCTCCTTCGTGTCGCCGAGGATCCGCTCCAGCCACCGAACGTCTTCTCGACTGCCATCGCTACCATTCAGCATAATGCCTGCGTCCGTCCGACACCGGAAGCCGTCGTCTGGATCATCGTTTTGCTTATCGCTCTCCTTGCGGCCTTTATCTGGACAATTTCAAAGACGAATATTCTTTTCGGCGCGGTGCTTTTCAGCGCTGGCTACGCGATGACAGCGCTCGATATACTCGCGAAGCGTCACCTTTGGTTGCCAACATTCCTGCCACTGACGCTGATCTGGTTCCTGGTCATCATCAGGCTGTTTGGCGAACGCCGGCGAAAGGATCTCTCGCCCACGGCGGCTGGCTAGGCGATCCTCCCGTCGAAACGATCGTGCCCTCCTCAACCTAGCGTTACCTAACGAGTCGCTGGTACGCTTTGAATGATCCGCGGCACTTCAGCCCGGGCGAGCTTGGTGAATTCCTCCACCGCGCTGTTCGACCCGGAGTCGATCAGACGAAGGAGGCCGATGTCGACGCCGAGGTTCTTCCCTTTTAAGCGTACCGCCGTGAGATCAGTCGTTTTGCATAGGGTGATCTTGGGCATGAGTGCAGCGGCTTTGAGAGGGCCAAGCGAGCGGAGGAGCGTTTCGATTGCATTGATCTCCGCCACGGTGCGCGGCCGCACCTGATGCTCGCGGCAAATGGCATCGGTCATTCGTCGCATCACGAAAGTATCGGGCAATTGCACCATCGGCTGTTGGTGCAATTCGCTCAGGCTGATCACTGCCCTCTTTGCCCACGGGTGGCTGTTATGCACGATAAGTGCGAACTCATCCGGGCCAAGCCGTTCGTAGCGCAGGTTGGGTGAATGCCGGGTGAGAAAGCCGAGCCCGACGTCCATCCGGCCTTCCTCGATCGCCGTTTCGATCTCGGTAGAAGAAATTTCCTCGATGATCAGGCTCACCGCGGGATGAGTGGCGGAAAACATTCCGAGAAGCGGCGGCATGAGCGCGCTGTTTAAGATTGGCACGACCCCGACATGGAGTGCGCCGCGCATTTGACCAGGCTCGATGCTGAGCTCCTGGAGGAAGTTTTCAACCTGGCGGAGGATGGAGCGCGCGTGCTCCGCGAAGATCCGACCAGCGTAAGTGAGCAGGATGCGCTTTCCCCGTCGTTGAAAGAGTTCCACCCGCAGCGATGTCTCCAAATCACGCATCTGCTGTGAGATGTTTGGCTGCGAGATGCCAAGCCGGTCCGCAGCTCGGCTAAAACTGCCAGCCTCGGCCACGGCGAGAAAGTAACGCATATGCCGAATCTCGAGAGGATCGTGAACCATCGTTTTACCTTGCCGTATTCCCTGGCCCTGCGGCAACGCTGCAAACATTTGTCGAACTTTTTCCTTTCATAACCTCAATCTATTGCTCTATCATCCGAATCTCTAATCCGTCTTGCTTATGACATTATTTACCTTACCGGCTGTCCTCCCGGATTACGCCTGAATTACCTTCTGCCTTTCGTTCCGTTACTGGTGCGGTTGCTGCTCGTCTTCGAAATGCCAGTAGACTTTTCGTCTTCCTCACGATTGTTCTGCTTGGCCTCGCAGGTTGTGGAAAGAAATCGGGCAAGACCGTCCAAGTCGTGAATTCAAAACACGTCAAAATCGGCTTCATCGGCCTGACATGCGAAGCACCGATTTATGTCGCCTACGAGAAAGGCTTTTTTAAGGAGGAAGGAATCGAACCAGAATTAGTCAAGTGCAGCTGGGCGCAATACAAAGATAACCTGGCACTAGGCTCTTACGACATTACCCACCATCTGGTGATGTATTTCCTCAAGCCCATCGAGCAGGGTCTCGATGTGCGGTTCCTCGCCGGAGTCCACAACGGCTGTCTCCGGGTCCAGACCGGGGTCGACAGTCCGATTCACAAGATTCAAGATCTCAAAGGCAAGCGGATCGGCGTTCCTGGAATGGGAACGCCACCCTTTGTGTTCGCAAATCGCGTCTTAGGAACTCACGGACTTGACGCAGGCAAAGACATTACCTGGAAGGTTTATCCAGCCGGAGAACTAGGGTTGGCTTTGAAGAAAGGTGAAGTAGATGCCGTCGCCAATGCCGAACCGATCGGCAGTTTGCTCATCGCGGAAGGAATCGCTCGGAATGTGGAGGGTATGGATGAAGCAACAGACGAGCCCTACGCCCGTGAGTATTGCTGCGAGATTATCGCCAATGGCAAATGGGTCGATGCTAACCCGCGCAGTGCAGCGGGGGCCACTCGTGCCATTCTGAAAGGAGCGGTTTGGGTTCAGGCGAATCCGAAAGCGGCAGCCCAACTGGCCATCGACAAGAAGTATCTCGCCTCCACCGTGGAGCTAAATACGGTGGCGATTTCGCGACTGAAATACATTCCTTCCATCTCTCTCGCCGAGCAGACGCTCTACACCGCCGCCAAGGAAATGCGAGAGGCAAAGATGCTTTCGCCAACTACAGACACCGATGCGCTGGCGAAAAAGGCTTTTCAACACCTGGACGGCGTGACAGACGAATGGATTAAGTCTCTGCAAGTCGAAAAGGTCGCAGGTGGTCAGGCTGATCCGAACATGGACCTCCGCCTCTACGCCAAGCTGATCGAAACCGACGGGCTGGACGCCTGTTGCGCCAGGAAAATGTACGATCAGCCAGATCAGGCCGCTCCAAACATGGCCGATCCCGATGCTCCTTGTCTTCCGAAGAATACCGTCGTAAATAAATGAGTTCTGCAATCCAAGAAGTGCCGCCGGCCGCTCCGGCCATGACACTGACTAAGCCAGTTTCGCGTAAAGCGACGCCCGCAATCACAAAGCGCGCGAAGTTCCGACTGCAAACTGTCCTTGCTATTCCAGTCGGGGCTTGTGGCGCTCTCGCGATTCACTACCTGGTGCCTAAGAGTGAACCGGTGCCGACGAGTAACTATTATCCGACTCTGCTTTTCGTCATGCTGGGGTTCGGCTTACTTGGCGCTGCCTTATATCCCTTCTGGGAGGGCCTTCGGAAACGGATGCGACATATGTGCCCTATTCTGGGAGTTGCGACCTTGAGCGCCGGAGTCTGGGAGTTATGCACATGCTGTCTCGCGCTGATGCCTCTTCCGTATTTTCCTGGTCCGGAAGCGGTCTTCAGCTCGATCATTAACGATGGAGGCTTGATCTTCGACAGCACCTGGCACTCGCTGTTTCTCTTGCTATCAGGTTATGCGATCGGAACCTGTATCGCTCTCATTACAGGAGTTACCATTGGCTGGTTCCCTCACGCTCGTTATTGGGGAATGCCTTTGCTTAAGGTCGTGGGTCCCATCCCGGCCACCGCTTGGATTCCGCTCGCCATGGTGGTCGCGCCTTCTGCAATGTTTTCGGCCGTTGGTCTTGTCGCGCTTGCGGTTTGGTTTCCGGTCACGATGCTGACCGCTTCGGGCATTTCCAATACGCGTACTTCCTATCTCGATGTCGCGCGCACCCTCGGAGCGAACCGTCTATATCTCATCTTTCGGGTCGCAATCCCGGCGGCAATGCCGAACATCTTTATTGGGCTCTTTATGGGTCTTGGAACTTCCTTCCTCACCCTCGTGGTGGCCGAAACGGTCGGAGTAAAGTCGGGTCTCGGCTGGTATGTTAGCTGGGCCCAGGGCTGGGCGGAATACGGCAAGGTTTATGGAGCGCTCATTATCATGGCCGCTTTCTTTTCCACGATCATGACACTGCTCTTCAAGTTGCGGGATCGCGTTCTTGTCTGGCAAAAGGGAACAATCAAGTGGTAAGTATCAATCGCCAGATGACTCTAAACGAAGGAGTTTCGCTTTCCATTCGGGAAGTCCACAAGCAGTTTGAGTCCCAAGATCATGGCGTAACTCCCGGCGCTCTCGCGATCGAAACGGTAACTCTGACAATCGCTCCCGGTGAATTGGTCTGCATCCTTGGACCGAGTGGTTGCGGAAAATCGACCCTTCTTCGAATCATTGCCGGTCTCACCCCGCCTACTTCGGGTGAAGTGCTGGTTGGAGACGAAAAGATCTCAGAGCCAAGCGCGGAGCGTGGACTCGTCTTTCAGGATCCTAATCTTTTTCCATGGCTGACCGTTCGTCGGAACATTGAGGCCGGGCTGGTAGCGCGGCGTGTCCTCGCGGAGAAGCGCAAGGATGTGGATGAGTTCATGCGTCTCGTCGGCCTCGAATCCTTCGCTAACTCTTTTCCGCACCATCTCTCTGGCGGAATGGCGCAGCGCGTATCTCTGGCCCGGGCTTTGATTAATCAGCCAAAAGTCCTTCTTTTGGACGAACCGCTCGGAGCGCTCGATGCCTTCACACGAATGCGGATGCAGGATGAAGTTTTGCGCCTTTGGAAATTGCGCAACACGACAATGCTGTTCGTGACCCACGATATCGACGAAGCGATTTACGTGAGCGATCGCATCGTCATCATGAGTCCGCGACCAGGCCGAATCGAACAGATCATCCCGGTGAATCTCGATCGCCCGCGGGATCGTAGCGATTCTGAATTCCTGAACCTGCGCGGCAAAATTCTTGAGATCATGCATTTTGCCGGCCACACGATTTCGGGAAGAGCCGCCTGATCGCTCTTGTTGTCTCCCCCCCCGAGCCACTCGTTAGTTAACCAGTCTTAACCCAGGTGAATACGACCCTTCTGCGTACCCTTATCCTGCTTTCCCTCGCCCTTGCCTGCAAACTGGCCGACGCCGAGACACAGGCAGACGTGGCCAGTTCCGCCCCAGAGAACACCACAAGTGGAAGTCCCATGAACATGATGATGAGGGAACCCGGCTTCCATCTTTACGGATGGGTCGAAACCGGCATTACCGGCAACTTCGATTCGCCTAACGATCGACAGAACTTTGGCCGACTTTTTGATGATCGCTCCAACGAGCCGCTCCTGAACCAATTCATCCTCACGGCTGAACGGATACCCGACCCGAAAGCTGGCTTCGACTGGGGTTTTAAGGGTCAATTCCTCTACGGAAGCGACGCTCGCTATCTCCATTCCACCGGATTGCTGGACCTAACAACGAATGACACGGTGCAGCCGGATATTACGGAAGCGTGGGTTCTAACCCATTTCCCGATCACCAATACTGCCAACGGCCTCGACCTGAAGCTCGGCAAGTACGGCACCTCGATCGGCGAGGAGATGACCGACCCAAGCATGAATGCCTTCTATTCGCATAGTTACATTTTTAACTTCGGTGCCCCCTTCAACGCGACCGGCTTGCTGGCCACGCTTTATGCGCAGACCTGGCTTGATGTTTCTGCCGGACTCACCCGTGGCGTGAATGTCACCTTCGACGATCCAAATGACTCTGTCTCGTTCTATGGAGGCGCGGTGGTACGCTGCTGCAAGGATAAGCTCTGTTGTGCGGCGATGGTTCATGCCGGTCCAGAGAATCCAAACGACAATCACAACTATAGATACCTCAGCGACTTCACGCTCACTTGGAAACCTAACGATCGATTTACAGCAATCATTGACGTTAACTACGCATATGAAGAGGCCTTCGACGCAAGAGGCTATGGCGTCGCGCAATACTTCACCTACGCGCTCAACGACTGTTGCAGCATTGGTACTCGCTTGGAAGTCTGGCGCGATGAGGAGGGTTTCTTCGTCGCGCAGTTTGCTTCCAATAACGATTTCATTCACTTCGAACGCGGCGATGACACGGCATTCGATCCGCGCACGGTCGGTGGCGGACGCACGACCTATGGAGCGGTGACGGTTGGCCTAACGATAAAGCCGCATGTGCCGAAACCGCTTACTGGTCTAATGATCCGCCCCGAGTTGCGCTACGACTCCTCGCTTAACGACACTCACCCCTTCAACGATTCGCACGATTCTCACATGTTGACCGCGGGTGTGGATGCGATCATCAGCTTCTGATCACGCTGCCAATCCTCTGGCAAAAAGAAGGCCGCGCAGAGAAATCTCCCTCCGCGGCCATCAATTGTTTCTTGGCGCGATCGTTAGGTTAGCCCTAGCGCGGCCAGAGTAGGTTGATCGATCGCCGCAGTCACAACCAAGCCACGGCTGCGCTGAAAGCCCGCCAAAGCCGAGCGCGTTTCCGGACCGACCAAGCCGTCGACAGAGCCTCGGTAGAAGCCCTGATTACGCAAGGCCGCCTGCACATTCTCAATCACCTGGCCGGGCGCGTAATTGTTGTAGCCGTAGATCGGCTCCCCGTACCCATAGGTTGCGTAAGCGGGATCATAACCGTAGGCCGGATACCAATAACCACCCCACCAGTAGTAATAACCTCCGCCAAAGAGGATGAAGCGGGTATGTGGGTAATGCGCCACCCACCAGGAGCGCGGATGCGCGACGTGAGTGACGTGGCTTCTTGCCACCGCGAAGCTGTTGCGATCGACCGTCGCAGGCCGGTCAGCCGGGTGGCCGTGCCGGTGGCGCGGAGGATCCGCCGACACGAATTGAGCCAGACTGAGCGCCAGAGAGAACGTAAGAAGTCCAAAAGTTAAGCGTTTCATGGTTTTCCCTTTGGAGATTAGACAGAGTCAACCGGCCAAATATTCAAAGGCCTTCCAAGCCGGATGCAGCGGTGCGGACGGCCGTTTGCCTTGCCGCTTCGAAGAGAACAATGGCCACGGCGGTAGCGAGATTCAGGCTGCGTGTGCCATGCATCGGAATGGTGAGAAGCTGTTCCGCGTTCGTCGCGAGGAGCGACTCCGGCAATCCTTTTGTCTCGCGGCCGAAAACGAGAAAATCGTTAGACTGAAACTTCGCGCCGTAATAGGGCCGATCAGTCTTGGTTGTGAGGTAGAAGTAACGCGTGCCCGATGGTTGGGCGCCCTGCAATTCGCTTAACGAATTCCAATACCGAACATCGACCTCCGCCCAATAATCCAGACCTGCGCGTCTGAGGGTGCGGTCATCGGTCGAGAATCCAAGTGGCCTAACGAGATGCAGTGTTGAGCTCGTGGCCAGGCAGAGCCGCCCGATGTTGCCGGTGTTGGGCGGAATCTCCGGCTCGACCAGAACGACATTGAACATGGTCGCCGGCGACGGCAGCGAGAGTTTGGGGCTAAAGTTTGGTTGCGACGAACTTTTCCAATTTCACCACGTCGGCCGCAAATTTCCGAATCCCCTCGCCCGTTTTCTCGTAAGCCATGGCATTGTCGTTTAACATCCAGCGGAAGGTCTTCTCATCCAGCTTCAGTTTTTCGACTTGGGCTGACTTCGCCTTTTGTGGATCGAGCTTGCGCTCGAGCGGACCGCTTGAGCTGGCAAGTTCTTCCATCAGCTCCGGGCTAATTGTTAGGCAGTCGCAGCCTGCCAGTTCAACAATCTGGCCCGTATTGCGGAAACTCGCGCCCATCACTTCCGTAGGGATATCGAATTTCTTGTAGTAGGTGTAAATCTCCGTCACTGATTGCACCCCGGGATCTTCCGGGCCCTTGTAATCGCGCTTCTCGTGCGCCTTATACCAGTCGTAAATCCGGCCGACGAATGGCGAGACTAGTTGCGCTTTTGCCTCCGCCGCGCGGACCGCCTGAACGAGCGAAAACATTAACGTCAGATTGCAGCGGATCCCTTCCTTTTGCAGTTGCTCGGCGGCGAGTAATCCCTCCCAGGTCGACGCGATCTTGATCAGCACGCGCTCGCGAGGAATTTTCTTCGCCTCGTAAAGCTGGATCAACCGTCTTGCTTTATTGATCGAACCGTCAACGTCGTATGAGAGACGAGCATCGGTCTCAGTCGAAACACGTCCTGGCACTATCTGTAAAATGTCGCTACCAAACTGGACGAGGAGATGGTCACAGATGTCTTCGATTTGTTCCTGGCCGCTAAGCCCGGATTTTTCTCGGTTTTTTAAAACTTCATCAACCAGGCGACCGTATTGCTCCTTCTGCGTGGCGGCATAAACCAAGCTCGGGTTTGTCGTCGCGTCCTCCGGCTTAAAATCCTTGATCGATTCAAAATCGGCTGTGTCGGCAACAATCTTCGTAAACGCCCGGATCTGATTGAGCTGACTCGGCTTGGTTTTCTCGTCGGAAGCGATGGCGGTGCTCATAAACTAAAAGTTACGCGCGACCGAGCGATGAACAATGTCAAAAGTCGCGATTACCGCAACGTTCGTCACCCTCGGTGATTTGAGCTTCGCTTCATTCGACTTTCAATTTCCTTAATTTCCGCTCGAATTCACTCGGTCAATAGGAATTCCGAGTGTGAAAACAATTATCTTTCTTGGGCTCTCGCTTTGTGTGATGTCGTCGCCGGCCCTGGCCGAAGTCAGCCCTCTGCAAAAGCTGTCGGACGATTTTTGGATCTGGCGGGCGAGATACGCCCCCTTCACTGGCGACGACGTGAATCGCATGGAGCGGCCTGGCGGATTGCGTGACTGGTCGGCCTCATCCATCGAAAAACGCCGCGCAGATCTAGCCGGATTCGAGGCACGCTGGAAAGTGCTCACGCCTAACGACTGGCCAATTGTGCAGCAGGTTGATTACCGCCTGATCGGCTCGGCCCTGGCGCGGGTCCATTGGGAACTGGAAATCAATCCCCGCTGGAAACGCGATCCCACCTTTTATCTCGACCAAACTCTGACTGCGCTGGCTGAGGCGCTGACTCTGCCGCCGCCATTCGATGATGCGCGCAGCAAGGAAATTCTCACTCGGATTGACAATATTCCCGCGATTTTGGAAAGCGGATCGACCAATCTGCAAAGCCCGCCGGCGCCATTCGCGACCGTTGCGATTCAAGCGCTGGAAGATATTCGGCCGAAGTTGCAGGCAGCGGCGGAGGCTCTGCGGCCTTCAACCACGCTTCCGGAACAACGCTTGAATGACGCTGTCACGCGTGCCGCCGATGCGCTGGAAAAATTCCAAGTGCAGCTGAAGGAACGTTTGCCGGAATTACCGCAACAGACTGCTCTTGGCCGCGAAGCCTACGTTTTCTTTCTCAAGAATGTCGCGCTTTATCCCTTCTCGCCTGAGGAAATTCTGGCGATGGGGCGACAGGAGTGGAACCGCGCCGTTACTTTCGAGACTTACGAACGCAATCGAAACAAAGACGTCCCGCCGTTAAACCTGGCCGACAATCTCGATAGCTGGGTTAAAGACACCGCGTCAAAAGAAATGCAGATGCGCGAATTTCTCGATAAAAAGGGAATCCTCACCGTGCCAAACTGGGTGCAGCACTACACGCTCCGGCCAATTCCGGGATACTTACACTCGTTAGGTTTTACCGAGGCGGACGATTTCACCGGACCATCACGCCTAAAGGAGAACTGCATTCGCTATGTCGAACCGCCTTCGACCAGCCTCGGCTATTTTATGCGGGCGACGATGCAAGACCCGCGGCCGCTGACCGTTCATGAAGGAATTCCCGGCCATTACTTGCAGCTTTGTCTTTCCTGGAAGCACGAAGACCCGATCCGGCGTCATTACTACGACTCGGGCGCGAACGAAGGTATTGGTTTTTACGCGGAGGAAATGATGTTGCAGGCCGGACTCTTCGACGACAGCCCGCACACGCGCGAGATCATCTACAATTTCATGCGTCTGCGCGCGCTGCGCGTGGAAGTGGATGTGAAACTCGCGCTCGGTGACTTTACGCTCGACCAAGCCGCGAAATATCTCGAAGAAAAAGTGCCGATGGACGCCAAGACCGCGCTTTCAGAGGCAATTGCCTTTTCCACTGGCCCGGGCCAGGGACTCACCTATCAGACAGGAAAACTTCAGATCACAAAGTTCCTTGCGGAGGCGCGCCTTAAAGGAGGTGACAAATTTAATCTTCGCGCCTTCCACGATTTCGTCTGGAAAAACGGGAATGTGCCGATTGCGTTACAACGCTGGGAATATCTGGGAACGAATTCTCCCTAGGGATCCGGGAGAGACCTAGTCGACGACTTCGAGGCCCATCTGCCGCGCGGTACCGGCGATGATGCGGAAGCCGGCTTCGTCGTTCCGCGCGTTCAGATCCTTGGACTTAATCTTAACGATGTCCATGACTTGTTTGCGCGTGACTTTGCCGACCTTGGTCTTGTTAGGCTCCTTCGAGCCCGCGGCGATGTTGGCCGCTTTCTTCAAAAGAACCGCGGCGGGCGGGCTCTTGGTGATGAAGGTAAAGCTCTTGTCTTTGAAAACGGTGATGACGACTGGGAGAATATCGCCGGCTTGTTTCTGGGTAACGGCGTTAAATTCCTTGCAGAATGCCATGATGTTAACGCCGCGCGGTCCGAGCGCAGTGCCGACGGGCGGAGCCGGGTTGGCCTGGCCTGCGGGAATCTGAAGTTTGATCTGAGCTATTACTTCTTTTGCCATTTGAAGAAAGTTTGAGAGTTATTAGTTGAGAGCGTCTCTTAACCGCGTTCGACCTGCCAGTATTCCAGTTCTACCGGAGTAGCGCGACCGAAAATCGTGACGGAAACGCGCAGCTTGCCACGCTCAGGATCGATTTCCTCGACCACGCCGCTCTGATTTTGGAATGGTCCATCGGCGACTTTCACGGTCTCTCCGACTTCGAAGCTAACCTTCGGTTTTACCTTTTCCTCACGCTCCCGCATTTGGGCGAGCATGCTGTCGACTTCAGCCTGGCGCATCGGAATGGGTCGGTCCTTGGTCCCGGCAAAGCCGATCACGCCTGGCGTTTCGCGGATGAAATACCACGTGCGACCGATGAGCTGATTCTCCTCATCGAGCAGGTGCATATTAACGATGAGGTAGCCGGGGAAAAACTTTCGTGTCGTCTCGCTTTTCTTCCCGCGTTTGATTTCCGAGACGCGCTCCGTCGGAACCAATACCTCGAAAATTACGTCGGCCATTTCTTCGGTTTTGACGCGTTTCTCGATATTGTCGCGCACCTTGTTCTCCTGCCCGGAGAGGACGTGCACGACATACCATTGATCTTTGCCAGCGAGAGCGTGGGCCATGACTACAAGCGGGTGAGGAAGTGAATTACGTTCACGAGAATGAAATCGAAGAGCGCGACGTAACCGCCGAGCAGAAGCATGGCGATGATCACGACAAGAGTAGAATCAGTCAGCTCCTTGTAGCGCTTCATCCCTTTCTCCTTCGGATCCCAAGGCCAGGACGCTTTCTGGAGTTCGACCCGGACTTCGTTAAAGAAATTTTTTGTTTTGCTGATCATGCGATCTGCGCTCCGGTTTGCCATCCACGCCAGGAGGGACTCGAACCCCCAACCGACGGTTTTGGAGACCGCTACTCTACCAATTGAGCTACTGGCGTAAGTTTACTCCTGCTCTTAATTCTATTTCTGCACCCTCCTGCTGGGAAAAGCAGGAGCAAGAGCAGAGACAGAAGACTTTAATCCATAATATCGCTCACGCGACCCGCACCAACGGTTTTGCCGCCTTCGCGAATCGCGAATCGAATCGTTTTCTCCATGGCGATCGGCGTGCCGAGCTCGACCTCGATCGAAACGTTGTCACCCGGCATAACCATCTCAACGCCCTCGGGCAGCTTCACTGCGCCGGTCACGTCGGTGGTGCGGAAATAAAATTGCGGACGGTAATTGGAGAAGAACGGCGTGTGACGGCCACCTTCTTCCTTCGAGAGCACGTAGACTTCCGCCTTGAATTTCTTGTGCGGCTTGATCGTGCCTGGCTTGGCAATGACCTGACCGCGCTCGATATCTTCCTTCTTCACGCCGCGCAGCAAGACGCCGACGTTGTCGCCGGCGCGCGCTTCGTCGAGAAGCTTACGAAACATTTCGATGTCAGTCGCAGTCGTCTTCGCCGTCGGCTTGATACCGACTACCTCAACTTCCTCCATCTTCTTGAGGATACCGCGTTCGACACGACCGGTCGCGACTGTGCCGCGACCCTCAATGTTGAACACGTCTTCCACCGGCATGAGGAAAGGTTGATCGATCGGTCGATCTGGCACCGGGATGTAATCGTCGATCGCCTGAACGAGCGCGAGAATTTGCTTTTCTTGCTCTGCGTCGCCTTCCAGCGCCTTAAGCGCGCTGCCTTTGACGATCGGGATCTGATCGCCGGGAAATTCGTATTGCGTGAGCAAATCTCGCACTTCCATTTCCACGAGGTCGAGCAGTTCGGGGTCGTCCACCATGTCGACCTTATTTAGGAAAACGACGATGGCCGGCACCCCAACCTGGCGGGCGAGAAGAATGTGCTCGCGGGTCTGCGGCATCGGACCATCGGCGGCACTTACCACAAGAATGGCGCCATCCATCTGCGCCGCACCCGTGATCATGTTCTTGACGTAGTCCGCGTGGCCCGGGCAATCGACATGGGCGTAGTGGCGCTTGTCGCTCTGGTACTCAACATGCGCGGTGTTAATCGTAATACCGCGCTCTTTTTCCTCTGGTGCGTTATCGATCGAATCGTAGGCGCGGACTTCCGCCATGCCCTTCTTCGCCAGGACGGTAGTGATTGCGGCGGTGAGGGTCGTCTTGCCGTGATCCACGTGGCCGATCGTCCCGACGTTGACGTGCGGCTTGTCGCGTTTGAATGCTTCTTTAGCCATCTGGAATCTCCTTTGGGTTACTTTCTTTCGTTAGGTTGTTTTTTCGGTCGCAGGCTCAAATCTGGAGCCCATGACCGGGGTTGAACCGGTGACCTCGTCCTTACCAAGGACGTGCTCTACCAACTGAGCTACATGGGCCGCTTATCATCGTTAGCCTGTCCAGCGCAAAGTTGGCGGGACAAACCGGTTTGCTCGCCGGCATGAGAAGCGAAAGTCCCATTAGCCGTCAAGCTACTTGAACGACCATGGGACTTGCCTCGTTCTCCGAAAAAGCTGCAAAAACTAACCGCGCGCTTCGCCCTGTCAAAACAATTTCTCGGTTCCGACCCGGATCGCCAAGCGCTAATCCGAGCGCATTTTGGAGCGAGCCACGAAGGCGATAATGATGAGCAACAGGATACCGCCTCCCACGCCAATCGCAATCCAACCCGTTGTGCTTATCATTGGCGGCGGCGGCGTAGGTGCGGGAGTAGCGGGAGGTGGCGGCGGTGCAAGTTTTTGTTGAACGTACTGCAGACGTGACATCGTGTCCGGCTGGCCCGGTTTGATCGCCAGAGCAGCCTTAAAATCGGTCGCTGCCGGCTGCCACTTCCCCATGAGCGAATAGGTGTAGCCGCGTTTGTCGAGCGCCTCGAAATCTTGTGGGTTGATCTCGATCGCCTTGCTGTAGTCCGCCAGTGCTTCGTCAAATTTGTGCAGGCTGCGCTCGGCCAGAGCCCGGCGCTCATAGGCACGACCGTCCTGGGGATTTGCCTGAATCGCATTGGTGAAATCGGTGATGGCCGCGTTCCAATCGCTCAACCCGATATTCGCAAAGCCTCGATAACGGTGCGCACTGGCGCTATCCGGTTTTAGTTCGACCGCCTTGTTCAGATCCGGCAACGCTTCGCGAAATTGATTCTGCGTCACGTAAGTTTGGCCGCGTTCGAAATAGCCGTGCGGATCGTTAGGCCCCACCTCGATGGCTTTGCTGAAATCGCTCATCGCTTTTTCGAAATCCTGTTGGGCGCGATAGACTGTACCACGGTTGCAATAGAAGCCGGGTTGATCGGGCTTCAGCTCAATCGCCTTCGAATAATCGGCAATCGCTTCGGGATATTTTTGCAGCGCGAAATAGCTCGCGGCGCGATTGTCGTAGAGAGCAGCGGCCTTCGGATTTTCCGCGATCGCTTTCGTTAGTTCGTCGATTGCTTCCGGGAATTTCTGCTCCTTGAGCAATTCTTGAGCGGTTTTGATGTGCCCGCCTTTATCGCTAATGCGATCTTTGTTTTCTTTCGACTTGTTTTCTTTCGCCTGCACACCGGCCGGTGACAGAACAAAAAGACAGATCATCAATCCACCCGCCGCAAAGACTCGCTGCAACACCTTTGCGACTTCAAACCTCAAATCACGTGGGCACACACCGATAGACATAGGCTCTTCATAGAAGCACCCGACTGTAAGGCAAGCAGATTCGCGCTCTCCCGTGACACGCGCATCGCGCTCTCGTCCGACTTTCGCCTATTTTCCTGCGGGTCCACTGATATAATTGATATGATGGACAGATCGCCTTACGAAGGCCCGACCGAGGCATTACTCCGCACTTATACTGCGGACGGAGGCATCAACTATCTCGACGCCGCAGCCACGCTTCCCTCGCGTCCGGCGATCGATACAGCCTGCGTCGAATTGCTGAGTTTACTCTTTCCCGGTTTCCACGGCGCGGCGGTCATTCATCCCGGCGATTTGCCCGATCTCACACGCAGTCGTCTCCGCTCGTTGCATGCGCGCCTTCATCCGGAGATGTGCAAAAGCCTTGCCCGCCGTGACCGCAATGGATCGGTCGGTCCAGAGGCGGATCGTATCCTGCGCGATTTTTTTTCCAAGCTGGCCGACGTGCGCGAAACACTCTGGACTGATATTGACGCCGCTTTCGAAGGCGATCCGGCCTCGACCAGTTTCGAGGAGATCATTCTCGCCTATCCTTCGCTCGAGGCGATCGCGATCCAACGCATGGCGCACATCCTCTACCAGAACGATCTGCCGCTCATCCCGCGCATGATGACGGAATGGGCGCACAGCCGCACCGGCATCGATATTCATCCCGGTGCGAAAATCGGAGACTACTTTTTCATCGACCATGGCACCGGGGTAGTGATCGGCGAAACCTGCGAAATCGGTGCGCACGTAAAGCTTTACCACGGGGTGACCCTGGGCGCGCGCAGCTTTCAAAAGGACGATCATGGTCACGTCAAAAAAGGCGGCAAACGACATCCGAATGTGGAAGATCATGTCACGATTTACCCCAACTCAACCATTCTCGGCGGGAGGACGACGGTCGGCGCACGCACCACGGTCGGAGGAAATGTTTTCCTAATGCAGAGTGTCCCGCCGGATTCGTTAGTCTATTACGAGGCGAAACAGATGAAGGTCATCTCGAAGCGCGAACGTCCAGCCGAACAGGGAAAGGGCCTTTGAGCAATCGCGCGATGATCGCGATTGCCGCTGTTTGCAGGCCCAATGTTCAGTGATTTACCTCGATCATAACGCAACCACACCGCTCGCCGCAGCGGCGTGGCACGCAATGCAGCCCTATTTCGAGCGGCATTTTGGAAACCCATCGAGCGTGCACGCGGCCGGCCGCGAAACCCGCGCCGCGCTTGACGACGCACGCGCCCAAATCGCGGCATTGTTAGGCGGGAAGCCGCACGAGATTATTTTTACGAGCGGTGGAACCGAAGCGAACAATCTGGCCCTGCTTGGCCTGGCAAGGCGGAATGCGCCGAAGGGAAAGCATCTGATCAGCAATCGCGCCGAACACCACGCGGTTCTGCACACACTCGAATATCTGCAGAAGCGGGAAGGCTTCGAGGTGACCTGGCTGGAGGTTTCCTCCGAGGGCTTGATCGATCTCAACCATTTCAAGACTGCAATTCGCCCTGATACCACGCTCGTCTCCATCATGAGTGCTAACAATGAAACCGGGGTCATTCAGCCATTGGATGAGATTTCGGAAATCTGCCGCAAACATGGCGTCTTACTGCACAGCGACATGGTGCAGTCATTTGGCAAACTACTCACCGACTGTCGCGGTATCGACGCTGCGAGTTTCGCCGGGCACAAATTCCACGGCCCAAAAGGAGCGGGCTTTCTTTATCTCCGTTCGGGCTTGTCCATTGATCCCATTCAATTTGGCGGCGCGCATGAAGGCGAACGCCGTCCGGGAACCGAAAATGTTCCGGCACTTGTCGGCATGGCGGCTGCGGCTGAGGAAGTCTTGCGCGAACTGCCTAACGAACAGGACCGCGAAGCAAAACTACGCGACCACCTGTGGCAAATGATTGCCCACATTTTCCCCGGCGCACAGCAAAATGGCGCAAGTGCGCCGCGACTGGCTAACACGCTCAACGTCAGCTTTCCTGGTTTCCCATCCGAAACCATGCTCATGGCCCTCGACTTGGAAGGCGTCTGCGCCTCGAGCGGCTCGGCCTGCATGGTCGGTTCGGTCGTTCCCTCACACGTGCTGCTCGCAATGGGACTCCCGCGCGAGCACGCTGCCTCCGCGATTCGCTTCTCGTTAGGCAAAGAAACAACGATGGAGGAAATTGAGACGACTGCTGCTGTTGTCAGGCGAATCGTGCAACGTCAGAAGCGCCGAATGCCCGGCGAATCGATGCACCATGCCCGCGTCTAATCTGGTGCGACGCTCGAGGAAGAGTGAAAGCTTCTCTCGGCAAGAGAAGCTGCCTCCATTGGTCCAACTCGAGCTCACACTGCTCTGCCCCGTTCCCGCGCGAAAGCCCGGCCCGGATCCAGGTCTCGAAACGCTGGCTCGGAAATTGTTACGCGAAAACGGGGCGGAGAATTTGGCGGCTCGGGTAGTCGTCGAATGGTCGGCGCGCCTGCGCTCCGCCGCCGGTCGCGCGGAATACGCAACAGGAAGAGCGTTACTCAACTGCCGGCTGTCCGACTACGGCGCAGCGGAGATTGATCGTACCCTGAGGCACGAACTGGCGCATCTGCTTGCCCAGTTCCGCGCCGGGCGCCGCCGAATCGCGCCGCATGGCCCAGAATGGCGAAGGGCTTGCTCCGACCTTGGGATCGCAAATGAAATGCGTTGCCATGATCTTCCTCTTCCCGTCCATCGCCAGCGACGACGGTACCTCTACGTTTGCGTCGATTGCCGCCGCGAATTTCCGCGCACTCGCCCACTTCGTCGCGCTTCCGCCTGCCTGGCCTGCTGTCGTGCTTTCAACCACGGACGTTATCACGAGCGCTTCAGATTAAAGCTCGTTAGGCACGAGGCCACGCTCCGGCGAGCATGATCCTCTGGCAGAGACGGGCCTTCGCCGCATGGCTGGCGAGGAACGAACCAACCCTCGAACAATTCGCGCGCAGTAGACTCGCGATTGTAACGTTCCCGGGCAGGGCACAGGCCATTGTCCAAATCATTTGCTCGACTCGGGCGCAGGCGACGAAGTTGGTCGAGAAATTTGGAGGCAGCTTCGAAAACCTGCCCCGGAATTGGCAGCCGAAAATAAAAGATCATCCGCCGATTCGAATCGGCCGTCACCTCCAAATCGTTAGCGCTGGCGAATCATCCGGAAAGGGCCAACAACTCGTCATCCCGGCGGCCTGTGCCTTCGGTACCGGCGAACACGCCACGACCGCGATGTCGCTACGGCTGCTGGCCGAGAAAGCGAGAAAGCTTTCGCGCGGCTGGCGATTATTCGACGCCGGAACAGGCACCGGCATTCTTGCGCTCGCGGCCCGCAGGCTAGGAGCCGACGAAGCACTCGGGATCGATACTGATCCGCGGGCAGTTGCTCACGCTCGTCGGAACGCGCGGTTCAATTGCATCGCACGCACAAAATTTAACGTCGCTGATGTGCTGCAGTGGAATCCCGCCAGCCGCTACGACATCATCACGGCCAATCTCTACAGCGAGCTTTTCATCGCGGCGTTGCCGCGCTTCCAACTTTGGCTGCGGTCGGGCGGCTGGCTCATAGCCTCCGGAATCCTCCACAACCAATCGCAATTGGTTGTAAGCGTTCTCGAAGATCGATGTTTTCGGCTCGAGCAGGCGCGCCGGCGCGGGAAATGGGTCGCACTTCTCTGTCAGCTCGCCCGCTAATCGAGGGCAACGCTCCTGACACCCTGGCGCAAAAGCTTCTTGAAGGCTCCTCGTCGCCAGCTAACTTCCACGCGTCCGAGCGACTTCGATTGCCTGCAACCTGGCGGCGAAATCCAGAGCCGCTCGAAACCCTTATGCAGGCAGAAGAACTTTCCTACGTCATCGTCACCCCCTACTCCATGCGTAAGTCGCGTACTGGCGGCATTGTTTCCCGTCTCATCTCCCGCACCGGTCTCGATCTGGTTGGCGGCCGGATGTTTGCCCCGAGTGAAGAGTTGGTCAGGCGCTTCACCGAAAATATTGTTACCGCCGACAATCCTCGCCATCGCGCAACCCAAGAGATCATTCGCGACTACCTGCGCAGAAATTTCACCGGCGAACGCGATGGTCATCGTCCGCGAGTCTTGCTCTTGGTCTTTCGCGGCGAAAACGCAGTCGAGAAAATCCGCCACGTCGTCGGACATATCGTGCACGAGCGCACGAGTGGCGAAACGATTCGCGATACCTACGGAGATTACGTCACCGACCAAACTGGCAAGGTGACGTATTTCGAGCCGGGCGTGATCGCTTCGCTCGATACCCAGTCAGTTGAGGAAAATCTCAAGCTCTGGGCAAGTTTTTCGGATTCCGACGGCGGGATCCTTGACGACGTGATCACTTATCCGGCCGGCGCCAAGGTCGAAAAGTCATTGGTCCTCATCAAGCCCGACAATTTCAAATTTCCCAATATCCGACCCGGCGGCGTGATTGAAGTCTTCTCGCGCACCGGACTCTACATCGTCGGCTTCAAGGTCCACCGCATGAGCGTTGCGCAGGCGGAGGAGTTTTACGGACCGGTGCTCGACGTTCTGACGAATAAGCTCGGTGCCGAGAAAGGCCGCGAAGCATGGGAAGACATTGTCGAATTCATGTCGGGTTCGCGTCCGAGCGCGACGGCTGATGGTCTGCGCCATGTGCCAGGGACAGAAAAGTGCATTGCCATCGTCTACCAAGGCGACGATGCCGTACGCAAAATCCGCGAGGTCCTTGGACCGACCGATCCTAGCAAGGCGCCACCCGGCTCGATTCGCCGGGAATTTGGCCAGACAATCATGGTCAACGCCGCACACGCTTCCGACTCGGCGGAGAACGCCAAACGCGAGATGGAAATCGTGCAGGTACGAGAAAACAACCTTAAACCTTTGATTGAAAACTTCTACGCGCGCCCATAGCTTGCGCTCCCCTTTTTCAAAAGGAATCTGATCATTTTTACCATGGAAATTTCCGCTCGCGCCGCACAATTGACTCCCTCGCTCACCCTTGCAATCGACAGCAAAGCAAAAGCGATGAAAGCCGAAGGAATCGATATCTGCGGCTTCGGCGCAGGGGAACCCGACTTCGATACGCCGGAGCATATTAAGGAAGCCGCCATCGCCGCGCTGCACGCCGGATTCACCAAGTACACACCCAGTTCTGGCCTGCCGGAATTACGTCAGGCGATCGCGGACAAGTTTGCCGCTGATAATGGCCTCGAATATCGGGCCAACCAGGTGATCGTGAGCAACGGCGCTAAACACGCCTGCTACAACGCCGTCCTCGCTACCTGCGAACGGGGCGACGAAGTCATCATCCCCGCGCCGTATTGGGTGAGTTATCCCGACATGATACGACTGGCCGGTGCCGAACCGGTTATCGTGCAGACAAGCGAACGCAATCGCTGGAAGATGAGCGCGGAAGAGTTTGAGAACGCCATGACGCCGAGGACCAAAATGGTGATCCTCAACAGCCCGGGTAATCCGACTGGCTCGGTCTATTCGCGCGACGAACTCGAAGGAATCGTCAACGTCGCAGCAGAAGAGGACATCTACATTTTGTCCGACGAAATTTACGAAAAACTGGTCTACGACGATGCGCAGCACATCAGCGTCGCGTCGCTCTCCAAACAAGCCTACGACCTCACGATTACCGTCAACGGCTTCAGCAAATCCTATGCAATGACAGGCTGGCGTCTCGGCTACATGGGCGCGCCGGAAGCAATCGCCAAGGCGGTCGATTCAATTCAAAGCCACAGCACTTCCAATCCCTGCTCGTTCGCGCAAAAGGGCGCAATCGCCGCCCTCAAAGGCGATCAGCAACCGCTCTCCGACATGCACGACGAGTTCGATATGCGACGCAATTACATGTTCGACCGCATCTCGAAAATCCCGAACATCAGTGCCGTCAAACCTTTGGGTGCGTTTTACGTGTTGGTCAATATCAGCCAGCTCGGGTTGACCTCTCAAAATTTTGCCGATCGCCTTCTGAGCAAAGCCAACGTGGCGATCGTGCCCGGCGCCGCTTTTGGCGACGATCGCACCGTGCGCCTGAGTTACGCGACCAGCATCGACATCATCAAGAAGGGTCTCGACCGCTTCCAGGATTTCTGCCGCACGCTCTAAAGGCTTTTCGCGGCAAAGTGCAGGCGCAGACGTGCCATGCAAGTCGGGCCAGACAGCGGGCTCTTCAAAGAGACAGACTCTCGTCGCTACCTCGCCCTCATCTTTCACGCTCATCTCCCATTCGTTAGGCATCCGGAACACGAACATTTTCTCGAGGAAGACTGGTTTTTTGAAGCGCTGACCGAAACCTATTTGCCGCTTCTGCGCATGATGCGCCGGCTGGCGGAAGAAGGTCGGCCGTTTTGCCTAACGATGTCCCTCACGCCGACGCTCGGCGCCATGCTTCGCGACTCGCTTCTGCAACAGCGTTACCTGCACCACCTCGAGCGTCTCATCGGACTGGCCCATCAGGAAATTGAACGCAATCGAAACCACCCGCAGCTCTGGGAGCTTTCCAGCTTCTACGCCCGGCTCTTCACCGACACGCGCGCTTTTTACATTGAGAAACTCGACTGCGATGTCGTTAGGGCGTTCCGCGAATTGCAGGACGCCGGCTGCCTCGAAATCATGGCTAGCGCGGCGACGCATGCCTTTCTCCCACTGCTCCAGGATTTTCCCGAGGCGCAACGCGCCCAAGTTTTGGTTGGTTGCGAGAGCTACCGCGAAATGTTTGGTCGCTCGCCTGTCGGATTCTGGTTGCCGGAATGCGGCTACAGTCACGGACTCGATTCGCTGCTCCAAGCTGCCGATATCCGCTGGTTTGTTCTCGACACCCACGGCCTCATGCTCGCGCGGGAACAACCGCCGCGGCAGGCGATCTTCGCTCCTTGCTATACGCCGGCTGGTCCTGCCGCTTTTGCCCGCGATCGCGAATCAAACCGCGCAGTCTGGAGCGCCGAATCCGGCTATCCGGGCAAACCGGCGTATCGGGATTTTTATCGCGACATTGGTTTCGATCGCCCGCCGGAAGAACTGGCGTCGTTTCTTCGTCCTCCCGGCATCCGCAAATTCAGCGGAATCAAATATCATCGCGTCACGGGCCAGGCGGAGAAAGAACTTTACGACCGTCATCGCGCTTTAGTTGTCGCGGAGGCTGATGCGGAGGATTTCTTCCAAAAATGTCGCGCCCGTTTTCAGAACTTGGGAGACGTTTCTTTCGATCCGGTGCTCGTTAGCCCATTCGACGCCGAGCTGTTTGGTCATTGGTGGTTCGAAGGTCCGTTATTCCTCGAAAACTTCATCCGCCGAGCCACGCGCAAGCCGCTCGAATTCCAGCTCGTTAGTCCGGGTCAATTCCTGCACGAGCACCCACGACAGCAGATCGTTCGGCCAAATCCGTCCAGTTGGGGCGAGCACGGTTTCAGCAGCGTCTGGCTCGATGAAAAAAATGCCTGGATTTATCGCCACCTCCACACCGCCACCCGTCGAATGACTGAGCTCGCTCGCCGGTATCGCGAGACGACTGATCCCATGATCGATCGCTCCCTGAAACAAGCTGCCCGCGAACTCCTTCTCGCCCAGGCAAGCGACTGGGCCTTTCTCATCAAAACCAACACCGCGCCCGACTACGCCACCCAACGCACCAGGAATCACCTCCTGCGATTCAATCGCTTCCATGAGCAACTTGGCAGCGGCGAGGTCGATCTCGATTTTCTTGGCGAATGCGAAGAGCAAGCTAACCTCTTCCCGAATTTGAACTGGCGACACTTTCTTTAGCGAATACGAATGCGCTGCGCGATTCTCTCCTTGCTCTTTAGCCTAACGACCGTGCTCGCCCAGCAATCGCCCATCCCCTCACCCTCGGTCTCGCCTTCCCCTCTCGCCACGAACCCCGCTGCTCCCGTCAGATCGGTTACACTGCGCTTCGCCCTTCCGCCGCTCGAAGGCACAATCAGCCTTGGGGTCTACAATGGCGACGGGAAGCTGGTGCGCGTCCTTCATCGGGAAGATGCAGTCTCGGATTTCACCGCCGGCCATGACGCACTCGAAACGACCTGGGATGGAACCGATGATGACGGGAAATCGTTGCCTAACGGAAAGTACCACGCGCGCGGATTTGTCGTCGGCGGCCTGAAAGTCGAAGGGGTAAGCTATTTCTTTCAATGATTGGGTGACGGACGAAAAATCGCCACACATTCACTCGTTAGGCGAACTCTGGATGGAAATCGGGGTACTGGAAATCGATGCCTACCTCGCCGGAGGTCGACGCACGACTTTGATCTGCGATCAAAACACCGGCGAGATCAAAGGCGAACTTCCGCCGCGTACTGACGCGCACTGTGCGCAGATCCCTACTTTGCCTAACTTAATTTCTCCGATCGACTGTGCTCCCGGTCGCCAGGAGACGAAGTGGTTTGTCGATTCGGTCGGCGGTACCGCACCTGCGGAGGTAAAGCAGATCTCAAGCGATCATCGGCTCTTGCGTCGACTTTCCTATGCCGCGAGCGATCCGGCGCCGAGGCGAATCGAGGCATCACCCAACGAAGAGAAAATCTTTATCGTCGAAGAAAACGACCATCTCCAGCGCCTGCGCGCGCTTTCTCTGGTTCGCACCACGGCAGAGAGTGCCGACCAATCGGTCTCGGATTGGAAGACGGTTTTCGAAAAGAAGATCGTGACTCACCAGAATTTTTACCTCGAAAATGGCAAACCAGTCCTCGGCTCAACGGTACCCGAGACTGCTTTGGAAAAAGTCGTTCAGAAATTACGGCCTGATCCGTTGCAGCACGACCAACCGGGCAAAGCCAACCTGGCGATTGGATTTGATGCCGACGGCAGTTTCCTGCAAACCGCCGATGGCCTTCCTCTTCGCACGATCAGCGATACGCCCCATCTCATGCGTGCCGTGCTCGGCCGGCCTAACGATAACACGATCGACGTTTTCCAGGATGACGGCGCGGTCGTGGAGCAGTTCCGCGTTTCCAATCTTGCAGAGCTGATCGCGTTTGATTGCGGCGATTTCGAACTGAAGTAACTCCATGGCGCGCGATCTTGTTTACTTCGATCTCGAAACGCAACGCACCGCCAACGACGCCGGCGGCTGGGATCGCAAAGGCAACATGCAAATGTCGGTCGGCGTTATCTACAGCACGCGCCGCGGGCGCTACGAAATTTTTCCGGAGACGCGCGTCCACGAGCTGATCGATCGCTTGCGCGCAGCCGACCTCGTCATCGGCTTTAACGTTCTCAACTTCGATTACCAGGTGCTGATGGGCTACACCGTGCTCGATCTCATTCACGAGCTGTCGACAATCGACTTGATGCTCGAAATGGAAAATAAACTCGGCCATCGGCTTGGGCTCGAGGCAATCGCAGAAGCAACCTTGGGCGTGCGCAAAACCGCGGCAGGCCTCGACGCCATCCGTTGGTGGCGCGAGCGGCGACTGGTCGACATCGCCGAGTATTGCTGCTTTGACGTCAAGGTGACGCGCCTCGTGCACGAACATGGCTGTCGTCATAAGGAGCTCTTCTTCCGCGACCGCTTCGCTCGTCGACAGCGCGTACCAGTCGATTGGGAGCATTTATAGCACAACCGTATTCTCTGAGTGGTCGGTTCGGCCCCGGAGACCGCGGCTTATTTCAGAGGGACGTTGCTCGCCTAACGGATCTCGACTTCGATGGGCAGGCAATGATTCACCATATACGTGCCACGATTGGCATCACGCTCCATCGGTTGCGTCCGGCCGCGGGAATCGGTCGCTCTTGCCATGAGAGTGCAGGTCCCTGATGTCTTGGGCGTCTGCCACTGCCACTCCCAAAGCCGCCAGCTATGACGTGAGGTTTCCTCGCCTAACGACGCGTCATTCCACGACTTTCCCTGATCGACGCTCACCTCCACCTTCACGACCTCGGCATTTCCTGTCCACGCAGCGCCAGCCACGCGATAGGTCGTGCCGGCAGAAATCACCTCACTCGTTGCCGGCCGCGCAATGAGCGCTTTCACCAGCATTTCAGTAATCGCCACCAGCCGCGCTCCGCCAGTCGCGGGCTCCCAAAAACCATAATCGACCGTCTGATAATATCCGAGGAATGGCTCTTCCGTCACGATAACCCGCTGGAGCCACTTCACTGACGCCATGCCATACCAGTCCGGCACGATGGCACGAAGCGGAAATCCATGCGCGGGAGTGATCGGCTGGCCATTCATCTCCAGGGCCAGAAGAACATCGTCGAGCGCCTTGCCTAACGACAGGCTGCGCACATAATGCATTTGCCCGGCGGGCTTCGGACCTTCCGAGGGCGATCCGCGATCCGCACCTTCCAAAATCACCTCGCACGCTTTCTCTGAACAGCGCGCTTCGCGCAAGAGCTCGCCTAACGACACCCCGGTCCATTTCGCATTGCCCACCGCTCCGAGCTCCCATTGCACGCCCTTCACTTTTGGCTGAAGAAAAATGCGATTGTTTCCGGCGCACTCCATCGTCGCAGGAACGGTAATCGTTTTGCGGGCGAGCAAGTCCTGATGCGAAAACTCCAGCCGCCGCTCGACTGCGCCTTCGAGTCGCAGCCGCCAACGCGCGAGATCGATTTGCGGGAGGGCGAAATGCGACCGGATGTAAAATTGGTCGTTAGGCGTGATGAAGCTTTTCAGCTCGCCAAAGGGCATCTCGAGATTGGCCGGTTCCTTTTCGCGAATGATCATATGCTCTTCCGTTCAGCCTGCCGCATTCTCCGTTACCCACTGCAAATAGGCTGGCAATCCGGCTTCGACCGCCAGCGCAATGACTTCCGGTGTCTCGTAAGGATGAAGTTGAAGCAACATCCTTTGCAACTCTTCGAATTGACTCACCGAGGTCTTGAAGAAGACCAGTGTTTCGTTGCCTTCCTCCACCTTTCCTTCCCATCGATAGATCGATTCGATCGACGGCAGGATGTTGGCGCAGGCGGCGCATTTCTTGTCGATCAAGTGTCGCGCAATTCGCCGCGCCGTCTCAAGATCAGGAAACGTGCTCAAGACGAGCAGGACTTCATCCGCCATCGGTCGTTAGGCTGCGGCTACTGCGGCATGCCGGCAAATCCAGCCGCCCGCCACAAGCACATCGCCATCGTAGCAAACCGCCGCCTGCCCAGGCGTAACCGCCTTTTGTGGCTCCTCCAGCCTAACGATACCGCGGTCGTTTTCCAACGGAAGAAGCACCGCCGGCGTGCCCGGATGGCTGTAGCGAATCTTCACGGTTAATTCGAGCGGGCCACCGGTGAACGGACGGCTACTCCAGTTCAGCCGTTCAATTTCAAACTCCTCCACGAGCAAATCCCCAGCATCGCCAACCAGGACACGATTCGTCTCCGGGTCGATATCGACCACGTAGCGTGGCCGCGGCGAGCCGCCTGGGAGTCCCTTGCGCTGACCAATCGTGAACATCTCAATCCCCTCATGTTCCGCGAGAAAGTTACCCGCGAGGTCATAGATGCCGCCCCGGTGAAACTCGCCTTTGTCGAGATGCGAGCGCAGGAATGCCTTGTAGTCGTTGCCGGGCACGAAACAAATCTCCTGACTGTCGACCTTGTCCGCGACTTTCAGGCCTAACGAACGTGCGATCGCGCGGATCTCCGGTTTCGACATTTTGCCTAACGGCGTCAGCGCCCGCCGCAGCTGCGCCTGGCGCAGGCTGAAAAGGAAATAGGACTGGTCTTTGCGCGCGTCGTGACCCTTGCGCAAGATGGCTCGGTCGGCGTGCTGTTCGATGATCGCATAATGCCCGGTGGCGATGTAGTCGCAGTCGAGAGCGCGCGCTTTCTCCCAAAGGCTGCCAAACTTGAGCTTTTCATTGCACATGACGCACGGATTCGGTGTGCGGCCGGCCTGATACTCACTGGAAAAATAATCGATCACCACGCGCTCGAACTGATCGGCTTCGTCCACCACGTAATGCGGGAAGCCTAACGAATGCGCGACACTTCGCGCATCTGCGATCGCCTGCGGTCCACAGCACTTGTCCTCGGCGCGCGAGAGGCAATCCTGCGGCCAGACCTTCATCGTTACCCCGACGACGTCGTAACCCTGCTCGCGGAGCAAATAGCCCGCAACGCTGGAGTCGACGCCGCCGCTCATGCCAAGAAGCACGCGCTGTTTCGTCCGGTTCATTTCAAGCGCGTAAAGTCGGCGCGAACCCTGGAATGGTCAACGGATAGCCAGGGCGCTGGCACTCGTCAGCAGACCGCTTGCCCCTTTACGGGCACGCTCACAAACGCGCTCCCACGCAACGTGAAGCGCCAGGGAAAATCCTTTGCTCGACTGATTCCGATGCGCGGATCAGCCACGACTTCGACGTCCCCTTCGCGTCGCGCCTGAAAGCAATGCGCTGGATCGGAGCAGAGATCGATTTCGTGATGACGTTTTGTAATGTCGAGCGCCTGGGTGAGCCTGCCCGGACCGGAGCAAAGCCGCCGCACATCGTCGACACCTCGGCGCTTGCGCATGAGGGCAATTCCGCGCCGCGGCTCCAGTGCGCGGATGAGGATAAGTCCATTGCGTGGACCCCCCTTGACGAGGACGTTGAGCATCCAGTGCACGCCGTAGTTGAAATAAATGTAGGCTGCGCCCGGTTTGTTGCGCGTGACGAACTCGCGCGTGCTCGGGCGCTTGAAGGTGTGAGAGGCTTCATCCCCTTCGACGAGATACGCCTCCACTTCGACCACCGTCCCGGCGCATTTTCCCCAGACAAGTTCGGTTGCGACCAGGTCTTGAGCGCAACGCAAAGGATCGGTTTGGAAAAAAGTCTCCGGCAACACGCGGGCAAAATAGCAGAATCAATTTCGCGAGAAAACCGCTCGTCCCTTTCTCCTCCGCCACACGTCGTCGCGAGCGGCCAAACTTGATTGACTCTCAACTACCGTCCGAATGTAATGCCATTCACTGCAGGCCGACCGTGCAACGCCGTTAGCCAGATGAGCAATCCGATCCCGTTCGACGAACAACTTCTCCTGCACGAGCCCGACCGCGGACGGCGGCTGATTCGCGAGTTCTATGAGCAGTACAGCGAAACGCGCAATTACAAGGGTCGGGGCGGTCAGCACGAAAAAATCAAAGCCGTTTTTTTTCAAAAACACCTCGATGCGAATCATCATGATCAAGGGAGCCTCGGTCTGGATGTGGGTTGTCGTGGCGGCGCGTTGATCGAGCTGGTTGGCCGGATTCGCTGGTATGGAGTCGATATTAATCCTGAAGCTCTTGAAGCCGCACGCGCTTCGGGGATTCCTTGCACGGAAATGGATTTCACCGCCGGCATCGCCATTCGCGACGACGCGTTTGATGCCATAATGATGACGGAAGTGCTGGAGCATCTGCCTTATCCATCGATTACGGTTCGCGAGGTTTATCGAATCCTGAAGAAAAAACCGGCCAGTCTTTTCGTGGGCTCTGTGCCGCTGGATTATCACCTGCATCGGCGCTGGAAAGTGCTCCGTGGCAAACGGCTCTCGGGGGAGCAAACGCACGTTCACCATTTTTCCTTCGAGGAACTGGATCGGCTCCTCCGATTCTATTTTGAGAGGGTGAGTTATCTTCCTCTGAGCGGCACGGCCACGCGCTATTCGCGCTTGAAGCTGCCGTTTAATCTTTTCGTGCGCGATATCGCGTGGGCGGCGGCTTCGCCCAAAACGAATGTCGGCCGCTGGGATGTGCGGCCGGTGCGAAGCTGAAGCCGACCAGTCGTTAGGGCGCAGCCGGCCGTGAGGGTTCGATTAGCGAGCGTCGAATTACCCGGTGCGAGTGAAAATAGGCGATAAGCGCCTCGCGAGTCTGGATCGGGTGAGGCGTCATCCGCGCCTCGGGACGTTGCAGCATTTCGCGCAACTTCATGAATCGATGACCGGCGCTGCTGGCGTCGAAGGTATTGAGCGCGACGCGGTAGCGCCGGGTGAGATCAAGCGGGCGGCCGTCGGCCAGCCGCAAATTCGTTAGGCGGCGACTCTTTTGGTCGCCTTCCACCTCAAGGCGGAATCCGGCAAGGCTGCGCGCCTCCTGGACCTCGAATGTTTCCTGCATCATCACCTTAAGAGAAACCGGGTCCAATTCGGCGGTGACGAGAAAGTTTTCGTAAGGAAGAATCTGCCAGATATCGCCGATCGTTTTCTGCCCCTTATGGAAAGGGTGGCCATCGAACAAGCCGTGAAAAACGCCGTCGATCGTTACGCCGCGCCCCGCGAGCGCTTCGGTTATGGCCGCCGCGATCAGAAGCGCAATCTGACTTGGTTCACCGAGCCGATCTCGCGCGCTCAAGGTCTCGGCTAATTCGCCCACGGGTTGGGACAAAATGCTGGCCGCTTCGTCCAGCTGCGGTTTTGTGCGACTCAGGATGACAGGATCCGTTTCAACGCGGCTGTCCAAAAGTTCGGCGTGCGCCTCCTGGTGCAGCAATTTCTTTGAATCGCGATCGAAAAGCAGATCGACCCGGCCGATGTGGATCCCGAAATGATCGGCCTGAGTGAAGATGGCGCCATTCGTTAGGCGGCTTTCGATCGGCTGGTGAGTATGACCGGCAATGAAGACGGTCGCCTCGGGGAACTCTGCTGTCAGGCTGATGGCACGATTGGCGAAGTCGTCTCCGCCCGTTCGCTCTTTCAAACCCATGTGCCCCGCAAGTATGACGGCATGCGCGCCTAACGATCTCGCCTGTTGAATGGCTCTCCGCGTCGGCTCGATGGGATCCAGGAATTCGATTCCTTCTGTGAAGCTCGGCGGAAACCAGAAAGGCATTCCGGGCGTCGTTAGGCCCACGATTGCCAGCCTGATCCCAGCAATCTCCCTGAGGAGGAGTGGCTGGATGCGCGCAAAGGGGTGATTGCGCTCGTCAAAGCTGCCCGCAGGTTTACCGGCGAGCGTGGTGTTGGCCGCGAGCACAGGCATGGACGAGCGGCTCACCGCGCGCAGAAATGGGTCAATGCCCCAATCGAACTCATGGTTGCCGATGATCCAGGCGTCGTAACGCAGGAGGTTGAAAAGCTCGATCATCGCGCGGCCTTGGTCGCCAAAGCCAAATTGAGTGCCTTCATAAACGTCACCGGCGTCGATGAGAATGGAGTTGGGATTCTCCCGCCGCCACGCCGCAATCTGCGTAGCACAACGCGCGAGACCACCAAGGCCGGAATGCCCCTCGTAATCCACTGTGGGCAGAATGTGACCATGCAAATCGGTCGTGTGAATGATCGATAGCCTAACGACATCCGATCGAATACTCTCCGATGCGCGCGACCACCGAGCCGTGCAGAGCGCAGTGGTCGCACCGGAAAGCAGTTTGAGAAACTTGCGACGATCTGGAGGCACAACGAGCACGACCGGAAATTTTGACGCGCAGCCGGTATGGCAACAATCTTTTTCTACGCATGAAGCTGGAAGGAATCGACCACGTCGCGATCGCTGTTCCGGATATCGCCAAAACAGTCGCCTGGTATCGCGAAGTCCTCGGGTTTGAGCGCTGGCATGCCGACGAATGGAATGGCATACCTGCGTTTATCGGGATCGGCTCAACCGCCCTGGCTCTATTTCCGGTTGAAGAACGGGATCAAGCCGCCGACCGCAGTGGGCCGATGCTACATCTTGCTTTCCGCGCCGATCGCGCAGGATTTGTCAGGGCGCAGGAGGAATTGAAGCAGCGCCGCATCTCCTTCCATTTCGAGGATCACGGCATCGCGCACTCGATCTACTTTCGCGACCTGAATGGTCTCCGCCTCGAGATTACGACGTACGAAATCTCCTAACATCGCAAGATGGAGCGGGTGACGAGACTCGAACTCGCGACGTCCTCCTTGGCAAGGAGGTGCTCTACCACTGAGCTACACCCGCGCTAGCCGCCGAATCGGCGGAGTGCAAATAATGTCCAGCCGACTGTCAGGCGCAAGGGTTATTCCATGGCGATCCGGCGACGACTTGGAACGCAGCGATAGCGCGCCTGTCGGGGAATATCAATCATGCTACAATCGGCGGCATGTCCACACTCCATTCGTCCGCCGGCGCTATCTTCGTCCTCCAGGTTTTAATCTCCGCATTTTTCGCCATTCTTTTTCTTCAATCGGGCGGCGATAAAGTGATCGATCGGCGCGGGAATCTGGAATGGCTGACCGGACATTTCGCAAAGAGCCCACTGGCCGGAATGGTACCGCTGTTACTCGGAATCATTACGGTCATGGAACTCTCTACCGGTGCGCTAAGCGCGATTGGTTGCGTGTTGGTTCTCGTCCGACATGACGCGTCCATCGGCTTCTACGCTGTGGCTTTGGCCGGGTTCACCTTGCTCGCGCTCTTTTTCGGTCAACGCATGGCGAAGGAGTATCCAGGCGCCGCCGCGCTCGTTCCCTATTTCCTTGTCGTGATTGCCGGACTGATCTGGCTCGGCCAGAGTTAGGAAAGGCGGTCACGCGGCGCAGCTCGATGAAATCCATCGAGGGGAGATCTCCGCGATGACGTTAGGCAAACCGCCTTTACGAATTCACCGGGAGGTCCGATGCTCAAGCCATGGTCCAGATTTCGATCGACTACACTGGGAAATTGCATTGCAGCGCGAAACACGGTCCTTCGGGCAGAATTCTCGAGACGGATGCACCTGCGGATAACATGGGCAAAGGCGAATCCTTTTCGCCGACCGATCTCGTTGCGACCGCCCTCGGCACCTGTATCGCCACAACCATGGCGATCGTGGCAGAACGTCATGACGTCGAACTGCAAGGCCTGACCGTGCAGGTGCAAAAGGAAATGGCGGACGCCCCGCGCCGGGTTGGTCGCCTAACGACCGAGGTGCATATCCCGCTTCCAGCCGATCACCCGCAGCGTGCGTTGCTCGAGAAGACGGCGCTCGGCTGTCCCGTGCATCGCAGTCTTTCGGCAGAGATGGAGCGGCCGACAAAGTTCTTCTGGGAAGGATAAGATTGCCGCCGCCAGGCCAGGAACGCCACGCCGGCAAGATTCCTTTGCTGGCGCGGTGCCCGCCCGCTTACCTCACCGTTTCCTACGCCAACGCGCCACAACCAAGTCGTAGGAATGATCGATCATTTTACGAATCTCGACTGCCGGAATGCGGCCATTCAGCTCGACTGTATTCCAGTGTTTCTTATTCATATGGTAGCCGGGTTGGATCTCTTCGTAGCGATCACGTAATTCCAGCGCGAGTTCCGGATTGCACTTGAGGTTCACGCGCGGTGGAACCGCTTCGAGCGAAGCGAGAGCAAACATTTTGTTCTGCACCTTGAACACGATGGCGTCGGGCCCGAAAGGCATGTCTTCGCTCGCGCCCGCTTTGGCCAGGCAGTAATCGCGAAAGGCTTCCAGATCCATCCTGTTCGCCTCAATCTTGATCTGACGAATTACAAGCCGAGCAATTCGCGCTGCCACGCGACTAAAAGTGTTTGGCTCCGACTCGGATCGGCCGCGATACCTTCCAGCGCACCGCGCGCGGCAATAAAGGCCGGATCCACAGCCAGCTCTTTTGCCTGTTGGTCGCGCCGCTGACGCAAGGCTTCCACCTTCCTGTCGAAGCCCGGCGTGCGGAGTCGGGCCACACGCAGCGGCTTTTGCGGCCATTCCTCCTCCGGTAACGCGAGGGCCGCTTCGGCCACGGCTAACAATCCGCGCCGTCGCCGCTCCGGAAGGAACGGGAGCTTCGGCGTCTCGCCCGAAACAAATTTCTTTGCCGCCTCGAGCATGACCGTGTTTTGCAGAACGTGAAACGCTGGACGATCGGCCTGTTGCGCCTCGCGATCGCGCCAGAGCCAGATCGCGCGCAGAACCGCGCAAGCCTGCGGCGGCAAGGTTCCGCTGCCAGTAACGCGCCAGATGGAATCGGGATCACGTTCTCGCGCGACCAGGGTCTGCTCCAGCGCGCGGCGGCAGGATTGGCGAAACCACTCCATTCTGCCCAACGACTGCATTTGCTCCTCCATCATCGCCGCCAGCGGGAGAAGGTAGTGCGTGTCGTTTTTTGCATAAGCCTCCATCGTGGGCGGAAGCGGCCGTCGAGCCCAGTTCGCCTTTTGCGAGCCCTTCGCCAAACTAACGCCAAAGTAGCGTTGCACGAGGGCGGCATAACTGAATTCACCCAGGCCGAGCATGCGCGCCGCAATCACGGTATCGAAAACATCCCGCACCGGCAGATGGAAAGTGCGGCGCAGTAGCCGCAGATCGAAATCCATTCCCTGAAGAACGATTTCCTTCTCTGCCAAGACGTCACAGAGCGGCTGCAGATTGACCGAGGCAAGCGGATCAACCAGCAAATCCTCGTCATCAAACGTCAACTGGATCAGACAAAGCTTCTCGAAGTAGCAATGCAAACTGTCGGCCTCGGTGTCGACCGCGATGCGGCGATGGTGACACAGCCGGGGAAGCAGATCGGCAAGTTGTGCGTCGGAAGCTATCACCGCAACCCGCCCAAAAGAAGCTCCGCGTTCGTCTTGGTCGCGTGCAGGTTTTTGATCAATAACTCCATCGCTTCGAGCGGCGGCATGGTTGCCATCATTTTGCGCAGGAGTTTTACCCGCTCCCACTCCTCGGGGTGATAGAGCAGCTCTTCCTTGCGGGTGCCGGATTGCTGGATGTGGATGGCCGGATAGAGCCGCTTCTCGACCAACGAACGATCGAGATGCAGCTCCATGTTTCCTGTGCCTTTGAATTCTTCGAAAATGACTTCGTCCATCCGACTGCCGGTATCGATCAAAGCGGAAGCCAGGATCGTCAAACTGCCGCCTTCCTCGACATTGCGCGCCGCGCCAAAAAAACGCTTTGGTTTAAGGAGCGCCTTCGACTCGACGCCGCCCGACATGGTGCGCCCTTTGCCTTTGACGAGAGAGTTATAGCCGCGAGCCAGTCTCGTTAGGCTATCGAGCAAGATGACGACATCCTTCTTTTGTTCCACCAAACGCTTCGCCCGTTCGCTCACCATTTCCGCCACCTGCACGTGTCTTGTCGGCGGTTCATCGAAAGTCGAACTGTAAATCTGGCAATCGACTTCGCGCTCCAGATCGGTCACCTCCTCAGGCCGTTCGTCGACCAGAAGCAGAATGAGAACAATCTCGGGATGATTTTTGCGGATCGCTTTTGCGATTTGCTTGAGGAGGATGGTTTTGCCAACGCGCGGCGGCGCGACAATCAAGCCACGCTGGCCGCGTCCGAGTGGCGTCAGTAAGTCAATCGCCCGCACGCAGGTAGAATCGAGCTCGTCGTTTTCCAGCATGATACGCCCCTGAGGGAAAAGCGGCGTGAGATTGTCGAAGGCGGTGGGCGATTCCCATTCGGCCGGCGGCTGACCTTCAATTGCGAGGAGGCGATCGAGCATGAGCGTGCGCTCGCGGTCGCGAGGCGGACGGATTGTGCCGCGCAGCGCCTGACCCGGTCGCAATCCAAACTGCCGAATGAGAAAATGCGGCACGCCAATGTCTTCGGGCAGGTGGAGAAAATTGTAGCGCAGGGAACGCAGCATGGCTGCGCCGTCGTTCGGCTGTTCCAGAAAACCACTCGTCCGCACCTGCTGACCGTTGAGCACAGCGTGACGCACGAGATCAGCGATGAGCTGATGCCGCGTCCGTCCGGGATGAGCGTGCAAGCCGGCTTTCGCGAACCGGTGTTGGAGCGCCGCCGGTTCGAGTTGCTGGAGTTCTTCAACTTCGAGCGGCTCGGGCGGAGCCGGCACCGGAGTTTCGCTCGGCGGCCCAGAATTGTTAGCCAAATTCGATTCGTCAGGCGCGTCGGCGATTGTCACTTCCGTGGCCGCCGGCAACGGATCCGCCACCGTTGGATTGTTGGAACCTTGTTTCATCTACGGTAGAGCGAGAAAACCCGCCAGAATCTCGGCCTGCGCTACCAGAGCGGAAAGCGGTCCGTTATTCCAAATCGTGTGATTGGCGCGAGAAATTTTTTCAGGGAGCGGCATTTGCGAAGCAATCATGGCTAGGGCGTCGTTAGACGTGAGACGGGCGCGGGTAATCAAGCGTTGCAGCTGGATCTCCTCGGAGCATGCAACCACCACCACGCGATCGCATAGAATTTCACCTTTGGTTTCATAAAGAAGTGGGATATCGGCCAGAAAAATCTCGCCGGATTTGCGGCTGGTCTCCGCTTCAGTGGCCCACTGACGGCGGATGCGCGGATGCAAGATTCGCTCGAGTGCGCGCTTCTTTTCCTGGTCGGAGAAAACTATGGCGCGAAGCGCGCTCCGATTCAAATGGCCATCTGTAGAAAGAATTTCCGGACCAAATTCTGCCTCCACCAGCTGACGCACTTCCGGATCGTGATCGACCAGCTGACGAGCGGCGCGATCGGCATCGAAAAAACGCGCGCCAAGCCGCTCGCGGAGACGTTCTGCAAAGGTGGATTTACCGGTGGAAATGCCGCCGGTTATACCGATGACGTTGTGCGGTTTGGACATCGCCGTTCGAAATTTGCCTAACGAGGCTGCCTTAGTCTCGCGTAAACCTGTCGCGGAGGGAAGGAATCTGTTGCCTTCCCTGAGCGACCGTCATTCCCACAAACGTTTTGGCCGCTCGTTTGATTCGAGCCCACGAACGCAGCAGAACTCGTTCTTACTTCTTATAAGATGGCACTTCGGGCAAGGCCGGAGGCTCGAGCTGACTGATGGTTTCGGTTTCCTCTTCTTCCTCGAGGCTGTGGAGCGGCTGTCCCGCCGGATTCACCAGTCGCGCCGTAACAAAGATGACGAGATTGCGCTTTATGTGTTGCTCGGCATTGGTGCGGAACAAGCGTCCGACTAGCGGCACGTCCCCAAGAATCGGAGTTTTGTCTTCAGTCTTCTGAACGTCTTCCCGCATCAACCCACCTAGCACAACAGTCTGGCCATCCCAGACGCTCACGCTCGTCGTCACTTTGCGGGAGTTGAAGATTGGTTGGTTGATGGTATTCGGCGTGATCACTGCCGTGATGGGCACGCCCATCGGACCAGCCGTCGTTGTCTGGATCGGACTTCCATAATTGATGAAGCCTTCGAACTCGACTACCTGCGGGACAAGATTCAAATCGATCGTCACTCCATCCGGTCCGACAACCGGTTCGACCTCCAGCGTTACACCGGTGTTACGCGTTTCAAAGCTGGTCGGAGTGGTGGGAGTTACCGGAAACGAGTTGACCGAACCGCCACTAAAAAGACCGGTCACAGGATCCAAAGCGCCAAGATTACCGCCGACGTTGCTGCCCACCGAGTCCGGGATCTTCGGCGGATCAAACTGCGTCGGATAACGAAATTCCCTGACGATCTCGATCACCGCACGCTGCCCGCTCTTGGTCGTGACGCGCGGCGCGGAAAGAAGATCGACTCCCTTCTTCTGGTTCAAGGCGCGGATAACGACTTGAAATTGCGGGTCGGTGAAAACGCCGCTCAGACCAAAAATACCTGGCGCAAGCGAAGTCGCGCCCGGCACACCGAAGAGCAGTGCATCGAGCGCATTGGCTGAGATGGCAAGATTTCCGCTTCGATTGCCTCCCGTAACGGGAAAGGTGCCGACCGGTTGTCCACTTGAATTGACGAAGGGAAAATTTTGAGGGTCGATTGGTGGACTTGTGCCCTGAGTGCCGCCGCTGCCGAAGACTTGATGGTTACCGATGTTGAATTGCCCTAATAACCAGTCGAAGCCGAGTTCCTTCAGATTCGTCTGCGTGATCTCAACGAACTTCGCCTCGATCTCGACCTGCTTGGGTCCGGCAACATTCGCCTGCTCCACGAGCGCGTCGACCAACTCAAGATTTTCTTCGGTGTTCCGAACGACGAGCCGACTGCTTTGCGGGAGGAAGTTTGCGCTTGCGCCCGTCGGGAATGGCACCCCTTGGTCCTTAAGAAAATCGAGTGCGGTCTGGCGTTTGACGAGTTGCTGCCCACCAGTTGTTTCCTGCGTGTCTTTGCCGCTCCCGCCGGTGGTGTGTGTGGCGGGACGGTCGAGCGGATTGGCGCCAATATTCACCGAGCTGCCGATGAAGCTCGGCGGCACTCGATATTCTTTCGTGAAGAGGTCGTTGCTCTGCTCGTTAATTGGAATGATCGAGACAGCGTAAGGCTCGATTTTCACTTTCAACCCGGCCTGGCCTGCGATGTAACGCAGCGCTTCGCCTAACGGAATCTGCGTAAGCGTGATCGTGATGCGCGAGTCGGTCGCGGAAACGGAAGTCGCCGCTGGCTTTGCCATCGATACCGGTGTCGGCTCAACGGTCGCACTGTGCGGCGTTGGCGCACTCTCGGGGAACGGCATGGAAGCAGATGTTTCGGGTCTGCCTAACGATGTCGTGCGCAAGACAATGTCCACGCCTTTCTTCTCCTCGGTGGAAGGATCGTCAGCCGCCGCCTGCTCCCGCACGAAATCGATTGCTTCGCGAATGCTTGCGTCGCGGAACTCGATCTTGGGAATAATGATGCTGTTCAGCTTGTTTGTGATCCGCGCGGTGCCGCCAGCGTCCCGCGCGAACGGATCATGAATTGGACTAACCGATTGGCCGTACAGCCGCACTGGTTCTTCCCAACCCTTTTGCACCTGCCAAAGCTGGCGAGCGCGTGCCTCGTTGTATGCTTCCTCGCCGTAATGCGTTTTCGTTAGGTCGAGGCGTTCTTCGCCTTGCCGGGCCGCGACGTTGTAAGGATCGAGATGGAGAACCTGCTCATATTTCTTAAAGGCGAGATCGTAACGGCCCGACTGATAGTAACCGTCAGCGTCGGCCAGAAGCTTCTTTACGTCCTCCACCTTGCCGATGAACTTCGGACCGATGGTTCTGTTGTAGTAACCGGGCTCCGTCAGATGAGCGAGCAGACTGGCGGCCGCGCGGCAATTCGGGTCGTAGCGATTGCTGACTATTTCCCTAACGATCTGTTCGGCTTCGCCATATTTGCCTTCCGCGATCCGTTCTTCCGCCAGTTTCACTCCGCTGTCGCAAAATTCGCGTAGCGCTTCGTCCCGCTCTTTGCCGCTCACGAGTGAGTCGGGAAGATAACTCAGGGCGAGGCGATATTCTTCCTGTGCTCTGGCGAAATCTTTCGCCTTCTTCGCGAGGCGGCCACGCGCGAGCGCGCTTTGCGCCTGCGCGATGGCGAGCTGCCGGCGCGCCACTTCGTGCTCTGCGATGCTGCGCACGTTTTCCGCCGAAAGCCGGACGGCAAGGAAAGAAAAGAGAACGAAAATAGGAAGGGAAACGGAAGGACGGGGGAACATTTTCATGGGGGATTTCGCCTTTGTAGCGACCGTCAGAAAAGACGGCAAGAAGAAATCTGAGGACGCCGATCGTTGGACGAGCGCTTCGTCTGTCCAGCTTCACATTCCCGGCAATGGAGCTGGTTTGCCGGCAAGACCGATCTCGATCGTTTCTTCGGGTTTCCCCATCGGGACGACGACCGCTTTGTCCGGTCGCACGTCTCTCAGGCGATACTTCACTTCCTCCTCCGGTTTCAGCGAAAACTCCTGGTCTTTCTTGACCGAAAAGATCTGCTCGGTCCCACCCCAGGTGTAGATGAAATTCGCCACCGACTCGGGCGAAATGGTTGGCTTCTCTTTCACCAGCCTAACGACCCCGTGAGTCTCGACCTCCTCCAAGGTCAACTCTGATATGTCAACCGTTGTGCCGTATTTATTGATCGTGTGTTTTTCGCTGTAGTTCGTCAGTTTGTATTTTGTGCCTTGGGCCATCTCTCCCAGCCGCAGGAATTGGGTTGGCTTCCTCCGATCAAGGTTGTTGATCGCGTAGCTGTCACCGATCGAGGACGTGAAGAGGAGTGGAAATGCTTCCTCCGAGGAGGAGCGCAGGCTGAGTTTCGAGATGTAGGGTGGGTGCGAGTCTCGGTCGATTGGGTTGGTGCGACCCTCCCATTCGTCGCGGTTTGTGAAGCCGTCTGCATCCGGATCCTGGGTGAGGACGTCGGGCTCGGCCATGGGCAGAGCGAATTCTTCCAGCCACTCGTTAGGCACGGGTGGATGAAGAAGCGTGTTCCGCAAGGCAGTCGGCTCGCCATTCGCGCCGATGAAATGTTTCTCCGGCACGAAAAGGCCTGAGCGGCCGCTCGTCTCCCATTGCGACGGTGCCTGCAATTTCTGCGAGGCCGAGGCGATCCGGGACGACTTCCCCGTGGCAACATCATCGTTAGGCGACGGAACATTTTGCCCGACACTGAAGCGTTCGCGGAAGCTTGTTGCTCCGAAAAAAATGAAGACCAAACACAGAATAAGAAAGAGCGCGGCGGCGAAAGCGAGAGCGCGATCGTATTTCTCCCTCAGCCATTCCATTGCCTAACGAGCCCCCTTTTCCGGAAACGAGAAGGTCATGATCTCGATCCTGGCTGCGAGATCCAAATGCTCGGTCCCGACGATGAAGGTGATCCCCTCCTCTTTCGTTGCCTTTGGCGCGAGCGAAATGGCGGGAGAAGCAGGCTTTTTCGGCGCAGGCGCAAACCCCGCAACGACCGTTTCCGATTCACTGCGTTTTGGACCTTTGTCGACCTGGTTTTTCACCACCAGCGTGCGGATGACGTAAATCTGGTCTTTGCACGCCGCGATCTGATTGATAATCCTGCGCGCTGCGGCTGGGCTCCCAGAAAAGGAAAGGTCGATCGCACTGAAATCGACAATCTTTTGCGAAACAGTCTCGGAGTTCAAAGCGGAACGCACGTTCGCCGTGTTTGGGATGTGCCCGGCGGATTTCTCTTCCGGCAGCGGCGTGCGGATCAGGCTGCCTAACGAATCGATATGCGCCTCGATCACCATGTTCACGAGCCGCTCCATGGCACGCAGTTGTCGCCCGAGAGGCGGCGCAGCTTCGCCGTTCGGTAACGAGCTGGCGTATTCGTCGAAGCCGAGATGGAAGCTGGCCGGCAATTGCACCCTCGCTTTCGCAGCGGCAGCCTCGACCTCGTTCACCGCCAGTCGGAGCCGCGCCTGGAATTCGTTAGGCTGCAGCGGCAGCTTTGGTAGCATCCATCCCCGTAGCTCGCTTTCGAGAGCAAACAGTGAAGCGCGATAGGTCTCCGTCTGCGCTTTTGTCTTGCGCAAATTCTTCTCGTTAGGGAAGGGAACGCTCCGGCGCAGGCGGTTCAGTTCATTGACGGTCGTTTCGAGCCGCGTTGTGGCATCATGAGCTGCGCGTTTTTCGTGGAAGAGAAAGCAAAGACAAAACAGAGTCGCGAGACCGAGCGCGCCGAGGAAAACACCAAGAAAGCGATTCTGCTGAAACCAATTCATGGTAGCGCGAACGGGTGACGCAACCTGAGCCGCAGCTCGTAGGGATAAGCCCACTCCGTGTTGGTCGGCGTACTCGGGCGGATGACTTCCGATTGCCTGTCGGGATCGACTTCAAAGATGTTCGAGGCAATCAGGTTTCGAAAATAATCGACCACCACTTCCTGCTGCTTCGGGTTGTAAAGGTAAAGTCCCCTAACGAATACCCCGTCGATCATCCGCTCGTTTTTCGCTGGCTTCGCAAGATGGCTGCCAGTGTGCCCTTGCGGAGACGCGGGAATGAGTGCGGCGGCGTTCGCTGCCGCGATGCCTTGATCAACGACTCGCCCGCCCGAAGTCGGCGCCAGTTCCGTGATCCAGACATCCTCGTTCGGCAAACGCGCATTGAGATCGTCAAGGATTCTCAACCACGCATCACGATCATCGATCGCTCTCAACAGCGGCGTGGCTGCGGCATCGAGCATGGCAATTTCGCGGCTGAGTTGTTTCAGCCGCCGCTCGACCCCGCGCATTCGATCGACATCGCCCTGCCAGGCCGCCGGTCAACTGCGTCGCGACGTGCGCCGCGCCCATGAAATAGAATGCCCAACTCAGCAGACCGAGGATGAAGCAGACCGCCGCGAAAATAAGAAACGGTCGCCGCTTCTCGAGGCGCTGTCGCCTGACGACGCTCGCCGGCCGGAGACTTAGCTCCATTGGGCAACTCATCCTTCCGCGCAAAGCAAGGCCGACGAGTTCGCCTAACAAATAAGCGGAGGGCACGACATCCTCGACCACCAGGGTGCGGCCGAGAGTGACGTTGCGCAGCGGGTTCAGAAACTCGATCGGCCGCTGCAATTTCTCTTGAAAGAATTCGCGCAGCTGAGGCATTGCGCCGGTTCCGCCACAAAGAAAGACTCGCTCCGGCTGACTGCCTTGCTGGGTGCGATAGAAGCTGATCGAACGCGCGACTTCAGAGTGCAGACGCGTCACCGTCTTGCGCACTATCTTGCACACACGCGCCAATTCCGGATCAAGCCCTTCGTCTTCAGGAGTGCCGAGACTCACGAATCCGTCGCGCTTCTTGCGCAGTTCGGCGGCAGCGAATGACTCGCCAAACTCCTTTGCGATCGAGGAAGTGATCGAGCTACCGCCAATCGGAATGCTGCGACTGAAAATCTTTCCGGGCTCAATGAAAAGCAGATTGGTCGTCCGGGCGCCAATATCGATGACTAACGAACAATCAGTTAGCTCTGTGTAGTTATGACGAAAAGCATTGCATAGAGCCATGCTTGCGACGTCGACTAACTCGGTTTGTAACCCTGCGGCCTCGACCGCGGAGTTGATTCCCTCCAGTAAGTCGGCCTTGATCGCTACAAGCACGACCTCTGCGCCCTGCGCCAACTCCGACCCGACGACCTGGTAATCCCAAACCACTTCATCGATCGGGAATGGCACGTTCTGCTGGGCCTCAAAGCCGATGATGCGCTCGATCTTTTCCGAATCGACCAAAGGAAGTTTCACGAAACGCGTGAACACCATCTGACTCGAAACGGCGTAATGGACTGGTCCCGGTCTAAGACCTATTGCGCGCAGCATGCCGGGGAGCGTCTCAGCGATTTGGCGTTCGCGATCGCTCTCGGTCAGTGAGTCACAAAGAACCTCCTGCCGCTCATAGCCGGTAAGAACAAGGCCATCGTTAGGGTGAATCTGATACCTGGCCACGCTCAGAGTCTGCGAGCCGAGATTGAGACTAACGATCTGGGGAGACGTCGCCATGGAATGTTGTTAGTGATTTGTTGTCCTAATCTGCTCGTAATGGTCCCAAAACAGCGGGGCGAACGGCGTTTCATTCTTGTTCAAAACAAAACCGGGGAACATTGGAAGTGAGTTATACCAATCGACCCGCGACCGAACCAGACTGAGTTCATCTTTCACTTCGCCTTTCTGCAGGATCTGCACTGCGACGTTCTCAACCGAGTTCGTGTTCGGTGGCCGGTTTTGAAGGAAATGAGCTAGCGCGTGCGGTGACACGTACATGACCGAGTAAAGCTCGCGACCAGCGAGAATATGAACATGAGTTACTTCGCCGGTGAGAACCTTGCCGGCAATCGCGATGTAATACTTAAAGATCAGTTCATCGGTGAAATCGGGCGTCGCGGAAAACTGCACTTCCACGCGCAGCCACCGGTCGTGCGTGTCGCGCTGCTGCTCGGCGCCGCTGTAACTAAATTGCGGCGTCGTAATCAGATCGCGGCTGATTTTGAGGATCCGAAAATCCTTCGCCGGATCTTGGGCAAGCGAAGAGGCGGCGAAGGCGATTGCTAGGAGGGTCAGACGGAGGGGGGTTTCCATCGCGATTGTCATTTCACACGAAGTCCGGTCAAAAGCCAGCATTTTCCGTTTCGCGGACAAATTCGCCGTAGCCACGGCGGGACGGGAACCTGCATCCTCAGCTTCTTATCCCGGAATCATTCTTGAAACCCAGGCGCATTGCCGCACTTCACTTGCGATCGGGCTCAATTGCTGATCTTGTTTCTCGTTAGGTGACGAAGGCCATGCTGCAATTCCGGAAGAAGCTCCACGTTGGGTTTGTTGTCCTATTGGTTGCGGGACTATCTCTGCGGTGTGCATATGGGAAAGAGACCACTTACGAAACCGTGAAGGCGGCCGACCATTTCGCCATCGGCGGTGTGGGAGTCGCCGGCACGATCACGCCTGAGGAGCTCGCAATGCGGGAAGTCCGGGATGGGCCAGAGGCAGAAACGCTATTGCGCAAGCTTCTGCGCGAGGCAACGCCGCCGGGCCAGATGTACGCCCTCTTTGCACTTCGGCAGCTTGGTCCTGCAGATTATGAGACGCTCTCGGCGCCCTATCGCCAAAGCTCTACTGCTGTGCCTACGATTTCCGGCTGCATTATTCACACTCAACCCATGTCGGAGGCGGTGCGCTGGGTCGACCAGTATGCCCGCGAGATAAGGACATGGGAGAAGAGTAGAGCTACGCCGAAGCAGACTCCCTGAAATCTTTGAAACTGGGAATCATCACCAATGCAGCCGGTGGTCACGCCGTCTTCTTACTTTCCTAAGGCAGAGCCAGCGTTTACGATCCCGGCGCCACCAGCGCGGGTTTCTCAGGCATCAACAACCATGGATGGATTTGTGGCACCTACACTGACGCGACCGGGAGTCGCGCCATAATCGTCCGAGTAAAGCCAGCATAACCGCCAGATGGGCGCTCCTCGACTTCTAAGTCGACGATGCCAGCATCAATAACCGGGATCTCGCGCATATGAACAGGCTAAGGAGTGATTTTTGAAACAGTAGAATCCGAATAGTTCGCGACCCAGATACTCGTACCGTCAGAGAGTATTCCCTCTGGAAATTTTCCGACCTTGTAACGGGCTTCGGTCTGGCCCCGGCTGGGCGAGAGCTGTAACACGCCGGCATGGCCCCCGCCGAAATCGCCTTCGTTTGATACCCAGAGAGACGAACCATCAAAGATCAGGTGAGTCGGAAAACCACCCACCATCCGCTGCCTGAGAATGGTGCCATCACCAGGGCGCACCTCGGTCACGCTGCTGGCAAACAAATCGGTGAACCAAAGGTTTGCCCCATCGAAAGCGATGCTTACTGGATTTCCACCCACGTCAAAGGTTGCAAGCTTCTTTCCATCTGAAGGTCGCAATTTCGATATCGTCCCATCCAACTGATTGGTTACCCAGATGTTTGTGCCGTCAAAGATAATGGCGGAAGGAAAATTACCCGTAAAGAAATTGCCGAGGTTGGCTCCGTCACTCGCCCGCAATTTCGTGACCACAGCCGCCAGTTGGCCGCCAGCCCATATGTTGGTTCCGTCAAAGCAAATCGCTCCCGGACTTCCCAGAACAGGGAAGCTTCCCTGCATACTGCCATCACTCGCGAGCAGCCGTGTGACTTGCCGTTGGGATGGATTATTATTGGTCACCCAGACATATGTTCCGTCAAAGGTCGCCGCGGAGGTTGTTCCCCCAGCGGGGAAACTTCCCAGAAAGGCCCCATCGCTGGCACGCAGCTCAGTTACGTTGTCGCTGTTCTTGCTGGTCACCCAGATATTGGCACCGTCAAAAGCCATATCGTAAGGCTCAGACCCGACCGGGAATGTCTCAATCGTTACTCCTGCCAGTTCTTTCTGCGCGTAAACCGGCGCAGGACAAAGACCGAGCAGCAACATGAACACACCTGCGATACAGCAGAGCGAAGCTCGCTGGCGCGGGCGAAGAAGGACGTCGGACCAGGAAAATGATCTCATGATCGGCTCATAGCAACTTGCCGACGAAGTGTCAAACCTCCGATGCAGACGCGCGAAATGCTCCCCGCCGATCGAAAAGAGTTCGCGGGGTCAGAGCTAACTTTCGACCTACCGCCGGGCAACATTTTAGCGTCTCGACGGCTGCAGCTCCAGCAGTTCGCTCCTGGCCGAAAGTAAGCTCTGACCCTGACCGGCAATGAAAACAACTTGCTGCTCAAAGGTTCATCGTGCCGGCGATTACCTTCACACGAGCAGCCTTGAGAGGTCATTCGCGATAGACAACAAAAAGTCGTAGCAGATTTGCCAATCCTCCTCGCCTGCAGCGCGGCCTGAACCAAGCCAGTTGCCAAGATTTCACCTGAGCGACAGCTTGATAGTTTCTACCTCTGTAACGATTTGAAATCGGCAATCAACTATCGACGCGCTCCCATGCTTCGCGGCGTCAGGATTCTACATCATCGGTACCCAACATCGTCCGCTGAGATCGAATGCGGGTAAGATGAATTTCGCCACTGTCGTAAGCGCCTTCTACCTCTATTGGAACCGTACCCGGTTGCCGCACGGCTTTGAGTGCGAAATCGGCATGCTGACCGGCCAGCTTAGCCGTCCCGCCCAGGACGACAACGCCAGTGCTGCTAATAACAAGAACCTGTAACTCACCGGACTGGCGCGAAGGTTGGGAAAGAACAAGATACTTTGGAGACCAGTGGTCTGATTCCTCGGTGTAATGAGCTGCAACTACGCCCAAAACTGCCGGTCGATTGGATTTCGCCGCCTCTCCATTGATAAGGCTTTCCGTGAAGAGCAAGAGGAGATCTCGCTGGCCACATTGGAGGGCAATCGCATTCTGTGCCCTAAGAGGCAAACTTAGGCCAGAGGCGGCTATATGCTGGATGGCGATCGCCGCGGCTTGATTGTTGGCCGGATGAAACGGGACCTCGTTCGCTGGACCGAGTGCAATAAACTTAGAGGGCGCAGGGAAAGGGATTTTCGTTTCCGCGATGCCCTTTTGGTAACGAAGAAGCGTCTGGGGCCAATGTTGAGAAGAGTCTGGAGCCACCTCTGCGAGGGCGGCTAAACCAGACTTGGCGCCACGCACGACTAGACTCTGTTTTGCCTTTAAACCCTGTCGCAGCGCTGTGGCAGCCGCTGGCGAACCGATCCGGCCCAGTTCGATGGCTGCAGCGTGCCTGGTCCGCGGCTCTTCGCGTTCGTTCATCAGGACGCGCTTAAGATCCCTCACCTTGTCTGGGTAGTCCTTTCGTCTTAAGACGGAAAGCGCCAGGATTTTCGGCAAAGGGCCCTTGCCTTCAAATATCATCTTATGCAGCTCATCGATCCTAAACTTCTTGGGATCGAGGGTTATCATGTCTGTGTTGGAAGTTGCCTGATTCCGGGTCATTTCTTATTCGCCTTTCCCGAGCATCCCTTTTTCATGAGACAGTGGCCCTTGATCGTGTCGCCCTGGTCAGTCGTTAGGTTAACAGAATTGCGGATACTGTTCGCGAAGGCGCTCTGACACATTAGGTCATTATGGTGATCATTTTGGTGCCCTAACCCGAGATTATGCCCCAGTTCGTGGGAAAACGAGCGGGCCGTTTGGTCGGGGGAGAAAACTCCCACTACCGATCCATTCATTCCTTTTTGGTCCTTCTCCACGCAGGGGCCGGGCTGGGGCGATAACCCTAAAGTAACTCCGCCGTTGCTGCTCACATTCATCGCATGCGGAACTGAAATATCCAAAGCGTCGTTGTTTACGACCTTGAGATTGGAGATATCCTCAAGTTGACCTTCCGTAGTCGGCGCATCCAGTCCGTGAGCCGCAGCGACGGAAACCTGGAAATGCAAGACTCGTCCAACTCCCACCCCTACCTGAGAGTAAATCTGACGACTCCTAAAGATGGCGAAATCGACCACGCTTCGGTCCCCGTCGGTAAAATTGTCTGCTCCGACTGCAATGACGTTGAGATTGAAGTGCGGCCCTTTGAGGCGACCGGCCTGATGAGCGAGCGAGACAGTAACTCGGATGCCACTGGGATCCGGGGGTAACGTCCCGCGAAAAAAGCCGAAAAAGTTGCGCAGGACAGAAAAATTATTGGGGAGACCGATGCAATCTGCCAGCGCCCGGATTGAGGTCATAAGCAAGACTCACTGCAAAGCTACCAGGATGGGGATCATTCCTCGTCCTTCCCGAAGTGAGGCAAGGGCTTTGCCGATGACCGTGCCGAAAGCTCGCCCAGCGTCAGTCGCTCGCATCGCGTGCCCGAGAGTAGGAGAAGTTGTCAGAAGGTCCCCTACCTCGATGCAGTCGTAGGTAGCGTCTACTTTACAGCAGACCTTGCCGAGCAGAGCGACGGGCCGGCGGTTTCGATGGTCCGGTTTCCGATCCAGGGTGATGGCCGGTTGATACCCACCAGCGCCAGAAAGGACTCCGGCAACCCTCTTGTCGTAGGGATGACTGCTCGGACGCAGCGTCCCCGCCTCATCGATTACAACCACCGTACCCGGGTCACTCGCTTCGGCGTCGGAGATAGTGAATTCTTCCGCACAGTCACCGTTATTGAGAAGGATATCACCGCCGGCCATGGTCAGGTCGCCAGTGATCTTTACGTTGCCAAAAAACAGACCTGCCGGTCCTTCTGCGTTATTCTCACCTGTGACTCCTGCGTGATCGGTACTGTTACTGATTCCCCGCACGCCGGCCCCGCCTTTTGTGCTTGTCCCAATCACGCCATCACCATTCGCCGCGATGCCGTGCACGGCCACGTGACCTTTTCCCTTGGCAATCCCGCGGACACCCGCCCCGCCTTTGGTGCTCTCGCCCACCACGCCATCACCGTTGGCCGCGATGGCGTGCATGCCTATGTTACCTTTTCCCTTGGCAACCCCGCGGACACCCGCGCCGCCTTTTGTGCTCTCGCCCCTCATCCCATCACCATTGGCCGCAATGCCGTGCATGCCTATGTGACCTTTCCCTTTGGCAATCCCGCGGACGCCCGCGCCGCCTTTGGTGCTCTCGCCCACCACGCCATCACCGTTGGCCGCAATGCCGTGCATGCCATTGCGGTTATCCCCCTTGGCTACGCCGCGTACCCCTGCACCTCCGCCAGTGCTCGTCCCGAGGACGGCATCGCCATGATCATTCGTGCCGACGACTTTCATTCCCTAATCCTCCAGTTGAAGACATATTGGGAACCCGCGCTTTTCCGGGCCCCCGGCTCGCGAGCCTCAAGATATCAAAGATCTCTTGAGCCGCAACATTTGGTTTCGGTACGCCGACGCACCTTCTTCCAATGAGGATCGTATTCTTACTCCGGGGGAAGCAATCGGGGTTGCGTCCCTAATTTGAGATCCAGGGTCCAGGCGTTCTCAGCGACTAAACAGCGCCCTTGCTGAAACTGTTCCGAGTTATCGGAACCGAACTATGAACGAGATGACTCGCTTAACTCGGTTTCGATAGGCTGCGTGTTGATTGGGGATTGTTTGCGCATCACTTCGTTCTTCGTGCTCGATTTAAGCTATAGACTAACGAATATAAGGATTAGTCCGCTGATTCCCGCGATGTGTCCCTGTTGAATTCACTGTCGCGATGCCCATCGCTGGTAAGCCGGTGTGGACTGGATGGCGAACTGTGCAAAATCATTGGCCGCGTTTGCCTTTGCCGTTTCTCGCTGGAAGATTGTCCAATGAATCAATCTCAAACGCCGCCAGCCGTTGGAACGTTTAGAGTTTTCATGGACGCCGGGGAAGAGAGTTTCCTGGTGATCGTGGAAATCGAAAAACCCGTGACTGGGGCTCCGGGTCTGGAGCAACGGATCGAGGGACTCGTCGGCGACCGATTGCGCTGGTTGGTTAGGCGGCCGTCCGAGGTCGTCTTTGCCAACAAGATCGAAATCATGCCCGCCGGCGAAGAGATCGCCGATCGTCTCGAAAGGCCAATAGAAAATCCTGCATGGTGGCCGGGCGCGAAGGTCCTTTCGATCCAGGCGCTCTGACAAACCCGGTAGATTTGAAGAAGTAACTCTGTTCCGAGTGTCGGAACTAAAGGACGAACGGAACGACCCGTTTCACTCTTTCCCGGTAACCGGGGTATTGATCGGGGAATTGTCTGCCCATTACGTCTTCTTCGTGGCTCGATTTGATCCACAGGCTAACGAAAATAAGGATGACTCCAACAATCCCCGCGATGCGCCCCTGCTGAATCATCGTTGCGACGGCCATGGCCAGCAAGCCGGTGTAGATCGGATGGCGGACCAGCCGGTAGGGACCGCGCACGATCAACTCATGATTTTCTTTCACGGTAACTGTGCCGCTCCAATTGCGTCCCAGAACCGCCCGGGCCCAGAAACAGAAGCTAACTCCGCAGACACATAAGATCGCGGCAGCAATAAGAATAAAGTCATTGTGCGGAATGATGCGGAAATTGAACGGATACGGGAAACGGTAACCGCGAAACAGGAGATAGCAGCCGATCAGGATCGGGATCATGTGACCCAAACGTTGGGCTCCGCTCTCGCGGTAAACCGTGCGCTTGGTGAAGATCGCCGCCAGCAGCCAGACAACAATAAAGGCGTCCCAACAACTGCTGATAATATTGTTCGCGAGCGAATCCATGCAGGAAGTAATCGGGCCGTGTCCGTACACTTGATATCCAAAGTCGAGGCATTTCCAGCGCCTATCGCATCACGTCGAGAGTCCCTGGATTGAAAGATTGGCTTTCCGAGCAACCGGTCGTGGTTGGGTTGGCGGAATCGCGGCCTGGGTCACCGCAGGCCTTACGTCCTGGTTTGCGAAGGTGAGTGAACGCAGTCGCTCTTCTTCACGCAAGCTGCAGCTCTGGAATTTATCTTCCGATCCTTGCTGACGCAAAGATTGACTCCTGCATTATTTCCCGGCCTCCTTGCGCGCGAATATTGGCTCCGGCATTATGCCGAGGAGTTCCGGCAGGCGAAGATTCGTTATTGCAAGTAGGCGAGTAGAGGGTCGAATCCGAAAGGAACCCGGGAACATCCGCGAGGAAAACAGGTAGATTGTATCTTGAACCTGGAAGGAGCTTTTAATTTCGGGCCTCGAGCCGGGCGGTCACTTTGTCGAGTGATTCAGCTTGTTTGGCCAGTGCAGTTCTTAGCTCCGCAATCTCGCTCGCTTGCTCGGTCAGTTCCGCTTCCTCCAGCTCCACCTTGCGATGCTCTTTCAGAAACTCATTAAGTAACATCGCGTTCACGGCTTCGTAGCGGACCGAGTAAGGCTTGCCCTGATCATCGCGCGCCACCAGATCGGGATCGATCTTAGCAACATCCTCGGCCACCAGGCCAAATTGCGGAATCCCTTGTGGGTCTAACTCTTTCTTGTAGCGGAAGGTGACCGGCTCCAAGGACAGGAGCGCTTCACTCGCTTTCTTCATCGGCTCGATGTTGTCCTTGTAACGGGCTGAAGAAGTCATGGTGCCCAAGTGGCCGGTTGAATCGATGATCACGCCCACGCCGCCGCTCACCGTCACGCCGGTGATTCCGTTGATATAACAGCCGACAGTTACGCCGGACCCGATCCGAGTGATGTTGCTATCGGTCGCCAGGCCAGCGTTGCCGATATCGATATTGCTGCCGCCGGTGGTGAGGTGAGAACCGGCGGAGTTGCCCACGGCAATATTGTTGGTGCCCGATATGTTATTTGCGAGAGCCGAATTGCCGATCGCCACATTATTAGATCCGGTTGTATCCGCCAGGAGCGACTGAAAACCAAACGCCGTGTTAGCAGTGCCGGTGCTCGTATTGAGCGCCTTGTAACCGCAGGCGGTGCTTTGGCTGGCTGTCTTATTGCCATAGAGCGCGCCCCGGCCAATCGCGATGTTATCGCTGCCCGTGGAGTTATTAAACATCGCCAGCCGGCCAATCGCGACGTTATCTGTCCCGGTTATATTTCTGTTCAGCGCCTGGGAGCCGTCGGCGGTGTTGTTGCTCGCGGTGTTACTGAAAAGCGCGCCCCGGCCCGTGGCGGTGTTGTCATTGCCAGTTTGGTTCTTGTTGAGGGCTTGGTAACCATCGGCCGTGTTGTTGTTACCACTATCATTGTTCATCAACGCGTTGGTCCCGGAGGCGGTGTTATTGGCGCCTTGATCGTTAAAAGATAACGCTTGATAGCCAACCGCAGTATTGTTATCGCCATTGGTTCCGTCTAATGCCAGGCCGCCAATTGCCGTATTGAACGAAGCGGTGCCGTCCGAATCGGAGATGGCTCCCATCACCGAATCTCCCACAGCGGTATTTCCCTCTCCGGTCAAGATGTTCTCCCCTGCGAAGGTCCCGACGGCCGTATTGCTGACACCAGTGGTATTTGTTAGGGCCTCAAATCCAATCGCGGTGTCGAAGCCGAACGGGCCAGGATCGTGTGAAAGGGCATCTTGTCCAAAAGCGGTGTTTTGGTTGTCGCAGGTCTGCGTGCATTCGGCGCGGGTAAGCGGCGGTAATGCGCAGAAAGTTAGAGCGGCAATGATATATGGCGTCTTCTTAATTTTCATTTGAGTTCTCCTCTTGCCTGGCTGGTTTATAACCGCGGGTTCCAGGTCTGAAAGAGGTGGGGATGCTCCCCAGGCGAAAAGGCGTCTCCGCCAGATTCAGATCATCGCTAGATCTGATTCGATTGCAGTGATTCCAGAATGTCAATCATTTCACAGAAAGGTAATGAGGGAGGCAGAGGAACACACTGCCGCTTTCTTACAGCCTGGACTTAAACTGCACACCGAATGTGTACACGAGTCTCGGCAAGCGTGACTCTGCCCGATCTTGAATGAACCTTTAGAGGTCTGCCGCGATGAGATGGAAATGCGGCAGGCAGGCCTCATGATCGCCTGCGCGGCAACGGCGGAAGAGTTCGCGTTCGACGCTGTGCTCCTCTTCAGTGAGATCGACAAAGCGTCGCAGGGTCGCCTTGTCGGTTTCTTCCGGATGATAGGAAGCCAGCTGGCGCTCGAGTTGCACATAACGCGCTCTTAGTTCCGCGGTGCTTCGCCGATGCACCTCCATGCAGGTGCATCCGAACAAAAGAACTGAAAGCGCAAGGACAACCGCAATTTTCATCCTGGCAATAGAACGGTTATAGCCACACGCGGCAAGTAATTCCGTCCGACCCGATTCGGTAGCCACGCGGCGCGGACATTCGGCATAACACGCGCCGTAGACGACGAATTCGCGTTCAGGAATCTCGTGATCATGATCGCTAGCCAGTATGAAGGTCAGCAGTGAGCTCGATTGCGTTCTATTTTGGAGGTGAAGTGAGTTTCTGCAATTCGGTCATCGCCTCCGGCAGCTTTTGATTCTCGTCCTCCGCCGCGCATTCGAGACATGTCGCCCCCGTGACAGAGTCGCTTTTTGGATCAATCGTTACTTCAAAATGGGTCCGAACCTGCCTGCCAAGCTTGTTCTGAGTCTCAACCCACAGCTTCACTGACCGTGCGCCGTCCTTTGTCGAAAACATGGCCTCACTTATCGGACAAAAATGCGTTGTGTCCGCCGAGACCAACTCCTGGGCAACCGCCGATTTCGCGACCTCGAAATCGTGGTTTTTCTGGGAGCAGCTCGTCAGAGCTAGCGCGAAAGTAGCAATAAGCAATCCTGTTGGTCGAAGCCATTTCCCAAATAGAACCGAGGGCAAAGCTGGCGTCGTATCTAACTTTTCAACAGTTAAGGCTTGCTCGTGGGACATTTGTGGGCCTGCTCGGATCGATCGCCAGCCAGTATTGAAGGTCAGCGATGCTCCGCCCGAGCCACCCATTGCCGAAAATACTCGATGGTGTGCGCGATGCCTTCTTCAAACTCCACTTTCGGTTCCCAGCCGAGGATCTTTTTCGCGCGCGAGATATCGGGCTGGCGCACCTTTGGGTCGTCCACCGGTAACGGCCTGTGTTCGATGCCGGACTTCGTCCCGATAATGCGAATGATCTCTTCGGCAAACTGTTTGATCGTCATCTCCCTTGGGTTACCCACATTCACCGGCTCATGAAAGTCCGACTGCGAAAGTCGATAGATACCATCAATCAAATCGGACACGTAACAAAAGGAGCGCGTCTGGTTACCGTCGCCGAAGATCGTTAGCGGCATGCCACTCAGCGCCTGACCAATAAAAGCCGGTACCACGCGCCCGTCTCGTAGCCGCATGCGCGGGCCGTAAGTGTTAAAGATGCGTACGATCTTGGTATCGATCTTATGATAGCGATGGTAAGCCATGGTCATCGCTTCGGCGAAACGCTTTGCCTCATCATAAACTCCGCGCGGCCCAATCGGGTTTACGTTGCCCCAGTAATCTTCGCGTTGCGGATGAACAAGAGGGTCGCCGTAACACTCCGAAGTCGAGGCGAGCAGGAAGGTCGCCTTTTTCGCTTTGGCGAGCCCAAGGGTGTTGTGGGTCCCGAGAGCGCCAACTTTCAAGGTCGGGATCGGCAGCTCGAGATAATCAATCGGGCTGGCGGGCGAGGCGAAATGAAAGACGTATTCGATCTCCTCGGGCAGAAAGAGATATTGGGTCACGTCCTGTTTGATAAAACGGTAGTTCTCGTTGCCGGCGAGATGCTCGATGTTGCTCAGATGACCGGTAATGAGATTATCGATTGCGATCACGCGATGGCCTTCGGCCAGGAGACGATCGGTGAGATGCGAACCGAGGAATCCGGCGCCCCCGGTAACGACCGAGACAGGTTGCGAGCCGGAAGGAGCGGGCATGGCGCGGTCTACTTAAGTCCGAGACCGTCGATTTGCCAGCGGAAAGAGATTCCAAAGGAATCGCCGCGGGCGAGAATCGATCTCGACAATTGGCGGAAAGCGATTTTGCTCTCAACCATGCTCAGGAGGAGGATTCATCATGTGTCGAAACATCAAAACGTTGCATAACTTCGAACCGCCCGCGACGGACGAGGAAATCTACGCCTCTGCCTTGCAATACGTGCGCAAGGTGAGCGGTTGCACCGTTCCATCGAAGGCGAACGAAGCCGTCTTCGAGCACGCGGTGGAGAAAGTCGCCGCGGTCTCGCGCGAGCTGCTCCACTCGCTCGTGACGCACGCGCCGCCGCGCGATCGTGACGCCGAAAAGGCGAAGGCGATTGCCAGATCGCGCGCCCGTTTCGGCGAGCGACAGATTGCCTAACGAACTCGGTTCGCAATGAAAAAAATCAACAGCAACGAGCTGGAAGAGCTGGTGTGGAAATCACCAAAAGGGAAATTCGCCGGCACGGGTCGCGAAGTTTCGGAGGCGCTCGGCTGGGATCCGCAGGGCGATGCACGCGCGCGCCATCCTTTCGCCATCGAGATTTTGCGTATTGCGCCGGGGCAAACGCCGTATCCCTATCATTCGCATTCGGCGCAATGGGAATTTTACCATGTCATCTCGGGCAAGGGCCTGGTGCGCGATGAAGGCGGCAAAACGCCGATCGGACCAGGCGACGCCTTCATTTTTGGCCCGGGCGAAGCGCATCAACTCATCAACAATAGCGACGCAGATTTGGTGCTTTACGTGGTCGCCGACAACCCTGTCGGCGAATCCGGATTTTATCCCGATAGCAACAAATGGATCGTCCGTTCCCCCGAACGAAGACTCTTCCGCGGCGAAGCGCTGGACTATTTCGATGATGAAGAATGAAAGGTTCTCCGGCAGGACGAGCTTCTCCTGGAGTGGAGAAAACTCGCTGCCGAAATGAGAGCCACGCAGTTTTCTCGTCACGCTCGATGAGTCATTGAACGATGAGCGAAGCCGCCAGTTTGGTCGCCGAGCAGTTCGACGACCTTGAGCAACAGCACGAAGCGGACAAGCTTGGAATGTGGATCTTTCTCGCCACCGAAGTGCTCTTCTTCGGTGGCCTCTTCCTCAGCTATACGGTTTACCGCTATCTCTTTCCCAGCGTCTTCGCGGCGGCGAGCCGTCATACGGAGGTGATTCTCGGCGGCGCCAATACCGCGATCCTTCTTTTCAGCAGCACACTGATGGCGCTGGCGGTGCGTGCCGCGCAGCTCACGCGCCGGAGGCCGCTCGTCTGGTTTTTGCTCGGGACGGCGTTTTTCGGGATCGTGTTTATGGTCGTGAAAGGCTTCGAGTATCACAAAGACTTTGTCGACCATCTCGTCCCGGGCACAGCGTTCCAGTGGCACGAAGCCAACCCACAGGCGGCTGAGATATTCTTCTGGCTCTACTTTGCCATGACCGGTCTGCACGCCATTCACGTCACGATCGGCATTGTTCTCATGCTGGTGCTCGCGCTCCTCGCCTGGCGCGGGACATTCCAGAATGGAAATTACATGCCGGTAGAGATAACGGGCCTTTACTGGCACTTTGTCGACATTGTGTGGGTGTTCCTTTTTCCACTTCTTTATCTCGCAGGACACAGGTGATGGACAAGGCTTACTCTCCCAAGGTTTACTGGACTAACTGTCTCTGGCTTATGGGCCTGCTCGCCCTGACCTGGACCCTGGGTTATGTGAACTTCGGCGTCTTCAACCTTGTCATAGCTCTGGCTATCTCTTTCGCCAAGACCATCCTGATCGTGCTTTTTTTCATGCACATCAAAGGCAGCAGTCGCCTGCTTCACCTGGCCGCTGTCACCGGATTACTCTGGCTCTTTCTCATGCTGCTGCTCACTCTAAGTGACTATTGCAGCCGCGGCTGGGTCGCGTCCCCGAAACACGGATTCTGAACTGACCGGCGTCAGATCCTGTCGGTATCAGGAAAGAAGAAGCACAATTTGTGCGAACCACTTTCGTCCTTCCCTTGGCGGGCTCGTGCTTGCTGGCCTTGATAAAGTGGATCGACCATGAGAGGAAACGATCGCAGAGCGGATCGACGGCAAAGCCTGAGATCACTACAGACGGCAGGTGCGTTGACGCTGACAAAGACCTATACCCGTTAGGCCACATCGCTACCTCTGCCAGATAATCCCGCAGCAGCCAAATGAATAGCTACGACGGTTTTGGTCGGATAGCCTTCTCAGAGACGCCTGGATGTTTCCGGAAGGCCTGGCTCACGCAAGCTGCGGGCTAGCCAGTTGACTGAAAGCGGAGTAAAGCATCTTATTCGAGGCGATGGCTTATCCTTCCTTTTCACACTTTCTCAGCGTCCTGGAAAAGACAGGTGAACTGCGACGCGTCGCGACGCCGGTAGATTCAGAGCTGGCGATCGCGGAATGGGCCGACCGGGAAATGAAATCACCCGCCGGTGGCAAGGCATTGCTTTTCGAAAAGCCGACAGTGGGAGGCAGAGTTTCGCAATTCCCGCTCGCCATCAACACGATGGGATCGGAGAAGCGGATGGCGCTTGCGCTCCAGGTGGAAAGCGTGGCTGATCTCGCGCAGGAGATTGCACTCATCCTGAAGGCCAAGCCTCCGACCGATCTGCGCGAGGGTTGGACCCTGCTTAAGCAAGGGATGAATTTGCTTCACGCGCGACCGAAGCAGGTAAAATCCGCCGCCTGTCAGGAGGTGGTGCATCGTTTCGATAATGCCAGCCAGGCGGCCGATTTTACCCTGAACGATCTCCCGATTCTGAAATGCTGGCCGAAAGACGGCGGGCGCTTCATTACTTTGCCTAACGTTCATACTCGCGATCCCGAAACCGGCTCGCGCAACCTCGGCATGTATCGCATGCAGGTTTATGACAGCCTAACGACCGGAATGCACTGGCAGGTGCATAAGGTGGGAGCGCGACATGGCAAAGTTTACTACGAACGAAATGAACGCATGCCAGTGGCGGTAACCCTGGGCGGCGATCCGGCCTACACCTTCGCCGCCACGGCGCCCCTGCCGGACGGGCTCGATGAAATTCTTTTCGCCGGTTTTGTGCGCAAGAAATCAGTCGAACTGATCAAGTGCCTAACGAACGACTTGGAAGTGCCGGCGGACGTGGATTTCGTGCTCGAAGGTTACGTGCAACCAGGCGAAATGAGACCGGAAGGCCCATTTGGGGATCACACTGGTTTTTACACCGCGCTCGAAGATTATCCGGTGTTTCATCTCACCGCCATAACTCATCGGCGCGAGGCAACCTATCCGGCAACTATCGTCGGCGTACCGCCGATGGAAGACTTTTACCTCGGCTCGGCCAGCGTGAGGATCTTTCTCCCGGTTTTTAAAATGAACTTCCCCGAGATCGTGGACATGGCCCTGCCGGCGGAAGGAGTTTTCCACAACCTGGTCTTTGTCAGCGTCCGCAAACAGTATCCTTATCAAGCTTTCAAAGTCATGCATGGTCTCTGGGGTATGGGACAAATGATGTTTAGCAAATACATCGTGGTGGTGGACGAAGACTGCGATGTGCACAACACAAGTGAAGTGCTCTTCCGGCTCTGCGCCAATACCGATCCAAAACGCGACAGCACGATTATCATCAATCCCAGTGACTCACTCGACCACGCGCCGAGCATTCAGAATGTCGGATCGCACATGGGTCTCGACGCGACGCGCAAATTACCCGGCGAAGGTTATCACCGCGGCTGGCCGGAGCTGGCACGGATGGATGAAGCAACGCGCCGGCTCGTCGATGAGCTGCAGAAGAAAGCGGGTTGACCTCGCCGCATACGAGATCAACCCGCCGATCGAGACTCGTTAGGCAAAGACCTTAGGGATTGCGGAAAATGCCGCCGGTCGAAGGATCCCGCACCAGCGCGCCCTGCGGGATGTCGTGGACAGAGATCATGTTATGCGAGCCGTAGGGACTGTAGACGTAACCGGGCGTGCCAGTCGGCTTGCCGTAAGGATAACCTCCCGGAGGCGCGTGATAATATTGGGCCTGATTTGAGTCAATCGCGGCGCCGACGAGCGCACCGGCGAGCAAGCCCGCTCCCGCACCAATGGCCGCACCGCGACCGCCACCCGCGCCTGCGCCGATCAGCGCGCCCGAGACGGCGCCGATCCCGGCGCCCTGAGCGGTCGCATACCCTGGATATCCTGGATAGGTACACGAGCTCACACCAAGTGAAAGAAGAACGGCTGCCGCCGCTGCCGGGACAAAATATTTTCTCATATCGCTATAAATTCGAAGATTAAGGTTCAGACGGACGTTAACACTTGCTATTCAAAGAAGCTTCAGCATTTGACGGGCAACATGCAAGAGCTTGGTCGGTCGGCTCAGCCCATATTGCCGATCGAAGACGTGAAATTCATCGCGCTCCATTTGCCGTAAAAGGGCGTGGTAAATCGAGCCCATGATCTCGGCACTGATCATCGCCCGTCGATCTTCTCGGGGCAGGAGATTGGCGGCCTGCCGAAAATATTCATGGGCCCGGGCGGCCTCGAATTGCATGAGCTGAACGAACTGTTGGTTGTAACGCCGCGTGGCCAGGTCTTCGGGCCCATATTCAAATCGGCGCATGTCTTCCCGCGGCAGATAGACCCGATCGTTCTCCAGGTCGCGGCCGACGTCGCGCAGAATGTTAGTTATCTGAAGAGCCAGTCCGAGTGCGATGGCATATTCGCGGCAAGCCGGGTTTTGGTAGCCGAAGATCTCAATACTTACGAGGCCGACTGCGCTTGCCACGCGATAACGGTACTCGCGCAATTCGGCAAAGGTTTGGTAACGGCTGGTGGTGAGATCCATTTCCACTCCGTCGATGATCAGCTCCAGCATTGGCGGCGTAATCGCGTAACGCGAGAAGAGCTCACGCACTTCCGGAGCCAGAGCGGGTTCGTCAGGCAGCTGACCTCGCAAGGCCTGGCGCCACATACTCAGCTCGATCGCTTTTTCCTGCGCGCTCCGCGTGCTGGCATCCGCGATATCATCGATCAACCGGCAAAAAGCGTAGAAGACGGTAATATCGCGCCGTTGCTTTTTGCCTAACGAAATAAAGGCAAACGCGAGATTCGATTTGCTTGCCTGGGTTATTTCGGCAGCGCTTGATGTCTTTTCCGGCATCGGGTCAATAGCGAATCCAGGTCTCGCGGTTCACCCGGCCCGCTTCGCATTGCCGGAAGAGCGATACCCAGCTTGCGAGGAACCAACCGGTAAGAAAGGCATGGCCGGTGAGATATAGCAGTCTCCAAAAAAACAACGCGAGCAGTCGTCCGCTGGCGGCGGTATGCACGACGGCATCGGCCAGTTCAAGGAACCAATAGTTCAATCCGCAGATGAGTAGAAACCAGCCGAGGCGAAAGAAGTGGCGCCTGACAAACTGCCGATGAGCGCGGAAAGCTTCGCCGAGCGTCTCATTATGCAGGACAAGCGAGATCTGCATGGTGGCAAAACAGATAATGAAGGCCGCCATGACGCAACGGGCAGCGGGCAGATAATCGAGCACTCCTGGCATGTCGCGGAAGTAGGCCAGAAGAAGTGGACAGCGGAGAAGAATCGTACCGACCAGTACCGACCAGCCCAAGCCATTTCACGACAAAGCTAAACCGGCGGACGGCGAAGCGAAGCAATTCACCTTCGCGAAACTGCAAGCCTTTAATCCAGGCCAGCGCAACCGTGATGAGGTAGACCTGGAGATAGACCGCGCAGAGGTATTCAAAAATGAAGGCGACGGTATCGACCACGACCGAGATTTGGAGAAAGCGGGCCGGCGAAAGAAAGGAAACGCGATCCGGGTAGAGCCAGTAAATAAGTGGCTTAAGGAGCGAGGCGAGCGCACTGCAAAGGACCGCGGAATAAATCAACCAGCCAGCGGTGCCGAATTGTCTGCGCAATGCGCGCACAAGACTGAAATGCAGGCCGCGCCAATTAACCACCAGAAGAACAGCGGCGATGCTCGAAAGAGGATAAGTCGTAGCAGCGGCATCGAAAATTCCCGCAACGGATTCGAGCGTATGCAACGCGCTCTCGCTCCAGACTTGGACAAAGGTCGGCCAATGCCATGCTTCCAAAGCAAACTGTTCCCAGCGCAGATCGGCGGTCGAGGTAAAGGGGCTAAAAGTCACGAATTGGAAGATGGAGTAAGCAAGAGCAAAGAGCGCGAAGACCAGCCAAAGGCGCTTGAAACGCAGAACAGCGCGAAACCCGTCCCGCAAAGCCACACGCACCGGATTCGCCATCATGACCAGTCCATAGCCGACGACGAGGCCGAGGATCGGCAAGAACCAGGGCGGGATGGAATATTGGAGGAGTGGAGTAATGATGCCTTCCATTACTCGATCATGGCAGCGCGGGATTTTGCCTAACGAATAAAGCCCCAATGTGAATTGAAAGGCCAGTAAACAAAAAGACCGCGACCGACAATGTTTTCTTCCGGCACGGGGCCCCAGTAGCGGCTATCGTAACTGTTGTAACTGTTATCGCCCATGGCGAAGTAGCGATGTGGCGAAACGACCAGGGTAGCGTCGGGAGTGGATAGCCCGGAAAGAGACATTCCCGGCCCCAGCTCGATTCGTGGCGGGCCCTGTGAGTAACCACGATAAGGCGTTCGCGCCGACATGACCCGTCGCACGCCAAAGCTTTCGGCGGGCCGGCCATTCACATAGAGGTTGGGCGAATCGATTCGCAACGCATCGCCTGGCGTGCCCGTGAGTCGCTTAATGAAAAATGGGGCGCCGAACTCGGGATCCTCGCGAATCCCGAAGATGTGATCAGTCCGAAAGACAAACACGTCTCCACGAGTCGGATGGACGAAGTTATAGCTGAACTTATCGACAAAGACCTGATCGCCTGTGTCAATAGCCCCGCGAGCGATAATTTGGCCCTGGCGATAAGTGTTACCGGGATAGACCTGAAAATCCTGCCGCAGAATTTCCGGCGGCGCGTAGACGGTAAAGGATTGATGGTCGCAATCAATGCGCGAGAAGGTGAAAAAGAAGAGGAACTTCCGCGAAGTAATATTTGAAACGGTGTTATCCGTATCGGAAACAACGTTGATATAATTACGGCCAAGGGCTACGAACTCGAGGACCTGACGAAGAATGTTAGGCGCAGGCTCGGTCGTAGGATGACCGATGATGCCGTTGAGCGTCGGCTGCATCGACCCGGTCGGGATCTTAAAAGGCTGAATGAAATAAGAGCGAATCCCGATCGCGACCACAATCGCCACCAGGATGACCTCGACATTCTCCCGCCAGACCGCGTCCTTGGGCGGCGGAGTATGCTTGGTGAGCAGCGCATCGAGTCTTTCGGATTCCTCGTGGGTAAGTCGTTGGTCGCGCGCCTTCATGGCGGAGCGGACTTTGTCGATCTGGGCTTCGATCGTAGCGATAACCTCCGCGCTCAGCTGATCGCGTCGATAACGAACCAGCTTCTCGGCGTGCCGAATGAGAAGATGGCTATGCTTAATGTAGCTCGGTCGAAACATGCGCGAACGCTAGCCGAGGAATGGAATTTTCAAAATCGTGCGCAAGAGTGGCGACCTTCGTCTAATGACCGAGCGGGGTCGTGACGTTCGTGTTGGGCGGCGGGCTGAACTCGAAAGTACCGGGAGGAATCGGATTGCGCGATTCGTTCCTGTAAAGAGTGACGATGTGATCACCGCTGGGCTGGATCATTTCGGTGCGTTGCACTTGCAGTTCGCCGTTCATTTCGATGGTAAAGGTCTTGAGGAGCCGTTTCAGCGATGGATTGCGTGGAAGGAGTTGCAGCTCGTAACCATCGGCGGTCTTGCTCCCGGTGATGTGATAGCCGCTCTCGACATTTTCCAGGTTGAGCGCGGCAGTGACGGCGGCGATGCCGGCGTCGAGAGGCGAATGTTTGCCTAACGAATAATGCTCGGCCGATTGAAACTTCGGATAGTAAATCCAGAGTTGCTGACCATCGCTCACGGTTACGCTCGGTGAGTTGCCATTCAATTCGCGACGGAATTTGTTCGGTGCGGAAAACCAAACTCTGCCTGAGCTGCTGATGGGTTTGTTCATGAGGTGAACCTCTTTTTCTTCTTTGAAATCGGCCTGTAACTGTGGGGCAGCGGCGCGTTTGACGCGGATGCGGTCAAGCAAAGCCTTCAGATCGTTAGGCGCGAGCGACTCGGCAGCGAGGACGTCGACGAACAGGCGGGAAAGCAAGATAAAGCAAAGGACGTAACGTGAGGTCATGAGTCTGATGATGGATTCGTTTCTCGAGAGAGAACGAAATGGATTAATCGAACTTTTGCGCCCGCGCTAGCGAATGGAGCCTGGAGAGCTGGCCGCAATAAGCGGGTGAAGCATTAGGCAGAGTTCTTTGCATTTATCGCCGCGACGGCGGGAAGGGTGAAGAAGATGGTGGCAAACAGACTCCAGGCGAGACCAATGGCGCAGGCGACGCCGAGCCCGCTCAGGGTCGGATTATTGGCGATGCCTAACGAACCAAAACCGGCAATGGCGGTCAGCCCGGCAAGGAGGACCGGCTTCAGCACGCCCGTCATGTCATGCTCGAGCGCGCGGGCTTTTTGCCAGACAAGCAGGACGTAAATGCCGTAATCGACGCCGATCGCGAGGACGAGACGAAAGGCAAGAACGTTGAGCAAGTTGAGCGGGATTTGGGCAATTTTCATCGTCGCGATCATCGCACCAATGGCGAGCGCGAGAGTGAAGATCTGCACGAGCCAGAGCCGCCAATCGCGATACAAGACCGCCAGAAGTGCAGCGTCGAAAAAAGCCATCAGTGTGCTGATGAGGATCAGCTGCCGATGCGACCAGGGGATGAGGTCGGTAAGGGTGAAGCTCCAGCCGGAGAGCGTCATCGGCACGCCGGCGACCGGCAGCTCGTGCTCCAGTATTTCCTTTTGGGCGGGAGTTGCAACCGGCTGCCTCGTCGTGACGAAGCCCACGGTAAGCAATGGGTCGTGGGCAAAATATCGATCGACCAGAAACCGCCAGGGTGAACTGAGCGGCAAAGCGCTCCGCCAGTTTGGAATGGGAATCGTCCCGCGCGAAACGGCTTCAAGTTGTTCGAGGAGCTCGAAGGCTGGGGCGAATGCCTGACGGCTGAATCCTTCTTTCGCGACCGCGGCATCGAGCGCGCGCCGCGTGGCGGAAAATTCCACCGAACCGAGGCGGAGCCGATTGGTTTCCATGAGGCGCGGCGAAAGGGCGAGCGCGGCGGGAGTCGAGAAATTCTTAATCTCGCCGCGACGTTCGGCGTCGCGCCAGCGGGCTTCGACCTTTTGCCAGTATTCGTGCAACCTTTCTTCGTCAGGTGCGCGCACGATTCCGAGGACGGGCTCCCAGCGCACGGGCATCCGCTCCATGATAGTTGCGAGGGCGTATCCGGCAGCGCTGGATTTTGGTTCCATGGAGCGTGCGCTGGCGTCGAAGACGAGCGGCCATTGCGGCAGTAGCGCAATTCCGAAAAGGATGACGAGCAAAACGAGCGCGGGCCAGAGGATGAGGCGGGGCGCGCGCAGCATCCGGCGGACGTATTGCCTAACGAGCCAGGAAACCCAATCGTGCCGCGATGGCAGGGAACGCGGGCCGGTGAAGAGGAAGAACACGCTCGTCATGCAAGCTCCTGCCACCAGAATGCCGATGGCGATCAGCACACCGAGCTGAGTGAAACCGGCCGAGCCGGCGAGAAGGAGAGCGAGAAAACCAACCGCGGTCGTTAGGGCGCCAAAAAAAATCGCGCGACCGAGGCTGGAGATCGCGTCGGCAATCGCGGCCGGATGTTCGCTCCCTTCCAAACGCGCCTGCTGGTAGCGGCCAAAAATCAGAATAGCGAAATCGACGCCCAGCCCGATGAGGATGGCGCACATTCCGATGGTCACCATGTTGAGCTGTCGAAAGATGAGAAGGCCAACGGCGAGCGCCACGAGGCAGCAAAGAAGAAGGGAAAAACCCATTCCAATCAGCGGAAGCCAGCGATGAAAGCCGGCAAAAAAAACTCCACCGACAAGCAGCATCGAACCGATGAGAGTGACGACGATGTCGTGCCGCATGCTGCGCGAAATCTCCGCAACATAAGCCGAGCGGCCGGTAACGAGGATTTGCAACGGGCTGCCACCCTCCCATCCTGCGCCCGCCTGAGCGCGAAAGTGATTTACCTGGTCCATCAATCTCTGGCAATCAAAGGCCCCGATGCCGGGTTGATTCGTAACCGCAAGGATGACGCGCAAAGTCCGATCGGGCGAAGTGAGCGGTTGATTCTGTTCGAGTGCAGCATTGCCCGCGAAAGGCTTGAGCGCGGGCGTGACCACTCCTAACGGGTCTAGTTGTAGCTCCATCTCCGGGCGCGGCGAACCCGCTTCGATTTCCCCATGCAAGCGGGCGAGACGCGCCTGGAGTTTCGCCGGCTCAAGGAGGGTAATCGTTTCGTCGAAAGATCTCGGATCGAGGTTGAGGAGAAGCGGGATTGCGATGCGTTGCAGATCGGGAATGCCCTGGGGCGATTCCATGGGCGAACCGCTCAGGACCCGTGTCGTCCACGGTTGCCCGCGGAGGCGTTCCGCGAAAATGGGAGCGAATTCGTCGAGACGCTCAACGTCGTTAGGCTGAGCGAGCAGGGCGAAGGTGAGCTCACGCGTCTGGGCGAATTCGCGGTTGTAAGTTCTTAAACCCTGAACCGACGCGAATTTTCCCGGAAGAAGGTCCAGGACCTCGGTGTCGAGCCGCAATCGTGCGATAAGGATGAGAACGCTCAACGTCGCGACGATTGCGACCCCCAGCCAGACGAAACCGCGCCGCTGAGTGACAAGACGAGCGACAATTTCGGAGTACAACATCAGCGACTGCGCGGAATCAGAAAGCGAAGGTAAACCGGTCGTGCCCGAAGGAGTGGCGGAGAAACGGTTCGTTAGGCGAACGGAGAAGAACGTCGCGCAGCGAAACCCAGCCGCGGAGGCGCTCGGGTGCGTCCTTAGGCGGACCTGACCACGAACCGCGCGCGAGGGGCCCGCTCACCCGAACGAATTTGTCGTCCTGTCGCACGGTAAGGAGTGGAACGCCGGGGCCTTTCGTAAAGGTTAGTTCGAAATCGCCCGCGCTCGAATACCGCATCAGCACTTCGCCAATAAGAGAAGTTTTCGGTCCGCGATACTGCAATTGCCCGATGCGCGATTGCCATTCCGGGGTGGGCTGAGCAAGCTGATGGTAAGCGGCGCAGCTCGTTAGGAAGACGAGGACAAGAAAGATAAGACCGACGGGGCGAGGCGAAGAGCTCATCCTCGTCAGGCTGCCGGACGCAACGTTTCGGTCAACTCCTCTCCCTTCGGCGGGACGAGGGTGCGTCGCGGGCAAAGTGGCAGGTAACGTTGCAGCCAGACGATGAAGTAGAAGACAGCCATTCGCCAGCGGATGGCGAAACTCCCGCTGATGTTGCCGCCAAGGACTGCGTTTACGGCCGGCGGGATTTGGCAGATGTCCTGCGGATAGAGAAAAACCTCGATGAATTCCTTCGAATACCAGGCGTTGACGAAGCGAAGATAGCCTTTCATCGCGGTTCGAAGCAGGCGCTCGTACCCGGCAAAGAGCCGACGCGCTTTCCGCGGGTTATCGAGCACGACGTTGAGAATATCGGCGGCTGCTTCGGCCGCGAGGAAGGCAAGGAATACTCCGCTGCTAAAAACCGGGTCAATAAACCCGGCGGCGTCACCCGCGAGCATCCAGCGTTCGCCGGTTAACTTCGTTAGGCGATAGGAAAAATCTGCACTCGCATACGCGGGCGTGACCCGGCGGGCGTGAGTCATGCGTCGGGCGAGGAACGGCTGTTCGGCGAGGGATTCCTCGAGAAATTGTTCAGGCGATTTCTTTGCTTGCCGATAGCGCTCGCTATCGAGCACTACGCCAACGCTGGAGCGGTCGTCAGGCAAAGGGATCCACCAAAACCACCGGTCAGCCGAGCGCACCTGGCGAGTCAGGTTGGCGTCACGTCCCTCTTCTAATTCAATCCCTTCATAATGCGCGAAGATCGAGATCTTGCGCAGGTGCGGATACGTTTCCTTGAGCTTGAGATGGCTTCCAATGATCGAATGGCGTCCGCTGGCGTCGATGACGTAGCGAGCGGCAATCTTCTCGGCCGCCCCGGATTTTTCCTCCAGGTGAAGCTCGACGAAGTCGGGAAAAAACTCCACCCGCCTAACGACTGTCTCCTCCCGCACTTCGGCACCGTTTTCCCTCGCGTGATCGAGCAGCACCTTGTCGAATTCAGCGCGCGGTACTTGGTAGGAGTAATCCGTCTGCGACCGATAACCGTCTTTGAAGTAAAACTTCACTCCTTCTTCCGAGCAGGCGCTCGTCATTTCCCCGCCGTATTTCCTCGGAAAACCGGCGCGCTCGAATTTCTCGTGTACTCCAAGACGCGTGAACACCTTCATGCTCACCGGCAGGAGCGACTCCCCGATGTGAAAACGCGGAAACTTTTCTCGTTCGCAAACAACGACGCGACGACCGGCGCGGGCAAGCAGGGTCGCGGCCGTACTCCCGGCCGGACCCCCGCCGATGATCGCCACGTCGTAGATCGAGTCAGGCATGAACCGACAAGTTAGCAAACTCGTGCCGGAAGCAAACGCCTGACGACCGGCTACGCTACTCTTTACCGATTCGAGATGGTTGCGATCGTGCCGTCGATTTTCTGGATATCGATGCTGAATTTTTCGGCGTAAGTCACGGCGCGATCCTGCAACATGCTGATCGCCACCGCCTCGCCGAGTTGGATTGAGGACGACGTGTCGCTGCGCCAGTGAATGGCCGCGTGAATTCCGTGACCGAATGAAATGTTGTTTGCGAGCTTGTTGAGTTCGCCCGCGACAGTCATTTGGCCTGCGTCACCACCGGTGTATGGAACAAGCGCCAGTCCATCGTTTGTAGGCACAACTGGATTTGGAATCACGTAGTCATTGTCGAAGAAAAACTTCAGCACTGTGATGCAAGCTCCGGCGACCGTGCCATGGCCGGTTGGGTAGGCGGGATGCGTCGGCGAGCCTTCGGGGAAGGACTGAGAGAGGAAGTAGTCGCCATATTTACTGAAACTCGCCTGGACCGCCTGCGAGTTGAGGATGTTGGAATTCAACCTTACGTCGAGGGTGTTGCCGCTTCCCGTCAGAATCTGTCGGACGATCGCGCCGCCCGACTCCGGACGGTGACGAAGATGGATCCACCATTTCTGGTACCAAACGCTATTTAGGGAGAGCCGCGCCGCGGCAGGCAAAGTGGCGGCGAAATCGGGTCCGCCGAAGGTTCCGAAACCGTTTTGTTTTGTCGCGCCGACGTATGGGCTACCGGCATTTGCCGGAGCGCCCAGCGTGGCCATCGCCAGCAAAGCGGTGAAATAGGCCTGATAAAGGACGTCCACGTGGGTGTAGGCACAAAGGTCGCGGCCATTGCGCAGATAACGGAGTTGTGGGTCGAATTGTATTGTCTGGCCTGTACCGATCCCATTCTGGACCTGTTGGTAAGTCACCGGGTCCGTCATGTAATCAAGACCGGGGACGACAGTGACCATTTGCTGGCTCATTGGCTGCACACCCATGTAGGTGGGTTGGAGAAGGAATTGCGAAAGGTAGGGCCCGGCTGTGTCGCCGGGATATACTCCCCGGAACAGTAGGTCGGGTGTTACATTTCCCGCGCTGTCTCGCGGACCGGCATAAGTCCGCTGAGCAGAAAGCTCGGCCGCAGCCTGAGCAGCTGTGGAATTGGAAGCGTAATCGGTGAAAGCCACGTCGCGTAGCAGGGAGGCCCAATACATCTCGATCAGTTCGGTGCCGTAGGCCGCGCTCGCAGCCGCCGGCGCCGGCGGGACCACGATCTGCCTTATTTGATTTGCTGGAGAAGGCGCATTGCCGAATTGCACGTCATCACTTCCTTCGAGTGGAAACGCGCGACCGCCGAGCGGGCCGTTCTGAGTGCGTGGTCCTCCTGTGATGACTTGTTCGAATGCTTCAAAAGTTCCGGTGTCGATTGCGCGGCGAAACGTTTGAAAAGCCTGGGGGTTTACCAGGCCGATCCCATCCTGAAGAATGCCTTTGGTGTAAGTGCCCGATTTGTCGGGATAGCGTTCCTCGTCGCCATTGGTCGTGTGCGGCGGCACTGGAATTGACGCCTCTCTTTTCGCGGTCGCGACACGAATCTTGTAGAACTGCTGCACGCGGGGATCAGTCGATGTGACGACGTCCTCAACGCCTTGCGATTGGGCCGAGGCCGGTGAGACTTTTGCCAGGACTGCGCTGCCGGCGAGGGCGGCGCCAACCTGGCTGATGAACTTGCGGCGACTTGGACGTTGAACCGCGGGCGTCTGGGACAAACAAGAATCCTCGCTGGCGATTTCGTTGTTCATTAATTCTTTCTTAGGTTTGGTATCGGTTAAAGGTGAGGATCAGTTTTACTCAGATTTTGGACAAACGGTCAACGATTCCCTTGGTAGAAGTGTCGAAAAGCGGAAAGTTTCTCGGCGCGCGGTTTGAAATCGCACGTTGGCAAGTGATCATGAAGCCACTCTGCCGAATCCGGCTATGAAATTGATCGATCGCTTTGTTGGCCGTGAATTGATCGTGAATGTGCTTTTCGCGATCGTAGTCCTCAGCCTCGTGCTGGTGGTGGGCAATATTTTTCGAAAGCTGCTCCCGCTGCTCGTGAACCATGATCTACCGGTCGAGTTCCTCATCACTTTCATCGCCTATGTGCTGCCTTTTTCCCTCATCTTCACCATTCCCTGGGGATTACTGACCGCGATCCTCCTGGTCTTCGGCCGGCTCTCGGCGGACAACGAATTGATCGCTCTCCGCGCCAACGGCGTGAGCGTGACACGCGTCTGCCTTCCACTCGTTTTCTTATCGATCTTCTGCACGGCGATCTGTCTTTGGCTGAACGTCGACGTCGCACCCGCGGCGCAGGAAAAATTGCGCAGCAGTATCTTCGATCTCGCGACACAAAACCCGATCGCACTTTTTGGCGGCGACCAGGTGATCGATCAATTTCCCGGGAGAAAGATTTATGTTGGCAAAAAGGAGGGAAACAAACTGGAAAACATCATCGTTTTTCAGATGGACGAACACGATTTGCCGGTGCGAGTAACGCACGCACGCTCCGGAAAATTGGAAACCGATTTGCCTAACAAACGTCTCCTGCTTCACCTCTACAATGCGCGCTATCAGGAGCGCGACGCCAAGGACCCTTATGACTTGATGAAAATTCGCGACGGAATCAGTCTTCAGGAAGGAACCCTGCCGATTAGCCTGGAGGAACTTTACGAGAAGGAAAAAAAACGGCCGAGCCGCTCCGCGCTTTCTCTCTCTCAGTTGATGGAGCAACTCAAATCGGGAGGGCGCCAGGACCGAAGCGCCACCCGGACGGAGATCAATAAGCGATTTTCCTTTCCGTTTTCCTGCGTCGCTTTTGCGCTTATCGGCGTTCCGTTAGGCATCACCACTCATCGGCGTGAAACATCAGTTGGCTTCACCACCGGACTGATTGTGGCGGTCTTCTATTTTCTTTTCATCATCATCGCCGACACCATGCGAGCCAATCCGAGTGTGCATCCCGATCTGCTCGTCTGGTTTCCCAACGTGCTTTTTATCGTTATTGGCGCGTTTCTCTTTCGCCGGCTGAGCAAGCAATAGGTCTACGCCGAGACGAGATCGCTGATGATGTGAAACTTCTTTAGCGACGCGCTGCCGAAATTAGTCGTGATGGCAACGTCGGCCGCGTCGCGCCCAACGGCCATCAGAATGCGCCCGATACGCGGGACGTTGTGGCGGGCGTCAAAGGTGTGCCAGCGATCACCGAGGAAGACTTCGAACCACGCGCTAAAATCCATCGGATATGGCGCGACCGGCACGCCGATGTCGCCCAGGTAGCCGGTAACGTAGCGCGCCGGAATATTCATGCAGCGGCAGAAGGTCACCGCGAGATGATTAAAATCCCGGCAGACTCCTTTGCCATCCTGATAAACCTGCCAGGCTGTTTTCGTGGAATCGGCAAATTCATAACCAAAAGTGACGTGCCGATTGACCCATTCGCAGATCGCCTCCACGCGCGGCCAACCCGGCTCGGTGTTGCCGAAAAGTTCCCAGGCTGCGTCCCCCAACCTATCCACCTCGCAATAGCGGCTCGAAAGAAGAAATGCCAGTGTCTCGTTAGGCAGATCCTGCACGGGAACTTGCGGAAGGTCGCGTCGTTCGCGGTCCGGCCTGCCGCTATCTTCGACCACGGTTTCGAGTTGAAAAGAAACCAGTCCCGCCGGGGCATAAAGGCGCGCGCAGTGATTTCCAAACAAGTCGTTGTAATGGCAGATGCGCGTCTCCGGAATCACGAGCAGTTCCTGCGGGGCGCGCAAATCGTCCTCGCGGGAAGGGCGCACAAAAAGCAAGAGGATCATGGGCGTCGGCGCCGCCAGCTCAAATTGAATGTCGAATCCGATCCTGATCAGCATCTTTCTCGGGAAATTCGAATGTCGCGGGCTTTTTGACCGCCAAGATTCATGCGCCGGCGCGTCTCGCCTAACCAAAGCGTTGGAAATCTTTCCAGAAATCCGGCCACGGCTTTTTGAAACGCCGACAAATAAAAATCTCGGGATGCTCGCGCGTCTCTTCGTTCCTCACGCCGTAAGGGTTGGTCACGTGACCGGCCAATTCGACATCCTGAGCAAAACGCTCCGCCGACTCGCGCGAAAAACCAACCAGGATCACGACCTCGGGCGAAGACGTCCCGTAGCCGCGCCACCAGAAAGTATTGATGCCACTAACCACCGGCGGCAAACCATCCTTGCGTCCGTAAAGGTCGAGCGCACCGGCCTCGCCATAATTCCCCGCGAGGATGACGGTGTGCGGCTTTTCGTTAGCCGGGAGCGACTGATAGATCTGGACGACAGTTTGGGTGAATTGCGGCCAGCCAATTTGCTCGGTGAAGTTGTCGTGAAGCTTGCTCGTTAGGCGCCAGCCAGCCGAATTGATCGGAGCGAGCGGCATCATGGTAACGGCGCTGAACGCCGCGCCGAGACCGAAGGCTGCGGCAGTAGTCACCCATCCCAGCCGCCGCGCCCAGGCGGCGCGCTGCGCCAGCCAGTTGTCCCATATCATTGCTCCCGCCGCGAAGAGCATCGGGTACGCGGGCGCCATGTAATAGACACGACCACGCGCGAAGACAAACAGGAGCAGCGGGACGAGATACATCCAGCCAAGTGCGCGATAACGGCGGCCGCGAGGCGAAAAGAAATAGAACCAGAGACCGGCGAGCCAAAGCGGCAGCGTAACAAGATTTGCGTTAGCAAAAGGCTGAAGGAGAAGAAAATCGTTCGTCCGCCCGATTTCCACGTCTCGGGAGTGGATGTGATTGAGAAAAGTCAGCGAAACGAAGTGGTGGTGTATCTGCCAGTAAATATTTGGCGCGAAAACGCCTAACGAAAGTGCGGCGCCGGCCCAGAGCCACGGACTCTTCAGGTAACGCCGCGCCGGCGTGAACACCACGCCGGCGACCAGGCCAGCGATGAAAAACATCATTGTGTACTTGGTCATCATTCCGAGACCAAGCGCTGCGCCGATCGCAAGCCACCAGCGAGGCTCTTCCGTGCGCAGAAGCCGAATGACAAAAAAAGCCGCCAGGACCCACCATAAGAAATCAAAAGTGACGTATTGAAACATGGTCCCCATAGAGACCGACACTGGAGAGACCGCGGTCGCGAGCGCGGAGACAACCTGCGCCCGGCGACGACCGCCGAGCTCGCGCGCCATAAGACCAGCGATGACCATGGCAATGCTCTGAGCGAGGACCACAAAGAAGCGCAGCCCAATAAGCGAAGGTCCAAAGAGGATCAGCGCAATCCGGGCAATAAAAGGGGTAAACGGCGGATAAGAGACGTAACCCCAATCGAGAAAGCGTGCATCGGCGAGCACGCCAAGTTCGTCACGGTGAAATCCATAGCGCCCGTCAGTCAGGCACTGAATCAGTAATCTCGCCAAAGCCAGAGCTATGAGCAGAACCAAGTCTCCACGCATCTGCACTCGACCGGAGGAGTTAGCCGCGTTCTCCATCTTGGAGCGAGGTTAACGAACCAATTGCCAGCAAACAACCGTAACTCTTTTTTAACCCCGAAATCGCAAGCGGGATTGGTAACCCAGCGTCAGGACAAAAAAACTGGCCAGACGGGCAACCTCACGGCCGCTATCACCCCAGCCTCTTAGAAACAGTCCTTCCGTATTTCGTTAGGCCGCATGGCCAAATTCGGCATGCACACGCAGGTGGTCATCAATGCTCACGCGAACGTCGCGCAAGTGCACTTCGCCTAACGGCAAAGCCAGAAGCGAGAATGTGCGGCCTTCGAAACGTTGCAGATGCGGTCCAAGAAAACCGCAGGCGAGAGTTCCAAGCGTGCCTTCCCCCGAGCAAACGAGCCCGGACAAGTGCGCTGTCATTTGCTCATCGATCTCCACTCGACATTTGACCTCGATCGCGGCGCTGAGAAAAAGCTTGCGCGCGCGGACGCAAACCGTTGCGGCGAGAGCGCGCTCGGAGAGCGCTTGTAACTGAACCCGCACTTCTTCCAGAATGATGCTCTGCCCTTTGGTCGCGGCGCCCGCTCCCGCGCGCACGAGCGCCTCGAGATCGAGCAGCGAAATCGCAACTTCCACTGTCCCGTCGCTCGCATCCTGCAGCAGAAGAAGCAGGTTTCCGCCGGCGTCGTGCGCCTGGCCGATTCTCACCTCCCGCGCCCGGCATTCGAGGTTGACCGCTGCTCCTTGCACACGGATCGGCCGACCGGTTATTTCAAAATGCATCGTTCGCAATGCGGGCTCGACCGGATCCACGGGAACCGGGCGCGCCGGCAAACGCTCGCCTGCGGTCGCGCCGTCGAGTGAAATACGAATGGCTTCCAACTCGGGATAATTTTTGTCCTCTACCGTCACCATGCGATGACCGGCTGGCTGCACGAACTGACTAAAGCTCTCTTCGAGAGCCTCCGTGAGCCTTTCGGCATTTTCGGGCAACGATTTGGTCTGGAGCGGAAACATGGCGCGTAACTCTCATTGATTGTTAGCAAGATGGGTTCCGCTTTTCGAGAAGAAATGACGCGCGTCGCCTGAACCCCGGTCAACAAATCAGTTGCGTCATAGGCAATTCCCGCTACTTTCCGCACTCCTTTATGGCGAAAACATCCTGGATTAATCGCAATGAGCGCAAACGCAAAACGGTGAAGAAATACGCCGCCGTGCGGGCTGAGCTGAAAGCGAAGAAGGATTACCTTGCCCTGGCCCAGCTGCCGCGCGATGCCAGCCCTACCCGTGTGGTCAATCGTTGCCAGGTGAGCGGCCGTCGCCGCGCCTTCATTCGCCGCTTTAAGATTTCCCGCCTGACCTTTCGCGAGCTTGCTTCTGCCGGCCTCATTCCCGGCGTGACGAAGTCAAGCTGGTAGCCATCTTCCCGCCGGTCTCGGGTGCGCCTTCCGCATCCGCTCCATGAAATTTCCATTTCCATTCCTGGCCTTCGCGACGCTCGCGGAGGACGTTACCGAACACTGGGATTCGCCTTCGGTGCTATTTGGCAAGATTCTCGCCATCGCGGCACTTGTTGCGCTGAACGGCTTTTTTGTCGCCTGCGAATACGCCGTGATCAAGGTGCGCGAAAGCCAGCTGGAGACGCTGATCAACGAGGGAAATACTCGCGCTATCCTGGCCCGGCATGTGCGCGCTCATCTCGATTCTTATCTCTCGGCGACGCAACTCGGCGTCACCCTGGCGAGCCTTGGCCTGGGCTGGGCTGGCGAACAGTTCCTCGCCAGCATCCTGGAGCCCACCTTCGGCGTCTTTCACCTTCATTCCGCCACTCTGGTGACGACAGCGTCGGTGGTCCTGGCGTTTCTCGGGATCACCTTTCTTCACATCGTTTTTGGCGAATTGGCGCCGAAGTATATCGCGATCACCAACCCGCTGCCGGTCTCGCTCCTTCTCGTTAGGCCGTTAAGAGTTTTTCACCTTCTCTTTCGACCCCTCATTTGGCTCCTCAACGTTTCCTCTAATTTTCTTCTGCAAAAGATGCTGCGCTTGAAACCGGTCAGTGGCTCCGAGCTGGCGCACAGCGAGGAAGAGCTGCGGCACATTCTCGACGAGAGCGAAAAGTCCGACGAGGTCTCCTCCATCGGTCGCGACATTTTAGTCAACGCCCTTGATATGCGACGCCGCGTCGTGCGCGACATCATGACTCCGCGCGGCGAGGTCGTCTATCTCGATATCGAGGACAGTTTCGACGAGAACGTAAAGAAGGCGCTCGAATCAAGGCACACGCGCTTCCCACTTTGCCGCGGACATCTTGATAACACCATCGGCCTCATTCACATCAAGGAGCTGGTCCCAATGATGCGTGATCCAGCGCCTGACCTGATGAAGATCAAACGTGAATTGATCCCGGTGCCGGAAATGATGTCGCTGGAGAAGTTACTCAATCTTTTCCTCGTTAGGCACGCTCATCTCGCGATGGTTGTCGACGAATACGGCGGCACCGTCGGGATGGTGACAATGGAGAATGTGCTGGAAGAGTTGGTCGGCGATATCCAGGACGAGTTCGACATGGAGAAGGCAGAATTTCGCAAGATCAACGAGCGCGAATTTACGGTCGCTGGCGGGCTCGGGCTCTACGAGTTGCGGGATTTGGCCAATATCGAGCTGGAGAATTCCGACGTGAGCACAATCGGCGGTTATGTGACTCAGTTGCTGGGCCATTTACCCAAACAAGGCGAACAGGTGCCGATCGAAGACTATCTCGTGACGGTTTCGCAGACCGATGGCCGGCGCGTCGGTCAGCTCCACTTCAAGAAAATGGCAGGCGACGACGGACTGGCAAACCCCGGCCGCAGCTCTTCCAGGATCTAGAACCGCGAGAAATCGGCCACAACGTTGATTGCGCCGGCGGTCGCTTTGCCGTTTTGATAAGCCGGCATGAATTGGCTCTGACGCAGGCCATCGTTGAGGATCTGCGCAAGCCCGCTGTCCTTTGGGTTTTCCGAAACCGAGGTGATGTCGCCAACCTTTCCGCTGGCATCTACCTTCACTACCACCTCAGCCTGGCCGGCCGAGATGTTTCCCCGATTCGCCTCGGCCAATGCCTTTTGCATGGTTTGGCGCAAACCGCCGATTAACTGCGGTTGGAAGTAGTTCGCAAACTTACCGACCCGTTCGCGGTCGTAAGTCGCAAGTGAAACGATGATGAGTTCCTGTTCGTCGCGGTGCCCGAATAGCACCGTCCCGCTCAGGTAAACCGGCACCGGGTTGCCATTCACCGTGGCCGGCGCGAACCGGCCCCAATCGAGCGCTGTCTGCACCGCTGCTTCAAAGGCCGGGTTCTTGCCCACCACTGCATCGGTGCTTTCCACCGTGCCGGTATCGGTCACATCGCAGTAGAACTGCACGATGTCACTGAGCTTTGCCGTCTCTGGATCTTTGGGGAAATGCAGAAAGTGTGTGATCGAATCGGCATCCTGGGTCACCAACGCAGGTGTCAGAGTTCCGCTAATTGGAGCCGCGAAGGGCTTGGCTTGGACGGAAGTGTTCTTGCTGCCGGGAGTTGGCGAGACAGGTGCGGCGGTTTCGGTTTTACGCTGGCAACCGCCGGTCACCACGAGCAAGAGCGCCAGGAGGCAAAGGCGCAAGATCAGCCGACGAACGGGAGATTTTTCCATGATCAAACCGGTGGACGTAACCTCTGCCCTCGGCTAGTGCAAGTGGGCCCGTCGGATTGTGTTGGCGATGATTGCCAAAAACAATCGTTGATGCGCAAAATGCTTCCCATGTTGTCGCAAGAATTCCCGCCGACGTTCCGCCCACCGCGGCGAATCCGGCTCGCGATATTCCTTTGTGGAATGCTGAGCGGCCTCGCGTTCGCAGCCGAGCCACCGCCACCGAGCCCGACTCCGTTGGCACTGACTGCGCCAAGTCCGGTTCCTGCAGCCCAATCACCTTCGCTCACGGAAATTGCGTGGGGCATCATTTTGCAAGACCGCGAACCCCTCACCGAATCACCCCGCCAGGCCGCCGAGCGGCGCGACAATCTCCTCTCAGCCCTCGGTGCGCTGCGCGATGAAAACAACAAAAGCCCCTCGGCGACGAGCGGGCAGATCGGGATGCAGATCCAAAATCTCCTCCAGCAGGTCACCACTTTGCCAATGGCTCTTGATGTGGAAAAGGGGTTCGCCGCGCTCGAGAAACTCTACGAAGCCCCGGTGATCGGGCAGGCCTTGACTCTGGCGGAACAATATCGCTGCCCAATGCATCCCGACATAGTCGGCAAAAAAGGCATCGTCTGTCCGAAATGTGGAATGCCGCTCAGTGCGCCGGTGCGGCTTTCGGCCAGGTCACTCACCCCAGGTGTGTTTCTCAATACGATCAAAGCGCGAGTGCAAATTGAGGCGCCGCCGCAGGTAGGCGCAGAGATGAAAGCGCATCTCGTCCTGACGACTCTCAGAGGGGAGCCGGTGACCCTGGACGACTTGCGCGAAGTGCACACGCGCAAAATCCATCTCCTCGTCATTGATGGCAGCCTGACCGATTACCATCACATTCATCCCACACCCTCGGCCATTCCGGGTCGCTTCGACTTTAGCTTTACCCCACAAAAACCCGGGAACTACCGGGTTTGGGCCGATCTCCAGCCGATCTCAACCGATGTGCAGGAGTTTGCCATGGCGCTCATCATCTCGGATGCCCATGCCGAGGCTCTTCAGAAAGAACCTGATCGCCTAACGACAACTGTTGGCGGCCTCCAGTATACCCTCTCGTTTGATCGCCCGCTCAAATCCGGGGAACCGGCCGAGGGTACGGTGCATGTCGCGACACCAGACGGCAGTGGCTTTACCCAACTCGAGCCGGTCATGGGAGCCTTCGCTCACATTGTCGGTTTTCGCGAGGACCGCACGACCGCCTTGCATATTCATCCCGAGATCACACGACCGCTTGCGCCTGAGGATCGCGGGGGGCCTGATCTGCATTTTTCGTTTCTATGCCGCCAAAGCCGGGTTCTATCGTCTCTTCGTTCAGGTGCAGCGGAATGGCGCGCAGGAGTTTGCGCCCTTCAACATCAACGTAGCCGAGGGTCCGCTACCGCCGGGAACGCAAAAAAATAACTGTTCATCCGGCAGGAGCAGTCCGAAAGTTTGCGACTATGGCATACGAATTACCGAAATTACCCTACCCAAACGATGCGCTGGAACCGCACATCGATGCGAAGACGATGGAAATCCATCATGACAAACATCACGCGGCATACGTCACCAACCTGAACAAAGCGATCGAAGGCAAGTCCAACCTGGACGGCAAATCGATCGAGGATCTCATCGGCAACCTCAATTCTGTCCCGGAAGACATTCGGACCGCAGTTCGCAACAATGGCGGTGGCCACGCCAATCACTCCTTCTTCTGGCAAATCATGGGCCCGAATGGTGGTGGCGAACCCAAGGGCAAACTCGCCGACGACATCAAATCAACCTTCGGCAGCTTCGACGCTTTTAAGGAAAAATTGGCCGATGCCGGCGTGAAACGTTTCGGCAGCGGCTGGGCCTGGCTCGTCAAAAGCAAGAGCGGCGGTCTCGAAATCTGCTCGACCGCCAATCAGGACAGCCCGCTCATGGGCAAAGCGATCGCCGGCTGCGAAGGCACGCCAGTTCTGGGCGTCGACGTCTGGGAACACGCTTATTATCTCAACTACCAAAACCGCCGGCCCGATTATCTCAAGGCCTGGTGGAACACGGTAAACTGGGACGAAGTTTCCAAGCGCTACGAAAAGGCCTAACGACTAAAAGCGCTCCCCAGGAATCCCTGATCCCTGCAATCCGAGTTAGTCTTGTGCGCCCGAGGTTTCAACTAAACCTCGGGCGCTTACTTAACGTTCCTATCTTGCTGGCCCCCGTTGGCTAGCTGTCAAAACACAGCGCCGCAAAACAAAATTGCAGTCACAGACTCCGACATTCGACACGCCATCGCCGGTGCCCTTAGCCTAACGAACAAAAGTCGCTCCAGCGTGTTTTTGAGGGAAAAGGACTCTCGGCTTTCCCCGACCAACTCTTTCCCTGCGGTTCTGCATGACTGTTCGCATTGGTCCGCTGCGCCTGCTTTGATTGACCACTCTTCGCCCCGCCCGCATAGTGGCCTTTCATGTCGATCGAGCTGACCCGCAACTTTTGCATCATCGCGCACATCGATCACGGCAAAACCACTTTGTCGGATCGATTGCTCGAAACCACGGGCACGATCCATGAGCGCGAAAAGCAGGATCAGCTCCTCGATTCCATGGATCTCGAACGCGAGCGCGGGATCACGATCAAAGCTCATCCCGTGGCCATGAAATACGATGCTCAGGATGGGAAAACCTACCGGCTCAACCTCCTCGACACGCCGGGCCACGTTGATTTCGCCTACGAAGTCTCGCGCTCCCTGGCCGCCTGCGAAGGCGCGCTCCTCATCGTCGACGCCGCCCAGGGTGTCGAAGCTCAGACCGTCGCCAACGTTCACCTCGCTCATAAACAAGGCCTGACGATCATTCCCGTGATCAACAAGATCGACCTTCCAAACGCCGACCTTCCTGCAGTCAGGCGTCAGCTCGAAGAAATCCTCGCGATTCCAGCCGAGGAAGCGATCGAAGCGAGCGCCAAAATGGGCATCGGTATCGAGCTCATTCTCGAAGCGATCGTTAGGCGTATCCCTGCACCGGCCAAACCCGCCGACGACATCCTGCGCGCCCTGGTCTTTGATTCCGTCTTCGACATTTATCGTGGCGTTGTCTCCTACGTGCGCGTCGTCTCCGGCCGGGTCGTTGCCGATCAGCCGATCAAGCTCATGAGCGCTGACTCCCGCTACGAAGTGAAAGAAGTAGGAGTGTTCACTCCCAAGATGTTCGCCCAGCCGGTTCTGAACGCCGGCGACGTCGGCTACGTCATCGCCAACATGAAAACCACCGCCGAAATCAAGATCGGCGACACCATGACCGATTTGCGTCATTCCGCGCGCCAGCCGCTACCCGGCTTTCAGGAGATACATCCAATGGTCTTCAGCGGTATTTATCCCATTAACACCGCCGACTTCGAACATCTCAAGACCGCCATCGGCAAACTCCGCCTGAACGACTCGGCCTTCGTCTATCAGCCGGAAAGTTCCGTCGCGCTCGGCTTCGGTTTCCGCTGCGGGTTCCTGGGACTCCTGCACATGGAAATCATCCAGGAACGTTTGCGCCGCGAATACGACATGGACATCATCGCCACGTCGCCCAGCGTTATCTACGAAATCGTCACCACCCGTGGCGAAACCATCCTCATCGATAACCCTGCGCATCTGCCTGACCCGAGCGTGATCGAGGAAATTCGCGAGCCGATCGTGAAGGCTTATGTCCTTTGCCCTAACGAAAACATCGGCGACATCCTCCAACTCATCTTGGAAAAGCGCGGCACAATGGACCACACCGAGTCACTCGACACCCGGCGCGTCATGTTGCATTGCGAGTTACCGCTCAACGAAATCCTGGTCGACTTCAACGATAAGATTAAGTCAATCACCCGCGGCTACGGCTCGATGGATTACGAGCATGCCGGTCATCGCGCGGCGAAGTTAGTCAAGCTGGACTTACTCGTGAATGGCGAACCCGTCGACGCCTTTTCCACCATCGTCCATCGCGACCGGGCGGAAGCGCGTGGCCGGCAACTGGCGGCTAAGTTAAAGGAAGTCATCCCACGCCAGCTCTACCAAGTCGCCATCCAGGCGGCGATCGGCGGCAAAATCATCGCGCGCGAAAGTGTCTCCGCCCTGCGCAAGAACGTCACTGCCAAGTGTTACGGCGGCGACATCACCCGCAAACGCAAGCTGCTGGAGAAACAGAAGGAAGGAAAGAAGCGGATGAAAAGCATCGGCAAGATCAACATTCCTCAGGAAGCCTTCATCCAAGTGCTCAAGACACAGTAAGATTCAGAATCGACGTTACTCACTCCCCTGGGTCCTTCGCTCGATCCTCGCCCTTCCAGCCTCTGATTCACGCAAAACCCCTGACATCGCACTCTTTCCCGCCGACAAAATCTCGCTCGACCCGCGTAGCGGCGAAAGACGCCGGCATCATTTTGCCGAGCGAATCTCCAGAATGCCGTTCGTGACGCGGTGCGTGCCGCAGCGGTTAATAAACCGGCGAGCTGCCACACCTTCAGACACAGTTTTGCTACTCATCTGTTGGAAACCGGATATGATATTCGCACTGTGCAGAAACTCCTGGGACACCGCGACGTAACCACGACCATGATCTACACCCATGTGTGCAACAAACCCGGCCTGAGCATCCGCAGCCCAGTCGACGAACCGACGACTCATTCCCGACCATGATAGATTTAAAAATTTACGCCTTTAAAAGCGAACATTCGTCCAATTTTCGTTAGGCCACCTCGAACATTTCCAGCACGAACAAGAAGGGATCCATGACAACAAACATAAATCAGGGTATTAAAACAGTCCTCTATTCCGCAGCCGACATTAACCGAGCGAAGGCCCTATTCACAAAGCTACTGGAGGTCGAGCCGAGTGTTGACAGCCCGTATTACGTCGGGTTCAAAGTCGGCGACCAAGACATAGGCATCACTCCTAACACGCCGCCGGGCCCTGCCGCCTTCTGGCACGTGAGCGATATTACGAGCAGCCTTCAGTCAGTCGTCGAAGGCGGCGGTCAGACACAGCAGGCGCCGAAAGATGTCGGAGGCGGAAAGTTGGTGGCAACGGCTAAGGATGCTGAGGGTAATCTCATTGGCTTTGTACAGATGCCTTGACGCGGCTATCGTAGCCTAACCATGCGATGGAGCCAACCGCGAACCGTCCGTATGCAAAGATTTCTTTGCACATGAACGCCACTCGTAATTCGCGCGGTGGCTCATCTTGGTCTCGTTAGGTCTTTGCGCATGTCGCGTTTCCGCCGCTAGGAGTCATAAGTAGAGGAGTCATAAGGGGTCAGCTCCAGAATTTCGCTCTCGCGGGGGCGGTCGGAGAAATGGTAAGGGTGGCGGATGGTTCGCAAAGCGAGTGTCGAATTTGAGGTGGCCGCGCCAGCCGGCAGAACGAGATTATGAAGCTGACCCCTTATGACCCCCAAAATGTTTAAGACGTGACGCCAATCAGGTTCGCAATCTTTTCCCTTCGAGGCAGTGCGACGAGCCAGTGGCGGCTGTCCGCCTAAGCAACGCACGCTGACCTTGGCCAGACCGCCCTTCCTCATTCGCGAGGTGTCATCGCGGGGCAAATCTTTCGAGGCCAGGAATTTATTGTTGACGCCGGAGAGGGCGGGCTCCCATGATGCAACCGCGGCGCGCATCACGGGGGGCTCACGACGAGATCTGATGCGGCGCGGACCCTTTATTCCTGGGGTTCCTTCCTCTTATTCAGACCTTGGACGGTATTCACAAACACCAGGATTGAAAAAAAACATCTTATGCAAAATAAAGTTCTACGTCAGCATCCCCTCACTCCTCCCAGCACTGTCCGCGCGCGCTCAGCAGGGCGGCGCGGTCTGCTCCTGCTCGGCCTCAGCTTGGCCCTGCTGCCGGCGGCGGCGCGCGCGGTCACGCCCGCGCCGGACGGCGGCTATCCCGGCAACAACACTGCCGAGGGCCAGGATGCGCTCTTGAGTCTCACAATTGGCACCGACAACACCGCGGTCGGTTTTGATGCGCTCCAGTTCAACACCACCGGCAGTCAGAACACGGCCAGTGGTTCATCTGCGCTCTTGAGCAACACGACCGGCGGCGGTAACACGGCCACCGGTGGAGAGGCGCTCTTCTCCAATACGACCGGCGCGGCGAACACGGCCACCGGTTTCCAAGCGCTCGTCTCCAATACGACCGGCATCAATAACACGGCCACGGGTAACGATGTGCTCGCGTATAACACGACTGGTGGGGCCAACACGGGCACTGGTTACGAGGCGCTCTTGAACAACACGACCGGCGGCGCTAACACGGCCACCGGTTTCGATGCGCTCTTCTTCAACACCACCGGCTTCGTGAATACGGCCACCGGTTACCAAGCGCTCTACTCCAATACGACCGGCTTCTCGAACACGGCCTCGGGTTACGTTGCGCTCGGGTTTAACACGAGTGGCTGGGACAACACAGCCACTGGTTACGGCGCGCTCTTTAACAATACCACCGGCGATTCCAACACCGCCAGCGGCCTTGATGCGCTCCTCAGCAATACGACCGGCGCTTACAACACAGCCGCAGGTAAGTATGCGCTCGATGGCAACACGACCGGCAATAATAACGTCGCATTGGGCTTTGCTGCTGGGAATAATCTCACCACAGGCGATAACAATATCGACATCGCCAACTTCGGTGCAGCTGGCGATGCCAACACCATCCGTATCGGCACCACTGGGACCCACACCAGCGCCTATATCGCGGGAATCAGCGGAGTCACCGTGTCGGGCGCTGACCCGGTTGTCATCGGCGCGAACGGGCAGCTCGGCACCGTGCCTTTAGGGACCTTGGTCGGCCCCCCTGGCCCGGCTGGCCCGGCTGGACCTGCTGGTGCGACGGGCCCGGCTGGCCCGATCGGCCCCATCGGCGCGACGGGTGCGGTTGGACCCCAGGGACCGCAAGGTAATATGGGTGCTACAGGCGCAACCGGTCCAATCGGCCCGCAGGGTCCGGCCGGGGTTGGACTCGTAACGGGTGCGATTCTTTACCTGCCCACTGGCACCGCAGCTCCGGCTGGCTTCACCAAAATCGGCACGAGCGTGATCGGCTACAAAAGCCTGACCGGCGGCGCCAAGCTCTTAAAGGTGGACCTCTACGAGAAGAATTAAGTTCCTCTCACTGCCGATTGGTGAGTCGCCGGCTCGACGCCTGCGACGATGACAACGAGAGCGCCCCGTGCCCAACGGGGCGCTTCTCTTTTTGGGCGCGGAAATGGAAAAGCCAGCGGAACCTGATTGGAGTCAGTCCAAACGTTTTCACTGATGGTATAACGAGAATGCCCGCCTAAGAGTATCTCACAAGACAGCTAGCCCAAGGCTTGTCATGCTGAGCGCCAGCGAAGCATCTCGGGACGCAAATTGGAATGGGGTCAGCCTAGGGTTGCCCTGATTTGACGGACAGTGGGTTAAGGCTCAAAACCCGAAGAAGCCCACGTGAAAACACAGTTATCGAAGCCGGCTCGCAATAAGGCGAGTGACACCGACGAGTACAAGCAAGAAGCGTTGGAGTTGTGGCAAGCGAGTGGCCGCAGTGCCGCCAAGGTGGCGACGGAGCTGGGAATCCGAGCACCGCTGCTCTGCGCTCTGGCGTTTGACCCTGGCCGCCCAGTGGAGGAAGGCTTGGCTAAACGCTGCGGCGGCTTGGGATTGGTTCCACCCTCCTGCTGAAGGACAACATAAAAGTCCTGGTGGACATCAATCCCAAGCTTGATCGCGCTCTTGCCGCCATTAAACTGGCAGCGGGTTTCCTCGAGTGAGGACAACTCAGTGTTTACATGACACTTATTCATAAAGTGCGGGTGAGCTTAACCACTTGCCCGCACTCTTTACATGTCATCTATGCGATGGAGCGAACGGCCACCCGCCGTGTGTTCACGTTTTTAGTGACGAGACGACATCGAACCCGCGGACTTATGGGGCCGGAGCGCGTTGGATGAAGTGAGAATGCAAATCCAACGGTATCGGCAGCACAACGGCCCTGCGGAGTAAGCGCTTGCCCTAACTGGATTGAGATGGTCCAAGATCCTAACCAATCGCTGGCCGTTCCGTGACCACACTGACGCCTGACTTCCGTCCTCTGGCTTCCCTCTTTCGGATCATGGGGAAGCGAGGCTTGGATTGAAAACCGCCCGAATGACTCACCGCCAGTCTAGCTGGTTCACCGGGATCATCATCTTGTTAGTCGTCGTCTTGCGCTCCCCGACGCTCTTGCCGTCGATGTACCTGGTTGACGAAGCCTACTACGGCACGATCGCCAACGACATCCTCGACGGCGGGAAGGTCTATCACACCGCGGTGGATACGAAGCCGCCGGGGATATACTACGTCTACGCCGGCGTCTTCCGGCTCGCTGGGAGGAACAACCTCCGGGCCGTCCATCTGCTTGCGATCTTCGTGGTCGCAGCCACCGCGCTGGTCGTACGGCGGATTGGCGCGCGCGTGGCTAACGACTGGGCGGGCGCGTGGGGTGGGATCGGTTACGCGGTGTTTGTCCACGCCTACCTGCCGCGCGACACGCTGGCGGCGAACAGCGAAATTTTCGCCTCTCTTCCCCTGGCACTAAGTGTCCTTGCATTCCTGCGCGGCGAAAAACAACCGGCTTGGGGTTGGATGTTTCTTAGCGGCGTCCTCTGCGGGGCGGCCACATTGATCCGACAACCCTGCGCGCTGGACATGGGTGTGATGCTGGTATGTCTCGCTTATGCCTGGCTAATTCTCCCCGCTCACTCATTCGGAACCGTTCTGCGAGCAGGCACCAGTATCGTGGTCGGATTTCTCTCGGTGATCGGTGGACTGGCCTGGTATTATCAGTCGCAGGGGAACCTGCATGACGCGTATCTCTGGGCCTGGGCGTTTGCCATCCGCTACGTCGAATCCGAGACAACGCTCCGGTATGTTCTAGAACGCATCGCCACCGTCCATCTCAGTGTCATCCTGTCGTGGGGTTTGTTATGGTATTTCGGCGTTCGCCAAGTGGTTGAAATACTCAAATCATTTCGGCTAACGAGGGCCGTGCCCACGGAGGCGGTGCTGCTCGTTTTGTGGCTTGGCGTCACCTATCTAGCAACCTTTATTGGATGGCGGTTTCCGGGGCACTATCATCTGATGGTGCTTTTGCCGCTCTCGATTCTGGCAGGCCAGGCCTTCTCGCGCTTTGTTGCGGAACAGCGGTCTTCTACCCGGCGGCACTCCCTATGGCTCGGCATGGGCGTCATCGGCTCGGCATCCGTTCCAGCGATTGCTTATCTGATCATGGCGTTCGCGGTCCGGACGAAGACGCTCGATTTCTTCCCGATTGTGCAGCGGATCGCCGAGGAAACAAGCCCTAACGACCGTATCTTTGTGTGGGGGAGTTACCCGCAACTGTACAGTTTTTCCGGACGGGGGCTCGCCACGCGTTTCGTGAGCTGCACGCATCTGGTTGGCGCTTATGCCAGCCGACCCCGCGAGGTGAAGGAAAAAGCGGAGAGCATCATTCCGGGGAGTTGGGAGATGTTTCAGGCGGATTGGGAAGCGCACCCGCCGGCGCTCATTATCGACATGTCGACGGTGGTCCCGGATTGGCGGATATATCCCATGACCCGATATCCTGCCCTCCGGGCGTATCTTCCCGGATATCGGGCGGAGGGCGTGATCAATGGCGCAACAATCTATCATCGGCTTTAGCACAGAACTGGAAACGGTGTCCCTGGCGAATCCTCCGAGAGATGGCATGTCTTGCTAGCACCTTGAGCCTACCACCTGGCGTCGTTCTGCAGCCATCCGAAGGCTACTTGGGTGCGATTGCCTCCGAGGGAAATGCCCTCGTTAGGCGTCGCTTGCGTCAGTGCGATCTGAAATTTACCATTCCGCATCACATAAACACCAAACTCGAAACATCCAATGAGCCAATACATTGATGGATTCGTCCTCTCCGTTCCCAAAAATAAGCTTGCCGCCTACAAGAAAATGGCCACCAAGGCGAGCAAGGTCTGGATGGACCACGGCGCGCTCGAATACCGCGAGTGCGTGCGCGACGACATGACCGCGCCGGGAATGGTCGCCTTTCCGAAACTGGCGAAGTCCAAACCCGATGAAGTCGTCATCTTCGCCTACGTCGTCTTCAAATCGCGCCAACACCGCGACGCGACCAACAAGAAAATCTTCGCCGACCCACGCCTCGCCGCCATGTGCGATCCCAACGACATGCCCTTCGACGGCAAGAGAATGACCTGCGGTGGCTTCAAAACACTCGTCGAAGGCTGAAGTGCATGGAACACGACTGCCCGCAACGCCTAACCATGCGCTGCAGCGAACCCGGCCATCACATCACTGTTGCAATCGTGGCGTCCCGCGGGCCGGGTCGCTCATCTTGTTCTCGTTAGGTCTGACCAGATGACTGTTACACTCCGCGACGTGACCCAGGAAGATCTGCCGATTTTTTTTGAGCATCAGCTGGATGCCGAGGCGACGCGGATGGCAGGCGTTCCCCAGCCGCGACCGCGACGCCTTTATGGCGCACTGGGCCAGAATCATGAGTAAGGAGACCAACGAGACCGGAATCCTAAACACCATCCTCGCGGACGACACCGTGGCTGGCAACATCGTCTATTGGGAAGCGGAGGGGGAGCCGAACATCGGCTACTGGCTCGGCAAGACACATTGGGGGAAAGGGATTGCCAGTGCGGCCCTGGCCCAATTCTTGACCAAGATAGAGACGCGGCCAGTTTACGCGCATGTGGCAAAGCACAATTTCGCTTCGATACGTGTCTTACAAAAATGCGGGTTCCAACTTGCACGAGAGGATATGTCCGATGGCGATGATGGCGAAGAACTTGTGATGGAGCTGCGCTGAGATCGTTGCGCCACGGCCGCCAATAAACCCACAAAGACCTAACCATGCGATGGAGCGAACGGCGGACCGCTGTGCGCGCCACTTTGAGATGACTTCCATACTTCTACTCCGAGCGACGCGCGCCTTCGTCCGCCGTCGCTCATCTTGTTCTCGTTAGGCGGCCGAGATTGCCAAACGTTAGATGAACGCGGTCTACTTCAACACGCGGGGCGGTCCGGAGGCGCTGGTCTACGGGTCGGCGGCGATGCCGGGGCCGGGCGAGGGAGAGATTGTGGTGCGCGTCAGCGCCGCAGCGGTAACGCCGACCGAACTGTTGTGGGTGCCGACCTGGACCACGCGCGCGGGCAAGCCACGACCGTTCCCGATCATTCCGGGACACGAATTCTCCGGGGAAGTGCATGTGCGGGGGTCGGGCGTGAACGACGTGGCGGTCGGCGACGCCGTCTTCGGCATGAACGACTGGTTCGGCAACGGCGCGCAGGCGGAATTCTGTGTCGCCCGCAGCGCGGATGTCGCGCCGAAGCCGACGTCGATCGACGACCTGACGGCGGCGGTCGTCCCGATCTCCGCGCTAACTGCGTGGCAGGGTCTGGTCGAGCGGGCGAAGCTTACCCGGGGCGAGCGGGTGCTGGTGCACGGGTCGGCCGGTAACGTCGGGCTCTTCGCGGTTCAGATTGCGCACGGGCTTGGCGCGCACGTGATTGCGACCGCGTCAGGGCACAACCTGGAATTCGTCCGCAGCCTCGGTGCCGACGAGGTCATCGATTATCGCGCGCGGTCGTTTGAGGACGCGGTCACGGGAGTCGACGTTGTCTTCGACACGGTTGGCGGCGAAACCCTCGTCCGATCATGGGGTGTCCTGCGTCCTGGCGGCACGATGGTGACGATCGCCGCCGACGCGGAGCACACCTCCGAGCAGCGGGTCAAGGACGCGTTCTTCATCGTCGAACCGAACCGCGAACAACTGACGCGGATCTCACGGATGATTGATGTCGGCGAGCTCCGGGTGTTCGTGGGCGCCGCATTTCCGCTGCAGGAAGCCAGTCAGGCATATGCGCAGAAGCCGGTACGGGGAAAGAACGTCCTCGCGATCGACCGCTGATGTGAAAAGCAACGCCAAACGCCTAACCATGCGATGGAGCGAACCGCGGACCGTCCCTATGCCTAGCTTTGAGAGCATGCGAACATTATTTCTAACTCGCGCGGTCGCTGATCTTGAGTCTCGTTAGATGCTAATGCGCGTTGTTGCCGTGATGTTATTGCTGTTCGCGGGCGCTACTGCTGATGCAATGTCGCACTCGTTTGTTTCGCGGGCGAGCGGGCGATTGGGCAGACCGATCCGCTTCGAGTTCTACCGTGATTCAACCACACGTCCGAAGACCGATATCAAGTCATTTACCGTTTCTATTCGGACGGCCGATGACCGGTGGAAGTCGATGTGGGCCATCTTGAACGGCCGTGGTCTGACAGGGCCGATCCAGTACGGAGTTACGCCTCCTGGTTTCACCACGATGATTAAACCGGGGAAGCTCATGCCCGGTCGCGTTTACGCCGGGTTCGCTACTGATGGACACGGAGGCTCATCTAAAGTGACTTTCGGCTTCGATAAAGACGGGACGATGGTCTTTCTGGATGATACACTCGATTGATCAGTGGGGGAACGAAAGCATCTAACCAAACGATGCAGCGAACCGCGAGAAAGCCTGCGATCCTCTCCATGAGTATTTGCCAACAACTTTTCGACTGCGATTCAAGCTTTTCAGGTCTCGCCGTCGCTCATCTTGGTCTCGTTAGGCGGCTTGGTAACCACAATATGCCCAGAGCAACGTTCCGTTTTTATCCTGGCATTCCCGAGTGGGTGGCCAGTGACGCGCTGTCTGATTCCCGTCGCTGCACCCGGATTGGCGCCAGGCCGAATGAGTACAAGAAAAAGACCGGAGGCCTTTCATGTCCAAAGTTTGGTTGGTGACCGGCAGCGCAAGCGGGCTGGGCCGCAACATCGCAGAAGCGGTGCTTGCATCGGGTGATCGACTCGTCGCCACCGCCCGCGATCCTCGCCGCCTCGAAGACCTGGTAAAAAAGTATGGCGATCAGATGCGCACCGCTCCCCTCGACGTGACAGATGAGCGGGAGGCGTACGCCGCCGTTCAGGCAGCGGTGGACGCGTTTGGGCGTCTCGATGTCGTCGTCAATAACGCGGGCTACGCCGATATCGCGCCATTTGAACAGTTGAGCGCGGAGAGATTCAAGGCTGTGGTCGACACCAACTTCTATGGTGTCGTCAACGTGTGTCGGGTGGCGATCCCGATCATGCGAAAGCAGAAGAGCGGCTGTGTCCTTCAGATATCATCAGTTGGAGGCCGCCTCGCCCGGCCCGGCAATTCGCCGTATCACGCCGCCAAATGGGCGGTGGGAGGATTCACCGAGTCTCTCGCACAGGAATTGGCTCCCTTTGGAGTCAAGGTGTGTGCGCTCGAGCCCGGTGGCATGCGCACCAACTGGGGTGCGCGCGCGAACCAAGATACTCCGGACTTGCTCCCGGACTATGAACCGTCCGTCGGCTCAGTCGTCAAAGCTCTCGAGTCTTACTGGGGCCACGAGACCAGCGACCCAGTCAAGGTCGCTCAGATCATTCTTCGATTGGCTGCCGCCGATCGCCTGCCTGCACATCTCCTGCTAGGCAGCGACGCGGCAAAGAACGCCGGCGAGGCCGAGACGACGCGTGCAGCCGACGCAGAGCGCTGGCGAGACATCAGCGTGTCGACCGACTACGACGCACGCGGCGCATTGCCTGATGTGCGATTCTGAGCGAGCTGTCCGGACGAACGGCCGCCGAACAAGACGCTGCAGCAGACCGGCGAGGCACGAGCGCTTTTCGAGGTTCATAGCTCACCGAGCCCCGCCGGCTGCTGAGCTTTGTCGTTAGGCACCGAAGACATGCAAGTCGCGATTCTCGGCAACTCTGGATCCGGCAAAAGCACCCTGGCAAAGAAACTCTCGGGCGATTCTTCGCTTCCATCACTGGATCTCGATACGATCTACTGGGAGCCAGGCCAAATCGCGATCGAACGCACGACTTCGGATCGCGAGGCTGACTTACGCCGCTTCTGCTCTGATCACGACGACTGGGTGATCGAAGGTTGCTATGCTGACCTTATCGAAACGTCTTTTTCCTGGCGCCCCGAGCTAGTTTTGCTGCACCCAGGATGCGAGGTCTGTGTCCAAAACTGTCGCGACAGGCCACACGAGGCTCACAAGTACCCCACAAAAGAGGAGCAAGATCGGAGATTGGGTTTCCTACTTCAGTGGGTATCGGACTACTACGAGCGCGACGGACCAATGTCATTGAGAGGACATCTCGATCTCTTTGAGCGATACGATGGCGTAAAGCGAATTGTCACCGATCTCAATGGCGCCTAACCAATCGCTGGAGCCAACCGCTGGCCGGTGTGAAGTCCACATTTGATTTTATGAAATCGCTTTCGATGTTTGCCACGCGCGCCCTCGCTCGCTGCAGCTCATCTTGTTCTCGTTAGGCCTATCGCATGAAGCGTCTTTTCGTCACCATCCTTATTGTTGTTGCAGTTCTTGTGGCGGCCCTTGGAGTCGCGATCGCACTTGGCGGACCAGGCAAGGCGCCGCCGGTAATGTCGAGCATTAGCGACCCTTTCAAGAACGTGGATTTCTCCGATCTACCGGAAGCGAGGTACGTTACGGCTCGCGATGGCACTAAGCTCGCTTTTCGGGCCTACCCGGCTGCAGGTGGCGCGGTCAAAGGCAGCGTGGTGCTCCTGCACGGCTCGTCTGCCAGTAGCAGCAGCATGCACCTGATGGCCAAGGGATTTGCCGCCGCTGGCTATGCAGCTTACACGGTGGACATCCGCGGACACGGCAAATCAGGCACCAAAGGCCACATCGCCTATATCGGACAGTTGGAGGACGACCTCGAAGACTTTGTCCATTCGACCAAATTGGCTCAACCTTCCACGCTCGCCGGATTCTCTTCCGGCGGCGGATTTGTGCTTCGCTTCGCGGGCAGTCCGCGTCAGGAACTATTCTCCAACTATCTTCTTCTTTCTCCTTGGATCAGTCAGGACGCAGCAACGTTGCGTCCGGGCAGCGGCGGCTGGGCTACCGTGGGGGTTCCGCGCATCATCGCGATCGCCGTGCTAAACGGGTTTGGAATGCACGCGTTTGACGACCTGCCGGTGGTCAGATTCGCGGTCGACGAGAGGGACAAGGGCTTGCTCACCCCGCAATATTCCTTCGCCCTCGCGCAGAACTTCAGGCCTGAGCGCGATTACCAGGCAAACATCCGAGCGATTAGGCAAACTCTTCGGGTGCTCGTCGGTCAAAACGATGACGTGTCGTACGCCGATCGGTTTGCAGCCGTTTTCAAGACAGCTGGCAAAGATGTTCCTGTTACAGTTCTCCCGGGGATCGACCACATCTCACTCACACTTGATCCAGTCGCCGTCCAAGCGGCAATCGCGGCGGTTGAAAGCATGGATCACGAAAAGCCTAACCAAACGATGCAGCCAACCGCTGGCCGGCGTACGAACAAGCTTTCCGTAACTCCAACCTTTCCTCCCGCCGCCATGCGCGCCCTCGCCAGCGGTGGCTGATCTTACTTTCGTTAGGTCAACGTCACACCTGTGACGAGTTGAACTCTTATCCAACAAACCGCTGAAAGTGCCATTGCTGGCGTTGGGCCTGCCGAAGCGGCGATATGCTACTTCGTGAAAACTAATATCGTTGGTGTAAGTCTCTTACTGTTGATGTTCCCAGCGGCCCGGCGGTGATCATTCCCGGTTGTGCCCGCCTGAACCTCCTGAGAGAGTCCGGGCAGAATGGACAGGGCTATCTTGCTACCTTTCAACGTTCACAAGACGAGTCATAAATGCAACGTTCGCACGAGCTTACTGACACCTACAGCCCTAGCGATAGCCAGAACGTCTATCCAGTTTCCGTTCGGAGGGATAACCCTGCGGACTCCAGCCAACGGTACCTCTCCGATGGTGATGTTTTCGAAATCCTTGGCTGCGAAGTTACTGCGATCTAACCGTACGATGGAAAGCACCGCCTTTGCCGCACTTGCGCCCGCCGGACCCGTGGCTCATCTTGGTTTCGTTAGCTCGCATCGGACGCGTATCCCGTAATGATCATCAAAAGAGTAGTGCCAGACATCATGTCGGAGAAGATGGACGAGAGCCGGAAATTCTACACAGAATTCCTAGGCTTCGACGTAGCGATGGATATGGGCTGGGTGTTGACCTTCGCCTCACCGACCAATCCGACAGCCCAGATTACCGTGATGCAAAAGACTAAAGAAATGACGCCACAGCCAAATATGTCGATCGAGGTTGCGGATGTTGATGCGGTGCATGCCAAGGCGCTCGAGCTTGGACTTTCGATTGTTTATCCCATCACGAATGAACCCTGGGGGGTTCGCCGCTTCTTTGTCGCTGATCCAAATGGTGTCGTCATTAATGTCTTGAGCCATCGCAAGTGATGCGATCTAACCAGCCGACGCAGCGAACCGCCGACCGTCCTTATGCCTGGCTTCTAGTGTTATGCGAAAGTCAGGTGTAGTTCGCGCGGTCGCTGACCTTGTGTCTTGTTAGATGCTGTGAGCACCGCTTCTCAGGGGTTGGCGCCAACTTGCAAAGGCTTATTGCACGTGGTGATTGCTATTGTTGCTCTTGTTGCAACCGTTCGCGATGCTATAGGTTGGGCCGCGTGTGGTTTTGGCTTTCCGAGCCGCCATGGCGTTAGCGAAGGGGATGACGGTTCATTCGAACTTCTCCTGCCAGGTGCGATCTTTCTTTACAGTACCGTGACTGCCAAAGAGGCATTCTCGACGCGCGAGATGCCACCGATGATGTTACTATTGTTGGTTGTCAGTCGGAACTTGATCATCGAGAATCGGGGGTCATGAAAGCGCAATTTGGCCAATTCAAGTGGGCCGGGGCGGCTGCCGCCGCTTTTCGCCACCAACTTCACTCGCAACTCAGCCTTGGCCTCGCCATGCTCGCGATTTTCGCGGGCACCGTTGCCGCCCAGACGACTCAGCGTTCCTTCCCAATTCGGCAAGGATCGCAACCGTTTGCGATCACCATGGGCGCAGATGGAAATTATTGGTTCACCCTTCCCAATGACAGCGAGGTGGCGCGCATCACTCCCCGTGGCGTAATCACTTACTTCACCACCCCGAGCCAGAGTTCTCCGCAATTTATTACTCTGGGCTCCGACGGCAATATTTGGTTCACCGAAGGCGCGAACGGAAAGATCGCCTCGATCACGCCGGCGGGCGTGGTAAAGGAGCATCAGTTCTCTGTGTCCGGGGTGAGTGTGGGCATCACCAGCGGATCGGATAGCAACATCTGGTTCACCGACCAGGGGGACGGAGCCGTCTGGCGTTATGGCCTCGGCAGGGGCACCTTCACGGAGTATCTGCTTCTGACGTCGAATTCTGCTCCGGGAGACATTACCACCGCTGCTAACGGGAATATGTGGTTCACCGAGCAGGGGACGAGTATGCTGGGTCGGATCACTTCGCGCGGACTGGTCACAGAATTTCCCATGGCTGATGCGCCCATTTCGGTCGCCTCGGGCCCCGACGGAAACATCTGGGTTGCCAGCGCGTTCAGCCCGAAGATTACAAGGGTGATATCTGAGACCTTTGGTACAAACGAGCTTACCGACTTCCCCACTCCAAACCAGCCGACGATCATCCGGCCAGGCAACGGCAATAACCTCTTGTTCACGGAGTTCAGCGCGAACAAGATCGGTTCGATTACGGTTATGGGAGTGGTAACCGAGTCGCCAGAGTTCGTGCGCAGCTCGCCCACCGGTATAACGGCGGGGGTGGGCGACGAGGTTTGGTTCCTCGGCAGCTCCTCTGATCGGGTTTATGAAACCGTCGTTCCGCGCTAGCTGTAATAATCTATGAGCGGGTTGCGGGTTCGCGACGTGAGGCTGGTACGGCGGATCGCGGTATGCTCCACTTTTGAGATGACTTCCACACTTTGATATGGTCGCGCTGCTCCCATACCCTTTGGGCTAACGTCTATTGCGTGGCTTGACAGTCCACTCCATTTGCGGCGCTCAACCAGAAGTTGGCGGACGCCGGAAAACCCCTAGTCAAATGAGGCCTAACAATGCGATGGAGCCAACGCCGCCCGACCTGATTATGAGCTTGTTCGCAGTGCAGCCCGCAGGTTGCAGCCTGCCGCGCTCTCGGCGGCGTGGCTCATCTTGTTCTCGTTAGGTGACTTTGCCCTCGATTACTTGCACGGTTATGACTCCTGCCACCATCCATCTTCTTGAGATCGCTGCTATCGTTGTCGCGGGGACGATGACCGGTAGCGAACTTTCCGTGGCGGTGTTCTTTCACCCTTGCATCAGCCGTCTTGAAGACGCGGTGCATATCCGAGCCGCCCAGGCATTGGCGAAGGTTCTCGGCACGGCGATGTCATTCTGGTATCCGCTTACATTTCTGCTTGCCCTCGCGGTGACTTTCGTTTCGCACACTGCACGGAGCACGTCGTGGTGGCTGGCACTCGCCTCGACGGTACTTTTGGCTCTCATAAGTCTTTACTCCGTGCTCTTGCCCGTTCCCATCAACAATCAGGTTGCCCGTTGGCAGCCAGATTCTGTGCCAGCCAATTGGCGAGATTTGCGTCGGCGCTGGGATTTGCTTCATGCCATCCGGGTCGTTTTTTTGGTTGTCGCCTTAGTCCTTCTTGTCACCTCTTGTGTGATCTAACCCATCGCCTAACCATGCGATGGAGCGAACGGTGGACCGCTCTGCGCTCCACTTTTCGAGATGACTCCTACACTTTGATATGTCGCGCTGCTCGCATACCCTTCGGGCTAACGTCTATGTCATGGCTTGACAGTCCACTCCATTGATTCACTCGCGCGACTCGTTCAGCCTTCGGCCTCGGGTCCATGTCGCGGCGTGCCCGCCCGCTCCATTGATTCACTCGCGCGACTCGTTCAGCCTTCGGCCTCGGGTCTATGTCGCGGCGTGCCCGCCCGCTCCATTGATTCACTCGCGCGACTCGTTCAGCCTTCGGCCTCGGGTCTATGTCGCGGCGTGCCCGCCCGCTCCATTCGTCCGCCGTCGCTCATCTTGGTCTCGTTAGAGGAATAGCCCTGTTGCTTCGGCGGGAGAACTGCGGAAAAGTTTGCCATAGTAAAAACTAACCTGTTATGTCCCATAGCATATCGACCTTGCTGACCCGCAATCTTCAGGACGTCTTTGGTGAAAACGATCCCGCGCGTCGGCGCGCGGCCATCGACGAACTCTGGACCGAAGATGGGGTGTTCTACGACCCAAAAACGGGTGTCCACCGTGGCCGCGACGAGATCGATCGTGTCGCCGGCGCGATCAGGGCTACTCATCCTGACTTTCAATATCAGCCAATTGCAAAACCTGAGGAGTTGGGCGATGGCGGCCGGGTCAAATGGGTAGCGGGCCGGCCTGGCGAGGCGCCAGCTTACGCCGGGACTGATTTCCTCATCGCCCGGGACGGCCGGATTGCCGCCCTTTATCTCTTTTTCGATGAGCTACCCTGAGCTCGACTGTGCGATGTCCTATGCGGAGCAGCGAACTTGCACAGCCAACATCTAACCAGAAGATGGAGCTGATCGCGAACGGGTGTTATAACTTGCTTTTTGGTAGCCTGGATCGTTATCCTGTGGCCACGCGCCCTCTCGCTCGCGACACCTCAGCTTATTCTCGTTAGGCGTTAAGTTTGGAGATGAAACTATGAAAATCGTATCCTTTTATGACGTGGCCCCGGATGCTTTGTCGAAAGTCATGAACCACTATCCCGCGCATCGCCTCAGACTAGACGAGTTCCACGCGCGCGGAGTTCTTCTCGCCGCGGGACCGCTTGGGAATCCCCCGGAAGGCGCCATGGCGATTTTCACTACACGCGAGGCGGCGGAAGAATTCATCCAGGGCGATCCATTCGTAATTCACGGCCTCGTAAGCAAGTGGCGTCTGCTCGAATGGAACGCGGCATTTATTTAGTCTGTAGTAGTTGCATCACCATGCCTAACCAAGCGATTCAGCGAACCGCGCACCGTCCTTATGCCTGGCTTCGAGAGCATGCGAACATCATTTCTCGCTCGCACGGTCGCTGATCTTGAGTCTCGTTAGGCCGCATGAAGCACACAAAAAATTCGAGAACGTCCGTGAAGACTCGCCAGCCCAGCCCCAACGCACAGTTTTCCGCGTTCCTGTCGCGGTTCTCCCCCGAGATCGTCGCCCTGGCAAAGCGGTGTCAACACAAACTCCGCCGCGCTTTCCCCGGCTCCTCTCAGCTCGTTTACGACTACTCCAACTCTCTCGTGGTGGCGTTCGGTATGTCAGAGCGCGGATACGAGGCCATCGTCGCCATTGCTATCTTTCCGCGCTGGGTCCGACTGTACTTCGACAAGTCTCTCCCCGACCCTAAAGGTCTTCTCGAAGGCTCTGGCACCAAAGTACGCAGCGTTACCCTCAAGGCCGCATCAGACCTCGATCACGAGGATATCCAGGCACTAATCAAGGCTGCGATCAAGCACTCCGGGGTCACCTTCCCGGGCACCCGCTCGACCCGCATGGTCATCAAGTCGGTGGCAAAGAAGAATAAGCCGAGGAAAACCGGGCAAGCCTAACCAGGCATTGGAGCGAACCGACTCGGCGGAGTAACGCAGCATCCCGAGTTCACGCTTGCAATTCCCGCCTCGCCGGTCGCTCCGGCTGGATCGTTAGGTCTCATGACGCGCGCTCTTGCCATCGTCACGAGGCGAGGCCTACAATGATGGTATGAAGATATTTCTTGCCGGCGCCTCCGGCGTTCTTGGAAAGAGGCTAATTCCCCGTTTGGTTCAGGCCGGGCACGTAGTTGGCGGGCTGACGCGCTCGTCCAGCAAGACGGAGTTACTGAGCCACCTCGGTGCCGAACCGATTCTTTGTGATGTCTTCGATCGGGAGGCACTCATCCGGGCGGTTCGTGACTTCAAACCGGATGTCATACTGAACGAGCTGACCGATCTGCCGGATGATGTGACGAAGATCAGCGAACACGCAGGTCTGAACGCCCGCATCCGAACCGAGGGAAACCAGAATCTGATCGAGGCCGCGCGGCAGAGCGGGTCGCCGAAAATCCTGGCTCAAAGCGTCGCCTGGCGATTACCTGACGGGCCCGATGCCCTGGCGGTCGCAGAACTGGAGCGTTCCGTTCTCGCCGAAGGCGGCGTTGTGCTCCGCTATGGACAGTTCTATGGGCCCGGCACCTATAACGAGCAGCAACCACCCGCGGAACCCCGGGTTCACATCGACAGAGCTGCCGAGCGAACGGTGGAGGCGCTGGGCGAGCCAACGGGCGTCGTCGTCATTATCGACTGAAGGCGCGACTGCGACCGGCCAACCGTCGGACGGCATGGCATATAACCCTTTAAGACCTAACCACGCGATGGAGCCGACCGCGAGCCGCCGTCCTATCCAGCTTTGCATGATTTCAATCCGTCAATTCACTGCCACGCGTGCCCTCGCCAGCGTTGGCTGAGCTTGGTCTCGTTAGGCGATGAACGCGCGACCGCGTTGCTTTAGGCGCTAGATATATTTGGAGGCAGCTATGACAAACAAAAAAAGTGTGCTCGTGATTGGTCTGGATCCATCACTGATTGATTTTTCGCAACCAGGTTACGCGCCAGGAATGAGCGCAACGAAGGTACTTGCGGGTCTGAAGTCGTCCGAAGACGAATTGGCGAATCTCGGGTACAGGGTGGAAACGTGTTTAACCGACTTTGGCGAAACTGCGGAGACCGTTGTTCAAAGTCTACTCAAGCAGAAGCAGTTCGATTGCATCCTTATTGGAGCGGGTGTGCGAGCGAACCCAAGCAACTTCATGCTGTTTGAGAAATTAATTAACGTGGTGCATGAGCACGCACCTCAATCCAAAATGTGTTTCAATACGATGCCAGGTGATACCGCTGCGGCGGTAAAACGTTGGATATAGCAGCCTAACCAGGCACTGGAGCGAACCAACTCGGCGGTTTGGCGCTTGTCCCAACATCACGCTTGTTTCCGCCCTGCCGGTCGCTCAGTTTGAACCGTTAGATGTTGAGGCAAATCATCGAGCGGTTCGGTTACGAATCGCAGTTCTGGGGGCAAGTGCTAAGATCGTCATGTCATCCATGAGTCTTGCCGATCTCGCATCACTTGCCAGCAGCGTCGCCGTTCTGGTTTCGCTCCTCTTTCTTGGCCTGCAGATACGGCAATCCAATCGCAACCAAAGATCGTTAATGCAGCAGGGACGCAGCGCGCGCAACGTCGAACTCCTCTCCCGTCTGAGCGATCCCAGGGTTAGCGACGTCATATCGCGCGCCGCCAACGGCGAAACTCTGACCGATCAGGATTGCTTCGTCTTGTACGGTTACCTGACCTCGGTGTTCTGGAGCTACGAAGACTGCTTCTTTCAGTTTCATTTGGGGATGCTGGATCCCAAGAGCTGGGCGTCCGACGGCACCACCTTGAGGCGCTTGCTCGGCAACCCTGCCTATCGCGCGGTCTGGAGATTCGCGCGGGGCGGGATCGGCGATGAATACAGGTCCTTTCTCGATGGACTCGTCGCCGAATCGAGGCACAACGTCCCGCCCAATTTGCCCAACACGCTCCGGCAATACATCGCGGAAGAGAGAGAAGCGCTCCTGAGGTCGCAAGATGTTAAGGGCTAATTCATGGCGCACAAAACATCTAACCGATCGCTGCAGCCAACCGCTGGCCGCTTCGAAGTCTCGCTTTATTTTATGAAAACCCATCCCTTGCAATCCACGCACGCTCCCGCCCGCGGTAGCTGATCTTTTTCTCGTTAGGCGGATCAGCGCGGAATTGTCGCACACCATATGACCACAATCGCCACTGACCTTTTGCGACAGCACATCGAAACGCTCGTCGATGACGCCGCACGCTGGGAGACATTAATCGCCGATGATCTATTATGGGAGCTAGCCTACGCACCGTCGGTCGGCCATCCAGCACGACTGTCCGGGCGTGACGAGGTCATGCGACACGTTACGTGGTTCCGAGGCGCGGTTGACCGCTTCCGGTTCTTCAATCTCGCAATTCACGCATTCGAGGATCCGACAGGCGCCGTTGGCGAGGTCGAAGCGGAGGGAATCATCAAGTCTACCGGGCGCGTTTATCAACAGAGCTACGTGGTTTTTATCCGCGCAGCCGACGGGAAGATTGCATTCATCCGCGAGTATTTCGATCCGGTGCGCGCGGCCAAAGCGATGGACCTTCCGATCGCGTCTAGCATCTGAATGGCTCCCAATACGCCTGACCATGCGATGGAGCGAACGGCGGACCGGCCGACCAAAAGGTTGAAGGTTGAATTGTGAAGGATGAAGTGAAAGCACACCTCGGCTCCTGCCAGCGGTCGCTCATCTTATTCTCGTTAGGCGGCAGGCGACAAGGCTAGCTAGCCGGTAAGACGGACAATGGAATCATCCTTACCTGTCACCCCGTTCTCGATCCAAATCGAGGCAGAGATCTTGTCTGACCTCCGAGAGCGCATTCGCAAGACGCGCTGGCCTGAACGGGCACCAGGCGCTGCCTGGGACCAGGGGACTGACCTTGAGTACCTTAGGCAATTGCTTGCGTATTGGGCGGACGAGTTCGATTGGCAGGCACAAGAGCGCGAGCTGAACAAGGCCAGTCAGTTCCGCGCAGAGCTCGACGGCGTTCACATCCACTTCGTCCACGAGCGGGCCAGACACGGGCACGGCATTCCGCTGATTTTGATTCACGGCTGGCCTAGCACGTTCGCTGAGCTGCTGCCGCTCGTGCCATTCCTGACCGATCCACATGCCCACGGCATCGATGGTCCCGGCTTTGACGTCGTCATCCCTTCTCTTCCTGGTTACGGATTCTCCGAGCGGCCCCGTCAGGTGGGCGTGAACTATCAGTACGTCGCTGAGCTGTGGCACCGTCTCATGCAGGGTTTGGGTTACGAGCGCTACGGGGCGCAGGGCGGAGATTTCGGAGCTGGGATTGCCACGTTCATGGCGTTGAACAATCCAGGACGAATGATTGGCGTCCACCTGAGTAATCTGGAGATGACTCCTTACACTGGACCAGGGACGCGGCCACTGTCCGCAGCGGAGATAACCTATCGCGAGCGCAACGAGGCATTCTGGCAAGAGGAGTATGGTTACAAGGCAATCCAGTCCACGAAGCCCCAGACGCTCGGATACGCGCTGAACGACTCACCCGCCGGCCTCGCCGCCTGGATTCTGGAAAAGTGGCGATCCTGGGCCGATTCCGGCGGTAATCTCGATGAGTGCTTCTCCCGTGATTTCTTGTTGACCACGGTGACGATCTACTGGGTAACACAGACGATCACATCCTCCATGCGGGATTACTTCGACAACGACAACCGGCGGTTCCGAATCACGCTGGGACCAGAGGAGTTCGTCGACGTGCCAACTGGCATCGCCGTTTTCGCCAATAATTTTGTCGATGAAGGAACCCCTCCCCGTGAATGGGCCGAACGTCTCTACAACGTGCGCCGATGGACGCCGATGCCGAGAGGCGGCCACTTTGCAGCTGCCGAGGAGCCCGAGCTGCTCGCCCGAGATATCGCAGCGTTCTTTTCCGGCTTATAAGCCTGCACGGCGCCTAACCATACGATGCAGCGAACCGCGGACGATCCTTGTGTCTAGCTCAATCAGAATGCAAACGTCACTTCTCATTGATTCACTCGCGCTCTCGTTCACCCCCTCCGGGCTGTCCGTCTATGTCGTGGCTTGCCAGTCCACTCCATTCGCGCAGTCGCTGATCTTCTGTCTCGCTAGGTGCTATGTGGGTTCGCAAGTTCGTCTCCGAGATAAGGGTTGAAGTAACGCGGGATCGGTTTCGCCCCTTGCCCGCGATTATGATCGCCGCGTGCCGCGAGGGTTGCGCAAGAGTTAAGGCGTGATGGTAACGTTCGCGCTCAGGCTGCTGCCAGAATAGCTCGCGGTAAGAGCAGCGACTGTGGTAGCTCTCACCCGCCTGGTTTTCACGGAGAAGGAAGCGTTCGTTTTTCCAGCCGGCACGGTCACGGTCGCGGGCATCGTAATGCTGGATGAGTTAGCGCTCAAGACGACGGCGGCTCCGCCAGCAGGCGCGGGCGCCGTAAGCATGACGGTGCCACGCACTGCATTACCGCCGACGACGGTGGAGGGCGTGACGGTAAATGAAGAAAGCGCCGCCTGGGAGGCGCCAACGGTCAGGATAGCTCGTGTGGCCTGTCCGTTAATCGAGGCGTAGACGCGGTCGTCGCCGTTGCTGGCGTTGGCCAATGCTCCGACCGTAAAAGTGGCCGAGCTGGCTCCTTTCGCGATCTGGACACTCGCCGGGATGGTCAGGTCGGAAGCGTTAGTGGCCAGGGTGACGGTGGTCGTGGCCTGCGCTGGGAGAGCGAGGGTGACAGTGGCGCTGGATTGCCCGCCGGGCAGAATCGCAGGCGGCTGCAGAACGACGGAAGCGATTGGCTGCGGGATACTGAGGTCGAGGCGGAAGATAGCTCCGTGACCTTTGTCGCCGCCACTTGCCGTGGTGCCATAAAGGGCTCCGTCATTCCCCTGGATAAGAGGTGCGAACGGGAGATAGCCCGACTTGGTGTCACTCTGTGTAAAGGAATGGAGGACGCGGAGCGAGCCGGAAGAATCGATTTGGAAGAGATCACCGGCGAGGGGATCGAGCAGGCCGCCCTGTTGGGCCGTGCCGTAGAACGACCCGTTGCTGGCCTGGGTGACTGGGGCAGTAAGTCCGGAGCCGTCCAAGCCATCAAAGCGGTTTAGAAGGCTGTAGTTGGATGCGGTATCAATCCGGAAGACGGTGCCGGGAGGGCCGTCGGTCGTGCCATAGAGGGCGCCGTCGGCGGCCTGGATAAGGCCAGCGAGAGGCTCATTACTATCGGTGATGGCGTGCAGCAGAGTAAGGTTGCCTGCCGTATCCATCCGAAAGACGCCGCCACCCACGCCGGTCGTGCCGTAGAGAAAGCCGTCGCTCCCCTGACGTAGGGGACCGTTTGGGTTGATCCCGTTCCCATCAGCCAAGTCGAAGGAATGAATGATCGTGAGCAAGCCATTGGAAGGGTCATACCGATAGACGGTGCCGAAGCCGAGCGGATGATCGGCGTCGCGAATCGCACCGCCATTGAAAGTCACGCCATAGAACTTGCCGTCGGCGCCTTGGATGGGAGGTCCATTCGGGACGCCGCCGTCGCAGCAATTCTGTCCGCCATCGAAGGCGTGCAGCGTTGTTAGGGCGCCGGTCACATCCATCCGGAACAAGGTGCCGGCGCCGCTCCCGGTCGAAGATCCCCCGGCCAGGGTAGTGCCGTAGAAGCTCCCGTCCTGCGCCTGCATCAGTCCGCTGGGGATGTAACCGTCGATCAGGCCAAAGGAATGGAGGACGGTAAAGTTACCCGCAGAGTCGACCCTGAAAATAACGCCGGCACCGTCCGGAAACTCGGTGTGCGGCCCGCCACTGAAAGTGGTGCCATAAAAGAAGCCGTCACGGCCTTGGATAAGCCAGTTCGGCGCGTTGCCATCCTTCCCGAGGAAACTGTGCACGATCCGGTAATCGGCCGGCGGCGTACTCTGCTCAGTGCCGTCTCCGGCGGGCGGAAGCAGCGGAGTGGCGGCAAAGGACGTAAGAGCAAGCGAACCGAGGAGAGCGACCAGCGCGGGTGTTTTCATAAGTCGGGGAAGGTGGACATTCCCCGCACGGCGGCAACCGGTGAAAGGTTACGCGGTTGTTACTTTGGCAAGAATCGCGAAGAGGAACTCCCTAGACTTTGCGCACCCGCGATTTCCTCGGGGAGCGCCTTGTCGCGTCGCTATCTCCGATGTCGCACGAATCAAGACACAGCGTCACTTACCGCGTAACGGGTCGCGACAGTCGCCGGAGCGCCGTCCTTCCACAGGTGGCGCCTTTTATTATTGTGTGGACCTCGAACGGGTTCTTCATCTGAGATTCCTTACGAATGAAAGCACGCTCGGACTCCGCTCGAAGCTATGGTTAAAATCGTCGAACGATCGGCGATGGAGATTCGTAGTGGGCCGGTGCGTGCGATTTTTCCCGCACCGCGGCAAATGAAACGAGGAGGCGAAACTAGAGCAAGCATGATGAGGCGGACCTTGGGCAGAGTTATTCACGGCCTGGCTGTGCCAGCCCCGCAAGAGAGCCGTTGGGCTCGTTCATGAATAACTACTGAATGACCAATAACGCGATGGAGCGAACGGCGGACCGTTCTTGTGTCTAGTTCAATCAGAATGCAAACGTCACTTCTCACTCGCGCGGTCGCTGATCTTGTGTCTCGTTAGATGAGTGCCGCCAACGCTGAATCAGGGGAGCCGAGTGATCCGTTAGCTGACCAAAATACATCCAGCCATGCAATGGAGCCGACCGCGAGCAGCCTTTATGACTTGCGTTTCGGTGGCTTGAATCTTTATCCTGCTGCGATGCGCCTTCTCGCTCGCAACGGCTCATCTTATTCTCGTTAGGTCTATGCGCACCGATCCCACGACATCGACGAAGGATGGAGTGCGTATCGCGAGTGCCGGCCATGCGGTATTTGCGGCGACCATGGTCGCCCTCGGAATCCTTGGTCTGAGCAAGGGGGATTTCAGCCCGGTGTGGGCGCCAGTGCCCAAGGGCGTGCCGGCACGTGAGGTCCTGGTTTATCTGTGCGCGATGATTTCTCTTGGGTCCGGCCTGGGCCTGGTTTGGCAACGCACAGCGGTCGCCGCTGCCCGCCTGCTGCTCGCCTGGTTGCTGCTTTGGTTGCTGCTTTTCAAAGTGACCGCTGCCTTCCCTGCGCCCACTGAGGTAGGTTCCTGGTATGGCTGTGCCGAGACCTCCGTCATGGTTGCCGGGGCCTGGGTGCTGTATGCCTGGTTCGCCACGGAATGGGACAAGCGAACCTTCGGTTTCGCCACCGGCGACAACGGGATACGCATCGCACGGGTGCTCTACGGCCTGGCTTTAATCTTCTTCGGTGTGGGCCATTTTGCCTACCTCAAACAGACTGTTGTGCTGGTGCCTGCCTGGCTGCCGGGGCATGTGTTTTGGGCATATTTCACTGGCGGGACCTTTATCGCGGCGGGTGTGGCGATGCTCATCGGTGTGTGTGCACGGCTGGCAGCCACGCTCTCGGCGTTACAGATAGGCCTGTTTATCCTGCTGGTGTGGCTGCCCATCGTGTCGACCGGCCACATCAGCGCCTTCCAATGGGGTGAGTTCGTGGCCACTTGTGCGCTAACGGCCGGCGGGTGGGTGGTGGCGGATTCCTACCGCGACATGCCGTGGTTCGCGGTGAAAAAGCGCTAGACAGCCGCCGTAAGACCTAACCATACGATGGAGCGCCTATGAGGGTTGTCAATTACGGAAGTGAGTTTGTGTTTTTGCTTTGGTTCCTTTCTTCAAGGTCTTGAGTGGTTCGGTTGTATCGCAGAGTGCAGCTTCCTTTTGGTCGTGATTCTCGGCTTATGGGCCCAAGTCACCAGCTCCTATTCGAGCATCGCGTTGGTGCGCGAGCCCATGATGTCGTGCCTGACTTTGGGAAGCCGCTTTAAGGCGGAACGCGCCCCATCTAACCGATGATCCCGATCGTAAGGGACCAGCTCCATCGCCGAGCAGCGTTCCACCTCTGCGGTCCAATCGAACTTTGGAAGACCCTGTTTCGTAATAATTTACTGATTAAGAGTTGTGACAGTCCAAGGTGTCTAACTCTGCTGTGGGCTGATAGTGGCTAGTTTCCAGCCTAAGTCAGCCGCGCTGGCGCGGCCCGTTCGCCAGCGCCAGAGATCAATCGCCAGTTGGCGGGCCAGGGCGACGGCGATCTTCTTCTTCAAGGACGAGCCATGCTTGAGTCGCTCTAGATACTTCACGCGGGCGTGCCAGGCCGGTTGCCAGCGTAAGAGTCGCCAGACCGCTTCCACCAGCAGCACGCGCAAGTGTTTGTTGCCATGGCGATCGATCGAACCAAAACGCTGGATCCCGCCCGAACTATGTTCGCTCGGACAACAACCGGTATAACTGCCGACCGCTTTGCGGTAAGAGAAGCGATGCCAGTCGCACACTTCCGCATCCGCTAAGGAGACAGTCAGTGCGCCCAGTCCTACCGGTATCTGTTCCTTCTCGACCAGCGCTTTGATCTGTTCAGTGAGACGACTCAGTTGCTTTTGCGCGGCGCGGATCTGTTCGACCACGGGCTCCAGCTGCATCCGGACAAAGTCACTCAATTGCCCTTGCAGCCTTTTCCATTTACGCGGCCCGGCCCATCCTGCACTCAAGGTCTCATACTCGTGTTCGATCCGCAGGGCCCGCCCGTGGTTCTCCAGCCGGCGCACCTCTCTTTTCCAAAACTCCCGTTGCCGCCCCACTTCCCGACGCTCTCGCTCCGCCCGGCTCGGCACCCGGATGACTCTTAACTCTTCACGTTGTCCATCCAGATAACGCGAGAGCCGCAGACATAACTCCCGCGCGTCCATCCGGTCATTCTTGCGCTGCCGCTCCAGGTTGAGTCGCATCGGGGTGGTGATCAACGAAGTGGCTCCGGCTTCCAACAGTTGCTCATGCAAGCGGTAGCCAAAGCCGCAGCACTCATAGACCGTGTAGACCAGGTAGCCCTCTGCCACCTTCTTTTTCACCCAGGCGATTAGTTGCTCGCGCGTCAGCTTGCGGCCCAGCCCAATCGGGCCGCGCCCAGACTGCACCGCCACCGCTACCCGCCGCAGCTCAATGTCCAGTCCGATCTTCAGGCAGCGATCCACTGCGTCATTGCCAGATTTTGGCAGCTTGTTAAGCTCTTCCTTGTCATGAAGGGTTGGATTGTTGTTTTTCATATGAACAAAGAGCGTGTGCCCGTTTTGCACACGCTTTACAACCCTTCATGGCATCTAACCGTGAACCGTCCTTATGCCCAGTTTTCCTACTTATGAACACCACTCGCAATTTGCGCGGTGGCATCTTTTTCTCGTTAGGTCAACGCGGCATCCTGCACCGATCTCACGCCGTTCAGCGTCTTGTCGGCAATTTTCATGTCGAAACCGCTGCGTTCACTCGAAATGAGAATATGAATCGGTTTCTTTCATTGACGCTGGCCAGGGCCTCCTTGTCGCTCGTAATTATGGTGTGTTGCGCCGTGTTCGCATTGGCCGCGCCCGTGCCAGGATCGCTGCCCGCGCAGTGGAACGCCGGTGCCGAGAACTGCGCCGTGTCACCTCAATCTCCTCTGCAGGTACACGCCTACGAGCCGCAAACTTTCATCCTAAGGCAAAGTCCTTGCGTCAACCCTGAAGCGAACTTTCTCTACCTGCTCATTGGATCTCAAAAGGCGCTCCTGATCGACACCGGCGCTGTCCCGGATCCAAAGAAGATGCCACTTGGTCAAACGGTCCTTTCCCTTCTGCCGTCCAAGGATGGGGTACGCCTTCCCTTGCTTGTCGCGCACACCCACAAACACCGCGATCATTACGCTGGCGACGGGCAATTCGCCTCGCTGCAAAATGTGAAGGTCGTCCCTCCAGATTTGGCGTCCGTGCGTGCTTTCTTCGGGTTCGATCATTGGCCGGAGGGCATTACCCATTTGGACTTGGGCGATCGGATAGTTGACGTCATACCAACGCCGGGACATGAATCCGCGCACATCGCTTTTTATGATGAAAGAACTGCGCTCCTCTTTTCAGGCGATTTTCTGATGCCAGGCCGACTGACCCTCGACGATACAGCCGCCGATCAGAAGAGCGCCGCTCGCGTCATTGATTTTCTGGCGAATCGTCCCCTCGCCCATATCCTTGGTGGCCATATCGAACGCGACCAGGCCGGCCACACCTACGCTGAAGGCGCCACCTATCATCCTAACGAGCGCCTCCTTGAATTGTCGCGAGAAGACTTGATGAAACTTCCATCCGCCCTTACCAGCTTCAATGGCTTCTACGCGTCGCATGACGATTATTCAATTACCCAGCCCATGCACAATCTTCTCGCGGTGTTGTGCGCGGCGTTCGTGCTGTTTAGCGTTGTCGCGTTCGCTTTGTACCGGGTGTTGCTGTGGCGACGGCACCGCCGTTGCCGACTGGCCCCGTCATAAGACACCCTAGCCAATCGCTGGGGTCAACGGTCGGCGGTTCTAATGCTTGGTTTCAAGATGGCTTCAACACACACATCGCAGTTAGCACACGCTCCCGCCAGCGGTGGCCCAGCTCCGCCTGGTTAGACCTTACTGATCCTTCCATGTCAGGACGCCAGGTGGCGAATCAGTTTCAACACGCAATGGTCCTGACTGTCTAAAGAGCATGCGCAAACTGCTCTCGGTCACACTCATGTTCCTTGTCGTCCTGCCGGCCCTGGCGAAGGATGACGAAGCCAGGATCAAGGCCGCGGTGGAGGATCGTTACAAGGAGTGGCTCACTGCGGCGAACAAGAAAGACGCCGAGGCGCTCACCAATCTTTACGACGAGAATGCGGTCCTCATGCCCAAGGAGGAGGAGCCGGTCCTCGGCAAGGCCGCGATCGGCGAGTATTATAAGAAGCTCGTCGCCGATCCGCACTTTGTGCCGTTCACGCTGACCCTCAATTGGAACAGCTTCCACGTGGTGGGTGACATCGCGATTGCAACCTCGGTTTTTGAAGGTGACGTAACGAGGGACGGGAAGCAGATCCATTTCCGGGGCAAGAACCTGCTTGTGTGGAGGAAGCAAAAAGACAGTTCGTGGAAGATCTTTCGCTACATGTACGACGAGATCCCAGCGAAGAAATAACTTACGACTCCAAACAGTCATTGACCATGTCTGTCGCTCCAGATGGAGTCGCGTTTTAGATTAGGTCTAACCAAGCGCTGGCGCGAACGGCGGACCGTGGTCCGCTCCACGTTTGAGGTGATTTCCACACTTTGATATGGTCGCGCTGCTCCCATACCCTTTGGGCTAACGTCTATGTCGTGGCTTGACAGTCCACTCCATTGGTTCGCTGGCGCACTTGCTCAGCCTTCGGCCTAAGACCTATGTCACGGCTTGCCAGTCCGTTCCATTCATTGCGAGCGACGCTCGCGCTCGTCCGCCGTCGCTCATGTTGTTCTCGTTAGGCCGACACACGCAGATTGAGATTTCCAAAGGAGTTGGCTCCAGTCAGCAAGATGCCGCGGGCTTTGCCCACTTGCGTCCGTCCCTTATGTCAAACGTTAGGCCTCAGCACCCACGCGCTTCAACATATGCCGAAAAAATCGGGCAAGATGATGGGGTCCGGGGTTTCAATCATGACGTGAGAATGATTGCTCAGCCGCACCAGGCATGGACGCGTCAACCGGTATGAATTCGAAGGCTCGTCTGTCAATTTCTGCACACTGACCCGCATTTTGGCTTGCCATCCTTTGGGGTTTTTGTATGCAATGCCGCGCGCTGCCAAATCTTGGAAGTAGAAGAGAATCGGCCTCGCAAAATGAAAGAGATGCCGCCAAAGAAGAATCGAAAATGAAAAACAACCATCTTCACACAGCAGATACGACGAAGAAATCATTGGCCCGAGTGAGGCGCCTGGTTTCCGTGTTCTGCGTAGTCGCTGCAATCGCTCTGGCCGGTCTCGCTTTGGCGGGTGGTCCCCAGCACTCGAGTGGCGGCAGCAGCAAATCGCAGGTTGTGGCGGATCCAAGAAGCGACCAGGATTCATTAGCCGAGAAGTACAATACGCTGGTGATGCGCGTTTACTTTCGCGACCGCGATGAACGCGACCAGCTGGCCCAGGAACTCAGCGCCGAAGAAGCGGTAACAACAGGAGGCTATCTCACCGTAATCCGCGATCGCAACCTTTACTATGACCTGATCGCGCGTGGCCTCCGTGTGGAGATCGACGAGGCCCGCAGTCAGAGCCTCAGTGACACCGAGATCCACATCAACACTTTCTTTAGCGGCTACAAGACGGTGGAAGAAATATACGCCTACCTCGACCAAAAGGTGGCAGAGTTCCCCGATCTGGTCGAGAAGGTAGATATCGGTGACTCCTGGTGCAAGCTCCATCCAGGCTCGTGCAACCTGCCCGCTCCCTGGAACGGCTATGACCTGTATGTGCTACACATCACGAACCGCAACATACCGGGTCCCAAACCCGTCTTCTGGGCAGACAGCAATATCCACGCCCGCGAGATCGCCACGCCAGAAGTCTTCACCCGCTTCATTGACTACCTGCTCGATAACTACGATACCAACGCCGACGCTCACTGGCTGGTGGACTATCACGACATCTGGCTTATGCCCGAAGTGAATCCCGACGGCCACCACATCGTCGAGGCAGGAGGCGGCGGCAACAGCCCCTACTACTATCGCAAGAACGGCGACAACGTCGGAGGCGGTGGGTGTTCCTGGCCTCCCACAGTGGATGATCAGTTCGGGGTAGATAACAACCGTAACTTCCCTTTCCACTGGGGCTGCTGTAACGGCTCGAGCGGTTTTGTTTGCGACCAGACCTATCGAGGAACGTCGGCGGGATCGGACCCGGAAGATACGGCTATCGTTAACAAGCTTCGTACCCTCGTGCCCGACCAGCGCGGCCCCAACGACACCGACCCGGCGCCTATTACTGCCACAGGCGTTTATCAGAACATGCACACGAACGCTGCAGTGAACCTCATTCCGTGGGGCTGGACTACAACGAATATGCCCAACTTCGCTGAGACAAACAACATCGCCGCGCACATGTCCGCGCGTAACGCGAGTGGTAACGGTTACGTCTTTGGCTCGATCATCGACTTGTTGTATCCGGTAGATGGAGGAGCGATTGACTGGGCCTACGGTGAGCTCGGCATGGCGGCCATCTCCACTGAACTGGGCGGCAACGATTTCCTTATCCCCTATTCCTGCATAGATAATCCAGGTTGCGGCTCGTCGCAGGGCCTCTGGCCTGATAATCAGGGGATGCTCCTTTACCTGGCGAAGATAGCGCGCACGCCATATCTGACTTCGCATGGACCAGATGCCAACACCGTTGTCACCAATCCGGAGTCCGTGCAGCAAGGCGTCCCATCGCAGCTAACTGCCAGCGTCAACTTCGCCTGGTCACACAACGCATTCAGCCAGAACGTGGGCGCGGCAGTATATTACATTGACACACCGCCCTGGGCTGGCGGCACGGCTATTCCAATGAACGGCACTTTCACTTCGCCAACCGTGGCCGTCAACGCGACCATTAACACTGCCGGCCTGTCAGCAGGCCGCCACGTGATCTTTGTGCAGGGACGCGGCGTGAACAGCTTCCAGGGCTTTCAGACCTGGGGGCCGATTAGTGCGACGTTCCTGGATGTGACTGGGGAGACTACAAGCCTGGTGGGCGCAGCCTCACGCCTAACTCATCGCGCGGCGGGCACTTTCGACATTAACATGCCGCTGACTGGTGTCTCCGGCGTGGAATGCCGTAGCGCCACGACTTACAATGCTGTCTTTACCTTTGACGCTCCGGTTACTTCCGGCCAGGTAACTGTCCTAAGCGGCACGGGCACGGTCGGAGCCATCACTTTCAGTGGCAATAGCATGACGGCGCAGCTTACTGGAGTGACCAGTGCTGAAGTTGTAACTCTCCACACACAAAACATCAACGGCGACGGTCAGGCCCATGGCGATGTCCCGTTCGGCTTCCTGGTCGCAGATGCCAACGGCGATCGCGTTGTGAGCAAACCGGATCAAACTCTTGTCCAGGGACAGGCAGGTCAGCCGGTCACGAGTGCCAACTTCCGCGAAGACCTTGATCTCGACGGGCGGATCAAGACTGCAGACGGCACGCTCGTCAAGACGAACAGGGGCCACTCGATCCCGTAACTGGCCGACCACTCGCGGCCGAACGGCTGGAAGGGTTCGTCGCCGCTTTCCTGTGGCCGTTTCACGGCGACGCGGGTCGGCGGGAGGCCATTCGACGCTGATCACTCCGGCTGCGACGCAACCAACCATTGCTCCAAGAAACGGAGAATGGCCGGGCGGAAGGGATCCGACCAACCATTCGGTCGCGGCGCAGGGAAAGGGCGAACGACGTCGCGTTATATATTGCTAACGCGCGCTTTGTTATGACAGGATCGACGTTATGAAAACATTACACTGCCCGATCGCTGGGCTTCGGCTGGCTTTTTTAAACGCGGCGAGACGGATCGCGTTTCCGTTACTCGTAGTTGGCATGGCGCTGGTGTTCGTGCAGCCCTGCGCGGCTCTTTCCTTTCAATTTGAGGAGTCCGGCAGCATGGCCGTAGCACGCGAAAATGGAAAGACGGTACTATTGCGAAATGGCCGCGTCCTCGTTGCAGGCGGTTATAACGGCACTCCAATCGCGAGTGCGGAACTCTACGATCCAGCGAGTGGGATTTGGACTCCGACCGGTAGCCTCGCCAACGCACGCAATTTTCATACGATGACCCTGCTTTCCGACGGCAGGGTGCTCGTCGCAGGCGGCGTTTGTGCATCAATGTTCTCGCGACCGCGGAACTCTACGATCCGGCGCCGGGACGTGGTCCGCTACTGGCAGCCTCAATAAGGCGCGGAACGCCCACACGGCAACGCTCATGGCCGACGGCAAGGTGCTTGTCGCAGGCGGCTTTAGCACCACTGGCGATCCCGCGAGCGGGGAACTCTACGACCCGGTGACGGGCACCTGGACCACAACCGGCCCGCTAGTCCTAAAGACGTGCAAATCATGTCGCGACCTTGCTGCCGCGACGGCAGGGTGCTGGTGGCAGGCGGTAACAACGAAGCCAGTACCAAAATCTTTGCAGCGCGGAACTCTACGACCCGGCGAGCGGGACTTGGTCAGCCACCGGTAGACTCGCGGAGGGGCGCACTCGTCCAAGCATGACCTTGCTGCAGAATGGCCTGGTTTTGGTGGCAGGTGGTCAGGGCGACGTGGGCACCATGGCGAGCGCGGAATTGTATGATCCGGCAAGCGGAACCTGGAGCCCTACCGGCGCGCTTCCCACACCGATCTGGGGCCACACGGCAACGTTATTGCCCAACGGTGCAGTTTTGGTCACCGGCGGTATAAGCACGATCATTGTCGCGAACGTGGAAATCTACAATCCAAATAAGGGAACCTGGAGTTCCACCGGGAACCTCGCTACTCCACGCATCCTTCACACCGCTACCTTGCTACGCAACGGCAACGTGCTGATCGCGACCGGTGTGAACAGCTGAGGCCCACTTCGCCAGTGCGGAACTCGGCGTTCGTGCCCGGCAGTAAGACCCCGAGCTTTTCGCCGATCGCGTTGCTGTCGTCGGTCTTGCCTTTGAGCGCCCTTATGGTTTATAGAGGCGTTGGTTCCCGCCGCGATCGGGCTAATTATTCTCGCCATCGTGGTGAGTGCGTTGCGCGAAGCCCCGGCCATGAAACGATGGCCGGTTGCCAACGGGCGGGTGCTCTCCTCGAAGGTCGAGGAGTATCGTGATAGTGCGGGCGGTGGCGATTACAGTGGGAACCGTGTCCGCATGACTCTTTACCGTCCGGTGGTGCTCTATGAGTATAAGATCGCGGGCAAGCGCTTTCAGGGTAACCGAATCACGCAGAGCCCGGGACTGAATCGCGGGGTGCCTGATTTTGCCGAGAAGATTGTGCAGCGCTACGCGAGGGGAAGCGAGCTGGAGGTGCGTTACAATCCGAAACGGCCGGAGGAATCGGTGCTCGAGCCCCGCCTGCCGGCGAGCTGGATTCTAGCGCTCCTCATCGCGATTGGACTACTCGCTCTGGCGGCAAATCTCTACTTTCGCTAGTTCGAAGGGATCTGGCCGTGCGATACAGCCAACGCCGATTTGGCGTTGCGACTATTTTTGGATTCTGGCTATTCTTTTAAGGAGCGAACGGCGGACCGCATGTGAAAGTAGAAAGTAGAAAACTGAAGCGAGAGCTCGCCCGCGCCAGCCGCCGCTCCTCTTGTTCTCGTTAGGCCGAGGTTTCTCTGTAAATGCGAAAAGGAACTCTACCACGTCTTTGGTACCTGAGTTCTTTGTTTGCCCTCTGCTCCGTCGCTAATGCAGTGGCGGCGGCTAGCGGCTGGTTCGGTCTCAAGCTTAACGTGGATGCCGATGGCTTTTTTAATCCGATTGTCCGCTCGATCACGATCGAAATGGTCGACCCGGGTTCGCCAGCGGCCAAAGCCGGACTAGCGGTAGGTGATGCCGTGGTGGAAGTGCAGGGCGTAAAAGTGGTTGGGGCCAAAGCCAGTGAACTCAAGCCTGTGCTTCAAATGTCGGTTGGTCAGACTTTGCGGCTCAAGATCGCGCATGGTTCCGCGCCGCCGAAAGAGGTCGTGCTCACGGCCGCACCCAAACCTTCTGGCTAAGGGAGTTCGTGGTCAGCCACCGTTGCAAGAAACCAACGCAACAACATCACCCAACATGCCGTAGAAACTCCTATGGCATTCCCTGGTGAGCTATCAACCAAGACCTAACCAGACGGAGCAGCGAACGCGGCTGGCCTTGTCTTCCACGAGCTGTGTAGCTAGGATGCTTTTCATGCGATCCAAGCACACTCTCCGCCGCCGTCGATCACCTTGTTCTCGTTAGGCGTCGCTAGCTTGCGCCCATGAACTACGCCGATTTCACCAACCTGGTTTCGGGCGCTATTCCCCGGTCGTTTGCTTGAGGCGACTCGCGCGCCCGTTCATCCTTCGGGCTTCCCGTCTAATATGGTCGTCGCCGGCATCTTGAGAAAGACGGCAGGGTCATGAACGATTATGTTTTTGGCTTGGTGGACGTCTTCGCTGAAGTGCCTTTGAGCGGCAATCCTCTGGCGGTGGTTGAAGGCGCCGACGCTCTGGAGGATGAAGTGCTGCGGCGCATTGCCCGCGAGTTCAACCAGGCAGAGACCACGTTCGTGATGCGGAGCGAGACCGCCGATTGGAAGCTGCGCTCGTTCACCGCCAGCGGAGCGGAGGTTTTCGGAGCCGGGCACAATGCTTTGGGTGCCTGGCTGTGGCTGGGCTATCGCGGCCTGCTCGGGGATCTTGCGGAGCACACCACCTTTCGTCAGGAGATTGGCGGCGCGGTGCTGCCGATTACGCTCCACAGACGTGACGGACGTATCCACGGGTCGATGAAGCAGTCTTCCTTAAAGCTCTTGCCGCCGCTGGCCGGCCTCGTTTCGCTCACCGAAGCGCTCGGTTTAGCTGCCGGAGATCTTCTGACTTATCCGCCGCCCCGCGCCGCCGATACGGGCGCCGCCCACCTCATGGTTCGGGCGCGAGACCGGTCGGCGGTCGACCGCGCCGAACCCACAGCGGGAAGGTTGGTCGACGTGCTTAAACCCGCCGGTGCCGAGGGCTGCTACCTCTACGCGATCGACGAAGCGAATCCAGGGTCCGCCTACGCACGCTTCTTCAATCCGACGGTCGGCTTGTGGGAGGATTCGGCTACCGGCACGGCCGCCGGCCCGTTGTGTGCCTATTTAGGCAAGGAAGGATTACTCCCGGATAACCGCATTGTGATCGAACAGGGTACTCGCATGGGGCGGCCAAGTCATTTGAGTGTCCGCCTCTCGCCGGATCCCGAGTTATCCGGGTCCGGAGTGGTGGTGCTCAGGGGCACGCTCAGTCTGTAGCTCCGTGCGCGCCGGTGATCCAGCCTAAGCACGCGATGCAACCAACCGCTGGCCGCTCTACTAAGAAAGTTGAGGGTTGAGAGATGGTTGTTGAGAGTTTAAGAAAGCTGGCTGCCGCCAGCGGGGGCCGGTCTTGTTCTCGTTAGGCCAGCACACACTCCATCTTGAGAGAACGATCATGAACAATCCGACTATTCCGCCAAGCCCTTCCGACCAAAGTTGCTGCCCGATTGTGGAGCTCAGGCAGTACACCCTCCACCCCGAAAAGCGAGATATCCTGATCGAGTTATTCGACCGAGAGTTCGTCGAAAGTCAGGAAGCCTTGGGAATAAAAGTCATCGGCCAGTTCCGCGACCTGGACGATCCGAACCGTTTTGTCTGGCTCAGAGGCTTTCGCGACATGCCGTCACGCGCGCAAGCCCTCCAGGACTTCTATGGCGGACCGGTGTGGAAAACACACCGCGAGGTCGCCAATGACACGATGATCGACTCCGATAATGTGCTGCTCCTTCGGCCGGTTCATGCCAATGCGGGCTTCCCCTTCTCGGCGAGCTACCGCCTCCCTTTTGGAGCCAAGCAAACTGCGAAAGGATTGTTGGTGGCCACGATCTACTATTTCGACGCTTCGGTGGACACGGAATTTATTAACTTCTTCGATCAGAGTGTTCGGCCGCTGTTGGTCAGTGCTGGCGCTTCCATCCTGGCCTGTCTAGTGACTGAGAGCAGTCCCAATAACTTTCCGGCGCTGCCGGTCAGGGAAGGCGAAAATGTTTATATCTGGTTCTCGCGTTTTCCAGAGGCGGCGGCGTATGAACGCTACCTTGTCGCGCTTGCCCAATCTCCGGGTTGGAAGGGTGAGATTGCGGAAGCATTAATGCGTCGTCTTAAGGGTCAGCCACAGACATTGAAGCTCTTGCCAACGGCGCGCTCACAACTCACCACCTGACCAGGCGAAGTTGAAACCTATGTCGTTCGAACAACTATCTTATCTCGCGCAAATTGTTGCCTCGGTCGGCGTGATTGTGTCTTTGATCTTTCTCGCTTCACAGATCAAACACAACACGGCCGCGCTTCAGCGTAACGAGCACAATTCCACGATGGAGCAATGGACGGTGCTTCGTCAGGCAATCGCCCAGCACCGCGACATTGCCGAGCTCATGACCAGCGGCCTTAGCGGAGAGCGCGCGTTGGATGCTGCCGATCGGCTAAGGCTGGAGCAGATGCTGCAGGAATACGCCTGGGCGTCTTTCCACATTTGGGACAGAACGCAACGCGGTGTCTTTCCAAAGGGAACTTTCGAAGCGACGGCTGGTGCATTCTTGGGCACCTTGCTCAAAACGCCGGGTGGCGAGAGCTGGTGGCGCGAAGCCAAACATGTTGGCTTCCCTCCTGGGTTCGTCTTGGACGTCGACGCCGTGCTCGCCAAGACCTAACCAGGCGATGCAGCCAACCGCTGGCCGCTCTACTAAGAAAGTTGAGGGTTGAGAGATGGTTGTTGAGAGTTTAAGAAAGTTCGCTGCCTCCAGCCGTCGCTCAGCTCTTTCTCGTTAGATGATTGGCCATTCCCTAAGAGAAGACATGAAATCCATAGCTGAAGGCCTCGGAACGGCCATTGCCTTTGCCATATGCTTAACTACAGCCGGCGCGGCCGATGACGCACCAGATAGGATCGAGAGTGCGGTGGGCGCGGCTATCCAGCCGATCATGGCGAAATACCGCATTGCCGGTGTGGCAGTCGGCATCACCGTCGCGGGTAAGTCCTCGGTCTACAACTACGGCGTCGCGTCAACCGAGACCCGTCAGCCCGTTACCCGTGATACATTGTTCGAAATCGGATCGATCACCAAAACATTCACCGCCTCACTGGCATCCTATGCACAGGTTTGCGGCTATCTTTCGCTGTCAGACAAGACGAGTAAGTATCTGCCGTCTCTGCAAGATAGTAAGTTCGGCAATGTCACTCTTCTCCATCTAGGAACGCATACGCCCGGTGGCCTTCCTTTGCAGGTGCCGGATAAGATCGGAAACAACGATCAATTGCTGCAGTATTTCAAAGACTGGCAGCCCACCTATGAACCGGGAACATATCGGACCTATTCCAATCCCGGTATCGGCACACTCGGGTTGATAACGGCGAAGAGCATGCGACAGGATTTTATCGGACTGGTGGAACAGCGTCTGTTTCCTGCGCTTGGCATGAAGAGCAGTTATATCAAGGTTCCGGAAGGCAGGATGGCGGATTACGCGCAAGGCTACACGAAAGAAGATACTCCGATCCGAATGACGACTGGCGTATTATCTTCTGAAACCTACGGCATCAGGTCGACCGCCGCCGACATGATCCGGTTTGTGGAAGCCAACATGAATGGGATCGAATTGGATGAGAAGCTTCAACGCGCGATCAGCGCGACCCACACCGCCTACTTCAAGGCGGGGCCGATGACTCAAGACCTGATATGGGAACAATATCCCTATCCGGTCGGGTTGAAGATGCTGCTGGAAGGGAACTCACCGGAAATCATTTTCAATCCAACGCCGGTTACCCAATTGAAGCCGCCCGAGCAACCACACGATGATGTCTGGATCAACAAGACCGGCTCAACCAATGGCTTCGGAGCCTATGTAGCATTTGTTCCGGAGAAACGGCTGGGGATTGTTATCTTGGCGAACAAGAATTACCCGATCGCTGACAGAGTAACGGCTGCATACCAGATTCTTATGTCACTTGCTGACGGAAAAGGTGAAAATGGCAAAGTGCGCTAGAGTATTTACCGTTTAACGCCTGTCCAGCGCTGCAGCTAACCGCGGGCCGCTCCTTAAGTTGAGGGTTGAGAGATGGTTGTTGAGAGTTTAATAGAGTTCGCTGCCACCAGCGTGGCTGATCTTTTTCTCATTAGGCCGCGCGCGTGACCACACACTTCAGGAAAACTTATGTTTGATCACGTCAAATTCGGAGTCACCGACTATGCGGCGAGCAAAGCGTTCTTCCTCAAGGCACTCAAACCACTCGGGGTCGCGGTTGTCTCGGAGGGGCCGCCGACGTACGGTGTCGAGCTTAGCTCAATGGGTAAGACTTCGTTATGCCTCTACCAAACCGAGGAGAAGCCGGCGCATCTTCACCTGGCGTTCACGGCCGAGAATCGCCAGCAAGTCGATGCTTTCTATCGCGCGGCTCTGGAGGCGGGTGGCAAAGACAATGGTGCGCCTGGTCTGTGCCCGGAGTACCACGCGAACTACTATGCAGCTTTCGTCATCGGTCCGGATGGTCACAACATCGAGATGGTTTGCCACGAACCCGAGGCCTGACCACGTGCTCCAGCGCACAGAGGCTGGCGTTTGGCCCTTCTTTGTCTCCACGCTTGACCTCGCCAGCCTCTGTTGTTGGGCTTTGGCTCGTTAGGCGCCTTCCGTTGTCCTGATCTCCCGCATGGATATCCAACTCCTGCTAGTCCCTTACGATTCCGGCCAGCGCGCTTGGCGCTGCGGGGCCGGGCCCGAGCACCTCGTCCGTGCAGGCCTCCCTGCTCACCTCGAACGTGAGGGACACATAGTTACCGCCATTCAAATCATCGAGGATGACCGGGCGTACCCACCCGCCGAAATCCGGACCGCGTTCGAACTGGCCCGGCGACTAGCCACTGCCGTTCGGGCCGCTCGGACCGCGGGTCACTTTCCGCTGGTGCTCAGCGGCAATTGCAACACGGCAGTGGGCACCTTGAGCGGCCTAACGCCCGCTCGCCGTGCCACCTTCTGGTTCGATGCCCACGGCGATTGCAATACGCCAGAGACTACCACATCGGGCTTCCTTGATGGCATGGGCCTCGCCATGACAACGGGTCTGTGTTGGCATCACTTGGCCGCCACCGTGCCAGGATTTAAGCCTGTCGCGGTCGAGGCCACTTTTCTACTGGGCGCCCGCGACCTCGATCCGCCAGAGGCGACGCTTTTGCAGGGGTCGGCCATTACTGCCATCCCAGTCCGTCACATCCCGGAAGGGCTCCGTGGCCTCTTGGCGAGGGCGCCGTTGGCGGATACCGTCGGCTATCTCCACTTGGACGTCGATGTGCTGGATCCGACCGTCGGCCACGCGAACTACCTGCCAGTCCCCAACGGCCTCGCACTTCCCCACCTGATCGCCGCCGTGGCCGCAGTCCGCGCTCGGGTTCCGCTCGGCGCCGCCGCGCTCACCTCCTACTCGCCCGAAGACGACCACGATCACGGTATCTGTAGGGCGGCCTTTGCCGCGATTGATGCCATTGTGGCGAACGGCGCCTAGCCATACGATGGAGCCAACGCCGGCCGACCTGATTATGACCTTATTCCTTATTAAACCATTCACCTGTAGCCTGTCGCCCTCTCGGCGGCGTGGTTCATCTTGTTCTCGTTAGGCCTTTAGAGAAATCATATGAAAAAGACTCCTTCGCCACCGGTCACTGCCAATCTTGCCGCGGCAATTCTGGGAATTTGGAAGCTTAAATCACGTGAGGATGTGGACGCCACCGAACAAGTCCACATTGATCCGCTCCTTGGCCCGGAGCCTCTGGGCATCCTTTGTTTTGGGCCAGGTCATTTTGCCGCCCAATTCATGAAACGCGACCGATCTCCTCAGCCGAATGCGCCGGCGCCAGTGCAAGTCAAAAATAATACGGTCGCTGTGAACGGATACGATGGTTACTTCGGGACCTATACAGTCGACGAAAGCGCGGGGACTCTTACGACTTATTTGGAAGGGTCAATTTCGCCTGATAACGTAGGCAAAACTTATGTGAGAAACGTGCGCGTGATCGACGATGCACTCTTCATCCAACTCCAGACGACGACCACCGACGGCACACCTATCACGCGAACAAATACGTTCACCCGCGTGGGGTAGGTCGTCGCGAGGAGGCCTAACCAGACGATGCCGCGAACCGCGCTCCGCTCCGATGCGTAGCTTTCGCGTAGTTAGTTCTTCCAGATTGCAGCCACACGCGCTCCCCGGGCGAGGTCGCTTCTCTTTTTCTCGTTAGGTCTGATGCGATCGCTGCTTCTCATTTTACTGCTCACTCGACTGCATCCTACGTGTACCAAAGCCGCAGGCTGTGCGATCAGTGACCAACCGTGTTCGAACAACGCCCGATGCCGATAAGTGGTCCGATCTTTTCGAGCATTGCGCGGATTGTGGTGAGCCTGGCACGCTGCGCGCGCGTGCGCCTTTCTCGCAGGCAAGCGCAAACAGAAGAACCCGAACGCGCTTGACATTGTCGCCGCCTCGCCGGCAAAAATAGACTGCTGCTGCGCAGAAAATGCGGTCTAACTTTATTCTAACCAGTCCGAAATCCATGAAAAAGTATCTCGCCCTGATCTCTACAACACTCCTCGTTGCTGCCGCCGGTACTGCTTTCGGGCAGTTGCCGGGTATCATCTGGAGGGGCACAGGCAGCCTGCACAACGCCCGCTTTTCTCACACGGCGACGTTGCTACAAAACGGAATGGTCCTTGTTGCGGGCGGACTTGATCAGCATTTCACTGCTTCGTCGAGCGTTGAGCTGTACGACCCGTTGAGCGGCAAGTGGACCATAACAGGCAGGCTCAACACCGCGCGCCAGGTGCACACCGCGACCCTGCTGCCAAACGGGATGGTCCTGGTTGCAGGAGGGGAACTTAGAAGTAGTGACATTTCCGCCAGCGCCGAGCTTTACGACCCGGCAAGCGGGACCTGGACTATAACAGGCAGCCTCAACACCGCGCGCCGGTATCACACGGCGACCCTACTGCGCAACGGCATGGTTTTGGTTGCAGGAGGGGAAGATACCAGTGGCATTTCCGCCAGTGCCGAACTGTACGACCCGGCGAGCGGGACCTGGACTGCGACGGGCAGCCTCAACAGCCCACACTGGTTTTACACTCTGACGTTGTTACAAAATGGCAGCGTCCTTGCCGCCGGGGGAACCGACGGCTTCTCTATGAGCGCCGAACTCTACAACCCGGCGAGCGGGACCTGGACTGCCACGGGCAATCTCAACAACCCACGTTCGGAGCACATTGCGGCGTTGCTAAAAAACGGAATGGTCCTTATTTCCGGCGGCAATGGTATCTTTGACAATCTGCCCGCGAGTGCCGAGCTCTACGACCCGGCGAACGGGACTTGGACTACCACAGGCAGTCTCAACACCGCTCGCAGGGCTCTCGCGGGAACCTTGCTGCGCAACGGCATGGTCCTTGTTGCAGGCGGACTTGATACCAGTAACAATCCCCTCGCCAGCTCCGAGCTGTACGACCCGGCGAGCGGGGTCTGGACCACGACGGGCAGCCTCAATAGCGCACGCGCGTTTCACGCGGCGACGTTGTTACGGCAATGACGGGGGAGTCACTCCAGCCGGGCCGCCTCTGGCAATGACGGAGCTGGGACACGGTCAGCACTAAAAATCCATTCAGACGGATTATTACTGGTATCAACAGTGCCGGTCATTCACCCTGGCACGTTTTCGTCGAAATCTATTCTGTTGCCGCGCACCAAATGCGTGAGATCCGCTTATCGTGAGCGCCGACAGGTTGTTTGAGCCGCCCAATACCGTCATTTTGATGGGCCTCACATTTGCGCATGGCATAAGTGCTCCCGACCATCCCGTTCCAGTCCGCCTCAACCTTGACAAACTATGGCCGACGCTCAAAAAGACCTAGTCAGGCGATGGGCAAACCGCAAACCGTCCGTATGTCAAGATTCCCCTGCACATGATCGCCGCTCGTAATTTGCGCGGTGGCTCATCTTGTGTCTCGTCAGGTGGTCAAAGGCCTCACTCGAAACAGGCCAAACAGACAAAGGAACAATGGAGCCATGCGTAGGTTGATCGCTGCAATGAAGATCTCTGCCGATGGGAAGTTCGAAGGGCCGGAGGGGATGGCGGATTGGGTGGAAGCGTGGTCGGAAGACTACGGTCTGACGTCGCAGATAGACGCATGCCTGCTTGGGAGAGCTATGTACACCGGCTACGAGTGGTTTGGACTTCGATCCAGAATGAGCCGAACAAGCCCGTCTGGATCACTGGCGCCGCGCCGACGCCGGCTGAGCTCGAATGGGCGCGTTTCGCGGCGCAGACCCCGCACTATGTGCTCTCTAGCACGCTGACTTCGGCGCTCTGGCCGAAGACGAGCTTCCTCCGGCGACCCGAAGATGTCGCCGCCCTCAAGCAGCAACCCGGCAAGGATATCTATCTGATGGGTGGCGGTCGAACAACGGCAAGCCTCATTGATGCCGGGTTGGTAGATGAACTCCGGCTTATTGTTTATCCGCTGATCGCCGGTGGAGGGAAGGCGCTCTTTGCGGCGACGGAGCGTCGTCGCGGCCTTGAACTACGAGAGGCGAGGAGCCTTCAAGGTGGACGCGTTAGCTTGATATACGGAATCGACAACCGATGAGAAACGTTTTGCCCGTCGAACGAAATGCCTGAACAAGCGCTGGAGCTAACCGACACCGGGCGTATGTTTACATTTCAGGTGATCAAAAGAGTTTTAGTTGAAGCGCAGCCCGCCCTCGGTGCGGGCTCAGCTTGTTCTCGTTAGGCCTTCTCTTGCATGACAACAAAACATCGAATTTTTACGATGAGCGTGGCGAGCGTCTATCCTCACTATGTCGCCAAGGCAGAAAAAAAGGGGCGTAAAAGGGCAGAAGTTGATGCCGTTATTTGCTGGCTGACGGGCTACAATCAGCGGGAGTTAGAAGGACAACTGAAAAAGCAGACAGACTTTGAAACGTTCTTCAAGGAAGCTCCCAAGCTGAATCCTTCTCGCACCTTGATCAAAGGTGTAATTTGCGGCGTCCGAGTGGAAGACATTGAAGATCCGACGATGCGGGAAATACGCTATCTCGATAAATTGGTCGATGAATTAGCGAAGGGGAAGTCGATGGAGAAGATTTTGAGGGCCTGACCACGCGATGGAGCGAACGGCAGATGCGTGCTCGTCGCTCAGTTGAGCCTGAAGAATAGGACCGGACCGTCTTTAGGCTACGAGGTTTTTGTAATACAGAAATACTCGTTAGGGTAAGGGCAGACGGGGAAACGCCCGCGAGAGCATGAATCTCGAAATGCCGCTGAACATGAGACTAATGCCGATTAACGTTCCAAGTACCCAGTCTAAATTCGACGGCCACTGAGCCCAAATCAGATATCCGAGAATCAGCGTAACGATCCCATCAAACAGCACCCAGACAGCGTGCGTTGCACGGCGAATATGGAAATAGAAGGCAATCTCCACCACTCCTTCACAAAACAAAAATATGGCCAGAACAATAGTAACAGTAGCGACGCCTAACATCGGATGCGTCACCATGTAAAAACCGGTGAATCCATAAAACACGGCAAGCAGGAGCTTCCAAAGTGCCCCGCCGATACTTCCGGAATGAAAGGCGAACATTAGATGCGCAACCGCGGACAATAAAATTAGCCACGCGAACACAATGACGATTCCTATCGAGGTCGCCAGCGGCAGAGCGATTGCGAAAAGACCGCACGTGAACATGATGATGCCCCAGACCATTGACCAACGAGTAACCGTTTTCTCTTCGTTAACTGCTGTTTCTGAATTCATATTTGTAATCCAGGTAGTTTTGCGTCAGCCCAAACATCCACCTCCCTGAGCGTGCCGACTCCGCGTCGATTGTCAAAGTTCTAATGTGCGATGTCCGTTCTGGCCGAACGGAAGGCAGACACAACTCAAAACATTCGGTGCCGGCATGATTGGTTATGGTTTTTAGGAATTGCGACCGCCTGGGCAGCGCCGATATTGTGTCATGGAAGGCCCACGCCTCGCTCAGGTCGGAGCTACGATCATCAATCCTGATCGCATCGATTTTCCCGAGCGACATTGTCGATTAGAGATTATCCGCCGTCGTTCAGCTTGTTTTCGTTAGGCAAAAACAATGAGTAGATTTGAGGATGTCACGATTAGGGAAGTCGAGTCTTCCGATCTCGAAACTTTCTATGAACATCAACTCGACCCGGAAGCGAATAGGATGGCCGCATTCGTCGGTAAAGAACCAAAGGACAAGGTAGCTTTCGACGCCCATTGGGACAAAATTTTACCTTCGCCACAAAACGCAACAAGGACGATCGTGGCAGAGGGACAAGTCGTTGGTCACATCGCGTGCTATCCGGATGGAGAATACCTGGAAGTCACCTATTGGCTTGGAAGAGAGTTCTGGGGAAAAGGATTAGCGACTCAAGCGCTCCATAGGATGCTCCACCTTGTGGTAGATCGGCCGATATTCGCCAGGGCAGCAGCGGACAACATCGGGTCGATAAGAGTGCTGCAGAAATGCGGTTTTAAAATCATCGGAGAAAACAAAGATTTCGCCAATGGCAGAGGCGAAGAGACGGAAGAATACATTCTTCGCCTGGATCTCGATCCAGCAAAGGAATGAGTTAGCCCCGCGCGTGTTTCATCTTTAACGTTAGACTTGTGGGAAAATGCATCGCTCGCTGGGCATTCTGTGTACTCTACGCTTGACCTCGCCAGCCTCTGTCGCTGAGCTTGAGTCCGTCAGGCCCGAAAAGAAAACCTATGACGACAACCATTACTCAGTTCCCGCTCCCGCGGGGAGTACCCGCGGATGTATTGAAGAGAGGATTCCTCGAAGCCGCGCCGCACTTCAAGAATCCTCCCGGACTAATTCGGAAGTATTTTTTGCTCTCCGATGATCGCACGATTGGGGGAGGCGTCTACCTTTGGGATTCACGGCAGAATGCACGCGATTTCTCCGAAGGGGCACTCCGCATGATGATCAAAGAGAAGTTTCACGTGGACCCGTCGATTACTTATTTCGATACTCCCGTTATCGTCGATAATGTTTCCTCGGAGATTTTATCCTGATTTAGACCTAACCATGCAACGCAGCGAGCCGCGAGATGGTGCGCGACCCATTTCATGAGTGTTTGCCGTCCACGTTGCCTGCCTTGGACGCTTTACAACTCGCGCGGTCGCTGATCTTGTGTCTCGTTAGACGGAACTCACGAAATGGCCAACGCCAACTTTAAGGCGACTCCATGAAGGCTTATCTCATAACCACTGGCACGGTCTTTGGCTTAATCACGGTGGCACATATCTGGCGCATTTGGGAGGAGGGTCTGCACCTCGCGAAGGACCCCGTGTTTCTTCTCCTCACGATTGCTGCCGCGGGTTTGAGTTGCTGGGCTTGGCGCTTGCTTGGCCGTTTACCACGGTCATGAGAAAAAACAGAAGCCGCATAACCATGCGATACAGGGAACCGTGGACCGTCCTTATGCCTGGCTTTCAGTGTGTTACAACGTCAGTCGTACTTCGCCCGGTCACTGATCCTGGATCTCGTTAGATCTATGGCAGGCACAATCGAAGGCGGCTGTCTATGCGGAGGCGTCCGCTATTGCCTACACGTTAGGCCAAAACAGGGGAGTGACTGCCATTGTGAAGATTGCCGGCGCGCTAGTGCTGCTCCGTATGTGACTTGGTGTAGCGTTCCCAGCAAAGCGATAGAGGTTCTGAGCGGCGAATTGCGTAGAGTCTCATTTGCCGACCGATTACGCTCGTTCGCCTCTTGTTGTGGCACGCCTCTGTTTATCCAGGACGAAGTCAATTCTGAATGGATTGACGTGACAGTAGCGTCGCTCGATGATCCTAAGACCTTTCCCCCGGAGGCCGCGATATGGACAGAAGACAAACTCCCGTGGGTAAAGCTCGATCCGAGTCGGCCTGCTTTTCGCCGGAACAGGGATGAAAATGCCTAACCAGGTCGCTGCAGCCAACGGCTCAGACGGCGTCGTTCTCCTGGATGTCCAGCGTAGCTAGTGTGCTTTCAGGAGCTGCCGCTTGCGTGCCCCTGAGCAGTGGCCCAGCTTGTTCTCGTTAGGCATGTCGTCTCGTGCTTCGTTTCGGTTGTTAGGCAACGCCGGTTGCAACTTGTTGGGCCCGCCGTCTGCCTGGCAACAGGTGAGCCGCGGCGGAAAAAGACTTTTTGTTGCGCTTTCTACGTAGTCAGTTATCATCGGCGCGCGATTTGGCGAAATCCTCCGGAATCTTCCACTGCGCTCCTCCCAATAACCTTATGAAACTCTCCACTCCATTGTCTCGCTTCCGCAGAGCCATTCTGCCTTCAACCGCCTTGATCACGCTTTCTCTGTCCGCCACGGCGTTTAGTGAGGACGCGCACCACGGGTCGTGGGCGAACCAGCCGATAAGTCACCACGTCACCCGCTCGAATGATGAAGGCTCGGCCGGCCCGGCAATGCGAGACGCATCCTCGATGGGCGAGCAGGAAATGAACCAGCCCACCGCAGGAGGAGGGCGAGCTGTGAGGCCGACCCGGAGCGCCTTTTTGGCCGCATGGCACCCGGTCGCGGGTGCGCGGGGTTATCATCTCGACGTTTCCACCGATCCGGCGTTTGCCAGCTTTGTCGAGGGCTATCGTTCCCTCGACGTAGGTTCGTCGACCAGCCAGGTCATCAGAGGCCTTCGCCGCGGCACCCACTATTATTATCGAGTGCAAAGCTATGATTCCGTGGGGCGCCCCGGAACATTTGAAGTTTCCGAAGCCGCGACAACCGATGGAGCTGGGTTAGTCATTGATCCCTTCTTCGATGCTTCCATCACAGGCAACAGCCAGGCGTCCGAGATCGAAGAAACGGTCATGGAAACGATCGCAGTCTACGAGACGATGTTCAGCGATCCGATGAATGTTGAAATTCTCTATCGCTATTCAACGACCGAACCGGACGGTTCGGCCCTTCCCGATCACGCGGTTTCGACCAGCCTTTCGCTGACTTACGACGTGACTTGGAGCGCCTACATCGCGGCTTTGAAAGCGGACGCAAAAACATCGAATGACAGCATTGCGAGTAATAGCCTGCCAACGACTCCCCTCGCTTCCCTGGTGTTATGCCACAGCGCAGCGGGGAGAGCGGTCGGCCTCGACACGCCCGCGGTTCCCTATACCGATCCGTCAGTGGGAGGTGGCCGACCCCTGGACGGTATCATCACGTTGAACTCCGCTGAGGCGATCCAGTTTTCTCGTCCGGCGTCTCCTGCCTACTTCGACGGCTTCTCTGCGATCGAACATGAGACGGACGAGGTCCTCGGCTTCGGGTCGCACTTGAACACCCCTCCCCCGCATTCCAACGACCTCGGCCCGCAGGATCTCTTCAGCTGGTCGGGGCCGCACACGCGCAACACGACTGCGACGGGCCCTCGCTATCTTCGCGATCGACCCTGGCATAACGAAGGTGGTAGGATTCAACCTGCAGTCGGACGGCGATTCTGGGGACTGGGAAAGTCCCTCGTGTCCGCAACCAAATCCTCGCGTGCAGAATGCGTTTGGTTGCCGCGGCTCGGCCCCAAGCGTTAGCGTCGCCTCGCCCGAGGGCGTAAACCTCGATGTCATCGGCTACGATCTTGTCCCGGCTACGGCGGACCCGCCCCGTCTGGCGAATATCTCGACCCGGGCAGAAGTCGAAACCGGAGATAGCGTCCTTATTGGCGGATTCATTATCTCGGGGTCATCCCCCAAGCAGGTGCTTCTGCGCGCATTAGGGCCGTCGCTAAGCCTTGCTGGGACATTGGGCAATCCCAGCCTGCAGTTATATTCAGGCAACACACTAATTGCTTCGAATGATAACTGGCGAACGACGCAGGAAGCGGAAATCATCGCTACCGGGATTGCCCCGACGAAAGACTTTGAGTCTGCAATCGTAGCTACCCTGAATCCCGGCGCGTACACTGCGATCGTTAAGGGCGCCGCCGGCGGGAGCGGGATCGCTCTGGTCGAAGTCTACGACCTGGACGAGACGGCAGATTCCACTCTGGCGAATATCTCCACCCGCGGGGTTGTCGGGATCGGTCTGAATGTTCTCATCGGAGGCTTTATTATTCAGGATGGTATCTCGGCGAGGGTGGTTGTCCGAGCGTTGGGGCCATCTCTTCCGCTCAGCGGTGCCCTGGCTGATCCGACCCTGGAGTTGCACGATGCCTCTGGGGCGCTGGTCGTATCGAACGACAACTGGAAAGATGAGCAGGAACCTGACCTGGTAGCGACAGGGCTTGAACCCACAAACGACAGCGAAGCGGCGATCGTCTCGACGCTCCCACCGGGGCCTTATACCGCAATCGTGCAAGGGAAAAATGGAGTGGGCGGAGTGGGACTGGTGGAAGTATACGAACTCCCCAATTAGGGAGTCGCCAAGCGCGCCCTCGCCTTTATGGGAGTCCACAATAGGACATAGGAATAACTCCATCCATATTTCGTTAGACCTAAAGGTTGCCACAGTGGACCTATACGTCAGCCTTGTTATAGGTATCGGAGTCGGTTCGGTGCAAGTTCTTGTAAACTGGAATTGTATGCCTGGACGCACGCGCGGATAATCTTTGTCAAACTTATGTCACACCACCCCACCACCTACTTAGTCGCTTCACCAAACCGGCTCTCTCTTGGCGCCCAGGCGACAGCTTGCATTCTTGCAATACTTGTCGGCTCGGCCTTGTCGACACAGGGTCACGCGAACCCGACGCCGGCCAAGTGGCACCCGGGTAGTGGCGAGCATAGGAGCAGAGTACAAGACAACGGAGAGGAGATTGCACCGGCTCAAACAGGCGACAACACCCGACTGGGCAAGAATCTCGAACCAGGAACTGCCGTAACCCCAAGCGCTGGCCTCGGCCTCACCATAACTCCCACCTTTGATAGCTCCATCCTCAACAACTCAAAGTCCGCCGCCATCCAGTCGACTATTAATCAGGCCATTTCCATTTTGGAGTCACTCTTTAGCGATCCCATCAATGTTAAGATCCTGTTTCGATATTCGAATACGTTGCCTGGTGGGACGCCGATTGGCACGGATATCGCGCGGAGCAATTTTGTTATCTATCATATTCCGTGGAGCACTTACATCACCAGTCTCAAGGCGGACGGAAAAACCCCCTCTGACATGACTGCCAATGCGAGCTTGCCTGCGACTTCCTTATCGAGCGAGATTATTCCCTCGAGCGCCGGCGGCAGAGCGGTCGGATTGGACACTCCGCCCGCCATGTTCGCCGACGGCTCGGTAGGGTCCGGTGGGCCCTATGACGGTATCGTGACCCTGAATTCCGACCAACCACTACAGTTCACCCGGCCACCTACGAGTAGTAATTACGACGCGTTACGCGCCACCGAGCACGAGATGGACGAAGTCCTCGGCCTTGGGTCGCACCTCAACGCTTCACCGCCTTCGGACAACTTGCGCCCCCAGGACCTCTTCAGTTGGTCCTCCTCCGGAGTGAGAAATACGACGGCCGTTGGCTCCCGCTATTTTTCGATCACCAGTGGAGGCTTCGTCATCGTTTCCTTTAACCAAGATTCTTCCGGCGACTTCGGGGACTGGCTCAGCGGTTTCTGCCCGGAGGCAACGCCTTATGTCCAAAATGCCTTTGGCTGCAAGGGGCAGGCCTCAGATGTTACAAGCACATCGCCCGAAGGCGTTAATTTGGATGTGATCGGTTACGACCTGGGTCCAGCCCCCGTCGCAACAACTCTCGCGAACATTTCCACCCGTCTCCAGGTCCAGGCTGGCGATAGTGTGTTGATCGGCGGGTTTATTATCACCGGAACGCAACCTAAAAAAGTGATCCTGCGGGCCATCGGACCATCGCTCGCCGATGCGGTGCCACCCATAGTCGGCGCGTTGGCAAATCCAACCCTGGAATTGCATGATGCCACAGGAGCATTACTCGACGCGAACGATGACTGGGTGAACGCGCCTGACAAACAGGCCATCATTGATAGCACCATTCCGCCGACGAACGACTTGGAATCAGCGATTGTGGCGACGCTGCCCGCCAATGGTGCGAGTTATACCGCGATCGTGAGCGGGGTAGACAATACGACAGGGATAGCTCTCGTAGAAGCATATGATCTGGATTCGTCCGTTGATTCGAAGCTCGCGAACATCTCGACTCGTGGCTTCGTCTCGACGGGTGAGAACGTTATGATTGCCGGCACGATCGTGCATGGCCAAGCCAGTCAGACGGTGCTGATCCGAGCGATTGGTCCATCGCTCGCCAATGCGGTACCACCCGTGACTGATGCATTGCCAGATCCGATGCTCGAGTTACATGACGCAAATGGCACATTAATCCAATCGAACGATAACTGGCGGAGCGATCAGGAGGCAGAGATCATCGCCACAGGAGCACCTCCCAACGACGATTTGGAATCCGCCCTTATCGCCACCCTGCCCGCGAACGATGCCGGCTACACCGCGATCGTAGGCGGGGTGAATAACACAACCGGTGTCGCGCTCGTGGAGATATACGCGCTGCAGTAGGCCATATCCATCCCAGATTGAAAATCGCCAAGAATGCCAGCGAAGTGACAAAGCTGGCAACGGCTGAACCAAATGCCGAACACGGGGCCGGGGACAACACCAGAAAAGTTGGACGAAGCTGCAGCCGCTACCGGGCGGTGATGACTCGAGGAGGAGGTGAGCCTGATTCTTTTCTTTATCGAGGAGGCGATATCGGCGCATTTTGGCGTTCATCGCTACGTTGGAGAATCTACTGCGACCGAGAGTCCTGGGAACCGGCAATTCTCGGCACTGACGAGACCGCAAGGACTCCGGAAGAAGGAGGAATCAGGTGTCTCAACGCAGACAACCTTCGCGACTATATGCACTCCCTTGTATCCTGGCGGCCGGCAGTCGCAGATTTATCGAATCGTTTCATGCTAACTATCCAATCTAAGCGCGCTACCGGCGACCTTCAGTGCTTGCCAGAGCCAAAAGTGACACGTAAACTTTACTCCATGCTTCATGAACAGCCCGACCTCCAGCAAGTAGCGAAAAAGATCATCGACGTTCCCGATGGAGGTTACGGCGAGCCGGTGTTATAAGAATGTTGAGGGTCGATAGATGAGTGTTGAGAGAAAGCGGTATCGCGCTGAAGCGCGCGGCAGGTCATCCTGGTCTCGTTAGGCTCATTGAACCATTTTGGAGCGACCATGCAAAATCTAAAACCTACCAATCCGATTCGGGATGGATTTCAGTCCATCACGCCCTATCTTTTTGCCCAGAATGCTTCGCGTTTGATTGACTTTATTTCTCTGGCCTTCGGAGGCTCAGAGACTTACCGCAAGGAGCGGCCAGATGGTGCGATCACCCACGCGGAAATGCGAGTCGGAGATTCCATGCTCATGCTGGGGGAAGCGACCGACCAATTCGGGCCGATGCCCACTTCGATTTACCTCTATGTTACCGATTCCGACGGCGTCTACCATCAAGCGCTCAAAGCTGGTGGGGCTTCCGTATTTCCTCTTATGACTCTCCCTAACGGAGAACGATATGGCGGAGTCAAGGATCCCTGCGGAAATATCTGGTGGATTGCAACCCACGTTGAGGACGTGCCGCCCGAAGAGGAAGAGAGACGCTGGAGAGAATTTCGCATGCCATGAGGCGAAGTTCACCGGTCTAGCTTTACGATGACTCTAACATCAAATTTCCGGAGCAAAGCTGGCTCCCGCCAAATGACATGAGCGACCAGTTTCAGTACGTGATGGTGCTGACGTCCATCATCATCGGGTTGGGGATTACCAATGCCCTCCTGGGACTCAGCTCTGCCATCGATCGTTTCACCGAGAGCAGCCGTCCATTGCGGCTCAGTTGGGCGTCTGGCGTCTGGCTGGCGTTCACCTTTCTTTGGATGGTTCTCTTTTGGTGGTGGGAGTTCCGCCTGCTTGAAATCCTGAAACACTGGACCCTCTGGAACTACTTTCTGATCATTTGCTACGCCGTGGTTCTCTTTCTTCTGGTCGCTCTTCTGATCCCAAGGGACTGGGACAAAGTCGAGGATCTGAATGAGTATTTCCTGGCGAAGCGCCGCTGGTTTTATTCCGTCCTCGTGCTTGGCTTGATGATTGATCTCATGGACTCATACATGAAGGGCGGCTGGACCTATGTCAGAGGGACGGGCATTCTGACCTGGGGAGAGAATATCGCTGGTATTCTGGCGGCGATTATCGGGTTTAGATCAACGAACGTTCGCACTCACTCCATGATGGCAATTCTGTTTTTTCTTTGGGAGATATTTATCGGGTTTGAAGTCTCTCCGTTGCTGCATGTCTAGGCCAAACCAACCGCTGGCTGCTGTGAAGTCCGGATGCGATGCTCCGCCTAGTTGGGGCTGGGCCTGACCATACGGGGAGCCAACGCCGCCGACTTGATTATGAGCTCGCTCACAGTTCAACCAATAGCTTGCGGCCAACAGCGAGCTCGGCGGCGTGGCGCATCTTGGCCTCGTTAGGCGCTAGGAGGTAAATCTTGAACGCGCAAATCATAGTTGCACTGATAGCAGGATCAGCAACCATCTTCGGCGCTGCTATCACCTTCTTCCTCACCAAATCCAAGGAGCGTAGTGCTGAGCTTCAACAACGTAAACAATCTCAATACCAAGAACTCCTCTCCGCCATCTCTGATTTGGCCGATTACAACGTGACACAGGAACAAGCACAAAGGAGGTTTGCCGCGGCCGTCAACCCCATTGTTTTGGTCGCTCCTCAATCGGTGATTGCTGCCATCATGGCTTACTATCAAGAGCTTACCAACAAACCTGTGAATCACGAGCGAAGTGCCGAACTGCTACGACGTCTTATTCTAGAGATTCGTAAAAGCCTTGAGTTGCCGTTCGATGATGATTCTAAGACCTTTGATTTCGAGTTGGTCGCGGCACCGCAAGGACAAGATTCTGCTCAACCGAATCCACAATCCAATAACCCGCTGCAACAACGAAATGTTGAGACACGGCAACGCCGCGCCTAACAATGGCATGCGGAGGACCGCCAACACGCCACTCGCAGTTCTGTTGACGCTGGCTTTCTTTCCTGCATCGGTGTCATTCGCATCCTGGCCAAACAAGCCTTTGGTCGTGGATCAGAGTAGCCGCGTCGTAGTCATGGAATACGAGGCCTGGTTTGGCCCCCAGGCAGTTACTTTTCAGGGGACGGCGGCCAAGCCTTTCTTACAATCCAAGGACATGAAGGAGGTCGGCGGCGGTTATGACAGCGCCGATCCTGCGGTCATGCGGCAACAGGCCGCCTGGCTGCAAGCGATGGGAATGGACGCCGCCCTGATCGAAGTCACGAACAACGTGAGCTGTATCTTCAACAGCGCAGAGTTTCTTAAGAGATATGGCATTGACTGCACCCCGGAATTCCGTTTTTCGAACCGAGTCATTCTCCAGAACACGGGCAATCTTTATGCCACCTGGACCGAACTTGGAGCTCCGCTCAAGCTGATTCCAATGGTGGGCGGTATCGACCAGAATGTTCTCTATCCAGACATAGACGGTAAGACTGCGTTTGAGAAAGAGATCGACTATTTCGGCGCACTCATGCGGGCGCACCCGAATTTGAGTGTCATCTATCACGGCAAGCCACTCATCCTTATCTATCTCGGGGCGGCGCAGGACCCGGACTGGCGAAACAATCCGCTGTGGTATCAGTTGAGGCAATTTCTCGAGGAGCATTTGGAGCTAACCCGCCAATTCACCTTTCAGATGATGGCCGGATATCTCGACAGCCAGCCCTTGCTCTGGGCCGACCAGGGTCCGCCCAGCGGGCCGGAGGAAATCGCTCCGAAATATGGATTCTGGAGCTGGGTAGATCGGCTCAATCCTAGCTGCACCGTTTCGTTCTGCCCCTACTACCCCACTTACAATCGGACAGGTGCGAGAGTGGAAAACCTCACGGTAGCGATCGCGACCGCTGGGCAGAATGGCTGGGATTGTGACCCTCCTAATCACGTCTACTGCCCGGATGCCTCGCTCCGTTTTGCCTCGACCCGCGACTACGCGACTTTCGAGTCCTTCATGAGTTACGCGCGGCAGCTCCAACCGATCTTTCTCTTCGTTCATCAATTTAATGAATACGTCCCACCGGACGAAGGATGGGACGCCCAGACCGACGACGACATCGAACCCGCGGACTTATGGGGCCGGAGCGCGTTGGATGAAGTGAGACTGCAAATCCAACAGTATCGTGAGCACAACAGCCCTGCGGAGTAGGTGATCTATCTCGTGGATTCCCATTCTTCTTGATTCTCATCAGGTCGTCTCCCCGCTCGATGGACAGCGGATCACAGCTTGTTAGGAGAAGGTGCTTATGAACATTGCCGGACTTCGTTCGATTGGCTTCGGGGTAGTGCTTGTTTTGCTCGCCGGAGCTGGCTGCAATCGGCCCAAACAAGCGTCGTCAGAGTCGAGCGCCGTGCCGACACCCCAGGCGTTTCGCGCGAGCATCACCGCGCACGCGCCAGATGCATTCTACAATCCGCCGTCGGACATGTCGCGCCAGCCTGGCAGGTTACTGCGGAGCGAGCCACTCAAAGACGTGATACTGCCAGCCGGCATCCGAGGCTGGCGCATCCTTTATGCAACCACTGTGGACGACAATACGCCGGCGACCGCGGTCGCGACCGTGTTCGCACCGCCCGCTATTCCCGCAGGCCCACGTCCTGTCATCGCATGGGAGCACGCTACAACGGGCCTGCTGCAAAAATGCATGCCCTCGCTCTTGTCGATGCCGACCAAGGGTGTCCCCGAGCGCGACCGGATCGTAAGGGCTGGCTGGGTCGTGATCGCCACAGATTACTCCTTCGCAGAGAAGGATGGCCCGCATCCGTACCTGATCGGCGAAGGCGAAGCGCGCGCGACGCTCGATTCAGTCCGTGCCGCGCAGCAGATGCCAGAGCTTACGCTCGACAAACGCGTGGTCGTGTGGGGTTACTCGCAGGGGGGACACGCAGCGCTTTGGACCGGCATTGTCGGGCCGCGCTATGCGCCGGATCTCGAAATCCTCGGAGTCGCGGCAATCGCACCGGCCGCGAACGTTAAGAACATTCTTGCGATGAACGTCGAGGCGGATAAGCGGTTTGGACCGTATCTCGCACTGTCGTACAGCCGGTTCTACCCTGACATCATATTCGAGCAGGCGGTTCGGCCCGAGGCGCTCGACGCTGCGCGCCAGATAGTAAACTTATGCGACTTCGTCCCGCCCGAGGATCCGAAACGCATTGAGGCACTGGCGGCGACGTTCCACGGTCCAGCCTTGGCCACGAGTTCGAACAAAGCTCTTCAAGCTCGGCTTGAGCAGAACACGCCCGACAGTCTGATAAAGGCTCCGGTCGTAATCGCGCAAGGTCTCTCGGACATCGTTGTGCCGCCGTCTGCCACCGACGCGTATGTCGAAGAGCGCTGTGCTGCCGGTCAGCAAGTCGAGTATTGGACATTCGCGGGGCGCGACCACGTTACGATTGTTCAGCCCGGTACGCCGCTCGAGGAGTTGCTCATCAGTTGGACAACGGCGCGTTTCGCGAATGAGCCGCAAGCCAGCGGGTGTGTTCGCAAGTCTTTCTGATGGTCTGTGGGCTCGAATGGGCCCGCTGTTTGCCAACCCAATTCTCGTTAGCCAGTTACTTTGATCGGACAGCTGTCGAGGGCCAGTATGAACTTGTCGCAGGCGAGATAGGTTGGATTTGAAACGATGAACCGTTTCCCGCGCCACGCGGCTTCAGTTGTTTAATCCCCGATGCTAGTTTTGCCAAACCTTGCTCGATTTGCGCTTGCGACCAGGCCGCAAATCCAAAGACGAATGCCGGATTCAACTGAGCCTTGATGCAGAAGAATGAAAGAGGCCGGGGCCAGACGCCAGTTTGCTCACCAGCACGCGTGAATAACGGTAAATCTTCCGGGCGCCGCAGCCAGGCGATGAAGTGCAAACCGGCCGGTGTTACTTCCAGATCGAAATAATCGCCCAGCCGTTTTTGGAATTGTTCGATAAAGAATACGCGTCGCTGGGCATAGAGTTCGCGGATCCGTTTCACATGGCTGAGGAAAAATCCTTCGGTGATGAAACGCGCCAGGGTAGCTTGATCGATCGCTGGGGAGTGCTGGTCCATGATAGCGCGCACCTTGACGAGGGTGTCGACAAGTTGTGGCGGCGCGATCAGAAAACCGAGGCGAAGCGATGGGTAAAGGATCTTGCTCATCGTGCCGGCATAAATCACCCGGCCGGCCTGGTCCAAACCTTGAAGACATGGCAGCGGCGGCCCATCGAAACGAAACTCGGAATTATAATCATCCTCCAGGATGTAGCCGTCGTGCGATTCCGCGAACTCGATCAGAGCTTTCCGCCGCTTAAGGCTCATCGTCACACCGAGCGGAAACTGGTGCGACGGTGCGACGAAAATGAGTCGGGGAGAATTTTTGCGTGAGCACTTCCCGATGACCAGTCCCTCACGATCGATCGGGCGCGGAACTATTTTGGCGCCCACAAAAGCGAAGACATTCCGTGCCTGATGGAAGCCAGGATCTTCGATCCATGCCACTTCACCCTCATTGACTAAGGCGAGCGCGCACGTCAGCATCGCCTGCTGCATGCCGCCGACGACTACGATTTGGTCGGGATGACAATTGGCGCCGCGGAAGTCGCACAAGTAAGCAGCGATTGCCTTGCGTAGTTCGATCTCGCCGCGGCTCGAGGCGTAACGCAATAGGTGCGTTCCCTTTTTTGCCAAAACCTGCTCGCGCAAGCGTTCCCAAACAGCAATCGGGAATTCATCGACGGCCGGCAATCCCGCGACGAATGTGGCGCTCGGCGGGCCGGCAACGCCGACATCGAGTTGTCGGGCGCTGCGAAAATCGGTCATTCTGGTCACACGTCGGGCGAGACGCGGGGAATGCTGGGCGCGCGCGTCCGTTGCCGGGCTGGCAGCCTTCAGAAAAGTTGCAGGTAGATGATCGGCGACAAAGATACCAGACCGTTTCCGGGTTTGAAGATAGCCCTCTTCTAGCAGCTTTGAGAACGCCCGGTTTACGGTTGGTCTCGAAATCCCAAGGGTCGCACCCAGAACCCGTGAGGAAGGCACACGGGAAGCATTTGAATCAAAACTGCCGCTCTCAAGTTCTTCTCGAATTTGACGATAGAGTTGCTGGTAAAGCGGCTCAGACGACGCGCGATCCAGTCGCACCATTTCGAACGACATCACTAAGCGCCGCCGGCGCTGCTTTGGGACCGATGAAACTGTGCGCCCGTAGATCGCGCCAGTCATTTTCACGATGCGACGTTCGCATCCAGAGAATGCTTTCTCAAGATGAGATCCTAGTTGGTTCCACCCCCAAACAGATATTTAACGTCAGACGCGCATCCTTGGGATAACTGAATCCCGCGTTGCCACCTGTTTGAAAAGTGTCCCCCAGGGTGGCAAGCACCGTGGCTAACTACGCGCTCCCGCCGACTGCGATGAACAGCTCATAACACAGTTACCAAATTCGCCGACGTGCGCATCACGACCAACAGAAGGGCGCACGCGTTTTATACCTCTGGCGCTCTCGGGGGATTCTCATTTCGATGTGCCGGCAACCCAAAAGGGGGCCTGAAACCAGATAACACGCAAACTGGTCACGTCGAAATTCGCTAACTGGACATTGTGCCTTTGCCGCATCGGAAGGAGGCAGTAAATATTATGAAACCAAAACACATACTTAACATTATTCTGGCAGTACTGTTCGTGATCCCATTGATGGGGGCGTTCGCTCAGCAGGCACCGAACGCATTCTCTATTCAAGTGATCACGACTTTTGATTATCCGGGGACCGGAAATTCGACCCTGCCGCAAAAGATTAACGAAAGAGGCGACATCGTTGGCGAGTTTGTCGATTCGAGCGGAGTGGCGCGGGGTTTTGTCCGGTTCAGCGATGGCAGCTTTAGCGCGCCGATCGTCGACCCGAACGATACCGTCGGTTTTACCGAAGGACGCGGCATCAATAACTCAGGCACAGTGGCCGGTGACTACGTCATCAGCGATGGTACGCTTCACTCGTTTTTCCTGTCGGGCGGGACCTTCACAGAATACGACGTTCCTGGCGCGGTCCAAACCAATCTGCTTTCGATAAACGAACCCGGCGACTTTACCGGCGGGTTTGATCCTGACGGCAGCGGGATCTTCCAGGCGTTCGTCGGCGTTGGCGGAACCTTAACGACGTTTAGCGTGCCAGCAGCTCTGGGGACCTTTGCTTACGAAATCACTAACTCGAAGCAGTTGACGGTGGGATATTTTATAGACAGCGCAGGAATCCTTCACGGCTACTACCGGACTAAAGACGGGACGATGCACTTCCCGATCGATCCTTCGGGCTCCGTTGGGACAGTCCTGTTTGGAGTTAATAAGAACTCGGTGGTGGGCAGATATGCGGACAGCTCAGGCGTGACTCATGGACTTTTCTTTGTCCCGCCAGGCACATTTGTCACTTTCGATTATCCCGGGTCAACCTTCACATCGCTTAACGGAATCAGTTCGCAGGGAAATATCTGTGGTCGTTACGTCGATGCTTCTGGCATTGCCCACGGATTCCTGGCTCGCGCCAACGGCACACCGTCAGGCAATCAGGCGGGCACGCTGGTCACTCCAATCAACCCATCGTCGCCGGTCACCCCACTTAACCCGTTGCCCTCGGCGTGGGGGAATGCCACGCCGGCGCGCTGAGTTAAGCAGCATTGGGGCGCCCGCGTCGTCGACGCTTTGTGACGACGCGGGCCTGGAGGCCGGGCCCGCGTGCCGCGTCGTTCGAGCGCACCATCGTCTTCGATCAACGGAACCGCACGATGTGAACGGCGCCGCGCGGCCATCCGAGCATTGCAGCAAGCACTCGAGCGATCCACCGATGCCACCGCAACAAACTCTTTCGGTCGTCGCGATGTGCATCAGCGATCCAGATCAATCAAATCCCCAGACCTTGATCGTGGCAGTCGGTTTATTCCCGAGGATCTTGTATTGGATCTTCGCCCACGTGAGGCGCCCCTTGCGTCCCGGAGCATCCGTCGCAGCTGTCTGTCCTCCTGCCTTTAGGGTTCCGACGTTGGTGAGCGTCGTGTCCTTGCGGTTGTCCCAGCCAAGGACGACGCTTGTGATCTCTACGTCAGCGCCCTCGACAGAGATCTTTACCTGCTTAACGTCCTTCTTCCGTCGGCCTCCTTCGGACTTGATCTCCACGCTCGGATCAGCGGACTTGATGGTCTGCTCACCCATCACAAACCACTCGTCGGCGGCTCTGGCGGTACTTACAGTTCCCAGCAGGACGGCGGACGCGGCGACAACGCAAAACGTTGCCAGTTTATTGGTCTTCATATTATTTTACTCCTTCTTCCCACGACTTTGAGTGCCTTCCAGTCGTCACGATATAGGACCTTGGTCTTATTCTTGGGAAGCATCTTCGTTCTTTGCTGCGTTTGGGGAGCTTCGGCTCTGGCGCAGATCTCCACCGCTCCGGTCCTTCCGGGTTCACGCGTTTGACTTCCTGGGCAGAGCATCACCGTGGTAGAATAGATTCAAGATATTAGTTTGCCGATAAAGCCGCGACTGCTCCAGTCGTACTTTCCGAGTCGAAAAGCCAGAAAATGTCATGCCATACGCCTCTCGTCACCGCGCCGACGTGAAGAGGAAAATCATTGATTGCGCACCCAAGTATCTCTATCACCACGATGAAGTGAACCGCTGGCCGTTGGATGAAGAAAGTGAGGGTTGGAGAGATGAGAGAGTCCAGCGAAGCTCGCCGCCACCAGCGGTGGCTCACCTTATGGCTCGTTAGGCATGATGTGGAAGCTCGTTGGGTTCCTGTTGGTCTTCCCCGCGATTGCGTTCGCCCAGCTCGCACTGAAGGACCAGTTGCCGGCATGGGCGGCGGAGCGTTTCACTTCTGCCGCCGGACAACTGCAGGTCGAAGCCTCGGGTCGGATTAACCCCTTCTTTCAGCGCGGCGACTTCGATGGCGATGGCCGGCCGATCCCAAGACAGTCTCTCGCGATTGTCAGCTCGGTGACGTTAAGGTGCGATTCTTCGGAGACTCCATTGCCATCGCATACGGAGCAGAAAGCCGCATCCGCCAGGCGGAAGGCAATAACGCAAGGCGATGCCAGGTATGGACTGACACGTGGCTAAAGCGCAAGGGGCAATGGCAAATCGTCGCGGCTCAAGATACGATTGTCCCGTGTCCTCAATGACCCGCCTTTCCTCTTATGGTTGCTGTATTTTGGCGTTGTCTCTGGCTTTCTTCCTGCCTGTGTTTTCGCATAGAAGCGGCAAATCGCTTAACCAGGCACTGGAGCGAACTGCTGTCCGGCGCGATGTCTATATTTCAGGTGACTAAAACAGTTTCAGATGAAACTAATCTCGGCCAGGATGTCGGTCGCTCGACTTGTTCTCGTTAGGCATCAGAAATCCCATGCGCGTCACTGTTTGCGAAACACCCCACGATCCACCTGCTGCGGAGAAAACCTGGGCGGCACTATGTGCTCACGTGCGAGACGAAGGCACTGATCTGTTGGTCTTGCCCGAGTTTGCGTTCCTGGAGCCTGTTTGGGAGAAGAAGGAGTTTGACCAATCGCGATGGGCTGCACTCGAAAGAACGGCTACGACCTGGCTCGCCCGCTTGCCGGAGCTGCAGTGCGCCCATGTGGTTGGTTCCGTGCCTGTCACGACAGCGGGCAATCCATTGAACCAAGGCTTCCTTTGGTCGGCCGGTAGTGGCTTTATCCCTCTCAGGAGCAAGCGATACTTGCCTAACGAGCCCGGCGGGTGGGAGGCGCGCTGGTTCACGAAAGGCAGTGAAGAGTTCCCGACCTTCTCGGCTGGAGCGCTCAAGTTTGGCCTCAACATCTGTACCGAGCTCTGGGCTTTCGAGACCTTCGGTCCATATGCCAGAGCTGGAGTGCAGGCGGTCATATCACCTCGGGCTACCGCCGCCGCGACAACGGAGCGGTGGATCGCGCTGGCCAAAACGGTGGCAGTTCGGACGGGTGCCTTCAGCCTCTCCTCGAACCGGAGGCACAACGATGGTTCGTGCGGAGGGGTGGGCTGGATCATTGATCCCGAAGGCAACGAACTCGTGCGCACTTCCGCATCCAGCCCCGTCGCTACTCTGGACCTTGATCTCACAGCGAGTTCCGTTGCCAAGTCCAGCTACCCACGCTACGTGTTCGCTCAGGCCTGAAAAGACGCTGCAGGCGACAGCCGCCGCGCGACTACTTTTGATTTTGCTTTCAGTCAGATCGCTTTGGCTGCAGGCGCGAGCGCGTCGCGAGTCAGGCCTCGTGCGCGTCTTTTCCGATTTCCACACACTCAATCATGAATAACGCTACTAGACGTTCGATTCTTCGCTGCGTTCACCTTATCATTAGCATCCCGATCCTGGGCTACATTTATGAACCGGCTTCGGAAGTTCAACAGTATGCCGGCGCTGTTCGGTTTGTGTTCGTTCCGGTCATTATCCTTTCGGGCTTGTGGATGTATGCAGGTGTGGTCTTCGCCGTGATTGGGGTTGCCTTATGGCTCGGTGCATATCGGCTGTCTGGATTTGGGGCAGCTCTCATGAGCCAGGTCGCGCTATTCATCGCTCGGAAGATTTGGCTGATGATCCGTGAGCGACAATCAAAGTGATCCGACGTAATCCATGCTATGAGGCGAACCGCGAACCGGCCTTATCTCTGGCTTTGAGAGCATTCGAACATCATTTCTAGCTCGCGCGGTCGCTGATCTTCTATCTCGTTAGGCGGATACACTCGCCAGGCCAGTAATCAGGCTTTCGGGTGGCCGATAAGCTCGACTGATCAATCTCGACTGCTTGCGCGGGGGTACTCGCTTTCAGCACACACAAGACTGGCAAGAGATTGTAGACCACCCCTCTCAGCCATCCGCGAGGACGCTGAATGCCTATCAACCAGGGATGCGGATCATTATCCGACTTAGCCGTGGTGTCTCACGACTTTCCCGTGCATGTCCACCTCAAAACCCGACTCTTTCCCGTTCGCTTTAACGACCACCTCATAGAACCACTTGCCATCCGGGTCGTCTTCCCTCATTACCGAAACGACCTCTCCGCCTGCCGCCTTCTGATTAATGGTCTGTTGGACAGAGGCAGGAAGCGTCTTTAGGTCGACCATTTCTCCAGGATGTTTTCCAGGTTGAGCGGTCGCGCCCAAAGTCAGCCCGATACCTACTATTATCGCTAGTACTGCTTTCGCCGTTTTCATAGTTGGCCTAACGATACTACCTTATCGGACGTCGTCTAAAACTTTAGTGATGCCGATCCCTTACATCTTTGTAATCGACCAACCAAAGCTTGATGATCCGTTGGCCTATCCTTAGTCGTAAGGCTTCTTTCAGTTCCCTCGAATTGGTTTGTTAGAGCTTGATGCACGCTTTGCCGCCCTTAAACTGCCAGCGGGCAAGTCCGATCATGATCTCAGCGCGTCGTGACAAGGGCTCCTTATCTTGGGAATCCCGGCGGCGACCGCGTTGCCATTTGGATTCATCGGCATTGTCGCGAGACTCGACTATCTTGACAGTCCAGTGAGGAGAGACCAGAAGACGCTGGGCGTGATGTCAGACATAAGACGCGACCATCGCGCATTTCTTTTCATGAGACGGTAGCATTTCTTAGTTATGAAAACCAGGCGGACTGTGAAGGTGGTCGGGTGGATAAGTGTGCTTTCTTTCACTTCGGCAGCCTACTGCTTCTGGCTGATGACCGTTCCTCTTTCCTACGACCTGGTCTACGTCGTGGTGATTGGGTTTATCGTGTCGCTGATGGTATTTGTCAGTGCCTTGATCACTTTATTTATCCTGGCAATACGATTGCGTCGATCACACCGTGGGCCGCCTGGCCCGCCGTGAAAGACCGAATGAAGGATGAAGTGGAATTCGACCTTACTCGCGGCGGCTTATCTTGGGCTCGTAAGGTCGCAGTTGCACAGCGGGCGGTCGCTCCTTCGCCATTTGCGCGACCGAGACTGCCGAAGGAACGCTTGCGCTGCGCCTCGACGAGCGCTGAGTTGATTCATCCCGACGCGTAGCAGAGAAAGGCGGCAGCCGTGGCGACATTATCCCTTCGACGATCACGGAAGTGATGAAAACATTCGCCAAATTGCTGGGCGAGCAGTCAATTCTAAGCTACTCGTTGAGGTGGCCGGACTTAAAGCGTCGACTGAGCGTCAGAGTGGCCAGCAATTTATTGGAGAGGACTCGCGAATGAGCCGGGCACGTCACCGCAAAAAGGGATCGCACCTAAAGTAACTCGACACTATGGGCGACGAGATATCCGCGAGGCAACAAGCCGCCGATTTACAATCGGCCAGTTCCGGCTCGAGCCCGACAGCTCGCCGCCGGTGGTATAACGTTTTTCCCGCGGTTAACTGGCTGGGTGCTTATGAACGTAATTGGCTGCGCGCCGATTTGATGGCCGGCGTGACGTTGGCTGCTTATCTCATGCCTGCCGGACTGGCCGATGCTTCGCTGGCCAATCTTCCTCCCGAAGCAGGTCTCTACGCCTGCCTGTTCTCCGGGCTTGTGTTCTGGTTGTTTTGCAGTTCGCGGCAAACGGCTGTTACGGTAACGTCTGCCATTTCAGTGCTGGTGGGAGCGTCGCTGGGTGATCTCGCTGGCGGCGATGTCTCGCGATTTGGCGCTCTGGCAGCGTGCACCGCGTTAATCGTAGGGGCGATCGCTTTTATCGCATGGCTGGCTAAGGCAGGAGTGATTGTCAACTTCATCTCCGAAAGTGTCCTGGTCGGCTTTAAGTGTGGTATCGCGCTGTTTATAGCAAGCACTCAACTGCCGAAGTTTTTTGGTTTCAAAGGATCGCACGGCGACTTCTGGGAGCGCTCAGGCCATTTCTTTTCGCACCTGCATGAAACAAACATGACGTCGCTATTGCTCGGTCTCTGCGCCCTCGCCGTCTTATTGGCAGGCAAACGATTTCTTAAGAATAAGCCGGTGTCACTCTTTGTGGTCATCGCGGGCATTATTGCCGCCGCAACAATGGATCTGGGCGGCCTCGGCGTAAATCTGCTCGGCCAGGTGCCGCAAGGGATGCCGCCATTTGGACTTCCAACCGTGCACCTGTCCGATCTGAACGATCTGCTGCCTCTGGCGCTTGGTTGTTTTCTTCTCGGAATGGTCGAAACCGCCGCTCTGGGTCGCATGTTCGCGGCCAAGCATGGCTATCGTTTTGACGCGAACCAGGAACTGCTCGGCATCGCCGGCGCTAACGTTATGTCTGGGCTGGGCCACGGTCTGCCAGTTAGCGGCGGGATGTCACAATCACTGGTCAACGAAAGCGGTGGCGCGCGCACGCCGTTGTCGGGATTCGTCGCGGCGATCCTGATGTTGCTGATCGTCTTATTCGTATCTGGTGCATTGCGCTACCTTCCACAGCCCGTCCTGGCGGCGATTGTGCTTATGGCCGTGGCGGGCTTGTTCCAAGTGACAGCGCTCAAACATTTCTGGCGGGCGGACCGCGGCGAGTTTGTGGTCGCGGCCGCAGCATTGTTAGGCGTGCTCGGGTCCGGCCTGTTACGCGGCGTTCTCATCGGCGCTGTCATTTCGCTCGTGCAACTGTTGCGCGCCGCTTCGCGTCCTCATGTTGCTTTCCTGGGGCGAATTCCGGGAACTCGTCGATTCTCGGACCGCGAACGTCATCCGGGCAATGAACTCATCCCCGGAGTGCATATTTTTCGGCCCGAATCCAGTCTCGTGTATTTCAACATAGAGCATGTTTGCACGACGATCCTTGGTCGACTAAGCGCGGAAATGACATTGCCAAGACTGGTGATCCTTGATCTTTCGGCTGCGCCGAGGGTGGATTTGCAAAGTGCACATGCCCTTGGCGAACTGGCCAATGATCTCACTGCCAAACATATCCAATTTCACGCCGTCGAAGCGCGTTCCTCCGTCCGCGACCGACTCCGTCATGAAGGCGTCGATGACAAAATGGGCGGAATTAACCGTTTCATAACCGTAGCGGACGCGGTCGAAGATTTCCGGAAACTGTGAGTAAACCATTAATCAAGGACTAACTCTGAAATGATCACGAATCTCTTAATTGCTTCCGGCCTCGTGGCAATCACGGTAATCATTCATGCCGCTGGTCTCGGCATGTCATTGAGTCACGTGGCGCGTTCCCGTGTGCATCCGAACGCAGACTTTTGGCCAATTACCTGGCTGCTAATTCGCATCGCGTGGCTGCTGATTGTCATACACATGGTCGAGATCGCGGTGTGGGCCTTGTTTTTTCGGTGGCATGGATGTCTGCCGGACATGGAGTCATCGTTCTATTTTTCGGGTGTTACCTACGCAACGATTGGTTATGGTGACTTAGTCCTGCCACAAGAGTGGAGATTGTTCGGTCCGCTAGAGGGATTGACCGGCATTTTGATGTGCGGACTCTCGACGGCATTCTTCTTCATTGTCGTCAGTAAACAAATTCTTGAAGGCATGGACAGTAGCGACCAGGTCTGAATCGAACGATGTTTTTCGCTACGTCAGGTGATAGAAGGCAATCTCGTGAGTTTGGCGCGGCCTGTTTGTGCGCTGACTTGTCCATTGGCGTATTTTGACGGTTCGTGCAATTAGTGGAGCAACCTTCTGTAACTGGCTAACCCGGATAAGAATCAGAAATTAGCACTCCGTTAGTGGCCGGATAATCATAGCATGGCCGCCGCCGGCGACGGCGCGGATGGATGACAATGAAGCCCGAGATTTCCATTATTATTCCGGTGGCAAACGAAGCAAATGCTCTTCCGAAGTGTCTCGGCCCCATTAAGGGCGCGCCTAACGAAATTATCGTGGTGGATGCCGGAAGCGAAGACGGCACCGCCGCTGTGGCAGCCGCGGCCGGCGCATGCATCATCGCCCATCCGGAGCGCCATCGCGCCCGGCAGATGAATTACGGTGCGGCGGCGGCGCGCGGGCGCGTTCTGCTTTTTCTCCATGCCGATACCCTTCTCCCACCCGGCGCACTCGTCAGGCTATTGGCGGCGACGGATCGCCCTGGAGTCGTGGGTGGAGCTTTCAGCCGCCGTTATTGCTCTTCTTCGGTGGTGCTGGCCGTCACTACCCGCCTTGCCAGTTTGCGCAACCGATCGCTCGGCTGGCATCTTGGAGATCAGGCGCTTTTCGTCAGGCGAGAGGTATTTGAAAAACTCGGCGGTTATCGCGACCTGGCAGTTTTCGAAGACCTTGATTTCTCACGCCGGCTGCGCCGAATTGGAAAAACCGTCACGCTCACGCCGCCGGTTTATTCTTCGGCGCGGCGCTTTGCACAGCATGGCCCGCTGCGCACCACCTGGCATGATCTGTTGCTCACTTATCGCTATCTGTCGGGTAAAGATCTGAACGATTCGACACAGGCAGATTGCCAAGCCCAGTCGGATGGCCTAAAACCTCTGCAAACATATGAACACCTATCTTGACTGTATCGATCAACAGATCTCCGCACGTCATTTGTTGACGCATCCGTTTTATCTTGTCTGGACCCGTGGCGAGCTGCGGAAGGAAACGCTGGCCGCCTACGCCGGCCAATATTATCAGCACGTTGCGGCTTTCCCGACCTATCTCTCCGCGCTGCACAGCCGGTGTGACGATCAGCCGACGCGCCGCCACATCCTGCAAAACCTGGTTGACGAGGAAGGTGGTGAACCGAATCACCCCCAGCTCTGGAAAAGCTTTTCCCAGGCGCTGGGCGTGTCACCTAACGAACTCGATACGATGGAGACCTGGCCGGAGACGGCGCAGCTTATCTCCACTTTCCGCGACATTTGTGGTCGCGGGGACCTCGCCGAAGGTCTGGCCGCGCTTTACGCCTATGAAAGCCAGATTCCGGCCGTCTCCGAATCGAAGATCGATGGGCTCATCAGGCATTATCACTTCAACGATCCAGACAGTTATCGCTACTTCACCGTGCACGTCGAAGCCGATCGCGAGCACGCGGCAATCGAACGAGAGCTGCTTGCTGGCAGAATACGAAAAGAGAATTTCGCCGATGTTGTCTCCGAGGTCGACCGGGTGCTCAATGCGCTCTGGGAACTGCTGAGCGGGGTCTGCCGCCGGCACGGCATCGCGACATAGATGCGATCACGGTCGCATCGTCAATTCATCTTGGAAGGACTTGCTTTCCCAGAACGTAACTAAATCGTTACGAAATTTAGGTTCGCCTTCGATTGCCGGACCGGTCATCGTCTGCGCGACCAAAACCATGAAAAATTATTCCAAATTCGCATTTGTTGTCTGTTGCACAGCGGTCATCTCGCTGTTGAATGTCAAAGCCGATACCATTCCGGTTCAGGTGGGCCAGGGCGGACTGAAATTCACGCCACAGAATGTCACGATCCAAGTCGGCGACACGGTTCAGTGGACTTGGGCGGCCAGCGACCATAGCTCAACCTCGGGGACGCCGGGGCATCCGGATGGAATCTGGGATTCAGGAATCCTAAATCTCGGATCTACCTTTAGCCATACCTTTTCAACGGCGGGGACATTTAATTATTACTGCACGGTGCATGGCACTTGCTGCGGAATGATTGGGTCGGTAATTGTTACGCAGGCGATCGACACGATCACGATCACGCAGGCAAAGTATAACGGCACGAACATGCAACTAACCGTGACAGCGACCGACTCGGATCCCAGCGCCATGCTGACCGTCTCAGTCACCAGTACAGGCCAGATCCTTGGTACAATGAGAACACGGGGCGATGGCAATTACACCGCCAAGTTCAGTGGCATCGCGAATCCACGGATGATTACGGTCTCGAGCAACCTTGGTGGCAGCGCCACGTCGCGTGTGAGAGGAAATTAGAGGCTTCCAAGCGGCGGACCGCAGCCAGAATTGATTTAGCCAACTGGCAACGTAATTCGCAGGGCGGTGCTTTTCTCGCCTAACGAACGTAACGCAGTCTTTTGCCCAGACGCGGGGACCAGGAAAAAGTCTCCGGGGCGAAAGACTTCGTCCGGGGCAGCTATTTCGCCGCTGAGACAAACAAAAAGAGCGAAGTGCGGCTCCTGCAAAGCCGGTCGCTCGCCGGTAATCTCCCATTTTTCCACGACAAAATGCGGACAGCGCAGCAATTGCTCGGCCTCGGCCCGAACCGGCTCGGGCTCGTAATCGTCGAAACGAATCGACCGCATCGACTCCGTAACGTGCAAGTCGCGCGGCTGGTCCGAGTCATCTCTCCGGTCCCAGTCAAAAACACGGTAAGTCGTATCGCTATTCTGCTGGATTTCGACCACGACATTTCCTGCGCCGAGCCCGTGCAGTCTGCCGCTCGGGACGAAAAAGCTCTCCCCCGCCCGTGACGCGAGCCGATGAACAAGGTCAGGAATTCGGCCGGTGTGCAATGCGTTAGCAAACTGCTCGCGCTGCACACCGGCCCGCAGGCCGGCGAAAATCTCTGCGCCAGGTTCGGTTGCGACAAAATACCAAAGCTCGCTCTTCGACTCTCCGCCTAACGACTGTGCCACGGTCGCTGGCGGATGAACCTGGAGCGACAACTTTTCTGTAGCATCGAGCAGCTTGCCCAAAATAGGAAAACGTGGCGACTCCGGCATTCCCGTCCCGAAAATTTCTGTGCGATCATCGCGCCAGAGCTCATGCAGGGTTTTGCCTTTGAGAGGTCCTTGTCTGACGACGCTCTGTGCTTCCGGACGATCGACAATTTCCCACGACTCACCGATTTTTTTCCCTGGCGGCAGCCGTTTGCCTAACAATACCTCCAAACGCCGTCCACCCCATACTCGTTCCATGAAAATTGGCTCGAAGAGAATTGGTCGCATTGCGGCAGGCTAGGATAGCGGGCGGAATGGCGATTGCCACCTGGCTAAGATGCAGCTTTGGCGCCGCTCAAGGCGAGGAGAAAGTGACGCTCCTTGTCACTCTGCGCGCGGCATCTAGCTTGGCCGTTTGAATCTGCGTCGTTTTTTCAGAGCCTGGGGACCTGTCATACTCTGGATGGGGCTCATGATTTTCGGCTCGACCGATCTGATGTCAGCCGAACACACCTCGCGTTTTATCACGCCGTTCCTCCGCTGGCTCAAACCCGACATCTCGCCCATGGCCATCGCGGAGGTGCATCTGTTTGTGCGTAAGACCGCGCACCTGGCCGAATATGCCATTCTCACCGGACTGCTTTTTCGGGCCTTGCGCGGACGAATAGTGGGCTTTTGGCGGCGCGCCGGCATTGCATTCGTTCCGGTAATAATCTTCGCGGCGGCGGATGAATATCACCAATCCTTCATCCCCTCTCGCACCGCTTCACCGGTCGACGTCCTGGTGGATTGTTGCGGTGCAGTCATCGGCATTTTGATTTGTCGCGCGATCTATCTTGCCAGCGTGGGTCGAGGCGCAATGGCAAGAAAACGAAAGCACGAACTGAAAATCGACTGATTGCCTCGCCGGCCTTTCTCGTCATGCGATTTCGAGTCGAACGGAAGTCGCTGAGTCGGTCCATCAAATGCCGCGGCCGCGATTGTGCTTGTCATTTCACAGGCTGCCCACCCACTGTGATTCAGCTTCGCAACAAAGGATGAGCCGATCCTTTCTTCGCAGGCTCAATACCTAGAAAAACCTAACCAAGAAAGGAATGACAGTCATGAAGAACTTGTCACTCGCAGTTATGGCCGCGTTCGCCCTCAGCGCCGCAGGCCATGGTTTCGCCCAGAGCGATGCACCGTACACAGAAGGACCAGTCTGGGCCATCACGATGGTGAAGACCAAGGCCGGAATGAGCGATGACTACCTCAAGATGCTTGCCAAAATCTTCAAAGCCGAGAACGAAGAGTTGAAGAAGCAAAACATCATCATGGATTTCAAAATCCTCATCGGCGACGCCACCACGCCGCAAGATTTCGATATCCTGTTGCTGGAAGAATACCCAAACATGGCTGCCTTTGATGGCTTGCGTGAGAAGATCGATCCGATCGATCGCAAACTCATCGGCAACATGGAAACGCAGCGGCAGGGCGCGATCAAACGCATGGAAGTGCGCGAGATCATGGGCAACAAGCTGATGCGGGAGATCACTCTGAAGTAATTCCCAGCCTGGCCAGGAACCCGCGCGCGCCTCTCTGTCTAAAAGCGGGAGAGGCGCGTTCGTTAGGCAAAAAAAGTGAGCCAGGCGCCTAACGTTTCCTTGGGCTCGACTCAGCGTCACTGTCGGGCGCGGCAGAAGGAGCATCCGATCCGCGGTCCCACGGCGTCACCATGGTCTTCTCGTCGCGCTCGTGCTTCTCCTGCCGAGTCTGCTTCTCCTTCTCACCAACCCGCTGTTGGCTGATTCGCTTTTCACGGGAATCATCGCTCTGGTTGTGGAATGGCAAATCTCGCCGGGCTGAACAAACGTTAGGCCGTGAGCGCGCGAGGAAGCGGAAGAGTTTTTCCAACTCCAGCTCCTTTTTCACGGCGACCTTCCACTTTTCGTCAGGCCGAGACGCGGCACTCGTGGGGTCGTTAGGCAGTTACGGGAGAAAACATCCGTGAGGGATGCGATTGAGGCCTGCGGCGTGCCGCATCCAGAGATCGATCTCATTCTCGTCAACCAACAGCCGGTCGATTTCGGCTTTTCGTTGCAAAGCGACGCAACCATCGAAGTCCATCCCCTGTCCGGGCCGGATGAACTTTTTCCCGGCTCGCGCCTCCAGCCGCGCGGTCAAAATGGCTTTGTCGCCGACGGTCACCTCGGCAAGCTCACACGCGATCTGCGATTGTTAGGCATTGATGTCGCCTATGCCGCGCTCGCCGCTGACGGAGAATTGGTCGCGCTGACCGTTGCCGAAGACCGTGCTCTCCTCACCCGTGATCGTCGGCTGCTCATGCACGCTGCGGTGCGGGCTGGTTACTATCCGCGTTCGCAGATCGCCGAAGAACAAACGCGCGAAGTCTTGCGGCGCTTCGTACTACGCGAGCGAGTCGCGCCTTTCATCCGCTGTCTGCGCTGCAATGGGCTGGTGGCGCCCGTTTCCAAAGAAGAGGTCTGGGAGGAACTCGAGCCCTTAACGAAAATTTACTACCAGAGCTTTCGCCGTTGCCACGTTTGCGGGCAGATTTATTGGAGAGGTTCACATTCGGGCAAACTGCTCCGTCGCGTCGAGCGATTGTTAAAGTAGAGTCGCGTAATTCGTTAGGCGAAAACGGGAATCCTGCGGCATCATGGCAGTCTTGACGAATCTGTCTTCACCCAGCACTGTTGGCTTCCTCCGACGCCGCTGGCGTTGTGTCGCACCGGGCCTGTAGCTCAGCTGGTTAGAGCATGCGCTTGATAAGCGCAGGGTCAAAGGTTCAAATCCTTTCAGGCCCACCGCTGCTTTCACGCGCCTCATCCGCGGCCAAGATTCTGGCCCAAGTCGCGGTCAAGGCAGGACATTCAACGGATCCTGCGCCAGAATGTCGAACCCATGGTGAAATTCCCACTCGCTCTCCTCGCGGCCGTGGCGGCTGCGGCGTCGTTAGGCAACGCTGCTCCACCGGAGCCGGGCGGGCCGCCGGTCGCCGTGCCAGCGCTCCATTTCGATCACGAATCGTTGCTCAACGGGTTGGAGGTTTACTCCGTGGCAGACCACTCCAGCCCGACGGTTGCAGTACAGGTCTGGTATCATGTCGGTTCGAAGGATGATCCCGAGGGCCGGAGTGGGTTCGCGCACCTTTTCGAACACATGATGTTTAAGGGTAACGAACATCTCTCGCCCGACACCTTTGATGATCTGACGGAGAATATCGGCGGCGAAAACAACGCTTTCACGGCCGAGGACGTGACCGTTTACCATGAGGTCGTTCCGTCAAACTACCTTCAACCCATCCTCTGGGCCGAGGCGGAACGAATGTCATCGCTCGCTCTTAACGAGGGCAATTTCAACTCCGAGCGCGAGGTGGTGAAAGAGGAATATCGCCAGCGTATTCTCGCGAATCCTTACGGAGAGTTTTATCTCGACACCATCAAGAATTCCTACGCAGTGCATCCTTACAAGCGGCCGGGGATTGGCAGCATTGCCGACCTTGATGCTTCAAAGTTGCCGGAGGTGCGCGCTTTTCACTCCACCTTCTACCGTCCCGACAACGCGACTCTCATCGTCGTGGGCGACTTTCAGCCTAACGAATTAAGGGATTGGGTAAAAACGTATTTCGGCGCAATCGGGAAACCGTCGGGAAAAATTCCGCGCGTCACCACCAGGGAACCACCGCGCACGGACAACAGGAAGATCGTCGAATACAGCGCAAAAGCGCCATTGCCGGGGATCGCGATCACGTGGCTGGCGCCGTCTCTTCGGAGCGAGGACGAACCGGCACTGGAGTTAGCGAGCGAAATTTTGTCCGGCGGCCAATCGTCGCGGCTTTATCAGTCGCTGGTTTATCAACAGCAGATTGCACAGCAGGCGAGCCTTGGTGCCGATCTGAAGCAGGACCTTGGATTGCTTACCGCGCGAATGATCCTGGCGAGCGGAAAGTCGCCTAACGAGGCCGAACACGCGCTTATGCAAAAGCTCGACCAGGTATTGCGCGACGGCGTCACGCCGGCGGAATTGGAGAAAGCAAAGACGCGTTTTCTGACGGCGAAATTGCTCGAGCGCGAGACGGATAATGGCAAAGCAAGTGCGCTCGGAGAAGCCGCCGTCCTTTACGGCGATCCCAGTCGAGTGAATACCGACCTCGCAAAACTACAGGCCGTAACAACTAATGAAATAAAAGACGTGCTCAACCGCTATCTCAGCGGAAAGAAGGTCACGATCGAATACCTGCCCGAAGCAATGAAGGGCAAAGAGGCAAAATCCGAAGCCCGAAGCTCACCGTGATGAAACGGGGATTTCCAATGATGACGAATGATCAAGCGACTAATGCAGACACCTCCGTTCTCGATTTTCGGTTTCAGGGTCGTTCCGGATTCCGCCTTGCGGGTTTCACGATTTCAGTCGCTCTTTGTTTGCTCTTTTGCCTAACGAATATTCATCTCGCCTTCGCGATCGGCGGCGTTGATTCTCCACCCCCGCCCTCAGCACCGCACGCGACCAAGTTCGCCGAGCCAAAAGAAACACGGCTGGCCAATGGCCTGCGCGTGATCGTAGCCGAACGTCCGCGGCTCCCGTTACTCGCCGCGCAGTTGCTCGTCCGCCACGGTGCAGAAGTCGATGCCGCCAAGCTCGCCGGAACCGCGAGCATGGCTGCCTCGCTTCTTACCAAGGGCTCCGAGAACATGTCTGCTCCCGAGATCGCCAACGCCATCGAATCGTTAGGTGGCTCGATCGAATCCGGGGCCGACTGGGACGCGTCCGGCGCGGGCGTGGTCGTGATGTCGGACAAGGCGGACGCGGCGCTGCGAATTCTCGCCGATGTCGTTAGGCATCCAGTCTTCAGGCAGGAAGAGCTCGATCGCCTGAAAAGTCAGCGACTGGATGGCTTGCGCGTGGCAATGCAACAGCCGGGATCGCTCGCGCGCTTCGTCACCGTGCGTGCAGTCTATGGCGCGGGAGCCTACGGCCACGCCGCCGGCGGCACGCTGGAGTCCGTCCAGGCAATGACCCGGGCGGATATCGTGCAGCTTTACCAAAAATATTATCGGCCCCAAGACGCCGCCTTCGTCCTGGCAGGCGATCTCACGCTCGAACAGGGAAAGGCATTCGCCGAAAAATATTTTGGCGATTGGAAGAATTCGGAAAATTTGCCTGACGAATCGGCTCCATCGGGCACGGCGGATTGGAAACCGCAAAGCATCGTCATCGACATGCCCGAGTCCGGCCAGGCGGCCGTGACGTTGGCGCGTCCAGCGATCGCGCGCGCTTCGCCTGATTATTACGCCGGCCTGGTGGCGAACGCCGCGCTCGGCAACGGCTTTGTCTCACGGCTTAACCGCGAGATCCGAATCAAACGCGGCCTGAGTTATGGAGCGGGCAGCTCGCTCGATCCCCGGCGCGAGCCAGGGCCGTTCACCGCCTCGACCCAAACCAAAAATCAGTCCGCCGCCGAGGTTGCCGACCTTATGAAATCGGAGCTGCAACGTCTCGTGACCGATCCGGTGAAAGGAGACGAACTCAAATCGCGTCAGGCTGTTCTGACCGGCGGCTATGCGCGGCAACTCGAGACGAATCATGGTTTCGTCGACCAGATTTCCGACCTCGCGACTTACGATCTACCGCTCGACACGCTCGACAAATTTATCCCGTCGATCAATGCGGTGACAAGCGAAGCCGTGACCGGGTTTGCCAAGAAATATCTGGCCCAGCCGATGAGTCTCGTCATTGTGGGCAAGAGCAGCGATTTTCTCGACGCACTGAAGAAAGCGAGGCCGGAAGTAAGAGTGATCGAGCAAAAAGACCTCGATCTCAATCAAGCCAGCCTAACGAGAACGAAATAAGAAAGACGATCTGCTCTTTCGTTCCGCGAGCGACGGAATCGAATCTGGTTCGCCTGCTGCAGATAGCAAAGTGTGAACGGCGGCCGGCGAGAGGACTCCATATCCTTAATTCGTTAGGCAGGAACCTGCCAGCGCTCCCGTCAGTTACTCATCGCGTGCTGCTTCGGCAAAAGCCACGTTTCCGGAGCGCAAATCCAGCTCCACTTCAGCGGGTGTTCCGAAAATCCGCGCGCGATCTTCGTCGAACTCACCTTCCCAGCGGGCCACGACCACTGTAGCAAGACAGTTACCAATCAGATTCACGCAGGTTCGGCCCATATCCATCAATTCATCGACTCCAAAAATAACCGCGACACCGATCGGTCCGAGTCCGGCGGGCAAAAAGCTGTTGAGCGTCGCGAGCAAAATGACCAGCGACGAGCGTGGCACCGCTGCCACACCTTTGGAACTGATCATGAGCGCGAGCATGGTCGTGATTTGCTGATCAAGGCCGATGTGATGTCCGGTCGTGGTTTCCGCCGCCTGGGCAACGAAAACGGACGCCATCGCGAGATAGAGGGTCGAGCCGGTCAGATTAAAGGAGTAGCCGGTGGGCATGACGAGCCCCACGATGTGAGGCGGAACGCCGAAACGCTCCATCGATTCCATGGCTTTGGGCAAAGCCGATTCACTGCTCGTGGTAGCGAAGGCGAGCGCAGCCGGCTCGCGCACTGCCCTGACGAATTGGCGGAGCGGAATGCGCACGAGCAGAATGACGCTCCCGAAAACGAGGACGATGAAAATCACGAGCGCGAAATAGAGGGAGAGGATGAGATTGCCCAGGTTGACGAGAACACCGAGCCCCTGGGTACCAATGGTATGTGCCATGGCCGCGCCCACCCCAATCGGGGCGAACATCATCACGTAGTTGGTGAACTTGAACATCACCTGCATCAGGCTCTCCATCGCCCACACGATCGGCTTACCCTTTTCGCCAACTGCCGAGACCGCCATCGCGAACAGCACAGAAAAAGCGACGATCTGAAGAACATCGCCGCGCGCCATCGCATCGATCACGCTGGCCGGAAAGATGTGGACGATCGTTTCGAGCAACGTCTTGGGATGCGTTTGCGCGACGGTGTTGACGATGTCGTTAGGCCCGGCCACCAGTGCTACGCCTGCGCCCGGCTTGGTGAAATTCACGACCGCCAGTCCGATGGCGAGGGCGGCGGTGGTAACGATCTCGAAGTAGATGAGCGCCTTCAGACCCATTCGTCCGACCTTTTTCAGGCTGCCCGCGCCTGCGATGCCGACGACGATGGTGGAGAAAACGAGCGGCGCGATGATCGACTTGATAAGGTTGAGGAAAATGTCGCGCAGGAAGTAGACTTTGTTTCCCCAATCCGGACGCCACCAACCGATAAACGCACCGATGACGAGACCGAGAAGAATCTGCGTGGTGAGCGACGGTCGATACCAGGGACGACGCGAGGTGGCGTGACTTGTCTGGCCGTTGTCGACAATCATTCCGCCAGCGACTAACACGAACCTGACGTTAGCGCGAGCCTCCAGCGCGTCCTTGCGAGCTAGCGTCCTGCGCTAGGTAATGCGCTTCTCGCACACCACAACGTCCTGATGCCCGATCGCCACGATCCGACGAATATGGAAGAAAGCTGCCCAACGACGAAGGACGTATTCCTCGCTATGAAAACTAGTTTGATGATACTCCGGGAGACCCGCCGTGCTCCCACAGTACGCGTAGCAAAACCCCCGGGCGGCCAATTCCTCACAGGAATTTGCCGGCACATTCCTGAATGACCGATTTCCGTGGATGCTCAGCAATAGAATGGCGCCCGGTTTCGCGACACGAAGCAGTTCCGCAAGCCATAACTGCTCCATACTTTCTGGCAGGTGTGTGAAGACCGAAATCGCCAGGACCAAATCGAAGAAATCGTCCTCATAGAACAGCGGCGGATCCGTTGCATTCCTGGTGAATCTTGCCAGACCGGCAAGATTCTCTTTGCACCAATTGATCGCTTCCGCGTCTACATCGGTCCGCTTTTTCACGCTCCAAGGGTGCCAGCACCGCCCTGGTATCAGCCAACTCCGCCTTCAGGTTGTCGCGTTGTCTTTTGAGCTTGGCGTACCGTTGCTCCAGTTCATGAGCTTTTGAACCCATTGCCGTAGGAAAGGAAGACGGTGAGCTTGAACCCGTGCAGACCGCAAGCTGCGCTATGTTAGCGGCAATGTTTCTGAAGCATCTGTATTGCACGTCTTGCGGCCAGATCCACGAATGGTCGCAATTGCAAAACCTCTGCATCGTCTGCCAGAAACCGCTTTTTGCTGATTACGATCTCGCCGCGATCGCTCGCACACTCACCCGCGACGTGTTCGCGACCCGGGAAAAATCGCTCTGGCGTTATCGTGAGCTGTTGCCCTTGCCTTTGGAAGTCGAGCCGGTGTCGTTAGGCGAAGGCGGAACCCCGCTCCTGCGAGCACGACATTTTGGGCAGGATTTCGGCCTAACGAATCTCTGGATTAAGGACGAGGGCCAGAATCCGACGCAGAGTTTCAAAGCGCGCGGAATGTCGGTCGCCGTTTCGATGGCGAAATATCTCGGCGCCACCAAACTCGCCGTGCCGAGCGCGGGGAATGCGGGCGGCGCGCTTGCGGCTTATGCGGCGAGGGCCGGAGTCGAAGCACACATTTTTATGCCTAACGACACCCCGCAGGCGAACGTGGTCGAATGCCGCGAAACCGGCGCGCACGTGACGCTGGTCGATGGTTTGATTACTGATTGCGGCGCGGAGATTGCGCGTCGGAAGGAGAAGGAAGGCTGGTTCGATGTTTCGACTTTGAAGGAGCCGTATCGGGTCGAAGGAAAGAAGACGCTCGGCTATGAAATCGCCGAGCAGCTGGATTGGGAATTGCCGGATGTGATCCTTTATCCTACCGGCGGCGGCACTGGACTGATCGGAATGTGGAAAGCTTTCGAGGAGTTAGAGTCGTTAGGCTGGATCGGTCCAAAGCGTCCGCGGATGTTCTCCGTTCAGGCGAGCGGGTGCGCGCCGATCGTGAAAGCATTCGAGGCCGGCGCAACCAGTGCGGAAGAGTTCCCCAACGCGCACACGCAAGCGTCTGGTTTGCGCGTCCCAAAAGCCGTCGGCGATTTCCTGATGCTGAAAATTCTGCGCGATTCACATGGTGGCGCGATCGCAGTGGAGGACGAAGAAATGATCAACGCCACGCGAGAGGTCGGGGCGGCGGAAGGCATCTTTGTCGCGCCGGAAGGAGCGGCCTGTTTCGTTGCGCTGCGGAAGCTGGTTGCCGCTGGCAAGATCGAACTGGATCAGCGGGTGGTAGTTTTCAATACCGGTTCGGGGATCAAATATCTCGAATGCTATTCGGAGTGATCCATTCGCTTGGCGCCCGTTACCAAATTCGCACCCGCTGATCCGGCGCGACATATTCTTTCGCGTCAGGTTTCACCTGAAAAGCGTGATACCACGCGTCAACGTTACGCGTCGGACCGATCACCCGAAATTGCCGCGGCGAATGGGGATCGCTCACCACCTGCTTCCGGACGTAATCGTCCGATACTTTCCCGCGCCACGCTTGCGCCCAACCGAGGAAGACGCGCTCATCGCCGGTAAAACCGTCGAGGACCGGTGCCAGCTTTCCTTGTAACGACTCCTGATAGGCCGCAAGCGCGAGGGTCAATCCGCCCAGATCCGCGATATTTTCGCCTAACGTCAATTCGCCATTTACGTGCACGCCGGGCAATGGCTCGAATTTAGAATACTGCGCGGCCAGCACCTGTGCGCGGGCCTTGAATGTGGCCGCGTCCTTCGGTGTCCACCAATCGCGCAACGCGCCCGATGCATCGATCTTTCGGCCTTGATCGTCGAACCCGTGGGTCAGCTCGTGACCAATCACTCCGCCGGCCGCTCCGTAATTGATCGCCGGGTCGGCGTTCGCATCAAAGATGGGCGGTTGCAAGATGCCCGCTGGAAACACAATGTCGCGCAGCGACCCGTTGTAAGCGTCGTTAGTCTGCGGTGTCATCCCCCAACGGCTCTTGTCTACCGGGCCATTAAAACTACTGGTATAAAAATCCCAATCCGCCTGGGCGCACCGTTTCACGTTCCCGATCAGATCGTTCGGATCAATCGCGAGTTTCGAGTAATCGCGCGGATGATCGGGGTAGCCAACCTTGATCGTGTAGGTATCGAGCTTTTTCAGGGCTTCTTTCTTGGTCGCGTCGCCCATCCAATCGAGTTTCTCGATTCGCGCCCGGTAGGCTGCCTTCAAATTGGCGACCAATGCTTCGATCTTGGCTTTCGCTTCCGGCGGGAAATATTTTGCGCTATAAAGCTGGCCGACGCCGAATCCCATCGTGCCGAAGGTGCCGAACCGGTCGCCCACGCCGAAATCGCCGCCGCTCACAGCCGTGATCGCGCGTTTCCAACGGACCTGCTCTTCTTTTTGCCCAGATAAGGTTTTGCTGTGCAATTCGAAGTACGCGTCGCAAAACGGCTTCGACAGATACGGAGCGCAATTGTCAGCGATGTGGAAGGCGTGCCAGGCCTGGATCGTCTGTAAAGGCGCTTTTGCATACACTTCCCCAAGTTTCGGGAATGCGCTTTTCTCCGCGACGATCACTCGCTCGAGCTTTGGCATTTGAGCGTCAGCGAGAAATTTTTTCCAGGCAAACCCGGGAGTGAACCTTTCCAACTCATCCACGCTCATCGGATTGTAGGTGGCCACAAGATCGCGCTGTTGCGCCTTGGTCCAGCTGGCCTCGGCTATCTTCGTCTCGAAATCGACAACGTCCCTGGCCCGGGCATCCGGTTCAGGCCAGTTCACCAGCCTTAGAAGCGTGGCAACATACTTGCCGTAGGTTGTTTTCTGGGCTGCAAAATCCGGCTTTAAGTAATAATCACGATCCGGCAACCCGAGCCCTGCCTGAGTAAGATAGAATGCGTATCGACCCGGATCCTTCAGATCGACTTCAATCCCATAGTTAAAGAGCGAGGGGTCAAAATCGGTTGCAGTTCGTCCCATCAGCGCGACAAGGTCATCGCGCGTCTTCGCTTTTTTAACGTCGTCCAACTCCGATTGGATTGCTTGCGCTCCAAACTGCTCGATTCGTGCGTCGTCCATGAACGATCGATAAAATCCGCCGACCTTATCCTCGAGAGTGGCGGGATTGTCGCCTTTGGCTTTTTGTTCCGCGGAAAACGATTCCATTAACTCGTGGAGCCGCTTCTCGGTCAGATCAGTCATGGCCAATCGAAGCGAGTATCCCGGTTTATCCGGGGGAATCTGGGTCTTATCGAGCCAGGTGCCGTTGGCGTAGCGGAAAAAATCGGCTCCCGGCTGGTTGGAAAAATCGGCGCCGGCCATGTCGAATCCCCATTTCCCATATTGCGGTTTGTTCGGCGGCGCATCGTCAACGGCAAAGAGCAAGCCAGGAGCGATAAAGGCGGCCAAAGCAGCGAAAAAGAGAGTGATAGGACGCATAAGTTGGATCTTGCAGTTACAGACCATCTAACGAGGGAATTGCAAATACAGAACGAGCAAGCCTTGCTGCGCAAGATATGTGGCCACGCGGTGAACTGTGGGCGAAGGCCAATAGCTATAGCCCGCCAGAACAGGCACCCAGTGCTGAAGGACGGAGCTGCCTCCAGCTAGCAGTGGGAGAAGTTTTTCGCCACTGGGAACTAAAGCCTGTGACTTTGGAGGCAAGAGGATTCGAACCCCTGACATCCAGCTTGCAAAACTGGCGCTCTACCAACTGAGCTATGCCCCGGCGACGGAGTTTCGATTCTCGAATGCCGAACTCCCAATGCAACAAAAAAGCCGGACGGCATCAACCGTCCAGCTCTTGGGTTGCCGCTGTTGCAGCCTGGTGCAGGTGCGGGCGTTACCCGCGGCCGTTGTAGCCCGGAACCAGGCTACAACGTTGGCCGCGACATTACTGCAGCGAAATGGCGATCAATTCACCATCGGTTTGAGTAACGTAGAGGGTCTTATTCCTATTGTTAAAAGTCATCGAGCTGGGCACAGGAGTCAGGCAATCCGCGAGGACGACAGGCGGATCGGCCGGATCATCGAAGCGCAGGACCGTTCCCGGTCCGGAAAAGAATGGCCCCTCGGAAGAAGCTTCAAGCACGAGATACCCTGAGGAGGAACGACCTCGAAAAGGCCGGATATCAATTGCGGTCGTTAGGTTAGAGATGAACTCGGTGTCGCTCCCGGTCCCTGGATCGATCTGTTCCACGGTGGAAGTGCCCGTCGGGAAGGGAGCTCCCCGCAGGAGAGTGACAAGCAATTGACCGTCCGCCACCGCAATGCCGGTCGGGACAGCCTGGAGAAAAGGTCCGCCGAGGTCCGGGAACAGCGGGTTGGGAATATCGGGGAAGGCGACAAGCGGCGAGAAGGCGCGGGTCCGGAGATTGACCTGCCAGACGTGGTTCCGTCCTCCATCGGTCGCATAGAGCATGTTTCCAATGTGTGCCAGGCCGTAAGGATTGGAGACTTGGATGTTGTCGGGAACGTCCGGCAATGGAAACGGGATGAAGTTCGGGAAATCGACGACGACCTGGATGGTGATCTTATCCGGGCCGCCATTCGAGAGCGTAACGACCTGTCCGTCAGCCAACGCCTGTTCTTCCTCGGGAGCGAGAGTAAATCCCATCGTGTTCCTCTCGACGAAGGGACTAATATGAATCGCCAAGATCGAGCTGAAGATGGGCGAGGATGGACCGTTGGGATTCTCCAGCGTTGTGCCCGGCCGCGGACCCATGATTCCCACATCGCCCGTCCCGATGAGGAGATACAAAATGCGACCGCGCATAACGAAACCTGTCGGACCGGAGGGATCACCGACATCGGCCGGCGCCGAAGGCAGGCCGTCGAGCAGCGTCCGCAGATTACCGTCCGGATCGACGATCAAGAGGCGACCGGTGTGCGCCTCGCCGGTGCCGCTCTCCGAGATCAGGAGGTTGCCTTGGTCGGTCAGGCCGCTGCCGATCGGCTCCCGGAGGCCGGAGAGGATCTGGGTACATTGGGCCTGGGTTCGGGCCGCGCCGAGCAAAAACGCGATCGCCGCGAGTAAGAGCGCAGAGACGATGGAAGGAATGAGCTGAGATGTTTCTTTGTTGGTTCTTCTTGGGTTCATAGTTTGCCTTTCACCAGAACAAACAAGAAACGCCGCTCGAAGTGATCATCCGATTCGGAAAAATTTGGTTAGGCAGACATTTTTCAGGGGAATAGGATAAGAAAGCGTGGAAAAGCCTTCAGCGTCCTCCGAACAAGTTAAGCAGTTGCTAGTGGCTTGCCGCGGCGGAAGCGACGCCGCTCTCGCCCAGCTCACGCCGCTTGTTTACGACGATCTGCGGCGGCTTGCTCATCATTACATGAGTGACCAGCGGCAGGATCACACCCTGCAAACGACCGCCTTGGTCAACGAGGCCTATCTTCGTCTGGCCGATCAGACCCATCCAAACTGGCGTGACCGCGCGCATTTTGTTGCCGTCGCCGCCAGCGCCATGCGACAGATTCTCGTGAACTATGCCCTTGGCTACCGCACGCAAAAGCGCGGAGGCGGCGGGCAAAAAGTTGAGCTCGATGAGGGCGCGCTCTTTTCTCCGAGTCAATCGAAGGAGATCGTCGAATTGCACGAGGCCTTGGAGCGGCTGGCGGCGCTCGACGCGCGCAAAGCGCAGGTAGTTGAGCTGAAATACTTCGGCGGCCTTAACTACGAAGAGATCGCGGAGGTACTCAAAATCTCCGCGATCACGGTGCGGCGCGATTGGGAATTTGCGCGCGCCTGGCTTTACAAGGAATTGCACAGCGCGCGGTAAATCCGCTAGACTCCGACGCCCTCGGGGACGGGCGAATATGACGCCGGCGCAGCTCCAAACAATTGAGGAGATCTTTCACTCCGCGTTGGACAGGCCACCGGACGAGATCGGCTTATTCCTCGACGCGAGCTGCGAGGGGGACAAACTCTTGCGCGCGGAGCTGGAAGCGTTACTCGCTGCCCGCCAGCAAGCCGGCCACTTTATTGAAACTCCCGCCGTCGGTCTCGCCGCAAAGGTCCTGGAAAACGCCCAACCTGATCCACGGATAGGTCTAAGAGTAGGTCACTACGAGCTGTGCAAAAGGATCGGTGCCGGCGGAATGGGGGAGGTTTACCTGGCCATCGACATGACAGCGGGTCGCAAGGCCGCCCTCAAGTTTCTACCCCGCCGTTACACCGGCGATCCAGAGCGGCTGAGGCGCTTTCAACAGGAAGCGCGCGCTGTCGCACGAATCAACCATCCAAACATCGTGACGGCTTATGAGGTGGGCGAGCATGACTCATCTTACTTCATAGCCAGCGAACTAATTGATGGCGAAACCTTGCGGCAACGTCTGTTGCGCGGACGGATAGAGTTAGAGGAAGCGATAAACATCGTGACACAGATAGCAACTGCGCTCGCGTCCGCACATGAAGCAGGCATCATTCATCGCGACATCAAGCCGGAGAACATCATGCTCCGTCGCGATGGCTACGTGAAGTTACTCGATTTCGGTATTGCCAAGCTGGCGCAACAGGAATTGGTAGGAGCGAAATTCGAACAGGAGCCGGTGTTAAGCACGCAGACTCATGTGGGCTCTATCGTGGGAACAGCTCGTTATATGTCGCCCGAACAAGCGCGCGGCGAGCCAGTTGGTCACTTCAGCGATATCTGGAGCCTCGGTGTAGTTCTTTACGAAATACTAACTGGACATGTTCCTTTTAGCGGTTCTACGCCAGAAGAAGTCAAGACTGCCATCCTGGAGAGGGAACCGTCAACGCTCACAAGCCACCGGGCGGAACTTTCGAGTGACATCCAGGAGATCGTGGCCAGGACCCTGCGCAAAGACTGCCTCGAGCGATACCAAAGCGCCAGCGAACTGACTCAGGCGCTGCGACAGGCACAGCGTCGCATCGAACTAAGGAGTGAGTCGGTAGCAGTAAGCGCAAGTCATGCCTGGCTCTCGTGGACACGATTGACGGCTAGTCTCGCAGTGTTGCTCCTGGCACTTAGTTTCGCGTTAGTCACCTACTTCTCGCGCAAGGCGAGGTCGGGTCTGGCATTGGCTGAGAAAAGCATCGCGGTCCTGCCCTTTGAGAACCTGAGCGATAATAAAGGAGACTCTTATTTCGTTGCCGGCGTGCAGGATGAAATTCTGACGGACCTGGCCAGGATTGCCGACCTCAAAGTGATCAGCCGCAATTCGACTCGCCCTTATCGGCCGGGTAAGCCGCGCAACTCACGCCAGATTGGAGAGCAACTCGGCGTGGCTCACCTGCTTGAGGGTAGCGTGCAACGTTCTAACAATCGTTTGCGCATTAACGCCCAGCTCATCGACGCGCGCTCCGATTCACATCTTTGGGCGCAGACCTACGACCGGGAAGTCGAAGATCTTTTCGCCATTCAAACTGAAATCGCCCAAACGATCGCGACTCAACTCCAGGCGAGAATATCGCCGCGGGAAAAAGCCGCCATCGCGCGAATGCCGACGAGCGACGTGGTGGCAAACGACCTTTACCAACAGGCGAAGGCCTTAAGAGACCAGAGTTCTGAGACGAAAACCTTAACCAGGGAGGCAGACCTCCTCGAACGCGCGATCGCGCGGGATGCACGCTTTCTCCCGGCCTACTGCGCGCTCGCCCTGGTGCACACCGAACTCTTCACAAGTAACGGTCAGGGCAAAGCTCACCTCCAGGTCGCCCAAGCAAACATCAGAAAAGCTTTCCAACTCCAACCCGACTCGAGCGAAGCGCATCTCGCGCAGGCCCATTATCTCGCCCGCGGCCTGCGTGATTATGACGGCGCGCGCGCTGAACTGGAGCTTGCCCGGCGCGGCTTGCCTAACGATCCCCAGGTTTATTTCGAAACAGCGAGGATGGACTACCGGCAGGGGCGCTGGGCGGAAGCCCTGCGAAATCACGACCGCGCGATCGAGTTGGATCCACGCAATCTGCTCCTCCTCAGCAATGCCATGGCCGGTTACTCCGAGGCACATTGTTATCCCGAAGCGACTCAACTCGGCCGGCGCGCGTTAGCTCTCTCGCCGCGCGACAAATGCATGCGGCTATTCGTCGCTTCACTACCGTTGGAAGAGCGGGCGGATCTCCGGCCTTTGCGCGCGGAACTCAGCAGCATTTTGGCTGAGGAGCCCGGCGCTATGGCCGATATCTGCTGCTCCGCATTGGATTGTGCGATTTTCGAGCACGATGCGGCGGCGGCCGATCGTGCGCTGGCAGCGATTCCACCGGAAGGATTTCGGGGTTTAATGGGCTTCGTAGTGCCACGGGAATGGTTCGTCGGTTATACGGCCCTTATTTTTAACCGCGCGGAGGCTGGTTACCCAGCGCTGCTCACCGCACGCGCCCGCCTCGAAAAGCGCCTGCGCGACCAGCCCGATGATGCCATGAGCTGGGGATTACTCGGCAGAACAAAGGCCATGCTCGGCGAGAAGCAGGAGGCGATCGAGGCGGGCCAGCATGCTTGCGAACTCTGGCCACTGACCCGAGAAGGGCGATGGGGTCTCACCCCGCTCCGCCAGTTGACTAAGATTTATGCCTACGTCGGCGATAAGGACCGCGCGCTACAACTACTAAGTCAGTACGCGGGACAGCCATCCTTCATTCATTACGGCGAGTTGAAACTCGCTCCCGATTGGGATCCGTTGCGCGGCGATCCGCGCTTCGAAAAAGTCGTCGCCTCCCTCGCGCCTAAAGAAGAACTCTCGAAATAAGAAGCGGAACCCATTCCTGCGGCGCGAGGCTCGAATCCAGTGAAAGATGGAGACGGCTGTGGACCTTCCGTTGAAATTTGGAGGCAAGGGGATTCGAACCCCTGACTTCCAGCTTGCAAAGCTGGCGCTCTACCAACTGAGCTATGCCCCCATGGCGAATGCCGAGTCTAAAATGCCAAAGGCGGAATGCAACTCAGGCGAGATGAACTGTCTTGGACTTATCGTCCATCGCGGACGGGAGATTCCTGTCTCATCATGGCCACGATCTTCGCTGATCTTGTCGTCAATATTATCGCGCTTTCGCCGCCGGGTACAGCCGCATTGTGACTTATCTACTCTGTCCGTAATGCCACCAGCGGATTGATCCGTGTGGCGCGGCGCGCCGGCAACCACGTCGCCAAAAATGTGGTCGCGGCGAGCAAGACAAAGGCGCTGGCGAACGCCGGTGGATCAAACGCGCTGACTTGATACAACATCCCGCTGAGAAGCTTGCCGGCCACAATCGCGAGGAGCAGACCGATGAATACTCCGCCGCCAAGCATGAACGCGCCTTCGCGAATAATCATCCATTGCACCATGTCGGGACGCGCGCCCAAGGCCATGCGAATTCCGATCTCGCGTGTGCGCCGCGCCACTGAATAGGCTTTCAAACCATAAACGCCGACCATGGACAGGAGCAGAGCCACGGCACCAAAAATGGTGAACATCGTCGCACCAGCCCGCACGACCCAAAGTTCGAGATTGGCGTCAAGATGCTGGGCAAAGGTTTTCAGCGAAAGCACCGGCAAAGCCGGATCGACTTCGCGAACCGTGCGCCGGACGACATCAGTCACCGCCGCGAGGTTTCCCTGATTCAGTGAGGCGAACCTGATGAAGAAGAATACTTCCGATTCAAATCCACGAGCGAATGGCAGGTAGATTGCCCCGCGCGGTTGCTTTTCGAAAAACGCAGCCCGTGAGTTTGCCGCGATTCCCACAACTTCGATTGATTCTTCCGGCTTTAGATTGCTGTTGCCGCTGCTCTGGACGCCGGGACCCCCTCCGCCATCGTCGCGTTGGGCACGCGGCGCATTGTCGGCAGCGATCTGAATATGTTGACCAAGCGCATCACCATCGGGCCATAGTTTTTTCGCGAGGGCTTCGTCGATGATGGCAACAGCCCCGCCGCCCGGTTGAGTTGCTTCCGCGGCAGTAAAGGCGCGGCCGCGAAGGAGTGGCAGGCCGACCGTGGTGAAATAATCAGCGCCGATGCTGTTAAAGGTGGAGCTGAAAGCAAGGCCTTCGGCAGCCGTGGCCGGTTTATCTTCCTTGTTCACGTGCATGCCAGCGCGCTGAATCGGTTTCCCCAAGGAAATCATGCCGAACGGGGCAGTCGCAGAGACGCTCACGTGTTCGACTCCGGGCAAAGCTGCCAGTCGATCACTTAAGTCGCGATAGAGCTGCCGTGCGCGCTCCTGATTGATTCCACCCAGGCTCGCATCGATCTCCAGCAAAAGATCGTTATTCATTCCGCGCAATCCCGTCTCGACCGACGATGCCTTGGTCGCGCCACGGATAAAGAGCGCAGCGGCGGTCAGGAGTGCGAGTGAAAAGGCGATCTGCGCGACGACGAGCGGATTGCGTGGGAGAAAACGCCAGCGCCGACGGACGAGATCTTCGCCGGCGTGTTCCTTGAGTTCGGTCACGATGCTATCGCGCGAGAGTTTTAAGGCCGGACCGAGCGCAAAGACGAGTGTGCCAACGACGCAAAACGCGAAGGTCGCGATCACGATTGGGACGGTCGGTCCAGAGCTCCACACAAAATCGATCGGCAAAAGACCACTCATCGAGACAGCGAGCAGATTCGATGACCACAAGCCAAGCAACAGGCCCACAGCGCCGCCGATGAGCGCGAGCAGGAAACCTTCCGTGAGCAGTTGTCGCACAATGCGGAAGCGATCGCCGCCGAGTGCGAGACGAATCGCGATTTCCTTTCGTCGCGCCGTGCCGCGCACCAAGAGCATATTGGCCAGATTCAAACACGCGATCAGCAGTACGATGGCCGCCATTCCCATGAGCAACGGTCCGATAGCAGTGATGTCGCTGTCATCAGGCGGAGAATCGCTCACCGAGAAGCGAGAGATCGGTCTGGTGACGAAGGTTTGGTCCTTCTGTTCGACGGGATAAGCTTTTTCCAAGTTTGTCGCGAGGGTTTTGAGCGCCGCCTCGCCCGTAGGCGCGGTAATACCTGTCTTAAAGCGCCCTAGTAACAGAAGGCGATGCCCGGACTGACTTGATGTCGCCTCTTGCTGAGAATCGGCAAAATCATTCTGGACAAAATCGTAGGCGCTGAACGGCACCCAAACTTCGGGCGAAAGCATCGCGAGCGTGCCGCAAAATTTGGGCGGCAGCACGCCGACGATGGTGTAAGGGCGACCATTGATCTTGATCTGCTGCCCAAGGATCGATGGGTCGCGATCATGCTTTTGCCAATAGGTAAAGCTAATGAGCGCGACGGAAGCAGCGTGCCCCGGAGTTTCCTCATCGACCGTAAATGTGCGTCCAATGACTGGCGTCACCCCCAGCACTTGGAAATAGTTGGCCGTAACGATGTCGGCAAACGTTCGGCGGGTGTTGTCCTTTTCGCCTAACCCAACCAGCGCAACGTTATGCCCGGCTACGCCGGAGAAGACTGAGTTTTGTTCACGAATGTCGCGCAGCGTCTGATAGGAAAACGCACGGAATTTCTTCGGATTCTTCGCGTCCTGGGAGAATATTTGCACGAGCTCATTCGGCCGGGAGTATCCCGGCGGTGCAAAAAGCATGGTGTAAACCGCGTTAAAGATGGCGGTGTTGGCGCCGATGCCGAGCGCGAGGACGAGCACAGCGGTAATGGTAAAGCCCGGCGCCTTGCCGAGCTGTCGCAACGCAAATCGCAGATCGGAAATCATATTTTCGATCAGATGCGAGAAGTGATCGAATCGGATTCAGATTTGCGTCTTTACGATTCAATTATCGTGGCCGGCGATTCGATTGATCGAATGTTAGCTGCTGCGGAGCTGTCCGTTACGGTCTCTACTTTCTTGCTCCGGTCTTTCGATGCCAGAGTCTTCAAGGCCGCAGTACTTGGGCACAACCTTGTGTTCCTCTCCAAAACAAAAATGCCGGAACGCAAATCGCGTCCGGCATTTGGAGTCAGCAATCAAACAAAAACTGAATTGTGCGTTACCGTCGTTTCCCTTGGCTCCGGTTTCTTTCGATTCCAAAGTCTTACCGGCATGACTTGAGTCCCGAAAGACTCGAGAGTTAGCCGTCGACCTACTCGAACCGACACCCGGAGGTGCCGATGAGTATCTCCTTAGAAAGGAGGTGATCCAGCCGCAGGTTCCCCTACGGCTACCTTGTTACGACTTCATCCCAGTTACTGCTCATAGCGTCGGCGGCTGCTTCCCTTGCGGGTTGGTGTACCGACTTCGGCTACAAGCAACTTCCATGATGTGACGGGCGGTGTGTACAAGGCCCGGGAACGTATTCACGGCGCCGTAGCTGATGCGCCATTACTAGCGATTCCGGCTTCATGGAGTCGAGTTGCAGACTCCAATCCGAACTGAGCCCAGTTTTACTAGATTTCCTCCACCTTGCGATCTCGGATCGTTCTGTACTGGGCATTGTAGTACGTGTGCAGCCCTGGCCGTAAGGGCCATACTGACTTGACGTCGTCCCCACCTTCCTCCCCGTTTCACAGGGCAGTCTGAACAGAGTGCTGTCCAATCAAGGACGTGGCAACAGTTCACAGGGGTTGCGCTCGTTGCGGGACTTAACCCAACATCTCACGACACGAGCTGACGACAGCCATGCAGCACCTGTGCAAATTCTCCCTTTCGGGAGTCACGCGCTTTCACGCGCTTAGAGATGCATGTCAAGGCCAGGTAAGGTTCTTCGCGTTGCATCGAATTAAGCCACATACTCCACCGCTTGTGCGGGCCCCCGTCAATTTCTTTGAGTTTTAATCTTGCGACCGTACTCCCCAGGCGGCACGTTTAACGCGTTAGCTCCGGCGCAGAAGGGGTCGAATCCTCCCACACCAAACGTGCACCGTTTACTGCCAGGACTACCGGGGTATCTAATCCCGTTTGCTCCCCTGGCCTTCGTGCCTCAGTGTCAGGAACTGTCCAGAGACCCGCCTTCGCCACTGGTCTTCCTCACGATCTCTACGCATTTCACTGCTACACCGTGAATTCCAGTCTCCTCTCCAGTCCTCAAGCACGCCAGTATCAAATGCAGTTTCGGAGTTAAGCTCCGAAATTTCACACCTGACTTAGCGCGCCACCTACGCACCCTTTACGCCCAATGAATCCGAACAACGCTTGAGACCTCTGTATTACCGCGGCTGCTGGCACAGAGTTAGCCGTCTCTTCCTCTTCTGATACTATCAATGCACATACAGTTAACATGTGCACCTTGTTCTCAAATGACAGGAGTTTACAACCCGAAAGCCTTCATCCTCCACGCGGCGTCGCTCCTTCAGGGTTTCCCCCATTGAGAAAAATTCTCGACTGCTGCCACCCGTAGGTGTCTGGACCGTGTCTCAGTTCCAGTGTGGCTGGTCGTCCTCTCAGACCAGCTACCCGTCATAGCCTTGGTGAGCAGTTACCTCACCAACTAGCTGATAGGCCGCGGGTTCATCAAGAAGCGCCAGGTTGCCCCGGCTTTGATGTTGGGAAGATGTCCTCCCTGATCGCATGCGGTATTAATTCGCCTTTCGGCGAGCTATCCCCCACTTCTCGGCAGATTGCCCACGTGTTACGCACCCGTTCGCCACTAAACTTTCCCCGGTATTGCTACCAAAGAAAGTCCCGTTCGACTTGCATGTCTTATCCACGCCGCCAGCGTTCGTTCTGAGCCAGAATCAAACTCTCCGTTAAAATTTGGAGCCGACCGGCCATTGCTGACCTGCCGGACAAAGTTTGCGCCGATGTTCGCTAAAACACCAGCTCTGACCATTCTAACCGTCTCCGCTCTTTCGAAAAAGAGGGAAACGGGTTCGTTCGATCAATGAATCTTTTTGCCAGTTTTGAAACCGGCGAAAAGTTTTTTTTCAAAGAAAACTTAACGAATAACGCACAATTCAATTTTCGCTGACTTATCTCATTTCGGATTTCACACGTCGTGTGTGCTGTGAATTGGAATCCGAAACCAAACTATCAAAGATCGTTGTCCTCCCTTGCTTCCGGCCATGGCACAGCCCGATCACCGTCTTACAACCAAGCGATCGGCCCGGATAAATGGGCCAGAGAGCGGAAGAACTCCAACTGCATGCCTGCGGCTGGACCCGTATTGTGGGACGAACAAGATAGAGGCTTCGTGCGGGGGCGCAACCACAATTTGCGACATTCTTGCAGATCTTTTCGGATCGCCTTCCGCCCGGACGCAGCCGCGCGATCCGCGTGCCATTGCCGGCTGGGTTCGAACTTATGATGGTCTCACTCACACCACCTCAGTTCCACCGCTCAGCTTGGGCGCGTGATGCCTCCGGCTCGCTTTATCGATCCACCTGCCAATATGGCGAACGCCTGCCCAATATGACTCGACAGGGTAATTCGCTCGCTGGCATTTTTGCCTCGCAAGCCGCTTACGATCATTCTTTTAATGTTACCCCGAGCGCCTTCCCGCAATGGCGACAGAAGGCGGCCATGCGGTCGTTCTCCAGAGTTTGGCAATCGGAACAGGTTCGTGCCTCTCTGGTCTGCACGGCGTGATGGAGTTCGACCGAAAAGATGCCGGTCGGCACCGCGATGATGCCGTAGCCCATGATCATGATGAAACACGCCAGGACGCGACCAAGGATCGTGTGGGGCGTGACGTCGCCATAGCCAACCGTGGTGAGGGTGACGATCGCCCAATAGACGCCGTGCGGAATGCTGTCGAAGCCATTCTCGTCGCCCTCGATCAGATACATGAGAGTGCCGACAACGAGGACGATCGCAAAGACGGTGAAGATAAATACGATGATCTTGCGTCTGCTGGCGCGGAGTGCGGTCACCAGCGTGTAACTCTCCTCCAAGTACTGGGCGAGCTTCAGGATACGGAAGACGCGCAGGAGCCGCAGGACGCGGATCATGAGGAAGTAATGTGCGGTTGGGAGCAACAGATTGATGTAGCTGGGCAAAAACGCGAAGAGGTCGACGGCACCGAAGAAGCTGAAGACGTAACGCCATATATGACGGACGCAGAGCAGGCGGGCGACATATTCGATGGTAAAAAGGATGGTAAAGATCCACTCGAGATTGCGGAGGAGAACGCCATGCGCCGCCCGGTAAGGCTCCACGCTTTCCATCATGACGACGGCGATGCTGATTCCGATCGCGGCCAGGAGCGCCAGGTCAAACATCTTCCCGCCGAGCGTGTCGCTCTCGAAGACGACGGTGTAGAGGCGCAGCTTCCACTCCGGCTGATCGCTCGTCGGGCGATGTCTCAAGAAGGGTTGGCTGTTCGGCATGGCTGTAACCTCGGCAGAGCGGCACGCCGCTATGGTCGTTATCTCAAATAGAGCGCTGAAGCCAAGCCCGAAGCGCGAGCCGTCGACGATTCGTTGATTTGCCCTGTTGGCCGTTTCGTTCGATCGCTTGGCGTTCGCCTTCTCGTTAGGCCAATCGCAGACTTGCCAGCAGGCTTTGCGCTTCGACAGACTTCTTCGGTGCCGCCGCGATATTTGCCTCCGCTTCTTCTCGTCCTGACGGCACTCTGCTGGAGTCTCGGCGGAGTATTGATTAAATCGATCGATTGGTCGCCGATGGCTATCGCAGGCGGACGCAGCGCCATCGCGATTCCGGTCATGCTGCTCTGCATTGGGCGGCCGAAGTTTACCTTTTCGCCGGCGCAAATTGGCGGCGCGATTGGTTACGCACTCACAGTCGCGCTCTTTGTTTTCGCGACGCGTATGACAACCGCAGCGAACGCGATTTTCCTGCAATACACTGCGCCGATTTATGTAGCGCTCATCGGGCGCTGGTATCTGGGCGAACGCGCGCACGCTTTCGATTGGGCGGTGATTGCAGTCGCACTCTTCGGGATCGCGCTTTTCTTTTTCGATCACCTAACGACAGCTGGTTTTTGGGGAAACATCGTCGCGCTCGGGAGCGGACTCGCCTTCGCTTCGGTCGCGCTCTTTTTGCGCAAAGAAAGAGCCGGCTCGCCCGTGACTGCGATCATCCTGGGGAACGCTCTCGTGGCACTCGTCGGCCTGCCCTTTATGATCCACCATTCGTTAGGCGCAGGCGGCCTGTGGCGACTCTTTCTGCTTGGAGCTCTGCAGTTGGGATTACCCTATGTGCTTTATGCCGCCGCGATCAAATCCGTCACTGCGCTGGAGGCAACGCTCATCCCGCTGCTCGAGCCGGTCCTCAATCCGCTTTGGGTCATGCTGGCATTAGGCGAACGGCCGGGACCGTGGGCGATCGTCGGTGGGACACTCGTTCTCGGCGCGGTTCTGGCACGTGGCGCACTCATGGTCCGGAGGAAGCGAAAGGCGCGGTCTCGTTAGGCGTTAGGCAATGTCGAGACCGCCCAACGCCACCTCTCGACCTCGGCTTCGAACCCGTTAGGATTTTCACTTTCCACCCGCACGAATGCGTCTAAAAAACAAAGCTCATCAAAGTTCGTCAGGCGCCGTGCAGCTTAGCCAGTCCCTGCCAAAGATCGCGCTCCGCTTCGCTCAGCTCTTTCGGAATACGAATTTCGGCGACAACGTAGAGATCGCCGCGGCCACCGCCGGTGTTCGGCAATCCGCGCTCCCGCAAACGAAATCGCTGACCACCCTGGGTGCCAGCCGGAATCTTCAGGCGCCGGTTGCCTTCCAAGGTCGGCACCTCGATTTCCGTGCCGAGCGCAGCCTGCCACGGATGCAGTGCTGCCTCATGAATGAGATCGTTCCCTTCGACTGAGAAATCCGGATGGCGAGCCAGGCGGACCCGCAGAAAGAGGTCGCCCTTTTTCCCACCGCGCATGCCGGCTTCACCCTGACCAGCGAGACGAATGCGCTGACCTTCGTGAACGCCTCGGGGGATTTTCACCTGATACGTCTCGACTTTGTCCGAGTCGCTGCGACGCAACGAAATCTGTCGCGCCGAACCGTGGAGCGCTTCCTCGAGAGTGACCATGATGTCTGCTTCGACATCCTGCCCGCGCTCGGAAACGGTCGCTCGCTGACCGAATCCGCCGAAGGCCGACTCGCCGCGGCCGCCACCGAAGAACGCTTCGAAGAAGTCGCTGAATCCCGTGCCGCCAAACTCGAACTCGACGCCGCCGCCGCCATTGCCGCCCGTGTGACGACGAAAGTCTCCACCGCCCGCAGTGCCACGTCCCCAACCAGGCGGCGGCTGAAAACCTCCCGGCTGATTCCAGTCCGCGCCGAGTTGATCGTACTTGGCACGCTTCTCGGGATCGCTCAGGACTTCGTAGGCCTCGTTGATTTGCTTGAACTTTTCCTCGGCTGCCGCTTTCTCCTTCGGCTTGGCGAGATCGGGATGATGTTTACGCGCCAGCTTGCGGAAAGCGCTTTTGATTTCATCCGCGCTCGCCGTCTTGCTCACGCCTAACGTCTCGTAATAATCCCGAAATTGGACTGCCATAAAGCTTGTGCGGGGGAATTTCTCGCATTGCCCGGAATGCGCAACCCGCGGGCGGCGGGTCCGGCATGGCAATACTTGACGACTAGCTCAGGCTCAAGCCGGTTTTCCTCGGTTCGCCGCCCGAACCAGAATACAAACCGGGGCGTTACTCGCGCAATTTGAGCGGCGGGCCTGTGACCCGTGCAAAGCTTGAACATGATCTGGTTGGGGTGAGTCACCCCCACTGGAATGGCATCGAGTTAGAATCGCTCCGTTGAGAAGTGCGACAGCCCGGCCGGCAGAAATCTCTAACGGACGACAAATGCTTGCCACGTGTTCTCGACTTCGGCAGGCTAAAAGGCAATGCAAATTACGCCGTCGTCCGGGTCGCCTGCTATCTTCCCCCCGGGCTTTCGTTTTCGGCCGTTGCGCCTTCTTCTCGGGCTAATCGGAGTCGTTGGGATTGTCGTTACTCTTATCTCGTTCCTTACCGGATTCGTCTCTATTCCGACTAACTCAGTCGGGGTGAAACTGCGCTTTGGAGCTTATCACAGCACAGAAGGACCTGGGCTGGCTTATGCCATCCCTTATGTCGATGAAATTCAGCTCGTGCCGACTCAACGCCTCCTCAAGCTCGAGTTTGGCTTCACCACTGCGAATGCAACTAACGAATACCAGGGCGACACGAGCCCCGACGATACCGAGACAATGATCACGGGCGATCTCAACACCGCTCTCGTGCCCTGGGTGGTGCAGTATCGAATCACCGATCCGAAACAGTATCTCTTCGGCGCACGCGAGCCGGAGCAGACCCTGCGCGACCTTTCGGAAAGTGTCATGCGTGAAGTGATCGGCGACCGCACAGTCGACGAAGTTCTAACCATAGGTCGTCACGATATCGAAACCGCAACTCTCGGACGACTGGCAAAGTTATGTTCCGAATTTGAGCTGGGAATGCAGATCCAGCAGGTGCAGCTCGCCACCGTGCGCCCGCCGCCGACCGTCCAGGCGGCTTTCAACGAAGTGAATCAGGCGCAGCAGGAAAAACAGACCGCTATCAATCAGGCCTGGGCAATTTATAACGACGCAGTGCCAAACGCCCGTGGTCAGGCGAAGGAGCGCGAGAAACAGGCCGAGGCTTATGCCTTCCGCCGGGTGAATGGCGCGAAGGGCGACTCGGAGAAGTTCACCCTGCTCCTCACCGAATATGGCAAAGCGCCGGAGATCACCCGGCAACGGCTCTATTTCGAAGCGATGGAATCAATCCTGCCAGCGCTCGATCACAAGGTCATCGTGGACGACAGCGTTAAAAGCGTTCTCCAGACTTTGCCAATCGGGCCCGTGCCGCCAACGACGCCGGCACCTTCGCCCTGAGCCATACCTAACGATCATGCCTAACGAGACTATCTATCGCCCGCATTTCTCGACCCGCCTCATCGCCCTGGTGCAGAATCCAGTGCTGGCCATTATCGGTGTGATCGTGCTCTTTACGGGACTAAAGTGGGGCGCGTTTCTTTTCACCGTCCACCAATATGAGACTGCCATCGTGACGCGCTTCGGCAAAGCCATTCGGGTGGAAAAGACACCCGGGCTCAAATTCAAAGTTCCGCTGATCGATGCCGTCCACCGCTTCGACAATCGCATTCTCGCCTGGGATGGCCCGCCGACGGAATGCCCCACAAAAGACAAACTCTATCTCATCGTCGATTGCTTCGCGCGCTGGCGCATCAGCGATCCGCTCCTTTACTTCAATCGTCTGAATGACGAGCGGAGCGCGCTCTCACGGCTCGACGACATTCTCGGCAGCGAAACGCGCACCGCCGTGGCCTCGAACGATCTTGTCGAGATTGTCAGGCTGACGAAAGGTCGTAGGCCGCTGCGCGATGCCGAGCTGGAAAAATCCGGCACGATCCTGCCGAGCAATCTGCCTGACATCGAGCTTGGCCGGGTTGAGATCGAAAGACAGATCACCCAACGCGCCCGGGAAAAGATCGAAGGATTTGGAATTGAGCTGCTCGACGAGCGTTTCAAGCGCAGCAAATACAGCCCGGCAGTGGCGGAAAAGATCATCGAGCGCATGTCGAGCGAGCGTCACCAGATCGCTTCCAAATTCCGCTCCGAAGGTCGCGGCGAAGCGGCCAACATCAACGGGCAGAAAGAGAGCGACGTGGCCTCGATCCAGTCCGCCGCGCAACGCAACGCGCTCAAGATCGAAGGCGAAGCCGATGCCGAAGCCGCCCGGATCTACACCGCCGCCTACAGCTCGACGGAGGCGCGCGAACTTTACTCTTTTCAACGCCGGCTCGACGTCGCACGGGAAGCCTTTGGCCACGGCTCGACGGCCGTCCTGTCAACGGAGAGCGATTTCGGCGGCGTCTTGAAAGCGATCGGCAAAACGGCTCTGCCACCCGCACCTTCACCTACGGCGCCGCCTCGTTAGGCACGGCCGCGGGCACCTGGCCATTGATCAAGATCAGAAAGTTACGCAATTTGTCTGGCTTCCAAAAGGCAATGTCCCGTCATCTCTTTTGGCTGCGATAAGCCGAGCAAGAACAACAAAGTTGGAGAGATATCGGCCAGAATTCCATCGTGAACTTTGAAGTTCGTCGCGTCATCCGCTGCATAAATCAGGTGCACCAGATTAGTGGTATGGGCGGTATTGGGGGAGCCATCGGCATTGCGCATCAATTCGCAATTTCCGTGGTCGGCCGTGATAAGAAGTTTTCCGCCTAACGACAGCACCGCCGGGACTAACCGCGCCAGGCAGGCGTCGATTGTCTCCACTGCTTTTACCCCAGCGGCTACAACCCCCGTATGTCCCACCATATCGGGATTGGCATAGTTGAGGATGATCAGATCATACTGAGCCAGCCGGCTCAAAACTTCGTTGGTCACTTCAGGCGCGCTCATTTCCGGCTGCAAATCATAGGTAGCCACCTTGGGCGATGGAATGATCTTGCGGTCCTCACCCGGCGCCGGTTTCTCCACTCCACCGTTGAAGAAATACGTCACGTGCGGGTACTTTTCCGTTTCCGCGATGCGTAGTTGCTTCAAGCCGGCCGCACTCACCACGTCACTAAGGATATTCTTAAGCGACTGCGGTTTGAAGACCGTCGGACATCGATAAGTCACGTCATACTCGGTGAGTGTAACGTACTGCACGCGCGGCCAGACCTGGCGGTCAAATCCATCGAAATTCTGGAAAAGAAAGGCCTGTGAAAGTTGCCGCGCCCGGTCCGCACGGAAGTTGAAGAAGATAACCGTGTCGCCGTCGCGAATCCTTTGCTCGTTAGGCTGAGCAAAGATGAGCGGAGGCATGAACTCATCCGTTTTTCCCACCGCGTAATGACGGCTGATTGCGGCCGAAGGCGTATCTTCGCAAAGCTCACCGCGGCCGAGGACAATCGCATCCCATGCTTTCTTCGTTCGGTCCCAGCGTCGGTCGCGATCCATGGCGAAGTAACGTCCGACGACTGTGATAATGCGTGCGCCGCTTCCGGCCAGCTCTACCGCGCATTTCGTTAGGTAATCCGCTCCGCCGGTTGGCGAGGCGTCGCGCCCATCGGTAATCGCGTGCACGAAGATTTGGTCGACGCCCGCCTCCTTCGCCGCGTTCGAAAGCGCAATGAGGTGTTGGTAATGACTGTGCACTCCGCCATCAGAAACCAACCCGATAAAATGCAGCCGCGCCGAGCGAGCATTTGCGAACGCTTCCCGCAGGACGTCGTTCTGCTTCAGCTCCCCTTCCGCGATCGCCTTGTTGATCCGGGTCAGATCCTGATAAACGATTCTCCCGGCGCCGAGGTTGAGATGGCCGACCTCGGAGTTACCCATTTGACCGCCGGGCAATCCGACATCTTCGCCACTCGCGCTTAATTTTGCACCCGGGTAATCGCGGTAAAGCTGGTCGTGAAACGGTGTACGCGCGAGCAAGGTCGCGTCGCCATTCTTTTCCGCTTCCGCTTTTCCCCCGGGATTGATCCCCCACCCGTCCCGAATGACCAAAACGATCGGCTTTGCCATAGAACGCATTCTCCCGGCGCGAGGGGGTTGGCTCAAGCGCTTTCCCACGCTTGGGGGATTGACAACCTGGCGGAGCGCTCTCTCTATCGCAGCAATGAAATGGCGCAATCAGATCCTGGCGCTTCTTTGCCTGACGATTTTCGTCGCCCTCGGCGTCCTCTATTTTCGACATTGGGTGGTACAAAAACCGTTCGGCATCGTCCTCTTCATCGGGGAAGGCCTGACGCCGAATCGCCTCGCCGCCACCCGCGCCTATGCCAGCAGCGCCAGTTCGCGTCTCGCAATGGAGTCGCTTCCTGCCGTATCCCTGCTCTCAAATTACTCGCTGGATTTCGCCGTCCCGGATGAAGCTGCCGCCGCCACCACCCTCGCCACGGGAGTGAAGGTGAACAACCATAGCCTGGGACTCGGGCCTAACGAAAAGCGGTTGCGGAGCGTGGTTGATCTCGCCCGCGAAAAAGGCCGCGCCATCGGCATCGTGACAAATGGCCGCCTAACGAATCCGATGATGGCTGCCTTCTACGCGGTAGGCAAAGGCGATATCGCGCAGCAATTGGCGGAGGAAAAAAAGATCGATATCGCGCTCGGTGGCGGGACCAGTGATTTCCTGCCCGAAGCCAAGGGCGGGCATCGTACCGATGGCCGCGACCTCGTTCTGGAAATGCGGCGCAATGGCTACGAGATCGTCCGCACCAACGTCGAGCTCGAGACGATTCCGCAATGGCGCCGGCCCAAGTTAATCGGTCTTTTCAGCGAAGGTGAAATGGCTTACAGCCACGAGCTGGCGGCCGGAAGCGAGCAGCCCGCGCTTGCCGACATGACCCGACGCGCCATTCAGCTCCTGCAATGGAATACCGGCGGCTATCTGCTTATCGTCGATGCCGGACTCATGAGCACGGCGGCCCGTGAAAATCGCGGCGAGCGAACCCTGGCCGAGACTGTGCAGCTCGATCGCGCGGTCGCCGCGGCGCGCAGCTACATGGGAGAAAATTCGACCATTCTGGTGGCGGGCAATCTTGGCATCGGCGGGCTTTCGCTGAACGGCTTTCCGTTCCGGCGCGATAGCGGAATGGCATTGTTAGGAGTGAATTCTTCCGGTGAACCGGCCCTCACCTGGGCCACCGGGCCTAACGGAAACGCGACGCGGTCAGCCGGCGCGGCAAACAATGGCGGACCGCCGCCACCCGCAGAGGGGCCAGCGCCAACAACGCTCCAGGAACCCGCCGCGGCCTATGCGCCGACGGCGCGCAATACCGTCGATGACGTCCTTGCCGCCGGGTCGGGACCTGGCAGCGAAGCGCTACGTGGCTGCCAGGACAATACCGTCATTTTCAAAATCATCGCCGGACAGTTGTGATTTGCCTAACGATCAGATCGTTGACAGATAAACCTCGCTCACTGCACCGGCAGACTGGCTTCCTTCCAGGCGCGAAAACCGCCTGCTATTGACCGGACATTGCGATAGCCCATTCGTTGGAGACTTTCGGCAACCAATGCGGAACGACTCCCGCCGCCGCAGTAACAAATAATGCGCTGATCTAGGTCCGGAGCCAGTGCTTCGATCTCCAGCTCGACCTCGCCGCGCGGGAGATGCTTTGCGCCCTGAACGTGACCAGCTTCCCAATCCTCCTGTGCACGCACATCAAGCAAAGTCGCAGCGCCACAACCGACTTCATCCCTGGCGTCGTTAGGCGAGATTTCGACTACGTTTTTCTTGGCTTCGGCAACAAGCTTTTGGAATCGGTTTGGTTGTGGCATGGAATACTTGTACGACCGGCGTTCGATCGGGTCGAGTTAGACGACAGAACAAGAAGCTAAAGTGCGCGCCGTGGCAGACTGCTTCCACTCCGCGCGTGATCGGAGCGCGTGCGGGGGAAGAGCTAACGTCGAGCGTGAGATTATTCGTAGCGCAAGGCTTCGATCGGATCGAGCCGCGCGGCTTCGCGCGCCGGATAGAAGCCAAAAAAAATTCCCACCGCTGCGCTGAAAAAGAAGGCAACGATAATGGACGTTAGCGAGATGAGCGTCGGCCAATGCGCCACCTTCGACAGAACCTGCGAAGTGCCAAGGCCGATAACAATACCGATCACGCCTCCGATCGAACTAAGAGTGACGGCCTCGATGAGAAACTGTGTGAGAATATCGCGCCCATGCGCCCCGACCGCGAGACGCACGCCAATCTCGCGCGTCCGTTCGGTCACGCTCACGAGCATGATGTTCATGATCCCAATCCCACCCACGACGAGTGAGACGCTGGCGATCGCGCCTAACAATAACGTCATCACCTTGGAAGTGGCAGTCGCGGCTTCGGCAATCTCCTGCTGATTTCGCACCGTAAAATCATCGTCACGCCCAGGGCGAATGTTATGCCGCTGGCGAAGCAGCTCGATGATCTGCTGCTGACCGGGCTCGAGATCGTTAGGCGAAGCCACCTGCACATTGATCCCGCGCAGAGTCGTTCCTCCGATAACGCGCTTCATTGCACTCGTGTAGGGCATGATGACGATGTCGTCCTGGTCGGTGCCTTGCGGACTCAATCCCTTGGGCGTGAGGACCCCGGTGACGAGAAACGGAACACCCTTGATGCGCAGGATCTGTCCGATGGGATTCTCAGAACCGAAAATCTGACTCGCGGTGGTGCGCCCGATGACACAAACCTTATTCGCGCTGCGCACATCTTGTGGGGTAAAAATCGCGCCTTCGCTTAGCGGCCATTGCCGAATATCGAAATACTCCGGTGACTCGCCGTAGATGCGGGTGAACCAATTTTGATTCCCCGCGGAGACCTGACTTGTGGACACAACTTCTTCGCTCACTGCGACGACTCCAGGCACTTCCCGGCGGATCGCTTCCGCATCCTCGATCTTGAGCGTGCCAGCGCTTCCCCAGCCGGTACGGATGCCGCTGGAGGTGACGCTGCCGGAAAAAACCAGGATCACGTTTTCGCCCAGGCTGGCGATTTGCTCCTCAACCTGCGCCTTGGCGCCATTGCCGATGCTGACCATCGCAATTACCGCGCCCACGCCAATGATAATGCCAAGTGCGGTCAGAACCGAGCGCAGCTTGTTTCGGCGCAACGCGCGAAAGGCGATCTTGAAGGTCGAATCGACTCTCATGCCTCTTCAAATTGGAGTTGGTGAGCGAGAGGCGAGATCAAATATTTTGAGCGAGCCATCATCTCGCTCCCGTCCGCCCGGTGCACAACACGCGATCGCGCTGAAAGTATATTCTGCAGTTTCATGGGAGGGCCTCCGCGGCAAGCGCTCGCCTAACGACCGGTTCATCGCTCTGCACGAGCCCATCGCGCATCACTATGTTGCGCCTTGCATAGGCGGCGATGTCCGATTCATGGGTCACCATCACGATGGTGATGCCGCGGTCGTTGAGCTTCTGAAAAATGTCCATGATCTCGACGCTGGTGCGGCTGTCGAGGTTACCGGTCGGTTCATCGGCCAGGACGATTTCCGGGTCGTTGATCAACGCGCGCGCGATCGCTACGCGCTGTTGCTGACCGCCCGAAAGCTGACTCGGATGATGGTCTTCCCGGCCGGCAAGGCCGACGGCGGCGAGGACTTTGCCAGCCTTTTCGCGCAACTGTGCGTTCGTCAGGCGATGCTCGCCGTAAAGTAGCGGCAGCTCAACGTTTTCGAGCGCAGAGGTACGCGGGAGAAGGTTAAAGCTTTGGAAGACAAAACCGAGTTTGCGATTGCGAATATCGGCCAAACGGTCGCGATCGAGCCCTGAAACATCGAAGCCGTCGAGGAGATAACGACCCTCGCTCGGACGATCGAGACAGCCGAGCACGTTCATCAGAGTCGATTTCCCCGAACCACTCGAACCCATGAAGGCAACGAACTCGCCGCGTTTGATCTCGAGGGAAACGCCGCGCACGGCCTGCACTTCCACCTCACCTGTGTGATAGGTTTTGTGCACGTTTTCTAGCCTAACGACGGCATCGTTCCCGGCCATGACAAGAATGCTAGAAGCGGCGCGACCCGCCGCTAAACGGATTGTTAGGCTGCGCGGAATTGGCAGGTCTTCCTGTAATGGCGGTGACGACTCGATCGCCCTCTTTCAAGCCTTCGGTTACTTCGGTGAAAATTCCGTCGCTGATTCCGGTTTTGATTTTCACCGGTGTCACGCTCGCGCCGACCAGCACGTAAACCGTTCGTTCAATCTGACGATCGTTAGGCTTGACTCGTGGTCCACGGTTCGAGGCGGGCGGCGGGGTTGCTTCCGGCGGGCGGAACCTCAGAGCCGCGTTGCTAATTTTGAGCACGTTCTCGCGCTGCGCACCGACGATGGAGACATTGGCAGTCATTCCAGGCTTCAGCTTAAGATCGGCGTTGTTGACGCCGATGACGGTGTCGTAGGTGACAACATTCTGCACCGTGGTCGGGGCATTGCGCACCTGCACAACATCACCGTGGAAGGTGCGGCGTGGAAAGGCGTCGACGGTAAAGTCCACTTTTTGGCCCACGTCAACACCACCGATATCCGCCTCGGCCACGGCCGCGTCGATTTGCATTTTGCTCAGGTCATTCGCGATCGTAAAAACGACCGGCGCGCTCAGGCTGGCGGCAACAGTTTGGCCGACATCGACGCTGCGCGAAATGACGATGCCGTCGATCGGCGAGGTAATGGTGCAATGGTCCAAATCCACTTTTGCCTTCTCGAGCGCACCTTCTTTAATCTTCAACTGCGCTTCGGCCTGATGCAGAGCGGCGTTGGCCTGATCGAGCTCAGACTGCGCGGAGTTCTGTTTCGCGACCAACTCCTGGGTCCGCTTTTGGCTGATCTGCGCGAGCTCGAGCCCGGCCCTGGCGTTATCAAGGTCGCCCTGTGCCTGCAAAACAGCCGCCTGGAAAACCGCCGGATCGATCTCAGCCACGGTCTGTCCGGATTTCACCGGTGAATTAAAGTCGACGTAAAGCTTGCTGATATTCCCTGAAATCTGGCTGCCGACTTGCACGTTCACTACGGGGTTGAGAGTGCCTGTCGCCGTCACAGCCTGGGTAATGGAACCGCGCGTAACAGTGGCGGTTTGATATTGGCTTTCCCCTTCGCGGCCGCATCGGCGAAAGATGAAAAGCGCGAGCAACAAAACCAAAACTGCGCCACCAATGAGGATGATTCGTTTCATGAAAAACGCCGCCGACTTCGCGCCGGCAGCTATGGTTAGGACCGGTCGACACCGGAATTAGTTACAAGAAACCATGCGCCGCTATTTGGAAATCTACTCGATCATGCTGCGCAACTCGCTCATTCGCGAGATGAGTTTCAAGGCCAATTTCATCCTCTGGATGATCGTGGAGGTACTTTGGTTTTGCGGCCAGATTCTTTTTTTCAGCATCATCTTTGGACAGGTCGACAAGATTGGAGACTGGACGAAATGGGAAGTTGTCTTGCTGGTCGGCACGCACCAGATAATCGCGCAGCTGTTTCAGGCATTCTTCTTCGTCAACGTCGCCAACATCCCTGAGCTGGTGCGCACGGGAAAACTCGATTCGCTTCTTGTCCTGCCGCTCGACAGTCAGTTTGTCGTTTCGACAAAACAGTTTGGACTAGACAGTGTGATCAACGCGCTCATCGGCGCAATCGTCGTCATCTTTTCGTTAGGCAAACTCCACGTCGTCCCAGGGTTGCCGGCGATTCTGCTTTATCTCGTCGCCCTCGGTTTCGGGGTCGCAATCCACTACTCAATCATGCTTACCCTGGCAGCCGTCAGTTTCTGGATCATTCGGGCGCAGGGCCTGGTCTACGGCTACTTTAATTTCCTCAACATCGCGCGGTACCCGGACGTCATTTTCCCGCCGATCTTCCGGCTCGTTTTTGGCTGGTTCATTCCGGTCGTGATTGTGGCCAACATTCCCGCGCGACTGCTCATCAAGTCGTTAGGCCAGCCCAGCTGGCTCATGCTTCACCTCGTTGTCGCGGGCACGATTGCGGCCGTGATCAGCCGTGCGTTCTGGTATTGGGCCTTACGGCATTATTCGAGCGCCAGCTCCTGAGAGGCCGGCCATTGGAATGAAGGAGAGCGGAAGGCGAGAAATCGTTCCAAAACTGCTTGCGCCAAAATCTAATTGCCCTTAATTACCCTCCCTTCCGTCCGGACAAGAGGGAACATACCCGGAATTGCTCAGCTTTATGGCCCGTTCAAGCAAGAAATCAGCACCGAAACAAACCGCGAAAAAAGCTGCTCCGAAGGCCGCCACGAAAAAGGCTGCGTCGCGCAAGACTTCTGTCGTGAAAAAGAAACCGGCCACAGCGAATAAAATCAAACCGAGCAACAGTAAACCCTCGAAGCCTGCGAAAACGTCCAAGGCTGCAGTGGCACCGACTCGATCCGCGAACGGCAAACCGAAGAAGCTCGGCAAGAGCACGGAGACGATGACCATCATCGGCAACAACCACAAGACGAACGAGCGTCGGCTCGATCCTTTCATCCGGACACAGAAGGAGAAGCTCCTGCAACTGCGCGACGCGATGGTCGATTCGATGGCGGGCGTGGCCCAGGATACTTTACGCGCCCGTGCCGAAGGCAGCGAAGCTTCTGCTTTCGGAATGCATCAGGCCGACGCCGGAAGCGATGCCTATGATCGCGATTTTGCGCTCAGTCTTTTGTCGCAGGAACAGGATGCGCTGTACGAGATCGACGAAGCCTTGAAACGAATCGAACTTGGCACCTACGGCAAATGCGAGATGTCGGGTAAGCCGATTTCGCACGCACGCCTGGAAGCAATCCCGTTCGCGCGCTTCACCGTCGAATGCCAGTCACAGTTGGAAAAGCAGAACAAGGCGACGCGCGTCCGCCAATCGGTCACCTCACTTTTCGGCCTCACCGATGATGAGTCGCGCGAAGGCGAGGAAGAAGAAGTCCCGGCCGATACCAAGGATTAACAAACATGCCGCAGGAAATTATCACTCTTGAATGCACCGAAGCGAAAGCCGCCGGGGCGCCCGCTTCGCGCTACATGAGCACGCGAAACAAGAAAAGCCCACGGACCCCGAATCGCCTGGAGAAAAAGAAATACAATCCGTTCTTGAAGCGACACACCCTGCACCGCGAGACTCGATAAATGCAACCTAAAACCGCCAAACGTCGTTCCGCCTTTCGTCGCGCTAATCGAACCATGCCGCGCCGCCGTATCGATATTGCGGCGGAAGCAATCGACTACAAGAACCCGGATCTCCTCAGAAAATTTGTGACCGAAAGCGGAAAGATCCTGCCGCGTCGTGTGACGGGAATGCCGGCGCACATGCACCGCAAGATCACGCGCGAAATCAAGCGCAGCCGCTCGGCACTCTTGATGAAGTAGAGGCAGGACAGAGACGGCGTCTCTTTCTGCAGGCCCCAACTTAGACTTTCAGAAAAGGACGGGCAGAAGCGCACTTGTCCGAAGAAACGCGCAGAGGCGAATTCAGACTGCGCGTCGCTAAAAGCGATTATCTGTGCTCGTGCGCAGGGGCGAAGTGGTTTCCGCGATGCTAAACGTTTTCAAGGATCTTGGTAAGTGCGTCCGCGTCTTTCGGCACAGCGTAGGAAATCGCCCGCGGTTCAAGGTGCGGTTCAGCGCGACCCTTGATGACATTTCCGACGGTTTCGTAGGGATGTTTGGAGACCGTTTTTTTTAGGCTCCTCGTTCTCCCATAGCCGCATCGCCACGTGCACTCCTGAGGCGAGATACTTCTGTCCCTCTGGAGGGTGAGGTTAAGATGCAGACGTGACCTTCGTAGCGCTCGTGTCTTTCACTAACAAAAGTTCACATCCGGCGCGACCCGAGGTTGTGCAAAGAAATCATCCGCGCGTTCGAACCGACGCGATCGGTCAGCCGGCGGGTGAAAAATTAGAGGGACCGCGATCGACTCGCGCGCTACGGAAGGACGCGATCAGTCAATGTGTCGTGGTGCAAAGCGCAATGCTGGCGGAGTTCAAACCAACCGCCGGCGCTTTTGCCCGCCTGCGCAATGCTGTTCTTCTCACCCTCGGCGTACTTTTCCCAGCTGTCGTAACGCACAATCCCGAGGAAATTCCACGGCGCGCCCTCCAAATGCGCCATCAACACATTCCCTGAAGCAGTGTCGCCCGGAGTCGTTCCGTTCAACATTTTCTCCAGCTCATCGCGATGACCCGGCGCGGCCCGATAATCGGAGACAATATAGACGGAGCCGGAGCTTTTTGAGGCATCGTCGAGACCAAGCGCCTTTGCGAAATCATCCCACGATGGACCGGCGACAAAGGTGTCGTTATGCCATTCGCTGAGCAGACGTTGTTCCGGTGTCATCGGCGTGCCACTCATGTCGACGGTAGCCTTGGCGCCAATGTGCTCGATCGCCGCGTAATCCCAGGAATCGCCATCCTGGTGCCGCAGGACAATTCCTTTGCGATCGGGATGGTCCGGGTCCGGTTGCTTCATCCAATCCTCCAGCTCCTTCGCTTTGCCGAGGGCGGCTTTGACGATGAAGACATGATACACGTCGGTTCGCTTTGATGCGGTGTTTGCTTTTGCTGCGGAGGAGTCTTGCTGCCCATGCACGGCCGCGAGTGGCATAAAGGCAAAGAGCGCGAGGGCGCGAGTGAGTAATTTCATTTTTTCTTTCTGTTAGCTGGCTAGAGACTTGGGCGCGAGGTATTTCAGGTTCGCCCTTCCCTGTCAAGCCTAACAATCCGCGCGTGGGGCCTCGTTAGGCTTTGCGGCTCCGTTCGCCTTGCTCGATCAGTTTCCAGAATTCGCGGGTTTTGCCGAGCTGATCGTCCTCCGCCATTGGCAGTTTGCTGCGGAAAAGGAAGTCGCGCAGCGTGTTCTTGTGCAGCACGCGGTGCACCGTCACGCCCTCCGAGCTGCGCTCGAAGTAGATGCGATAATCTTTTGCCCGATAGCGGTAGAGCTTTTTTTTCTCGCGCTCGATCACGCCAAAGTGTTTGCCATCCAGATTATCGAGGTCTTCGGGAAGAATCTGAAACTCGGCCAGCAAATCGAGCTGAAGCGTCTTCGGCAACGCCGCCATCTCCGCCGCACTGAGCTCATTAAAGATGATTTGAAACATTGGTTCGAGCCGTGATTCGTGAATCGGAAAGCTTAACGATCCATCGCCCGCGATCACGAAACAACGAATCTCGGCTCTACAAATAAACCCGGCGCGCCCGGCTGCCAATCCCGGTAAAAATTTCCCATGGAATCGTTCCTGCCCGCCCGGCCACTTCCGTTGCCAGAATTTCTTCGTCACCCTGTTTACCCATGAGGATGACCTCATCCCCCAGGTCAACGTTAGGCACCGCCGAGACATCAATCACTGTCAGGTCCATCGTGATTCGGCCAAGGACGGCGCAACGCTGGCCGCCGACCAGGACCGACGCTTCGCGGTTGGATTGCGCACGCGGAAAACCATCGGCATACCCGGCGCTGATCGTTGCGACGCGCATCGGCCGCGGTGTGGTGAAAGTGCGGCCGTAGCTCACACTCCGGCCTGTCGGCAAATCGCGGAGAAGAGCAATGCGCGACTTCAGGGTCATAACGGGTCGAAGAAACTTCTGTTCGTTAGGCAAAGGCGAAGAGCCATAGAGCATGAGGCCGGCGCGCACGATGTCGAAACGATGTTGTGCAAAGCCGAGAATGCCAGCACTGAGCAGGACATGTACTTTGTAGCCGCCGGGCACGCGCGTCCGTATTTGCCTAACGAGCACTGCGAACTGCGTTAGCTGCCTTTCCGTGAAAGCGAAGTCTTCTTCCGCGACCGGCAAGTGCGTCGAGACGCTGTGCAGTCGCACCTCAGGAAGGCGCGAAATCTTTTCCAACTCGGCGAGTGCATTGTCCTGCCAGCAACCCATGCGGCCCATCCCGGTGTCGATGGCGAAATTGAGCGGGCTGCCTTTGAGGACGCAGGCTTCCTCAAAACTTGAAACGGCGGCGATGAATCCATGTTCGACAATCGTCGCCCGTTCCTCCGGCAGTGCAGGACCAAGAATGAGAATCGGGTGCGCCATCCCGCTGGCGCGCAGCTCCAGCGCTTCGTGCAGGTTCGCCACGCCGAAAAGCTGCGCATCATCCCGTAGCGCATCGGCCACTTCGATCATGCCATGGCCGTAGCCGTTGGCTTTTACGACGGCGAGCAGTTCCGTCTCCGGACCGATGCGTTCGCGCGCAACATGCGCATTGTGGCGCAGAGCTTGTCGATCGATTTCCGCCCAGCAACGATCGGTGCCTAACGAATTCATTTCTTTGCCGTCGTGATGTAGGGTGCGCGTAAATAAATCGGCTGGAGCGGTTCCTCACTAAAATCTTTCGCTCTCAGAGCAAGCTCGGCCAGACGCAGCGCCGACGGATGCTCGATCGAAATGTTGTCGAACTCCATCAAGCGTTCGGTGGCAAAGATTGGCAAACGATCGGCTTTCTGCGCTTTCACTCGAATCTCCTCGGCGGTGCCCAGCGTTGGTCCTTCCAGACATTGTCCATTGGCGACGGATGCGAAGTAAAACGTGCCCCGCCGCGCGTTGCCGATGACAAAGTAAGCTGCTTCATCGAAGGCCACGATCGACGGTAAACCGAGCAGTCTTGCATTCGACGATGCACGCAAGCCGACCGCGGTCGCGATCGCGATGCGCACTCCGGCATACGATCCCGGGCCGAGGCCGACGGCAATTACGTCGGGCGTAGCGACGGCTTGATAAATTTCTTGGAGATTCTCGTAAAAAAGACCGGAGTCCTTTCGATCCGCCGGAAAGATGCGGAATTCACGTAGCTCGCCTTGGTCGCAAAAGGCGATACTGCCGATGGCGGAGGAAAGTTCCAGGGCGAGGACTCTCACACCTCCTCCTCGGTGATCGTCCGGCGTCTCTCATCCACAATCTCTAGTCGCAGCCAGCGCGTCCGCTTCGGCAAAACTTGCGGAAAACGATCGGCCCACTCGATTACACAAATGCCGCCGTCCTCGAGGTAATCGTCGAAGCCAAGCTCGTCGATTTCCGTCCGCGAGCCCAGCCGATAAAAATCAAAGTGAAAGACCGGCAAGCGACCGTGGTCATATTCGTGTACGAGGGTGAACGTGGGGCTGGTCGCTTCCTCAGTGCTCTCAAGACCCTGAAGCAGGCCCTTGACAAAATGGGTCTTGCCCGCGCCGAGATCGCCGATGAGCGCAACTACATCGTTAGGCTGAAGCTGCCGCGCCCACTCGATCGCGAAGTTGATGGTCTCCTGCACGCTAGTGGAAGTGCTTGTAGCCATGGAAGGAGCGGTGAGTGACCGGTGATAAACGTCGCGTGAGACGGCCGATGCGAGTAAGAGATAGACGCATGAATTTTTTGCGCCACTTCCTTTCGAGCGTGGTAGCATCGTTAGGCGAAAGGGCGAAAAGCAACTCGTAGTCTTCGCCGTCGTTAATCGCCTGCCCGATTGAGCGGCCACGGGCCCGCGGAATGGCGTTTTCGTCGATCTCGAAGCCAGCGTCACTGGCGTTCGCGAGACGGGGAAGATCAGCGCCAAGGCCGTCGCTCAGATCCATCATGGCGTGGATGCAGAAATGACGCGTCAGCCAGCGCGCTTCTTTCAGCCGCGGAATGAAGTTGAGATGCCGCTTTCGAATCGAGCCGCCCAATCTTCCGGTGACGTAAAGCAGATCATCCGCCTCGCCGCCGCTGCGCAGGACACATCGCTTCCTTTCAACTGCACCGGCGGCGCTGATCGAGACAATGATCGGGCCGCGCGTCCTGCTGGTCTCTCCGCCGACAATCGCAACCTCAAATCGCGCTGCGGCTCGCCTCAGGCCCCAGTAAAGTTGTTTCATCCAACGCGCTTCGCTCTTGGAGGGAGCAATAAGCGTGACGAGCGCGTACTGCGGAATACCAGACATCGCGGCAAAATCGCTCAGGGTTCGCATCATGGCTTTCCAACCGATGGCGACCGGCTTTTCGTTAGGCAAGAAATGCACTCCTTCCACTACGCAATCGGTTTTGAGCAAAAGCAGTTCCTCCTTTTTCGCCCCGGCCAGGACTGCACAATCGTCCCCCGGACCCATGATCACTTCGCGGCGCGACTTGAGGCACGCGACCAGCTGAGCGATCAGCCGGTCCTCTCCCAACTCGCGCAACTTCATTGCGAGATAAGATTAGGAAAGGCGAGCGCGCTGAGGGAAAGAAAATTGAAGAGGGCATGCATGGTCATCGAGACAAGGATCGAGCCGCTCCATTCATACGCGAGAGTAAAGCAGCCGCCGAGAACAAAAAGCGGCCCCAAACTCGGTAAATGCACATGGACCGCACCGAAGAGCAGCGCGTTGAGGAGAAGACCCGGACCACGCCCAAAGTAGCGTTTGAACACACCGTAAAGGAAAAAGCGGAAAATAAACTCCTCCGCGAAAGGCGCGATCATAACTGCCAGAACGATGATGAGAACGCGCTGCTGCAATGTTTCCGAGCCGGTAAACACCTCGATGATCTGCTGCCGACTTTCGCCTTCCCCGAGCAGCCAGCGCGAAATGCTGTCGGCGGCCAGCAGGAGCGGATAGGCCGCAAAGAGAAGCACCGCCGCCGTGCTCACAACCCGCCCGAAACCGAGCCGGGAAAACCCGCCTAACGACAACACGCTGAAACCGCGCAGTTGCAAGAGTATGGTCAGAAGACAAACGACCCCAAGGGAAAAGCCTCCGGTGAAAAGCAATTCACGTGTGCGAATAACGGCATGCTCGATCTGAGTCGCGTAGACTATATTGAGAATGAACCAGCCGACCAAAATGAGCGCCGCGATTGCTTCCGGGAAGCCCAGCTGCCTTTCGCTTAACGCCGCCGCGCCTCCGGCGCGGGCCGATACCTGGCGGTAAAGGGAAAGATAAACATACAGCCCGGCGGCGACGAGCAGCGTGTTGATCAGGCTGTCGAACATCGGGCGGCGTAGGCGTTAAGGCGCGTAGAAACTCGGGAGAAAATAAGCGCGGCCGCTTTGCAGTTGCGGCTCGAGCTGACCGGGGAGCGCAAGCTCGATCTTCGTGTCGCCACTCTTCGTCAGTAGGCGAAAGAGCTTGCTGAGGCTGAAGGGCGGACCATAACGCACGATCCCGGCATCGGACGCGCGAGCCAGTTCCTTTGCCTTCGCATAGGCGTCTTCGATTTGACCGAGGCCGTCGATGAGTTTCGCATCGAGCGCGTCGCGGCCCGACAGGATGCGCCCGTCGGCAATGCCGGTCCGCAGGGTGTCGGCTGAGAGTTTGCGCTCCTTAGCCACGATACCAAGAAATTGCTCGTAGGTTTTCATGACGAAGTTCTGGATGTAATCGCGCTCTTCGGGTGTAATCGGCCGTGCGCCGTTCAGCATGTCTTTGAACTTCCCGCTCTTGAAGACCACCGAAGCGAGCCCGATTTTATTAAAGAGTTGCTCGTAATTGAGGGTTTGAATGATCACACCGATGCTGCCGGTGATGCTGGTTGCGTTTGCCATCAAATATTGTCCACCGCAAGAAACGTAATAACCGCCGGACGCGGCGAGCGAATCCATGTAAACGACGACTGGCTTTTTCGCACGCGTCTTTACTACCGCGTTATAGATCATGTCGGACGCCGTCACTTCGCCACCCGGCGAATCGACTTCAAGAACAACCGCACGAACGCTGTTATCGTCGCGCGCCTGCGCGAGCTGCCAGCGTAAGTCGTCCACCATTGATTCAGCCACGTTGCCGGGAATGCTTGTGCTGATGAGCCCACGTAATGTGATGACAGCGATCTTCTTGTTGCTGCCGCGCGTGCCAGGTTCAATGATCAGCTCCCGGAAGCGCGGGCGGTATTCGATGTCGGCCCGCCGGCCCTCAAAACGGCTCACAACCGCACCGGCGAGGAAGAGGTTGATGAGCACGCTGACGCAGAGTGCGACAAAAAGAAAAATGCTCAGACAACCCAGTTTTCGATCGGCCATGCCCGGGATGCAATCGCCGAAGAAGCGTGGAGGCACAAGCGCTTTTCGCGCGACGTCAAAGCTACAGGTGGCACGGCAGCTGCTTTCCAGAAATGGTGACTATGACACCGTTGAATCCAAGCGGGCACCTGGAAAAAAGCGAGGCCGCTGTCCGTCCCCGACCCAAGAGCCGAGCGAAGCCAAAACGCCGGCGCCGTGGGACCACCTCGGTCGCCGATGAAGAGATTACTCGTCCCGCTCCGGGCACGCTCTCGCGCACCAAGAGCTTGCTTCTCGCCGCGCTGAAGGTCTGGGAATTGAAAAACGGCATTCGTGACTAGCGGAGCTATTTTCACGCTCGAGATCCAGGGAACACGCAGGATTCTCCACGGCGCAATCGCTGTGCCCTTTGCATTGTTCGCAGCGGCTTTTCGTTAGCCCAACACAGCAATCTTCAGCCGCTTGCACCGTTTGCCACGGCTCGAGCTGCGTCGCAGCGTCCGATTGACACCAGGGTAGTCTCTCGAGCAAGCTTATCCCTGCAGGTCAGCGTGTTCCTTTCCATCTCAGCCATCTCATATTTCGCCCTCTCAAAAATCTGGAGCGCCATCCAATTGCACGACAGCGGCACGAACAAGATTATCCACAAGGGCTGGGGCTTCGTCATGGACACGGTGCCCAAGAATCTTAACTTCGGCAAATCTCGAGAACTTCGTCTACTTCCACAGGTCACTGCCGCCCTTACACTCGTTTTTTCCTTGGCCTCAAGCCATGGCGTTCAGGCGCAAAATCCGTTGCAGGTCACGCGCGTTAGCACGATTTACGAGAGCGCTTATTGGGGAAACCAAGTTGAGACCTTCTCGTCGCGCGGCATGAACCTCGGCTCGGTCGCGACCGTGACCCACCCCACTGGCCTTGCGTTTGATAGTTCGGGCAATCTTTATATCTCCAGCGACGATCGACCGAACTACAAAATCCTGAAGGTCACGCCGGATGGCACAGACGACATTCGCTTCCACTGGCCTAGGTTATCCTCATGGGCTGGTTTTCGATGCCGCCGGAAATCTCTTCGTCGCGAATTCCGGCCTGAACGTTATCCGCAAGTTTGCACCGGACGGGATGAGCACGGTTTTTGCCGATGAAAGCGACGGTCTTTCCACTCCGATCGATCTGATTTTCGATCGCGGCGGCCCTTTATATGTCTCCAACGGCTATGGCGGACCGTCGGGGACTGGTAGCGTGCTAAAGTTTACGCCCGATGGCATCGTCTCAACTTTTGCCGACAGCGGCTTTCAAACTGCCTGCGGCCCCGTTCGCCGACACGGCCCAGTGCTAACGGCCGGAATCGACAAACTGTTTTACGAACGGGAGTCATCGCCCTACCCTTCGCGTTTGGCGCCCATAGCTCAGCCGGATAGAGCAACGGATTTCTAATCCGTCGGTCGGAGGTTCGAGTCCTCCTGGGCGCGCACTCCTTTACTGGTTAGGCGAGAGTAATGTTTGGGCGAAGAACGCCGGTGGGACCGCAGGCGATATGGCAAACGGCGTTGCGCTCGTTCTAACCAGTGACGGCGATTATGATTGGTTCATCGCGAAATATAATACGAGCGGCGCGGTTGTAACCCGGTCTTTGCCTAACGAACCACTGCGGAATGTTTACGCTCGTGCTCCAGGAGCCATTTCTTCCGCCAAAGCCCGCCGCCGTAACCGCAGAGCGTGCCATCGGCACGAATGACGCGATGGCACGGAATGATGATGCAGAGCATATTTTCGCCATTGGCCCGACCAACAGCGCGACGCATTTCCTTGTCGCCCAATTGTTCGGCCATCCACGAGTAGGAGCGTGTTTCGCCCGCTGGAATTGCTTGCAGCAATTTCCAATCGCGCAGTTGAAAGGGTGAACCAACCGGCGCAAGCGGAACCGTGAATTCAAGCTTCTTTCCCGAAAAATAGTCGGCCAGCTGTCTCCGCGTCGCCGCGAGGTGGCGATGCTCGCCAGGAACGACATTGGTCTTTAGCCGGCTACGCAAAATCGATAGTTCTCGTTCGAGAGCGCGACGATCAACGAACTCCAGCAGACGCAGGCCCGCGTCGTCGGCAATTGCGAGCATCGAACCGAGTGGAGTCTCGATCCGTTCCGCAAAAAGACCGCCTTGCTCTTTCACCGCACTCGGCGTCTCGCCGAAGATTTTCGTGAACGCATCCCGGAAGCCGCTCTCCGACTCGAAGCCGCTCCCGTTGCGCGCATCTCCGACGCGTTCCCCTCCCCTCATCCCGCGCAAGGCCCGTCCCATTCGGCGCGCGCGGTAATAGGCTTGAAACGTCATGCCATAATGGCGTTTGAACTGCCGTCGCGCGGTGGATGGATCGATCGCGAAAGCGGCGAGTTCTTTGTCCGTAATGCGTCCGTCGGGCGCCTTCTCCACTTCCGCGCGCAGACGCTCGATCAGGTCGGGCGCTCGCTGAACCGGATCCATCGGCTGGCAACGCAGGCAGGGTCGATAACCGCCAAGCAGCGCCTCGTTAGGCGAAGGAAAAAACTCCACGTTCTCGCGCGCAGGTTTCTTTGCACTGCAGGTCGGCCGACAGAAAATGCCGGTCGTGCGCACACCGACGAAGAAAATGCCTTCGAAGCTCGAATCGCGCTCGAGCAAGGCACGATACATCATGTCGTCAGGCGGAAGGAGATCGAGTGTTTTCATGTGCGTTCGATTTTGAAGGTTTAACAGTCGCGCGTCACGCTCCGCACCTTCAAGAAAACGGTAGTGGCGCTGGTGTGCATCACAATCTTCACCGTGCACGAAGTTGTTCTTCATGAAACGAAATTAGGCGCATACCGTCCGGTCGCGCATCGACGGAATTCGGGCGTTCAATTCTGCCGGACCTCTTCGCTTTACCAGCGATGATAGGCGGGATGTCCTTCCTTCACCGCCACGAACGTACCGCGGCAGGTTGCGCAGACTTTCCCGCCCCCGCTGAGGGTGCCTTCAACGGTCGCGCGATCGTTCGTCGATTCGACAACTTTGGCGCCCAATTGAACCGGTCCGTCGGTCGGCGTCGGCCGCAACAGTTTGATCGCGTAATCCGCCGTCACCGTGCAAGGGACACGATCTTCGCCGGATTGCTTCATGAGATGATAAGCAGCGGTCCAGTTGCAATGACAGTCGAGCAATGTGCCAATAACTCCGCCGTTGAGCACACCAGGAAAAGCTTCGTATTTCGTCTCCGGCCGCCATTCGGCCACGACTTCCTCACCCGCGGGAAAACTTCGAATACGCAAGCCTTCGGCGTTCGCCGGACCGCACCCCCAGCAGGCATTGTCAGGCGCGTATCTTTCCTGGAGCGATTGCTCGTTAGGCATTCGTTAGGCGCCGTTGCCGCTCCCGCCAGGCTTATAAGGTCGCGCCGCCGGTCCGGTATAAAGCGAGCGCGGGCGGATGAGTCGATTATGATCCTGCTGCTCGACTACGTGAGCGCACCAGCCGGCGACGCGGGAAGCGGCAAAGATCGGCGTGTTCAAGGCCGGGTCAAAGTTCAGCATCGTGAAAACGGGCGCGGCATAAAGATCGACATTGGCACAGAGATGCTTCTCGCGATCCATCGTCGCCTCGAGGTTTTCGCAGATCGGCACCCACTCCTCTTTGCCGACGCGTTTGCCGAGATCGCGTGCGATCTCACGCATGATCGGGACGCGCGAATCACCTTCTTTGTAAACGCGATGACCGAAGCCCATGATTTTCTTCTTTTCCGCGAGTGCCTCCATCATCCATTTCTCAGCGCGATCAGGTGTTCCAATTTCGTCCAGCATCTTCATCGATTCCTCGTTCGCGCCGCCATGCAGCGGACCCTTCAAAGTTCCGCAGGCACTCGTGACCGCCGCATACATGTCGGCCAGGGTCGCGGCCGTGACGCGGGCGGCAAAGGTCGAAGCGTTGAATTCGTGGTCGGCGTAGAGGATGAAAATCGTATCCATCATTCGGATTTTCCACGTGGGCGGAACCTCGCCGGTGAGTTTGTAGAAAAGATTGGCTGCCAGGGTGAGATCAGGTCTTTCAGGGAGCGGATCCTCCCCGTGCTGGATGCGATAGCCATCGGTAATCAGAGTGGAAACCTTCGCGATGAGGCGGATCGCTTTTCGAATGTTGGCGTCGTGCGAGTTGTCGTTTAGCTCTGGATCGAAAGGCGCAAGCATGGAAACGCCAGTGCGCAGCATGTCCATCGGATGCGTTTTCTTCGGCAGGAGCCGAAGCATTTCGAGAACTTCCTTCGGGAGCGGCCGCTCCTTCGCGATCTGCTGCTTGAATCTTTCGAGCTGCTCCATCGTCGGCAGCTCGCCGTTCAGCAGAAGATAGGCGATCTCTTCGAAACTGGCGTTCTCCGCCATCTCGTGGATATCGTAGCCGCGATACATCAGACCGGCGTTGGGATCTACCCAGCAGATCTCCGTTTCGCCCGCGATCACTCCGGCAAGACCGGGGCTGTAGGCTGGTTTTGTTTCTGTCGTCATAGAGTTCAAAGAAGTAGACTTGCAGCTTGCCGATCAAGCGCAGGAGCGCAAGCGGGAAGCTGGCGCTAGCGGGTGAGGCTATAACCGGGCCAGCTCTCCGCCGCCGGATCGTAATCAAGTGTGGCGTAAAGTTCCTTGCGCGTCTGCATCCGATCAAGCCAATCATTCGGCGAGCCCGCGGCCTTGAGCGCGCGGAAGAATTCCTCAGTCGTCTTCATCGAAACACGGAAGGCGCTCTGCGGAAAAATCACCATGCGATAACCCATTTCGCCCAGTTCCTGCGCGCCTAACGATGGGCTCTTGCCAAACTCGGTCATGTTTGCCAGCAGTGGTGCATTCACCTCGCGCGCGAATGTGCGGAACTCTTCCTTCGTTTGAAGCGCCTCCGGAAAAATCGCATCCGCACCGGCTTCCAGATAGGCCTGCGCGCGTTTCACCGCGCCGTCAAAGTTTTCGAGAGCGCGCGAGTCAGTGCGGGCGATAACAAGAAAATCCGAATCTTGCCTGGCTGTAACGGCAGCGCGAATCTTCGCCGACATTTCTTCGAGCTCGACGAGCCGTTTTCCTGCGAGATGACCGCAACGCTTCGGAAATTCCTGATCCTCCAAATGACAGCCCGCCAGTCCAGCGCGCTCCAGCTCGTAGATTGTGCGTCCCACATTTTCCGCGCCGCCAAAGCCGGTGTCGGCATCGACGATTGAGGGAATGCTGACCGCGCGGGCAATGAATCCGGCAAGCGTCGCAACTTCGTTGAGCGTAAGTAGCCCAATATCCGGCAATCCCGCGGTACAGTTGGCGAGTCCGGCACCGCTGATGTATACCGCATCGAATCCCGCCTGCTCCACTTGTCGCGCCATGGAGGCGTTCGGCACGCCCGGCATCGCAACGATGCCTTTCGCCATCAGGTCCCGCAGTCGACATCCTTTCGAAATCTTGTTCCCCATACGACACCGTAGCGTTTACGTGAAAAGGTGCACGCGGGCGACGAATTTGGCGCCTATCGGGTTTGCAGCGGCCCTGCTGGGCTAGTGCAAAATGGTGACCCTGCCAGCAGGTGAATCGACCGCGCTACTGCAGCCGATGTTTGATCTTTCTCGCTCGTTAGGCCAGGGAATCGAGCCGACTGAGGAGATCTTTCTTGCTCGTCATGCCGGTGATTTGATCGCGCAATTGGCCGTTCTTAAAGAAGAGCAGCGTGGGAATGGCTCGGATGTTATAGCGCAGCGAGAGGCTCTGGTTTTCGTCCACGTTCACCGTCGCCACTTTCACTGAGCCAGCCTTCTCCCTTGCGATTTCGTCGAGGACGGGTGCGATCATTTTGCACGGGCCACACCACTCGGCCCAGAAGTCGACCAACACCGGTTGCGTGCTCTTTACGACTTCGTTGTCAAAGTTTGCTTCATCGACCGTGACCGCAGCAGAATTATCCATGAGTTCAAGAAAAGTAAGTCCAAAGTTGAATGGTTAGGAGCGCGGCTGAGACGCTGAGTAGGGCCCAACAAAACAGCATCCGCGCCGACTCAACTAACTCCGGCGCGGGCTGCTTGGCAACCGGTCGTGGCGGCGCGGCAGTGGGCGCGACTCCAACCGTCAGCCCCATCGGCTGGCCGTCGGTGATCGTCACCGTCGCCTTCGGGGAATCGGCGATACGCGCTGTTTCCCTGCGTAACTCTGGCAGCATGTCGCGCGTAACCGGAGTCGAGTCCAAGGCGCGCGCCGTCGGATTCAAGGGAGTGGTGGTCGATGGAATGAGTGGTTTGAGTGGTAGCCTGAACGGTTCTTCGCCCGTCTGTCGATTCGGAACAGGATCCGTTGGCTTTGCCAGTAACGGAGGCCTTAGGTTTGCTTTCGTTGGCAGCGAAGGCTGAGGAGTGTCTTGTTTGTCTGGGTCGTTCGAATCGGCCATAAAGCGGGAACAGCAGTCGCCTCGCGGGCGACTAAGCCATGTGTGTCTCAGGCAACCTTCGCCCTGTCAATCGCGAATTGGCGCCGCGACCAGATCATAACCGCGCGCGCTGCGAATTTTTCGCCTGACGAATTCGCCGACTGGCGCCGGTTCAGCCAGAAAGACGCGTGTGTCGACCTCTGGCGCGTCGGCCTCGCTGCGTGCGATGAGCGGCTGATCGACGAGCAGCCTGAGTTCCCGTCCAACCTGTGCGGCAGCGATCTCTCGCGCGATTTTTTGCTGCAAAATCATTGCCCGGTGATAGCGCAAATTTTTTTGCGCGGTCGAGATTTGCGCAGGCATTCTCGCGGCGCGCGATCCTTCTTCCTGCGAATATTTGAAGACCCCGAGGCGCTCGAAATGCACTCGTTCGATGAACTCGAGAAGCGACTCGAATTCTGCTTCCGTCTCGCCAGGAAATCCGACGATGAAGGTGGTGCGCAGCGCGATTCCCGGAATGCCGGCGCGCAGCCTAACGATGAGATCTTCGATGTGCGCGCGCGACGTTTCGCGACGCATCCGGCCGAGCATCGCTTCGTCGATGTGTTGCAATGGCATGTCGACGTAGCGCGCAACCTTGCGGCAGGCGGCAATGGTCTGAATTAGTTCATCACTCCAATGAGCCGGATGGGTGTAGAGCAATCGCACCCAAAAATCGCCCTCGATCTTTTCGATTTCACGGAGGAGCGCAGCGAGCGTAGGGCCACGAGCGGAGTCGACCGGCTGCCGCGGTCCAGCCTTCTCGTTCCATAAATCCATTCCGTAGTAAGTTGTGTCCTGGCTGATCAGGTTAATTTCCTTCACACCCTCGGCGACAAGCTGACGAATCTCCGCCAGAACAGAGGCCGGCGAGCGGCTGCGATGCCGCCCGCGCATCTGCGGAATGACGCAAAAGCTGCAGGGATGATTACATCCCTCGGCAATTTTCAGATAGACGCTGTGCGCCGGCGTGAGCCGGAAGCGCGGCGTGTTCCAATCAGGAATGTACGTCGGGCGTTGGGTGACGAGATTACCAGCGCGATCTGACTTCTGCCTAACGACGTCCTGGACAATTGCACCGAGCTCGCGCACCTGATCGAGTCCGATGAAAGCGTCGACTTCCGGCAGTTCGGCGCGCAGTTCAGAGGCATAACGCTGCGACATGCACCCGCTCACAATTACCTTCTGATGCGCGGGACTCGTCAGGCCGCGTTGTTGCACAGCCTCCAGGATCGCGGCGATCGATTCCTCCTTGGCCGAATCGATGAAAGCGCAGGTATTCACCACCAGCACGTCGGCTTCTCCAGCATTGCGGGTGATGCGCATTCCCCGTTCCAGCACGCTGCCGAGCATGATCTCCGCGTCGACCAGATTCTTGGCACAACCGAGACTAATCATGCCAACCTTTGTTAGGCTGGATTCGGTCGCAGGAACGTTACTCAAAGGTGATATCGGCATCTCCCGCAGCAAGGGCCGCTCCGTTTTTCTTGATCTGAACCGCACCGCGATCGAGCACTCGGATGGTGAAGTGACGGCCGCGAAACGAAAGTGGCGCGTGTGAAGAATCGAACCAATCGTCGAAAGCCGCTTGCGCGTTCCCATCCACATGCACGCGAAGATACGTCTGGCGTACCGGCGTAATCTCAACCTGGTTGATGGCACTCGCATCTTCGTTAGGCGAAGGCGAAGCGAGTTCTTCCGGATGCACCGGCTGCGCGCGACGCACTTCGGGCTCAGTGGGGGAAGGTGAAACCGGAATAGCGGCGGGCGTGTTGGTGACGGGCGCTTCACCGGGCGGCATGCTCTCGACGGGTTCCGCGCGAGGCGCGACGATGTCTTCAACCGCGGTTGGGCTCGGAGTTGGCGTGGCGGTTTCGACCGCTATCGGTCCCGAAGAGCGCGGAGCAATACGCTGAATGTTGAGAAGTAGTCTGATCAAATACAATCCGAGAACGAGCACGCCGACGGCGATGATAAACGGGAGCAGAGTCGGCCGTTTCCGCGGCCGTCGCCTAACGAGCGGCGGCGGTGCGATACTGGGCGATTCCTGCAAATAGGAATAGCCATCCACGCTCACCTCGCGCGAAGTTTCGAAAGCTTCGAGATAACCCGTTACGTCGACGTCGAGATATTTGCCGTAGATAAGAATGAAGCCCTTTGCGTAGGCCAGACTGGAAAAAGCAGTGAAGTCGTCATTCTCGATTTCCTGGATGCGCGAAGCGCGAATCTTGGTTACACGCGAAGCTTCCTCGAGCGAGATCTTCTTCCGAAGACGTGCCTCTTGTAGTTTTTTGCCGAGCGGTTCCATTGGGCCGGCGGGATCAGACAGTGGCGTCGAGATCGACAAGAATCTCGCGTGGTTTGGCGCCTTCGCCGGGGCCCAATATGCCGCGCTGCTCCAGAATATCAACGATCCGCGCGGCGCGAGTGTAACCGAGCCTCAGCCGCCGTTGCAGCAACGAAGTAGAAGCGCGTTTCTCCTGGCGAATAATCTCGAGACATTTTTCGACCAGCTCTTCGTCTTCCTCCGTCACATCGTCGTTAGACGTGGCAGGCGAACTCATTTGCTCATGCGCCGATACATCGAACGCAGGCGGGCTTTGTGCGGAAACAAAATCGACCAGACGCCCGATTTCATCGTCGGTCACGAGCACACCCTGTGCGCGAATGAGGCGCGAGGTGCTGGGCGGTAAATAGAGCATGTCGCCTTGACCTAACAATCGATCGGCACCGTTCTCGTCCAGGATAACACGACTATCGATCTTGCTCGCAACCTGAAAGGCGATGCGACTCGGGATGTTGGCCTTAATCACGCCAGTGACAACGTCGGCACGCGGCGTTTGCGTGGCCACAATGAGGTGAATGCCAGCGGCGCGTGCCATTTGTGTGATGCGCGCGATCGCACTTTCGACGTCGGCCGGCGCCGTCTGCATGAGATCGGCCAACTCATCGATGATGATGACGATGTATGGCAGGCGATCGGGAATCGGCAGCTCGTCATCACGGGGGACCTTAATCGGCCCACTGGAAGAGAGCGCCTGATCGTCTCCTTCGTCGTCGGGCACCGGCGACTCGTCGCGCTCCAGATTTAATTCTTGCTGGGTTTTCTTTTCTGGGCGGGCATTGAAGCCGGTCATGTTGCGAACACCGGCTTTGGCAAAAATCTTGTAGCGCTTTTCCATCTCGTCGATCACCCACCGCAGAGCGAGAAGGACTTTTTTCGGATCCGTCACCACTGGGATGACGAGATGTGGAAGAGTGTTGTAGACCTGCATCTCGACCACCTTGGGATCGATCATGATGAAGCGAAGATGATCAGGCGTGAAGCGATAGAGCATGCTTGCGATCATGGCATTGATGCAGACGCTCTTTCCGCTGCCGGTCGTGCCGGCGACGAGCAAATGCGGCATCTGCGCGAGATCGGCGATGATCGTTTTGCCGTAGACGTCTTTGCCGAGCGCGATCGGAAGCCGCGCGGTCGTCTCAATCCAATCGTGTGATTGTAGCAATTCGCGCAAGGTGACTTTCACTTTGCGGCTGTTAGCCAGCTCGATGCCAACGGTGTCCTTGCCTGGGATGGGTGCGAGGATGTTGATTCTTTCGGCGCGCGTGGCGCGGGCGAGGTCGCGCTCCAGACTAACGATCTTGTCTACGCGCACGCCTTTGGCGGGATAGACTTCGTAGCGGGTGATGGTGGGACCTTTTGTGATGTCGCCCGCTGCCACCGCGATCCCAAACTGAGCGAGGGTTTCGATGAGCGTTTGCTGGATGTCTTCGAGTTCGGCGGGATTGGCCGCCACCCGGCCCTCGTTGTCATGGTCATCGAGCAGATCGAGGCCAGGCAGCGCATAATTTTCGCCCTGCCAGTTTGCTGAAGCGGTGAGAGCAGGTTCGGCGACGGTTGATTTTTTGTTGCGTCTCAAATCGGCAAGCGAAGGTTTTTTGCGCGGGACGGACGTCTCGACGGGGAGCGCTGTCGTATCGACCACTTTGGGTTCGGGACGATTGGCAAATTCCTCCAGTAAAAGCTCCGGAGCCGGCTCATTTTTCGCCGCAGGCGTGCCTTTCCTGCGCAATTTCTTTTCGATTGCTCGCTGTTGTTTCGCGATTTGCTGCTGGCTGATCTCGAGTTGTTCCCTTAAATCGGCGCGGCGCATCCGGCGGTGCAGGCGCCAGAGTCGCAAGGCGACAAAACCTTTGCGCAAAGCAAGAACACTTTGCCTAACGAGATGAATTGGCCGCAGCCCCGTCATCAAAATAAGACTCGTTAGGTAAATTCCGCCGAGAACAATGACCGAGCCACGTCCCATGGCCGAACGGAAATACTTTCGGCCAATCTTGTCGCCGATGAATCCGCCTGCTCCCTGATCGTTGAACAGCCGCGGCCAGTCGTGCAGAAACCAATGCTGCAAACTTAAAAGGCACGCGCCCGAGACAAGGAAGAGAATGATCCACGGGATTCTGGGACTGATCTTCAATTGGGTGCTGAAAAGCTTGGCTGCACCAAAGCCAAGGAGAATGGCTGCGAAGAAGTAGGACGCGGCGCCGATAAGGAAATAACAAATTCCTGCGGCGATTGCGCCGATCGGTCCCAAAAAGTTTTGCCCGGGATTAGGCGCTGACGTGACATTCAGTGGAGGAAACCAGGTCGGAATTTCTCGCGGCACATAAGAAATAAGTGCGAGAAAGAGCAGCGTCCCCGTTCCAAGGAGAATCAGGCCATAGACCTCGTTCCATGCATGCTGCTGAGTGCGTTTTGCCACTGCGGCTCATAGTAATCGCCCGAGTGCACCTTTCAATCCTCTTCGCCGCTACACGATGACCCTCCACTGTTATTGTAATTTGAGAAAACAAATTGATGCGCCCGTAAACGCATCTTGGCAGAGTGGAAATATGACCACGACAAACTTAATCCCATCGATCCGAAAACTGGCTCTTCTTCTTGGCGGCGTTCTCGCAATTCCGCTCGCGCTGCTGAAGGCCCAAACCGTGCCCCCGGTCGATGCCGTGCTCGTCGTTGGCGGATTTTCTTTGCCGCTCTTTGTAACTGCGCCGCCGGGCGACACGAGCCGAATTTTTGTTGTCGAGCAAGGCGGCAAGATTCGGATAGTCAAACTGCCTATGCGAACGGTGAACGCAACGCCGTTTCTTGATCTCTCAAGCGAAGTTTCGCTTACCGGCGAAGAGGGCCTGCTTGGGCTGGCTTTCGCACTCGATTACGCGACAAGCGGCCGCTTTTATGTCGACTATTCCGCGCCGGGCGGATCTTTCGGTCAGGGTGTGAGCCACGTGGCCGTTTTTCGCGTGTCGTCGGATCCGGATGTTGCCGATCCCACGAGCGAGAAAACCCTGCTCACTGTTGATAAGCCGCAGACGAATCATAATGGCGGTTGGATTGGCTTTAGCCCACGCGTTGGTGACGAAGGGAATCTCTATATTGCATGGGGCGATGGCGGGAACGCGAACGATCAAGGTCCAGGTCACATCGAGCCGGGCGGCAACGCGCAGAATACCACCACCCTCCTGGGCAAAATGCTGCGCATTCACCCTAACGACCATCCATATGGGACGTATGCCATTCCGCCCGATAATCCGTTTGCCGGCTCGACCACCAATAAGCAGGAAATCTGGGCTTACGGTCTGCGCAATCCTTTTCGCGATAGCTTCGATCGGTCGTTAGGCACATTCTTCATTGGCGATGTCGGGCAGGACACACGCGAGGAAATCGATGCACAGGCGGCTTCAAAACTCGGCGGCGGCGAAAACTACGGGTGGCGCGTCCGCGAAGGCTCGATTCAAAACCCGGCCTATCCTAACGAACGCGTGCGGCATGCAGTCGATCCGGCCTACGACTATCCGCACACGACCGGCCGAACGCTCATCGGCGGCTATGTCTATCGCGGTCACAATATCAAGAAACTCCGCGGCTTCTATGTCTTTGCCGATTATCTCGGGTCCAGCACGGGCAATGGCACGGGACGAATCTTCACGCTTAATTTCGATGGCACGGTGGCGACCAATTTCCAGGATATCACTGATGCCCTATTCCCGACGCGGATCGGAGGTTACAGCCTGAAAAACCCATCGTCCTTAGGCGAAGATGCAAACGGCGAGCTTTATATCGCCGATATTAGCGCCGGCAATATTTTCGAAATTACCCGCGGACGAAATCAATAGCGATCTCGGCACCCGTTTTCGGAAATCGAGCGACAGGCTAACTGATCTGTTCAGGTAGCCGTGAACAGAACGATCATGTCTCAGCGTCTTCGTTTTTCCATCCCGATCGGAGATCACGCCTAATAATGGCGAAAAGAGAGTTTATCTGGGGCGAAGACTGTTCCGAAGACGCCGAGCCAGGCCGCCGCCCGGGTCGCGTCGCTACCGAGGAAATCGAGAATCAAGGTCGGCAGGACCGGGATGATGATGCCGAGTGCGATCATGTCGAGCGGGACGGTAACGAGAGCGGCCTTTCGTCTCTTCATGAGACCGATCGAAGCTCGACACGACCTCCACTCTGGCCAAACACGAATTATGGGTATGAACTCAAGCACCGAAGACAAAGCAAAGGGGACTGCCAAAGAAGCGGTTGGCACAATCAAGGAAAAGGCCGGCCAAGTCGTCGGAAATCCAGATTTGGAGGCACGGGGAACAGTCGAAAAAGTGGAAGGCAAAGTGCAGCAGAAAGTCGGTGACGTGAAGAAGGTTTTCGAGAAGTAAGGGCCGCTGTTCCCGTCACCAACGTTGGGCGTGCGCTTTGCTTCTTCCCATAGCCGGCGCCGCCCGACGGAAATTTCTGTCGAGAATTCCCCCGTCCAACGAAATCCCGACGTCTTCCTTGCGGGCTCGTGATCCCTCGAGGCATCTTGCCGACGTGCAAATCCGGCGTGCCCAGGCAAACGACGCCGCCACGCTGACCGCGATCGCGCAAGAGGCCAAAGCGCACTGGGGTTATCCCGCTTCGTGGATGGCGCAATGGCGGGAAGTGCTCACCATAACCCCGGAGTTTATCGCCCAGAACGAGACCTGCGTTGCCGCCGAAGATGACCGGCTTGTCGCCTTCTACGCCCTGCGACGCGACGGCGCGGAAATGCGGCTCGAGCACCTCTGGGTTTTGCCTAACGAAATGAAGCGGGGCCTTGGCCGAAAACTTTTCCAGCACGCCGCCGCGCGCGCGGCGGTTCTGGGAGCGGACTGCCTAGCGATTGAAGCCGATCCTCATGCCGAGCCGTTCTATCTCCACCTCGGCGCCATTCGCTCCGGGATGGTCGCGAGCGAATTGGAGGGAGAACGGCGTGAAATCTCGCTCCTGACTTTTCCCCTAACGAGTAGAAGGCAAAATCAATTTGGCCAGCCTACTGGGCAAAGGGATTGGCCGGCTGGCTAAACGGGTTTCGCGGAGTCGGCGAGGGCGGCCCAGTCGGCAGATTTCCGACGGTTTCCTTCGGAACAAATTCCGGATTTTCCGGAGGGGCAGGATCTGGATTAAAATCCCCGTAATCCGTCGCGCACCCGTTCAACCCCACAAGGGCGATCCACACCAGCAGAGCGATAACCAAGGTTGATCGATGCAGGGCGCCGGAGAAGAAATTCACATTCCTGAAATACCGCGAACGCATGCCAAGCCTTAAACGTTTTATTCAAGACAAGCGAATTCGCCAGCGGTTTCAGCAACGGCGCGGTGTAGCCGGGAAACGCGTTCCCGGCTACAAGGAATCAGTTTGCCTTATTGGCCGCTCCCGTCATCGCTTTGGTCACCTTGATCGCGATGATGCCGATGGCCGCCACGAAAGCCGTGACGATCATTCTTCATCTCATCGAGCTTCTTCTGCTGATCGGCCGTGAGCAGCGGACGGATTTGCGACATCGTGTTGTCCATAACGGTCTTGGTTTTCTCCATCGCGTCGCGACGGATACTTTCCAATTGCGGCTGGGCCTGGTCGATGATCGGCTGAACTTTCGCTTTCTGATCTGGCGTAAGATTCAGGTCTTCCGTCAAACGTTCGAGACCGGCGTGACGCATGCCGCCTCTTCCGCCGGCCCGATCGTTATCCTGAGGATCGTTGGCAAGGACCGAGCTGCCGAGTGCGAGTACACCCAGCGCAGTAAGTGTAATGAGTTTTAGTTTCATAGGTTGTCCCGTCATGACCGGTCGTTAGTCGCATCGGTTACAAACAAAATTTCCAGCGCAGAGAAGAAGCCTTCACTAGCAAATTTCTGTAACCTGTGCGCGCGCGACACGGTCATCCTGATTAGTGTGGCCCGGTCTTGGAACAGATGGCGGATGATCTTGAGGTCGACGCGCTCGTGGCGGCGGCTCGCCAGCACGATGACGCGGCCGCGCACGAACTGGTGCGCCGCCTTTACCCGCTCGTCCTCAAGCTCGTCCGCTCCCATCGACCGCGTCGGGCCGCTGAAGAGGATCTTTGCCAGATGATTTTCATCCGCATTTTCCAAAAGCTCGATCAATTTTCCGGCAAGGCGCCGCTGGAGCATTGGGTCTCACGAATCGCGATCAACACCTGTCTTAATCAAATTCAATCCGAGAAGGCGCGACCGGAATTTCGTCACGCCGACCTGAGCGAGGAAGAAGTCGCGGTTGTAAATAATCTCGCCACCACGCCGGAAGAGCTCGGACCGGATCAAAGCTTCGCCGCGCGCGATCTGGTAGAACGCCTTCTCACCGTGCTCAAACCAGCGGAGCGTCTCGTAATCGACTTGCTCTACTTGCAGCAGTGTTCCGTCGCTGAAATCCAGGCGCTGACCGGCTGGGGTGCGTCACTCGTCAAGGTGCGTGCTTTTCGCGCACGACAAAAATTGAAACGACAGCTCGAAAAGTTCAGTGCGGAAACAGCCTGATGAAAAACCTCGATCAGAGTCTGGATCGTTTGCTCCGCGCCGCCGCTGCAGCGCCGCATGCTGAGCCTAACGAGATGCCCTTCGGCTTTGCGACGCGCGTCCTGGCTCAGGCGCGCTCCGGCATCAAGGCCGACCTGACTGATCTCCGCCGCCTCCTCCGGCGGGTGGTTTTCATTTCTCTTGCGGTCATCGCTCTTTCCGGTGCGGGAGTTTACCACGAATTGCGTAACGATGATTACGCGACCGCTCCGCTGACGGATGAATATGCCATCGCCGATTCCGCGATCGGCAACATTTTCGAGCCATGAACGCTTCGCTGAAAGGAAAGCTCATCGCAGGTTTCATCCTCGCCTTTCTGGCCGGTGGCGCGGTTGGCGGGTTTATCACTTTTCATCAAACGCGCAATTGGCATGCTGAGTTCGGGCGTCATCCGCACAACTTCACCGAACGGATGCGCAATCGGATCACGTCCCAGCTCGACCTCACGCCGGAACAGGTGGCGAAGGTGGATCCGATTCTCAATCATGCCACCGAGGAGTTGCAGAAAATTCGGGCAGATACCGGCGCAAAAGTGCACCAGGTCGCCGCTGAAACCAATCAGGCTCTCACGCCACTGCTGACCGACGCGCAACGAACCAAGCTCAAAGAACTGCAGGAGCAAAGCCGGGGAAAAGACCAGCGCGGGCCGCATCACCGACATGGTCCGCCTCCGCCCGAAAATGGGAAGAGCGGTTCGGCCGATTGAAGCCGGTGACCATCGGTCGCTATCTTAGGAAGGTGGCAAACAGGCTCCGGCCTGCCTTATGGTAAAATCAGAGGGTGAACCGGTTTTGCCTCTTCTTTCTCATGCTCAGCTCAATCAGCCTCACGTCTCGCGCGGCCGAGCCCAAACCGGCTGGCGCTTATCTCCTTCGGCCAGCTTCGGTTTTTGACGGGAAAGAACTGCATCCCGGCTGGTCGGTTGTGGTGCGAGGGGAGCGGATCGAAAAAGCCGGCCCTGCGGCCGAGATCGGCGCGCCTAACGACGCTCAAACGATCGATCTGCCTAACGACACCCTTATTCCGGGGCTGATCGAAGGCCATTCCCATCTTTTTCTCCATCCATACAACGAAACGCCATGGAACGACCAGGTCACTAACGAATCGCTCTCCTTCCGAACCGCCGCTGCCACTGCGCACGCGCGGGACACTTTGCTGGCCGGATTCACGAGTGTGCGTGATCTTGGAACCGAAGGCGCTGGTTACGCCGATGTCGGCCTCAAAAAGGCGATTGAACAGGGAGTTATTCCCGGGCCGCGCATGATCATCGTGACTCGCGCGATCGTCGCGACCGGCAGCTACGGCCCCAAGCTTTCCCCTGACCTTGATCTTCCCCAAGGAGGACAGGAAGCAAGCGGCCTCGATGAAATCGTTAGGGTAACGCGCCAGCAAATCGGAAAAGGTGCTGACTGGGTGAAACTCTATGCGGATTATCGTTGGGGCGCGGGCGAACTGTCCCGCCCGACCTTTTCCCAGGAAGAGTTGACTGCCGCGGTTAAAGCCGCCCACGACGCTGGGCGTCCGGTCGCTGCTCATGCCACTACCGCAGAGGGCATGCGCCGCGCGATCCTCGCTGGCGTCGACACGGTTGAACATGGCGACGAAGGAACACCTGAGATTTTTCGCCTGATGAAGGAACACGAGGTCGCTTTCTGTCCCACCGTGGCGGCGAGCGATGCCATCATGCAATATCGCGGTTGGAAAAAGGGAGTTGATCCCGAGCCGGATCGAATTCGAACAAAGCGCGCCAGCATGAAAGCGGCCCGCGACGCGGGTGTGACCTTTATCATGGGCGGCGACGTCGGCGTATTCGCACACGGCGACAACGCGCGCGAAATGGAACTGCTCGTGCACGAATATGGTTTTGCACCCTTGGAAGTTCTGCGAGAGGCCACGAGCGGCAACGCGGCCGTCTTTCGCCTTAACGATCGCGGCAACATTCGTCCGCAACAGTTAGCTGACGTGGTCGCCGTGGAAGGCGATCCGACGAAGGACATCAGTGCTGCGAGACGGGTTCGCCTCGTTATGAAGGGCGGAGTCATTTACCGTCAGCCGTAGTTCGCACGCGCTCTGGCGCAACGATTGACCGAATGCCAGCCATCTTCGAAAGGGGAACCCGACAATGATTAAGACCAAAGGCTATGCCGCGCATTCCGCAGAGGAACCACTCAAACCCTTTTCATTCGAGCGGCGAGAACCGACAGCCAACGATGTCCAGCTCGAGATTCTTTTCTGCGGGATTTGCCATTCCGACCTGCACATTGCACGAAACGAATGGGGACGTACAACCTACCCCTGCGTTCCTGGTCACGAAATTGTCGGACGCGTGGTCAACGTCGGCAGTCAGGTCAGGAAATTCCGCGAGGGCGATCTCGGCGCGGTTGGTTGCATGGTGGATTCCGATCGAGTCTGTGAAAATTGCCGGGCTGGCCTCGAGCAATTTTGCGAAGGGGGTGTAACCCTGACTTATAACAGCGAGGACAAACAAACCGGAGGTATTACCTATGGCGGTTATTCGAAGACTATTGTCGTTGACCAAGACTTTGTGCTTCGCCTGCCGGCATCACTTGATCCGGCAGCTGCAGCGCCACTCTTGTGCGCTGGTATCACAACTTATTCCCCACTGCGGAAATGGAAGGTCCGTCCCGGCCAGAAAGTCGGTGTCGTCGGTTTAGGTGGACTCGGTCATATGGCCCTTAAGTTTGCCAACGCGTTTGGTGCGGAAGTGACTCTTTTCACCACGTCTGAGAAAAAGGAAGGCGATGCGAAACGGCTCGGCGCGCACCAGGTAGTTATCTCAAGAAACGATGACGAGATGGAGAAGCAGACGAAACATTTCGACTTCATCATCGACACCGTCTCGGCGCAGCATGACCTGAATACTTATCTGGATCTGTTGAAACGCGATGGAGTCATGGTCGTCGTCGGTATTCCTCCGGATCCCTTCCCGCTCGACGCCTTTCGCCTGATCGTTCCCCGGCGGCAGTTAGCTGGGTCACTCATCGGCGGAATTCCTGAGACTCAGGAGATGCTGGAGTATTGTGCCGACCATGGGATCGCCTGCGACATCGAACGCATCTCAATCGATCAAATTAACGAAGCTTATGAGCGAATGCTTAAGCGAGACGTGAAATATCGTTTTGTACTCGATATGGTCTCGCTGCAGTAGCGACGCTACGACCACCTCACGGAACCAGCAGATGAATTGGGATGCAATTGATGCGATTTCGCAATTCGTGAGTTCGATTGCAGTTGTCTTTTCCGTGCTCTATCTCGCCAAGGAAGTGCATCGGAGCACCCGCGTAGCGAAAGTCGCGGCCCAGGATGCTGCCGCCTCGGCACTGCGCGACGTCACAAATACCTTCATGGAAAACGCCGAAATGTCGCGTATCTGGGGAGTTGGTTTGGAAGACCTAACGACACTCTCGTCTGAGGAACAGGCGCGGTTCTTTCACGCAGCACACCAGTTTCTCAAGGCGCTTGAGACGATTCACTTTCACTATCTCAGTGGCCTAATGGACCAACAACTCTGGGATGGATGGCAGGAACTGCTTCGCCATTACATCAGAGCGCCGGGAATAACACGTTACTGGGAGCTCCGAAGCCAGCTTTTCTCGGCACGATTTTGTGAGTTTGTCGCTCAGCTTGAGCCGGTTCGCGATCGCCGAACAGTCGCTACATTGTTGCCCGAGCAGAAACTTCCCGATTAAGTCAGAATAAGAGTGCCTTGGTGAGTCTTCTCAACTCGCTTGCGCCTGACGCGGCGTTTGAGCCCAAACCTGCGTCTCGGGACTCTCCGTTGTGTTGGCTGACATTACCAAACCTGCATCCGCGAGCGGTCGTAACTTTTCGAGACACATGTCGATATGCGTGACCGCGATAACGACATCCTGCTGCAGACCTTCGAGTGTGGCCCATAGCTGTTCCGCGCTGAGATTGCGGGTAATCGGCAGGGTACGCTCGATTCTTACCGTGAGAGGTAAAGCTCTCGTCGAAGTGACATGCGCTCTCGCCCGCGCGCATTCCGCCAGGTAGTCAATAATAAAGCGCCTTCTGCCAGCTTCGCCGATATCATTAAGTATTCGACGATGCCGTTCCGGAATAGTCACATCGGTTCGATATCGCAAGGCATTGTCCAGGGACGTAGGCCGGCCGATGATAACGACCTGACCGTCAGGCATTGTGATCCGATAGGCGAAACGATAGCTGGTCGAATCGGCCAGCTTCTGGTTTGCAAAGCGCGATTTTTGAATCCACTCCTGCAGCCGCCCTTCGATGCTTTCGCCGGAGACCGGTGGCGCAAGGCGATCTTTAGCAAAGTACGTGGCTACCGCGGCCCAGATCAGAAACAACGAAAAAAGAAAAACGATCCAAAACTCCTCCCAGGGATCGAGCGCTTGCGCGATAACCGCGGCCCGCGCGAGTGCAATCGCGCCCACCAGATAGAGGAGCCCGACAAGCATATGTCCGCGTTGCCTCTCCAAGAATACCGGCCAGTCGGTCTTCCGCATCGAGCCCTTTGACGCGCCGTCCAGACGTTTATTCGATCCCTATTGCCCTTCGTTTCTCAAAACTTAACCGCCTGTTCAATCCGGAACGAAAGAGATTGAAGTGCGAGCAGAGGCTAACTGGGAGACACGCTGGTCGTGCCTGAACGGTCAGGAACCAATCGTTGTCACTGGAGACCGAATGAATCGTTGCGGCCCTGCATTGACTCGACGACTTCGGTCAAATGAGTCCAAATATCTAATACTCCGGCAGCGTCACTGCCTTTCGCTCCCCGACCCGAAGATCCCGAACATTAGCGCAACTATTTCACCCGCGCGTTTTTGCGCAGAAATGTCGGCACGTCGAGGTCCTGGCCTTCCTCGATTGTCGGTTCGCTTTTTTCGAAACGGCCGCGCGTCACCGGCTCGAATTGCATTACTTCCTGCCGAGGCTGAACAGATTTTTCTTTTTTGGCTGGCGCGGGAGGAATCGGCTCGGCCGCGTTTGGAAGAGGCACCGGTTCGCGCCGAACGACAGGTTTTCTATCCTTCTTGACGGGTGCCGGCGGCGGAGTGGGTTCTTCCATCGCCAAAATTTCCTCGCGTTCCAACGGTTCAACGACGGGTTCCTGAGCAACAAACTCCGGGATGTCGTCGTGCGTGATCGGTCCCTCGATCTCCGGCCGAGTCGCCGCGGCGATCATCGGTACTGATCGGTTTTTCCTCCGGCGGTGAAAACTGCAAAGTTCGTAACGGCGCAGCTTGCACGACGCCCTCTGCAGAAAGTGAGCTGATGAGGGTGACGCTCAACCGCTCGCCCATTTTCCCATCGACCGAGGTGCCAAAAAGAATCTGGGTGTGATCTTCGACATAACGATTCAACTCCTGCATGACGATCTCCACTTCGGTTAGTGTCATCCCCGGACCACCGGCGATATGCACCAGGAGCGCATGGGCTTCGTTCAGCATTTTGCCGCGATTCATGAGCGGATTCTTGAGGGCGAGCGCGAGCGCCTCATGGGCGCGATTGTCACTGTCTGATTCGCCGAAGCCGAAAAGGCAGCGGCTGTTTTCCCTGCGCAATGCGCTCAGCAATTCGTCAAAGCCAATGCGAATGAGACCCGGCCGCCTAACGACGTTAACAATCGCACGCACGCTCTGGCTGATGGTCGTGTCCGCTACTGCGAAGGCCTGATGAATTCCAGCCTTGGGCAAAACCATATCGCCCATCCGATCGTTCTCGAAACAAATCACGGCGTCGGCGACGCGATGAAATTCCTGCAAAGCTTCCATCGCTTGGGCGCTACGCCGTTTTCCTTCGAAAGCGAAGGGGAGAGTAGCAAACGCCAAAACCAGAGCGCCGCCCTCATGCCCAAGCTGCGCCACTAACGGCGCCGCGCCCGAGCCCGTCCCGCCGCCCAGTCCCGTGCAAATAAAAACCATCCGCGCACCCTGCAGTGCTTCGCGAATTTCATCGGCTGATTCCTTGGCAGCCTCGTAGCCCAGCTCCGGATCTCCGCCGGCGCCAAGCCCGCGCGTAACTGCCCGGCCGATCTGGACCTTGCGTGTGGCAACCGAACTGGCGAGCGATTGCACGTCGGTATTGATGGAGATCATCTCGGCGTGTTCCATGCCGTCGAGCACGATGCGGTCGAGCGCGTTCGAACCGGCGCCTCCCACGCCAATAATTTTGATTGCGAGGTCGTCCTCTTTTTTTTCCGGCAGGCTGTAGTTGCGACTGAGTTGGATCATAGGATGGCGCAAGCTTCCAGCTTGCATGGTCAATCAGGTATCTCGTTAGGCAAAAATCAAAAAATCCGTGTTGCTACAAAATTCGCATCCGACCCCATATCTTTCCGACGAACTCACGCAGGCGAGTGCGCGACCGCCGGTCGCCCTGCACCGCCTGGGCGTATTTGATCAAACCAATCGTCGCGGAAAGCTGCGGATTTTCGAAGGCACTCGTTAGGCCGGACATGGTGCGCGCATGCGACGTGCGCGCTGGGATGTCGAAAACTTCCTCCGCCAGGTTATCGATCCCGTTGAGCTGGCTGCAACCTCCGGTGAGGAAAATTCCTTCGCCGAGATAATTGAGATATGGGCCCTCCTCGAGGCGTTTCTTGAGCAGCTCGAATGTCTCACGCAGGCGGAGATTAATGATGGTATTCAGCGTCTCGCGCTCGACTTCCTTGCCCGCGAAACCGGAATCGTCTTTCAGCAAAACGGTCTCGCCCGGCAGACAATTGCCGAGGACGGTGCTCCCCTCTTCGATCTTCAACTTTTCCGCGCGGGCCATTGGAATGCGCAGACCCATCGAGATATCATTCGTGATGTGGTCGCCGCCGACTGCGAGCACGCCACTCTGTTTCACGGCGCCGTCGACGTAGAGCACGTAATCGGTCGTGCCCCCTCCGATATCGATCACGAGAGCGCCCAGGTTTTTCTGGTGCTGGGTCAGGACGACCTGCGCCGCCGCGAACGGCGTGAAGACGACATCCTCGACATCGAGCGGCAACTCCTTCACGCAACGAATCGTGTTCTGAATGCGATTGCGCACCCCGTGAATGATGTGGAAATCGGCTTCGAGCCGCTGACCTAACATTCCGACCGGACTGAGGACGCCGTCCTGTCCATCGACGTGATAAGTTTGGATGATGGAATGGAGAAACGCGTTCTGCGCTGGGATGCTCACTTCGCGCGCGTTGATCTTCACCTCCTCGACATCCTGTTCGTCAATCTCGTCGCGATCCTCCGGCAACACGACGGAGCCGCGATTGTTGAAGCCCTGAATGTGCGCTCCGGTCACGCCGACATAGACGCTGCGAATCATGATGTCGCTCTTTTCTTCCGCATCGACCACCGCCTCCTGCACGCATTTCATCGCCGTCTCGAAATCGACAATCTCGCCTTTGCGGACCCCGCGCGACGGCGCCTGCCCAACCCCGAGAATCTTGAGCGTGCCGTCGGGTTTTCCTTCGCCGACGACGACGCAGATTTTCGATGTTCCGATTTCGAGACCGACCATGAGGTTGCTGCTAGCCATTCGGGTTGCCTTCCTGGTTAAAACGCTGAAGTGGGATCGCCCGTCGCACCGGCAAAGGCGACGGAGTGGAGTGGAATTTTTTTACACCTGGACTGTAAGGCAGCGCCTTGCGCACCGGCTTTTCGCCGGATTCCGCAACCGGTTTTGCCTTGCGAATTTCCGGCCCTTGCAGAGCGGGTTTCTTTTCGTTAGGCGAAGTTTTGTTTTCCGGAACCGCCGGATGAATCTCCCGCCGTTACGGAAGGCTCAATCTCTTCGATCACATCGGCGGCGGGCTGGGCAAACGTCACGGGAGTATTGCGCGCGACCAGCAGGTTCACGGTTTCGATTTGGCGTTGCGAATCATCGCTGTAGATCAGGAACTGCTCGAGGCGCTGCATCTGTTGCTGGAGATTGTCGAAGCCAAACATCACCTGAATGTGGTTCTTGTCGGTCACGAGTAAGCAATAACCCTTTGAGACGTCGACCTCCCGAATCTGAAAACGGGTTTGCATGAAACTGGTCGTCGTCAGGCGAAGCAGTTCGAGCGCAGCCTTTGCTTCGAACGATTCGATCGCCTTGCCGGGGAGGAGTGCTTCGCTCGAAACGCCGGTGACGAGGGGTAAAGCGAGATAGTCCGCGATTAGCTTTTTCTCTTTCATGACGATGCCGCGCGCGTCGACCAGGAAGGCCGCGTCGGAGACGAACGGATTGGCCACCGTTTTCTCGCTTGTGATCCAGGCAACTGGCTTGCGCTCGGTGATGCGAATATCGATTCCATTCGGCATTTTGCGCTCCACTTGCACCTCGTCGACCTGTGCGAGCTGCTGCAAATGGTCGCGCACCTGGACGAGACTAACGGAAAAGATGTTAAGCCCCTCGCGCAGCCCGGCCGTTTTCAAGACCTGGTCGCGTTGCAAAGTCCCGTCAGTATGGATCTCAATCGTCGTTAGGCGATAATCGGGATTATCGAAAAAGAACCGACTCAAGCCCGCGCGCACCCCGCCGTAGACGCCACCGACGATTGCAAAGACGAGGGCAACTTTGCACAGGACAACGAGGATACGGCGGTTGCGATAATGAGAAGCGTGACGTGCGCGCACTTTGACATCGAGCAAATGTTGCTGGCGACGCTGGCGCGTGGAGGAGAGACGGAGGTTGCCGGACCTGGCCGCGCCTTTAGTGCTCCTCGTTTTCATTGGTTAGGACGGGCCGCCAGAGAAAGATCCACAATACGCCGGCAAAGCTCGGGATACGTAATTCCAGCCACGCCCGCCGCTTCCGGTAACAGGCTGCTCTCGGTCATGCCCGGAATGGTATTGACCTCGAGCACGAACGGCTCATCGTGCTCGCTAAGAATAACGTCCACCCGCGAATAGACCTTCAGGCCTAACGACTGTGTGGCGAGCAGAGCCAGATCCTGAATCTTTCCCGCCAGTTTGCGCTCGATCGGCGCCGGGCAAAGATGCTGTGCTCCACCTCCACCCTGAGGATTGAGAAAAGGATACTTGTTATTGAAATCGTAGAAACCGCTCTTCGGAATGATCTCCAGAATCGGAAGCGCGAGATCGCCGAGCACACCGATGGTTAGCTCGCGTCCGGGAATGAATTGCTCCACAAGCAGCTCCTGGTCGAATTTCGATGCCTCGCCTAACGACGACGCGATTTGGCTTTCCTCCTTCACGATGTAGACGCCGACAGTCGAGCCCTGGCGCGGCGCCTTGATCACATAGGGCAACGTCAGGTTTGGCTGCTCGCCCCCGCGAATGATTTCCCATGGCGGAGTGTTGACGCCGTGTCGGGTGAATCTTTCCTTCGACGAGATCTTGTCGAAAGCCAGCCAACTTCCTTCCACGTTCTCGCCGGTGTAGGCGATCCCGCGATCTTCCAGAATCCTCTGGAGCTGTCCATCTTCGCCGAAAGTGCCGTGCACGACGATAAAGGCTAGATCGGTGTCGTTAGGCAAATCGAAACTTGCGTCCCGCACGTCGACGTCCGTCACTTCTGCGCCTGCGGAACGTAACGCCCCGGCCACGCCGGCGCCGCTCGCGAGGGAAACTGCACGCTCAGAACCTGGGCCGCCTTTGAGGACGGCGATATGCTTTCCCGATAAATCGATCACGGTTTTCCGTCCTCCCCGACGATTTGCACTTCAGTGTCGAGTTCGATCCCGCGCTTTTCCCGTGCCGTCGCCTGGATCTGGCCGATCAATTCCAAGACCTGATCGGCGGTCGCGGCGCCGTCATTGACGATAAAGTTTCCGTGCACTTCCGAGACCCGCGCATCGCCTACGCGCCAACCTTTCAGGCCCAGTTCATCAACCAGTTTTCCTGCCGGACATGCGCGAGGGTTTTTGAAAATGCAGCCGGCGCTCTTTGCACTCGGCTGGCTGGCGCGGCGTTTCTTCTGTGAGGCATCCAACTCCTTGACGATCTCTTCCACCGACGATTTTTTTCCACGCAAAACCGCCGAAACGGCGAAGTTTTCCTGCAAAGAAGGCACGTCGCGGTAGCGAATTTCCAATTCGTTGGGCGCTTTCTCGTGGGCCACACCTTCGCTGTCGAGGTAACGCACGCGCACGACCTGGTCGAAAGTTTGCGCGCCCATCGCACCGGCGTTCATTCGCAAGGCGCCGCCCACTTCGCCAGGGATTCCTTCCATCCATTCGAATCCACCCACGCCCGCCGCTTTGCCCGCATAGGCGACTTCCTTGAGTTTCGCACCCACGCCCGCCGTCACTTCAATCCCCGTAAACTCGATCCGATCGAACTCTCCGCCGATTGGATGCACAACCACCCCGCGAATTCCACCCTCGCGTACGAGCAAGTTGGAACCGCGGCCGATAACAAAGAGCGGCAAGTTTTCCCGGCGGCAGAAGCGGATCAGTTCGGCGAAGGCCTGCTCCGTCCGCGGCTCGACCCAAAACTGCGCTGGCCCGCCGACACGCAAGGTAGTGTGCCTGGCCAGCGGCTCCGACAGCCGAACTTCACCTTCCGGCCCGACAATTTCCTTGAGCTTCTCCGCGACCACGAGCTCAGCTGCGAGTTTGGAAAGTTGTTCGTGTACGTTGCCAGCGCCAAGGCTCAGAACGAGATCGCCTTCTCTCAGCATGCGCCCGACGTCGCCATGCAAACGCTCGAATCGCGGCTGATAGGAAACCGCGGGATGACCATGAAGCGAGATCGCGTCGGCAATCGTCTGGCCAGTGATGCCGGGCAAGGCAGACTCGCTTGCCGCGTAGATGTCGCTGATCACCACCTGGTCGGCACAGTCGAACGCCGAACCGAATTCTTTGCAGAGTGCCTTTGTGCGCGAATAGCGATGAGGCTGAAACACTGTGAGGACACGCTTGCGTCCGGCTGAGCGTGCTGTCGCAAGGGTCGCGCGGATCTCGGTAGGATGGTGCGCGTAATCGTCCACGAGAAGAAAGCGATCGCTCTGATATTTGATCTCGAACCTGCGGCGTGCGTGACGAAATGTGCCTAACGAGTGTGCGATTTTTGCGAAAGGCACGCCCAGCTCGCTCGCCAGCGCGATCACCCCGAGCGCGTTGCTCACGTTGTGTTTGCCGGGGACGTTCAGCGTGGCGTCGCCCAGTTTTTCTTCCCCGCGCTGCACGCAGAATGTTGCCGCAAAATCCTGCAGTTCGATCCCGGTCGCGCGATACCGCGCCTCGTCGCTGAAGCCGTAGGACACCGTGCGCTGGTGTGCACGGCAAACCCGCGGCGCGTGCGAGTCGTCGGCGCAGTAAAAGACAATACCCTTGGTTTGCGCGAGCAACTTGGCGAAGACTTCCTCAATCGCCTTGAGGTCGCGGTAGTAATCGAGATGCTCTTCTTCGATGTTGAGGATTAAGGCGTGCTCGGGCTCGAAGAGCTGCAAGGTGCCATCGCTCTCGTCGCCTTCCGCGACAAAATATTCGCCTAACGAATTCCAGTGTGCGTTGCTGCCAAGAATCGGGATTTCCGCGCCAACGTAGTGCGACGGATGCAACCCGCCGACGCGCAAAACGTGCGCCGCCATCGCCGCCGTGGTCGTCTTGCCGTGCATGCCGGCGATGATGATCCCACGCTTACCGAGCATGATGGCAGCGAGCGCTTCCGCACGCCGAATCGTCGGAATGTTGCGCACTAACGCGTCGAGCAAGATCGGATTGTCCTCCTTAATCGCGGAGGAATAGATGATGAATTCGGCTCCGGTCGTATCCTCGGCGCGATGTGGCGATGAAAAGCGCAATCCAAGCTGAGCCAGTCGCTCCGTCTCGAGCGTCCGCACTTTGTCTGAGCCGCGGACGTCATGGCCGAGCTCGAGGAGGAGCGCAGCAATGCCGCTCATCCCGCTCCCGGCCACGCCAATCAAATGAATGGCATGCCGCTCCGCGGTAAGAAATTTTTGCAACTCAGGCAGCGACCGCATCATGAGGCTGACTGTATCTTTCTATCGTTTCGACGACCGTCGCGGCTGCATTTTGAGGAGCGAGCGCAGCCATTTGGTTCGACATCGTATGCAATCTCTGGCCTTCGCTTAACAAGTCGCGAACCTTCTTCGCCAGCTCTTCGGGCGAAAACTCCGACTCCTTCATCATGACGGCAGCATTTGCCCTGACGAATATCTCGGCGTTGCGCGTCTGATGATCGTCCGCGGCGTAGGGATATGGGACAAGTACGGCTGGCAAACCGAAGGCCGCCAGCTCCGAGAGACTGGCTGCGCCAGACCGGGCGATGACAAGATCAGCCGCACTGTAAACTTCCTCCATGTGATGATGAAAATCGGCGACATAGGCCGAAATCTTCTCCCGACGATAGTTATCTTCCAGAAGGGATGCGTCGCGCGCGCCGGCGAGATGGATCACCTGCAGTGGGAAATCCTGAAGTGAGGGCAGCGCCTTGATGACGGCCTGGTTGATGCCACTCGCGCCCTGACTGCCACCCATGACGAGCAAGGTTGGAACGCGATTTTTCAGGCCGAGCTTTCGCAGCACCTGGGCGCGATCGATTCGGCGAAGCGTGGAACGAATGGGCGTGCCGGTCACTTCAGTTGTCGTCTTGGGAAAATAAGCCGCGCATTCTTTGAATCCAAGGAGGACGGCGCGCACGAAGCGCGCGGTGTATCGGTTGGCCTTGCCCGGAATGGCGTTCGACTCATGGAGAAAAGTCGGCACCCCGCGAATGCGTCCGGCGAGGATTGGGGCGGTGGATGTAAAGCCGCCCATGCCGAGAACCACCTCGGGTTGGAACTTGCGGAAAATGGCGCGAGAGAGCGAAAGGCTCTCATGGAATCGCCTGACGAAACCAAGAATGGCTGGTGAGAAAGGCGAGGGCAGCGCTACGGTCGGCAATTTCTCAAAGCGAAATTCCGTCCGCCCTTCGATCGCGAGGGCATCGATTTCCTTTTCCGATATAAAGAGAAGCACCTCGTGTCCGCGTGCGCGCAGCACCTCGGCGATTGCCATTCCTGGAAACAAGTGTCCGCCCGTTCCGCCGCATGCAATGACCGTGTTCATGGGATTGGCAATTGCCGACCGCCAGTCGGCCATTCCGGCAGATAGGGTGTCGACGTGGCGAGGTTTCCTCGTGTTTCCATCGTCCGCGGGAGGTCGGACGGTTCTCGGATCGTCTCCCGCAGCAAGACGGCGCGACCCACACTCGAGATGAGTGCAGTACCTGCCAAATTCGGGCCCACGCGGTTTTTCATTCAGATCCTCGGAGTGGCTTTGACGTGTAATGGCATCCTTTTCTTCGCAGCGGGTTCAAGCACGCCCTGCCGATAAATGTTCAAGAGAATCCCGACGGCGAAGAGCGCTACCATCAGGTTTGAGCCGCCATAGCTGACGAAAGGCAAAGGCAGACCCTTGTTGGGTAAAAGAGAGGTGACGACCCCGATGTTAATCGCAGCCTGAAATCCAATCAGCGAAACAATTCCACTCGCCAGGAGCATGCCAAAGCGATCGCGCGCGTGGAGCGAAATCGTGAGGCCACAAATAATGATGAGCACGAAAAGGAAAACGACGATCAAACTAAAACGCAGCCCCAGCTCTTCGCCGACGATCGGAAAAATAAAATCGGTATGCGCATAAGGCAGGTAGGACATCTTTTGCCGGCCGTTGCCGAGGCCGAGGCCTTCGATCCCGCCGCTGCCCCAGGCGATCAGGGCCTGCATTTGCTGGAGTCCAGCAGTCAACTTGTATTCCTCAGGGTGAAGAAATGCGAGCAGACGACTGTTTCGTTCGGCGATGTGCGTCGCGAGATAAAGAATGGCGCCCACTCCGCCTAACGACAGCGTGCCAAGGAGGGCAAGATTTGTTCCCGCAATGAACATCACGACAAACGAAGTCGCCCCGATCAGCACAGTCGTGCCGAGGTCGACTTCGGTGATGATAAGGGCGACGAGAAGACTAACGATCGCCATCGGAAAAACAAAGCCACGCCAGAATTGTTTACTCTCTGCTTCGTAACGCGAAAACCAGAAAGCGAGAAAGAAAACTGCCGCCATCTTGGCAAATTCCGAAGGCTGACAGGTGATGCCGTGGAACTCCAGCCAGCGCCACGAGCCATTGATCCTGTGTCGAAAAGGCGGGAGGAAACAGAAGGCAAGACCGGTTAACGACAGCGCGAACGAGATCCACCAGGTGCGTTGCCAGAAATGGTAGTCGACCAGCGCAGCAACGCCGCAGGCAATCATCCCCAGTCCGAGCCAAAGCGCGTGTCGGCGGAGGAAATAGTAAACGTCGTTGTGACTGTCTCTTGCGAACGCGCCGGTACTGAAAAGGATGACTATTCCAAGGGCAAGCAGACCGAGAACAGCGAGAAACAAGATGTACGCGCTCTTGCGATGCATTAGTATAGCCTCGTTAGGCTGAGACTCTTTTCCCTCCGGATGAAAGAGAACGCGGGCTCATTTAGTCGGACTTATGTCTCGTGTTCGCTGGCCGCTCTGGGATGCGAAGCTTGGTGCCAATCTGAAGCTTGCGCGGATCGCTGATCCCGTTCAGCGCAAGAAGCGCGTCGTAGCTGACGTGAAGACGGTGCGCGATCGTGACAGGATTGTCGCCTTTCACCACGGTGTAGACCTTGCCGGAATCGGGAACTTCAGACGCCTTTGTTTTTTCTGGAGTGGCCAGCTCTATCGGTTTGGCGGCTGGCTTGGTTTCGCTCTTCGTCGCAACCTTCGTCACCTCGTTAGGCGTGTTTTTGCCGGCTTCCGCCGCCGGATTCAATGCTGGAGTTACGGTCGGCGTCGTTATCGGCGCGGAGGGTTCTGCAATGCTGCTCGCCGTGTTTGTCTCCTCCCGCGTCTTGATGGTGTTGAAGGCGATAATGCCCGCCACCGCCACGATGTGAAGCACGAGCACAATGAGGAGCGCCCGCGACAACTTCATGTTTGGCTCGGACATTTGCTCGTAACCCATGTCGCCGGGCAGACCGAGTGCGCGGGAACGGCGCGCGGTGGCGGCGTGCAATTTCTTTCGTCTTATCAGGCTTGGCATTTTCATGGTGGTGCTTCGGGTAATCCACGCACCAGGGCGCGGAATTGATCGCCACGGTCGGCGTAGCTTTTGAACATGTCGAAGGAGGAAGTACCGGGAGAAAAGAGAACGGTCTCGCCCCGAAGCGCGAGAGCTTGTGCACGCTCGACGGCTTCGCCCAAGGAACCCGCGATTTCGCATTCGGTCGCCTCTCGCCAGTCATGCGCGATGCGTTTGGCGATCTCGCCGATAAGAATGGCGTGTCGCACCTTGCGCGCAACGAGCGAGCCGATGGAGTCGAAGGCGAACCCTTTATCTTTTCCGCCGGCGATGAGAACGATTGGTTTGGTTGCGCTAAGAAGCGCCTTTTCCAAGGCGTCGAGATTGGTCGCTTTCGAGTCGTTGATGTAGTCCACGCCGCCGATGGTGCGGATGAGCTCGAGGCGATGGAGTTGCGCACGATAGGCGCAGAGCGGTGGAACCATTTCTTCGAAGCTCAGCCCGCGCGCACGGCCGACGGCGAGGGCGGCCATCATGTTTTCCGCGTTATGCGGTCCGCGCAGTTGCGCTTCGGCGAGGTTCAGAACCGGTTGCTGGCGATAAAGGATCGAGCCGTCGCCTAACGAAAAGTCGCCCTCGTTCGACCAGGCGCTGAAGGTGGCGACCTTCGCTTTCAATCCAGGCAAATCTTCCGCCGCGTTCACGACTGCATGATCGTCAGGCGTTTGATTTTCGAAGATGCGCAGTTTGGCTTCGCGGTATTCCCGGATCGAGCGGTAACGATCGAGATGATCGGGTGCGAAATTGAGCCAGACCGCGATCTCGGGATGAAATTCACGGATGGTTTCGAGCTGAAAGGAGCTGACTTCAACGGTAAGGACGGAAAGATTGTCGCTTTCCCGCGCGGCCTCGACGAGCGGCTTGCCGATGTTGCCGCAAGCCATTGTGCGCTGACCGCAAGCATTCAACATTTGTGCGATCAACTCGGTCGTGGTGGTTTTACCGTTCGTGCCCGTAATGCCGATAACCGGGACGGAACAGAATTGGTAGCCGAGTTCCAGCTCACCAATGATCGGGATATTCTTGCGCGAGAAATTTTTCGCCAGCGGTAGTTCAGGATCGATGCCCGGGCTGTAAATTCCGAGGTCGTAAACTGTCGGATCTTCTTCCGCCAGCGGGCCGCAGAGAATGTAGATGCCTTCATCACGCAATCGCTCGATCCCAGTGAGTTTTTCCTCGTGCGCGCTGTCAAGGAGCGTGACTTTTGCGCCTTCCTCGGCAAGGAGGAGCGCAGCCGCTTTTCCGCTTCGGCCCGCGCCGAGGACCGCGATGCTTTTGTTTTTGTAGGTGCGCTTCATCGCAGCTTGAGAGTGGCCAGCCCAAGCAGCGCGAAAACAATCGAAAGAATCCAGAACCGCACGATGACGGTGTTTTCCTTCCAACCGCTCAGCTCGAAATGGTGATGGATCGGTGACATGGCGAAGAGTCGTTTGCCGGTCAGTTTAAAGCTCAGGACTTGCAGGATGACGGAGAAGGCTTCGAGGACGAAAACGCCGCCCACGACGGCGAGGAGCAACTCCTGTTTACAACAGATCGCGACCACCCCAATCGTGCCGCCGATTGCGAGCGAACCTGTGTCGCCCATGAAAATGCGAGCGGGGTAGCAGTTGAACCAGAGAAAGCCAAGACCCGCCCCAACGAGGGCGGCACAAAAGACAGCCAGTTCGCCGGAGTAGGGATAGAACGGAACCTGAAGATATTGTGCGATGCGGAAGTTGCCCGCCGCGTAAGTCAGAAGCGCGTAAGCGAAGGCCACCGTGATGGTGCAGCCGGTGGCGAGTCCGTCGAGGCCGTCTGTGAGATTGACCGCGTTTGAGGCTCCAACAATCACGAGTGCGAAAAAGAAGAAAGTGAATGCGCCCATGTTCACCACCACCGGGACCTTAAAAAACGGCAGGTAAAGCGAGCGCGCCTGCACTTCGATGAGAGGATTCAAGAGGAAGAACACCGTTACAATGGCAGCGAGCGTGACTTGAAAAAAAAGTTTCAATCTGCCGCTGATGCCATCGGATTTTTTCCTTGTGACTTTGAGATAATCGTCAACAAAACCGAGCGCCCCCAGGTAAACCATGCAAAAGAGAGCGAGCCAGACGAACGGATTATCTGGTCGCGCCCAGACAACCGAGGCGACGACCACTGCGCCAATGATGAGCACGCCACCCATCGTGGGCGTACCCTGTTTTCCGCCGTGCAATTCGGCGAGGCGGCGCACTTCGTCGGCGGTGCGAATCGGTTGGCCGATTTTCAGGGAGACAAGTTTGCGAATGACGTAGTTGCCGAAGAGAAGCGAAATGACAAAAGCGGTGATCGCCGCCAGAACGGCGCGAAAGGTGACGTAATAGAAAACGTTGAAACCTTTGAACTGCTCCGTCAGACGATGCAGGTAAAACATCATGACGCGGAGCGAGTCTCCATCAGGCGATGGGCGAATTCCTCCAAAACCCGCTCGACGCGCGCAGAGCGGCTGCCTTTGACGAGGACAAGGTCGCCCGGGTGCGCGATCTCGTCGAGCCGCTCCGCGGCTTCCGCGGCGTTGTGCACGACGCGGCTGTTCGTTAGGCCAGCGGCTGCCGCGCCAGCGGCGATTTCCGCCGCGCCAGGGCCGAGTGCGAAGAGGTAATCAATGCCTAACGACGCGGCCGTTTCGCCCACTTCCTTATGACCGTGTTTGCTTTCCGCGCCCAGCTCCGCCATCGCCCCGAGCACGGCGACGCGTTGTCCATCGGTCTCAAGTTCGGCCAGCGTGCGCAGGGCGGCTTTGGTCGAATCCGGATTGGCGTTGTAACTGTCATCGATGAACTGCACGCCGCCAATGGTCTTAATCTGCAGACGCGCCTTTGCCAGTGGTGCGGAGGCGAGACCTTCGGCGCATTCTTCGAGCGAAAGTCCAAAGACGCGGCCGGCGGCGACTGCGAGAAGCGCGTTCTGCACCATGTGCACTCCGGGCACAGGCAGAACAGCGTGACAGCGATGGGCGCCCTCCGAAATTTCAAACTCCGCGCCGCTTGATCTCTGAACGATGTCGCGCGCCTGCACAGCGCCGCGATTAATCCCGGTCAGAATCACGCGGCCTTTACTGCGCTGGGCAATCGTTTCCGCGAATTCGTCGGCCCCATTCAGGATCAGAGTGCCGTTAGGCCCTAACGAGGCTGCCAATTCGCCTTTTTCCCGGGCAATGGCTTCACGTGAGCCCATGAATTCAATATGCGCGATGCCGATATTGGTGATGATGGCCACGTCCGGTTGCGCCAACTGGGCGAGCGGCGCGATTTCGCCGGGATGGTTCATTCCGATTTCCCACACAGCGATTTCATCCTCCTTGCGCGCTTCCAGCATGGTGCGCGGGAGCCCTATATGATTGTTGAAATTGCCTTCGGTCTTGGCGACGCGATAACGGCGGGCGAGGACGGAGGCGGTAAAATCCTTTGTGCTGGTTTTACCGTTGCTCCCGGTGATGGCAACGACTCTCAGACCTAACGAACGGCGATAGCCGGCCGCGATCTGCTGATAGGCGCTCAGCGTGTCGGCGACGCGCAAAAGGACGAAGTCGGGTGGGGTCTTGCCGCTCCATTTCTTTTCCACCACCGCGCCGATGGCCCCACGCAGAAATGCATCGTTGACGAACTTGTGACCGTCGAAATTGGCGCCTGCGAGCGCGACGAAGAGATCACTCGGCTGGGTCGTGCGCGAGTCGGTGCTCAAGCGCGTGACTTGCATGCCGGAATGGCCATTTTGTTTCCCGGCTTGAGCAAACTGCGCAATTTGGTCGATCGAGAGTGAGTTCATCCTAGGCGGCCGCGCGTTGCAATCGTCGATGCCCAGACAGTTTGCCTGGGTAATAACGCTGGCAATGTGCTCGTTAGGCGTTAGGCGCATCTTCAGAATTCCAGCGGTCGATTTTCCAGAGCGCGAAGCGCAATCTGTCGGTCGTCAAACGGGATGGTGTGATCGGCAAACTCCTGGTAGGTCTCATGACCTTTCCCCGCGATCAGGATGATGTCGCGCGGTTGCGCCAGGGCGATGGCGCGCGCGATCGCTTCCGCTCGGTCTGGAACGGTTTCGAAATTACTCGAGCGAAATCCCTTTTTGACGTCGGCGATGATGCCGAGTGGGTCTTCCTTCCGCGGATTGTCAGAGGTGACGATGCTGAAGTCGGCGTTTTGATCGGCCACCCGGCCCATGAGCGGGCGCTTTTCCTTGTCGCGATTGCCGCCCGCGCCGAAGACGACGATGAGGCGGCGCGGCGCGAGTTCGCGCAGCGTCTTAAGAACGTTGAGTAGGGCGTCGTCGCTGTGCGCGTAGTCGACGTAGATCTGAAACTGGCGTTTGGCTGGCACGGCTTCGAGCCGACCAGGCACCTGCGGGGACTTGGCGAGGCTGAGGACCGCTTCGCGCAGACTCACGCCTAACGAATTTGCCGCCGCGAGCGCAGCCATCGCGTTATAGACGTTGAAGCGTCCAATAAGCGGAACGCGCACGAGATAGATCTTCCCGCGTGCTTCGAGCTGAAAGGAGGTACCGCTAAATTCAGCTCGATAATTGGAAGCCCGGAAATCCGCTCGGGCGCCCACACCGTAGGTCACGACCGCAAGATCGTTTCCCAGGCGGTTTACGAGTTTTTCGCCGTACGGATCGTCGAGATTGATGACAGCCACGACTTTCTTTTTGTTGGGTTGACTCGTCAGGCCGGTGAAGAGCCGCGCCTTCGACTCGAAGTAATTCGCCATTGTCTGGTGAAAATCGAGATGGTCCTGCGTGAGATTGGTGAAAACGGCCACGTCCCACTCGAGACCGCGCGTCCGATCCTGGGCCAGGGCGTGCGAGGAAACCTCCATGACAGCGGCCTTGCACCCGGCGCCGGCCATTTGGGCCAGCATTTCCTGAACGTCGAGCGACTCGGGAGTTGTGCGGGTCGCAGGCAAGACGCGCTCGCCGATTTCATAGCGCACCGTGCCGATAAGTCCGCTGCGCAAACCGGCACCATCGCAGATATGTTTGATAAGGAAGGTGGTCGTCGTCTTGCCGTTAGTACCGGTGACGCCTGCCATTCTTAGCCGCAAGGCCGGTTTCTTAAAAAAGGTGAACGCCAAATCGGCCAGCGCGATGCGGCTATCCGGCACCACGATTGAGGTCGCGCGGGAATGCGATTCCGGGCGTTCCACCACGATCGCCGCCGCGCCTCTCTCGATCGCCTGTTCGGTAAATTGGTGGCCATCAACGTTGGCCCCCCGCATTGCCACGTAGAGCCCATTCTTCTGCACCCGGCGCGAATCGTAAAAGATGCCGTCGATCTCGCGATCGAGTGGGCCGTCGATTTCGCGGGTCTGGGTTGATTCCGCGAGAAGTTTGAGCTGCATGAGGTGTGGACACGCGAGGCGCGGGAATCTAACGACTGGCATTAGTTAAGGCGACTCGTCCGGCCGTACTGGGCGTCCCAATTTCCTCATGCGGCTCAAGATCGAGATACCGCGCCGCTTGTTGCGCAACGCGGGAAAAAATAGGTCCGGCGACCGTGCCGCCGTAGTTGAGGTGAGGTTGCTTCGTGTGCGCGTCGTCGAGCACGACGAGGCCGACAAAAGCTGGATTCTCCGAAGGCAAAAAACCGCTGAAGGAAACGACATATTTATCCTTCTCGTAGCCGCCGCCGGGCGCGGCCTTTTGTGCGGTACCGGTCTTGCCCGAGATGACATAGCCAGGAACGGCTGCTTCTACCGCCGTGCCGCGTTTGCTCACCACGCCGCGCAGAGCATAGGCAATCTGTGCGGCAGTTTCGGGCGAAATAACTTGCCTAACAACAGTTGGTTTGAGTGCGCTGATCGTCTTGCCGTGATCGTCAATGATCGCCTTGACGATGCGTGGCTGCACCAATTTGCCGCCGTTTGCGATGGCCGACATTGCTATCACCATCTGCAAGGGAGTAACACCGACTTCCTGGCCCATCGGGATTCGGGTGATGGAAATCTTGCTCCAGCTCCTCGGCGGATGAATCACGCCGCCGATCTCGCCCGGCAGCTCGACTCCAGTGCGATCACCAAAGCCGAACTGCCGGATGTATTCGTAAAACTTCATCTCGCCCAGCAGGCACGCCATCTTGGCCGCGCCGATGTTGCTCGAATGAACAAGGATGTCTTGCACGCTCAGGTCGCCGTAGCCTTTGTGGCCATGATCGTGCAGCGGACGACCGCCGTAATTCCAGACGCCGTTCTCGCAGAAGATCATGCTGTCGAGCCGCACTTTCTTTTCGTTAATGGCGGCGGCGGCAGTGACGATTTTGAAGGTCGAACCCGGCTCCATCATGTCGATGATCGCGCGGTTCTTCATCTGTTCGGGTTTGGCCTCGTTACGGAGGTTGAGATCAAAGTTCGGCCGGTTCGCCATGGCGAGGATTTCGCCTGTCTGCGGCCGCATGAGAATGATGGTCGCCTTTTCGGGATGATACTCGCGCACCGCGGCGTCCAGCTCATTTTCCACGATGCCTTGGAGATGGAAGTCGATCGTTAGGTGAACATCGAAGCCGTTACGCGAATCGCGTTGCAGCCCACGGTAGAGGACGATTTCGCGACCTTGCGCGTCGCGCTCGATATAGCGATAACCGTCCTCCCCCCGCAGATATTGATCCATCGTCTTCTCGACGCCCTGGATGCCGTTCTGATGGAAATCGGTGAACCCGATGACATGACAAAGCATGGAGCCGTTGGGATAGACGCGGACTGTGCCGCGCTCGCAATAAACGCCGCGCAATTTTTCCTTGCCCAACTCGGCTTCGAGCGCGCGCGCATCCGCTTCCGGCACCTCTCGCTTGAGCACAATATAACGCCGACCGGTGGCGAGTTTGCCTTGGATGTCGTTAGGCGAAAGCTTGAGCCGACCAGCCAGCAGTGGCACGAGAGCGCCGCTATTATTAATAAGAGTAGCGTCGGCCACGATGGTCGCGACGGGGACGTTCTGGGCGAGAATTTCGTCGCCGCTATCGTAGACCGTGCCGCGATTGGCCGGAATGAGGTTGCGGCCGATGTTCTTTTCCGCGGCGATGCGGCTGTAGTAATCGTGCTGCACCATTTGGAGATCGATGAGCCGCCAGGAGAAGACGCTGAAGAGAAGCGTGAAGAAGACGCAAATCACCGCGCAGCGCGTGCGGCTATTCCATCTCACGGAGTGCCTCCTCGCGTCGCGACCCGATTGGCGACGGGACGAATTTCGTCTTCTCCGATTGGGCGTGCCCTGTCGTTTAGCCTAACAATGCTCTGCTCCGCAATCGGAACCATTTTCAGAAAGCCTTCCTTCAATCGGCGCTGAAGGGCGGCAGGCGAGGTAAGCGCGGCGATCTGCACCTTGGCGTCTTCGTTTTGCGTGCGGGTGGCTTCCAGTTCCTGCTCGAGTGAGCGGCGCTGCACTCCCTGGTGATGGAGTTGGACGGTGAGATACACGTAACTCAGGCCGGTGACCGCAAAAAAGGTCACGATCACGATCCAACGCACGAGCGCAGGCGCATCGATCGGGTTGAAATTCTTGCGGTGTCGATGGCGATTCATCCGATCCTTTCTGCGACACGCAAACGCGCGCTGCGCGAGCGCGGATTGGCGCGCAATTCAATTGCATCCGGTTCGACTGGTTTCGGAGTGATGATACGGAGCGAGAAATCTGGATTCGGCCGCGGTTCGGGCCACTCAGGACGATCAAGAAATTCACGGCTGCGATCGCGAAAGAAATTTTTCACCCGCCGATCTTCCAGCGAATGGAAGGTGATGACAGCGATACGAGCGCCGGGTTCGAGACGTTTCGTTAGGGCGATGAGCCCGGCTTCGAGCGCGCCAAGTTCGTCGTTCACTTCCATGCGCAGAGCTTGGAAAACCTGCGTCGCCGGATGGCGTCGCCCATGGCGGCCGACCGTTTTTTCAATCGACCTCGCGAGCGCGAGCGTTTCACGAAACGGCGTTTCTTTGCGCAGCTTCACGAGTTGACTCGCGATGCGGCGCGCGGCCGGTTCTTCGCCAAATGTGCGAAAAATGTGAGTCAGCTCTTCCGCGCTGTAACTGTTGACGACTTCCGTGGCGGTCAATTCCTGGCGCGGATCCATGCGCATATCGAGCGGGCCGTTACGCATAAAACTGAAACCGCGATCGGCATTCTCCAATTGGCGCGAGGAAACGCCAAGATCGAGCAGGGCGCCATCGATTTGCGCGACGCCTAGCTCATCGAGAACACGCTCCGCATCACGAAAGTTGGCGCGACGCAAGGTGACCCGGCTGCCGAAGTTCGTTAGGCGCGCGCTTGCGAACTCGAGCGCATCGGGATCCTGGTCGAGCGCCACCACATCCGCGCCCGCATTTAAGATCATCTCGGTATGCCCGCCGCCGCCGCAAGTCCCATCGAGAATCAGCGAACCGGGCCGGGGCGCGAGCAATGCGATCGTTTCATTCGCCAGTACCGGGCGATGATAGCCAGCATCTTCCATCTCCTGCGTCTCCTCTTCGATCATGAACGCACCGGTCGCGAGCCGGACCGGTTGCTCGAGTAACAATGCGTCCATTTGTTCTAAAGTCCGATCATGTTTGCGACCGCCTGGTAAGTGGGATGCTCGTCGACGTGAGCACGTTTGCGGCGATCCAGATTCCAAATCTCGAAACGCCCGCGGCCGCCGACGAGCGCGACCTCGTCTTTAAGGTCGAGGCTTTTGCAAAACCCGTCGGGCAAGAGAAGGCGGCCCTGCTTATCGAATGATGCGTGTTGCGCCTGCGAATGCAGCCGGCGCAAAAAAATTCGCAGATCGCGCTTGGACACGCCCTCCGTCGTTTCGGCGGAGGCGCCGATTTTTTCGAATTCGTTAGGCGGCATTACGACGAGGAATTGGCCGTTTGCTTCCGGCACCATGATGAGATCCTCACCGGAACTGCTGCGCCTCCAACGTGACGGAATGGTGACGCGATTTTTGTCATCGATTTGATGGCAAAACTCGCCCGCATAAAAAATCGAATTTCCCGAAGCGGTGGTCATAGACAGGGCCTGTAATCCAAATCGCTCCACATCACACCACTTTAAACCACTCGATTTTTTCCCGGTCAATCAATAAATGAGGGTTTGCTCACTTTTCTTTTCCTCCCTAAAATGGCGCCACTTCGCATGCGGGCGAGTTTCCGTTACCTCCTCAGACTCTTCGGCTTTTCTTTTTTAGCCGCCGCCTTTCTCGCGCAATCGGCCGAAAACGAGGTTCTCGTCCGGGTGATGATTAATGAGGATGGCTCAAAAACGGTTTACCAAACCGACATCGCAAATCACCAAACTCTCGCCACGACAAGCGGGTCGGACGGCAAGACGCGTGGCAAGATTGTCTACGAGCTTGATGACGCCGGGCGCTACAAAAGCGGCCAAGTCTTTGGGCCGAAGGGCGATTTGTGTTTCAAGACGCGCTACGAATACGACCCTGCGGGACGGCTCCTGCGCGAAACTCAATTAACGAGAGACGGTTCCGTGCGGAGCAGAATTGTCTACAATTACGACGCTGTCGGACATGCTGCCGGCTATTCAATCTACGACAGAAGCGGCAACCTCGTCGACGGCGCGAGACCGAAGAAGTCATCCGTGGTCCACACGCGACCCTGAACTGCGGACAGCGGGCCTTTACTCGTTAGGCTCTCTGTCCTGATTTGCCAATCAGGTCTACAATTCCTGGCCTCGCTGCGATGACTTCGGGGAAGAGCAACCGCGGCGACTCCGCGTCGCGTGCGGAAAATGAGGAACGGCCCAACCGCGACGCGCAGCTTTTTCGTTAGGCCTTCTCGACTTGCCAGAAACGGAGAGACGAGTTATGAGGTCAACGCATGATCGATTACATCCAGAAGGGTGGTCTGCTCATGTGGCCGATTCTGGTCTGCAGCATCATCTCGATCGCCGTTTTCGCAGAACGGCTCTTTTATTTTCACCGCGCCACGATTCACGTTGGGGAATTTCTGCAGGGGCTTTCCAATCTCGTGCAGCGGCGCAATTTCGCAGAGGCTTTGCATGAATGTGCCGGCACGCCCGGGCCGGTGGCGCGCGTCATTCACGCTGCGATCATCCGCCACGAGGCACCTCGAGCTGAACTGCGCGAGATCGTGCAAGAAGCGGGTCAGCTCGAGGTCCCGAAGCTGGAACGTTTTCTCGGCGTGCTCGCGACTCTGGCATACCTCGCTCCGCTGATTGGATTGTTAGGCACGGTCGTGGGAATGATAGAGGCGTTCGGGCTGGTTTCGTCGAATGGCGGTTATGCGACCGTCGCGGAACTGGCCACCGGGGTCTACAAGAGTCTTCTCACGACGGCGGCTGGTCTGGTGGTCGCGACGCCTACGTTTGTCGGTTATAGCTACCTCTCGTCGCGAGTGAATACGCTGATGCACGACATGGAACGCGCGGGCATCGAAGTGGTGCATATGCTGACTGATCGCGCACCGGGCGCTGAGATCATCAGCTTCCAGCCAGCGCAGGAAAAGCGCGCCGAACGCGGCCTCGAGCGTTAGGAGCGCGTGCTTGCCTAACGAGAGATGAAGCTCTCGCGCACCACCAGCATTAACTTTGGCTGGCTCTATCTCTTTCCGCTGCTCAATGTGATTTTCCTCCTGATCCTCTTCTTTCTTCTCAGCTCCAATTTCGTCTTGCAGCCGGGTATCTCAGTCAGCGTTCCATTCTCCGGTTTTACCCTCGCACCGCAACCTAACCAACAAATCATCAGCATCACTGGCGGTCCAAGTCCGGTAATCTATTTGCGCGATCAAAGGATAACTCTCGATCAGCTCGGACCCGCGCTTGACCTAACGAAGCGCGAAGGTCGTTCCATCGTGATCAAGGCGGATCGCACGGTTTCCTACGACCTGGTGATGGCGGTAACGAATGCCGCTCTCGAACGCGGCATTAGTTCTGTCGCGCTCGCCACCAACCCGCGGCAATGAATGCCTCGAGCTATGGTCAACTGCAGGGCGATCTTCTCTTTCGTTGGGAACGGCCGCGCCATCACAAGGTCGCGATTGCGGGATTTCTGCTTGCGTCGGTCGCGCTCCACGCACTCTGTTTTTACCTTTTTCAGGTCGTTTATCCGCCCGCGATCTCATTACTTCCGCCGCCAGCGCAAGTGAACGTGATCACGCCGACAACTCCCGAGGGCCAGGCTTTTATCACCTGGCTAGAAGCGGAAGATCCTGCGCTCGCTTCGCAAACTCAGCGGCCGCCGGAGGCGCGCGCCTACCAGTTACCGAGACTGGCACATCTTCCTTCGTATCGTGCAGTTCCACCGCGCTTAAAGGAACCCCCGCCGCCGCCGAGGCTCGAACTTGCTCCTTCGGCCGCTCCGCCCGCCCCGGTGCCTGTCACGACGGAAAGATCTTCCTTGCCACTGTCCCCCACCCCAACAACGCTCCATTTTTCCGAGGGTCTCGCTGACCGGACTGTGACACATCCGGCGCTGAAATTTCGACCCTCATTGCGCGAAGCTCCGGAGAGCGCGCGCTTTCGGATCGCGGTCGATTCGTTAGGCGTTATTCGTTATACCTTCCTCGAAGAATCCTCCGGCGATTCCGCGCTCGACGAAGAAGCCCGTAAGTATTTAGCTCTTTGCCGCTTCCAGCCGTCAAATCGCCTAACGAATGACTCAAGTCTCACCTGGGCGACAGCGAACTTCGATTTCGGGACCGACCTCCAACTGCCACCCGGTCCGGCGGAGCGCGCGCCGTGATCCGAGTCAGCCTTGGCGCGCTGGTTACGATTTATCTGCTGCTTTTTCTTGCGGCGGTTTTTCTCCTCTGGATATTTGGCGAGTGGAACCGTCGGCGCCGCGAGCAGCGCGCCCTGCGCTATCGGCTACGGTGTGTGATTTGCGCCTTCGAGTTTGAAGACCGAACCTCGACACTCCTGCCACGCTGTCCGCGCTGCGGCAGCTTGAACGAACGTTTTAAACTGAATCGTATTTAATATGGGAATGTGGATCGGCCGCAATCGCAAAGCACGCGTCACTTATGGCTTCGACGAGATTGCTCTCGTGCCAGGAAACGTGACGATTAATCCTAACGAAGTTGACATCACCTGGCGTGTCGGACGCTACGATGCCGAACCGCTAAAATTCAAAATTCCGATCCTGGCGAGCGCGATGGACGGTGTAGTCGACGTAAAGTTTGCCATCGCCATGGGCAAACTCGGCGGTCTCGCGGTGCTCAACCTCGAAGGCGTGCAGACGCGCTACAAAAACCCGCAGGAAGTTCTGCAAAAAATCGTTGAAGCGGACAAAGCCGACGTCACGGCACTGCTTCAAAAAATCTATCAGGAACCCGTCCAGGAAGATTTGATCGCGGCGCGCATTCGCGAGATCAAAGATGCTGGCGTACCGGCGGCGGTCAGTTCGATCCCGCAAAGCGCGGAAAAGTTCGGTGCCATCGCACAGGCGGCGGGCGCCGACATTTTTGTCGTGCAAAGCACCGTTTCGACCGTGCGTCACCTTTCCTCGGAATACAAATCGCTCGATCTCGCGAAATTTTGCGGTGAGACGCGCATCCCGGTAATTGTCGGCAACACTGTCGGCTTTGACGCCACGCTGGAAATCATGGAATGCGGTCCAGCGGCAGTTTTGGTGGGAGTTGGTCCAGGCGCCGCCTGCACTTCGCGCGGCGTACTTGGACTTGGCGTGCCGCAAGTTACCGCCACAGTCGACTGCGCAGCGGCACGCGACGCCTATTTCAAGAAAACGGCGCGCTACGTTTCCATTATTACTGACGGCGGCATGAGCAAAGGCGGCGACGTGTGCAAAGCGCTCGCCTGCGGCGCCGATGCCGTCATGGTGGGTAGTGCATTTGCCAAAGCATATGAAGCACCGGGCAACGGTTACCATTGGGGCATGGCAACACCGCACGCCAATCTCCCGCGCGGCACACGCATCAAAGTCGGTGCAACCGGTTCATTGAAGCAAATTCTATTCGGTCCGGCCGAGGTCGATGACGGCAGTCAGAACCTCGTCGGCGCCATAACTACCTGCATGGGTAATGTCGGCACTCGGACCTTGCCCGAATTTCAACAAACCGAAATCATTATCGCACCCTCTATCAAAACGGAGGGCAAGCTCTTCCAGACTGTGCAAAGCGTCGGAATGGGCAGTCGATGACTAGCAAGTGACAAGTGACAGCTGATGGGTGAAAAGTAGCCGTGAGTCGCAGCTTCACTGCTCATCACTAGTCATTGTCACCCGTCACTTTTTTGAGATGAACCGTAGAGTCGTCATCACCGGTATCGGAGTCGTCACGCCGTTAGGCAGCGATCTTGAAGTCTTTTGGCAGAACTTACTTGAAGGACGCAGTGGCATTGGCGAGATCACCCGCTTCGATACGACCGATTACGACACGCGTATCGCCGGTGAGGTGCGCGACCTCGATCCCAAGACGGTCTTCAAGAATCCGAAAGAACATAAGCGAACGGATCGCTTCACCCATCTCGCGGTGGCCGCAGCGAAGAATGCCCTTGGCAACAGCGGAATCGACCTGGAAAAGGTGAATCGAAATCGCTTCGGTGTGCTTGTCAGCAGCGGAATCGGTGGATTGAAGACGCTCGAGGACCAGCATGCCAATCTTCAAGCGAAGGGTCCATCGCGTGTCTCGGCTTTCACGATCCCCATGCTCATCAGCAACATGGCGAGCGGTCTCATTTCAATGGAATTCGATTTGCGCGGACCGAACATGTGTATCGTAACGGCGTGCGCGACGTCGAACAACGCGATCGGTGAAGCCTGGCGCATTATCAAGTTCGGCGACGCGGACATCTTCCTGGCCGGCGGCGCGGAGGCATCAGTCATTCCGATTGGGCTCGCCGGGTTTGGCGCGATGAAAGCGCTCAGCACCCGTAACGACGAACCACAACGCGCTTCGCGACCGTTCGATCTAGGGCGGGACGGGTTCGTGATGGGTGAGGGAGCCGGTGCGGTGCTGGTCGAGGAGTTAGAACATGCCAGGGCGCGCGGCGCGAAAATCTACTGCGAGCTGGCCGGTTATGGACTTTCGGGAGACGCTTATCATATGACCGCGCCGCCACCCGACGGGGAAGGCGCGGCTCGTGCCATGCAGATGGCGCTCGATCACGCCGGAATCGCACCTGAGCAGGTCGATTACATAAACGCCCACGCCACTTCCACCGGCCTGGGAGACATCTGCGAGACCCGCGCGATCAAGACCGTGTTCGGCACGCACGCCAAGAATGGCCTAACGATTAGCTCGACCAAATCGATGACCGGCCATTTGTTAGGCGGCGCTGGAGCGGTCGAGATGGCGATTTGCGCTCTAGCCATGCGCGACGGAAAAATTCCGCCGACGATAAACTTGGAAAATCCCGATCCAGAATGCGACCTCGACTACACGCCTAACGTCGCGCGCGAGAAAAAAATACGGGTCGTGCTCAACAACTCTTTTGGCTTCGGCGGCCATAACGCGACCCTTGTCGCGACCGAGTTCGAGGGCTGAGTAATCGTCCCGCCCGGCTCCCGCCGGTGAGCGGGCGCGATGCTTATTCGGGGTCGGAAGCGGCCACTCGCCTGCTAAATCTCGGTCGATCGTGAAGGCTCGCCTTCGCACGCATCAAAGGGAGCTGCACAAGAATCTCCAAATGAGAAAGTCCCCTTTCCTTTTCGCGCTCCTGAGTGCGGCCGGAGTGGAGCGTTCGTCTAACACTCTTGGTAGGCGGGAATGAGTCTCGAGAGTGAACTACCGGCTGCCTGATAACGGCATCGTGGTCTCGGACCTGCGGTTAAAGCGGGATTTGGATAAGTTGCACAATGCCGCGATGAACCGGGAAGGAGTTAAGACTTTCCGGTAACGAAGCGAAGTGATCATCGTCCGGAAGACGTCGAGACGCAGGAGCGAGCGGGTCTCAAGGACCTATGGGAGGAGCGATACAGTCAGCAAAACGGCGGTGAATTTTTGCGAGATGAACTTTCTAGCGATTTGCTCCCGATTCTCTTTGGAATGATCCTAATTGGTGCCGGAAATCGGGAAACTCTTGGTTATTATCGGTGGCCTCACCATAACGATCGGCCTGCTGCTATGGAGTGGGTTTGGTGGTAGCTGGCTTGGGAGATTGCCAGGCGATATTCGAGTCGAGAAGGGTAACGTCGGTTTCTATTTCCCAATCGTTACCTGCATTATCCTTAGCCTTGGGCTTACCCTGCTAATGTCGCTCTTCCGTCGTTAGCTGACGCAATCAAACAATGGCTCGCAGAAACTGAGAAATGCAACGGTCAATACCGTAACCGGGACAGCTTCCACTGCAGCGCTCGACGCCAAAGGATAGTAATTAACTCGGGAACCAAAACCGAAAGGATTTACGGGCAACCGATGGGACGATCAGGCGCGGAGCTTTACCTACAACAGCATATCACGCGCCTGCGTCAGTGCCGGCGTTGTCCTCGGGTTGTCCCGCCTCCGGTTTCCGGCGGCGCCATTGTGAGTGAGGTGATGTTGATCGGTCAGGCGCCCGGGTTGCGCGAGCCGGTGCTCGAACGTCCGTTTGCCCACACCGCCGGCAGGACGCTCTTCAGATGGTTCGAAGAATGTTGCGGGCTCGACGAAACGGCGGTTCGATCGCGTGTTTATTTCGCGGCGGTGATTCGATGTTTTCCCGGCAAAGCGCCGAGGGGCGGCGACCGCGTGCCGAGCAGGGAAGAAATTGGCAACTGTACCTCGTGGATGGAAACGGAGTTTGGAATTCTGAAGCCACGATTGGTTATTCCCGTCGGGAAGCTGGCGATCTCGCAATTTATTGAATGCGACAAACTGGAATTCGTCGTTGGGCGAAAGTTTGTCATTCACCGAAGGGATCACGTCTTTGATCTTGTGCCGTTGCCACACCCGAGTGGAGCCTCGCCCTGGCACAAGGTTTCACCGGGCCGCGAACTGCTCGCAAAAGCGATGAACACGATCTCGCGCCTCCCGGCGATGAAGCGAATCATGAAACCGGACAGTCCGCGAAAGCCGATCTGAAAATCTTCCTGCGTTTCCGCTTTCCTGATTCATGGTTGATCCATGCCGTGGAAACTTCGCGTCACCGTTTGGGGTGAAAACGTGCATGAGCGAAAGAATGCGATCGTTAGGCAAGTCTATCCCGACGGGATCCATAACTGCATCGCCGCTGCTCTGCGTGACGATCGTAGCCTCGATGTTCAGGCGGCGACCTTACAACAGCCGCAAAATGGCCTAACGAAAAGCGTTCTAGAGAAAACGGACGTCCTTGTCTGGTGGGGCCACGCCGCGCACGGCAAAGTGCGCGACGCGGTCGTGGATCAGGTGGTCAAACGGATCTGGCAGGGAATGGGCTTCGTCCCGCTGCACTCCTCGCATTACTCGAAGATTTTCAAACGCCTTATGGGCACGAGTTGTTCACTCACCTGGAGAGAAGCCGGGGAGCGCGAGCGGCTCTGGGTTTGCAACCCCGGACATCCGATCGCGCACGGAATCGATCGCTCCTTTGAAATCGAGAACACCGAGATGTATGGCGAGCCGTTCGCCATCCCGACGCCGGACGACGTAATCTTCATTTCCTGGTTTGAAGGCGGTGAGGTTTTCCGTAGCGGCTGTACCTGGAAGCGCGGCAACGGCAAGATTTTTTATTTCCGCCCCGGCCACGAAACTTATCCCATCTATTATCATCCCGTCGTTAGACAAGTGCTGCGCAACGCGGTTCACTGGGCCGCGCCGGAGGGGCAGAAGTGGATCGACAGTTGCCCGCAGATCCCAATCAAAAATGCGCAAGAGAAGTTAATCGCCAAGGGCCCGAAACTGCACCTTGAAGGCGACGCGGGATTTCGTTAGGCGGCAAGATCCACCAGGACTTCGCGAGGAAGCGGCAGAGCGGGAAATCTCCTCTGGGCCGCACCCGCGGTCCGACGATCAGGGCCCTCTTCTTGCGCAGCTCGTCGCTGAAAACGGATCTGGGAGGACCTCGGAGCTTGAAATGATATCGACGCCTCACCGATGATTCCGCTGCATGAGCCTCGACCGAAAAGAGCACAGCAGAAAATTCGCGGAGCTGCTTTTTGAAGTGCTCCTCATTAGCGTTGGCGTCTTTCTCGGCCTTTTGGCAAACAACTGGCACGAAGAGCGCGAGCATCGCGCTCAGGCCCGTGCCGCATTGGGAAATTTCCTCGAGGAAATGCAGGTAAACACTCAGGCGATAGAGCAATACCGCCAGTATCACGAGAGGCTCGTGCGCGAGCTGGGCCTATTTCTCGGGAGCGACCAACCCGCGACGAACGACCGCTTTCAAGGGGAAGTGCACTTTCAGGGACTGCGCCCGGTTATCTTTGAACATACTGCCTGGGATCTCGCGATTGCCACACAGGCGCTGTCCTATCTTCAGCCCGATCTGGCCTTCGATATTTCCAAGGTCTACACGCGGCAGGTGGCTTTTCAGACTTTGGAGAACAGCTTTCTCTCTTCCGCCTACACCCCCGCAACCTTGTCGGCCGAAAACCAACGCGGACTCGCTCTCGCCATGCAAACCTATCTCATCGACGTGAATCTCGTCGAACCTGCCCTCCTCAACCTCTATAAGAAGACGATGCCAGAAATAAAGCGCGCTCTCGGTCGCGATTCGAGTCGTTAGGCCAAAGCAATCCGGCCCCGTCGTTATCAAATCTCACCGGGCCACGATTTGCCGGGCTCGATGAGTCCGACTAGAACTTCGCGTGGACGAAACCAAAATCCTGAGCCGCGCCGAGATTCCTGAAGCCGACAAATGGGACCTTACCCAGCTGTTCGCGGACACCGACAAGTGGAATGAAGATTTCGCCTGGATTCAGGCGACCTTTCCGCACCTAACGAACTGGAAAGGCCGGGTGGGCGAATCGGTGAAGTCGTTAGGCGAGCTGCTCGAATTTGAGAAGGCCCTCGATCTGAGAATTGAGCGCGTTTATCACTACGCGTCGCTCCAACTCGCCGAAGACAGCGCGCATCCGCAGTACCTCGCACGGATGGCTCAGTTACAGAATCTGCTGACTACGATTGGTGAAGCGTCCGCCTTTATCGTTCCCGAAATCCAGGCCATCCCGGATGAGCAGTTCGGGCAATACCTCGAGGACGCGGCGCTGAAAGAGTGGCGCATTTCGCTCCACAAGGTCCGGCGCATGAAACCACATGTGCTTTCAGAAAGGGAAGAGCGCCTGCTCGCGCTCGGCAGTTCGGCGCTCGACGGCTACGACGACGGCTTTTCGCAGCTAACGAACGTGGACATGAAATTCGGTCTGCTCCTCGATGAGAAAGGTGAGGAGCGCCCGCTGACCCAGAGTTCTTTCAGCTCGTTTCTCGTGAAGCGTGATCACGAGTTGCGCAAGCGGACTTTTCATCAGTTCTATGCGGAATTCCAGGACCATCAATTCACTCTCGCCTCGGCACTCGCGTACTCGGTAAAGGCGGATGTTTTTCGGGCGCGCGCGCGCAATTACCCCTCGGCTCTGGAGGCTTCGCTCTTCAAGGACGACATCCCGGTTGAGGTATACGACAGGCTGATTGGGGCCGCTCGGCAAAATCTGGCACCGCTTTATCGCTATTATGAGCTGCGGCGACGCGTCCTCGGCTTGCGCGATCTGCATCATTACGACGTCTACGTGCCGCTGGTTCCGGAAATCGAGACCGATGTTTCTTTCGACGAAGCGATCGAGATGGTGCTGGCCTCGCTGCTCCCGCTAGGCAGCGATTACGTCCACTCGTTAGGGGAAGGCTTGCGCGGACGCTGGTGCGATCGCTACGAGTCGAAAGGCAAACGGAGCGGCGCCTTTTCCAGCGGTAGCTATGGCGCACCGCCTTACATCCTGATGAATTATAAGCAGGACGTTTTTTCCGACGTTTACACTCTCGCGCATGAAGCCGGCCACTCGATGCATAGCTGGTTTTCGCAACACACGCAGCTCTATCAGGATGCCGACTATCCGATCTTTCTCGCGGAGGTGGCTTCGACTTTTAATGAAGAACTCCTTACCCATCATCTGCTCGCGCAGACCAATGATCCGAAGATGCGCGCTTATCTTATCAATCGACAGGTCGACGACATTCGCAGCACGCTTTTTCGGCAAACCATGTTTGCCGAGTTTGAGAAGGTCGTTCACGCGATCGAGGAACGCGGAGAAGCGCTCACGCTGGATGTTTTTAAAAGCGAATATCACAAGTTACTCGAGACTTATTTTGGTCCTGAATTTGTTCTCGACGCCGAGCTTGACCTCGAGTGCCTACGCATTCCGCATTTCTACAGCGCGTTTTATGTTTACAAATACGCGACCGGGATCTCGGCTGCGATTGCGCTGGCGGAGCGCGTGCTCGCCGGCACGCCGGGAGCGGTCGAGGCGTATCTGGGATTCCTGAAATCTGGCGGGTCGAAATTTCCGATTGAGACCTTGCTCGCGGCTGGAGTCGATATGACTTCGCCCGCGCCGGTAGAAAGTGCGTTACGTCTTTTCGATCGCCGACTGACCGAACTCGAAGCATTTCTGTGACGTCGAAGGAAGCTGAGCGAGGAGACTCGGCCCGCGATTTGCTTTTTCAAAAGCCAATGAGGCTTGAATGGCAATTGCGCAGCGCGTGCGGTTACGCGGAGCTCGGCATGGATCGCGAATCCATCGCCGAACTGAACGCAATCCCGAAAGTGGCTCAAAATCGCCCGGAAGTGCTACAACTCCGGCTGCATCACCTCATGATGCGCAAATCGTGGCGGCGCGCCCTTACGCTCAGCCGCAAACTCTGTCGCGTCGCGCCTGATTGCGGCGCGGGATTTCTCCACGCCGGATTTTGCTTGAATCACCTCGGGCGCACGGCCGACGCGCGCAAGATGTTGCTCAAAGGTCCGCCGGCTTTACGGCGGGAGCCGATTTACTATTACAATCTCGGGTGTTACGAAGCGCTCCTGGGTCGCACGCGCGACGCACAACGCAATCTCGAGATTAGCTTTCGAATGGACCAAACCTTCCGCGAGATCGCACGCAAAGACCCTGATTTGCGCTCGATGCAGGAATTCCTCTGCGCATAGCGACCACTGGTTTGCTTCGCATCTCCACTCGCGCTTGAGCCTTTCCTGTGAAAACATTCCCGATCCCCCGGAGTTCCAATCTTTTTTGCGCCCATGCCTAATGAATCTGCTGCCGCCACCGTCTACTCCCGCGCCAATCCTTTTCCCTCCAGGGTGCTGGTCAATCGCCGCCTAAACGCGCCTGATTCCGAAAAGGATACGCGCCATTTCGAGCTGACACTCGGTTCGGACCTGAGTTACGAAGTGGGCGAATCGGTTGCGGTTTATCCGACAAACTGCCCGGACCTGGTCGATGAGATCCTGGCGACACTCGGCGCAAAAGGCGACGAGACCGTGCCTAACAATAAAGGCGCTGAGACCACTTTGCGTGAGGCGCTCCTGCGGGATTACAGCATCACCCAGCCGACGCCAAAGATTTTGCGCGCCATCGCCGAACGCGCCTCTGCTGCACCGCTTTTGAACGAGCTGCTCGACCCGGAGCGAAAACAGGACCTCGACACCTATCTTTGGGGGATGGAGACGATCGATTTCCTCATCGAGCATCCCTCGGCCAGGTTTGAACCGGCCGAGTTCGTTAGTCTGCTGGCCAAATTACAGCCGCGCCTCTACTCCGTCGCCTCGAGCCTGAAAGCCTATCCCGACCAGGTGCATTTCATCATCGACGTCGTGACCTATGAAAGCCATGGCCGAAAACGCAAAGGCGTTTGCTCGACCTTTCTCGCCGACCGTTGCGCTGAGTGTCCCGTGCCGATATTCCCGAGCAAATCAAAATTCCGTCTTCCCGAAGATGGTGACGCGCCAATCATCATGGTCGGGCCGGGAACGGGCGTGGCTCCGTTTCGAGCCTTCCTGCAGGAACGCCAGGTGATCGGTGCGCGCGGCAGGAGCTGGCTGTTCTTCGGGGCACAACGCGAAAAGAGTGATTTCTACTACCAGGAAGAATTCGAAAAGTTCATGGCTGACGGTTGGCTGACCCGGCTTGACACGGCCTTTTCGCGCGACCAGGCGCACAAGATTTATGTACAGCATCGCATGTTGGGCTCCGCCGGCGAACTCTGGAAATGGCTGGACGAAGGCGCTTATTTCTATGTCTGCGGGGATGCGAAACGGATGGCGAAAGATGTGGACGCTGCGTTGCGCCAGATTGTCCAACAACAGGGCGGACTGAGCGTGGAGGAAGCCAATGCCTACGTGGAAAAGCTCAAGAGCGACAAGCGTTATCGACGCGACGTCTACTAGGCGAGCGAGGTCGTCGCGTTCCCCAGTTCTGGGTTCGGCAAAGCATCGAGCGACTTTAGCCTGATCGCTGACATCGACGTGCCAAGAGACGAAACACGCTACCGTGGCAAGCGCGAGAAAGTTTAAAGGACGACCGGTCGGCCTTCCGTCATCAGCAACACCTTGTCCTCGACACCGTTTTCGCGCGCGCTTGAGAGAAGACGCTGCGGTGGCTCGTTGAGCGGTTCGAAGCCAAGTCTGAAAGTGCCGTAATGCATCGGCACGAGCCTGCTGCCGCCGAGCTCGAGAAAGGCGCGCACCGCTTCCTCCGGGTTCATATGCACTTCGCGTTTGCTGGGTGCGTCGTAGGCGCCGATCGGCAGGAGCGCGATTTCAATCGGGAAACGCTTTCCAATTTCACTGAAGCCCGGGAAGTAGGCGCTGTCGCCACAATGAAAAATTGAGCGCTCGCCTCCTTCGATCACGAAGCCGCCAAAACCGCGATGTTGATCGTGCAACATGCGCGCTCCCCAATGGTGACAAGGTGTGAGTGAAACCTTGAGTGGGCCTAGCCGTACAGCCTGCCATTCATCCAGCTCATGAACGATGTTGAATCCGAGATCGTGCACCAGGTTTCCGACGCCGGTCGGAACGACAATCGGCTGATCGGCCGCGACACGCCGGAGCGTCCGCCGGTCGAGGTGATCGAAGTGCGCGTGCGTGACGAGGACCGTATCGATCGATGGAAGGTTATCGATATGCAGACCGGGGCGCTTAAGCCGCTTGACCACGCTCAGCCACATCGACCAATTGGGATCAATGAGGACGTTCATCCCGCTCAGTTGAATGAGGAACGACGCATGCCCAATCCAGGTGATGCAAATTCCGCCGGGCTTTACCTTTGGAAAAAGCGGGTTGGCGCGCGAACCACTTCGTTTGGTAAAAAGCGAGGGAATGAGTACCTCGGTGAGAAAATTGCGCTTATGCCAGTCGAGTCCCGGCTTGAGTCCGACGCGGCGACGCACGGTTGGTTTTTCGCTTCCGTTCTCCGCGCCGGTTCGGACAACGCTGCTGCGTCTCTTGCGGGAAAAGGGTCTCGCCACGGTCGCCCAACCATATGAACGAAGCAGGGCGAAGCAATCGTTTTGCAGGCTGCCGGCGACGGCGACAGAGGAGTCAACAGTCTGTTGGCCTAACGAAAGCTAATGAAGGCTGCCTGTTCTCCCCGGCAGCCGCTCCTCGGAGTAGCACTAAGCGCGATCGGTGGAATCATTCTCGCCGAGTTCGTTAAAGCGCCGCTGCTGATTCTTTGCCTAACGATCGCCCTCATCTCGCTCGTAGCCCTGCTCTGGCCAAGGATTTGGCTGACGTATTTTCTTGTCGTCAGCGGTTTCTTTAGCTTGCACCTCCGCCAGCAAAGCGATTCGCCAGGTAAGGCTTTGGATGTGCGAACTGGCGGTCGCGCACGACAGGTGACGGTAACTGGACTGACGGCCAGCGAGCCAAAGGTTGCGCCTAACGAATATGCGACCTTCGATCTTCGGCTGGAGACGATCGACCTCGAAGGCCGGACAGAGACCTGCCGCGCGACAGTGCGTGTGCGTTGTAAGTTGATGCCGCAATTTGGCGACAAAATCAGATTGCGTGGCACGATGGAACCGATTCCGGCGGCACGAAATCCCGGCGTTTTCGATCTCCGCGCCTACCTGGCCCGACGCGACATTTATCTGGGGATCTTCGCCCGTTATCGCGAGGACGTTTCGATTCTCCAAATCGGAGGAGGAAACGTCGTTTGCCTCATGGCAACGCGAGCCCGTCGTTGGATGCGCGCGACACTAAGTCGCGGTCTGGAGGATTCGCCCGAGGTTACTGCGCTAATCGATGGCATGGCGCTCGGCATCCGGCACGATGCACCTGACGATATCGAGGAACCGTTTCAGCAAACTGGAACACTGCATTTGTTTGCAGTCGCGGGTCTACACGTCGGGATCGTGGCGCAACTGCTTTGGATCTTGGCTTCGCTTCTGCGTTTACCTCGAGGAATCGCGACCGCGGCAATTATTCCCTGTCTTTATTTCTATTCCGCAGTCACCGGATTTCACGTCTCCAGTGTGCGGGCGGCGACCATGGCCGCCTTTTTGTTAGGCGGATTTTTCTTCGATCGGCCGGTGTTCGCGCTTAACAGTCTGGCGGGAGCAGCGGCCCTGATCCTCGCCTGCGATACGAACCAGCTTTTCACTTCGGGCTTCCAACTTTCCTTTGCCGTCGTGGGCGCGATCTTGATCTTTCGTGATCGGCTTTTTCGCGGGTTGCTGCGACCGATGCAGACCGATCCATTTCTGCCGCGGAGTCTTGTGAGTTGCGGTCGTCGAACCTTTGAGCGCATCTACCGCTGGCTGGCAAGCGGCGTCGCCGTTTCGAGCGCTGCCTGGATCGGATCTCTTCTATTCATTATCTGGTATTTCTACCTCGTCACGCCGATCTCGCTCCTCGCCAACCTCTTCATTGTCCCAGTGGCATTTTGTGTTCTGGCGGTGGTGTTGATGTCTCTCCTGGCCGCAGCGTTTTCCGCTGGTTTGCCGCTCGTTTTCAACAATGCCAACTGGAGTCTGGCGAAATTGATTCTCGGTATAGTGCAGGTATTTGCCCACCTGCCGTACGGTCACGCCTATGTGGAGCGGCCGCATTGGCCATCTGGCGCCCACGCGGAGATAACTGTGCTGGATGCAGGCGCAGGCGCGGCGGTGCATCTGCGATCGGACGGCTCCGATTGGTTATTCGATTGTGCCAGCGCGCGCGACTATCAAAATATTCTGCGCGACTATCTGCACGCGCGAGGCATCAACCGCCTCGATGGGCTGATGCTGAGTCACGGTGAAGCCCGACACATCGGCGGCGCGCGGCAGGTGATCGAAGAATTCAATCCGTGGCGCGTGATCGACAATGCCACACCCGATCGTTCCAGCGTGCATCGCGCGCTTTTCGTTAGGATGACGAAGCGCGAAATCGCGATGCGCGGCAAAATTTTCACGCTCTCGCGAAGAGTGAAGGCACGCGTGCTTTACCCGGCCGCAGGCATTCAGGTAACAGCAGCCGATGACGCCGCGCTGGTTGTGCAGTTCATCATTGATGAAAAGCATCACGTGCTCCTGGTTTCGGATAGCGGACTCGCGACCGAGCGTGCACTGCTCGCTCAGCCTAACGAGTTGCGGAGCGATATCCTGATCAAAGGTCAGCACTACAGCGGACAGTCCGGCTCACTTGAGTTTCTCGAGGCAGTACAGACCGCAATTGATCGTGGCGACCTCCGTCGATTTTCCCACACGTGAAAGGATTCCCGACGATTGGGCGAAGATGGTGCAAGAGCGGGGCATTAAGTTATTCCGTCAGGATGAGACCGGTGCGGTGCAACTGGAATTCTTTCGCGACGATTGGCGCGCGACCAGTTTCCTTACTCAGGAAATCTTGCGCAGATCAAGCCGGTAAATCGGCGAAGCTTCTCGTACAAAGTGTCGCTCAAAGGTCGTGAGCGGGAAAATTTCGTTGGGCTCAGGCGCGTTCGGAGTAAAGAGCTGTGGCGGAATCAGATCAAGGATCACAGAGAAGTAATTCTCCTGGTCCGTTGCGATGCGGAAGCGCCCGCCCGGAACAAGCATACGATGAATTGCTTCGAGAAACGTTGGCTGCACGATACGCCGACGTTTGTGTTTCTTCTTCGGCCAGGGATCAGGAAAGAGCAGATGGACAACATCGACGGATTCCGATTCAAGCAAATACTGGACGGCATAACTGCTTTCGATGCGAAGGTAGCGAACGTTTTGCACGCCGAGGCGAGTGACCTTACGACATCCGCGCAGGACGCGGCCGCCGAGCCGCTCGATTCCCAAAAAATTGCGTTCCGGAAATTTTGCCGCCAGCTCGGCCACAAAGCCGCCGTCACCGCAACCGAGATCGACTTCGAGGATTGCCTTGCGTCCGAAAATTTTTTCAGGATCGAGGGGCGCGAAATAATCTTGGGGAATCAATTCGATATCGGGAAAGCGTGGCGCATCGTCGCGTTCCTCCCTGGCTTCCGTGTCAGCCGCCAAAACAGTTTGGAATATTTGATCGCTCATTGGATTCCTAGGAAACAGCCATGCATAAATTCTTACTAATTCTCGCTCTTTGTGTCCTCGCCGTCACGGCGCAGGCCGAAACCAAGACTGTCGTTTTCGCCGGCGGCTGCTTTTGGTGTATGCAGCCGCCATTCGATCAAGCCAAAGGTGTTACGCAAACAATCGTCGGATACACCGGCGGAAGCAAAGAGACGGCCAATTACAATCTTGTTTCGGCGCACAAGACTCAGCATCGCGAAGCGATTGAGGTAACTTACGATCCGGAGAAGATCTCCTACGATCAATTGCTCGATATTTTCTGGCGCAACATCAATCCCACCCAAGCCGACGGACAGTTTCACGACATTGGGCTTTCGTATCAGGCCGCAATTTATTATGGGAGCGAGGAGGAGAAAAAGATCGATGAAGTTTCGAAGGAGAAGCTCGGGAAATCGGGCCGATTCGATAAGCCGATCGTGACTGAGATTCTGCTTCGCCAGCCGTTTTATCCCGCGGAGGATTATCATCAGAAATACTACCTGAAGAATCCGGCCGAGTTCGAAGCCTATCACGTCGGGTCTGGCCGAGTGAGCTATTTGGAACGGATCTGGGGCAAGAAGTGACCCTGCAGTGAAGGTTCCTGCCTGGCCATGATATCTGGCCTGACAATCAGCTCTTCTTCTCGGAAATGACGTGGCCACTCATCGCGTCAATCGTCACATGCCTGACGTGCCGCCCTTTCCGGCCGGTGATGTCAACCGACCAAACCAGTTTGCCTTCGACCGTCTCCAGTTGGGCGGCGGTTACGCTCGAGTTGCGGTGCTTTTTGAGCGCGATATGCTCGGCCTCGTTTTTGGTAATCTTGGCCGTGGCATCGGGGCTCGCGCCAAACGCCGAAAAGCAGAGGACAAGCGACACCGCCAGAAGAGAAAGAATCTTCATATCAAAATGAAGCGATTTTCCACGCGTTTACGCAAGCAAAAGTAGGACCTGCGCCGTTTTTTCGCTGTTTTGCCGGCGCTAGAATTTATAAATGTCGGATCGAGGTTCGACGAATTCGGCGTAGGAGACCGTCAGTGGCTCGTTCAGGGCTTTTGACAAGCCTTTGGCCAGAATCCCGGCGATCAGCTTCGGCTCGCGTGTGTAGACGGGGATCGGAAAAGAACCCGCGTTGCGATCGTATCCATAAATCGTGCCCGCCGTTTCCCAGACGCAGTAAGCATGACCGGCTGGATGGTCCTTGTAACGAACGAGCAGTATTTTGGCCCAGAAATTTTTTTCCAAGCCGTGCTGAGTTTCCAGAACGGCGAGATAATTGCAGGCGGAAATTACGCAGCCGTTGAGGACAACGAGATCGTTGTCTGTTGGGGTGAGAATCACCTTCTGTGGCTGAAAAGCGCTGAAGACGAGCGTGCCAGCGCAGCCGAGGCCGGCAACCAAGAGCAGAAAAAATCGAACCCGTGAAATAATCTGCATTTTTATAAAGTCTATGGATTTTATAGCACCCCCACGGGTTTCTTGGGAAGCGATACTTTTCACTTTTTCCGCCAGTTTTTCGTTGACATCGAACTGCCGACATCAGCAGGCGTCAGGAGATTAGGCTGCCGACCGTTTCTCTTCAAAGAGAGAAAGCAGAGGTCCGGTCATAATGGTCGTGACCAGAGCCATGATCACCAGCATACTGAAAAGTCGCTGCGACAGGATGTGAAGTTCATAGCCGAGGTTCAAGGCGATCAACTCCATTAGTCCACGCGTGTTCATCAGCGCTCCAAGTTGTAGCGATTGACGCCAACCCATTCCTTCCATCCGCGCTGTAATGACAGTGCCTCCCAGCTTGCCAGTGATGGCAACAGCAATGATTAAGAGGCAGATTGCCCAGTCAGTTCCACTTTGAAGGAGGCCTACCTGCGTTCGTAAGCCGGAGAAACCGAAGAAGACCGGAAGCAGAAAGACCGAACTGAGATTTTCAACGCGTATCACCAACCTTTCCCGGAAGCTGCCCACGTTTGGCATGATCATTCCCGCGACAAAGGACCCAAACAGAGCATGAATTCCCAGAAGCTGTGTTGTTAGCGCAGAGATAAGCACGAAACACACGACAATCGCCAGGGTCCCTTTAGGGAGCTTGGAGTGTTCAAGGGCTTTTTCGCCGAGCAACTTTGGCAGTCTTGGCCGAACCAGGCCAAACATGATGACTATAAAGAGGATCGCCAAAGACAAACAGACACCGGCGCTCCTGAAGTCAGCTGACTTCGGAAGGGCTACAATCAAGGCCAGGAGAGCCCAGGCCGTAGCATCTCCTACGGCCGCGCAGGCAGCCGCAATCTGACCCAAAGCCGTGGCAAGGATCCTCCGGTCCTGCAAAATGCGAACGAGCACAGGAAAGGCGGTGATGCTAATCGAGATCGCGACGAAGAGTGCGAAGTCTATGAAGCGTGCGCCTGGTTGGGCGAGGCTGTCATAAAGGAAAAACGCCAGTCCGACACCGAGGACACTTGGGAGAGCAATGCCGGCATGCCCGATGAGAATCGCGGTTGAGGCTTTGCTTCGCAGCTCCGTCCAATCCGATTCTAGCCCGACTGCAAACATGAAAAGACAGACGCCAACCTGACTTAGCAATCGCAAAGGCTCCAAGGACGAAGCGGCAAAGATGAAGTGGAAGATATTCGGAGCGAGAAAGCCAAAGAGTGATGGTCCCAACAAAATCCCGGCCATCATCTCCCCGACAACCGCCGGTTGCCCGCAACGAGTAAATAGCCGCCCAATCCGATTTGAGACGACAAGAATCACCACTAGCTGGAGAAAAAAACGCCCCAGCGGGTCAGCAGCATTATCGAGGAGACGTTGCTCGACCGACACTTCCAATGAAGTCTGACTCGCCTGGGCGGCGATAGGGCTCCGCTCAACGTTAACGGCAGGGGAAAACTGCGGAACCAGTCGTTGGCTGCCCAGATAAAGAATAAATCCGACACCGAGAAGGCATAGCCCCACCACGACGAGGTAACGCTGCGCAGCTCGTGGCATCACTCTATTGCATGGCCCTTAGCTCTGAGAGTGAAACAAAATAGGCTTGGCGTCGCCGATTAGGTTTATCAAGGATCTCTTTCTGTTAGCTGTTCTCTTGATACGGCGGCTGACCGAAACCATCCCGATCGCCGACTAACCTGCGATCTCGGTCCCGCTCGGCCGGCCGAAAGAAGATGCTACTAGCTAATCGGAATATCCGTAAGCATCGAGGCGAAGGCGTGATTCGGCGTCTCTTCGACCACCTTAATATACTTGCGCATAGCATCCAAGACGGGCACCTCACTGCGGTCAAAGACTTCGCCCTGAAGAAGTCTTAGTATTTCGATGCGGTGCTGCTTTGACTCAATGAACTTGGTAAAGAGCGGCAGGAGCTTGTAATAAAGCCGAATGAACTCATACCAGATTTCGGTCCCAGACCGTAGTTTTTTCTCGTAGGGCTTGAGCGCGGCTTCACTAAAGTCATTGTTTTCGAAAGCGTATTTGATCCGCTCCGATGAGTACTTGGCGCTATAAAGAGCGACACTGACTCCGGATGAGAAAATCGGATCAACGAATCGAGCAGCATCACCGATAATGACGAATCCATTGCCGGCGAATGTATCCATCTTATAGCTATAATCGCCTTCTAACTTAAAGTCATTGATCCGTTCGGCATTGCGCATCGCATGCTGAAGATCAGGGTTGGAATCGACATATTTTTGGAAATACTCGCCCGGCGCCATGCGACCCGTTTTGAAGACCGCCTTTTCCGCTACGATTCCCATCGAGGTAATTTCGTTGTCGATCGGAATTTGCCAAGCCCAGCCTCGTTCGACGGGCAGGAAATAGATATGAATGTAGTCTGTCGACGGTTCCTTACCTCTCTCAACGTTCTTAAACCAGGCGTGAACGGCAAATTGATCGAAGATTGGATCGTTCTTCTTCACGCGAAGCTGTTTGCCAAGCAAAGTCTGGCGGCCAGTGGCATCGACAACCATGCGTGAAGGCACTTCTATTTCCTGGTCAGCAAACCGAAGTTGGACGCCTCGAGCAAAATTCTTTTCATCGAACAATACTTCGCTTACCTGGACGCCCTGGTAGATACGGCTGCCGAGACTTTCCGCATGTTTCAAGAGGAGGAGATCAAGCTTCTGCCGGTCGACGTGATAGGTGTATTGCTGAGTAATCCCTTCCTGCGGAAATTCATCAAAGGAGATATCGGCCTGACCCTTAGTCACTGGTGGATGCCACGAGGCGCCGTATTTGCGCGGAAAGCCTTCTCGCTCCAGGACAGGCAAGAATCCAAGTTCATCGAAGACGCGCACTGAGGACATCACCATTGATTCCCCCACGTGTGGCCGCGGGTGATTGGCAGCTTCGAAGATGGTGTTTTTGATTCCGGCCTTCGAAAGATAGCATCCGAGCGCCGACCCGGCGGGGCCGCCTCCGATGATCAGGACGTCGGAATCTGAAGTCATTTCATTTGTTTTCATAGGTAGGGCTCTCTCAATCAGTCGCTATCCACAGGCTGTGGGCCATTTGATGCAAGGCTCCGCATCTCGCACGTGGGTTGATCTCAACACATCGGTCCACGGCCTACAACGGAGCAATCGTCATTAACAGCGGAATCTAATCTAAACGTTATTTCACCTCTGCGATTTTTGCCGTCGGGCGGGCCCCGCACGAGCGGGAATGTGCAAATAAACTACCACTCGCCCGATAAAACAGCAATCGGAAAGTGTTCCTGATGAGGCAGACGAAGTAGAGCGCCTCGTACCTTCATGCACAATCCCGTTACGTTTTGCCTTTCCAAAACAAATCGCTTGCGATCCTGGCCCTAATGTAAGTAACGTGGACAGCCAAAGCGGACCGCCTGGGAGAATTCGAGGATTCTTGCCTGTCGTCGATTCCGCGAAAACCGCTTCCCAAGCGGGAGGCTCATTCACGATTTATGAAAATTGACGTACTTATTATCGGCGGCGGTCCTGGAGGCTCAGCGGCTGCCATGTTTTTACTGCGGGAGGGAATCACCCCAACCATTTTGGAACAGGAGGAATTTCCCCGCTTTCATATCGGCGAATCTCTCACCGGTGAATCGGCCCAAGTCCTTCGGCGTCTCGGCCTGGAAGAGAAAATGACCGCCATGGAGAATCCGGTGAAGCATGGTGTGGTCGTCTATGGGACCAACGCTGCCACCACATGGTATGTGAAAGTCTCCTCGCGGGATGACAATTGGAATCTCTACGACAATATCACCTGGCAGGTGCGCCGGAGCGAGTTTGACAAGATGATGCTCGATGAAGCGATTAAACGCGGCACCAAAATCTTACGAGGCACCGCTATCAAGGCTTTGCAAAAAGATGGAGCCCTAACGGGCATTCGGATTCGTCATCTCGACGGCCGTGAGGAAGATATTGAGACAAAGGTAGTGCTCGATTGCTCCGGGCAAGCGACTTTTCTGGCTAACCAGAAAGTCACCGGTCCGAAGTACCTTGGAAGTTATGATAAACAGGTGGCTTTCTTCAGTCATGTCCGTGGTGCAATCCGCGGGCCGGGTACCTCAGGCCCTGAGGCTAAGGACAACACGCTAATCTTCTACGATAAGAAATTTCATTGGGGCTGGTTCATTCCGATCGATAAAGATATAGTGAGTCTTGGCATGGTGACACCGCGGGCAGAGTTTGTGGCCAAGAAGCAGACGCCGGAAGAATACTTCCGGAGCGAAGTCTTCAACATCAACCCTGAAATTGGTCGGCGCGTGCCCGAGTTAGACTTAGCCGAGAAAGTGCATGTCATCCCTAACTACTCATATCAGGTGCGTGGCTTCTGCGGGAAAGGCTTTATCTGCGTCGGCGACGCGCATCGTTTCATCGATCCGATCTTTTCCTTCGGAGTGACCGTAACCATGCGCGAAGCGGAGTCAGCCGCGCCGCTCGTGCGCCAGTATCTCGAGGGTAAGCTTGATGGCAAGGACAACCCTTTTGAAGAACACCAGATGATTTGCGAGCAGGGAATCGATAACTTGGAAGACATGATCGATCTCTTTTGGGAACAACCCTTCGCTTTTGCCACTTTCGTCCATTCTCGCTATGTCGAGCAAATGACCGATGCCTTTGCCGGGCGGATCTACCCCTTTGAGCGTCAGCCTTCTCCGTCGATCCTGTCTTTCCGCAAGCTACTCAACCGCACTCGCGAATACGATGCGGACGACTATTCGGTTCCGATCGGATCGCGCTACCATCCGGAGCGCGCTCCACTCTGGGCGCCAGATTCTCCAGTTCCAGGAACGGAGGAATGGATCGCGCGGGGTCGCGGCCATGAGTTAGGCGGAGTCTAGAGAGTTACGAGTTAGACACAGCCATAGAGCTAGATACGGCCAGCGACCACGCAGTATCAGCGGTGGGCGTTTCGTCGAGCGAGGGTACATGCTGCTTAAGGCGTTTGCTTGGCAGCAGAGGTGCATCTTCCTTGACTTTCGCCGCACCCGCCGCGTCCTTTGCATCCTGATCTTGAAGCTGTTTTCGCTTGTTCGTCGTCTTCCGGGAAGAGCGGCTCTGGTTTTGGCTGCCGTCGCACTTGCCGCGTGCGGGCGCAGTGATGAATCGCAGATCACGGTTTACCGCATTCCGAAGGAAGCGCCGACCGAGTCGACCTCGCTGCCCGCCGGAGAGAGTACCGCATCGCCAATCGATGTACATTGGACAGCGCCCTCGGATTGGGAAGAACAGTCGGCTTCGGGATTTCGCAAAGGCAGCTTCCTGGTTCGCGGTTCTGACGGAAAAACAGCGGACGTTTCGGTTATTTCGTTTCCGAAAGGAGCCGGTGGTGTACTCGCAAACGTCAATCGCTGGCGCAATCAACTAAAGCTGACGCCAATCTCGAACGAAGCGGAAGCCGGCACCCCGACGGAGTTGGAAGGCCATGACATGTTTTTTATCGATCTGGTGAGCGACCAACCAGTTACTGCCGACGGCGCGAAGACACGCATTCTCGGCGGGATTCTGCCACTCGCAGAAGAGACTTGGTTTTTTAAAATGATGGGACCCGATCAGCTCGTCGAGTCACAGCATGAGGCTTTTAAACAGTTCCTCGGAAGTGTGCACATTGCCGAAGGAGCGAAGAGTGCAGCCGCCGCTCCCGACTCCGGATCGCTGAGTACCAACAGCGGCGGCAACACGAACGCGCCGACTCCGCCGCCAATCGAGCCATCACAAGGCGCGCGGTTGCAATACACCCTCCCGCCGGAGTGGCAGGAGAAACCGCTCTCGCCCATGCGCCTGGCCAGTTTCAAAGCGATCGCGTCTAACGGGAAGGAGACCGATGTTTCGGTCGTCTCGCTCCCGGGAATCGCCGGCGGCGACATAGCCAACGTCAACCGTTGGCGAGGGCAGGTGAACCTTGCGCCGATTAGCGAGGATGCGCTGGCGCAAACGGCCCAGCGTGTGCAAGCGAATGGTCATGATTTTCTGGTGGTCGATATGGTAAGCGACGCGCCTATGGGCGATCAGCACCTGAAGCAGCGGATCCTCGCCGCGATTCTCGACGAGAACGATCATTCCTGGTTTATCAAGATGACTGGCGAAGACGCAGCGGTGGAATCGCAAAGAAGCGCGTTCACCAACTTTCTACAAAGCTTGAAATTGCCCTGACGAAATGTCGACCGCCGCCACGACCAACTCTGATTTTTTGCGTTCACCTTTTCGCGCGCTAGCTTCACTGCGGTTGACCGTGGTTTGTCTCGGGCTCGGAATGTTGCTCATTTTCCTCGGGACGTTGGCGCAGGTCCATCTCGGGATCCACGCCGTACAGGCGCGCTACTTTCAGAGTCTTTTCGTCTCCTGGTCACCGCCCGGCGCGAGCTGGAAGATTCCGATTCTTCCCGGCGGCTATCTGCTGGGAGTTGTCCTGCTTGTGAACTTGGTTGCCGCCCACGCGACGCGTTTTCAATTTTCAAGAAAGAAGTTTGGCATCATCATTTTGCACCTCGGTGTCATCTTGCTCTTAATCGGGCAATTACTCACGGGACTCTTCGCGCGCGAGACGCAGATGCGTATCGACGATAGTCAGACGCTCGCCTATTCCGAAGCGCCGCGGGAAGTCGAACTGGCGGTGATTGATTCGACCGCGCCGGACTCCGACCAGATCGTCTCTATTCCCGAGGCGATTCTTGCGCGCGAGGGCACGATACAAAATCCGACGCTGCCGTTTACGATCAAGGTGCGACAGTTCCTGCCTAATTCGCGCCTTGTAAGGCGATCGCAAGCGCCACAGGCTCCGCCCTCGACCGCCACAGTTGGCATTGGGAAACAGGTTGTCGTGACCGAAGAACCGCGCACGGTACGCGACGACGAGCGTGACTTGAGCGCCGCCTTCATTGAATTGGAAGGCTTGCACGGTTCGTTAGGCACATGGCTTGTCTCCAACGCGCTTCTCGATCGGCAGTCATTCGAGTTAGATGGTCACACCTACTCGCTCGTGATGCGGCAACGGAGGTTCTACAAGCAGTTTACGCTTACTTTGCTGCACTTCGCGCATGATCGTTATGCCGGCACCGATATTCCTAAGAACTTCTCCAGTCGCGTACGCCTGGTTGATCTGGAGCGAAATGAAAATCGCGAAGTCCTCATCTCGATGAACGACCCACTGCGTTATCGCGGGTTCACATTTTACCAAGCAGGCTTCGACAACAACGATAAGACAACCATCTTACAGGTGGTGAAAAATCCTGCGATGCTCCTACCTTACATCGCTTGTGGACTTGTCGCCCTCGGATTGCTCACGCAATTTTCGATGCATCTTTTCGCATTCGTTAGGAAACAGTCGCGATGAGACGCCCAATCATTAACTGGCTGGTCATGGCCGCGGCCTTGCTTTATGCGATCTCGCCCCTTTTTCAGCACGATCGTCAGGGCGGTTTCGAGATGGAGAAGTTTGGCCGACTGCCTGTACTCTTAAACGGCCGGATCAAACCGCTCGATACAGTGGCCCGGAATTCGTTACTCATCATTCACGGCAAACAAACTCTCGAAAACGAGCAAGGAGCGCTGAGCCCGATCGACTGGTTGGCCGAGGTCCTGATGAAGCAGGATGAAGCCGATTTGCGAAAAATCTTTGTTATCCGAAATCCGGAAACCCTCTCCGCTCTGGGTTGGAAGCCGGATGCGGGAAAGTACTTTTCTTTCCGTGAGTTTATTCCGCACTTGCAGGAGGTTCAGCAACAGGCGGCGCTGGCGGAAAAAGTGGACCCACAGCTGCGCTCGCCATTCCAGCGCGACATCGTCAAGCTCTTCGAACGGCTGACTCTTTATCACCGGCTCTCTAATACGCTGGAAGTCACGGGCACGGTCGATTTCAAGAGACAGATCGACGAACTGGTGCAAAACATTCACCCTTCGCCTGTCCCTATGGACACCGGCATCACGGCCGAGGCGTTACAAAATCTTGGCTTCCTTGCCGAGACGGGATATTTCTTCGCCATCCCGCCGTTTCCGCCTAACGATGATCCGTTGCAATGGCGCAAAATGGGCGAAAGCCTGCTCAACTTTCTCACGGACGGGAAACTCCATCCGGCCGTGAACTCCTGGGCCGGCATGGCAACGGCTTACGCCGCGAATGATCCGGCGGGGTTCAATCGCGTGCTTGATGACTATTCGGCAGAAATGCAGCGCGACCTGCCCCGGCGCGCCTCTAAGGCAAGGATCGAATCAATCTTCAATCAGCTGCAACCTTTCTACAGCGCGATGGTGATTTACGTTCTCATTTTCATCCTCGCCTGTGCCTCGTGGCTCGTCTGGCCAGAAACGCTGGGTCGCTACGCCTTCGCGCTCCTCGTCGTCACTTTCATCATTCATTCGGCCGGGTTGATCACGCGCATGTATCTCGAAGGGCGACCACCGGTAACTAATCTCTATTCCTCGGCGGTCTTTATTGGTTGGGGTGCGGTCTTATTAGGCATTTTTCTCGAACGATTTTTCCGCAACGGCATCGGGAGCGCTACCGCCTCCATCATTGGCTTTATTACGCTGCTCATCGCGCATCACCTTTCGATGGATGGCGACACCATGGAGATGATGCGCGCTGTTCTCGATACCAATGGTTGGCTCGCGACCCACGTTGTTTGCGTGACTCTGGGTTATGCTTCGACTTTTCTCGCTGGCTTCCTCGCCCTCACCTACATTGTTAGGGGCGTCTTTACTTCTTCACTGGATCGCCGGACTGCGGGCTCGCTCAGTCGCATGGTCTACGGCATTGTCTGCTTTGCCACGCTCTTTAGTTTCGTTGGAACCATCCTTGGCGGTATCTGGGCCGATCAGTCGTGGGGCCGCTTCTGGGGTTGGGATCCGAAAGAAAACGGGGCCCTCCTAATTGTCTTATGGAACGCTATTATCCTCCATGCACGCTGGGGCGGCCTCGTTAGACAACGCGGTCTCATGGTCATGGCGGTCTTCGGGAACATCGTCACAAGCTGGTCTTGGTTTGGGGTCAACATGCTTGGTATTGGCTTGCATTCCTACGGTTTCATGGAGAGCGCTTTCCCTTGGCTGACTGCCTTTTGCGCCAGTCAACTTACCTTCATGGCAATCGGTCTTCTGCCACCCCATCTCTGGCGAAGCCATCTCGAATCGGTCACGAAGCAGCCTGCGCTTGAGATGGCGAATATTTCTGCCTAGCAACGAATTCGGCTGAACGACGCGCTGCTGTACTCCTTTTTAGGCAACGCTGTGAGCCCGGTTCACCATCGAAGAATTGATCAGGCGGTACCCAGGCGCCTGAAGGCGTAGAGCCTTCAGGCACCGTTGTGTTCTGGGATGCGGGGACTAGCCGCGGTACTTGACAGCGAAGTGTCTCTGCCCATTCCATGTGCAAAATTCGCGCGACATTGCAGAAAAAATGCCGCTGCGGAAAACTTCCCTGCGAATACGCAAGGAACTCGACAACCTCTAATAGACCGTGGTGGGTTCTGGCCCCGCAAGAATTTGCCGGAACCGCGCATCGCTTCGCAGTGGATCCCACTGCCAGCGCACGCGCAGGTCCCAAAGGCTCAGGCTCGCCTCATTTAGTGGCGATACACATCCTGGCTCGCGGAGGAGCGTTTGAATAAGCGAAATTGCCCTTGTGGCCTCGCCGACGCGGCCGTAAACGAGAGCCAAATTGCAGAGCCGTTGGTGACAGTCGATAGCATCCTTCGCGATCGGCGCTAACTCCGCCGCTCTATTGGCTTCTCTGATTGCGTCGTTCTTTCGACTTAGATAAGCATAAAGCAACCCAAGGCGGGCGTGTCGCAAGGAATCTGCTGGATGACTAATTAGCTCGGCTTCCATCGCGGGGCGAGCGACTTCAAACATTTCAGTCGCCTTGAAGGCCTTCCCTTGCGCGAGAAAAATGCACCCCTCCAGATACGACTTCGGCACGGGCGCGCCCCAAACCGAAGGGAGTGTTTGCAAAGGAAACTCGTCAACTGCACGCTGCGCTCCGACGAAGTCGCGGTAGAGCATAGCAGTGTCCCACCGTGTCCATGCCGCCATACCTTCTGGATCCCCATAACCCTTCACGCCGTCGGAAAACGTTCGCAAAGGATTAAGGTCGCCCTTCCACCAAAATGGCACCAAAGCCTGTTCTCCTTGTAAGAGTCCCATCTTCGGCGCGAGCATGACCGCACGTGCCGCATGCGTTGTGGCCGATGGCCAATCCCGCAAAAGGCAAGCGGTCGCGTCTAACTCACGTTCGAATTCGTGATAAACTGGATCACGCAATCGAACCGCCTCCTGCTCGCGGCGAGCGTCGCGCCACCGGCCCTGTCGCCGATGCACATACGCAATTGTCACCTCTGCTTCCGTATCGCTAGGGAGAAGCTTCCGCGCCATTTCTAACTCAGGCAATGCTCGCGGGTAATCGCGTTCGACCCGATAATAATACAAACCTAAAGCGAGATGAGCTTCTCCCAAATGAGAGTTGAGCTCCAGTGCCTTTTTCGCCTCCTCTCTTGCAGATGCACGCAGCTCTTCGCTCGAACCCCTAAATCGATAGAGTAGTCCCAATGTGATCGAGAGACGAGCGTGAGCTAGAGCAAAGTGCCGATCCAGATTCACAGCGTGGCGATAGAGCGCTTCGGCCCCTTCGTAAGCGGAGATGGCAAAGGCGGGATTGCTTTCCAGCTCACGGCCTTGCAAATAAAGAATATAAGCGTCAGCGCTGTAGGTAGTCTGCGCCCGTACTTCAACCTTTTCATTTGGACTTAAGGTAGCGTCCAGCGCATCCGCGATATCCGCTGCTAGTTCTCCTTGCAAGTTGATTGCGTCCGCCAAAGTGCGGTCATACCCTTCCGACCAGACCTCGTGGCTGTCGCGACTATCAACGAGTGAAACATGCAGACGCACTCGATCTCCTTCTCGACGTAAACTGCCTTCGAGCAAGTGCCGCACCCCCAAGGCATGTCCAATGTCGCGCAAATCGCGCGGTTTATCGGCGGCATACTGCGCTGCGCCAAGCCGACTAACGACTTTTAGATCGCGAATCTTGATCAGTCGCGACACTATATCGTCCTGCACACCCTCGGCGAAAAATGCATTCGCAGAATCGTGACTTAGATTTCGAAACGGAAGGACCGCAATTGACTTTTCGGTGCCTTCTGAAGGCCGTTTCGCCAGATAGATCACCAGCAACAGAGCTAAGAGGGTCAGCGTTGCCGCGATTGTCCAACGCACGCAAACGTCCCAAGCGCGCGTCTGGCGGTTGTGGCGCTGGAACTCTTCGATCTCTTCGATTAGTTCTATCCCCGGCGCGTGCGACTGTCCATCATCGCCAGCCAGGATCCGCGCGAGCAGCACTGAAATCTTAGTCGGAACTCCGTATTCAATGAGCCGAGAAAGACATGCCGCCGCTCGGTAGGTCGCCAGCGAAGCTGTCGCCCGTAAGAGCAAACCAAATGCACGTACCTAACGAGTAAATGTCCGAACGTTTCGTGAATGGAGCTTCGTGATCCTGCTCCTCTCCGTAGGCTGCTGTCTCTGGCTTCTCCACCTGGAATCCAGCGAGCCCAAACTCGATAATTTTCACCCATGGGCGATTTCCGTGGTCACTCGCGTCAAGTTCGCTGGAATTGACCAGGATGACGTTGGCGGGCTGTAACTGGCGATGGCTCAAGCCGCGCCGTTCCGCGGAAACGATCGCCTTTGCCACTTGGCGAGTGATTTCTAACGCACAATCAACCTGTAGCCTCCCAGCGCGCCTAACGCGCTCTTCCAAGGATTCCCCTTCCACAAATTCTCTCGCGTAAAAGCAATCACCAGCCCCCTCCTCCCGTGACGCGTTGGGCTCACTATCGACCGTGCCAAAGTGAAAGACCTGGGCGACGTTCGGATGTAGGAGCTGCGCCGCGGCACGCGCTTCGGTCAAAAAGCGGCGCCGCACCTGCGCTACGCCCAGAAAGGTGAGCGTCGATCACCTTGAGAGCGACGATGATGCCCAGATTAATATCGCGCGCCTTATAGGTTATCCCGATAGGATCTCGGCGTAACTCCCAAAGCGAACCATCCGGGCGCGCGAGGATCTCATAGTGCTGGAATCGCCGACTGCTTTTGTCGCTCGGTATTCTAACTGCTGCTTCGTCAGCCTGAGTGATTCCGGTGCTGAGAAGGCAGTAGAGACATGCTCCTGGTTCGTCGGCATTCCGCAGAGGTGCTCCGCATTGTTCACAAACAACAATTGTTTTCTCAGTCGGGGCCGACATCCTATGGCTAGTAATTGGTTTGCGGTTCCGGTTCAGCAAGAATTGTTTGAAAGCGAGGGTCATTCCGCAAAGGATCCCATTGCCAACGTAAGCGTAACTCCCACCAGCTCATGCTTGCTTCATAAAAGAAGACCGCTCCCGGCTCGCGCAGCAATTCGTCTATCATGGATATTGCTCTCCCCTTCTCGCCGACCCAGGCATAGATAAGAGCAAGGTTACATAACTGTTCCGGTCCATAGATTGCATCACTTGCTACGGGTTTCAATTCAACGGCCCGTTTCCCTTCTCGAATCGCCTCATTCCTGCGTCCCATATAAGCGTAGAGAAGTCCCAGTCTCGCATGACGCACATCGCTTTCAGCATGGGCCAAAGACTCTGCTTCCATCACCGGCCGCGCTATCTCAAATAACTGTCGTGCGCTCTCGTGATCACCCGATGCCAGGGCGATACAACCCTTGAGATAGCTTTTCGGAACAGGAGCGCTTAAAACTGAGGGCAGTGTCTCGGAAGGAAATCCATCGACCGCCTCCTGCGCGCTGGCAAAATCGCGCGCCAGCATGGCTGCATCCCACCGCATCCAGGCGAGGGTACCTTCGGGATCTCCGTACGACTTGATGCTCGCGAAAATCTGTTGCAGTGGCAGCAGCTTGCCGTCTCGCCGGAGATCGACCAACCCTCGTTCTACCTTCAGCAAGTCGGTACGAGGTGCGATCGACTCCGCCAGACGAATGTACTTCGCAGCAAAGTCCCAGTCCCGCAGAAAACAACCTGTCATGTGAAGCTCTTCTGCGTAGGTCATGTTTCTTGGATCGCGATCCAGCACCCGTTGCAGGGCAGCGCGCGCTTCCCGCCACTCGCCACGTCGACGATAAATATAAGCAGCGATACTATCGGTTTCCGGATCGTTAGGCAGGAGACGTTGGGTGGTCTTCAGTTCCGCGAGAGCGTCGTCATAGTCTCGGTCAATATGATACAAGCAGCTTGCCTTCGCCAAGTGGGCCTCGCCGAGCTCCGGACGCAGCCGCAGGGCCTGCTCCACTTCGGAGTAGGCAGCCGCTTTCAAGTCCTCGCTCGGAGCACGAAAACAATAGAGAAAGGCAAGAACGGCGCCGCGCCTCGCATGCGCCAGCGCAAAGCCAGGGTCGAGTGCGATGGCCTGAGCATAGAGTGCCTGAGCCTCTTGGTTATCAGAGATGGCAAAGGTCGGTCTGTTGTCGAACCTACGTCCCCTTAAGTAAAGAGCATAGGCATCCGGGTTACCAGTGGATCGTTCACGAACATCCATGGTCTCCCGAGGAGTTAGAGTCGCATTGAGGGCGGTGGCGATCGAGCTGGCCAATTCGCCCTGTAGAGTTATGACATCCGCGAGCGTCCGATTATACTTTTCTGACCAGATTTCATGACCATCGTGAGTGTCACGGAGTGAAACATGCAAGCTGATTCGATCTCCAACCCGGTCGAAGCTTCCGCAAAGAACGTGACGCACGCCAAGCGATCGGCCGATTCCGTAAAGGTCCCGCTGCGCGTCGGCCGGATAACTCGATGCACTAAGATGAGTAATGACCTTGAGGTCTCGAATCTTAACTAGTCTTGAGATGATGTCATCTTCCAATCCTTCCGAGAAGACCGAGCTAACGGGGTCGCCTTGCGAGTTCTGCAACGGTAAAACAGCGATCGATCTATCTTGCGCGCGTGTCTGCTTCAAAGGGATAACTATCGCAAGCGCAATCAAGGCGGCTGCGGCAGCGAGACTGCCAATGGTAAGCGCCCACCGGTCAAGAGGCCGCTGAGGCACTGATATTGACCTGATCGAAGGACGAGAAATCCTTGACTGATAATCCTCCAACACCGTCACAAACTCCGCTGCTAATGCAGGACGTTTGGCGGGGTCGGAAGCTAGGAGGCGATGCAGAAGTGAGAGAAACGACTGCGGCACCTTGCGGGCCATGAGCTGCCCATTGTCCAAGGGTTGATCGGGGACGTGATTCGTGTTTTGCGTCAAGCGCCCCGGAAAAGGAACATTTCCGCATAAGCAATACCAAAGCGTTGCGCCTAACGAGTAGAGGTCAGAGCGCATATCAACTGCTTCACCTCGGATTTGCTCAGGACTGGCAAAAGCCAAGGTGCCAACGAACTTCTTGCCAGTCTGCGCGGCCTGATCACCAAGTTGTGCCACACCGAAGTCGATGACTTTCACCCAGGCATCGCCCACTTTTCGCGGCAGGCCGTCGCGAAACGCGGTCTCCTCCTCCGTGGCAAGCATGATGTTGGAAGGCTTTAGATCGCGATGCACGAGACCAAGTCTTTCCGCGGCCGCCAGGGCTCGACAGACCTGGATGGCTATCTCCAGGGCCCACTTAACAGTAAGTGGACCTTTGCGGCGCAGCCGTGCCTCGAGGGTCTCGCCTTCGACGAGTTCCATGGCATAGAAGCAGTCCGCACCTTGGGTGCACACTGCCGTCGGCTCATCCGGCAAGAGATTGTTTACACCGAAATGAAAGACGCTGGCGACGTTGGGATGACGCAACCTGGCAGCCGCCCGAGCTTCACTTTGGAAACGACGCTGCGCTTCGGGCTGCACCGAGATTCGGGGTCGAAGAATTTTGAGTGCAACCAGGCTATCGAGATTAATGTCGCGCGCTTTGTAGGTAACTCCCATCGAGCCTCGCCCGAGTTCCCAATGCGATCCATCCGAGCGAATAAGAATTTCATAATGTTGGTAAAATCGAGTTCTCGCGTCGTTAGGCGCAAATTCCTCCTCGATTTCAGGCAGCGATCCCGGCTGTAAGCAGACAGTTTAGACACTCCCTCTCTCCCCCCTTGCTCGATAAAGGAGAACCACATTGCTCGCAGAAGAGGATCGAATTCTTCGGGAGCGAAGACATGATGCGAACCACAAGCTTCCCGGCTGCTCGTTAGGCAGTGTGCGACTAAAACGCGGCAGAGATACCGCAATTCGTCATCTATGTCCTGTTCTCCCGAGACCGTGCGCAAAACTTCGGCACGCAGCAGGGCGCGATATCGTGCGCGTAATCGGAACAGATAACTGCGAAATGTGTCGATTGGAACCCCAAGACGCGCTGCCGCCATCTCATGCGTCGGCAAACCTGTTCCACCGGTGAGGAAGGGCCGTAACTCAGCCAAGATGCGCGCCTTTTGTCCATCAGAATACTCGGCCTCCAAACCACTCATCGCACGCTGCACAAGCGCTGCAGCCCAGTTCTGTTCGAAAAGCCTTTCTTCGTCCAATGGCGCGCCGACGGCAAGCGCATTGTCGCGGAGTTGGTCGAGCGAATCCATCTCATGACTATCAAGGTATATCACCGGTTCGCCGCCGCCGCGCTTCTCGCGGCACTCATAGTTACGCGTCGCCCCAAGATAACGTTTCAGAAGCACCAAAAGAAAGGTGCGGAATCGTCCTTTAGTCCGATCCGCGGCAGGGAATGATTGTTTTTCGAAAAGATAAGCAAAGAACCCTTGTGTCAGGTCCTGGGCGTCCGCGTGACCGTAACCGCGTCGCCTAACGAACCAATAGAGGGGCATCCAGTAATCTCGACATAACCGCGTCAGCGCCGCCTGAGCCCGATCGGGCTCACTTTGTTTCAGCGAAAAGTCGGTCACCACGCTCCAATGCGTCGTCATGAAACCGCCGTTTGCTGGGAAAGTGGTGGTTGTTTCGCTCAAAACGGCCGCGAGAATAATGAGTCAACCTCCTTGGAGTCAAGCCTCCGCTGTTGGCGGAAAAACGCCCGAATTCAGAAAGCGCTGGCTGTCGCAGTTGAATTTCTGCTCATTTTCATCTAAAGTACACGCCTCTCGCAGACAAAACGGGGGCGTACTGGTTTCGACTGATGGTTCGAAGCACAGGCGGCATGTCGAGGATGGTTCGTTGGCCTCGTTAATAACCGAACCAAAACAAATAAACGCAGATCACCAAGATCTCGCTCTCGCGGCTTAATTGACTGCGATGTCGTCGACTGGATGCCTGCTACGGTTGGCGACATGGACAGCAGGCTAATTACACGGCGGAGTGACCGCGCCGGGTGATAAATGGATTACGTGGATACTCGGAGAACGGCGGGTGCCGATGCTGTCGGCCGATCTCCTAAAAATCATCATCGGCTAAACATGTAGAAGCTTGTGGGGAGAGCAATTAGGACAGGGGTTCAACTCCCCTCGCCTCCACCAAACCGTCATACGACGGTTGGAATGTGATCGACCAAATCCTGACAGCTGAATAACCTGACGGGATGGGCTCCGCGCTAAAGAGCTTCACCACTTTCACCCTGCGAGTTGTTGGGTGGGGAAGCTTCTATTTTGTTCGCTTTTGCGAGCAGACATTGCCGCAGCGTCTGTTCAGCCTCTTGTTATGGCCTCTCGCGGCCACTTGGGACCTGATACAGGTTCGTGAGCGCAAGCCATGGGTGCACTGGCATCGGTTCCCACGATCATGGCGTCCGAAGCGCTGGCGTTATGTTCTCCGGCATAGCCTCGGTCTTTATCACTCGCAGCTTATCTATATGTGGCCGGACCGCCTCACCACTCCGCGCTGGCTGAACCAATGTCGCTTTGAGGGTGATCGCAGTCTGCTTGAGACGTCGGAGGATGATCGGGGTATCGTCCTCGCTTCGCTTCACTTTGGCCCCTTTGAGGTTCTGCCATATTGGCTGCGCGCTCATGGGATCCCCGCGACGAGCGTGCGCGCCGATCCGCCTGCAGCACTCAAAAGCCTGACGAACTATCAATATTCATTGAGTCCGCCATCCGATATACCTGTATTCATTTTCGCGAGCGATTTGACCCCGTTTCCGCGATTTTCGAACATCCGCAAAATTCTCGGACCAGGGCGGCGACTGCTCGTGATGGTCGATCCCAATAGAGGCGTAATGGCCGATATCCCGTTCGAAGACCGATTGTTTCACATGGCCACTGGGGCAACTCACCTGGCACAAATGGCCGGAGCTAAGCTTATACCGTGCATGATCACGGAAGACTCCACTTGGAAATTTACGATTCACGTCGGTACCCCGGTGCCGCAGGAATGGATTGGACGGTCGCCGAACATGCAGGCGATTGGAACTCACTTGCTGCAGGAGTTCTCCAAAGTGGTCACTCGTTTTCCAACGCAATGTAAAATGCGATGTCTGCGAGCTCTGTGGCCGCGACCTGGTGATGGGGTTGCAGAACGATCCGCGGTGCAGGCTGAAACCGTAGGGTAAGTTCCTTCTAGCCCTCGACATCGCCACCACTGAGCTGGAGCTGGTGTTCGGAGGAAGAAGAAGCGCCTTAGTTGGTGGCCGGCTCGAGGGCGGGCATGGTCGCGAGGTTGGGACCGTCGGGACCTTTTTCAGAACTATTGGCACCAATTCCCAGCTTTCGATTAATGAAAGCCTCGCAGTCGTTAAGGGTCTGAAAATTCTCCGGGAGCATATCGGTGTCTTCGATCGTTAGTGGAAAAGCTGTTTCCAAAAAATCGATCATCCGCAATGAACCAAGCGAATCGATGATATTGTTGGTCAGAATGGGTTCGTCATCCTTCACTTCGGTGACGCCTCGACCCGCTGCGTATTCGAGAACGAATGCGCGAACCTTCTCTCTTACGTCCCCAAATGGCATGTCCAAATTATTCGCTGTCATTTTGGCATTTTGCTAAGGATCCTGAGGCCCTGTCGAGCACAATTTGAATCGGTGATTGACATTTTCGTTGCCGGCCGATGACATGGAGATTGCAAAACCCTCGTTGTTACGCATTGCGGATCTCTGGCGTGAGAAAGAGTCTATGAAATCAGACGGTTGGAATTCTGTCGGCATCATGTCAGTTGCCAAAGGCCAAATACTCGGTCGAGGATCTCTTTCGCGAGGAAGGGGCGAACTACAGTCTCGAAATCGCTGCCAGGCTTGGAATTAAACAGGTTCACCTCCAAAACGGCGCAGTCAATGAGACAGCTTCAAACATGGCCGTTGCCGCCGGTCGTGAAGCCCTGGAGCGCGCCAAGGTGGATCCGCAAACAGTGAACGTGGTGGTTGAGTATTCCATAATGCCACAGGAATACATGGTGCCGGTTTGGAACATGAGCAACAAGGTACAGGCCGAGGTAGGGGCCGCGAAGTCTTTTGTTGTCGGTTTTAGTGGAGGCGCCTCCAGCAATTTCATGGTGGCGCTGACTTCAGCTGCCGCAATGTTGTCGGAAAATGACGAATTAAAGACGGCCTTACTCGTTACCGGCGACATCACAATCCCTGGCAATCGGATTCTCAATCCGGAGGATCCGGTTACCGTCATGGGCGACGGAGCGAGTGCGGTTGTCCTGCAACGTAACGCGCCTGGTGGTGTGGTAATCGACACCGAGCTTTGGTCGAACGGAGCCAATCACGACGTTTGCTACATCCCCGGCGGTTCGCTGGTCCACCCGGATAACATTGACCTGTATCGGATGCAGCTGGATAAGACTCGCTATGACTCCTCTCCAAAATTTGAAACGCTCCGGCGCATGAGTGATGAGTTATTGGCACGCGCCCGACTATCTCTCTCTGACGTCGCCTGCGTGCTTTGCTCGAATATCTCTGCCAAAGACGAAGCGGAGTTACAAACCATTTTTGACAACAAGGTTTCGCCGTGTGTTCAACCAATCGTGAGCTGCACGGACACCTCCAAGGCACAGACTTCCCACTCAATTACCTGTCGCTGGTCGAGAGCGGAAACGTAAAGCCAAACGACTATGTCCTTGCTGTGTCCCATGGAATGGGCGCAACTGCGGCGGTGACTCTGTTGCGTTATTAAGAACAAGTATCCTCGATCGAGTTATGAACGCCAACATCGGCATCCTTGAGGCCAACTACTACCTCCCCGCTACCAAAAAGAGTTTGTCGCAGGTCTTTGAAGACGAAGAAAAGCCGACGGAGGTTTTCGATGCCAATGTCGACTTTGAGAAGGATATCGGAATCGATGCCTTGCACGTGGCAAAACATGAAACGTCCACTGACCTTTGCGTAAAGGCCGCCGAGATCACGATGACTAAGTCAGGGATCGATCCCAGTGAGATCGACCTGATCATAGACTTCACCAGCATCCCCGAGGATTATGTCGCACCAACCTGGTCGGCGGCGGGTCAGGTCCAAGAAGCAATTGGAGCCAGCCGAGCCTTTACGACCGCGATCAACACCGGTGGTTGTGCAAGTTACCAGACCACCCTCAAGGTCGCCTGTTCGCTGATGTCGGCCAACGACCGATACCATACGGCACTCCTTGTCGCCGGGGATAAGGCACCTGAGCTTAACCATAACTACTTTCCGATTACCGTCGTTTCAGACGGCGGCAGCGCAGTGCTCCTAAGAAAACATATGGCCACGCGCCGGATTCTAGGCGTGGAGGTCGCGACCCTGGGGAGGCTGCATGACATGTGGGTGATTCCCGGCATTCATAATCGTAAAGCCGAGGACATCGGTGGCAGATATCCGCGTTGGCTTCACGTTTGCGGCGATATTCGACGATTTAACAAGGAACTAATCCCTATTAATCTCTTCATGTTCCGCAAGGTGATGCTCGGCGTGCTCAAGCAAATCGGCAAGAAAATGCAGGACGTTGATTACTTTGTTTACCCAACCTTTTCTCTTTGGGACCAGAACGCTTTTTTGAAGGCGTTTGGCCTGCCTCGCGAAAAGCTTTCCACGGAGAACATGCATCATGGGCATTTGCAGGAAACCGACATGGTGGTCGGTTATGTAGACGCGCTCGCAGCCGGTAAGATCAAAGATGGCGACCTTGTCATGCTCGTCACCAACGGCGCTGGATTCTCATGGGGAGCATCACTCGTTCAACACTAACGGTGGAGGAATCTATGATACTGCAAGAGACAAAGCACGACTTCGATGTTGCCATCCTTGGCAACGGGTTGTCCGGCTCCTTGCTAGCAACGATCCTGAGCAAGCAAGGAGTCAGCGTCGTCCTGATCGATGGCGAACAACATCCGCGCTTCGCGGTTGGGGAGTCGACCATTCCGCACACTTCTCTGCTCATTTCCCTTCTGGCAGAAAAATACGACCTTCCTGAGCTGGATGACTTGATTGATGCCGAGGGCCTGGCGAAGCGTGTCTGCGCCACTTGTGGAATCAAGCGCCACTTTGGTTATGTCTATCATCGTCCAGGGCAGACTTACAACCCGGCGGAAGGCCTGCAGTTCGGGACTGCCGCACGCGACGAGAACCATTGGTTCCGTCAGGACACCGACGCTTACCTTCACAATCTGGCGGTGCACTACGGCGCAGTCCCACGCCAGAAGACTAGAATCACCGAGGTTGAAATCGATGCCGGCGGAGTCAGGCTGCAAACCTCAGCTGGTGAGGAAATCCGCGCGCGCTATCTCGTCGACGGTACGGGTTATCGGAGCATCCTCGCCGACCGTTTCGACCTGCGGGAAAATCCTACTCGCCTAAAACATCATTCGCGGACGCTCTTTACTCACATGGTGGACGTCCCGCCATTCGATGATGCGCATAATCCGTTGCCAATCTCCTATCACAACGGCACACTGCATCATTGCTTCGAGCGCGGTTGGTTCTGGGTTATTCCTTTCAATAACAATCCGCTCTCGACCAATCCGATCATTAGCGTTGGCCTGACGATCGATCCACGTCGTTATCCCAAGCCGGAAATTTCAGCCGAACAAGAGTTCAATGAATTTCTGCGGCGCTACCCAAGTGTCGCCAAGCAGTTCGAGACCGCTAACGCGGTTCGCCCCTGGGTTTCCACCGGTCGCTTGCAGTATTCATCTAAGAAGACAACTGGTTATCGCTATTGCCTGATGTCACACGCCTCAGGGTTCGTGGATCCGCTTTTTTCCCGCGGCATGTTTAACACGGTGGAGGTTATCACTGCTTTGCTCGATCCCTTACTCGAAGCTCTCAAGACTGATAACTTCGACGAAGAACCCTTTCGCTCGATCGATGCACAGCAGCAGCTCGTCCTCGACTATAATGATAATCTTGTAAATTGCTCGTTTATCTCCTGGAATGATTTTGATCTTTGGAATGCCTGGCTTCGTGTCTTTGGGCTCGGCACCTTTCTCGCGGAATTCCACCTTATGAATGGTATGAGTGACTATACCCGGACCAGTAATCCCTCTTATCTCAAGGGCCCGACGAAGGATCCTGTCTTCTGCGATTTTGAAGATCCTGATTATGCGGAGTTCTTCAGGGAATCGGTGAAAGCGGTGGAGGCGGTGGAAGCTGGCACCCTCGACGCCAAGGACGCCGCCAACCGAATCTTCAAGCTTGCGGATAGTTACACTTTCGAAGTCCCGATTCGTAAGGATGCGCTGGTACGCGCACGGTGGGTCAGGGAAGAAGACCAGCTCACAGAACGAGGCCTCGGGCGTGTGCGCCGCGGCTTCCGTTGGGCTCTGACCACGCCGCTGACCCGTGATCTGGTGAACAGCTCACAAACCTTTTTCCGCTGGTGCGCGCACCAACCGGATCCTCATCTTCTTGCCCTCGACGGTTTGGAAGCAAAGCCGCGGGCTCAACCCGTGGATACCGCCGAGGGTTCTCGCTGACTTTACCTCGCCAGACTAAGTGATGCCGCACCAAAGGCGGCGGTCCCGTCTCCTAAGAAGCACGCTTGCGTTCATGTCGTTGGAGCTGACGCTCGCGATATAAGCTTGACAAAAAGAAGCCCATTTCGATCCCATGTCTAATTTACCGCGGCGTCGCCCTTCCCCGCGCCTTAACCAAGGCCGCCGGCAGCTTAATGAAAGGACACATATGCAATCCCGAAGGTCGAGCGTAGCAATAATCCGACTAATTCTTTGCGCGACCGCGGCATGGCTTTCAAGTCTTACTGCCGTATCTGGCGCGCCGAGTTTCGTATATATCAACGCCAACATTAACATCCCTGGACAGAATGCGGTGATCGCCCTCCGCAATGATGGCGCCGGCAATCTGACTCCTGTCGCAGGATCACTTTTGCCACTGGAGGCACAGGTGTCGCCGGAATTGGCAACTTGCTTAACGACATTCAATGGGATTCTGACGGTGAATTGGCGATCAACGCTGAAAAACTCTTCTATTTGTCACTAACGGCCACTTAAATGACTTTTCAGGGTTTACCTTGAATGCCGATGGCAGCTTGACCCTCATTCCTGGTTCGCCATTTTCATCTCACGGCACACAACCGGCAGGGATCGGCTACGTAGACAACACAACAGGGGAAGGAGTCGCCACGATGATCATTGCCAACAAGGACTCCGATCCTTTCCAGACCCAGACTGCGCCCAACTATACTACCTTCCGGGTCGATTCCACAGGGATCCCGATCTGAACCCAGATTCGACGCTAACTTTGCCCGTCGGCAGCTCGCCGTGGCAGTTTCTCTTGCCAAGACATTCCAAGTCTTTCTTCGGCGTTCTCTTTACCGCGGGTGCCATTTATAGCTACCGCCTGTCCCGCGCAGGAAAGAATCCGAGAAGTAATGCCCTCTATGTAACTGTACCTGTTCCGCGCCTAATCAACGTGATGTCGTACGACACGCGCTATAACCTTTCCCTCGTGCAGACCCTCGATGACCCTGGACACGCACCTTGCTGGGCAACGACGAACCGGAATGGCACGCGGCTCTATATAACCGAAACTCCGTCCGGAACGATAAGTGTCTTTGATCTTACGGATCCGCTCGCTCCGGTTCTCCTGCAGCATCTAAGTTGTCCGGAACGCAACCCTACCCGACACATGTTCGATTCGACCCAACCGAGACCTTTCTCTATGTTCTCAATCGACACGGCCTGCTCCATTTGTTCGACGTCGCTGCCGATGGCACTCTGGCCGAAAATCACACACCCTATAACTTGGCGCTGCCGGATGGCACTCTCCCACCACTTGGGTTAGCGGTTTTGCGCAAGTAAGGAAAAGTATTTTTTGCTCGCTCGTGCGCCGAGAGTTCAACTCCCCTCGCCTCCACCAAACGCAACGAACGGATTGCCTGTCCGAAAGTTCTTGCTCCCAGTCTGCCGGTGCGAGAGCAGTTGCACATGTCCCCGCTAGTTGGTTTCAAAGAGTCCATCGCCGTTATCGTTTCGAGCTGCGACTCGTTCTTTGATTCTTGGCGGCCTTTCGATGCTTTTCTGGGAAAGTTCTGGTCTGATTGCCCGCTGGAGATTTTTCTCATTACGAATGAACTCGAGGTTCACTCGTCGCGTATTCGTGCGTTGCGTGTTGGTCCGGATCGCGGCTGGTCGAGTAACCTTCTTTCCGCGCTTAGTCACATAGAGCATCCTTACATTTTTTATGTGCAAGAGGATTATTTCCTGACCGCACCAGTTCAAAGCGCACAGTTGGCGCAGGATTTTGCCGACGCGATCGAAATTGGCGCGGACTCGCTGTGCTTTCGCGCGCGTCTTCCGCTCGGGCCCGGATTTCAGCCGATCAACGACCGTTACGGTTTCGTGCCTTTGGACGCTGACGGCCGCACGCGCTGCCAAATCACGCTGTGGAAACGAAGCGTTCTACAAAACATTCTGCGTGCGGACGAGAGCGCCTGGGATTTCGAAGCTCGCGGTAGCGCGCGGACGCGGGAAATGAAAATCCTCTCTTACCTTCGACGCGAGAACACGCCGATTCCGTATCTGATGTCCGCTATTTCCCGCGGTCTTTGGATGCCGGAAGCGATTGCGCTTTGCCGCGAACATCATGTCAAGATTGAGCCTTTTTTCCGTCCGCTTTCTTCGCCACAATCGTGGCAGCGAAGATTGCGGCGGGCACTGGGACGAGCACGTCTGAAACGCGCCTTGCGAGCTCAACGAGGAACGCCGATTGAACTGCCGTGAAGGGATTTGTGAGATGGAATGTGAGCAGTCGCGCCCGGCAGCTCTCCGGCGGCGACGTTCTTCTCGTTTCGATCCCTAAAAGCGGGCGCACCTGGGTTCGCACATTTCTCTGCGCCTACTTCTGTGAAAAGCTGGGCCGGCCTTTCACCCTCGATCCAGAAACGCACGGTGCCCCGCGCATCATCTATACTCACGACCTTTTCGAACAGCGAACCAAAGCTCGTCGCTGGGATCTGGTTCGAGGCAAATATCTCATTCCAAAACGGGAACGCGATCGTCTCCCGGTCATCCTCCTGGCACGCGATCCACGAGACGCTTTTGTCTCGCTTCACATCCAGCTGACTCGGCGGACGAAGGAAACTCCGGAGAAGCTGAAGCGAACCTCTTCCAGTGACCTCCTTCGCGATCCAGCTTTTGGCATCGAGTCAATGATTGCGGTGATGAACGGCTGGCTCGCGGAATGGGGAAGTCAGTCGGATTTTCTGCTCCTGCGTTATGAGTCGTTGCGCGAGGCTGCGGCGAGCGGGTTCCGCGATCTCGTTCATTGGTTAGACGAGGAGCCGATCGACGAAAAAGCCTTCGGCCATGCCCTGACGTTTTCCGATTTCGAGCACATGCAAAAATTGGAAGGTCTCGGCGGATTCGATTCAAAGATTCTGCGCGCGGGCAATGCGCGTGACCCGGAGTCATTCAAGGTCCGAAGGGGCAAAATAGGCGGATTCGAGGATTACCTTTCTCCTGATGACCAGGCCTTTGCCAGTAGCGCGATGAGGAGACTCGATCCTCGTTTCGGCTACGCGTCCGGGCCGAATTCCCCAGCGAAGTAGGCGTCCATTTGCCGTCGGCGAGTTTCGCAAAAAACTTTTGTAAAATTTCTTCTTGCCAACTCTAGCGGATTAGTAGACTTTGATTGTCTACTGATTTACTAGAGATGAAAACAACACTTGCCGAAACAGATTCACCCTCGGTTCTCGCAGCGCTGAAAGAAGCTTTCGCGGTCTTTCAGGTCTTGCTTGGTTGGTTCTTCGGTTTACCCGTTCTCCTCACTTGCATCGCAGGCGTAACGCTTTGGCAAGACGTCTTGGCACCCACCACGCGCGGCCCGGGTAAATCGGCTGGTCAAGGACGCGTCCGACCACGGTCCACCCCAAGGGCGGTTACGCCGCGAATGGCAATGTCCCTGTCACGCTGACAATTTTCATGTCAAATATCCGCCCATCTCTATCTCCGGTCACTCGGGTCAGCCGTGATGTGACATTACAGAATCGACAAGGCCTGCACGCCCGTCCGGCAACGGAATTTGTCCGCCATGTTCTGCGCTTCGAGAGCACGGTTACGATTAAAGCGAATGGCAGACACTATCAGGCCGATCGCATTATCGATGTCGTACTGGCTGAACTAAATTGCGGGGACACTTTTGTTTTGGAAGCCGAAGGTCCCGACGCCGCGGCCGCCCTGGATGGGCTCTGCACTTTTTTGAGCTCGCTCAAGGCCAGGGGAGAGCGCTCGCGACGAATGCAACGGCGGCAAATCGAAGCAGTCGATTGATGGCAGAGAGAGTAGCCGACAGTGTTGCGCTTTCCAGGCTTCGCCGGAGCGAAGAAGTTCTTTGACAAGCCTACCGTTTTAGTAGAGTATCAAAACTCCGCTAGCAAGGTAGAGATGAACCTTTCCAAACGCAGTGAATATGCTCTTCGTGCCCTGATTGATCTCGGAATCGCCCGGGAGCTCGGTCGTCCTATCCTGCAGGCCAGCGAGTTGGCTGGAAAGGAGAAGCTCCCGGTCAAATTTCTGGAGCAGATTCTGACCCAGCTGCGCGGCGCCGGCTATGTCGAAACAAAACGAGGTAAACTCGGTGGATATTCCCTGGCCAAATCGGCAGCCCGCATAAAGATCGGCGCTGTTATCCGCCTTCTGGACGGCCCGCTGGCTCCCATTCCCTGCGTCAGCCGTTCAGCCTATCGGCGGTGTTCCTGCCCGGATGAAGCGCATTGCGGACTACGCATGCTGATGCTGGACGTTCGCAACGCTATTGCCCGCGTTCTCGATCGGGTAACTCTCGAGCAAGTCGTGGAAATCACACTCCGTAAGATGCGCCGCGATAAGATTACCGTGCCTTTCGCGCCGGCTTCGCTTCCTCTCGAAGACATCCTCTCGCTCGAACAAAAATCGGCCTGAGCGTCGCCATCCATGAAGACAGACGTACCTCATTTGCCGTCATTGCTCTCGATTTAACTTGTTACTCCATTGACCACACCACCATACCTATGAAACCCACACTCATTGCAATCATCAGCGCAGCCATTCTTAGCCTACCCAATTCCCGGGCGGCGGATAAGGTTACCGTCCGTTTTGGACACTTCCCCAATGTGACTCATGCCCAAGGCGTGATCGCAAATGCCTTCAGCCGTCAAGGCAAAGGATGGTTCGAACAACGCTTAGGGCCAAATGTCGAAATCCAATGGTTTACTTATAACGCGGGTCCTTCCGCGATGGAGGCCGTCTTCGCTGGCTCACTGGACGTAACCTATGTTGGCACCGGACCGGCACTCAACGCTCATTTCAAGTCCGACGGTGCTGAAATTAGAGTCATTTCGGGGGCTGCTAACGGTGGTGCAGCGCTGGTCGTAAAACCGGACGGAGGAATCAATTCTCCGAAGGATTTCCGCGGCAAGAAAATCGCTACGCCGCAGCTTGGTAACACTCAGGATATTGCCTGCCGCGCCTGGCTTAAGGCCCAGGGCTTCAGGGTCACTCAGACGGGCGGAGATGTCCTGGTCATTCCGACGGCGAACCCCGATCAACTAGCTCTCTTTAAAAGCGGTGGCGTGGACGCCGTTTGGACGGTGGAGCCGTGGGTCAGTCGATTGGAAAAGGAAGCGAGCGCCAAAGTCTTCCTCGAAGACCGGGACGTCATCACCACCTGGCTGATATCGAGCACAAAGTTTCTTAACGAACACAGAGACCTGGCGAAGAAAATCGCCGAGGCCAATAAAGAGCTGACACAATGGATAAAGGCTCATCCAGCCGAAGCGCAAAGCATGTTAGTCAACGAGCTGAAAGCGGAAACGCGGACAGAGGTTGCTGCGGACAGCGTTTCGCGGTCCTTGGAACGCATTAACCTGACCGACGAAGTCTCGCCCGGCCTTGTCCAGAAAGCGGTGAACGATTCGAAGGACGCCGGTTTCTCGAAAGGTGCCTCCGATATCTCCAAGCTTGTTGCCTCGCCCTAGATCAAAGCTGCTAACTCTTACCGCTTCCAAGCCATGTACGTAACTCACACGTTCGAATTGCCCGCGACTGCCAGCACCACCGTCAGGGAGGAGCTGCAATTTCTGCCTCCAAGCAAGTTGAACGTCGAAAGCGTTTCCAAAAGCTTTAAGACCAGAACGGGGCCTGTCCAGGCCCTGGATCAGGTTAGCTTGCAGGTTGGTGAGGGCGAATTTGTCTGTCTCGTCGGGGCAAGCGGTTGCGGCAAGTCGACTTTGCTCAATATCATCGCCGGTCTTGAGAAGCCGGATAGCGGCACTGTGACAGCTGATGGCTTGAGGGTAACCGGACCTGGCCGCGAGCGCCTCGTGATGTTTCAGGAGTCCGCTCTTTTTCCCTGGCTCGATGTCCTCGGGAACATACTCTTTGGGTTAAAGATGAAGCCGAACCTGACGAGTAAAGATCGTAAGGACGTTGCGCGCTACTATCTGGAGTTGGTCGGATTGTCCAAGTTCGAACGTTCTAACATCCATGAGTTGTCAGGCGGCATGAAGCAGCGTGTCGCCCTGGCGCGTGCGCTTGCTCCTAATCCGCGCATGCTCCTCATGGACGAGCCTTTTGCCGCCCTGGATGCGCTAACCCGCGAACAGTTATACGGCGACTTACAGCGCATCTGGGAGAGCCGGCGTAAGACGATTATCTTTGTCACTCACAACGTGCGGGAAGCAGCCTGTCTGGGCGATCGCGTCATGCTCTTTTCCCCTCACCCCGGACGTATTCGGGAAGAGTTTGTTATCAAATTGCCGCGCCCGCGCGACATTAACAGCATTCATCTGGCGGAATACGCCACCCGCATCACAGGTTCTCTCAAAGGATTTAAGAACGGAAACGGACCAATCGCAGAATGAGACGCATTATCTTCGCCATCCTATTTTTTGCCGGCTTGGTATTGATCTGGCACTTAGTCGTGCGAGCGCAAATCTGGTCGCCAGTCCTGCTTCCTGCGCCGATCAAGGTGGTCGAGTATCTGCAATCCGCGATCGCCGACGGTACGCTTTGGAGCGCGATTGTTATCACCGTAAGACGATTACTGATAGGTTATGTGATCGGCCTGATAGGTGGTGTTCCTCTGGGTCTATTGAGTGCTCGTTGGAATGTTCTTCACGACACGATCGGCACGCTATCTCTGGGCCTGACGACTCTGCCGAGCGTGTGTTGGGTGCCGCTTGCTCTTCTCTGGTTTGGACAAAGCGAAGCTGCAATGCTTTTTGTCGTGGTCATGGGAACTTTATGGTCGGTGGTAATCGCGACTGACACTGGTGTCAGACATGTGCCACCGATTTATCGGCGAGCTGCGCTAACGATGGGGTCGAAGGGTTTTCACATTTGGCTGACGGTCATTCTGCCGGCCGCTTTTCCTTTTATAGTGAGCGGAATGAAGCAGGGCTGGGCCTTCGCCTGGCGTTCTCTCATGGCCGCAGAGATCTTTGTTACCATCCTTACCGGCTTTGGCCTTGGCCAGCTCTTGCATTATGGGCGCGAGCTAAATGCCATGGATCAGGTGATAGCGATCATGTTCGTCATTGTCGTGATCGGTCTGCTCGCAGATAAAACATTCTTCGCGCCGGTGGAGCGGCTTCTGCATCGTCGTTGGGGCACGAACCAATGAAGAGCCAGGAGGCGCGCTGCGAGGTCACCATTCTCAATGAACTGGGCCTGCATGCGCGTCCGGCCGCCGAGTTCGTTAGGCATGCGAATGTCTTTCGCTCTGAGATTTGGCTGATAACCAAGGCGGGCCGCTTTTCCGCGCTTAGTCTCATCGATGTGATGCGCGCCAACCTCGACTGCGGCGCTGGCGCAACCCTGGAGGCCAGAGGTCCAGATGCGGAAGAAGCCGTGCAAAAACTGTCGCGCATAGTCAGGGAGATGCGGGACTATGAGTGAACGCACTTCCTCCGAAGTCATTCCCGAGCATCTCTCGCGGGGGAAACTAATGGTTACTTGAGCGGCCGGGCGACAAGAATCCCCGTGTCGCTGCGATAACGAGCCAGATAACTGGAGAGCCGGGAATCAACTACCACCTTGCCATAGTTATGTGGCGAGGAAGCATGCATGAAGTGAAGAACACCATCGTTCGTTCTGTAAGCCAGACCAACATGTGATGTGGAGTAAAGGCCAGGTCGATCGCGGGAAATGATTCCAATGATATCGCCGCTTTTTAACTTCGGCTCGATACCTGCGATTCTGTTTTTCGGAATCTGGTAGAGTGGTCGGGCAGTAACGCGTGCCTCCATTTCGCCCAGCGGTCCTAGTAGCTTCGGATTGGCCTTGAGATAGCGATAGTGCCGCCAGCCGTAAGTCATCTCATGAGCAGCATGGTTTACGCTCACGCCACCCAATTGCCTGGTAAGATCGTCAACCAGTCCACGACGCTCATTATCCGCTAACCAGTCTTCGAGATAATGGAGACGTGAAAGATAGGCGCCGGTGCAGTGGCCGTTGCGATAACGGTCCAGCTCGATGTAATGCAAGAACTGCTCTGGAGTCCACGACTGTTCCGGATCTCGCAGCATTCGGGAGAAGCCGAGCGCGATTTCGAAAAAGGTCCAGCAATCCATCCCATAGAAGTTAGCGGAAGGGGCTTCAATCTGGTCGTCGATCTCCAAAGTGTAGGACTTATAAGGGGTGCCGACCAAGGCGCGCCCCACCGTGGCGGTACGCTCGCCGATGGGAAGAGATTTCCAGTTTTGCGCACGGGCTTCCTGCACCAGTCGCTCAAATTGGTCGCGGCCCCTGAACACCGTGCTAAAAGGAAGCAAGCCGGCATTCGTCAGGCCAGCGTTGAAGCTGAGAAACAGGATAAGACAAATGAAGCGCCTTGGAAGCACCATGATCTGGAACCTTCCGGCAATTGCCAGGACAAGCAAGGCATAGGTAACGCGTCGTTGCCTACCTGCCGGGAGAGAAGATTACTTTCGTCTGACAGGCGCGGGCACAAGGAGAACCGGACGGCGTGCAGCTTTCAAGACACCTTCGGTGACACTGCCAACGAGCAAATTGTAGACGGAGCCATGACCGTGCGAACCCATAACGATCAGATCCGCGCGAATCTCATCTGCGACGCGTAAAAGTTCCTGGACGACCGCTCCCTCTGGTTCGTGAGCGAAGCACGGCAGGCCATGGCCCGAGAGTTCGTCCTTCAGACGATCGATACGAGATTTGTCGTTAGGATTACCCTGCGAACCAAACATTGCAGGATCAATCGGCTGCGAACCTGGCAAACCCATTTCCGGCATTCCGATACCTGGATATCCGATTGTGGCGGCAGGAAACACCGGCAAGGCAGCGATCTCGCGCACGTGAATGAAATGTAGCTCGGCTTGGAATGCTTCCGCCATTTGGCGCGCAGTCGCGAGAACGCCATCCATTGCGGGAGAAAAATCAACCGGAACAAGAATCTTTTTCATGGAGCAGCGCCCTTTCGGAAAAGACCTTCAGAGTTGTCATTGCACAGGCCAGCTCGCGCTGTTTGCATGTCTCAGAATGCGGGCCCGTTTTCCCGCGGTCAAGCAATTGGCAACTTCAACGGCCTTCGTTATTCTGTCCTGTGCAAGATCTCTTCGGCGCTGAGCGAGAAACTCCGCGCGAAACGGATGCCGCTGCCCCGCTCGCCAGCCGTATGCGGCCGAGCACCCTCGAGGAATTGGTCGGCCAGGAACACATCCTCGCTCCGGGAAAACTGCTCCGGCGAGCAATTGAGGCCGATCGCTTGCCTTCGGTGATTCTTTCTGGGCCGCCGGGGAGCGGCAAGACAACTCTCGCGCAGATCATCGCGGAGATGACAAAGGCCAAATTCGAACGCTTAAGCGGAGTCGAAAGTAATGTGGCAGAGATGCGTAAAGTCGTGGCCGCGGCGCAAAATCGGCTGCGCACGGCCGGTCGCAAGACGATCCTATTCGTTGACGAGATCCATCATTTTAACAAGGCGCAACAGGATATTCTTTTGCCCGACGTGGAAAGCGGCAACCTGCGACTTATCGGCGCGACGACTTACAATCCCTTCTTCTATGTCAACAGCGCGCTGGTTTCGCGCTCGCAGGTCTTCCAGCTAGAGTCGTTAGGCGTCGACGATCTCGAAAGGCTCATCGACCGTGCCCTGGAAGATAAGGAACGGGGATTGGGCAATTACCGGGTGAAGATGGATCGCGACGCGAAACGTCATCTCGCGAAACTCAGCGATGGCGACGCTCGCAAATGTCTTAATGCCCTCGAGATCGGCGTGCTAACGACTCCGCCTAACGAGAAAGGGATCATTCATTTCACCCTTCACGTTGCAGAGGAAAGCATCCAGACCAAGGCTGTGGTCTACGATCGGGCAGGCGACGCTCATTACGACACGATCAGTGCTTTTATCAAAAGCATGCGCGCGTCCGACGAAAAAGGCGCGATCTATTGGCTGGCCAAGATGCTGCACGCCGGCGAGGACTTTCGTTTCATCGCGCGACGGATCGTCATTTTTGCCAGTGAAGATGTAGGTCTGGCCGATCCCGAAGCGTTGCCGCTCGCCGTTGCGACCCAACAGGCGGTCGAGTTTGTCGGCATGCCGGAAGCGCGCATCCCTCTCGCCCATGCCACGGCCTACATGTGTCGCGCGCCGAAGAATCGCGAAGCCTATGAGTCGTTAGGCGCAGCCACGGAAGAAATCGAAGCCGAAAAGACCAAGCGCGTTCCAGAGCGTCTCAAGAACAAACATTTCCCTTATAACCCCGGCGACCGGAGTGAGGCTGAGTCATAAGTGGGTGCCTTGCCCCAGTGAACGTTCGGCGGGGGAAAACCCGGCGACTATTTCTTCATCAGGTCGAGGACCGCGCTGGTCATCGCAATCATGCCGGTGCGGATGGTTGGCTCGGGGACGGGCGCGAATTTGCTCGAGTGCAAACTGGGCAATGGCGGGGCATCCGGCTTTTTCGAGGCGGCCACCTTGTCAGGAGCAACCGCACCGACGTGGAAGTCGACTGCGGGAATCGAATGATCCGGCAGGCTGTATTCGGCAAAGTCTTCACCGCCCATCGTTGGATCGATAATCTCGACGTTTTTGTCGCCGAACGAATTTTTCCAGACGCCAACCAGCCTCTTGGTTAGCTCCGGATTATTGTAAGTGGCCGGAACAAATTCGCCCTTCAGCACCTTTATCTCCGGCATTTTGTCGTTAGGCCAACCGGCCGCGAGCGCACAGCCTTTGGCGATCTGTTCGATCGCGACAAGGACGCGCTGGCGCACCTCATCCTTATAGCTGCGGACGGTTAGCTGCATCTTCACCTGATCCGGAATGATGTTGTGCTTGGTCCCGCCGTGAATGGATCCTACGGTAACAACGATCGGATCGAGCGGATTATTCTCCCGGCTGGCAATCGTTTGCCACATGTTGATCATCTCGGCCGATAGCACAACCGGGTCCTTCGTCTTGTGCGGATATGCTCCATGGCCACCGACACCGTGCACAGTCACATCTACCGAATCGACGTTTGCATAGGTATAACCCGGAGTAACTCCGATACGTCCGATTTCCATCTGAGCGTTATCGTGAAAGCCAAGAGCGTAATCCGGTTTGGGGAAACGAGTGTACAGTCCGTCCTTTAACATTGCCCGCGCGCCGCCGAAGGCTTCTTCCGCTGGTTGGCCAACGAAGACGATCGTGCCATGCCATTGGTCCTTGAGTTTTGTCAAAGCGCGCGCCACACCAATGAAGGTTGCAATGTGTTCATCGTGACCACAGGCGTGCATGACATGTACTTCCTGGCCGGAGTTATCCTTTGTCATCACCTTGCTTGCGTAAGGCAGGCCAGTTTCTTCCTCGACCGGCAGCGCATCCATGTCCGTGCGCACAAGCACCACTGGCCCGTCGCCATTCTTCATCAGGCCGACGACGCCGTAACCGGTCAGCCCAGGCTGATCGTATTTGCCGATGTGATCGGTCACTTCGCAACCAGCAGCCTTGAGTTCCTTAGCCAGCATTTCCGAAGTCTGCTTTTCCTGTGTCGAGAGCTCGGGATGCGCGTGCACATCCTTATAGATCGCAAGGAGAGATGGCAGCTCTCGATCTGCGAGTTGCGCGGGCGTCTGGTCAGCGGCGCGTCCAATGGGTGCAACAGCGAAAGTAACGAGGACCGCGGTGAAAGCCGAAAGTTTCATTTCGCAGAGTAGAAAGCCCCATCGATGAAAAGCAAGCACGCGAATTTTCCAGTCCATTTCATCCTTCCAGTTCGTCTTCGCCTCCGTCGCGGTTTCCGCCTATGCCGCGATCTACGAATGGTTAAGGCAAAGACAAATCGAATCAAAGCCAACACTGTTAGTGCCAAGAGTCTAACCATCAGTCATGGAGCCACCATTCAGTTGAACGGTTAGGATGATCCAGGGACATTGCCGGTTGGCATGGTCATTCCGGTCATCATAAACACCGGTTCGCAGGCAACCAGTGGCACATTTAACAATCTGGCCGAGGGCGCCATTGTCACCATCAACGGCAACAACCTGCAAGCCACCTACAAAGGCGGTAACGGTCAAAACGATCTCGTGCTCACCGTCGTGCCCTAGCGAATCTGTTTAAGTTTGATCCTTCTTCTTCGCGTCGTCACGACCAGGGACAAAACTTTATCCGGCCGTGTACTGGGTGCGACCGGCGACGCCAATAGTCGGTTCCCAAGTCACCTTGGACGGAGTCGTTTTTTTGTCGTGCGTGCGCAGGCGATCAAGCGCGAGATAAATTACCGGCGTGGTGTAAAGGGTGAGCACCTGCGAGACAAGCAGGCCGCCAACGATGGCAATGCCTAACGGCTGCCGCAATTCACTTCCCACACCCATGCCGATGGCAAGCGGCACCGCGCCGAACATCGCCGCCATCGTCGTCATCACGATTGGCCGAAACCGGACGAGTGACGCCTGGTAAATCGATTCCTCCGGGCTCAATCCTTCGTGACGTTCGGCTTCGAGCGCGAAGTCGACCATCATGATCGCATTCTTCTTTACGATGCCGATGAGGAGAATGATGCCAATCGTCGAGACGAGCGAAAGTTCGTCGCCAGTTACAAGCATGGCGAGGAGCGCGCCGAGGCCGGCTGAAGGCAACGTCGAAAGAATCGTCAGGGGATGAATTAAACTCTCGTAGAGCATGCCGAGCACGATATAGACCGCGATCAATGCGGTAAGAATGAGCAGCGGCTGTGTAGAGAGTGAAGCTTGAAAAACCTCCGCCGTGCCGGCGAAATTTCCGCGGATGCTGCTCGGCATGCGCAATTCGCGCGCCGCCTTTTCAATAAGCTGGGTCGCTTCGCCTAACGATACGCCCGGGGCGGTGTTAAACGAAAGCGTGACGCACGGGAATTGTCCTTGATGATTGATCGAGAGCGGCGTGTTGGTCGTTTCAAAATGCGCGATCGCGCTCAGCGGCACCTGGTTTCCACTGGGAGACTTGACGTAAATCTTGTCGAGCGAACTGGGGGAAAGTTGGAAGCGCGGGTCTACCTCCAGCACGACGTGATACTGGTTTTGCTGCGTGTAAATGATCGAGACCTGGCGCTGCCCGAACGCGCTGTAGAGCGTGCTGTCGACGGCGTCCGGTTGAATGCCGAGACGCGCGGCAGCGTCGCGGTCGATCACCACGTTCTCCTGCAAGCCGCGAAACTGCTGGTCGCTCGTCGCGTCCTTGATCTGTGGATATTGCTTCAGTTTCGCCAGCAGGCGCGGCGCCCAGGTGTTCAGTTCATCAATATTTTGATCCGTTAGGGCGTATTGATACATCGCTTTCGAGGAGCGGCCGCCGACGCGAATGTCCTGACCCGGCACGAGAAAAAGATACGCGCCCGGAATTTTAGAAAGCTTCCTCCGCAATCGCGCGATGACTGCGCCGGCCGAGTCGCTTCGCTCGTCTTTGCCGTGACCTTCAGGTTTCAGCGAGATGAACATGCGTGCGTTGTTCAGGGCCGAGCCGCTGCCGCCGCCAAAAAACGAACCGACCGCCTGCACCGCCGGATCGCTCATGACGATCTTCACGACCTCCTGCTGTTTCGCCTTCATTGCCTCGAAGGAGATGTCCTGCGCGGCTTCGGTCGTGCCCATCAACTGGCCGGTGTCCTGTTGCGGAAAAAATCCTTTTGGCACGACGAAGTAAAGCCAGACCGTGGCGACGATCACGAGCGCGGTCACGATGAGCATGGTGTATTCGTGGTCGAGCACCCACTTCAGCGTCCGCGCATAGAATTTGTGGACCGCGTCGAACGCGCTCTCGCTCGCCCGATGGAAGCGGCCGCGTTTTTCCTGAGGATTGTCGCGTCGGAGGAAGCGGCTGCATAGCATCGGGGTCAGCGTGAGACTAACGATCCCCGAAACCAGAATCGCCACGCTCAAGGTGACAGCGAACTCGTGAAAGAGGCGTCCGATCAATCCGCCCATGAAGAGCAACGGAATGAAAACCGCGACTAACGAAATGCTGATCGAGACGACAGTAAACCCGATCTGGCGCGCGCCTTTGAGCGCGGCCTCAAGGGGCGCGTCACCTTTTTCAATGAAGCGCACGATGTTCTCGATAACCACGATCGCGTCATCGACTACGAAACCGGTCGAGACGGTCAGAGCCATGAGCGAAAGATTGTCGAGGCTATAACCGAGCAGCCACATCACGCCGAAAGTGCCGGCAAGCGCGAGCGGCATCGTGATTCCCGAGATGAACGTGGGCCAGAAGCGCCGCAGAAAAAGAAACATCACCATCACGACCAGTCCCATCGTGATCACGAGCGTGAGTTGCACGTCGTTGACCGAGGCGCGGATCGTGGCCGTGCGATCGTTCATCACGTCGAGGCGCACACTCGGCGGCAGCCAAGTGCGGAGCTGCGGCAGGAGCGCATTGATCTGGTCGGTGGTCGCTACCACGTTCGCGTCGGGTTGCTTGAAGACGACCAGGAGGACCGCGCGCTTGTTATTGAAGAGACCGGCTTGCTGGGTGTTTTCCGGGCCGTCGATCGCGTTGCCGATATCGCGCAACGGCACAGCGGCGCCGTTATGCTGTGCGACGATGATTGGCAAATATTGATCGGCCTGGAGCAACTGGTCGTTGCTCGTGACGACGTAACGCCGCGTTACGCCGTCCAGCGCGCCTTTTGGCTCGTTCACGTTTACCTGCGAAAGCTTTTGCCGGATGTCCTCGATGCTGAGTCCCATCGAGGCGAGCGCGACCGGATTCATCTGCACACGCACAGCCGACTTCGCGCCGCCGCCGATGATCACCTGGCTCACTCCATCGATCTGGCTGATGCGCTGAGCGATGATTTGGTCGGCAAGATTGTAAATCTGCGAGAGCGGCTGCGCGTCGGAAGTCATCGCCAACACCATGATGGGCGCGTCCGACGGATTGATCTTGCGATAGGAAGGCGGATTCGGCAGGCCGCTCGGTAGTTCTCCCGCGGAGGCGTTGATCGCGCTCTCGACGTCGCGGGCCGCGCCGTTGATGTCGCGGCTGAGATCGAACTGGATCGTAATGCTCGATCCGCCTAACGAACTCACGGAAGTGATCTCGGTCACACCTGCGATCTGCGAGAAGCGTCGCTCCAAGGGCGCGGCGAGAGAGGAAGCGGCTGTCTGCGGATCGACCCCCGGTTCCTGCGCGCTCACATTGATCGTCGGGTAATCAACCTTTGGGAGCGGTGCGACCGGCAAAAAATGATACGCCACCGCCCCAAGAATCAGAATTCCCGCGGCGAGAAGTGAAGTCCCCACCGGTCGTCGAATGAATGGCTCAGAAATGTTCACGACCGATCATCTCATTTGGTTCGCGTTGCCTGTTCCGATCAGATCGAGCGGGACCTCGTCGACACGGTCATCGGATCTTCGCGCGACGAGCGTCGCTGCAGTGAGGTGTCCGGTCGTGTTCAGCACGGTGGCGAAGACATCGGGGATCGCATCGACGGCGATCAGGATCCCGATGCCTTCGGCCGGCAGACCGATGGCGAGAAAGAGTGGCGTCAGCATGATGAACGCGCCGCGTGGTATGCCCGGCACGGCAAACGCAAGAAACACCGCCGCGAAAGCGATCGTCGCTACGTTGCCGATGTAGAGCGGCACACCGTAGAACCAGCCGACGAAGAGCGCGCCGATCGTCCACGACACTGGCGCCGCAATCTTGAACGTGGAGACGGCAAGGGGCAGAACAAATCCGGTGACGCGCTCGGGCAGTTGCAGGTTGTTCTCGGCCGTCTCGATAAGCGCCGGCAGCGATGCGATCGACGAACTCGAACTGAAAGCGATGAGTTGCGGCGGCAGCGCGGCGCGTGCGAAACGGCGGAGCGGGACGCGGCCCGCGATCGCGACGACGGGGTAAAGCAGAAGAGTAACGGCGATGCTCGCAAGCGAGTAGGTCACGACGTAGAAACCGATTGCGCCAGCCAGCGTTGCGCCGGCATGAGTGGCGAGTGGAAGGACGAGCGCGAACACGCCGAACGGCGCGGCGAGAATGATCCAGCGGACAAGAATGAGCATCGCCTCGCTCAGAGCGCGAAAGAAACGCGTCAGCGTCTGACGCGACGCCTCGGGCGAGCGCGCAATCGCGAGCGCGAGGAGGAGAGTGAAGAGGATGAGCGGCATCATCGCCCCGCCTGCGGCGGCAGCGATCGGGTTTGAAGGGAGGAGCGAGACAAGCCACGCCGAGAACGTTTGCCTCTGTAATTCGGCAGAGATTTGATTCGCCGCTTCAACCGCGCCGGCTGGAAGCTGCAGCACCCCGTGTGCAGGCAGGAGCGCGAAAATCGCCAGCGCGAACGGAATAACGACGGCGGCAACTGCAAGGAGAAGCAGCAAAAAAGTAACGAGCGTTCGTCCGCCGAGTCGGCCGATCGACTTTATGTCCGACACCGATGCGACTCCGATGATCAGCAGCGAGACGACGAGCGGGATCACCGTCATGCGAATCGCATTCACCCAGAGCGTGCCGATCGGTGCAATGGTGTCGGCCGCTCGGATCAGCGCGCCGTTTTTGGATGCCGCGATGAGGACGCCGAGCAGGACCGCGGCGATGAGGGCGAGGAGGACGCGCACGCTTTCTTTCATCACATCATCAAGTCGCCGCCATTGATATCGAACGACGCGCCGGTGATGTAGCCAGCGGCCTCCGAGGCAGCGAAGCAAATCAAGTCCGCAACCTCGCGAGCGGTGCCGAGGCGCGGGACTGGGTAGTTCGCGGCGAGGCGCTGCAGCAAATCGTCGTTGGCATGCTCCCGCGTCAGCTCCGTGTCGATCATCCCGGGGCAGACCGCATTCACGGTGATGCCGAACTTACCGAGTTCTTTCGCGGCGGCGCGGGTGAGGCCGAGCAGGCCTGCCTTCGATGCAGTGTAATGCGCGCCCCCGAGGGTGCTGACCATCCGGCCAGCCGACGAAGAGATATTAATGATGCGGCCGTAGCGCTGTGCCTGCATCGCCGGGAGCGCCGCCTTTGTGAGCAGAAACGGCACGGTGAGATTGACCTCAAGCGCGGCGCGCCATTCGTCCGGGCTGAGGTCAGGAAACCGCGTGGAGAGCGCGAGGGCGGCGTTGTTAACGACAACATCGATGCGGCCAAAGCGGCTAAGTGTCATGCGCACGATCTCCTCCGCAACACCAGGCGAGGCGATGTCGCCCGGCACGGCCAGTGCGCGTTCGCCGATCGAGGACGCGAGATCCTCGGCGCGCCCGGGGTCGCGCACATTCACCGCTACCGCGGCGCCACGTTCGTGGAAGCGCTCCGCTGCAGCGCGCCCGAGCCCGCGCCAGGCACCCGTGACGATGACAACGCGTCCGGCGAAGTCCTGCGTTGATGGCTGGTCGCTCATCTCAAAATCCACCCTTCCCATTGCGGTTCCCATTCGCTCCAACGCCGGCGAACTCTGGCTCGCGCTCTTTCGCAGCCGTTCGCAGTGGCAGCGATGCCTGCTCGAGTCGCCCGCGATGGCGGCGCTCATCGAACCAGCACCGCGCCCGTTCCATGTAGAGATAAATGACCGGCGTGGTGTAGAGCGTGAGGAACTGCGAGAGAAGCAGGCCGCCGACGATGGAAATGCCTAACGGACGACGCAGTTCGCTGCCGGTGTTGTGTTCGAGGGCGAGAGGCAGCGCGCCTAACAATGCCGCGGCGGTCGTCATCATGATCGGGCGAAAGCGCAGCAGACAGGCCTGGTAGATCGATTCCTCGGGGGAAAGCCCTTCCCTGCGTTCGGCTTCGAGAGCGAAATCGATCATCATGATCGCGTTCTTCTTTACAATGCCGATAAGAAGGATGATGCCGATGAGCGCGACTAACGAAAAGTCGGTCCGGCAGATCTGGAGCGCGAGAAGCGCACCAACGCCGGCGCTCGGCAGCGTCGAAAGAATCGTCAACGGATGAATATAGCTTTCGTAAAGCACGCCGAGGACGATGTAGATCACGATCACGGCGGCGAGGATGAGGAGCGGCTCGCTCGTTAGGCTGGAACGAAATTCGGCGGCGGCGCCGGTAAAAGAAGTCGCAATCGTGTCGGGTAATCCAATTTCCTTCTCCGCCTTTTCGATCGCCGGAACGGCGTCGCTGAGCGAACTGCCGTTGCGCAGATTAAAGGAAATGGTCGCAGACGGAAATTGTCCCTGATGCGGGATGGAGAGCGGCGTGTTGCTCTCGTGCATGGTGGCAAAGGCACTCAACGGTACCGGTTCGCCCGTGCTCGATTTGACGTAGATCTTGTCGAGCACTTTGGGCGAGGAACGAAACTGCGGCTCAACTTCGAGAATGACGCGGAACTGATTTGATTGCGTAAAAATGATCGAGACCTGCCGCTGGCCGAAAGCGTCGTAAAGTGTGTCATCGATCGCCTGCGTGAGTACGTTCAAGCGCGAAGCCTTCTCGCGATCGACATCAATATTCAGCTGCAAACCGTTGACTTGTTGATCACTTGCCACGTCGGCCAGCTGTGGAAGCTGTCCCAGTTTGTGCACGAGCTTTGGCGTCCACTGCGCCAGCTCCGCCGCGTCGGCATCTTGCAGAATATATTGGTATTGAGTTCGGCTGACGCGCGCATCGATCTGCAAATCCTGCGCCGCCTGCATGTAGAGCGAAATACCTTCCACCCCGCGCGTTTTCTCGCGCAACCGGTCGATAATTTCCTGCGCGGTCGCACTTCGTTGGTTATGCGGCTTGAGCACGATGTAGAGACGCGCGGTATTGACGGTCGGGTTCACCGTTCCGGCGCCGACTGAGGCCGAAACACTTGCCACATCCGGATCCTGCCTAACGATATCGGAGACGGCGTGGACATGCTCCGTCATGGCCTTGAAGGAAATGTCTTCGGCCGCGTCGGTCACCCCGACGATTACGCCAGTGTCCTGTTGCGGCAGCAGCCCTTTCGGAATGACGATGTAGAGGAAAATCGTCACGCCCAGAGTGATGAAAAATACAGTGAGAGTGAAGCCCTGATGCTTCATCACCCAACGCAGGCCGGTTTCGTACAAATTGCGGAAGCGCTCGAAATAATCCTCCGTCGCGCGCAAGAAGCGGTTCTCGTGCGCTCGATCCTCGTCGCTCTCGGGCTTGAGCAATTTCGCGCACATCATCGGAGTAAGCGTGAGACTAACGAAAGCCGAAACCACGACGGCGACCGACATGGTGATGGCAAATTCACGGAAAAGGCGGCCGACGATTCCGGTCATGAAAAGAAGCGGAATGAAAACCGCGATGAGCGAAACGCTGAGCGAGACAACGGTGAAACCAATCTGCCGCGCGCCTTTCAGAGCCGCTTCCAAGGGCGTGTCGCCAGCTTCAATGAAGCGAACGATGTTTTCAATCATCACGATCGCGTCGTCGACCACAAAGCCGGTCGAAATCGTCAGCGCCATCAGCGAGAGGTTGTCGAGGGAGAATCCGGCGAGATACATGATCCCGAAGGTCCCGATGAGTGACAACGGCAGTGCCACGCTCGTGATTACCGTTGCCCAGAGTTTTCTCAGGAAAACGAACATCACCATGACGACGAGCGCGATCGTAAGTAGCAGGGTGAACTGCACGTCGCTCACTGAGGCGCGGATCGTTTCCGTGCGATCGGCGAGAATCGAAACGTGCACAGAGGGCGGCAGCGTGCCGGTCAACTTCGGCAGCAGTGCCTTCACGCTGTCGACCGTTTGAATGATGTTTGCGCCCGGCTGTCGCTGGATGTCGAGGAGGACCGCAGGCTGCTCGCGCTTCCTGGTCGCAACCCATGCGCCCAACTGATCGTTCTCGACGCTATCGATTACCTTCGCGACATCCCCGAGCCGAATCGGCGCGCCATTCTTGTAAGCGACGATGATCGGCTTGTAGGCATCGGCGGAAAAAATCTGGTCATTCGATCCGATCGTGAACGATTGCTCCGGACCATTGAAGCTCCCCTTCGGCGAGTTGACGTTCGCCTGGCCGAGGATTGTGCGAACGTCTTCGAGGCTCAGGCCTAACGAGGAGATCGCTGCCGGATTCACCTGCACCCGCACGGCCGGCTTCTGATTTCCCTCGATCGTGACCAGGCCAACGCCGCTAACTTCGCTCAGCTTTTGCGCAAGGAGCGTATCGGCAAAATCATTCACCCGGTCGAGCGGCAACGAGTCCGAGGTGATCGCAAGCGTGAGAATCGGTGTGTCGGCAGGATTGACTTTGTTGTATTTTGGCGGGTTCGGAAGGTCCTTCGGCAAATAACCAGTCGCGACATTGATGGCGGCCTGCACGTCCTGGGCGGCAACATCAATCGGCCGATCGAGGACGAATTGAAGCGTGATCGAGGAAGTGCCGAACGAGCTAGTCGAGTTCATCGACGCGAGGCCGCTGATCTGCCCGAACTGCCGCTCGAGTGGAGTCGTGATCGACGAGACCATCACATCGGCGCTCGCGCCGGGATAAATGGTCGTTACCTCAATCGTCGGAAAATCGACCGCCGGCAGGGCGGAAATCGGGAGGAGCTTGTAGCCTAACAATCCCAGCAAGATGACTCCGACCATGAGGAGCGAAGTCGCGACCGGCCGACGAATGAATGGCTCGGAAATGCTCATCGCTTGACCATTGTTTCGGGTCGCTTTCGCCTAACGGGCGGTTCGCTCACGATTTTCCTCGGTGGCCAGGTGGCTTCGGCGTCTTGTCCCCTGCTGACTGCTGCTGGCCCCGCGCGGCAACCAGTTCAACGTGTGCGCCTGGCTGCAATTTGTATTGGCCATCGACCACCACCTCCTGTCCAGGCGTGAGTCCACTGAAAATCACCGTCTGACCATTCTCGGTCGGACCGACTTTGACGGTTTGCATCGCCACCGTGCGGTCTGGCTTGACGACATACGCGTAGGAACCTTGCGGTCCTCGCTGCACTACTTCCGCAGGCACAACGGTCGCGGCTTTCTGCGTTTTCAGGACAAGTCGCGCGTTGACGAATTTTCCCGGCCAAAGTTTCAGGTCGTCGTTGGGGAACATCGCCTTCAGTTTTACCGTCCCAGTTGCCTGATCGATCTCGTTGTCGATCACCGAAAGCGTGCCTTTGCCGAGCGGGGTCGTGTTTCCGCGATCGAGCGCCTCCACCGGAAGACCACCCGGCGCGCCGCCCTGGTTTAGTAATTCCTGCAAATCCTGTTCGGGCAAGGTGAAGACGACTGAGATCGGTTTCAGCTGCGTAATGACGACAATGCCGTTCGTGTCGGCGGCATGGATAACGTTGCCCGCATCGACCATCCGAATCCCAATGCGCCCATTGATTGGCGACTTGATCTGCGTGTAATCAAGCTGCGTCCGCGCGGTCTCGATCGCCGCTGCATCGGCCTCGACCGTTCCCTTGAATTGGTCGGCCGTAAACTTCGACGTGTCGTAGGTCTGCTGGTCGATGACCTGCTTTTTGATCAGGTCGGTATTGCGCGCCAAAACCACGTGAGCGTTACTGAGCTGCGCTTCGTCCCCCTCCTTTTTCGCGATCGCCTGGTCGAGCGCCGCCTGATAGGGCCGCGGATCAACTACCGCCAGCAGGTCGCCCACTTTCACGTCCTGCCCTTCCTTGAAAAGGACCTGCGTCAGCTCGCCATCAACACGTGTCCGGACAATGACGGTGTTGAACGCCTGAACGGTACCGAGACCATCCAGGTAAATCGGCACATCCTTTTTCTCCACCTTTCCCGCAACAACCGGAATCGGACCGGCGCTCACGCCGCTTCGCCCGCCCGGGGCGGCATTGCTTGTCTGGTCGCCCCAGTGGCCAAACCACCAGACGCATAGCAAGGTCGCGGCTCCAATCACGAGCCAGAGAAATCGTTTAGACATAGGAAAATGCTGGCCCGTCTCGTCTATCGACAGTCAAACAGACCGCGCGGTTTCGAAAATCTTTGCCGCCTCGAATGAAAGTTCGTTTTGGGCCTGTTTTTTGGTGGCAAAGGCACCACGGATTTGCCAGCGGCCATGCGACCGGCCAACCTTCGGAGTGGCTTTCGAGGATAACGAGATGCTCTTTGGCGCCGATCCGACGCCGCGGATCGTTGCAATCGAGTTGGGCGACACGGGAACGGTGAAGGTTTATCGGCGTGAGAAAGGCGGAGCAACCGTTTGCGAGATCGAAGAGTTTCATCCTTTCGTTTGGACTGACGGCGACGTGGCCGATCTCGGACTAACGAACGCGGAGAGACTCAGCGGCGACCTAAAATATAACTGGCTGGTCACGACGGACAGCTGGAAGGAACTGATCGCTCTCCGCAACGGCATCAAGAAATCCGGCCGCAATTTCTTCGCCCTGAGCGATCCGGTGCAACATTATCTCACTCACACCGGACGCACTCTCTTCAAGCAACTCGCATTCGAAGAGCTGAAGCGGGTACAGATCGAGGTGCTTTCCTTTTCGGGCGGCGATCTCGATGCGGGAGCCGACGATCACATCACCAGCATTGCCGTTTCTGATAACACCGGATGGGAAGAACTGATCGAAGTGAATCCCAGTGCGATTGACGAGTCGGAGCACGCCGCGATCAAGCGCCTAACGAGTCTAATTGAGGAACGCGATCCGGATGTGATTGAAGGTCATAACCTTTTCAAGTTTGATCTCCCGCTTCTGGTCGCGCGGGCGCGCAAGCTGAAGACCAAGCTGGATTGGGGACGGAGCGGCGGTTTCCTGCGCTCGCGTCCTTCGCGCCTCCAGATCGCCGAAAAGACGATCGATTATCCCAAGTTCACCGTCGAAGGGCGACACTTCGTCGACACGTTTCTGCTCGCCCAATTCTACGACGTAGGAATGCGATCTCTGTCCGGGTTCGAGCGGACCGATGTCGCTCAGCACTTTGGACTAACGAACGCGCTGGAACTTTCCCAACTCTCCGGCAAGGAACTGCAGCGCGCCTGGCAGGACGATCCGCAGCGTTACCGCGAGCGCGCCCTTTGTGCGGTGCGCGAGACTCGCGCCGTCGCCGATCTGCTAAGCCCAAGTTATTTCATCCAGGCACAAATCTTTCCTTATAACTATCAGGACGTGATTGTGCGCGGCAACGCCACCCGCATCAACGCGCTCTTCCTGCGCGAGTATCTGCGGAAGCGCCATGGCATTCCCGAGATGCCGATGGCACAATCCTTCGAGGGAGGTTACACCGACATCTTCTTCACCGGTGTGGCGCGCGATGTCTGGCATTGCGATGTCGCTTCGCTTTATCCCTCCATCATGCTCCAGTTCGATTGTTTTCCTGCGACTGATCAGCTCCAGATCTTCCGTCATCTTCTGACCGACCTTCGGAGTTTTCGACTTCAGGCGAAGAGTAACATGCGGGAAGCGAAAGACCCAGCGCAACGCCGTTATTTCCACGCCTTGCAAAACACCTTCAAGATCCTGATCAATAGCTTCTACGGTTATCTTGGGTTCGCTCAGGGTAACTTTGCTGATTTTGAGGCGGCGTCGCGAGTAACTCAAATTGGTCGTGACTTGCTCAAGAAAATGATCGACTGGCTCAAGTCGCGCGACGCGCAGGTCATAGAAGTCGATACCGACGGCATCTATTTCGTCCCTCCCGACAAACAGGGCGTGGAGGAGTTGCGAAATGGACTGGCGAAGGAATTGCCGCCCGGCATCGAGGTTGAGTTCGATGAACAGTTCGCTGCCATGTTCAGCTATAAGGCTAAAAACTATGCACTCCTAACGAATGAAGGAGAAGTGGTGATTAAAGGCGGCGCGCTCAAGTCCCGTGGCCTGGAAAAGTTTCAACGCGTCTTTCTCGAAGAAATGATCAAGCTTCTCATGGAGCGAAAAGCCGGCACGATCGCGGCTTTGCGAGATGACTTTGCCCGAAAAATCCGCGATCGTGAATGGCCAGTCGAGATGTTGATGAAGACTGATACGCTTCAGGATTCGCTCGAGAAATATCGCTCGAAGATCGCGGCCGGCGGGCGCAACCGCGCTGCCGCATATGAACTGGCCCTCGCCAGCGGCCGAAATTACAAACCAGGCGACCAGATCAGCTATTACATCAAATCTTCTCCCAAGAAGGTCGCGGCCTACGAAGCCGCCAAGCCTGTGACAGACTTCGACCCACAAAATCGTGACGAGAACGTGGATTATTACGTCGGCAAGCTTGATGAGCTGGTGAAGAAATTCCACAGTGCGATTTCGGCGGAAGTTCCGGCGAAGCAGGAAACACTCGCATTTTGATCTGCACCGCCCGAAGGGGCACAACCCAGCGCTCGCCAAAGCATGCCGCGGTAGAGAGTGTTGGGGGCCCCTGGTTTACAGCCTCTGCGAGAGGCCGGACTCTTTGCGGATTGCGTTCCCCTTCTCGCCAGGTCTTCGAGCGACCACCGTTTCGGATATAGCGAGCTAGTCGCCGAACATAAGCTCTTCGCCGCTTCGGCACTTGCCGGTGTCGGTGAGTCCCGACTCTCAGCTTTCAGCTCACAACGTGAAGGTCTTGCAGTAACTCAGTTAGCTTTTTCTGGTCAGCAGCGTAGTAACTCCTCCACCGGTCATGTTCTTCCGGAGTGAGTGGCTCGTATTTTCGTGCCTTGCTATTCAAACGGTGATAGACACTCTGTAAGGTTCTGGCAACAGCAGGCGATTTAAGAAGCCTGCCCGCGCCGGGCAAGGCAGAAATTCCATCGTAAACGCGTTGGGCGCTCGCTTGAAGGAGAGCGAAACGTGGCGCCCGAGCGGCGTTTTTTCCACCTGCAGAAAGCTGTGGCTTAAAGTCATCGGCGACATTAAGGAATCTATAAGTCTGTTGCCGCACGAGATCGGGGTCACGCCGGATAGCATCAAACTGAATAACCAGAAAGTTCTTCGCCGGGAACCGTGAGAGATAACGCTCGAGGTGACGAGCGTAGCATCCCAAATCGCGCAGGAATGGGTTCTCCATCATTTCGCCAAAGGTTAGGGGCAACGATGCGACCACGGCATTGCGGTTATACCAATACCAGGAGTAGACCATTTCTACTGGAGGACGCAGACAGAGGAGCAGTTTGATTTCGGGATCGTAGGCAGCAATCCGCTCCGCTGCTTCTTCGGAGTAGAGATAGTTTGGACAAAACTCACCGCGCGAGCGAATTTCTTCGGACGCAGCCGGGAACTGTTCGTGATACCAGGTTTCGCCCCTTTGAAAAAAACCTAGCTCTTTTCCCGCGACCCGCCGCAGGATTGTGTCGGCGAAATAATAGACTTCCTTGTCCGGAGCGAAACCAATCTGAGGGTGCGCCTCGAGTTGCGCCGACAGCCACGTGGTGCCGCACTTCGGCGCGCCGATCCCGATGAAGTCGATCTTGGACATGTGGAGCAAAGGCTCATGCCAGCGGTTTCGGTTTGTTTCAAGTATTTTGCGGTGGATGGTTTTCGCGTGCAGAGCGCAATCGACTCTTTCGGCCCGCTACTGGAAGATGTTCGTCCTATTCTCGTTAGGCATTTTCATGGAATCTGGCCGCTGCCGGCGCTTCAACCGATGATGAGCCTTACGACTACTTTGAGGGCAACCAACCGCCGGTTGCCTGCCTCGGCGGCAACTCTCCACGCTGCGTCACCCAGGCCACGATCGCCCGGCGCGGGACATTCTCCACCGGAGCGTTGATTGTTAGGCGGGCCGAGCCTGCGCCGGAGTCGGACTTCATCTCTGCATTCTGAAGATCGAGAACCACGAAATCGTGTTTCAGGTTTCGCCCGCTGTTCTCGCCCGCGCGGACATCGGTTGTTATCTCCGAACCGAGGAGCGCAAGATGTGCATCCCAATCACGCGCGGTTCCATCGACAGGCCGAAATTCAAGCGCAAAAGTTTTCCCATCGCCGCTCATGACCCGTAAGGTTCCAGTTTGTTTTTCGTTAGGCTGAGAGAAGCTTGTTCGCGACCAATCACGCTCTTCGCGGCCGTTAATAACGATGGCAGGTGTATAAATCGAGTCGCCGCTCCAAAGCGCGGCATAGCTGCTCTGGCGCTCTGTCCAGCGTTTCGAGGAAAAGCGATCGCGCCAGCCGAGCCGGTCCCAATAATCAACGTGAAAAGCGACAGGAACGAATTGTTTCCACAAGCTCGGATCGTTCTTTAAGCGGCTCAGCCACGCCTCCGCCGGCGGGCAGCTGCTGCAACCTTCCGAAGTATAAAGTTCGACCAACGCCGTCTGTTGCGGACCACTGCTGAATTTGATCTCCTCCGCGCCCATCTTCCCCACAGTCAGGACGAAAACGAAAATTGTCAGGAAAGACTTCATTATCTCTAGAAGAATGCCGCGTGATTTTATTCCCCGGCTCTTGCGGACGAGTCAAGAATCGTTTCCTGGCGAACGCAACGGAGACCGTCGGTTCGCCTAATCACCGGTTTGCGTACATAACTACGTCGATGAAAAGAATCCCTTTCGTTTTCGCCGCGATTTCTCTTGTTTCGCTCTGCGCGGCGCTGGCCGATTCGACTTTAATCGAGGCGACGCAGAAATGGCGGAGCGAGGAAGAAGCCGACCTGAAAAAGCCGGACGGCTGGCTCGCGCTGGCCGGCCTCTTTTGGTTAAAGGAAGGAACCAATACCATCGGAGCGGGCCCGGCCTTCGATGTCCGCCTGACAAACAATTTCAAGCAGGGTAAGTTCGGCGAAATTGATTTTCACCATGGCGTCGCCACCCTCCACGTCGAAAAAGGCGTCGAAGCGCAAATCGAGGGCCAGCCGGTTTCGACTGCCAATCTCGTTTCGGATGGAAAAGGCAAGCCAACTGAGGTTCACAGCGGAAGTCAGATTTTCTATCTTATCCAGCGCGAGGATCGCTACGGTGTCCGGCTGAAAGATAGTCAAAGTCGAGCAAGAGTGGGGTTCAAAGGACAGGACTGGTTTGCGATCAACGAGAGTTACCGCATTCCGGCGCAGCTCGAAGCGTTCCCCGCTCCAAAGGACCTCATGGTGCCTAACGTTCTCGGCGGACACTTCAAGATGCAGAGCCCGGGAACGTTGAAGTTCACCCTGGAAGGAAAAGAGTTAACTTTGCAACCAGTGACAGAGGAAGACGGCTCGCTCTTCATCATCTTTCGCGACGTGACCAGCGGCAAAGAGACCTACAGCGCGGGCCGTTTTCTCTATGCGGACAAGCCGGTCAACGGCGCAACGGTGCTCGATTTTAACCGGGCGGAAAATCCACCTTGTGCCTTTACGCCCTTTGCCACCTGTCCGCTCCCGCCGCCCGGAAATGATCTGCCGGTCGCGATCGTGGCCGGAGAGAAACACTCTGGCCGTCACGAGTAGTCGCCATAGCGGGCAGCATTCATCCTTCTGGCGGGTCAGCGCTTCTTGCTGGCTGTTCGCTGACTGGTGCAACTCATCCTTTACTCGTTAGGCCAGGTTCAGAATGTGCTTGATCCCGCGCACGGGAATGACGACCCAGTCGGGTCGATGGTTCAATTCGTAGGCGACTTCGTAAACCGCCTTGTCGAGCAGATAGGCTTCGAGCAACGGCGTGAAGTCGCTTTCCTTTTGCGGGATGAAACTGGAGTCAGCCGCTGTCTCAAGATAACTGTGGAGAAAGGTGGCGCTCATTTGCCGATACCAAATGTCAGCCCAACGCTCGAGGAACGGCACATCCTCGCTTCTCATCGAAGGCGCCCAAAGCGCGCTGTAAGCACCGTATTGGAACGAGCGCATCATGCCGGCGACATCGCGCAGGGCCGAGCGCTTCAGCTTGCGCTCGCTCAAGGGTCGAGCGGGTTCGCCTTCGAAGTCGAGAATGACGAAATCCTTTCCCGTATAGAGCGCCTGGCCGAGGTGATAATCACCATGGATGCGAATTTTAGTCGCGCTCGCGTGGCTTTCGAGGGTCTGTTGTTCGGCGGTGAGAATCTGTTTTTCGGCGGCGAGCACCTGAGCTGCTTCCGCCCGAAATCCTTCCGCCAATTCCGGTAGTTTCTTTTGCAAAAGGGAAAAGGCACGCCGGAGTGAGGCGCGCATCGACTGGTAAACCGAGCGCTGGGCCATGGCATTGAATGGCTCGGGAGCGAAGCGTTTGTCACTCGTATTCGCGGCCAGAGCGAGATGCATCTCGGCGGTCCGCCGACCGAGAAGCTTGGCTTTCTCGGGAAAGATGCCACCGACTAACTCGTCGAGGAGTGGTCCGGGCGCGATGGCGGCCGATTGCAAATCGCTCTTGCGGCCGAGGACACGTTCGTAATAGCGGCCGACGGCATCGAGGGTGAGGCGCCAGGCGTCTCCCTCGTTAGGCGCAGCGGCCTGCAGGAGAGCAACGACCGTCGGCTCCACGCGTGGGCGGCGATATTCGATTGCGCCGACAAACGCGGGCACGTGAGGAAAGTGTTGGTCTTCGCTGAGGTAACGAGTGAGCTCGACGTCGGGGTTCATGCCGTCTTCGAGTTTGCGGTAAAGCTTAAGAAAGAAGCGGTTTTCGAAAAGCATGGACGAGTTGCTTTGCTCGGCGTTGAGAACCTGTGAAGGTGGGACCCGGTTGTCAGGTTCCTGTGCCAGCACGTTGCTGCCGACCCCGCAAAGGTCCCCGTCGCGCCCCTTCAAAACACCGCGGGTCGCCATGAGGCGGAAAAGATTTTCTCGAAATTCCGGATCCCAGAGCGCGTCGCAGAGAACTGCCTTGTCGCCGACGTGCGCAATCACCGCCTGGGGAGTGCTGCGCGCGAGTTGTCCAGCGGGAGGTCCAGTTTCCAACTGCAGTGGGAGCGAATAAATTTCGGGCGCCCCGTCGGTGTAATCGACCCGGACAAGCCAGAACTGACCCGCATCTTCGGCGATAGGGATTTGTTCGACGATGCGTATCTCGCGGATGGTTTTCGCCTTCGCGCCAAACCACCGGCAGGTTCGCAAATAGGCCGGCAAGACCTCGCGTTCGAGCTGCGCGCGATGACTGCCAAGCAGCGCCGCAAAGCTGGGCTCAGAACTGATCGTCGGCACGACCCGTTTTTTTGCAGGACGCTTTTCTTTTTGTGATTGGAAAGCGAACCAGTAGTGACCGTGTGGGCCGATCGTCAGGATGTAAGGCGCCTTCTTGATAGGCGGAAAAAGGTTACGGCTAAAGACCTCCACCGGCATGCAACCGCTAAAGCGAGAGAGGTCAATTTCAACCACTTGGGAAAAGCGAGAGAGATTGACCACGACGAGAATGGTTTGCTCCTCGTAACGCCGAAGAAAGACGAGAACTTTCGGATTGTCGGGAAACAGAAATTCGATCGAACCGCGCGAAAAGGCGCGGAAGTTTTTTCGCATGGCGATGACTCGCCGCATCCACCAGAGAAGGGAGGAGAGATTCTTCTGCTGGTTTTCGACGTTGATCGCTTCGTAGTGGTATTCGGGATCGATCGTGATCGGGAGATAAAGCCGCTGTGGGTTGGCTTTGGAAAATCCGGCATTCCGATCGCTGCTCCATTGCATCGGTGTGCGGCAGCCGTTGCGATCCCCGAGATAAAAGTTATCGCCCATGCCGATCTCGTCCCCGTAGTAGAGGACGGGTGTGCCTGGCATGGAAAAGAGAAGGATGTTAAGCAACTCGATCTTGCGCCGGTTATTGGCCAGGAGCGGCGCGAGGCGACGGCGAATGCCAAGGTTGATCCGTGCGGTCGGATCAGTCGCATAAACGCGCCACATGTAATCACGCTCCTCGTCCGTCACCATCTCGAGCGTCAATTCATCGTGGTTGCGCAAGAACATGGCCCACTGGCAGGAGTCGGGAATCGCCGGCGTTTGATCAAGGATGTCGATGATCGGAAAGCGATCCTCCATCTGCAACGCCATGAACATCCGTGGCATGAGCGGGAAATGAAAATTCATGTGCGATTCGTCGCCCGCTCCGAAATATCGCACGGCGTCTTCCGGCCATTGGTTCGCTTCGCCAAGGAGCATGCGCCCGGGAAACTTCTCCTCCATGTGGGCACGCAATTTTTTCAAATAGACGTGAGTCTCAGGCAAGTTTTCGCAGTTGGTTCCTTCGCGTTCGTAGAGATAGGGAATGGCATCGAGACGCAGGCCATCCACTCCCATGCCTAACCAATAATCCAGCACCTTCTCGACCATTTCGTGCACGGCCGGGTTATCGAAATTCAGGTCGGGCTGATGCGAGTAAAACCGATGCCAGTAATAAGCCTTAGCCACCGGATCCCACGACCAATTGGAAGTCTCGAAATCCTTAAAAATGATCCGCGCGTCCTTGTACTTCTCGGGCGAGTCGCTCCAGACATACATCTCACGCTCGGGCGAACCAGGTGCCCCACGACGCGATCTTTGGAACCAGGGATTCTGATCGGAGGTATGATTGATGACTAGCTCAGTGATGACGCGCAGTCCGCGCTCATGTGCCGCAGCAAGCAGTGCCTGGAAATCAGCCAGTGTTCCGTAGGCCGGATTGACGTCGAAATAATCCGCGATGTCGTAGCCGTCATCACGCAGCGGCGAAGGATAAAACGGCAGGAGCCAGATGGCGGTCGCGCCTAATTCCTGCAAATAATTGAGCTTCTCTAGTAGCCCGCGAAAGTCGCCGATGCCATCGCCGTCGCTATCATGAAATGTTTTGACGTGTAGCTCGTAGATGACCGCATCTTTGTACCAGAGTGGGTCGGCAAATGAGACCTCATCGCGCATTCATCACTGTTGCCGCAGACTCGCAACGACGCAATTTTCCTCGACCGTCTTGTTAGCCTAACGAGACGTTGATGCGGACGTTGTCGAACTGCCTGTGCACGAAGCCAGCTTCGCAAAGACCGCAGCCGCTTTACAGAACGTGTAAGCCGGTCGGCGGCGGAGGAACATCGGGTGGCTTGCCGTCCCAAACGTTGGCTGCCAGTTTGGCTCTCTCGCTGGCAAGAACCGGCTGCGAGTCATCAGGCGTGAGGTCAGCCTCGTAGACTTCGATATAAATCGCGTCCAGCGATACTCCGTGCTCGATGGCGTCCTGCAACGGCTGCGGCTCGGCCGGGATGGGCGAAGGATCGGGATCCTGATAAAGTCGCGCCGGATCGGTCGCCGCCCGACAAACCAACTGAAATCCCTTTGGAAAGGTGAGTGGCGCGGGTGGCGCGATGTGCGGTGGCGGCACGGCATACAGCGCCGAGACCATGGTGCCAATCTGGACCGGATATGCTGCCTTGGCCCAGTCGACCACGGTATTCTGCAGAATTAAACCGACGTCGCCGGGAATCACTTGAGCCAGGGTGAGAACCAGACTGGTGGTGGGAAAATTGGTGGCAAAGCTCGAAATGAGAGCCTGCGCCGCGGGCGTATAGGCCGAACTGAAATCGGGATAGGAGGTAGTCAATCCCGGGTAACCCTGCGGGGGCTTTTCGGCCAGTGCCGTCATGGCGTTTGCGTCGTCATCGATACCGGCGAGATACATATTGAAGTTCTCCATGAATCCTCCCATTACGACATAGGTAACAGTAGGATTTGAGTCGTAGCGCTCGCCGAAGGCTGCGACGAATTCTCCCCATTTGGCTTGGAAAACCGTATCCCACGGGAGCGGCTGACTGCCAAGGGATTGACCGGTATCGGGGTCAGTTTCCTTCATGGTGTACTTGTAGACCACTGGAGCGCTGGTATAGACCCAGTCTGGCGTCCACAATCCTGCCGAAATGCTGATGCATATTTTCTTGCCGTGCGCCGTGGCGACTGCAACAACGCTATCGATCGCGTCCCAATTGTAGCTGTCTCCGTTGTCCGGCTGAACTGCACTCCAACCCACTCGAAGCCGAAAACCATCTACGTTGGGATTGTCCAGGACGGGATTGGAGGCCAGATCCACATCCGCGTCGTGATTGGGATCAAAGAGAAGATCGTAAATGCCGCTGGGCATCGGCTTGAGCGTGGCGGCAGAGGCGCCGGCAGCAAGGCCGGAGAGCAATAGCAGGCTAAGAAAAAGGCGAACATCTCGGCGGTGAACGCTCTTAAATTGGGCGAAGTTCATAAAATATCCTTTGCTTCCAGTCGCCCCATGCGACGGGAATCAGAGGGTCGGTGCGAGGCCGTAGGAGATGCCCTTCATCTCACTCAAGCAGCCAGCACTGTGCCACGCAATGAAGAATTTCCGATCGCGCAGAAAAATTTGCATGGAAGCGTGCCGGCAGTTTGTCGTCGGAACATCCTCGCCCTGGCCGAATTCCGGGTCCACGCGGGCCGGTCCAATTGCTCATCGGGATGACCAACAGTCAGCTTTTTCGAAGGAACCTATAGGGCCTCGCGGAAAAGGGCTCCTATAAGTCTTTGGCGACTATTTATTCACAGTACCGACGTTCTTGAATCGTTAGGAAGTTTTTAAAACTATCCTTGCGACCTTGACCGCTGGTACGGTTATGGCGCAAAACCTAAGAGTTGCTCCCGTTCGCGGTGGATCAATCGTTCCGCTGCGTGACGCCCCTCCGCCGGCGGCACCCTTCGGCACTAATCCGGTTGGGGATCCTCTAATACATCCCAGATCAGCGGCGTCGTGCCTGGTTTCCAGGTCCAGTAAGCTCTTAACTAATACTACCAGCTAACAGACCAACAGAAAAGCAACGAGCTTACGCACGCCGTGTGTAAGCTCGTTTTCTATTCCCAAAGAATTTGCGCCTCCGATCTCGTTAGTCAGAGCTAATCGAGAGCCCTGCAGCGACTTTTCGAGCCCTTACTCGAAACAACTAACCTGCCTGACGCACTTACGAGTCAGGCAGGAACCCAATCCAGCACTGAACAAGTTAAGCCCCAAGGCCACATGCATTAACCAGGTACCTAGGAGTATAAATACTCGTCATGATATTCGCGTTGCGGAGCGAATTGGACATTTGGATCGGCGCCAGTTTCAGGATACTCAAAGATTTTTCCTTCGTAGTTGCGGATGACGATTTTCTCCTGGTCATGGTACAGGACGTAACCGGGATTGATCGGTACCTTGCCGCCACCGCCAGGGGCGTCGATGACAAATTGCGGCACTGCGTAGCCGGTGGTGTGGCCGCGTAATCCTTCAATGATTTCGATTCCTTTCGCGACCGAAGCGCGGAGGTGTGACGAGCCGTTGATCAAGTCACATTGATAAACGTAATAAGGACGCACCCGGCAGATCAGGAGTTTGTGCACAAGTGTCCTCATGGTTTCCAGATCGTCGTTCACTCCCGCAAGCAGGACACTTTGATTGCCTAACGGAATGCCGTGATTCGCCAGCCGCTCCAACCCGGCCCGCACTTCCGTTGTTAATTCACGCGGGTGGTTGACGTGGATACTCATCCAAAGTGGATGATATCTTTGCAGCATGGCGCACAACTCGGAGGTGATGCGTTGCGGAAGGAAAATCGGCACGCGAGTTCCGATCCGGAGGAATTCGATGTGCGGCATGGCCCGCAGACGACTGAGGATTTTCTCCAATTTCGCGTCGCTAAAAAGAAGCGCGTCGCCGCCCGACAAAAGCACATCGCGCACTTCCGTATGTTCTTCGAGATACTTGAAGGCGGCCTCAAATTCTGTGTGCAACTCCTGTTCGCCGACGCCACTTACGACTCGGCTCCGCGTGCAGTAGCGGCAGTAACTCGCGCAACGATCCGTTACCAAAAAAAGGACGCGATCGGGATAACGATGCACTAAACCCGGCACTGGCATGTGCGAGTCTTCGCCGCACGGATCCACCATGTCATAAGGCGAAGTCCAGGTTTCTTCGATGCGCGGAATCACCTGACGCCGGATTGGACACTCAGGATTATCGCGCTCGATGAGGTTGAAGAAGTGCGGTGTAATGGCAAGGGCGAGCTTGTCACCCGAAAGGAGCACGCCGGCGCGTTCCTCCTCTGAGAGAACGAGATGTTCCTCCAGTTGGGCGAGCGTGGTGACGCGGTTCTTGAGCTGCCATTTCCAGTCATTCCAGAGTTCGGGCGCGACATGGGGGAAATAACCAGGCGCGTGGGAGACGAACTCTTTTCCGTCCTTTTTGCCGTCGGCAAGAGTAAGCATTTTAGATGAACAAAAAATTTAAGGGCCTTGGATTTCGTGTCAATGGAGGCACCTTCGGGTGCGCAGAAACGGCTCGATTCTCTGCTCGTCGCACCAGGGATTGATTGAGGTCACACCATGAATTCGCAGGCCGGGAGCAGAATGCGCGGCGCGCCGCCTGATCTTGCCGCTCGCACGCTTCCCGCTACTGTTTGAACGCCCCGTCGCCAACTCTGTCGAAAATCGCTAACTTATGCGCCGTCTTTTCTGCTGCCTCTTACTTGCCGTCTTTGCCGGCTCCTCATCGCTGGAAGCGCAAGGAACGGCGGAGCCTGCAGCAGCCACCCCGCAAAGTACGCCGACCGTCGCGCCTGAGGCGGCCGCAAGTGGGAAAGACGTCGTGCACCAGCTCAACAACGCTTTCGCGCGTGTCTTTGAAACCGTGGCTCCCAGCGTCGTGATCATTGAAGTCAGCAAGAAGCCCGACAGTAGCGACAGCTCACTCGACGATCTTTTCTTTCAAGCGCCAGACGATCCGCACCATGCTCGCCCGCTCGAACCGGTACAAAGTGAAGGATCCGGTTTCATCGTTAGGCCGGACGGTTACATTTTCACTAACTACCACGTCGTGGAAGGTGCTGACAGCGTAGAAGTAAAGCTCAAGGATGGCCGGGAATTCCCCGGCAAAATCCTTGGCACGGACGAGAAAACCGACATCGCGGTGGTGAAAGTGGACGCGACCAATCTGCCGATCGTGCAACTGGCAAACAGCGACGATGTGCGGGTGGGACAATTCGCCTTCGCCATCGGCGCGCCGTTCAAACTCGACTATACATTTACCTATGGTGTGATCAGCGGAAAGGGTCGCAGTAAGTTGCTTGAGACCGGCGGCTACAACATCGCGGATTACCTGCAAACGGACACCTCAATCAATCCCGGCAACAGCGGCGGCCCGCTTTGCGATATCGACGGCAAAGTTGTTGGCATGAATACGCTCATTAATGGGCTCAATCGCGGCCTCGGTTTCGCCATCCCGAGTAACCTGGTCAATGAGATCGGCACCCAGCTTATCGCCGGGCAAAAAATTGTCCGGCCATGGCTCGGCATTCGCATCGAAACTCTGGGCGATAATCCTTCCCTGCGGGATTTGTTCAAAGGGATCGACAAGGGCGTGGTGGTGCGCACGATCGAAGCCGACGCACCGGCCTACAAGAGTGAATTGCGACCGTTCGATGTTATCACCTCGGTCGACGGCCAGACGGTAACAAGCGACACGCAACTGCAACACGAGATCTTGAAAAAGAAGGTCGGGGAAAATGTCGAGTTGGGAGTTTGGCGCAAGGGTCAAGCAATGAAGATCGCAGTGACCACGGGCGAACTGCCTAACGACACTGGCAGAGTAGCCGCCGTAGAGCCGGCGCCGCACAACGAGTCACGGCAGGAAGATCTGCAGAAACTTGGCCTTCAGGTGCAGGACTTGAACAAAGAGGTTGCAACCCGTCTCAAGCTGGACGTGCAGCAGGGCGTGATTGTGACCGACGTGGCGGAGAACAGCATCGCCGCCGGGCAGGACATCGAGCGTCAGGACGTCATCACCGAAGTGGATGGCCATCCGGTGACAAGTGTTGCCAGTTTCCGCGCTGCCCTAACGAAGGCCGATCCTGTGAAAGGCATTTTGCTTTACCTCGATCGCAAAGGCAGCCGCACTTTTGCTGTCCTGCGCGCACCGCAATAGGGGCCTTTCCAAGGTCCAGAACATATGAAGCTGCTTTGCGCGCTCGTTGTTCTTTGCTGCGCCCTGGCGACCGTTGGTCGCGCGGAGTGGCAGGTAGTCTCTTCTGCGAAAGATTCCTCGCCTAACGAAATGGCAAAGCAGTGGACAACGGAGCTGCGCAATCCGGCAACGAATGAACAGGTAACTTTGCAGACCGTCGTTTTCACCACCAACCGGGCGACGCTGGAGGTTGTCGATCAAGGAAACACGCCGCGGGCAAATCTGGCGGAAACGATGCTACGGATCAATGCGCTGGCCGGGGTGAATGGCGGCTATTTCGATCCGGCGGATGCGCCAGTTGGGTTGCTCGTAAGCGGTGGTCGCATGATTTCACCATTACGAAAAGCGAAACTGCTCACCGGCGTACTCTACGCCAGCAGGTCAAAAGTCGACGTCGTCAGGAAAACGGGTTTCGCCATGAGCGATCGAGTGCGCGCAGCGGTGCAATGCGGTCCCCTGCTTGTTGAGCACAATGCGCCAGTCCGGGGTTTGAACGAGACGCGCGCCGCGCGCCGGACCTTTGCCGCGGTAGATGGAAAAGGGCGTGTTTTACTGGGCGTTTCCTCCGCGATTTCGCTTGCGCAAATGGGCCAGGTTCTTTGTCGGACCAATGCCTCAGGCGATTTCAACGTTATGCGCGCGCTCAATCTGGATGGCGGATCTTCCAGTGCCTTTTGGTTCGCCGGCAAAGAACAGACCATCTCGAACCAAGAGAGCAAAGTCGTGCGCGATTTCATTGCTGTCGTCCCCGCGTCACGTTCTGTCCCTTGACGAAACTACGGACGGCTTGACGACCGCTGAACCCGCGCGAAGAATTCCGCGCTCATGCGCACCTATGGTCGCTTCTTCGTCAACGGCTTGCCGCAGTATGGGGAAGTTCGCGACGATAAAGTGCATCTTCTGACGCAACCTTTTTGGCTCGGATTGGATTTGAGTGGCGAAGTTAAGTCGTTAGGCGAATTGAGAATCGCAGTCCCGGTCGCACCGAGCAAGGTCATCGCGGTAGGCCTTAACTACAGCGAGCACATTAAGGAAATGCAGCGCACCGAGATCGGGTCGCCGCTGATTTGGTTCAAAGCGCCCAGCTCCCTCCTTGCCCACGAGGGCACAATCGAGATCGCCTTTCCCGAACACAAAACCGATTTCGAAACCGAGCTGGCCATCGTGATCGGCATCCCAGTCAAGAATGTTTCCGCGGAACGGGCACGCAATTTTATCTTCGGTTACACCATCGGTCTCGACATCAGCGATCGCGATTTGCAGAAAGCCGAAAAACAATTTTCACGCTGCAAATCCTTTGATACCTACACGCCGGTTGGCCCCTTCGTGCACTCGGAAGTCGAGCCAGACGATCTTGAAATTTCACTGCGCCAAAACGACGAAATCAAACAACGAGCGCGGACGAGTCAGATGATCTATTCCGTGGCGGAAATCGTCGCTTTTGCCAGCCAGTCGCTCACGCTGCTCCCTGGAGATCTAATCCTGACGGGCACACCATCAGGCGTGGGAGCGATTCGCGCCGGTGATGAATTATGTGCCCAAATCAATGATTGGCCGCCGCTGCGTAATCGAGTGGCAAATGCAACGCGCGATTAAAAAAATCTTGCAACCATGCGATTTACTGCGCTTTGCTCTACATCCCACTGTAAAAGTTAATTCGAATCTTAAATTGACTCCTGTATGAAGCGTGGCGGCCTAGACGGAAAAACTTTTTCTCGACGCGCTTCCATTTACTTTGGGATAAAGGGTCATCTCAACACTGCCGCGATTTCTCGGTCGACCGAACAACCTGCCTATATGAAAAAAACGCTAATCGTTAGTCTGTGCACCGTTACCCTCGCACTCACCGCCTTCGGCCAGAGTCCGGCTGCGTCGCCGGCTAATCCGCCGCCGGCCGACACAGCAGCTTCGCCTGCCATGAATCCGCCGCCTGAAACAACCGGTGCAACTGCTGCCGCCCCTCCAGGTGCTACGACCGCGCCCGGTACTTCGCCGGCCACCGGCATGTCGCCCGCGATGGACGTTTCGCCCGCTGCTCCCGGCGCGACTGCGGCTGCTCCAGCAGCCACGGCTGGGGCGACGGCTGCGGCCGCTGCTTCACCCGCCGGCGGCCCCGGGCCGACTACTGAAGCCGCTCCTAAAAGCAAGAATTTCTTCATTGATAACTTTCAGAAAGGCGGCCCAATCATGTGGCCGATTCTCATTGTCTCGATCGTCGCTCTTACCGTGGTGATCGAACGCTGTTTCTGGTGGGGCGCGCGCTGGTTCCGACGGGATCCGAAACGGGTCGAGAAAGTTTTTACCGCGATTGAAACGGGCGACGTGAACGAAGCATCCAAGCTGGCGCGCGGATCGCGCGATCCCGTGTTGCGCATGCTCTGGAACGGCTTGAATCACCAGCACGCTTCGCTGCAAGGCGCCCTCCAGGTGGCCGCCGGTATCGAGATCAAACGTGCCGGTCGTTTCCTCGTCGTCATGGACACTCTCGTCACGCTGGCGCCGTTGCTCGGATTGTTGGGCACGATCACCGGTCTGATTCGTTCGTTCAGCTTCCTCGGTAATGAAGAACTCGCAGTGCAGGCGGTCACAGGCGGTATTGCGGAAGCACTTATTGCTACGGCCTGCGGTCTCGGCCTCGCAATTTTTGCGCTGATTCCGTTTAACTTTTTTACCTCGCGAGTGTCTAACTTGGAGTTCGAATTGCAAACCGCCGCGACAAATCTGGAAGTGATGTTGGAAGCCAACGCCAAAGCGAAAAGCGAGGCCGAAATGACCTCCACCACGCCGCGACCGTAGCCAAACCGGCACTAGACGAAAAATGGAATTCACCTCGCCCATTCCGCACAAGAAAGCGCGGATCGAGATCATCCCCTTGATCGACATCATGTTCTTCCTCTTGGCGAGTTTCATGATGGTGAGCCTGAGCCAGGTCCACATGAAGGGGATGAAGGTGAATCTGCCCACTGGCGTCAGCGGCCAGACGCAAAGCAAACTAGAGTACGTCAGCCTTTCAGTCGATAAGGATGGACAGATCTATTTCGACAAAACGCCAATGGAGCCTGATCAGGTCTACAAGACATTGAGCGAGCTTCATCAAACGAGTCCCGGCGCCAAAATTTTCATTCGCGGCGACCGCGACACCTACCACGGCGATATCATTCGCCTCATCGAACAGGTACGGTCCGCGGGCTTCTACAAGATCGCCTTTGAGATCAAGAGTCCGTCGATTTCCAGTAGTATCGCAAAACACCAGTAAACACGCGATGGCTAAACCTCTTTACTATAAGCCGCAGCCGAAATGGCAGATCTGGGCTGCGCTCGCCGGGGCGCTAGCGATTGAATTCGCCGCGATTGGTGTAGCCAGTCTGCACAAGGAAGAAGAGATCCCAGTCGATCCCGGCTTTACCACCCAACAACCGGTCGACGCAGTTATTACGGAGGTTCCACCGGAACCCACTCCACCACCGGAAGAAGAGCCGCCGCCGCCACCACCACCGCCTGACGAACCGAGCGAGTTTGTAATTGAGGAGCCAACGCCGCCACCGAGACCCAAGGACGCTCCTCCGCCAAAACCCAAGGCCAGAGTCGCGGCTTCGCGACCGGCAGGACCCGCTCCCTCCGGACCAGTGAGTTTCATCTCGGCCCGCGCCAACCTCACCAGCGCACCGCGCCCAGCCTATCCGTATGAAGCTCGTCGCAGCCGTCAGACTGGTAGCGGCAAGTTCTTGCTTCACTTTGATGCCTCCGGCGCCGTGACTGATGTCGACGTGGTAACAAGCACGGGAAGCCCGATCTTGGATCAAACCTCATCTTCAACTTTCCGACGCTGGCATTGCAAGCCGGGCGCGTATACCAAGGTTTATGTTCCCATCACCTACACCCTGGAAGGAGCGCAGCTTTAGCCTAACGAATTCATGAAAGTCGCCTCGCCGCTGCCGCATAAACACGCCCGGATTGAGATCATACCGCTGATCGACATCATGTTTTTCCTGCTCGCCAGTTTCATGATGGTGAGCTTGAGCCAGGTCCACATGAAAGGGATCCGGGTGAATTTGCCTTCCAGCAAGGCAGTCGCCCAGCCCACGCCACCGCCAATCAAGAAGGACTACACCAGCTTGCGCGTGGATGGCGACGGCCTCGTTCACTTCGACCAGGAAGTTGTGACGGATGGCGATGTCATGCCGCGCCTGATGCAGATGCACAAAGCGAATCCAAACGTAAAGGTCTTCATCAGCGGCGACAAAGAGGCGTTGCACGGTGACGTGATTAAGCTTCTCGACCGCGTGCGCTCCGCTGGTATCGACAAGATCGGCTACGAGATCAAAGTCAAAGCCGGACCGAAGTAAGCTCTCGGGGCGGAGACGCCACGCTCACCCGACCAACCGACGGGCTTCGAGAAAAGCGCACAGCTGCGCGACGGCGATGCCGCGGTGACTGATCGAATTTTTCTCCTCCGCGGAGAGTTGCGCAAACGTCCGGCTTGATTCGTTAGGCAGAAAGATTGGATCAAAACCAAAACCGCCATCGCCTTCCTGCTGTCGAGCGATGCTTCCCTCCACCACACCTTCAAACGTCGCAATCATCTCGCCCCCCATGGCAAGGATAAGCACGCAGCGGAAGCGAGCCTGGCGCGATACGCTCGACGGCAGCGCGGCCAACGCCTGCAACAACTTGGCTCGATTCGCGATGTCACTCGCGTCTTCGCCCGCGTAACGCGCAGATCGGACTCCAGGCTCTCCGCCTAACGAATCCACCTCAAGTCCTGAGTCATCTGCGACTATCAAGCCGGGAATTTTCTCCGAAACGGCGCTCGCCTTGAGTCGCGCGTTCTCTTCGAAACTTGTCCCCGTTTCCAGCACCTCGCCGATCTCCGGATGAAGAGACAAATCGCTGATTGAAAAACGTGATCCGAGCATCTGGCGAAATTCGCGTGTCTTGTGCGCGTTTCGAGTCGCCAGAAGCAAGCGCCTCATGCTCGATGGCATTTGAAAATCACTTTCTTTCCTGCGTTCCTGTGTTCCTGATTCTTCCTGCATGAGCGAAGGCCGTAAACCTTATCCATTCGATCAGATCGAGCCGAAATGGCAAAAGCTTTGGGAAGAACAGTGCGCCTTTCACGCTCCAAATCCGGGTGAGCCCGGCTTTGACCCAGCACAACCGAAATACTACGTGCTCGACATGTTCCCCTACCCCAGCGGCTCCGGTCTGCACGTCGGACACCCGGAGGGTTACACCGCGACTGACATCGTGGCACGCTACAAACGCTTTCGTGGCTTTAATGTTTTGCATCCGATCGGCTGGGATGCCTTCGGTCTGCCGGCAGAGCAATACGCCATCAAGACCGGTCAACACCCAGAGGTCACAACTCGCGAAAACATTGCCCGCTTCAAGACGCAGCTAAAACGCATCGGCTTTTCATACGATTGGGAACGGGAGGTCAGTACCGCCGATCCCGATTTCTATCGTTGGACGCAGTGGATTTTCCTACAGATCTATCAGAGCTGGCTTAACCCGGAGACGCGGCGTGCGGAACCGATCGCCACTTTCAAGGGCGACGATCCCGACAGCGTTCGCCTGGCTTACGTGGCCGAAGTGCCGGTAAATTGGTGCCCCGAGCTGGGCACTGTCCTCGCCAACGAGGAAGTGATCGATGGCCGAAGCGAGGTTGGCGGTTTTCCCGTCGTTAGGAGACCGATGCGGCAATGGATGTTGCGCATTACCGCTTATGCCGAACGACTGATCGAAGAGCTGGAGCACTTGGATTGGCCGGAAGGTATCAAGCTTCTCCAGCGCAATTGGATTGGTCGCAGCGTAGGCGCCGAGGTCGATTTTCAAATTGTCGGAAGCGAGAAAACACTGCGCGTTTTCACTACCCGCCCGGACACACTTTACGGAGGCACCTACCTCGTTCTTGCGCCGGAACATTCACTGGTCGACGCGATCGTTCCCGAGGAGCAACGCGATGCGGTGCGGCAGTATCGCGAGCAGGCCGCACGCAAGAGCGACCTCGAGCGGGCGGAACTAACGAAAGAGAAGACGGGAGTTTTCAGCGGAGGGTACGCGATCAATCCGGCCACCGAGGAGAAGATCCCAATCTGGATCGCCGACTACGTATTGTTAGGCTATGGCACCGGGGCAATCGGCGGGGTACCGGCACATGACGAGCGCGACCTCGAGTTTGCGCGTAAATATCATCTCCCCATTCGCGCTGTCGTTAGGCCAAAGGACGGTGGAGAGCCGATTGGCTTTTTCGGTGAAGGCATCGCCGTCAACTCGCCGGTGATCGAAGGCCTTCCGAGCGGCGAAGCGAAAGCGAAAATCATCGCCTGGCTGGAAGAGCGCGGGCAGGGCAAACGCGCCATCAATTATAAGCTGCGCGATTGGCTTTTCTCGCGCCAACGCTACTGGGGGGAACCATTCCCGATCGTCTGGGAAAATGGGAGGCACCGCTCGCTAGGCGAAGAAGCCCTTCCGATCATTCCGCCACCGCTGGAGGATTACAAGCCCACGGGCAGCGGTGAGCCACCGCTGGCGAAGGCGAAGGAATGGGTGCGCTACTCGGAAACCGCGACGCGCGAACTCAACACCATGCCGCAATGGGCGGGGTCCTGCTGGTATTATCTGCGCTTCTGCGATCCGCGGAATGGCCAGCGTTTCGTGAGTGAAATTGCCGAGCGCTATTGGATGGGAGGCGACTCCTTTGCAAAAACGGAAATAGCGGCACCCACAAAAACAAAGACTCACCACATCAGTGCGGGCGGCGTCGATCTGTATGTCGGCGGGACGGAGCATGCGGTGCTGCACCTGTTGTATGCTCGCTTTTGGCACAAGGTCCTCTTTGATCTCGGTTACCTAACGACGAGCGAGCCGTTTCAACGCCTCGTCAACCAGGGAATTATCCTGGGTGAAGATGGGCGCAAGATGTCGAAGCGTTGGGGGAATGTGATCGATCCGCTCGACGTCATCGCCGACTACGGCGCCGATGCCTTCCGCTGCTACGAGATGTTTATGGGGCCGCTCGAGCAGATAAAACCCTGGAGTATGACGGGCGTGGAAGGGGCAGCCCGCTTTCTTGCCCGTGTCTGGCGCCTAACGATGGGGGAAAATCAGGCCGGGCAATGGATTCTTTCTCCCACCGTGCGGGAGATCGAGCTGACTCGCGCGCAGCTTAAGATCGTGCATGCCGCGATTAAGAAAGTTACCGAGGACATCGAGAGCCTCTCCTTCAACACCGCCATCGCGCAGATGATGATTTTTGTGAACGCCTTTACGACAAGCGAGTCGGTGCCGGTGTCCGCCTTACGCACATTGTTAGTTTTACTAAATCCCTTTGCGCCGCATCTGAGCTCGGAGCTCTGGGAAACGTTAGGTAAACGTTTCCCGATTTCGCCGCGCGGGATTACCGAGCAACCGTGGCCAGAGTTTGCGCCGGAATTTCTGATCGAGGATGAAGTCGAAATCGTGCTCCAGGTAAACGGTAAAGTGCGCGACCGCCTCACTGTGCCCATCGCTGCAACTGAGGCCGAACTGGAGAAAATCGCGCTGGCTAACGAACGGGTGCGCGAATTCACCGCCGGCAAGACGATCCGCAAGTTAATTACAATTCCGAAAAGGCTGGTCAACGTCGTCGCGAACTAGAATCCTGTTCCCCGTCATGTTGAAAGAATTCAAGGAATTCGCGATCAAGGGGAACGCCGTCGACCTTGCGGTTGGCGTCATCATTGGGGCCGCTTTTGGCGGCATCATTAACTCACTTGTGAAGGATATCCTCATGCCGCCCGTCAGCCTGCTTACGGGTGGTCTGGATTTTTCCAAGGAGTTTATTGTGCTCAAAGCCGGGGCGAACGGTGCGACGAACTTCGCTACGCCAGAGCAGGCGCTGGCGTCGAAAGCAATTACTTGGAATTACGGCAACTTCATCACCCTCGTGATCAACTTCATCATCGTGGCCTTTTGCGTTTTCCTGGTGGTGAGGGCGATGAACAAATTAAAGAGGCCTGCGCCGACCGCGGCGCCCGTTTCTAAGGACTGCCCGGCGTGCACAATGACGATTCCGATCAAGGCCCGGCGCTGCCCGCATTGCACAACCGAGTTGGCGGGCGTCTAAGTCGCGGCGACTGTCGCATCCACGCGCAGGACCCGACGTGGCGTGCAAAGCCAGATACGAGCCTTACCGTCATCGGACCACTCCACCCCACCAGCCCACGGAGAAAAGGCAGGAAGAATCCAGCACCGGTCCTGTTGGATGAATGCCGGGCATTTCAAACGCAAGCCCGCGCCATCGCGAATCGCGGTGGCCGGATGATGATGGCCAATGATCCGAATACGCTCAGTCATTTCGGAATCGAAATGACCGTGTTGGAAAACAAAATTGGGTGTCTCCCAATGCGGTGAAAACTCCGTAGTCGGCAGAAAATCACGGTCGTGGTTTCCGGCAAGAACGATTACTTCGCAATATTCGCGCAGTCTCGCCAGCAGCTCCCTCGCCGCCTCCATCGAACTACAATCGTGGACAAGGTCGCCAACGATAATCAGTCGCTGCGGTCGATAATCATCGAGCAATTCTTCCAGCCGCCGCTCGATTGATTTCATCCCCCAAAGAGGCATGAGGCGACCAGCGGCTCGTTGACTTAGTTCGTAGCCGAAATGAAGATCGGCCACTGCGAGCCATCCCTCGGCTGCGTGAAACAAGGCCAACCGCCCGTCCAGTAAGACGTTGGGAGCGATGGCGACGACGCCTGCAGAAACGACGGGCATGATTCTTGGCCGGGAAAATAATTCTTGCTACAACCGCCTTCAACCGCTAAGCAGCCGCTTCAGCCGAAATGACGCTACTCCTGAGAGTTACACTTCTCAGCGCGCTCGCCTTGCTCGGCGTGGGCTGCGCCAGCCAAAAACCGATCGCAGTCAGCAAGCCAGTTGGCCAGCGCCTGCATCATGTTCGCACGACCGCCTATACGCACACTGAAGCTGGCGGCCGCCGCAATGCCATCGGCACCAAACTCTGCTGCACCAAGGTAAAGAGCGCGGCGGCCGATTGGTCCCGGTGGCCGTTGGGGACGAAGTTCCGCATCGTCGACACCAACGAAGTCTTCCAAATCGATGACTACGGCAGCGCCCTCATCGGCACCGGCACGATCGACCTTTACAGATCAAACCGGCTGGAAATGAGAAAATGGGGGGTGCGCGCGGTCGATATTGACGTCATCGAATGGGGATCACGCGAGGAGAGCTTGCGCGTCCTGGCTTCGCGCAAGAATAATCCCATGGCGCGACGGATGATTCTCGCTCTCGCGCGGGAGCCGGGTGAGTCGCCGCTGCCGAAGTTTTAGCTTTCCCTTTTGACAGCGCGCAGGCGCTCCGCACTTTCCGCGAATGCAAATCTTAGTCGTTGGCGGCGCGGGTTACATCGGAAGTATTTGCGTCGAGCTGCTGCTCGATGAAGGCCACCAAGTCGTCGTCTTCGATAACCTAAGCGAAGGCCATCGCCACGCGGTTGACGGGCGCGCGGCGTTCATCGGAGGCAACCTGGCACGGGCCGAGGAGATCACTCGCGCGCTTCAGGAAACCAAGCCGGACGCGGTTATGCATTTCGCGGCTAATGCGCTTGTTGGCGAGTCGATGGAGAATCCCTCGAAATATTTTCGCAACAACGTGGCTGCCGGAATCAACTTGCTCGACGCGATGCTCCAGGCAGGCGTGCGGCGTTTTGTCTTCTCTTCCACCTGCGCCATCTTCGGACCGCCCGAGCGAGTACCGATCGACGAAACGTTGCCGCCGCGACCAATCAATCCCTATGGCGAATCGAAGCTAATGTTCGAGAAGGTGTTGCGTTGGTATGACCAGATTCACGGCCTCAGGTTCGTCTCACTGCGCTATTTCAATGCCGCCGGCGCGACAAAGAAATTCGGCGAAGACCATCGCTGCGAAACCCACCTCATTCCCAACGTGCTGAAGGTTGCGCTTGGCCAGAAGGACCACGTCGAGATCTACGGCACTGACTACGAAACGCCCGACGGCACCTGCATCCGCGACTACATCCACATCATGGACCTGTCGCGTGCGCACATTCTCGCGCTCGGTGCCAACGAGAGCGCATTCTACAATCTCGGCACCGGCGGTGGTTCGAGCGTGCGCGAAGTGATCAAGGTTTGTCGGGATGTAACCGGAAAGGAAATCCCAGTTGTGGAAAAGCCGCGCCGGCCTGGTGATCCGCCGCGACTCATCGCCGCCTCGGAGAAAATCAAACGTGAACTGGGTTGGCAGCCAAAGTTCGAAAACCTGCCCGCCATCATCGAGAGCGCGTGGCGCTGGCATCAGGAATTCCCTCGGGGCTACGGCGACTAGCGAGGCATTCGCGACTGCGAAGACGCGCCGTTTCAAAATGAACTCGGCTAAAAAAAAGCGCTCGAGGACACACGTTCCGCGAGCGCTTTAGATTGACTAGCCTAACGAAGCGTTAGGGATTGGTCGTCGTAGTCGTGGTCGTCTCCTTTTTGTAATAAGAGATCGGCTTCTCCAGGGTCACCTTCGTGATGACCATGCGATCGCCTTCTTTCACGTAGCTGTAGCGCACCGGCATATCGGGGCGTAGCATCGACATTTCCACCGTCTGTCCTTCCGGATCGAGCACGGTAGTTTCTTTCGTGAAGTAATACCTCACCGGCTCCGCGCTGGTTTCGGTGCGGAAGGAAATAACGTTGGAGCTCGGCGTGAAGGTCGTGATCGTACCCGTCGCGTCCATAGCGCTTGTGCTCGTCGTGCTACTCACTCCCGTTGTACCGTCATTGGTAGTCGTGGTGGTAGTCGTTTCCTGCGCGAAAGTGGTCCCGAGCGCGAACGCGCAAGCCACTCCGGCAGCCAGTATTTGTGTCAGTCTGTTTGGTTTCATGATTGTCCTTTAGTTTGGTTGAACGAATGATGTCTGTTGTGCGTTACTCCGACCGGTCCAGGCAGTCGTTTATTCAACCCCAATTCGGAAAACATGGTGCATGCGGTTGCACAGTTAGATAAGAATTACCCTATCTTCCCGTCATGCAGCCTTTGCCCGGCTTTCGCGATTTTCTGCCTGATGACTGCGCTTTTCGGAATGTCATCTTTGACCGATGGCGTGAAGTCTGTCGCCGATATGGCTTCGTCGAATGGGACAGTCCGTTGCTCGAGTTGACGGATTTGTATCGCAAGAAAAGCGGACCTGAGATTGTTGGTCAGCTCTTCAACTTTACCGACAAAGGCGAGCGGGAAGTAGCGATGCGGCCCGAGCTGACCCCGGCGCTTGCCCGGGTGGTAGCGGCGCACGAGCGGGAGTTTCGCAAACCGCTTAAATGGTTTTCGATTCCGCAATGCTTTCGCTACGAGAAACAGCAGCGTGGAAGATTACGCGAACACTTCCAACTCAATTGCGACCTTATTGGCGATCCCTCGTCTGGGGCCGACGCGGAAGTAGTCGCACTCGCGATCGACCTTCTGCGCGCTTTTGGTTTCACTGCTAATGACGTCGTCGTTAGGCTAAGTGACCGTGAGTTCTGGACGGACCTGCTGCGCAGGCAGAATGTGCCTAACGATCAATGGAGTGGATTGTTGCAGGTCATCGATAAGAGTGAGCGCGAACCGCGTGAGACAACCGCCGCGAAACTTGGCCCGCTGGCAGAGCCAGTCTTTCAAGTGCTCGACGGTGGTGGCCGGAGTGAGAAGCTGGACGCGCTCGTTAGGCAACTTGAACTGCGCGGTCTGGGCAGTTTTGTGAAAGTCGATCTCTCCATCGTTCGCGGCCTGGCCTATTACACCGGTCTCGTCTTTGAAGTTTTCGACCGGGCCGGGAAATTGCGGGCGATAGCGGGAGGCGGTCGCTACGACAATCTGATCGCGCAGCTTAGCGATGGTGCGGTCGCGCTTCCCGCGGTTGGGTTCGCAATGGGCGATGTGGTTTTGGGCGAACTGATTAAGGAAACGCCGGAAGCATTTTCACGCCTAACGACAATGGTGAGCAGCCAAAGTGCGCTCGATGTTTATCTCATCATCGCCAAGGAAGAGAGGCGCGACGACGCACTCAAAACATTGCAGTTCCTACGCGACGCCGGCTGGCGGGTCGATTATTCGCTTGTTCCTGCCAAAGTCGGCAAACAATTCCAAACCGCCGAGGCGATGGGCGCCCGCGTCACCCTGCTTTTCGGCGACGAATGGCCACAGCTAAAAATGAAAAACCTCATCACTCGCGAAGAGACACTCGTGCCTAACGACGCCATCCCCTTGAGCGACTGACGGTGATGCGCGCATAAGCAACTTGCGCCTTCTGCCCCATCGCCCAAACTGACCGCTCGCCGCCATGTATCGCACCCATCACTGCAATGCGCTCCGCGCCGCCAATATTGGCGAGCAGGTGCAACTCGCCGGTTGGGTTCATTCGCGCCGGGATCTCGGCGGTGTCATCTTCATCGATCTGCGCGATCGTGAAGGGCTGACGCAGATTGTCTTCCGGCCGGAAGAGAATGAAGAGGTCACCGGCCGGGCTCACTCCCTTCGGCATGAAGACGTCATCGCGATTACGGGACGTGTCGCGCCACGCCTGACGGGACAGGCAAATCCCAATCTTCCGACAGGCGAGATCGAGGTGGTCGTCGATGAGTTGCAAATCCTCAACCGCTCCGACGTTCCGCCGTTCCCGATCGAAGGCGAAGTCAAAGACGAGGATCTCCAGCTGACTTATCGCTATTTCGACCTGCGCCGGCCAGAGCTCGCTCGCAACCTGCGCCTTCGTCATCGGGTCACGAAGGCGACCCGTGATTATCTTGATAGCGAGGGCTTCCTCGAAATCGAGACGCCAATTCTCTCGAAGAGTACGCCGGAAGGCGCGCGCGACTTTCTTGTCCCCAGCCGCATTTGGCCGGGCAAATTCTATGCTTTGCCGCAGGCGCCGCAGCAATACAAACAGCTCCTCATGGTCGGCGGGATGGAAAAATATTTTCAGATCGCAAAATGCTTTCGCGATGAAGACCTGCGCGCCGATCGCCAGCTCGAATTCACTCAGATCGATATTGAAGCTTCCTTCGTTGAGCCAGAAGACATCTTCGCACTTACGGAAGGGATGCTGGCCGCCGTCTTCAAAGCTGCACGCGGGATTGATGTCCCCACACCATTCGCGCGCATGAGCTATCACGAGGCGATGAATACTTTCGGCAGCGACAAGCCGGATCGGCGCTTCGCGGTTCCGCTGGTTGAGCTGAGCGATCTCTTTCGTGAAAGCGCTTTCAAGGTCTTCCGCGGCGCGATCGAGCGCGGTGGCGCGATCAAGGCAATTAACGCCAAAGGCTTTGCCGGCATTACCACGGGACAAATGAATGAGATGGAAGGGCTCGCGAAGAAATTCGGCGCCAAAGGTCTTGCCTCAATCAAGGTGGAAGACGGCGAATGGAAATCCGCCATCGCGAAATTCCTTTCCGAGACGGAAAAGCAGGGCCTAACGAGCCGGCTCCAGATCGAAGAAGGAGACCTCATTCTTTTCGCCGCGGACTCATGGCAGATCGCCTGCGAAGTGCTTGGTCGGCTGCGCCTGCGTGTGGCCGAGGTGCAAGGCCTAACGAACAATGAACAGCTCGATTTCCTTTGGGTGACCGATTTCCCCCTTCTCCAGCAGGATGCTGCGACGGGCAAGTGGAGTGCGATGCATCACCCGTTCACCCGACCGAAAGCCGAGGACCAGGCCTTGCTCGACCAGCCTAACGAACTCGGAAATATCCGCGCCGAAGCCTACGACGTGGTCCTGAACGGCGTCGAGATCGGTGGTGGCAGCATTCGTATTCACGAACGCGATTTGCAGGCGAAAATGTTCGAAGTTCTCGGCCTAACGAATGAAGAAACCGATCGCCAATTCGGTCATCTGCTGCGCGCCTTCCGGCTCGGCGCTCCGCCGCACGGCGGGATTGCTCTTGGGCTCGACCGCCTGGTCATGCTCGTTTGCGGCACGGATTCAATTCGCGACGTAATCGCTTTTCCAAAAACCAACCGCGGGCAGGACCTGATGTCGCAATCACCGAGCGATGTCGACGCGGCGCAACTTCGGGACCTGAGTATTCAGACGACGGCAAACATTGCCGGGCGTAAGAAGCAGGTGGAATAGACCTGCGGCGGCTGGCCGTTTTTTTGCGCTGTCCTCCAATTGAGACCTGTCACATTCCAGCGACCGAATTTTTCTTGAATCCAGATCGCCGGTTGCGCGCATCCATTCCATAGAAAATGGAAACGTCATCACCACCACTGCCCGTTAGCGCCGTCGTTGTTCCGAATGTGCGCACCTGGACTGCTCTTTGTCACGCCAGCGCACTGCTCGGCGTCTGTCTGCAATTCCCCGGCCACCTCATCCCGCCGCTCATCATTTGGTTGGCAAAACGCGACCAATCCCCCGAGATCGACGCCCACGGTAAGGAAGCGGTCAACTTCCAGCTCTCCATGCTGCTCTACAACCTGATTGCGGCCGTCTTCTGCTTGATCCTGATCGGCTTCGCCTTTCTGATCATTCTTTGGATCCTGAATGCAATCTTCGCCATCATTGCCGCGATCCAGGCGAGCGACGGAAAATTCTACCGCTATCCGATGACGATCCGCTTCATTCAATAATCCTCTGCCGGCTCGGCCAGCAGATCGCGACGAGAAACGTGACGATCGTGCCGCAGGCAATCCACCACGGGAATTGCATCATCGGGAGCCACTTCGGAGGAACGTAAAGCTGTCTTCCAAATATCCTCGCGATATCGTTAGGCAAATTGCTGATCAAGGCGACGAAAAGGAAGCCAGTGAGCATGGCGAGCGGATTGGCCCAATCCGATCCCCGTCGTTTCGTGAGCATTCCGCAGAAGAAAACGCCTAACAATGAGCCGTAGGTATAACCAAATATCCCAAGCGCGATCGGAATAATACGGACGTGGGGCAAAACGATCACACAATAAGACGTCGCGGAGGCAACCAGGATCATGAGGATGGAGAAGACGACCGTCGCCAGGCGAACAGCGCGCAAACTGTCTTTCTCTGTCGCCCCGGGATTGATGTAGGGCTGATACCAGTCGCGGGTAAAACTGGTGGCGAGGGCGTTCAGCGCCGTGCTCAACGAGCCCATGGTGGTGGCAAAAATTCCGGCAACGAGTAGCCCGCGCAAACCGACCGGCATTTCATACAAAATGTAATGACAGAAGGTCTCGTTAGGCGTTCTTGGCAGCGTCGGATCAGGATGCACCTGGTAATAGACCCAGAGGAGCAGGCCGATGGTGAGAAAAGTGAAGGCAATCGGAATATCGGCCAGGCCGGAAAGAATGAGCGAGCGCCGGCTGCGTCGCACGTCGGGCGCGGTCAACATGCGTTGCACCATGTCCTGATCGGTGCCGTGCGTGCCCATGGTAATGAAAGTCGAACCGAAGAGTCCGGCAAAAATGGTGTATTCGACGGCGAACATTCCGACGATTTTCTGCCAGCCGTGTTTTGCCGGGTCGAGTCCGGTCGTGATGAAATCATGGAGATGGAATCCGCCCGTGCGCCTAACGATCTCGTCCCACCCGCCCGGAATGGAAAAGAAAAGCAACCCGACTGCAATCAGCGCGCTCCCAAACATGATTGTCGCCTGAATGAAGTCCGTCCAGATGACCGCTTTGATCCCGCCTAAGGTCGTGTAGATGGCCGTCAAAATGACAATGGCGATTGTCGAAAGGACGTAGATCCAGAGCGTTTGCGCGGGCCCCGGACGAACGCCCTTGATCATCTCGTAAGCGAGGGCGAGCGCGATTGCGCCAACGTAAAGCCGCGCGCCCGAAGCGAGCAGGCGCGTGATCATGAACACGGCAGAGGCAGCGTTCTTTGTCCGCGTCCCGAAACGTGCGGTCAGATATTCGTAAATCGAGAAAACTTTGTAGTCGTAGTAGGGTTTGATGAAGATATAGCTGACGAGAATGCGCGCGATGATCGTGCCAAGGGCGAGCTGGAGATAAGTGTAATTACGAAGGGCAAAACCTTCGCCTGGCGTGCCAAAAAAAGTGCCGGCACTCGTTTCCGCCGCGATAATGGAAGCGAGCACCGCCCACCATGGAATGCGCCGGCCGCCGAGGGCGAAGTCTTCGAGACTATCCTCCTTTCGCCCCATGTAGAGGCCGATGAAAATAATCGTGCTGAAATAAAAGAGGAGAACCCCGCAATCGATCAGGAGGCGCACGTTCACGGCTTGTTTGCTGCCAGAATTCGCCCGCGGCGCAAATGCTATTGTGTGACCGATGCAAATTTCCGCACCTGATTTTGATCTCGCCCTGACCCTCGATTCCGGGCAGACATTTCATTGGGAGTCGTTAGGCAAAGGCTTTCTTGGAGCGATTGGGGAGAGGGCGGTCTATGTCGAGCAAAGAGGCAAAAAACTCCTCGTTAGACCAGACGGAGCGGCCAGGCAGTGCGCACGCTATTTCTCACTCGACCATCCACTGTCCGAGATTTGCGCATCATTGCCTAACGACCCGGCGATGCAAGCCGCGGCTCAGTTTTGTCGCGGCCTGCGCATCATGCGGCAGCCACGCTGGGAATGCCTGGCTACGTTTATCACTTCGTCGATGAAACAGGTGGCACACATTCGGCAGATCTCGCGCACCCTGCGGCAGCGCTTCGGCAACCGCCGCTCGTTAGGCGAGAATACGGTTTTCTCCTATCCGTCCGCGGAACGCATCGCCGGGCTTAGCGAAACCATCTTGCGGAGCTGCGCCCTTGGTTATCGCGCGAAGAACCTCCTCGCCACCGCGCGCCTTATTGCTTCCAGCGAAGTGGAACTCGACGCACTTGACCAGCTGCCGGACGAGGAATTGCGCGCCAAACTCCGCACGTTGCCCGGGGTTGGCAGCAAGGTCGCCAATTGCGTCATGCTTTTCGCCTACGAACGGCTGCGCGCCTTCCCGATCGACGTTTGGATCGAGCGCGTCCTGCACGAGAAATATTTCCCCGCTCGCCACAAGCCAACCGCGGCTCAGCTGCGAGATTTTGCGTCGCATCATTTTGGCGAGCACGGCGGCTATGCTCAGCAATATCTTTTCCACCACGCGCGAACGACCACACCGCGTCGGTTGTCACGTCGGGTGAGGTGAGATACCTTTGCGCCTGAAAAACTCATCGGCGACCCAACCGACGATCTGGTGAGGCGGCGCCGTTTTCTCATGGTCGTAGCGCAATAATGCGATCGAATCGCGAACAACGAAAAGTGTGGTGGGCTGTCCTTGCCTCGATCTTGGCCCATCTTCTCATCGGGCTGTCGCTGGCAGCTTTTGGCGGGAGCCGCACCGACGTGGACCTGCCGATCGACGAGCCGCCGCCGCAGCTTACCATCATGCAGGAATCCGAACCTACGCCGCCGCCGCTCGTGCCTAAACACGCGCCGATGATTACCGTCGACGAGTCACGCAAGTCCAAAGAGGTTCCAAAAGAGAAAACTTTTGAGGCAAACGAGAACTCGATTGCCGCAGCAGAGAAGGCGGCGACAACAGACAATCCGCTTCCAGGGCAGGATGGAAAGGACCGGCCGTTCATGAACCTGGAAGAGCATCCAAACTCGTTCGGCTCGGCTGGAGCGGCACCACAACCAAAACCCTCTCCGACCGCTCCGCCGGAAAAGCAACCGACACCAAGTGAGAAGGCGCAGACCGTTGCGGCCACTCCTCCACCCGATCAGCTCGCGCTCTTAACCCAAACACCGACGCCGGTCCCCTCACCAGCCGCCGAACAAGAAACGGCCGAGCCGCCTGTTCCCACTCCAACGCCGACACCAACTCCCGAGCTGACCCCACCTTCTCCGGCCTCGAGTTATCGTGACCTGCAACAGAAAACGATCGTTCGCGGCGGGATCAGTAACCGCGGACGCTCTTCGGTGAATGCCGTCGGCACGCCGCAGGGTCGCTACAAGAAGTTGCTCGAAGATGCAATCGGCTCCCGCTGGTATTACTACACCGCGGCCAAAATGGACATCATTAGCATCGGCACCACGAGAGTCACCTTCGACCTCAACGCCGATGGGAAGGTCGAAAATCTGCGTATGCTCGAGAATACTGGGAATGAGGCGTCCGCCAGCATCGCCCTCCGCTCGATACAGGAGACGAAGTTTCCGCCCATCCCTGAGGATCTGCGCGCTACCATTCCCGATGGTCGCTTTACAATGGAAGAATCCTTCACGATTTTCGCCAATCGATGAGCACGCTCTTCCTCGCCGAGGCTACAAACCCGGTGCAATCCATGATCGATTTTCTCCTGCGCGGCGGCCTTTTCATGTGGCCGTTGCTCATCTGTTCAATTGTCGCACTGACCGTCATTATCCTGCGCGCCATCGCGCTACGGCGAAAAAACGTGCTTCCGCTTGTGATTGAAAGCGAGATCGAGCGGCTTTCGCCCGGTGGCAACCCAGAGCGGCTTGCGCGCATTGTGCGTGAAGATGATTCCTCGCTCGCTCGAATCGCCCGTGTTGCTTTGCAACATCTGCGCGCCCCCCGGGGTGAAAATGTCGAAGCTGTCGAAACTCGCGCGCGTCATGAGATGGTGATTTTGGAGCGTGGGCTCATCGTGCTCGAAATCATTACCGGGATCGCGCCGTTGTTAGGCTTGATTGGCGCCGTCTCTGGTTTGGTCCATGTCTTTTCACACCTCGGCCTCACTGGCGGCGCGGCCGACACGAAGATTATCGCCCTCGGAATTGCCGAAGCACTCAACGCCACGGTCTTCGGTCTCTCCATCGCTGTCCCGACTTTGATCGCCTTCAGTTACTTTTCGAAAAGGGTCGAAGTGATGTCGGTCGAAATGGAAACGCTCGTCGTGGAGCTGATCAGTAAATGCTATTACGGGCGCGTGCCGGAAGGAATGCCTGCGCGTGTCTCCACCGTGCCGTCTCCGGCAATGACACACGCGCCGACACCGGTGACCTAGGAGATTGCGCAACTTGCGAATTTCCAGTTGTCAGTTGCAGAATCGCCGGCGCCAAACTTTCAGCCGATTGGCGATTGGCAATCGGCCAGTGGCAGTCCGATGAAATTCGCCGTTCGAAAACGCCGCGCCCCCACGATCATCATCGTTTCGTTGGTCGATATCCTTACCATTCTGCTGATCTTTTTCGTCGTCTCGACCACGTTCAAAAAAGATCAGCCGGAAGTGGAGATTAACCTCCCGGAATCCAAGACCTCTACAAACAAACCCTCTGAGTTAGAACACGCGATCGTGAGCGTCGATGCCAGCGACGAAGTGAAACTCGACGGCAAAACCATCGCGGTCGATCAACTTCAGGAAGGGATTAGCAACCTGTCAGCGGCGCGAAAAGGCACGCTCATTCTTAAAGCGGACGAAAAGGCTTCCTTCGGCATCATCATCAAGGTGATGGATGCGTTAAAGCTCGCCGGTGTGAAAAATCTCCCGGCGTTTACGCAATCGCCTGGCAAATGAAGTTGCCGATCGTTCGTTATGGCGATCCGATCCTACGCGCGAAGGGAAAACGCGTGCTGGTGATTGACGACCGTTTGCGCGAACTGGCGGCCAACATGCTCGAAACCATGCACGAAGCGCACGGCATTGGTCTCGCCGCGCAGCAGGTGGGCGAAGCGCTGCAGTTAACTGTGCTCGATGTCTCTGGTGCGGAGGATCAGGTCAGCACAATCAAATTAAACGGGGTGGAGGCGGACTCGAACTTGTCCATGCCGCTGGTACTCTTGAATCCGGAACTGTCGTTAGGCAAAGAGAACGGATTGAGCGTGGAGGGATGCCTTAGTTTCCCTGAGATCACCGCAGATATCCAACGCGCGCTCTCCGTCACCGTGCACGCACAAGACCTCGAAGGTGATCCGATCCAGATCGAAGCAACTGGCCTCCTGGCGCGAGCGCTTCAGCATGAAATCGACCACCTCAACGGAATCCTCTTTATCGACCGGATGAGCGCGGCCACCAAGGTCGCGTTGCGCAGCCGACTGAAGCGATTGCGGCGGGAAAATGCGCCGCGTTAGGAGAGTCAGGTTTCATTTTTCTCGCTCGCTAGTTGCGCAATTTTCCAGCGGGTTCACCCTGAAGAGATGGCCACGCGATCGCAGGCTCGGGAACTGGAATGGGAGGTGCTCCCGCCAGAGGAGAAAGGGCAACGGAGTGATCTGGAAGCGCTCTTTCGGTGGCTCGCCCTTATCATGGATGATCTCCTCCGCCTGCCCGGAACGCGCTTCCGCTTCGGGCTCGACCCCCTCATTGGGCTTTTACCCGGCCTCGGTGATACCGGCTCGGCAATTATTTCTGCCCTCGCGTTGGTCGCCGCTGCCCGTCGCGGGCTGCCAAAGGTTCTTCTCGTCCGCATGGCACTCAACATCCTGATCAATGAAGCAGTTGGCATCGTTCCAATCGTCGGCGACGCGTTTTCTTTTTGGTTCAAATCGAACGCACGCAATTACGAATTGCTCAAGCGCCACACAGCCGCCCCGCGCCGCTCTACGGCAAGCGATTGGGTTTTCGTCTGGCTCGTTCTTGCCGCGCTTGCGCTTATTTTGATCGTTAGTCTAGCGGTCAGCTTTTGGCTGATTTCGGCAATCCTCCGCCTGCTAGGCCGCGTCTAACAAGACGCGCGATGCTTTCGAAGGAAGTTGTGCCCTCCGTGGACGCTAGTCCGCCAGGTAACGCAGACGAAGCGAGCGGATCACCTCGCGCGCCCGGCCGTAAGGAGCGCGGAACTCAGCGACGTTCGCAAACCGGAGCCGTCGCACGAAGCGCGTTTCCTCGTCATGCGTCGGCGGCAGAGTCGACACACCGCGAAATTGCCAGCGGCGCAAGGCCGATTCGCACCCGCGCAGGAAAGTGTAAGCCTCGGCGAGGTTGGCGGCGTCACTGCTCTCAAAAATCTCGTTCGCCGACAGCTTCGCGATCGCTCCTAACGAATTCGGCTCCCACACGCGATGCTGCATTTGCAATCCCTGAATCAGGAACTCAGCCTCAATCATTCCGCCAACTCCAGTCTTGAAGTCGAAGAAATCGTTTCCGCTGCCGCGTTCGATCGCGATGCGCATGAGCATGTTTTGAATTTGCCTGACAAGGTCCGTCTTTCTGCCTGCCTCACGCCAGAGCTCCTTCGCCAGCGCCTCAAAATCAAAACGCTGCGGACCGGCAATTCCGCGCGCCCGGGTGAGCGATTGCAGCTCCCAAAATTGCGCCCGCTTTTCGTAATAGTTGCGCAAAGTCTCCAGCGAGCAGACAAGCGGACCTTTTTCTCCCTCGGGCCGCAGGCGCGCATCAATCTTGGAGAAACTTCCCTCCGCCGTGGACAGTAGCATTTCGCCAATCAAGTTTTGCGCGGGCCGTGGATCGTCGCCGACGAAGATTACGTCGAGGTCCGCACCGTAGCCGATTTCACGACCGCCAAACTTTCCCAGCGCGATGATGGTCAGCGCGCCTTCGGGATTGAGGAGACGATCGACCTGGATGAGGCAGGCTTCCGAGAGATCGTTCATTTCGGCGAGCAGTTGAGCGAGGGGCGCAAGGCACAACACGTCGCGCAAGAGAATGCGCAGCACTTCGCGTTGTCGGTAAATGCGCACCGGATCGATGTTTTGTCTGGTCGCGCCTAATGATTCCAGGCGTGCCAAATGCTCTGGGACGCTAAAGGTTCGATCGAGCATGCCGCTGCGCGTCAGCTCTTCCAGCCATTGCGGACGACGAATAAGCCAGCCGCCGGCCGCTTCGCTCGCGTCGAAAGTGTTCACCAGCAATTCCAGCAAACGTGGATTCGCCACGAGCAATTCGAAAAGAAGGCTGCGAAAACCATAAGCTTCGACGAAGCGGACGAACTGGGTGAGGGTCGCGTCGGGATCTGCAACGCGGCCAAGCCGGCCAAGGAGAAGCGGGCGAAGTTTGCGAAAGATCTGCCTCGTGCGCGGCGCGACATGAAGACCGGTCGCGCTTTGCCCAAGCTGCGCGACATTTTTTTCTGCCTGCACAGCATCGCGAAAAACGGCGAAATCGGCTGCACCGGAGTCCTTGTTCTTGCCGGCCTGAATTACGCGCCGGAAAACCGAACGCACTGCTTGCATTTGCTCCCGCAGTTTTTCCAACAGTCCAGGCCCGTCTGCGAAACCAAGACTGCGCGCCAGGACGCGCAGCGCCTCGCCATTCTCGGGGACAGTGTGAGTCTGCTGTTCGTCTTCGATCTGGAGGCGATGCTCCACGCGGCGGAGAAAACGATAAGCGCCTTCGAGGACGAACGCGTCGTCGCTAGGCAAAAAATCCAGCTCAGCCAGCCCGCGCAGCGCCTTGAGAGTTCCGGCTTCCTGCAAAAAAGGATGCCGCGCGCCGTGCAACAGTTGCAACGCCTGGACAACAAATTCGACTTCCCGAATTCCTCCGACACCCAGCTTGACGTTGCGGTCGCGTTCTTCGAAGCCAAGGATATCCCGCTCGATGCGCGATTTAATCGCGGCAACTTCGTCGAGCAGATCAGGCGTCGGGTTTTTCGGAAAAGCGAACGGCTGCAATTGGCGCAGAAAGTCGTAAGCCAGCTCCCGATCACCGCAAATCCACCGCGCGCGAATGAGCGCCATGCGCTCCCAGGTCTCACCGAAGCCGGCGTAGTAATTTTCCATGCTGGCGAGAGACCTAACGAGTGGTCCCGCGCGGCCCTCGGGGCGCAGTCGCAGGTCGATCCGGAAGAGCGAGCCGGCTGGATCGCTGGCAGCGAAGATTTCGGTGATCTTGTTCCCCAAACGGGTGAACCATTCATGGTAACTAAAGCGCGCGTTGAGCTGGCCTTCTTCGCTGTAGACAAAGATGAGATCGACGTCTGAGCTGTGGTTCAGCTCGCGACCGCCGAGCTTCCCCGCCCCAATGATCGCGAATCCACTTTCGGGAGACCCCCAACGCTGACGCAGCTCGGCGTCCCAGTGTTCGAAAACGTTCGTCAGACAGATATCCGCCAGCTGTGATAACTCGATCATCGTTTCCTCGAGCGGCGCGACGCCTGAAATCTCGCGCAGAGCGATGCGCACCATCTCGCGACCTTTCCAAGTCCGCAGGACGCGAAAGTTTTCTGCCGCCACCGGCTGACGGCCGGCGAGATTGTGCAGATCGGTTAGCATGCGACCGTAGCCGCGGCGATCAGCGCACGTTTCAGGGTGCGCGAGCCAGAGGAGGATTTCCGGCTCCTGCACCAGGCGCGACGCGCAAATGTTGGAGACGGAGAGAAGATGAAAGAGCGCATCTGCGCCCAAGGGAAATTCGCCAATCACCCTGGCGAGCGAGGGAGCCTCTTCCGGCCAGTTGGCTTCCAGAGCAGCAAGCGCAGCCGCGACCTGCGGAGGACGAATACTCCTGGAAACGTCGCCTAACGAATTCGCAACCGCCACGCTATTGTGGTGGTTCGGCCATCTTCTCCCGCACGCGCGCGAGTGTTCGCCGTTCGCTCCGGGAGAGACTGTCAAATCCGCTGCAGGAAATCTTGTCCAGGAGCGGGTCGATCTCTTCGCTCACGAACTCGTCGAAAGACATCTGGCGAAGCCGCTCCCCGGCCTGCCGTCGACGCGAAAGCGAGCGCTGAATGAAGGAAGGGCGGCCGAAACCGAGGAGGTGCGCATAAAGCCAACCCGCGGCGCAGCCACCCAGCCAGGCACTATGGCCCACGACCGAATGCCTAACGAACAGCATCAGCACAACGCTCGCGGCCAGAAGTGCGTATGCGAGGTGCTTCGTTCTCAGTCTCACCGGCACAACAAAAAAAAGCGAACCGGCGATCTCCAATTCAGGCAGGATCGTAGCGTAGGCTACAATAATGGCAGCGATGCCGCCTGCGCCCGCCAGGAGTACCGTCGTGCTAGGCATGAAAAAGAGGTGGCCCAGCTCACCTCCCACCATTCCGAAAAGGTAGAGATAGAGGAAATGTCTCTGCCCCAGAATGGCTTCAATATCGCGCCCAAGGAAGTAAAGCACGGCCACACTGGCGACAAAACTGAAGAAGCCGACGTGGAGAAACATTGCGCTGAGAAATTGCCACGCATAGGCTTGATCGATGCCCCGATAACTGAGGCCAAGATATCGCGTAATGAGTTCCGGCTGAGTTGCTTGCAGTAACAGCTGCACGCAAAAAATGGCGACGTTCAAACCGATGAGCGAATAAAGAACGACGCGTTGAGACGGTGTCCAGCGAGGGGCATGGGAATATGCTTTCCGGCCGGACAAGCGCATATTTGTGAAAGTATCGCAAACGCTTTCGATTGTCATTGGGAAACGACGGTCCGGAGCCATCCATGGCTCCGCCCAAGAGGCTTTCGATTGAACACTTCCTTGGACCAGCCTAACGAGCCGGAGCCAGCACCCGTAGACGACGGGAGCCCATCTCAAACTCCACCGGGCAGACGCCAGTTAGCTCCCCATCGATTTCAACCGGCACTTCCTCGTCGCTACTCACTCGAACTCGGTCCGTTTGGAAATACTCTACCTCCGGCGTTGTAATATCGGAGGCGAAAATGACATTCTGCAGATACTTGATCAGTTCCACGTAACCGATCTGCTTAAAGACCAGTACGTCGAGCAAACCGTCATCGATCACCGCATGTTTGAAAAACGGAAACGGGCCCCCATAAAGTCGCCCGTTACCGACGAGCACAAAGGATCCTTCTAGCGTTTTGCCTTCTCCAGTCGCGATCATGAGCCGCGGCGGTTTGCGGGCCGCGATCTGGGCCGCGCAAACCAGATAACTAAGCGGTCCAAAATTCCGCTTAAAGGTGAGGCTGGTCTCTTTTACCGCCTGGGCGTCCAGACCGACGCCCGCCAACTGTACGAAATGCTTTTTGTTCGCCAGCGGCAGATCGATCCAACGACAATTCCCGGCACGAACAATTTCCCAGCACCGCCCGAGATTATTCGCCGGCAAGCCCATCTCATTCGCGAAAACATTCATCGTTCCCATTGGCAAGAGACCAAGCGCAGCGTCCGATCCTGCGATGCCGTTGACGATTTCGTTAATAGTTCCGTCGCCGCCTGCAGCCACAATTTGATCATAGCCTTCCGCGACCGCGTTACGCGCGAGGTGCTCGGCTTCGCCCGCAGTTGAGGTCGCGCAGAGAAATACATCGCCACACATCGCACGTAGCCGCTCCGCCAGACGCCGGGCTCGTTCGCCGCGCGCGCTTGGATTGAGGATGACGCAGGTGTTCGGCAAAGCGTTACTTGTTAGGCGGGTTTCGTCTTTTCTTCAACCGTGTGCTGCGTAGTCTTCCCGCGGTGAAACGACTCCGCCGGTTCCTGCTTTGGTTCCTGGGCGGGATTGCGCTCGTGCTCGCGATGCTGGTCCTGGGTGTAAACCTTTACGTCCAATCGCAGGGCGTGCATCGGCGCATCCAATTGGAGCTGAGCCAGCGGCTCGGCACGCCGCTGCATCTGCGACAGATCAGCGTAACACCTTGGAGTGGATTAAAGTTGAATGGCATCACGATTCCGCAGGAGACGGGCAAAATCGGAGGTGATTTCCTCGAGGCGCAAAGCTTTCAGCTGCGGGTGGAATTCTGGTCGCTCTTTAGCAGTCGGCTGGTGATCCGTCAGGTGTTGCTCATCAAGCCTGAAGTTGTCTGGGCGCAGAATTCGTCCGGCCAATGGCGTCTCCCTGAGCTACCACCGGAAGAAAGAATGCCCGCACCGGTTCCAGCAACAAAGACCGCAGACAAAGCTGTCCTCGCTTCCCCGTTTCCAGTTACTCCTGTTTCGCCCGACGAAAGCCCTTCGCCTAACGAATCGCTTCTTGCCAGCTCTCCGGCGCCAGTTTTCACGCCGGAAGTCCAGCGGGTCACTTTGAAGGATGGCGATTTCACCTTTCTCGATTCCGCCGGAAGAGTGATTGCAAAATTTCTCGGCCTCGACTTCCATTCCAGTTTCCGAACGGCAACCGAGTTGAAAGGTAACGCCACCGTGAAGAAGATTTCGCTGCGCGATCGTTTCTTTCTCGAAGACTTGGAGTCGCCGCTGCGCTACGACCCGATTGAACTCGCCTTCTCCAACATTTCTGCGCAGTGCGCCGGTGGGATGATCAACGGCCGTTACCAAATGCAGCCGCAGGCCGTCGATTCGCCGTTTACGGCGGAAGTCAAGTTTCGCGAGCTGGAGGTGGAAAAGCTCGTCACCAACGCAGGCGGTCCGTCGGGGATGATTCAAGGTCGCGTGGAAGGTTTTCTGGACGCGACAGGCAAGACCGCCGACAGCAACGCGCTCAGCGGTCACGGCGAGATCGTCTTACGCGACGGAAGACTGCAGCAATACAGCTTGCTCGTCGCCCTCGGCCAAATTCTGCAGATCGATGAATTGACGCAGCTGCAACTCGAACAAGCCGAGGTCAAATACCACATTGATCCCGGCATCGTGAAGATCGACGAGCTGATTCTGCGCTCGCCCAACATCCGCCTCACTGCTACCGGCACAGTCACGTTCAATGGCAAACTCCGGCTGAATTCTCAGCTTGCCCTCAACGACAAGATCCGTCGCCAACTCTTCTCGCCGATTCGAGAAAATTTTCAGCCGATATCGGAGCCGGCCGGCTACGCTGCGGTTAGTTTTCGCGTTAGCGGCACCGTTGAACGGCCGAAGACTGACCTGATGGATAAGCTGGTCGGACAAGATTTGCGCGATCTCGGCGGCGTGATCAGCGGCCTCTTCAGTCACCCGAAAAAGAAAAAGCCTCAGCCGGCTGCAACGTCGGCACCGGAGACTTCGCCTAACGAGCCTTCCCCATCCCCGGGCGCACCAGCCGCAACCGTGTCGCCTAGTGGGCCAACGCCGGAAGCCAGTGTAGTCGCCACACCGTCACCATGAGAGTGATCGCCGGGACGGCCGGCGGTCTGCGTCTTTTCGTTCCCACGACAGGCGTTCGACCAACAATGGACCGGGTGAAAGCGGCGATTTTCTCCAGTCTTGGCGAACGGGTAATTGGTGCGCGCGTGCTTGACCTGTTTGCCGGCACCGGCGCACTCGGAATTGAGGCTCTCAGCCGCGGTGCCCGCTCCGCCACTTTCATTGAAAGCGACCGCCAGGCCATCGCTACCATCGAACGCAACCTCGCCCAAACCGGGTTGATTGGGCGAATTTGCAAGCAAGACGTTTTTGCCTTTCTCGACCACGCCAGCAGAGCGGAAATAAATGATCTCATCTTTGCCGACCCGCCTTACGAGTCGCACAATGGCGGCGCCAATTTCACTGAGCTGCTCCTGCTAAATGATCGATTGCCCCGGTGCCTGACGACTGAAGGAATTTTCGTTCTCGAGAAGCGCCCCAGCGAGCAACTGCCTTCGACTGATCTGTGGGAAACAGTTCGGCGAAAGACCTACGGCGCGACGGAGACGATCTTTCTGCAACGAAGGCCTATCGCGCCTGGTAACTCATGAAGTCTGCGTTCGAGGTTTTAGTTTCGATATGCCAATGCGGCGGACTTGCGATATCGAGTCCAGCACGCCTGGCTTCGCATATCCTTCGAAACACCAGCGCCGGCGAGGCACAATCGCCAAGACGCGACGCGAGGGCACTATCCGGGCAATGACTCGGTTTCTCTACAATCTCCTCTTTCCGCTCGTCCTACTCGCCTTCCTGCCCGGGTACATCATCAAGATGCTCCGCCGTGGAAATTACCGAAACAAATTCGGCCAGCGACTCGGCTTCTATGATCGCGCAACGCGCGCACGGCTCACCGAGAATCGCCGCATTTGGATGCACGCCGTCAGCGTCGGTGAAGTCATGATTGCGCTGAAACTGTCAGCCAAGATGAAGAGGCGCGATCCCAACCTGCATCTCGCCCTCACAACCACCACTACGACGGGCTTCGCCCTCGCTTCGCGACGCGCGCCTGATTGGATCGAAGTGCTTTATACGCCCTTGGATTTCTGGCCGATCATGCGTCGAGCTTTCGCGATCATTCGCCCTCTGCAGATTGTTCTCGTTGAGGCCGAAGTCTGGCCAAACATGACCGCGTTCGCGCACGGCCGAAGAATTCCCCTCGCCCTCGTTAATGCGCGCCTTTCACCGCGCTCCGAGGCGCGTTTCCGCAGGTTTCGTCGGCTGATCGTTCCATATTTCCGGCGACTCGATCTCGTTTGCGTGCAGGAGGAAAAGGATGTTACGCGCTGGAAGTCGTTAGGCGTGCCTAACGATCGCATCCGAGTGGTCGGCAGCATCAAGTTTGATCCTGAGGAGGCTGAATCCAATCCCGAAACCCCGCACACGGTTCTGCGAACGCTAGGTATTGATTTGCACCGGCCCGTTCTGCTCGCCGGCAGCACACACCAGGGCGAGGAGGAAATTCTCGGGCGAATTTTCCTCGCCCTCCGTCGCGATTTTCAAGACTTATTCCTCATCATTGCTCCCCGGCACATCGAACGCTTGCGCGAAATTGAAGCTGACTTGCGCACCCTTGGTCTAACTGTCGCCCGCCGCAGTCAGTCCAACGCTTCGGCGCCGGTGGATTGCCTGCTCCTGAATACGGTCGGCGAGCTGCGCGATTGGTATGCGGTGGCGACGGTCGTCTTTGTCGGCAAGAGCCTGACGGCGTGCGGCGGCCAAAATCCAGTGGAAGCGATCGTGGCCAATCGACCGGTCGTCTTTGGTCCGCACATGGAAAACTTTGCCGCGCTCAGCGAAGCGCTAATCGCCTCCGCGGGCGCATTGCAACTGCCTAACGAGCGAGCTCTGCAAATTGCTCTCTCCACGCTTCTGCGCAGTTCAGCGGAGCGCGAACGCCTCGTTGCGGCAGCGCGCCGAGTGCTCGACCACCATCGCGGCGCAACCGAGCGGACGGCCGTGCTCCTGCAGAATCTCGCACCTTCGTTGCCGTGAAATCTCTTGCAACCCCTGAGACGGCTCGGAATATTGGGCGCTCCTTTGACCCTATCGTCCAGTGGCCTAGGACACCGCCCTTTCACGGCGGTAACACGGGTTCGAATCCCGTTAGGGTCGGATTGCCTTTCATAGGTAATATCCACGTGGTAGAGAAATTTCTACTTTGCCATTTCGGACATTTTTCGGACAAGATATGCCTAGTTAAGCGTTACGAATACGAAGCGTGTCCGATTCCCGATTGTCGTTAAACGCGGCTCTTGCGCCGTCAACATTTACCGCGATGCAAAACCGCAAGGCACTCATTTTCGCGTCGCCTATCATCTCGGCGGCAAACGCCACCGGCTGAACTTCCGCGATCTCCAAACGGCGACGAACGAAGCGGAGGCCAAGGCGTCTCAGTTGTCGCGCGGCGACGTGGACGCGGTGCAACTCTCCGGGCGCGACCGGCTCGTTTATGGGCGCGCGCTGGATGCAGTGAAAGAATTCGGGATGCCTTTGGATGCCGTCGCAATCGAATACAGCGTGGCGCGAAGGCTGCTCAATGGCGCGTCGCTCGTTGAAGCTGCACGCTTTTATTCCCGACATCATGGCAGGGGGATAAAACGCAAATCGGTGGCGGCGGCGGTTGAGGAAATAATCGAAGCGAAAAGGACCAAGGGTGTGAGCGAGCTTTACCTCGCCGATTTGCGCTATCGCCTCGGCACGTTTGAAGAGGCTTTCCGATGCAACGTTAACGCGCTCGTGCCCGATGATGTGGCGCAATTCCTTTCCGGTTTGAAACTATCTCCGCGCAGTCATAACAACTTCCTGCGCACTCTGCGGACGTTTTTCACCTATGCGAAGAAACAAGATTGGCTCTCCAAAGAAGCTGACTTGCTCGCTCGTGTAGATTATCGAAAAGAAACAGTCGCGCCGGTGGAAATTTTCGCTCCCGCGCAATTGGCCGCATTGCTCCGGCATTGACCGGCACGCCTTCAACTTTGCATCGCTTTAGCAGCATTCGCGGGCGTGCGCGCAGAGGAAATCCTGCGGCTGGATTGGTCCGACGTTGACCGGCGGTCTGGATTTGTGGAAGTGGCGGCACACAAGGCCAAAACTGCCTCGTGGCGAATCGTGCCTATCCCGGACAATCTCGCGCGGTGGTTAGCGGCGGCACCGAGAACCGAAGGGCGCATCTGGCCGTTAAGTAAGGCGTGGTTTTTCCAAGCGATGCGCGAAGCCGCCGCAACTGCCAAGATTACTTGGAAGCAAAATGCACTACGGCATTCCTTCATCAGCTACCGCCTCGCAGAAGTTAAAGACCAAAACATTGTGGCATTGGAGGCAGGAACATCACCAAAGATGATTCATAAGCATTACCGCGAGCTGGCGACACCGGAGCAGGCATGGACATGGTTCGCAATCGCGCCGGAGACGGTTCCCAATGTCGTCCCTATGAACCTCAGCGGAAGGCGATAAATGAAAACAGAGACGGCGAGAGGCAACCCGATTACGCCTGACGAACTAGAGACATTGGCCGCCCAGATGTGTACTGATCTTTGGAAGCAAAATCCAACCGAAGCGATTAGAGCGGTAAAGAGGCTTTGGGATACAGGGAATGTTGGTCATTGTAACATAAGTTAGTGTCATCAACCTGATAGTTCTATCACCTTAGGCAACGTTTACCTGGCCATAAGCTAAAGCCATCGCGGGCCAATCTAAGCGTTCAAAACTCAAAACCGCACCTCTCAATGAAAATATCCTGCTTCCTTGGTCTCGATGCTGCAAAACACAAAATTCGAGCCGCCCTGGCTGATGGCTTGGGGCGGATCGTGTTTGAGAAAGATCTGCCGATAAGAAATCGGGATATTGGCTAGCTACATCCCCTGCCACCTTAGCGCCTTGCGAAAATCCAAAGAGAGCCACGCGGGTCAAATCGAGTTTGGTCTCTTTTGCGATCTCTTTTAACTGGTCCTGAATGTAGTTATAGTCGAGCGCCGGATCTTCCGACCATTTGTGGGTCCCATCGCCTACCTCAATTGTGTCTGGAAATCCGACAATGACAGCTCCGAGGATATTGGCATGCTCTTGCATCGCAGCGTCATGCTCTTGTAAGGCTGCGAGTCCTGCGTTTCCCTCGACTCGCGCTTCGTTCCTTGCTAGACTCGCCGCGATGAAGGCAAAACTCAGAAATCGCTCCCTCTCGCTTAACGCCTCTCGCTGGACTCTTTACGCAGGCGCCGCGGCTGCCACAGGACTGAGCGTCGTCACCGCCGAAGCCGAAATTCATTATTCGGGCACTCTGCAATACAAAATCGCCAACCCTTATGGCAGTGCCCACGCCACCTTTCCCCTTAGTGATAATGCTGCTATCTCCTTCTTTAATTATTCCCGCGGGCCGAACGCCAGCTACAACATCGCCTCCTTCGCAATCAGGGGGGCCGCCGTCTCCCATGGCTTCCGTGCCAGCCACGGACCTCCCTACTTCGGGGTCGGGGCCTCGCGCCTCTATTCGGGCGACGCGGTTTCACGCGGCCTCTTTCGACAAACCTTTCCTAGCTCTACCTACGGCAACATTCGCAGCTTCTATGGCGGCGGACATTGGGACTCCGGCGGCCGCGGATTCGTCGGTTTCAAGTTCAATACGGGGGCCGGCACGCAGTACGGCTGGGTTCGCATCAAGATTACGCCCGCCCCTGCGGTGAAGATCTTGGTGGTGGATTACGCCTGGGGCGACCCTGGTGACACCATCGTCACCGGCCAGAAGCGAGGCGGCTCGAAATCGGTCGCGGCAATTCCTGCTTCCGGTTCACTGGGCCTGCTCGCTGTCGGCGCCAAAGGAGTATCCGCCTGGCGCGAAAAACGGCACTGAGCTTTGGCCGATCTTAACCGAGGATCGCGAGGCCGTCGCTTCTCCACAGTCTCAGCAGGGTGTTATAGGGGGTGTTCGACACCCAAATGTCACCGGCACCCTAAGCTATACCTAACATCTTCGGGCCGACGCGAAACGTCCCGAGGTTGAAAATTGGCCGGATGTTGGCTTCGTATCGTGGCGTGTAACGCCTTCGCGGCTCTCAGTAACTTTGCAGTTCTAATTTTCCTACGGGATACAACTGTTTGTCGACTCTCGTGCCGGAATCCCAGCTTGACGATCTTCGCTGTGGACCGGTAGAATCTCTATTGGCTTATGAAAAACTCATTCTTTTCTGTCATCCGTCCTGCCGCAAGAGCTGGAGTCTTCCTCTTTATCATTGCCGTGGGTCTTTGTGCAGCTCAACCGACTCACGCCGAGCCTGCTGGGACTCTCATTAATCCTCGGGTCTTCCATACGGCAACGCGCCTGCTCGATGGACGCGTCTTGCTCGTCGGCGGTCTGGTCAAACGCGACGGCGGCGGCTATGAGGACACTGATAGCTGCGAAATCTACGATCCGGCAACCAATACGTGGAAGGCAACCGGTAGCCTTAATCTGGCGCGCGAGTCTCATGAGGCCGTTTTATTGGCAGATGGGCGCGTGCTGGTTGCGGGAGGTCTAGCGGGCCTGCTTACCAAAACGGTCGAGATTTACGATCCTGCGACTGAAACCTGGACCTTCACCAAGGCGATGCTAAACCTTGAACCTGGCACTCTCGTGTTGCTGGCCGATGGCCGCGTGCTCGCTCCAGGCGGAAGAAAAGAAAGTGCAGCGACTTGCGAACTCTATGACCCTGGCACCGGAAAATGGTCCATAACCGGAAGCCTTAATATTGGGAGAAACGGAGTCCAGGCAACACGACTGAACGATGGCAGGGTGCTGGCAGTTGGAGGTGTTGAGCCAATGACCCCCAGCTATGTTCGGGAGTGTGAGTTGTATGACCCGATTAGGGGGACTTGGAGTTTTACGGGCACGCTGAATCAATCTCATGCTTATTTTGAACAGGTGCTGCTGGCCGACGGCCGAGTTCTGATTGCCGGCGCTCTGGTTGGTCAAACCAACCCCAGCCGTATCGTGGAGATCTTCGATCCCAACACGGGTATCTGGACTATAAGTCACCCGCTGACAACGCCGCGGCTGAATTTCACGGCTAATCTTCTGAATAACGGCAATGTCTTCGCCGCGGGCGGGAGCAACGATGGTGTAGGAAATGACGTCCTCACCAGCATCGAGGAATTCGAGGCCGCGACCGGCCGCTGGCACCTGCTTAATACCACCCTGGCGACGCCAAGGTGGTTCCACGCCGCCACAACCTTGCTCGACGGCCGCGTGCTCATCGCCGGAGGAAGCAGCTTCGGAGTACTGCAGCTGATCCCAGACGCGGAGATCTTTACGGCGCCTCACTGAGCATTCATACTCACCAACTCGCATGCGGCATTGCTAGGGCATCTTATCAGCCAGCCAATGTCCGGCATTGCGTGCCCTCTAGCCGTGGCTGCAATTTTTGGGGGACTGATTGGCTCTCGCTTGGGAAGCAGGCATTTGCCAGCCCGTGCTATTCACGTCGCCTTGAGCACAGTTCTAATGGTGGCCGGACTAAAGCTCCTTTTCGGGTGAGAACCAATTTTCAAACAGAGTGCTATCTAGCCGCCTTCCATATAGGTTGGCGAAAAAATTTCTTGACCTTAGAACGAGTTCCAAGGCGTAGCTTCGATCGGCTCGTCTCTTTGGCTGGACTGGGGCACCTCCGGCCGCGGTCAATATCACTAACCAAGTGGGCATAGTTTGCGATGAAGCGGCACGTGCCAGGCTCATTGAGCTACGCGAACGACTCACGGGCGGCGCGTCAAAGGCCACGAAGGCCACTGACAAGGTTATCGAGGCGAGGCAGTGGTAGATTCATAGGAGACAGCAGGATAGATCCTGCCGGTTCCCAGTCGTGCGAATTATGGCCTAGTAATAGTTATCGGCACGGCCACACTCGGGATCCCGTTGGTGAAGATGGTCATCAGCGCCGGGCCGGAGGGGAAACCCGTGATCGCGCTGGAACTAAAGCTTGTATCCGACCAGCCGCACTGCGGGTCCACTGGAAGAAAAGTGACCTGGCTGCTGTTTATGCTGCGTAACTGCACGATCGGATAGTTACTCGATGAATCCTGAGTGTCGCCGCCCGAAGCCTGAGATACGCCTTGGAAATTCTTGCCCTTAATTTGAAAACGGTTTCCGCCGTTCTTAACGTTAGTGATCTTCGGCTGCGACGCGCTCGAAAATCCAAGACCAACATCATACACCTCGGCGCTGTCGATGGCACCGAAGTTAACGTCCAGTCCTCCCGAGGCGAGCACCTCGCCATTGCGCAGTAGAGTCAGCGGGGCAAAGCGAGCAGTCGCAAGGCTACCAGTAACTGACCAGCTACCGCTGGCCGGATCGTAGAGTTCAGCGCTGGCCAGGCCGACCGGATTCTCTCCTCCGGCCGCGAGCACCTGACCGTTGGATAGCAACCTCGCGTCGCAACTACGAGCGGTCGTAAGGCTACCTGTCGCCGACCACGTTCCGCTGGCCGGATCGCAAAGCTCCGAAGTGGCAAGAAACGCACCATTATTGTCACCGCCGGCGCAGAGCACGTTGCCAGTGGGAAGGAGCAGAAACATCTGATCCTGGCGCGGACCGGAAAGGCTGCCGGTGAAACTCCATTTTCCGGTTGTTGGATCATAGAGTTCCGCGCTCGCCAGACTCTGTCCATTTTGGCCATCGAAAAAGAACCCCCGGCAACGAGCACTTTGCCATCGGGCAAGAGCGCGGCGCGATGAAAGTAGCGCGCAGTGTTGAGGCTACCGGTGCGTGTCCAGGTGCCGCTAACTGGGTCATAGATTTCGCAGTATGCGAGTGCGAAAGGGCTGCTGATGCCACCCGCGACTAATACCCTGCCATCGGCCAACATGGTTGCGGTATGAAAAGATCGGCCTACAGCGAGGCTTCCGGTCGTGGACCAGGTCCCGATATCTGGATCGTAAAGCTCGGAACTGGCAAGGTTGTCGCTACCGGCGTTCTGTCCGCCTACGGCAAGCACTTTGCCATTGGCCAGCAATGTGGATGTAAACTGGGCTCGTGCCTCGATGAGGCTGCCAGTCGCAGCCCAGGTATCACTTGTGGGATCATAAAGCTCCGCGCTCGCGCTAAAGTTACTGGCATCAAAGCCTCCGGCGACGAGAACCTTGCCAGTTAGCAGTAAGTTAGCCGTATGGTCGCCTTTAGGTTCAAGTAAGTTACTCTTCGTTGTCCAACTGCATTCGCAGAGTCATAGATCTCTGCGCTCGCAAGAACAGACTCAGTGTGGGTGTTCGCTCCCGCTACAACAAGAACCTCGCCATTGGGCAGTAAGGTTGCCGTATAATCATACCGCGGCGTCGCAAGGCTGCCTGTGAGCGTCCAAGTCTCGGCCGCTGGGTCGTAAAGTTCCGCGCTCCCGAAAGTGCCATGGATAGCGCTAAGGCCACCTGTGACAAGGACCTTGCCATCAGGCAGCAATGTCGCTGTGTGAAAAGCACGTCCAGTGTTGAGCTTGCCGGTCTGCGCCCAAGCCCCACTCGCCGGATCGTACAGTTCCGCGTTCGCACCGCTCGATCGGTAGTCGCCTGCGACCAGGACCTTGCCGTTAGGCAGCAGTGTCGCCGTGTGATAAACGTGTGTGCCATTCAGTCCGCCGGTCTCCGTCCAAGTTCCAGTCGCTGGATCGTACAGTTCCGCGGTGATGAGATCCAGATAACCACCTGCAACGAGCACCTTGCCGTCAGGTAACAACGTCGCCGTGTGTCCGTATCGGGCGCTGTGCAGGCTGGCGGTAGCTGTCCAAGTTCCGGTCGCTGGATCGTACAGTTCTGCGGTATCTTGAGGGTTCCCATGGTCGTTGCCGCCCGCGATGAGCACCCTTCCATTAGGTAGCAACGTCGCTGTGTGGCCGGCGCTTGCAACGACGAGACTGCCGGTAACGCTCCAAGTTCCGCTTTTCGGATCATAAAGTTCTACGGTCTTGAGCTCGTTGTCGTTGCTGTCGATGCCGCCTGCGACGAGGACTCTGCCGTTGCGCAGCAAGGTTGCCGTGTGGCCACCGCGCGCGTTAATCAGGCTGCCGGTAGCCGTCCGGGTTCCGTTCGCCGGATCATAGAGTTCCGCGCTCGCGATTACATGGAGGCTGAAATCATCAACTCCTCCTGCGACGAGGACTCTGCCGTTGGGCAGCAATGTTGTCGTCTGGGCTGCGCGTGCAAAGGCGAGGCTGCCGGTATTTTCAAAGGTGAACGGATCGGCCGCAAGAGATCCTAAAGCGATGAAGCTGGCTCCGAGCAAAAAGAACAACATTTGCGGCAGCAGATTGCGAGTTCGAGTTTCGACTGGTTGTTGCATAGGATGAGCTAGCTCCTGGTTATGGGGTTATGGGACGGTAACGCGGGCCATGAGGCAATCTTGAAGGCTGGCCATACCGGGAACCCGCCATCCACACGGAATTTCTCGACAATGTTTTCCCCCGCATTGTCGTAGACGTGAATCTCGCCGCGACTTCCGCCAAACCGTCCGCGTGCGTAGTCGATTCGCGTTCTGCTTTCCGCTAGGGTCCCGGGCCGTTTCGCCGGAGATGCCATTCGTAAAAACCAGAACGACGAATGCCTAACGAATACTTCTTGTATACAGAAATCCCGGTGCCGCGCAGCGCGACGCAGCGCGGCGCAGCGCGGCGCATGCAAACGCAGCACGAATTTGTGATTGCAGGCGTAGCGACTAAACCTAACATCCGGCTACCGAGGGACCGCAGTGGTCCTTGGTGTCAACACTAAACCTCTTAAAGGAAAAACTACGCTTAATGAATCGACTCATACTTGCCCTTACTCTGCTCCTCACCACTACCCTGACCGGGCTGGCCGGGCCCTCTTTTGTGCCGACCGGCGCGTTAATGGTCCCAACTTCCATCTCCGACGACGGGTCAATCGTCGTCGGCACAGGAAGCTTCGGAACGCCCAATCTGTATTACACTGAGAGCGGTGGTGCAGTGGTTATTGGCGATGGATGCTCTAATGGCCTACCGGCCATCTCGGGCGACGGGACGACAATCCTCGGATGCCACGTTGACCCGAATGGGAATGAAAATGCCGCCAAGTGGCTCGGTGGAACGAGCTGGTTAGATCTTGGCTCCGAAGCCGGCGCCGTTCCGTGCGGTACAAGCCTCAGCGGCGCCTATGGCGTTAATCACGATGGCTCGATCGCCGTTGGACTGCTCTGGCTTGCTCAGGCTTGTCATGCCGCCGCCGGCACCTGGGACTTGATCAACGGTGGACCGGCAACCGAGTTACCACCGGTAATTGCTGGCCCTTCGACTCGCGCTAACGCAATCAATGGCGACGGCAGTGTCATTGTCGGTTGGCAGGACCAGTTAACTGGCGAGCGGACGGCAGCGAAGTGGGTTAACAATGTGCCGGAGTTGATCCTGACTGATGACGGTCAATTCAATGGTGCAGCGAACGCTGTCAGCCCCAATGGAAAAACGATTGTCGGCGAAGGCTACGCGTTTGGAACCCTCGGCTGGATTTGGAGCAACGGCCACCTGCACTCGATCGGCTCGGGATCAAAAAGCAGCTTCTTCCCACTGAGCGTAAGTGATAAGGGCAACAGAGTTGTTGGATTTTCCCGGAAAGGGTTTTCCGAACGCGCTTTTGTTTGGACTTTAAGTAGCGGCCTGGTTTTTCTCGACACTTATCTGGCTAAGCACGGTGTGCTCATTCCACCGGGCTGGTCGCTGGATGTCGCTTCAGTCATTTCCGGGGATGGTACAAAGATCTATGGCTGGGGTGTCAATCCGAGTGGCCAGATTGAGATGTACCGGGTCGAGCTGTAACTCCGCTGACTTTAAGCCACGGCGATATTTTTCAGGATAGGCGAAGGTGAAAGGTCTTTATCCTTTGCACAGAAACTGAAGATTTCGCCGTGGCTATTGAGGTTAAGTCTTGCTTAACAGAGCGGCGCTGAGTGTGGGACGTCGGTCGCATAAGACCAAGTAATTCGCTTTCTTCAGGATCACTTGGCACGGCATATCTGCCCGCCATGAGATGGGACTAACAATCTTGCCAACGACAGATGAACATTAGTTAATCCGAAGCTCAGGGAAACGCTGGTGGTGTGAACGGGCTCGGTCTGCTAAAAAAAGACATAGCATGAAAGCCTTTTTCACACTTCTAATCTCTTGTTTGGTTTACGCGATCTCGTTAGGCGGAGCCGCTTCCGCCGAGGGACAGGAAGTCTATGCTGTCGCCGACGATGGCACCCCGCTCACCTGGACGGTCACGCAGCCAACGGGGACAGGGCCTTGGCCGGCGGTGCTCGTGATTCACGGCGGAAGTTTTGTCGGGGGCGATTCCGAAGATGTTAACATAGATCAATGTGCGCAGGACTTGGCGGACGCCGGGTACATTGCATTCGCGATCAATTATCGCCTCGCGCCACCGGGATCGCTTCCGGGACAGACTTCGTCGGGGCGCTTTCCAGATCAATATAACGACGTTCATCTCGCGGTGCAGGCGGCGCGGAATGATGGGCGCTGCAACGGAAAGGTGGGCGCCGTCGGCGGGTCGGCCGGCGGGACGCACGCTGCCTGGTGCGCGGCCACAGGAACGTTAGGCGGCGATCGGCTCGACGTGGCGGTCTGCCTTTCCGGAGCTTACGACTTTACTGATTTTAGTCCCAATCCGAACCTGAGCGCTTTCATCGACGCGGTTACCAACTACGTCGGCGTGGCCCAGGATGACACAGCAGCGCTGATGGCAGCTTCTCCGGCGTGGGTGGTTGATTCGACCGTCAGTCCGCTTCTGCTTTTGGGAACACAAAAAGATCCCATGCCTGCAGTGCAGCCGGGCGATATGATCGCGCGCCTCGCCGCAGTCGGAGCAAAAAATTATCAGACGCAAACGCTCGGCGGCGATCTGCATTCCTTTGCCTACTGGCCGAACGTAAAACTGGAGTCGCTCGCCTTTCTCAGCACCGGTTTCTCAACACCGTTGCCAACGCCGACTCCTACCGCGAATCCGAGCGGGCTGCTCAACCTTTCCACGCGAGCCCATGCGGGCAGCGGCGAGGATGTCCTGATCGGGGGTTTCATTGTCGGTCCGAGCCAGACGACAAAGCGTGTCATCGTTAGGGCCCTGGGTCCGTCGTTAGGCGCCGGCCGAGTCAGCGGTGCGCTGGCCGATCCGAGTTTGCAGTTGCTCGATTCGGCCGGGCACGTGTTGGGAGCAAATGACAACTGGATGGAAGGCAGTCAGGCGCAAGAGATCATTGCCGCGCAGTTCGCGCCTAACGATTCGCGAGAATCCGCTTTAATCGCCAACCTCGCTCCCGGCGCTTATACCGCGATCGTCAGCGGCGTCAATGGGCCACAAAATATCGCCTTGGTGGAAGTCTATGACCTCGATGGCGCGCACATGCCGCATCTGCTCAACCTCTCGACACGCGGCAACGTGGATGTGGGTGAAGGTGTCATGATCGCAGGTGCCATCATTGGAGGAACTGATTCGCAGACTCTCGTTCTGCGTGGTCTTGGTCCTTCATTTGCCACCGGCCCAAACGCGATCAGTAATCCGTTGCCTGACCCGAGTCTTACGCTCGTTGACGCAAATGGTGCGACCATTCTTGCCAATGACAACTGGCAGGATACGCAGGCGGCGGAAATCACCGCGGCCGGCCTGGCCCTAACGAATCCACTCGAATCGGCCATCGTCGCGACTCTCGCGCCGGGCAACTACACCGCGCTGCTCTCCGACGCGCACGGCGCGACTGGAATTGGCTTACTGGAAATCTATAACCTCGGCGTGGCGACGGGCCCGTAAGTAGCGGCTCGATGTCTACGCTCACTACCCCACAGGAATTTTCGGCAAGGTCCATTGCTAAATAAAAGGAGATAATTCATGAAACGATTGGTTTTTCTCATGTCGCTGCTTCTACCGCTGATCGAAGGAGCGATCGCAAAGCGGCGTGATTCCATTTAGACGCCTGGCCAAACTGCCGGCGATGCGAGCTTTTGGACCTCGGCACCGACGCCACCACGCTCTATCCGCACTTGAGTTTACTGTGGCGTAAGGTGCTACGGGCATCCGTACAACACCCGCATCCCTTTCGCTAGGTCGCGCAAAAACAGATGCCCGGAGCGATTACGATCCTATCGGGTTGGTTCAACGACGCCAATCTTTAATTTCCACTGAGATCGTCGAAGTGTTTGAAGTGAAGTGCGGTGCGAAGCTTGGCCCTCCGCATTGATGAGCGCCACAAAGCAAGCTGCTGCTATAGGGTGTGCGACCAGGTGTGCACCCTGCGCGCCGATGCGCCAAGTGAACTAAGAACTCGGAAACCCAGACTCGTTGCCCTAAGTTACAAAGCATCTTCTTGACTGCGGGTTTTGCGCACCAAAAACTTCGTGGACCGTAGAAAAACGACGGTGAATGGGTCGGAAGCCGGTCGCCCCTCGCGCGTGCGCGTTGAGGTCCATTTACTACGGAAACTCAGGCCATTGGCTAGGCCATTGTCGGTCCCTAGTTTTCATTTTGCCTTCTCGCGCTCCACTCTGTCATGAAATAGTTATTGCTGTCTTCGCGATCAAATTCGATCGCCTTGGTGAAGTCGTCTATGGCATCGAGATCGAACTGGAGTGGATTGCAGGCATCCGCCCCGCATACCATAGACATCTGCGCCCTTAAATCCCGAGTCGATTGCGGAAATACAAATAGGGACGGCTAAAATCTGCTTGGCCTTCGAATGACCATTATCGGATTGACAAGTAAATAGCGATTTCATTTAATCCGATTTTAATTCAATTCATGCCATCAAACCCAGCGTCCAATATTCAGAAAAGAGAGATCTTATGTTTCCATTAAATCGACAGATGAAACGCGTGTCGTTAATCAAGGTAAGCATCGCATTGTTTGCGGTGGCGACATTGTGCACGATTGCCTCCAGGGCGTTCGCCGACCCCGGCGACCTCTACGTCACCGACCTGGCCTCCGGCTCGGTCATTGTTTACAAACCTGATGGAACGTCGACGACTTTCACGAGCGGCTTGACGAGTCCGCAGGGCATCGCCTTTGACCAGGCGTTCAATCTTTACGTGGTCGACGCCGGGGATGGCGGCGTGGGGAACGGAACGGTCTTCAGGTACGATCTTGCCACCAAGACTCAGACCACGTTCATCGCCGGATTATCTAATCCAATCGGCGTGGCTCTTCATGCAGCGGATATGATCATTTCCGAGAACGCTCTGGACCGGGTTATTCGCGTGCCGACGGACCTGGGCGGCCCCCCTGAAGTGTTTCAACTCATTCCGACGCCCATGGGGCTTTCTTCGCATTTCTTCGACCAAGATTCCATCGCCTATATCGCCAACGGTCCCGAAGTCCTCAAAGTGCAGGCGGGCTCGGCGACGGATATTGACCCGGATGACGGGAGCCGGGCGACCGAGGTATCGACCGTTACGATCGACAATGTCTTGTCCGAAGTTGTCTTTGTCAGCACGGATGCTGGCCAGATCACGACGCTCCTCGATGGTGTAAAAGTGGCGCCCGTCGCGACAGGTATTATGGATCCAAGGGGCATGGCATTCCGACCAGGACCGATTGATATGGTAGAGGCCGGTGACCTTTTCGTTGCCGACACTGCGGGCGGCCAAATCCTCGACGTGACGCGCACTGGGTCGACCGTCTTCGCAACTGGCGGTCAGCCTAACTACATGGTCTTTCAAACGGGCACGCCGCCCCCGACTCCCACGCCGACTCCCACGCCGACGCCCACGCCGACGCCAAGCGGGACGCCAACGCCAACCCCAACCCCAACGCCGACACCAACCCCAACTGCGACTCCGACTCCGACTCCTCCAGCCAAGTTACTAAATCTCTCGACTCGCGTGGATGTCGAAACAGGCGATAACGTCGCGATCGGTGGCTTCATCATCATCGGTAACGGTGTCCAAACGCCGAAGACCGTAGTCATCCGTGCGATCGGCCCATCGCTGGCCAATGCCACTCCTCCGGTCACTGGCACGCTCGCAGACCCGGTGCTCGAATTGCATGAGCCAGATGGCACCGTTGTGACGAACAACGATTGGATGTCCAACAGTGCGGCCGACCAAGCAATCATTGTGTCGAAAGGCCTCGACATGTTTATGGGCGCGCCGATCAGCAACCTCGAGTCGATTATCGTCGCGACCCTTAACCCCGTTGACGCAAGCGTGCCTGGTAGTGGGGCATACACCGCCGTCGTTCGCGGTAACGGAACTGATACGGGCGTGGGTTGTGTGGAAGTCTACGATATCGATGACCCAGCGGTCCCCTCTGAGTTGGCCAACCTCAGCACGCGCGGCATCGTCGGGACGGTCGACAATGTTCTGATTGGCGGTGTAATCATTGGTCCGTCGGGCGGCACAGACTTGGGGAATGCCACCGTGGTGGTGCGAGCGATCGGGCCCTCGTTGGCGAATGCCGTTCCGCCCGTTTCGGGTGCCCTGGCCGATCCGTTCCTCGAGCTGCACAATGGCGACGGCGATCTAATTGCATCGAACGACAACTGGGCCGATGATCCTAACGCGACTGAGATTCAAACGCTTGGCTTGGCGCCCACCGACTCTTTGGAGGCGGCCACCCTCGCGAACCTGGTCGCCGGGCCGTACACCGCGATCGTAATGGGTAACAACGGCAGTATCGGAGTGGCCTTGGTGGAGGTCTACCATGTGCCCGCGCCCGCCGCGAAATAGGCGAACGTCCACGATATTATAATTCGATAAGAGCGGGCGCCGCTGATTCTGGCGGCGCCCGCTCCGTTTCCGTTGCGGTCTACGCGAGGCTGCGGCCAATGTTACAAAAGGCTTTCAACCACGAGGGGCCAGCCCTGGTCGAAGCACTCGTACATCGCCAAGAACTCTCGATGCCCCCGACAATCACCGCCGCGCAAGCGACCGGCTTTGGCCTATTTATGCTTAAAGCTGTCCTGAGCGGACGCGGAGACGAAATTGTCGATTTGGCAAAAGTGAATCTTTTTCGGTAGGCAAAGGCTACCAGTTTGTCCAAGCGTGGAAGTTGACTGGAGCTAATCTACGAATTCGGCGATCGACTGATACTTCCGCCTGAGATTTTGGATCAGCCGATCGTAGTGGTGAATGCGGTGGATTGCATGATAAATCAGCCAGCAGCCGAGCACGACGAGCCCAAGGTTCAGCAGCAACAGAGGCACCAGAAACGGCATCACGGACACGACGCTGTAGTAACGCGAGGTTGCGATCAGGATGCTAAGCACGGAAAGGGGCAATGCGAACACCGCGATGCCGGTACGGAGAGACGAGAGGGCCGTTCGTTTCTCGGACAGGAGCACCTGGATTTCGCCTAAGATCGCATTGTCTAGCTGCGTTGACTCGTTTGTGTCCATGCGGCAGTCCGTTTCGATCTCAATCGTCCATTAATCCTTTTGGAAGCAACCGAATGCTATCGCTTACTCAAGAAACTTAAGCAGCGCGTCGGTCGTCTCTCTCGGCTTTTCTTCCAAAATCCAGTGACCAGCGTTCGGTAACACAATCACGGTCGCGTTATCGGCGATCAGCCTTGCTTGTTCGCCCAGCTCCTTGCCTAACGACTTCTCGCCGCCAATCGAGAGCACCGGCATGGTTAGCTTTGTTTGCGAGAGCTCTGCGAAATCTTTCGCGAGTTGCGGCCAGGAAACGAAGTAAGTCCAGGCAGCGCGCATCCGACCCGGTCTCGAATAAGCGTCCGTGTAAGCCTTGCGGTCTGCTTCCGGAATCGAATGATTCTTGTCGGCGGCAAGAACGTTCCAGAAATACTCGAAGTAAGTTCGCTCGCGTCCCCGCACGAGTTTTTCGGGATACTCACCGTTGAAGCGAAAATGCCAGACATGCGGATCGTTGTAGATCGGTTCCCAGCCAGGCACGCCAGGTAGAAATGCATCCATCAGCGCCAGCTTCTCGGTTTCGTTAGGAAACTTTGCTGCATAGGCGTAAGCCACCATTAATCCGATGTCATGCCCGACTACGCGCGCCTTCTCCACCCCTAACGAACGCACGAGCGCGTGAATCCGTTCCGCCGCTGTAATCATGTCGATCTTGTCCGACGGAATCGACGAATCGCCAATGCCAGGAAGGTCGGGCGCAATAACGGTGAACTTTTCGGCCAGCTTTGGAATGAGTGGCCGCCACATCCGCGAAGTCTCGGCATACCCGTGCAACAACAGCACGGCCGGTCCCTGGCCCGCCGTCAGATAATGTAATTGCACGTTGTCGAGCTTCGCGTCGCGTGCGGCGATCGGCTCCGCGGCTTGGATGGAACCAAGGGAAACGACTGTTGCTATCCAATAATAGAGTGAGCGCACGGCGCGGAATATAACAGCCGCAGTGGTTGATTCCAACTCCGGTCTTACTCGTAAGGCCGAGAGATTACTCCCGGAAAGCCAGGCTTTCCTACCCCCTTCGCCTTCTCACCTAATCTGGTTAGGCATTTGGGATTAGGGCGTTGCGCCAGGAAGCAACGTTCCTAACAGGTGACATCATATTGGCAATTCTGCGGCAACCAGGCAGACGTCATCGATCAAAGGGGAGCCCCCAACAAATCGGTCAACCTTGGACAGGAGTCTATCGAGGACTTCTCCCGGAGCGTGATCGATCTGAGCTTGAATGACCTCGGTCAAGCCATCGACGCCGAACTGGGCACCGGCATCGTTCGTGGCCTCTTCGATACCATCCGTGAAAAGCAGAATCCAATCACCGCGCTCAAGTGGGAACCGAGCATTGCCGTAACTTGCGGTATGAAAAAGTCCAAGGGCAGGACCTGCCGAGCCTTTCACGTCGTTCAGCGGTAAGGCTGTGCCGGCGGATGTCCGCACGTGGATTGGACATGGATGTCCAGCGGCCGAACATCGCAGCTCACATTTCTCCGAATCAAGCACGCAGTAGAGCGCCGTGGCGAACAGAACCGTGTCTGCTTGCTTGAGGATTTTCGTAAATTCTGAATTCAAGTGAGCCATTAGCAGGCTTGGGTCGGCAGCATCGGCTTGGCAGCTTTCAATAAACGCTCGCAGCATCGCTGTAACGAGCGCCGAGCGGACTCCGTGACCCATAACATCACACACAAAAATGCCGGCCACCGAGTCAGACAACTGGAGGATATGGAAAAAGTCGCCACCTACGAGACTGGCGGCGACATATCGGTGTTCAAATCGCGGTCCACGAATTGTATCGCCTGCGACGCCGAGTGAGTGTGGCTCCGTCTTGGGCATCATGGCCTGCTGAAGTTCCATCGCCATTCGTAAATCCGATTCGATTTGCTCATTCTTTCGCCGGATCTCGCGTTCCTTTTTCTCCAACTGTCTAATATTGCCTAAGAGAAGCGCATTCTGGACTTTGATAAGGGTGTCGGTGGAAATGAGTCCAAGCAGTCCACCTTCTTCATCAACTAAGAGAATGTCGTCGTAAAAGCGGTCGATTTCCCGGCTGGAAACCTGCTTCAAAACCTCGGTAATCGCGGTGGCGACGGAAATGCGAGTCGCTTGAACGACGAGATGCTCGACGATAGGTTTGCGTGACCAAAGGGAAAAGCCGTAACGGCCACCAAGCAGAGAATTGATGGCGTGTCGTGAACACATTCCCACTAGCTCTTTCCCGTCCACGACGGCCAGAAATTCGACGCTGTTTTGGCGAAAGGTTTCGAAGGCGCTCTCGACGCTTACGGAAGCGTCCACTTTTTCACAATGACCAATCAATGCCGGCAGACTGATTGAACCTTCGGACAAAATTTCGTCCGGAATTTTCGGCGAGCCCCCAAAACTCGTCGCCGAGAGTGGCTCAGTCTCGCGTTCGGTCGGCACTGACGCCGCTTGCATTCTAGATGCTACATGACACCGCCCGAAACGTCTTGTGACATTTTCACGACACAGCGCTCGAAACCGACGAAGTCGCGAGCATTGTTTGCGATCAGAAGCCCTGCACGGATGCAGGCATTTCGGCTGTCAATCCCTATGTCCTGCCAGTAGCATGCTTTGGCGCAGCCTTTTCAAGCTTTCGAGGAATTTCGTGTACTCGACCTTTTCTTTTCTTTCGCCTCGTAGGCTCCAACTAAACTTACATTCGTTATTCAGTCCTTAGTCATCGGTCAGGTTGCATGATGGGTCTTCGGTATCCGATGTAAGGCAGCGCCGAGCAACGTCAGCGGCACGAGTGAGACCAAGAATGTTAGGTGATACCAAACAGGAAATTTGCTCCAGAGCAGGTAGTGATCAGGAATGAAGAGACCAAGCAATATGACTCCCGTCAGCATGGCCGCTCGCATCCGGCCCTTTTCAATCCATGCGGCGACAAATCCGGCCGCGAGGGAAGAGAGGGCTCCCAAGACGAGGCGGGCGAGCTTCATCGTGAAGGTAAAATTGAAGGCGGTTTCGGCCTCATGATAGTGCGGCCAAGAGGTGCGCAGGGGCAGATTTAGGACGGTGGCGACAAGGATCCACGTGACCAAGGCGACGAGAACGGCGCCAATCGTCTTAAAGGCCGAATGGCTGCCGGACGGACTAACAGGCTGGGGACGGGTCGAAGATACGGTTTCCATATTAGTTTAATTGTAATATTATAATTAGATTATGAAAGCAGAATTTTTTGTTCTCGGCGCCCTTCATCGCGGCGATCTGCACCCTTATGAAATTAAACGCCGGCTCAGTAACGCCCTGGTCGGCTGCTACACCGACGTCGACGTCGGCACGCTTTATTATGCCGTGGGGCAACTGGTCAGATCGGGGGATATCGCGCCGAAAACGAGGCAGAAAGTTACCCGCGGCGGCGAACGCACGATCTATCGGATCACGCCTCAGGGCCGGAAGCGGTTTCAAGAGCTTTTGCTCAAGCAATTTCAGGAACAAGGAACCGTGGCCCAAACGATCTATCCGGCTCTCCTCTTTCTCCATCTCGCCCAGCTGCCAGCCGTAGCCGAGCTCTTGCGTGAGCGCCTGCGCCAGGCCGAATCGGCGATGGCAAAGATCAAGGCGATTAGGAAACATGTCGGCCTCGGTCTCGGCAGCGGCAATTGTCATTTAATGGATCACCTCATTGAAGTACGCCAACTCGATCGTCGATGGTTGCGGCGGCTGCTCAGTAAGGTGCAAACCGGAAACGTTCGAGCACCTCAGTCTGCTGCAATCAAGCAGCTGGAGTCGCTCTCTGCGGGTGCGAAGCAATCCGCTTAAGAGCCTCGACACATTATGCAACAGGCGGGATTTCGCACCCGCGGAGAAATATTGGTCGCCCTACCCTATTCAGCACAGCGCACACGTTGAACCGGGTTGAGCGTTGATTGTTGAGAGCATGCAAGCTCGCTCTCAGCGGCGATTCGATTAACGTTTTCTCTTAGGCGACAACGCGCATGCAGACACCCGAGAGCTACCAAGCCATCTTCGACACTAACATGCTAGGTGTACTTCTAAGTATGAATTACGAGATTCGAGGCCCACATTCCTCCCAAGCGCGTGGGGCGCCCTCGAAGAAATTGCCAATGCCATCGTATTCATTAGCTCTGACAAGGCTTCCTAGATCGTCGGTGCATCCCTCGCGGTCGACGGAGGAATGACCGCGGGTTAATTTCTGGGACCGGTCGTCAAAGAGCGGTCGTGAACAAAAGGACATGATTACGAGTTAGACGAGACAGGAGAGAAATAAGACGCTCGTGCTTGAGGCCTTCGACACATTGTCTAACAAACGGGACTACGTGGCCGCTGAGAAGTATTGGTCACCTAACTATATCGAGTAGAGCGCGCATATTGAACCGGGTCGCGATGGATTGTTCAATCTGATCCGAAGCACACCTGATTCGCTGCGTTACGAACATCAGCTCGTCGTAGCAGAGGGCGACTACGTTGTCGTGCGCGGACGTTTCTCGGGACACGGCCGGCCCGTTGCCTGGATCGCCGCAGATATTGTCAGGGTCGAAAACGACCGCCTTGTTTGGAATGACGTTTCCAAATTAGCTCTGAGAGTTTCAGCGATCAGAGATTTGCCGCTCCGCGGTAGCGGCTTGAATTGAACTTTGCTCATGCGTTCCGTTCGGGTTACTGACCTGTGACCATGCCCGGCCTGTTTAATCCGCTCGCGATTCGAGAAGTAAAATTTGCCAATCGGGTGTTCGTCTCGCCGATGTGCCAATACTCGAGCGACGACGGATACGCGAACGACTGGCATCTCGTTCATCTTGGCAGTCGCGCCGTCGGTGGTGCCGGCCTGGTCCTGACTGAGGCCACCGCCGTTCTTCCTGAAGGACGCATCAGTCCGCAGGACCTCGGCATCTGGGCCGACGGGCACATCGAGACGCTGGCTCGAATCGTCAGCTTTATTCATGAACAAGGAAGCATCGCCGGAATGCAACTGGCCCATGCCGGGCGCAAGGCCAGCACACACCGGCCATGGGAAACTCCGGGCGCAATTTCCGAAAGCGAAGGTGGTTGGAAAAAAGTGGTGGCCCCAAGCGCATTAGCGTTCACCGATAACTATCCGATGCCGCAGGCCCTAACGACTGAAGGCATTCAAGAAGTTGTTTCTGCTTTTGCAGCAGCCGCGCGTCGCGCCTGCCAGGCCGGTTTCCGTGTCGTGGAGATCCATGCTGCTCACGGTTACCTGATTCACGAGTTTCTGTCGCCTCTTAGCAATAAGCGTGACGATGACTACGGCGGTTCATTCGAGAATCGAACCCGGCTATGCCGTGAGATTGTTGCGGCAGTTCGATCTACGTGGCCGAAAGAATTGCCGTTATTCATGCGCATCTCTTCGACGGATTGGGTCGACGGCGGGTGGAACATTGATGAGTCGGTCAAACTTGCGGCGCAGCTAAAGCCAATGGGAGTTGATCTCATCGATTGTTCTTCAGGTGGTAACGTTCCCCACGCGGAAATACCAGTAGGTCCCGGATACCAGGTGGCCTTTGCCGAGCGGATCCGCTGCGAAGCCGAAATCCTGACTGGCGCCGTCGGAATGATCACTTCTCCAGTTCAAGCGGAGCACATCATTCGGACGGGCCAAGCTGATGCAGTGATCATGGCCAGGGAGTTTTTGCGCAATCCGTATTGGGCGTTGCGAACAGCTCGAGAGCTTGAGCAACCAATCGCATGGCCTGTCCAATATCTCAGGGCGGCCCCGAAAGACGCGCAGCCTCGGGTTCCGGTAGATCTGAAGAGCTTCGAATCGTGCTTCGAAGAACAACATGGCGTTCCGGAACGCTGAGCCTAGGCTTTGACACTTGTTAGGCCACCCGGTCGGAGATCAGAATCGTGCTGATCCCCGACTGACAAGTCCGTTTGAAAAGATCGTCCGGAGCAAATCGCAAGCACCTCGAGCGTTCGCGCGTTGCGATCGACCAAGTCAGGTTACTCTTCCTTGTTTGTAGCCGAAAAAACCACGCTGGCGGATGATTTCCGCCACTTGCGCTGGCACCATTTCCTGCCAGCTCTCGTCTCCGCCGGCGATGCGGTTAAGGACGTCACGCGAAAAGATCGACAGATATTTCGGGTTGAAATTATCGAGCTGCACGAAACTGCCGCGACCGACCAGGTAATCATAGAGCGGCTGTAACTCGGGGTTTACCTGAAGCGTGCGGATGGTTTGTAACTCGTCCCCTTCATGCCGCTGCAGGGGATAGACATAGACTTTCAGGTCGTTCTTAAACAGCCGCCCAAAATTCTCCAGGGTGCCGCCGGGCAGGTCCACGTAATACTTTTCGTCAAATAACTCGGAAACACTCGGCAGCCCCATGACGACACCGATGCGCTCCTTCGTTCGCCAGGCAAGATAGGCGGCGAGCCGAAAGTATTCGAAGTATTCGGAAATGAGCACAGTCATGCCACAAGCCGCGAGCAGTTCGGCGCGCGCGAGAAAATCGCGGCGGTCCACGTCCTTGCCCCCAGCGAGCAGATTGCGCATGGTCAGTTCCATCAGCGGCAGGATCGGTTTGTCAGCGCACGCCGCGTCCTCCTTGAACTTCGCCAGGGCGCATTGCAGCATGTCGAGATTGACGTGCGTGGTCGGGCGAAAACTCCCACGCTCGACCAGGACTGCTTTGTTATGCAGTTCGTCGGACGGCTGCAGCACCTCGCGATTCGGGCCAAACATGGCAGCACCGCTCAGCCCCAACTGCACGAGCTTCAGCGCCATGATGCGATTGTCGACGTTGCGAAATTCGATCCCGCTGAATTCGAGCATGTCGATCTCGACGCGGCCGGTGGTGAGTTTGTCGAGCAACGACTCGACTAACTCCTCCGGCACGTGGTTTAGAAAAAACGCGCCATAGCAAAGATTGACTCCGACGATGCCAAGCGCTTCCTGTTGCAGGGACGCCTCCGTGTCGAGCATCCGCACGTGCATCACGATCTGGCTCGGTTGATCGTGGACGCGGCTCTGGAATTTGATCCCCATCCAGCCGTGGAATTCATGGCCGCCCCGGTAGCTTCGCGCCACCACCGTATCGGCAAAGGCGAAGAACGAAGTATTATCGCCGCGGTCCTTCCCGAGCCGCTCCACATCGAGATCGAACTCGCGGTCGAGCATTGCTTGCAGTCGCTCACGCGAGACATAACGCTCCGCGTGCCCATAAATGGCGTCGCTCACTTTCATGTCGTAAGCGGAGATGCTCTTCGCGATCGTTCCCGCCGCACCGCCAACACGGAAGAACCAGCGCACCACCTCCTGCCCGGCGCCGATTTCCGCGAACGTCCCGTACCAGCGCGGATCGAGATTGATCTTCAGCGCCTTCGAATGCGTATCAATCGTTTCCTCTTTCATGCCGCAGCAAACTCAGGCCTCGCCCAATCGACTAATCAGTTGCTGATTGTTGTCGTCGAATTCCGTAGAGGCTTGATTCGCTCCGTACGTAAACGATTTCATTGTCTTTCGCTAAAGATTTCCTGAGGGAGATTTCAAAACGGACCGCTCTGCTCGCTCCGGTTATGACAACGACCTTGCCTTCAATTCCGTACACGAGGTCTTGCATTTTCAAGATCTCAATAGTTTGAACTTGTTAGGTCTAATTCGGTCTCAAAGACTCACATCCGATCGAGCTTTTCGTAATCCGCCACAGTGTCGATGTCGATCTTGCCGGCAGGAAAATCCAGGGAAGCAACATCGTTTGGGCGACCTACAATGATCTTTTTGGCTCCATTGTCTCCGCTGAGTTGCAACAGATCGGGAAAGCAAGATTGATCGAATAGGGCGGGAATGCCGAGAGTTCCGGCGTAGGCGGACGCAGCGATCGGTTTGCCACTGGTTGAATGCAATTGGATGAGCTGTGTCGATCACAGCACCATCCACGAATGGTTGATCACATGTGACCAGCAGCGCCGCACCAAGGTCGGTAGCGCCCTCCATAGCATTTTCGAGACCGCCACGAATCGAGGATGCTAACCCTGTCGGCCAATCCGGATTCACCGCAATCCGAACCGCAAGTCCTTTCAGTCCCGATTCGATTTGTGCCGAGTCCTCTCCGGTAACAACTACGACTGGATCGCAGCCGGCTTCGATGGCGGCTTTGACGATGCGGCTAACGAATGTTTCGCCGCGAAAACGAGCGAGCTGTTTCGGTTTTCCGAAGCGAGTCGACCCCCCCGCAGCGAGGACGACGGCAGCGACTCGCATCAAAACTACGCCGCTTCGCCGCTGGCAGTCTGCGCGACTGTTTGAAGGTCGCTCCCGCGTTCACGCAGAAAACCTCCAGCACGATTGGACAATACCGCTTCAACTTCGGAAAGGATCGCGAGCGCAATCTCCTCCGGCGCTTCGCTGCCGATGTCGAGACCGGCCGGGGCGTAGAGGTTTTTCATACCTGTTTCGAAATCGAGCGGCCGATATTCACCCAGCCGCGTCAGTAAATCGCCGTGACGTTTTCGTGGTCCGAGCAATCCAATATATCGAAGTCCGAGTGGCAGAACGCGATCGAGCGCGAGTAAATCGCGCCCGAAACTGTGATTCATGACCAGAGCGGCGGTCTGCGCGTCCGAACGAAAGTCTTCCGAAAGCTCTGACGGGTGATCAAAACGTTCGATACCCCAACCAAGATTTGCCGCGAGCTGAGTAATCGGCTCGACCTCAGGCCCGGTGCCAAACAGCAGGAGACGGACGGGAAGTTGGATCGTATCTATTAAGATACCGCGTCGCTCTGGCAAAAGAGCATCATTGTTTAGCAACTCCGAGCCAAGTGTGCCGTCTTCAAAACAAATGCGGACGCGGCAAACCTCCCGATTCTCGAGCAATCTGCCGATCCGCGTGATGAGATTGCCGTTCGGTTCGGCTGCTGGAAGCGGTTCGAGTAGAATTTTCAACTGACCATCGCAGCCGTAAAGTCGTTTTGTATCGAATGACAACAACATCGGCGCACCGTCAGCGATCACCCTTTGTCCGCAGCAGGCAATCTCCTCTTCCAAACAGCCGCCGCTTAGAACACCGAGAGTCCCGCCCTCCGAATCAACCAAAAGGCGGGCACCGGGTTTCCGATACGTCGATCCTGCCGTTTGAACAAGCGTGGCCAGCACCCACGATCGCAATGGACTCTCCGCGACCCGCCGGATGATCTGCTGCAATTCTCTCACGGCTAACTCAAAACCGTCGAGGTCAACAGGTCTTCGATCTTGATCGGCAATGCGCGCACGCGAACTCCGGTCGCGTGATAAGTCGCCGCCGTAATCGCGGCAGCGATGCCGGCCAGACCAATCTCGCCGATGCCGCGCGCGCCGAGTGCGTTGAGCGCGAGGTCCGGGTAATCCAGAAAATGCACGTCGAGCTTCGGCACGTCGGCGTTCACCGCCACCATGTAGTCGGCCAGGTTGCCATTAATCGGCGCGCCGTTTTGCGGATCGTACGTCGTGTGTTCCAACAGCGCCATGCCAATCCCCATCACAACTGCGCCTTCGATTTGATTGCGACCGGCCAATGGATTGATGATGCGGCCGGCATCGATCACGGTGACCACTCGATTCACGCGCAACCGGGCAATCTCGGGCTGCCATGTCACTTCGGCAAAATGACAGCCATAGGAGTGCATGGAGAATTTCGGCTTCTCCTTCCTGGTGAAAAGTCCTTCCGATCGACCACTACCGGTGACGAGTCGAAGATTGGCGCGCTTCAGTATGTCGGCGAACGGAACGCCTCCGCTTGGTCCGTTGGCTTTGACAAAGACTCGTCCGCCTTCGAGCGCCAAATCATCCGGCTTATGGCTCTCAAAAGGCGATCCAGGCGCACCGGTCGCGACCTGTAATAATAGGCTGGTGGCACTATCGACCGCGGCGAAAACAGCTGGGATCACCGAGGCGGTCGCCCACGAGCCGCCTGAGACCGGACCGTGGGGGAGCTCGGTATCGCCGAGCACCACCTCCACTTTTTCAACGGGCACGCCGGTCTTATCGGCGGCGAGCAAGGCGAGAACTGTATAGGTACCGGTTCCGATATCTTGGACGCCACAGGCGACACGGACACTGCCATCATCGCGCAGTTCGACATTGGCCGCGGCGGCATCTCGCGTGGCAATCCATGCCGCGCCGGCCACGCCCCAGCCGAGTGTCTTGCCGTTCTGTTTCATCGAGCCGACCTCGGGAGTACGCTTCGACCAGCCAAACTTCTCAGCGCCGAGCTGAAGCGCTTCGACGTAATGACGCGATGAAAATGGAATGCCTTCGCCCTCGTCGATTTTCGGCTCGTTCAGGATCCGGAACTGGACGGGATCCATCTTGAGTTGGTCGGCCATTTCATTCATGGCCGACTCAGTTGCGTAGAGTCCAGGCACCGCACCCGGGCCGCGCATATCGGAAGGTGTGCCGACGTTGCGCCGCGCCCATCCAGAATGCACCCGCAGGTTTGGCACGCTGTAATGGAACGATGTCGCTTCACCGCAATTCTCCTGGTAGTCCTCTAGGATCGAGCGGTGACAAACGTAATCGTGGTCTAACGAGATGAGTTTGCCATCCGAGGTCGCACCAAGCCGGACCTGCTGCTGGGTTTGCGCGCGATGACCGGCCGACTGGAACGTCATCTTGCGGCTGAGCACGAGCTTGACCGGTTTGCCTAACTGTCGCGCTGCTGCCACCGCCAGCGGGCAGTGCGTCCATGGCCAAAGCTTGCTGCCGAAGCCCGAGCCGACAAACTTGGTGATGACGCGAACATTCTCTTTCGGCAGACCGAACATCTGGGCGAGCACACTGCGCATGTTGAAGACCGCTTGCGATTCCTCGTAGATCGTCAGCTTGTCGCCGTCCCACATTGCGGTTGTTCCCTGGAGCTCGATCGGTACGTGCGTCTCAGCCGGCGTCACGTAAGTCTGGTCGAGCTTGACCGCCGCGCTGGCAAAGGCTCCGGCCGCATCGCCGCGCTCGCTTTGCATGCGCTTCGCCGGTCCGTAGCTCGTCATGATCTGATCCGGATCACTGTCGGCAGTCAGCTTGAATTCGACATTCGGTTTCTCTTTCGCGTAGGTGACGACGACCGCATGGGCGGCAGCTTCGGCGCTCTCGAAAGTATCGGCCACCGCCACCGCCACGTATTGGCCATAGTAACGAATGACATCGTCCTCGAATACCGGCCTCCGCTCGATACAGATGCCCTCAAAGCCGTCCGTGTTGTCCCCAAAGGTCGAACGGAAAACTTTTCCGATGTTCTGACGATGCAGAATTGCGCGGACGCCGGGCATTTTCTCTGCGGCAGCGGTGTCGAGCCTGGTGATCTTGCCGTTGGAGATCGTAGCCTCGACCGGAACGGTGTACAACATTCCGGGAAAGTGGAAGTCGGAGGCGTACTGCGCCACGCCAGTCACCTTTAAAGGCCCGTCGACCCGTGGAGTGTCGCGACCGATGGGTGATTTTGTCGGAACTTCTTGAGGCATGTTTGACTACTCGTTAGGCAGGTGTCGTCGCGAGCTTCAGGGCATGCAGGAGGCAACGTTTCGCCAGCTCCACTTTGAAACCGTTCCGGCTTTGGGGTTTTGCGCCGCGCAGCGCCGCATCCGCCGCTTTCCGGAAGGTCGCTTCGGTGGGCGGTTGATCGGTTAGTTCAGTTTCGGCCTCGGTCGACCTCCAAGGCTTTGTCCCTACTCCACCGAGCGCGATGCGGGCGCGGGTGATCTTTCCGTTCGCCGCCGTGATCACGACTGCCGCCGACGCGAGTGCGAATTCATAGGAAGTTCGGTCACGCAATTTCAAATAAAGCGAGCGATTCCCCGGCGCAGGCGGCGGAAGCGTGACGTGCGTAATCAAATCACCCGGCTCAAGCACGGTCTCCCGGTGCGGTGTGTCTCCGGGCAAAAGATGGAAGTCGCCAATCGGTATGTTGCGCTCGCCCTTCGGGCCGCGCACATGAATGGTCGCCTCGAGCGCAGCCATCGCCACATTCATATCGGACGGGTTGGTTGCGATGCAGTGTTCGCTCGTGCCAAGAATGGCCAGGCCGCGATTCACGCCGTTGATCGCCCCGCAGCCGGACCCAGGCTCGCGCTTGTTACATGGCATCGCCGGGTCACGGAAATACATGCAGCGCGTCCGTTGCAACAAATTACCGGCTGTCGTCGCCATGTTCCGAATCTGCACCGTCGCTCCGCTCAGGATCGCTTCGGAAAGAACCGCATAGTTTTTGCGCACAAGCGGGTGCCAGGCCAGCTCCGAATTGCGCACCGTGGCACCAATTTTTAGGCCGCCCTCCGAGGTCGCCTCGATTTTGTCGAGCGTGAGCCGTCTAAGGTCGACCAAATTTTCCGGCTGCTCGACGTTGAGCCTCATCAAGTCGATCAACGTCGTCCCGCCGGCGATGAAGCGAATATCCGCTCCCTGCTGTGCCGTCTTCGTTTTGCCGGCCGCCGCGATTGCTTGCGCGTCGTCCTTGGGTCGTGTGAGCTGAAATGTTCTCATCCCGCCTTCCCCGGCTTCGCGTTTTGCCGCACACTCTGAATCGCGGCCACGATGTTCTGATATGCGCCGCAACGACAGATATTGCCGCTCATGAATTCCTTCACCTCGTCGTCTTCTGCTCCGCACGGTTCTTTCAAAAGCGCCACCGCCGACATGATCTGTCCCGATGTGCAATAGCCACATTGATAGGCATCGCACTCCACAAACGCCGCCTGCATTGGATGCATTTTTTCCGGCTGACCAATACCTTCGATGGTCGTGATCTCATCTCCCTCGTGCAGGGCGGCGAAGGCGAGACACGAAAGTTGGCGCCGGCCGTTGACGTGCACCGTGCACGCTCCGCACTGGCCATGGTCGCATCCCTTTTTCGACCCGGTCAGATGCAAGTGTTCGCGTAGACAATCGAGGAGACTGGTGCGCGGATCGATTCGGACGTCGTATTTCTTGCCATTCACTCGCAGGCTAATAGGAATCGCGTCCTTCGATTCGGATACCACCGCTTTCATTCTCTCAGATTGCTGCGCGAGCGCGGGCGCGATGCGCGCCGCCGACGCGAACACCCCAGCCAATCCCAATCGAGAAATAAACGATCGACGGGTTGATTGCCCAAAGCTGGATCCACTCTCCGCTTCGGACGATTTGGGCGTCTTTTCTTGATCGGGCATGCCAATTTCCTTCCGACAAGTCGCAGGCTACGGTTCCGCGCTTCAAAAAGCCACTCACAAAACTAACCCCCTGTCCACGCGCGCAAGGCGATTTGCGCGACTCGACGTAGTTGATTGCTACTGGCGCCGCCAGCTGACTGTACTGCCATTCCGCGCACGACAGTCATGACGTAACCGGCCAGGTCGCCTGGGTCAGAGTTTTTCGGAAGATCGCCTTCGCGCTTTGCTCGTTGAAAGCGACGACGCAACGCCGCTTCGCTGACGGCGCGGCGCGCAGCTACTTCCTTCCGAACGGAGGCATCTCCGCAGGCCAGCGCTCCTTGAACCATGAGGCATCCCGCTGGAATCCTTGGATCATCTCCCATTCTGGCCGTGCCGAGGAATATTTTTTCGACCACATCCCGCGCCTTCGATGCTCCCAAAGCTTTGCCGAAATAGGCGACCGGTCCCTCCATGTATCGATCGAGAACTTTTCCAAAGAGCTGCTCCTTGTTGCCAAAGGCGGCGTAAAGACTTGGCCGATTGATGCGCATGGCTCGTGTGAGATCGGAAAGCGAAGCCCCTTCGTAACCTTTGACCCAGAAAACGTGCATCGCGCGCTCCAGGGCCACGTCAGGATCAAAAGCGCGCGGACGTCCGCGAGGTGCTGCAGCAGTTTCTGATTTCATACCGACAGGTAAATAAATCATTTGACACGGGTTTGTCCAGTGCCGAGTTTTATACTTATCGATACATAATGAATCCAATCTTAGAAACAGGAAACAAATCATGAACAGGAAACTGGAAGGAAAAATTGCACTCATCACCGGCGGCTCGCGCGGTATTGGCGCCGCCATCGCCAAACGTCTGGCCGCAGACGGGGCGAAAATAGCCATCACCTACTCCAAAGGTTCCGATGCAGCCGCGTTGGTCGTTAAGGAGATTGAACGCGACGGCGGAAAGGCGATCGCGATTCAGGCCGACGCCACTGATGCCAACGCGGCGAAAGCCGCAGTCGAAAAGACGGTGGCGACATTCGGCAAACTCGACGTCCTGGTAAACAATGCCGGCACGGCCATTCCGAAGCCGTTTGAGGAGACGACACTGGAAGAGATGGATCGCGTGCTCGACATCAACGTCCGCGGCGTTTTCATCGCGACGCAGGCGGCCCTAAAGCACATGAAGAACGGTGGTCGCATCATCATGATTGGTTCGTCCGTGGGCGAGCGTGTCCTGGTGCCGGGCCTTGTGCCGTACGCGGCCACGAAGGGAGCTGTGAAAATATTTGCTCAGGCGCTCTCCCGAGAAGTCGCAAACCGGAACATCACGGTCAACAATGTGCAGCCCGGCCCGATCGACACGGAGTTGAATCCCGCCACGAGCGAGTGGGCAGTGCCGCAGAAGGCCGTTACCGCACTCAACCGTTTTGGGCGACCTGATGAGGTTGCTGCGCTGGTGGCGTTTGTCGCCGGTCCGGAATCTTCCTACATCACCGGAGCGAACCTCACAGTCGATGGCGGAATGAATGCCTGAGTCAAAGGAGGAATGATATGCGTGCAATGCGAGCCGAAACATTTAGTGGTTATCAAGGGCTGAAGCTCATCGAACTTCCGAAACCAGCGGTCACAGACGGGAAGGTACTCGTGCGAATGACCGCGGCCGGCGTCACGCCGCTCGACCATACGATTCTCTCCGGCGAATTTCACGGATCGAAGGCGCCGTTAGTTCTGGGCAACGAAGGAGCGGGCGTGGTAGAGGAGGGAGGCGGAACGGACTTTCCCGGCGGCTCGCGCGTAATGTTCTTCGGCGCCTATGGCGCTTTCGAGGACGGAACCTATAGGGAGTGGGTTGCTGTCCGGAAGGAAGACCTTTGCCTGATTCCTGACAACGTTGACGACGTGAGTGCCGCAGGGATTCCGGTCGCGTATCTCACCGCACAGGTGGCCCTTACTCTGGCTGGTTTTCGAGCCGGCAAGACTGTCCTGGCACCGGCGATCGGAGGATCGATCGGCAATGCCGTGACGCAATTGGCGCGCGCCTTGGGCGCAAAACACGCCATCTCAAGCACGACTAATCATGCGAAAGCAGAACAGGCGAAGGCGCTCGGATTCAATGAGGTCATTGATACGTCTTTGGAAAAGTTGGCGGATGGCGTGCGCCGTATTACCAGCGGCTACGGCGCAGACATCATCATCGACGGAATCGGTGGTGACGTCTTGAGCGAGGCGCTCGGAGCGCTTGCCTTGGAAGGACGCGTCACAACACTGGGATATTCTGCAAGCCGTAAGACAACGATTGACGTGACAAATCTCATTGTGCCACAGGCCAGCATCCGAGGTCTCAACATGTTCGCTCAGCCGAAGGCGAGCATCAGGGCTGCCTGGGAGGTTATTGTCTCCCTGCTTAAATCCGGGGCGATCAAACCGATCGTGGCTAAGACCTTTCCACTGGCAGAAGGAGCTGCTGCGCTCCGTTATCTGGTTGAGGGCCGTCCCTTCGGCAGGGTCGTCCTAACAATCTGATGACTCCCAAAAAACAAAACATGAAAGAGAAGCAGATTAAGATTCCAGGTCCGGATCATCCGATTTCTACCGAGCGCAATCCGGCACGCGTGGTCGTGTCTGTCGCTGGCCAGGTGATTGCTGACACCCGTAACGCGCTCACACTGCGCGAAGCGGACTATTCTCCCGTTCAATACATTCCACGTGAGGACGTTGATTTCGCCCGCTTGGAACAGACAGATCACGCGACCTACTGCCCCTACAAAGGCGATTGCGCTTACTACAACATTCCCGCTGGCGGAAAGAAATCGGTCAACGCGGTCTGGACCTACGAGAATCCGTACCCCGCTGTTGCGCAGATCAAAGGACACGTCGCCTTCTATCCGGAACGAGTCGATGAGATCGCAGAGCAGACGCACTAAAAGAGTGAGGAAATTCTATGAGCGAAACGTTACCGGAGAAAAATAAAGCGCTGGTGTTAGAGGCCTTCGACACCTTGTTTAACAAACGGGATTACGCGGCCGCCGAGAAGTATTGGTCGCCTAACTATCTTCAGCACAGCGCGCACATCCCTCCCGGTCGAGATGGTTTATTCAACCTGATCAAAACCAGCCCACCTTCACTGAGATACGAACATGGATTGATCATGGCTGAAGGCGATTTTGTCACGGTGCACGGGAGGTATTTAAACACCGGTCTGCCGGCGAACTGGATCGTTGCCGACATCGTAAGAATTGAAAACGGCCTTTTGGCGGAACACTGGGATGTCATTCAAGACGAAGCCACAAGGGAGCAATCCAAAAGCGGAAATCCGATGTTTGGCAGAGATTTTCCCAAATGAAGAAACAAACCATCTCCTACAGCAGATCGGCCTTGCTGATCCGCAATCTTCAAGATGTCTTCGGTGAAAGCGATCCGGCGCGTCGGCGCGCGGCTATCGACGAGATTTGGACCGAAGACGGCGTGTTCTACGACCCAAAAACAGGCGCCCACGGTGGCCGCGACGAGATCGATCGCGTCGCGGGCGCTATCAAAACTACTGGCCCTGACTCTCAATATCAGCCGATTGCCGAACCCGAGGAATTGGGCGATGGCGGCCGGGTCAAATGGGTAGCGGGCCGTCCTGGTGAAGCGCCAGCTTACGCCGGGACTGATTTTATCATCGCCCGGGACGGCCGGATTGCCGCCCTTTATCTCTTTTTCGACAAGCTACCCTGAACCGGACTCTGCTGTGATGAAGACTCTGACGAAACGAATCAAGGTTGAACGCGTAAGTGTTACTTCTCGTCGATCTTTGCAAGACGTGTTGTCGAAGTTCGATGCTGCGGTCGGACACCCCGACATTCAGGAATTCTGGAAGCGGGTGAGTGCGGCCACGACGAATGTTGAAATGGAGCCGGTAATTCAGTCAGCGCTTGGATTTTCCGGATTTATGGAGTTTGCGCGGTTCGACCACAGCGGAGTGGTGCACAAGGGAAAAACGGGCGACCATCCAAAAGTTTTTCGACTCGTCATCGGCAATCCACTGATCATGCGAGAAATGGTCAAGCATGTGCCCGATGCCGGATCGTATGCGCCGGTCACAATCCTGATCGATGAGCGTGCGGATGGCGTTCATCTCTCCTATGACAGAATGACGAGCTTTCTCGCGCCTTACGAGAACGCGGAAGCTCTTAAAGTCGCTAAGGATCTGGACGCAAAAGTTGAAGCCTTGCTAGCCGCGACTGCGGCCTAACGAATTTCAAAGCAAACCACTAACAAGAGAAAGAAAATAAATATGGCAACAAAACCAAGTATTGTGTTCGCTCACGGACTGTGGGCCGATGGCTCCTGCTTCAGTAAACTGATCGTTCCCCTTCAAGCGGAGGGGTATGAATGTATTGCGGCGCAGTACGGCCTCAACACAACGGCAGAGGACGTCGCCGTAACGAAAGCGACGATCGGCCGGGTGAGCGGCCCCGTTATCCTCGTCGGCCACTCTTACGGCGGAACCGTCATCACCGGCGCCGGAACCGACGATCGCGTTGTCGGACTGGTTTACATCTGCGCACTTGCTCCGGACGCCGATGAAACGTCCCAGACACAGCAGGCCAATTTCCCGAAGACCGAAGTCTTCTCTCACATAGAGGTCGTGGACGGACGCATCTGGCTTCGTCCCGAGGGCACGAAGTATTTCTGCGGAGACCTTTCAGAGCAGGAGCAGAAGCTCGTTTGGGCGACCCAGGGTGTGCCGAAACCCGATCTGTTCGAGGCGAAAGCCGGGGGAACTGCCTGGAAGTCGAAACCGAGCTGGTACATCGTCGGCACAAAAGACCAAACCGTGCATCCCGATCTGGAGCGCGCCATGGCCAAGCGCATGGGCGCGACCACCTACGAGTTCGAAAGCAGCCACGTGCCGATGCTCTCGCAACCGGAACGCGTCCTCGATGTGATCCGTGCCGCGGCGAAGGCGTGACTAAAGCCGACTGGCTCGCCCTACAAATAATTCCACGAATCGCCAGCCCAGTGCCCGTTCGGCTCGCACCTCGGACTAACTTTGCGCCGTGGGACGGACAATAATCTCGCCCACGTCAACATCGGCCGGCTGCTCGATCGCGAACACCATGCCTCGGGCGATCGCGTCGGGCGAGATCCCCATTTTGTCCATGCTATCGCGGATCTGGCCCTTTATTTCCGGATTGGTCATGGATTCCGTGAAGTTCGTGTTCACGAATCCAGGTGTAATGATCGTCACGCGCAACTTGTCGCCCGCCTCCTGGCGCAAGCCCTCGGAGATCGCGCGCACGGCAAACTTCGTGCCGGCATAAACCGCCATGTTTGGGTAGACGGCAATGCCGGCCGTAGAAGCGGTGTTGACGAAATGTCCGAAACCCTGCTTGCGAAACACCGGCAACGCTGCGGCGATGCCGTGATGCTCCCGGCCGCGTGGGGGAACAAAGTCAGCCGAAATCGGATGGAGGACGATTCTTGATAGTGTAGGCTTGGGCAGGTTTAGTTTCGAGCTGAGAACCAGTCAGCGGATTAATGAAGAACATTTTCCTCAGCGTTGCTCTTTTGCTTGTTCTGTTCGCTGAAATTGGGTGCAGGAAAGCGTCCGCACCGCAGCAAGGACCGCTACCGGTTAATGTAGTTACGGCGATCGAGAAAGAGGTAAACGAATGGGATGAATTCACTGGCCGTTTAGAGGCAGTCGAGTTCGTCGAGATCAGACCGCGCGTGTCCGGTTATATTACTGAGATTCGGTTCGAAGCTGGCGCGATCATCAAAAAAGGTGACCTCCTTTACGTCATCGATCCGCGTCCTTATCAGGCGGATTTCGATCGCGCCGCCGCCGAGTTCGAGCGCATGCGGGCGCAGGAGAAACTTGCCCAAATCGAATTGGATCGGGCAAAAGAGTTGCGCGCCAAGAATACCATTTCCGCGAGCGAATTCGACCAGAAAGCTGCTACTTACCAGGGCGCTTCTGCGGCGACGGCCGAAGCCGAGGCAGCGAAGAATGCCGCGGCCCTAAATCTCGAGTTCACGCAAGTTAAATCACCCATCGATGGCCGGGTGAGTGACGCCCGCATCACGTTAGGCAACCTCGTCCAGCCGGGCGCAGGGCCAGAGAATGTGCTTACCACGGTGGTCTCGGTCGATCCGATTTATGCCAAGGTCGATGCGGACGAGAACGCGGTGCTCAAATATGTAAAGCTGAGCGGGGAAGGGAAACGCGTGAGCGCGCGCACGGCCAAGATCCCTGCGTGGATCGAGCTCGGAAACGAGACCGATTTCCCGCACAAAGGTACAGTCGACTTCGTTGACAACCGCCTTGATCCCGGGACGGGAACGGTGCGTGTGCGAATCGTCATAAAAAACTGGAACCCTAACTTGATTACGCCGGGTTTCTTCGTTCGGGTGCGCGTCTCGGGCGCAACGCCTTATCGGGCTGCACTCGTCCCAGACAGAGTGATCAGTTCGGAGCAAGGGCTGAAATACGTATTCGTCGTGAAGCCCGATAATACCGTCGAACGCCGTAACATTGAGACTGGTGGTCTTTTCGAAGGAAAACGGATTGTGAAAAGCGGTCTAAAGGACGGCGAGAAAGTTGTCTCTACCCGTCTGCAATTGTTGCAAGCCGGAATGAAAGTCACGCCGGTAGAGGAGAGCTAAAATTCGGAATTCGGAATGCGGAACGTGGAATACAAAAAGCATGCCTGAAGCCGACTTAAAGAAGCGGACGAAGGCATTTGCGCTTCGAATTTTGAAACTTGTCGATACGCTGCCGAAAACGACGGCAGGTCGCGCGCTCGCGTCACAGATTGTGCATTCCGGCACATCCGTTGCGGCTAACTATCGCGCTGCCTGCCGCGCGAGATCGACGCCAGACTTCATCGCCAAATTGGGCATCGTCGAAGAGGAAGCCGATGAAACTTTATTCTGGCTCGAGTTACCCGAAGAATCTCAGCTAGTTCCTGCCGCGAAGCTGACAGCGATGAAGCGGGAAGCCGATGAACTCCTCGCGATCACAGTCGCCTCGATTAAGACCGCGCGACGCAATCGCTCTGTATGAATGCGGAATTGAGAGACGCGCCTTCGCGTCATTTCGTAATTCAGGCCTTCATTGATTCGGTATTCGCCATTCCGCATTCCGCACTCCGCATTCTCCCCGCCCATTCCGCACTCCGCATTCCGCACTCCGAGTTCGAATGAACTTTCCGCATTTCTTCATCGACCGGCCAATCTTCGCGGGCGTCATCAGCATTGTCATTACGCTCGTCGGCGTGATTGCGCTTTCAACGCTGCCCATCGCGCAATATCCCGATATTGCGCCGCCAACGATCCAGGTCACGGCCACCTATCCTGGGGCCAACGCGCAGGTGGTATCGGAAACGGTTGCGACGCCGATCGAGCAGCAGGTCAATGGCGTTGAGAACATGCTCTACATGTCGTCGCAGAGCACGAGCGACGGCAACATGACGCTCAGCATCACGTTTAAGCTCGGCACCAATCTCGATACGGCGCAGGTATTGGTGCAAAATCGTGTCGCTATTGCGATCCCCATCCTCCCGCCCGAAGTGCAGCGCATCGGTGTAACGACGAAAAAACAGTCGCCCGACATCACCATGGTCGTGCATCTCGTTTCGCCGGACGGGTCACTCGACCAGCTTTTCACCAGCAATTACGCATTGCTTCAGGTTCGCGACGAACTCGCGCGCCTCGATGGCGTGGGTGATGTCAATGTCTTCGGCGCGCGCGAATATTCTATGCGGATATGGCTCGATCCGAACAAGACCGCTGCGCGTGATCTGACGGCACAGGATGTCGTGCAAGCGCTCCAGGAGCAGAACGTGCAGGTCGCAGCCGGGATTATCGGCGCGCCGCCCGTGCCGAAGGGCGCAACCGCATTCCAATACACAGTTAGCACGCAAGGCCGGCTGGCGGACGAAAAAGAGTTCGGCGACATCATCGTTAAGACTGGCGCGAATGGACAAGTTACTCGTGTGCGCGACATCGGGCGGGTTGAACTCGCGGCCCGCGATTACACGGTCAACAGCCAGCTCGGTGGAAAACCGGCGACCGCGATTGCCATTTTCCAGCTCCCGGGCTCGAACGCACTCGCCACCTCCGACGCAGTTCGGAAGAAGATGGCTGAGCTGAAGCAGCGTTTCCCCGCTGGGCTCGACTACACAATTGTCTACGACCCGACAGTTTCTGTCCGTGAGTCGATCCATGAAGTGCAAAAGACACTTTTCGAAGCCATCGCGCTCGTCGTTCTCGTCGTGCTGATCTTTCTCCAAACCTGGCGCGCCGCGATCATCCCACTCATCGCGATTCCGGTTTCGTTGATCGGCACATTCGCAGCTATGAAAGCTTTCGGGTTCTCGATCAACAACGTTTCGCTCTTTGGCCTTGTTCTTGCCATTGGCATCGTGGTCGATGACGCCATCGTCGTGGTGGAAGCCATCGAGCATCACATTGAAGATGGTCTGAGTCCGCGAGATGCCGCACGAAAAGCCATGACGGAAGTCGGCGGCGCATTGGTCGCGATTGCGCTCGTCCTTTGCTCGGTCTTCATCCCGACGGCGTTTATCAGCGGCATTACCGGTCAATTTTTTCGGCAGTTCGCGCTTACCATTGCGGTCTCGACCGCGATCTCTGCACTCAACTCGCTTACGCTTTCACCCGCGCTCGCCGCGCTTCTCCTCCGGCCACGCGGCGCGGAAAAGGATTCGTTTCAACGCCTGATCGATGGCGTGCTCGGTTGGTTCTTTAAGGGATTCAATAAAGCCTTCGCCTGGAGCTCGAACTCCTATGGCAATGCCGTCGCACGACTTACTCGACTCGCCGTCATCGTACTCCTTATTTACGGCGGTTTACTCGCGCTAACCGGTCTCGGCTTCAAAATTGTGCCCGGCGGTTTTCTGCCGACACAGGACCGCGGCTACGCCATCGTTTACGCACAGTTGCCCGACGCGGCGTCGCTCGATCGCACCCAGGCCGTGGTCGATAAGATTACAAAGATCGGGCGCGAAACGCCCGGGGTCCTCAACACCGTTGAATTTGCCGGCTTCAACCTTTTCGGCGGCAATCAGACCAACACGGCTGCGGTCTTCCTGCCCTTCAAGGAATTCTCGGAGCGTAAAACGGCCGAGGAAAAAATGCCCGCGATCTTGGCAAAGATGAACGCGCGCGTTCGCGCCGAGATTCCCGAGGCGCTCGTCGCTGTCTTCCCGCCGCCGCCCGTGGCCGGGATTGGCAACGCCGGCGGATATCGACTTTTCATTCAAGATCGCGGCAACGCCGGACTCGAAGAACTAGGGACGCAAGCTTTCGCCATGATGATGAAAGCGAATCAAACGCCCGGCCTGACCAACAACCTAACGACCTTTCGCGCCAACGTGCCGCAACTCTGGCTCGAAGTGGATCGCGTCAAAGCGAAGAGCATGAATGTGCCGCTGAGCAACATCTTCGGCACGCTTCAGACTTATCTTGGTTCGAGCTACGTGAACGATCTCACCCTCTTCGGCCGCACCTATCGGGTCACGGCTCAAGCCGATTCGCAATTTCGTCTAAGTCCCGACGACATCCGCTTGCTTAAGACGCGCAATAACTCCGGCGGAATGGTTCCGCTGGGGTCCGTCGCAACCGTGAAGGAAGTGAGCGGCGCCGACAAAATTACGCACTACAACATGTTTCCGGCGGCAGATCTGAGCGGCCAGCCCGCACCAGGCGCCAGCACCGGCGACGCGTTGGCTGCCGTTGATCGTCTCGCGAAACAAATTCTGCCCACCAGTTTCACGACCGACTGGACGGAGATCGCGCTGCAGCAGAAACTCGCCGGCAACAGCGCGGCCTACATTTTTCCACTCTGCGTTCTCTTCGTCTTCCTTCTCCTCTCGGCGCTTTATGAGAGTTGGTCGCTGCCACTCGCCATCATTCTCATCGTGCCGATGTGTCTGTTCAGCTCGATCTATGGTGTCTGGCTCCGCTCGATGGAAAACAACGTCTTTACCCAGATCGGATTTGTTGTGTTGGTTGGGCTCGCATGCAAAAACGCCATCCTCATTGTCGAGTTCGCCAAACAAATCCAGGATCGCGATGGCAAGGACCGCTTCGCCGCCGCGGTCGAAGCCTGCCGCCTCCGCTTGCGCCCGATCCTCATGACCTCATTCGCTTTCATTTTCGGTGTCCTCCCGCTGGTTCTCAGCAGCGGTGCCGGTGCTGAAATGCGGCAGGCGCTCGGCACTGCCGTCTTCTTCGGAATGCTCGGAGTGACTGGCTTCGGACTTTTTCTTACGCCCGTATTCTACGTCGTCATCATGTGGTTCAAAGAACGCCGAAGCAAAGCTTCCGCGTCCGCCCCAACCCAATCCGCTCCACCGTTAACGGCGGAGTCGGCTGTCTGATTAGCCCGTGGATTCGAATCTCATCACAGCGTTAGCCGGAGTGCTCGGTTCGGTGAGTGGCGCGCACGGTGGCGAGTTGGAGGCTTTGCAGCGCTTCAGCGACGCTTGTCGTGTTGAATGCGCGCGCTTTTACTAACGCTTGTCAACGGGTTTCAGCGGCGTGCTTGCCCAGTTTCTTCAAAAGCCGCAGCAACGTCAGCCGCTCTTTTTTTGAAAGGGCGCCAGCCACGTCTTCCATCGCGGCGGCGTGCGCGCCGAAAACCCGGGTAATCAAGGCCCGTCCTTTGAGTGTCAGTTCAACCTGGCGCACCCGGCGGTCGTCCGGATGATCCTTACGCGTAACGAGCCCTTTTTTGACCAGCCGATCAACGGCCACGCTAATGGAGCCAGGAGTGAGCCAAACTTTTGGGCCGATGGTGTTGACCGGAAGCGGACCCTTATTCAGAAGGACTTCCAGGACGCGAAAATCGGAGTCGCCCAATCCAGTCCACTTGATGCTCCCGGCGGCGTGGGGAAGGAGCGCCTGAAAAGCTTTCATAAAAACGAGCCAGACATGGACGCCGGCGGAGTCCTGCCTGTCGATTTTGGGTTTCCGTTTCATTTCGGATTTTGCTTGACTACGATTATATTGGAGTCAATATACTTTATATCAACTGAATGATCTTAACATGAAAATCACTATTGTCATCGCTCGTTTCCTTCTCGGCCTGATCTTTCTCGTCTTCGGATTGAACGGCTTCCTCCATTTCATTCCCGCACCTCCGCCGTCCGGAATTGCCGGTCAGTTTGTGGGGGCGCTCTTCGTCTCCCATTATCTGGTCCCGATATTTTCGCTCCAGATCATTTCGGCGGTCCTGCTCCTGGCCAATCGCTACGTCCCGCTCGCGCTGACGCTACTGGCTCCGATCATCGTCAACATCCTGCTCATTCACATATTGATGCTTCCGAGCGGGCTGCCTTTGGCTCTGGTCGTGACGGTCCTCTGGATCGTTGTATTCCTGAGCTTCCGCTCCGCGTTTGCCGGTCTTTTTCAACAACGCGTTGCCGCTTGAACAAGAATCACCAAACAATGCAAATCGGCGTAGACAGTTTTGTAGCGGCAACCGTTGACGCGGCCGGTCGGGCCGTCGATCCCGCACGACATCTCAGCGAGTTACTCGAAGCAATCACGCTCGCTGACGAGGTCGGCCTCGATGTGTTCGGCATCGGTGAACACCATCGGCGCGAGTTCCTCGATTCCGCGCCAACCGTGATTCTCGCCGCCGCTGCGGCCCGAACAAAGCGCATTCGCCTAACGAGCGCCGTCACAGTCCTGAGCGCGGCCGACCCGGTGCGCGTGTTTCAGGAGTTCGCGACGCTTGATCTCATTTCGAACGGAAGGGCGGAGATCGTCGCCGGGCGTGGCTCATTCATCGAAGCGTTTCCCCTCTTCGGTCTGGAACTCGAGGACTACGATTCGCTCTTTGCCGAGAAACTCGATTTGCTTCTAAAGATTCGCGAGAAGACGCACGTTCATTGGTCGGGCAAACATCGCGCGCCACTTAGCGGGCAGGGAGTTTACCCGCGCCCGCTGCAGAACCCCCTGCCGGTTTGGCTCGGTGTCGGAGGCACGCCCGGTTCTTTCGTTCGCGCCGGCATGCTCGGGCTCCCGCTAATGGTCGCGATCATCGGCGGGGAGCCGCATCGCTTTCGGCCATTGATCGACCGCTACCGCGAAGCGGGGTTGCGCGCTGGACACTCTGCCGGGCAGCTAAAGGTAGGCATTCACTCGTTAGGCTATGTCGCCGAAACTGACGCCAAAGCCGCCAATGATTTCTTTCCCGGTTATGCGAAGAGCTTTTCTGAAATCGGCAAGGAGCGCGGCTGGCCGCCAGTGACACGCGCGCAATTCGATGCCCTGCTCGGACCAACCGGAGCGCTCATCGTCGGCGATCCGGAAAGCGTCGCGGAAAAAATCCTGCGCGTGAACGAATCGTTAGGCGGCATTTCCCGTCTCACATTCCAAATGAGCGTCGCAGCCCTGCCGCACGCGAAGCTGATGCACGCGATTGAACTGCTCGGGACGCGCGTCGCTCCTCTCGTGCGAACTGCGCTGGCGTCTAAGGCAGTGGCGTCGCCATTACTAACGGACTCACAATATAAAAGGAACGGCACAACACACATGGCAGAGGGAGAGGTAAAAACGCGGAGGTAACTTATAACATGATAAAGATTGCGATCATTCTCGGTAGCACGCGCCCGGGTCGAAATGGCGAGGCGGTAGCGAAGTGGGTCTATGACGTCGCGCAAAAGCGAAGCGACGCCGCCTTCGAACTCGTGGACATCAAGGACTTCAACCTGCCGCTTCTGGACGAGCCAATGCCACCGATCATGGGGCAATACAGTAAGGCGCACACAAAAACGTGGTCCGCCAAGATCGACAGTTTCGACGGTTACGTTTTCGTTACGCCCGAGTACAACCACGGAATTCCCGGCGCGCTCAAGAACGCGATCGATTTTCTGTTTGCCGAGTGGAACAACAAGGCCGCTGGCTTCGTCAGCTACGGCGGTGCCAGTGGAGCGCGCGCGGTCGAGCAGCTGCGTCTGGTGCTGGCGGAGGTGCAAATGGCCACCGTGCGCCTTCAGGTCCTCTTCTCCATGTACACCGACTTCGAAAATTTCAGTGTCTTCAAGCCGGACTCACGAAAAGAGACGTCGGTCAACGATATGCTGGATCAGCTCGTCGCCTGGAGTGGCGCGCTGAAGACGCTGCGGAAGAAAGCGGCTTAAAGATTTTAACCGGCGATATCGTGCCCTGACAATGGAGTGGTGCTAGCACTACCGAAGCCAGCAAAGCTATAGGGAGACACCAGGTTTACGGCGCCACCTCGAAAATAATTTCCAGCTCGACCGGCGTGCCGAGTGGAAGGCTAGCGACGCCGTAAACCAGCCGACATGGGTTCTTGTCTTTGCCAAAAACCCTTTCCAGTAGATCCGATGCAGCATCAGCGACTTTCGGTTGATCGCGGACATCGCCCGAGGTGGCTACCAAAACGCCGAGCCTGACGACCCTTTTTATTTTGTCGAGCGATCCCAAATATTCTCTGACGACAGCGAGACCGTTCAGTGCGGCCAGATGGGCGGCTTTGCGTCCCGTTTCCACATCGATTTCTGCGCCGAGACGTCCGACAAATTTCGGTTCACGGCCTTCCGTCGGAAGCATTCCTGTTAGAAAAAGCAGATTCCCCGTCTGCACCGCTTCCACATAAATGCCGAACGGCTGAGGTGGCGCAGGAAGGGTCAGACCGAGTTCCTTCAACCGCTGTTCGGCCGTCGGCGATCGAGAATCTCCGTCGTTCACCATTTGCCAAGATGCGCACCGCCGTCCACGTGCAGCACCTCTCCTGTGATTTGCCGAGCTTCCGTCAGATAAACGACCGCGCTGACAATGTCTTCGACAGTGGAGATGGTCCCCATCGGCGCCTGGCTTCTCAGTGAGTCTTTCGGATCGTTAGCGTGAAGTGGCGTATCGACAGCTCCGGGAGCGACGGCGTTGAATCGAATGTGTTGTTTCGCGTATTCCATCGCAAGATGTCGGGCAACGGTTTCGAGTCCGCCTTTTGTGATCATGGCAACCGATGCGGTAACGCCGGCGACCGGGTTATCGGCGAGCGCTGCCGTGATGCTGACGATGCTGCCGCCGGTCTTCTGTGCCTGCATTTGTTTGACGGCAAGCTGCGTGATGTAAATGAAGCCCGCAAGATTCGTCGCGACGAGCGCATCAAAGTCTTCCGACGTATACTCGGTGAACGGCTTGACCAGGAAGATCCCGGCGTTCGCGACGACGGCATCGATTGAGCCGAACTTCTTGACCGCGACTTCTGCGATTTTCTGCGCTGCCTCAGATTGACCTATGTCGCCGTCGACCAGGGCGAGGCGGTCAGAAGCTGGAAGCTCCTTCGATGTCGTCGCCTTTCGTGCTGTTCCTACAACATTGTAGCCGCGGGCCAGGAACGCTCGCACGACTCCCGCGCCGATGCCTTGCGACGCTCCTGTGACGATAACTGTTTTGGGCTGATTGTTCATGGTGATAGAAACTCCCGGATCCGCTCCGCAATAAATTCGCTCGAATCCTCAAGCGCGAAGTGACCCGTGTCGATCAGGTGCAGCTCCGCGCGAGGAATGTCCCGTTGGTAGGCCTTCGCCCCTTCGACCGTGAAAAATGGATCGTTGGTTCCCCAGACGATGAGCATACGCGGTTGTTTGGTCCGGAAGTACTCGCGCCATCCGTCGTAAAGCGTGACATTCGATTGATAGTTATAAAGAAGATCGAGCTGAACGGCGTCGTTACCCGGGCGATCGAGAAGGAACTGGTCGAAGGTATAACCGTCGGGGCTGATCCGCTGCGGGTCTTTAACGCCATGTGTGTATTGAAAGATAGTCGTCTCCTTCGTGAGTAGTCCCCTCACCGGCTTCTCGGTCTCGGCATTCCGATCCGCCCAAAACGGTTTAATCGGATCAAAAGCTTCGCCAATCCCTTCCACATACGCATTGCCGTTTTGAACCACAATGCCCTCAATCGCGTCCTGATGCTTTGAAGCAATCCGATACCCTATTGGGGCTCCGTAGTCCTGCACATAGATAGTGAACTTCTTCAGGCCAAGAACACGGAACAGCAATTCCTCCACGTGCTCTGCGAGATTGTCGAAGGTGTACTCAAACGCGTTCGTATCCGGCGCATCGCTATAGCCGAAACCAATGTAGTCTGGCGCAATCACATGGAGGCGATCTGACAGTTTCGGAATCAGATCGCGGAACATGTGCGATGAGCTGGGAAAACCGTGCAGCAGTACGATGGTAGGCGCATTCTTCTTTCCCGCCTCACGATAAAACATTTTTCGCCCGAGTACCGATGCGTAATTATATGTCGTCATGCTAGTCCTTTCGATTGTGTTCCATCGTGGAGAGTTATAGCGAAGCACACTCGGCAGGTCTGACCCGGGTGCGATTGCCGTCTCAGATCCGGCCGGGGGCCCGCGCTGTGACCTCCTGGACTAGGCCACGTGTTGCCGTCGGGATCGTTGAAGGATAAGAAGGACCCGTAGCTGGTGCGCTTCGGGTCCGGGCCGGGTTGCCGTGCCTCACGGGGGAAGGGGGGGCCGTGCCACACGTCACTGGCGTCGATGCCGCGGCCGATGAGGTCGTCATGGGCCGCTTCGATGTCGGACACGACCAGCGCACCTTCGGCCGAGCCAGGCGCGGCCGCCGTGATGCCTTTGCCGAACGTGACGGAGCACGCTGAGCCCGGGGGTGTGAACTGCACGATGCGAACGCCGTCTACCGGAGAGACGTCGTCGTCAAACCTCCAACCCAAGCGTCCGTAGAACCGCTTAGATCGCTCGACGTCGGAGATAGGGATGATCTCGACCTCGAGCTTCATGTCGACTCTCGGTGCGCTGGTGTCATAATTCTGTTGCTCGCTGTTCAGCAGTGCAGTTTTCATAAGTGGGTATAAGACACCGTTAAACAATGTCAATACCGGTGTCAGCTTTATTTTTGCGATTATCGTTGTAGGAAACTCTATATGCCGATCACGTCGCAGGCTTCCAGGGAATGGATTGATGGATTTTTCTTTGTCGGCAACCATCTCGCTTTGGATTTCCTGAACACGAAGCTCGTCCTGGCGGACAACCCGACAGAACTCCTGCCCAATGTAGACGCTCTGGTTCGATGGCTCGTCGCATCGGGTTTGTTAACGCGGCCAAAGGGCAAGGCTCTGGCCAAAAAGTGGAGAGACACGCCTGAAGCGGCCGTGCTTCTGCGAGAGTTACTTAACTTTCGAGAGCGCTGGCGCGCCGTGGTGGTCCGTCAGGAAGCGGGGCTTTCGGCGAGCGACGCATTCATTGCCGAGCTCAACTCGCTCCTGAAGCGGCACCCCGGCGTGATCGCATTGCAACGGAAAGGCGTGAAACTGGGCCTCGAAACCGCTTTCGAACTAGACAAGCCGGCCGACGTTTGGGCTCCCATTGCGATCGCCGCTGCCGAACTGTTATCGGAAGTATCCCCGATGCGCTTGCGCCAATGCGAAGCGTGTATTGTTCACTTTCTAGATACGAGCAAAAAGGGTTCGCGTCGCTGGTGCAGCATGAACATTTGTGGGAACAAGATCAAAGTCGCAGCTTATCAAAATCGCAAACGGGCAGCGGGAAGGAAAATTCACTCAAGAAGGTAAGCCAAAACATAGTACGCCGATCCGGTATCGAGTTACAGGTGATCGAAGACAGACATCGTTACCCACTGTCCCTTGCCCTCCTCAGAATTATTCGAACCTAACGGGCTGACACTATTGTGAGAGTTGGCGCCGCAACTAAACCGCGGCGGCGATCTTCTATCTGAGGTTCGATCGCGTCATCACCAGTATGCCGCTCAGGCATATCGAGACAAGAAACATCGTCTTTCCCAAATGCCAGGTGCGAGACCGATCGTGTCACTAGAACACTTCAACCAACGGAGGACAAAATCCATGAGCAGAACAATTGAAGCAATCATGCGGCACATGGTGCTGGCGCCAAGCCGTGTGACAGATCAAAGTAATAGAGTCGAGAAGCTGGAAAAGGAAATCACGGTAACGAAGCGGCATTATACCTGGTCGGAATCGAGGTTCGTGCGCACAGTGCTCCCGTTTCATTCCAATGTCCGAATCGGATACAATGGAACGGAAGTCGACGGCAAAAGCGTACTAGACCTGATGACGCTGGCCCCACCGGAAGGGACCAAGGTGTGGATTCGTATCGAAGGGCCTGATGCGGCAGAGGCAATGCACGCTGTCGACCAATTGATTCATGCGAACTCTGACGATGATTAATGAACCGTTGCGGAATTATTGTGACTCTATTTCTTCGAAAAGACTCCGATTGACGCGGCCGCTTCCCTTGCACATTGCCAGAACTTCTCGGTTGCGGGACTAAGTGGTCCTTTTCGTGCGGCGATGCCGACGGAAAATGGCTTTGGCTCGGGGGTCAGTCGCACTAGTTTCACCCGGTTGCCGAAATTGTAGCCAGCCGCGTCCGCTGTCAAACCTACTCCCGTGCCGGCCTCAATCGCCGAGAGGACACCGAGCATACTGTCATGTTCCTCTATTACTCGCGGCTTGTTTTTCACAGCCGCAAAGATCGCGGTGAGGTAGGTATAATAGTAAGGAGTGTTTTCACGCGTTAGTCCCACGAATGGTTCCTTTGCCGCGTCGGCGAGCGAGACGGAGCGACGCTGCGCCAGCCGATGGTTCGGCGGAATCGCAAGGCGGACGTGTTCGCGGAGCAATTCTTCGTAGCGGAAATCGCGAAAAGCACTGCGTCTTGGCGGAGGAATGACGAATGCCAGCTGCAATCGTCCATCTCGCAGACCAGCGACAATCTCCTCATTGCTCCAATCGTGAAGCCTGACGTGAACGTTAGGCATTACCTGTTGAAACAGGCGCAGAGCCGCCGGCACGATGTGCGCGCTAGCTATCGGCGAATAGCCAACGTGCAGTTCCGTTTCACCCGCCTGCGCGAAACCACGCACATTGGCCACTGCGGCATCTGTGCGCTCAAGAACCGCGCGCGCCTCATTCAAAAACAGACGTCCTGCGTCCGTAAGACTGACTGCTTTGCCGGTGCGCTTGAATAACTGGACACCGAGCTCATCTTCAAGGTTACGGATTTGCCGGCTCACGGCCGGTTGCGAGACGTGAAGCTTCTGAGTCGCAGCGCGCAGAACGTTCTCAGCCTCTGCCACGGCGACGAAGTAACGAAGATGCCGTAGTTCCACTGTCGACCCTACTATGCCGGCTCGGCATACCGAGACAAGAAACATCGTCTTTCACATCTGCGGGGGACCAAGTGGATCGTTGTGCATGATGAAAACGGAACTCACGCTCAATGGTGAGCGGCCGATGGTTAAAGCAAGAGCACATCGTCGCACCACGACAATTCCTGATTACGAGCGGAATGGCTCAGAACGACTTGATTTAGCGGGTGATGGCCCAGGCAAAGGTAAGAAGCGGTCATTGCTTCGGCGCCCCGCCGTGATTATCGCCGCGGCAGTGCTCGCAATTGTCGGCGTCGGCTACGGCAGCATTGCGATGTTTCATTCGTTAACTCACGAATCCACCGACGACGCATTTGTTGATGCACATATCATTCTAACTGCGCCAAAGATCGCCGGCCGCGTCGGCGCGGTTCACATCACAGATAACGAGGATGTGAAAAAGGGAGACCTGTTGGTCGAGATCGATCCCGCTGATGCGAAAGCGGCGCTTGCTCAAGCGAAAGGGAATCTGGCGAAAGCGCGAGCGACGCGGGTTAAGGCGGAGCAAGATCAAAAGCGGACGTTCGATCTTTTCAACAAAGGCGCCGTTAGCGCGCAGGACCGCGACACCGCGGTCCAAAACGCATCAACTGCCAGGGCTGATACCGAAGCTGACGAAGCAGGAGTAGAACAGGCCGTGTTGAATCTCAAATACACAAAGATTTTCGCGCCAGAAGACGGTCGCGTGACGAAGAAAGCGATCGAACCCGGCGATTACGTGCAAGTTGGCCAGAATCTTTTTGCACTGATTACACCCGAGCGCTGGACGACGGCGAATTTCAAGGAAACGCAATTGCGCGACATGTGTCCAGGTCAGAAAGCACAAGTAAGTGTCGATGCTTACCCGGACCGTCCCCTGCGTGGACACGTAGATAGCATTCAGGCCGGGAGCGGTGCGCGTTTCAGCTTGCTACCGCCGGAAAACGCCACCGGTAACTATGTGAAAGTAGTGCAGCGCGTCCCGGTAAAGATCGTTTTTGATGAACAGCCGGATGTGCAGCGAGCGCTTGGCCCGGGAATGTCTGTGGTTCCAACTGTGACCGTGAGTGATGGCGCCGGGGTCTTACTCACGGTCGTAAGTATCGGGATAGCTCTCGCGATTGGTGTAATCGGTGGAGCGGCGCTGTGGATCAACCGCGTTCGGAAGGGGTAACCATGAGTGCCGATACTGCAACGCCGCTGCCTAACGAGTGGAAACCAAGCGTGAACCCGTGGCTGATCGCGGTTTCCATCATGCTGGCAACGTTTATGGAAGTCCTCGACACTTCCGTGGCAAACGTTTCGCTCCCATACATCGCCGGAAATCTTTCCGCGTCGACAGATGAAGCCACCTGGGTCTTAACCAGCTATCTGGTTTCGAACGCCATTATTCTTCCAGCCACCAACTGGTTAGGCCAGCTCTTCGGTCGAAAACGATTTCTCACTAGCTGCATCATTTTGTTTACCCTGGCCTCGGCATTGTGCGGCCTGGCTGGAAGCCTCGGATTCTTAATCCTGTCACGTGTGATACAGGGCGCGGCCGGCGGGGCGCTGCAACCCATCTCGCAAGCTGTTCTACTCGAAAGTTTCCCACCCCAGAAGCGAGGGATAGCCATGGCCGTTTTTACAATGGGCATAGTCGTCGCCCCGATTCTCGGGCCAACGATTGGCGGATGGCTCACCTACAGTTACTCGTGGCGCTGGGTCTTCTATATCAATCTGCCGATTGGCATTCTGGCCGCCGTATTAACTAATGCCTTCCTCGAGGACCCGCCTTATCTAAAACGGAGCTCGGCCGCGAACATTGACTATATCGGACTAGGGCTGTTGAGCTTTTGGCTCGCGAGCATGCAAATCATGCTCGATAAAGGCCAGGAGCTAGACTGGTTCTCTTCGAAAATGATCGTTTGCTGTGCCGTGATCTCGAGCGCAGCATTCATCGCGTTTATCGCGCGCGAGCTGACCACGGCATCTCCGATCGTTGACCTTCGCATCTTACAGAATCGCAATTTTTCCGTTGGCGTGGTGCTGATTCTCCTGGTTGGTGCGCTTCTTTACGCAACGACAGCAATCCTGCCGTTGTTCATGCAGAATTTATTGAACTATACGTCGCTGGCGGCTGGTCTCGCCATAACTCCTCGCGGTATCGGCGCGTTCACGGCGACAATCATTGTAGGTCGTCTTGTCGGCCACATCAGCAACCGCGTTTTGATTATCGCTAGTTCTCTTCTGATGGCCTATGCATGCTTCGCGCTCGGCAGCATTAACCTTCAGGTAGCCCCGGTTAACCTGTTCTGGCCAATCGTCATTAGTGGCGTGGCAGCCGCTTCGATTTTTGTCCCATTAACAACAGCGGCCTTGGGCACGCTCAGCCGGGAACAGATGGGAAACGCCGCCGGCATTTTTAACTTAATGCGCAACGTCGGCGGGAGCATTGGGATTGCGATGATTACCACCCTGGTCACGCGCAATGCGCAAGTCAGCCAGGCGGCGCTCGCGCCACAGATGACGCAATTCAATTTTAATTTCCAACAACAGATCGCGCGCATCCAAAGCGCGCTCGCGAGCACGACCGGCAGCTGGGATGCGATGAAAAAATCGCCCGCCGTTCTCTACAGCATTCTGCAGCAACAAAGCTCGCTCCTAAGCTACGTCTACGGTTTTCGTTTTTGCGTGCTGGTTTGCCTTCTTTGTGGCGCGCTTGCGTTTCTGTTCAAAAACGTCGGCAAGCCGACCAGCCCCATCGCGGTCCACTGATGATGGAGAAAAAGCTAAAACATGAGCACAACATTCGAACCGAGTAATAGTAAGTCACGCGTTCTAATCGTAGATAACAGCCGGCAGTTCACGCGTAGCGCGCGACTGCTTCTCCAACATTACGGGCGCTATGTGGCGTGTGAGGAAAACGACGCCCGAAGAGCGTTGGAAACTGCGCGCCGCTTTAAACCTGACCTTGTGATTGTCGATCTTATCATGCCACAGGTGGACGGCCTCGAAGTGGCAATGCAGTTCGAAGCGGATTGGGCGTTGCACGCCGTGCCGATCGTTTTCGTGACGACGCTGATCACACCAGAAGAAGCGCGGGACGGTCGCCGCATCAATGGTCATCATGTCGTACCAAAGCCGACACTGGGTTTCGATCTCATAAGAATCGTCGAGGAAAACCTCCCGTGTTGTGCCCCCGCATAAAGAACACAAAAAATTTCTGCGGCAATCTCATATCGTCTAGGTTCAGACTCGAATTGACTGTGGAGAGAACGACATATGAAAAACGGAAAACTAGATGGAAAAGTTGCAGTGGTAACCGGTGCATCGAAAGGAATCGGAGCGGAGATCGCCAAACAACTCGCAGCTGAAGGCGGATCAGTAGTTGTTAACTACGCCTCGTCAAAAACGGAGGCAGACAAAGTCGTTAACGAAATTACCAGGCGCGGCGGGAAAGCTGTCGCCGTGCAGGGGAACGTCGCGGCGAAGGCAGATGTTGAAAAACTTTTTGCCGCAGCCAAAAGCGCATACGGCAGAGTCGACATCCTGGTTAACAACGCAGGCGTGTATCAGTTTGCTCCGCTCGATCAAATCACCGAGGAGGAGTTTCATCGACAGTTTAACACTAACGTGCTGGGCTTGGTTCTGGCCACACAGGAAGCGGCCAAACATTTTGGTCCGGAAGGCGGCAGCGTGATTAATGTGAGTTCCGTCGCCTCCACTTCTGCTCCACCAGCAGCGGCGATTTACGCCGGGACGAAGGGGGCGATCGATGTCATCACGCGCGTGCTGGCAAAAGAACTCGGCCCAAAAAAAATCCGCGTGAACGCAATCAAGCCAGGTCCAGTTGAGACTGAAGGCTTCCAAAGCGCCGGACTCTCCGGAAGCGATTTCGAAAAAGAAACAATCGCGCAAACGCCGTTGGGTCGAATAGGGCAACCGAATGACATCGCGCCGGTCGCGGTGTTTCTCGCTTCCGACGGAGAGTCGTTGGATCACCGGTGAAATCATTCACGTCAGCGGCGGCCTTCGCTAGGCGTGAATGACAGATTCGTTATGAATAGCCCTAACGACATCCAATCGTCGGCGTTTGCCTAACAACGTGGAGCAAACGAATGTAAGTTGGTTCTAAGTTGGTTGTTTGTTCTCGCCACTTGATCGCGGATCATGAAGCACACGAGAGAGCCACCGAAATCGGCCGAGCCGACGGCCGACGATCTGACCGAGACCGCCCTGCACCGGGCGGTCGACACTACGCCCGCATTCATTCACACCGGTCGGCCCGACGGATACCTCGACTACTTCAATCGTGGATGGTTGGATTTTTTGGGCCAGTCGCTCGAAGAGGTTTGTGGCTGGAGATGGACCGAATCCGTCCATCCGGAAGACGTCGCGATAATGCTTCAAAAATGGCACGCGGCTCTCGCGAGCGGGGAACCATTGGAAGTCGAGTCACGTATCCGCCGTGCAGACGGAACTTTTCGTGGGTTTTTGCACCGGAAGGTTCCGCTTCGTGATGAACACGGAAACGTTGTGAAGTGGTTCGGGTCGAGTATCGACATCGAGGATCAAAAGCGTGCTGAGCAACGGATGGCAGAGAAGGCGAGTGAATTAGAGCGAAGCGAGTCTTATCTGCGCGAGGGAGAGCGGCTAGCGCGCATGGGAAGTTGGTCGCTCCTGCCGGAGGGGATATTTGACTATTGGTCTCCGGAAACCTTTTCGATTTTTGGCTTCGATCCGTCCAAGGGTATTCCAACGTTGAAGGAATGGCTTGATGTTCTCCATCCGACCGACGGTGATCGCGTCCATGAGTTGATCAAGAGAATGTTTTCGGACGGGGTGAAGGGCGACATTCAGTATCGCGTTGAGCATCCTGAACATGGTCAGAAGACGATGCGCAGCACAGGTGACCCGATGTTTGAAAATGGAGTGGTCACCCGCTTGATCGGCAACACCCTGGATATCACCAAGCAGGAAGAATTGACTCAGGAGCTCCGGCGCCGGGAAGCGTATCTGGCGGAAGCTCAAAGGCTCAGTCACACCGGGAGCTTCGGGTGGGATGTTTCAACCGGAGAGATCTTCTGGTCCGATGAAACCTTTCGAATATTTGAGTTTGACCCGAAAACCGAGATTACGATCGAGCTCATTGTGCAACGAACCCATCCTGACGACAGACAAGCGGTCCAGCAAGTCATTGAGCATGCTTCTCGTGATGGGACGCCGTTCGCTCTCGAACATCGGCTGTTGATGTCTGATGGGTCTATAAAGTACGTCCATGTGGTGGGCCACCCCTCAACAGATGAGGGGCGCCGCTCCGAATTCGTGGGTGCTGTTACGGACATCACGGAGCAGAGACGAGCTGAGGATTCGCTACGACAAAGTGAGTCCTATCTGGCAGAACAAGAAGCAGAACTTCGGCAGATTCTGGACCTGACGCCACACCACCTCTATGTATTTGGGCCTGACGGAGGCTTACTGTATGTCAATCAGTTTGCACTCGCTTATATGGGTGTCGATCACGCTGAAATGGTAGCTCCTTCTCGAATTAGTTTCATTCATCCAGACGATCGGCAAGGATATTTGGCCGAAAGAGAGAAGGGATTCCTCACTGGTAAGCCCTATGAGTTTGAACTTCGGATTCTGAGACGCGACGGGACATATCGTTGGTTTCTCGGCCGCGGAAACCCGCTTAAAGATGAACAGGGGCGCATAACACGATGGTACAACACCGCTACCGACATCGAAGATCGCAAACGGGCGGAAGAGGAAATTCGAAAGGAGAACATCGCGCTGCGTGAAGAGCTCGGTAAGACCTCGATGTTTGAAGAAGTGATCGGCACTTCGGCAGTCTTACAAATGGTCCTGGCGCGCGCGAGCAAGGTTGCCCCGACAGACTCAACCGTTTTGATCATGGGCGAAACGGGAACAGGGAAGGAGCTGATCGCACGCGCCATTCACAAACGCTCGAAGCGGTCGGAGCGACCGTTTATCAGCGTGAATTGCGCGGCAGTTCCTGCTTCGCTAATTATGTCGGAGTTGTTTGGCCACGAAAAAGGCGCTTTTACGGGAGCGGTGCAAAGACGACCAGGTCGATTTGAATTGGCCGAAGGCGGCACGCTCTTCCTCGACGAAGTAGGAGATCTGCCAGCGGAGACGCAGATCGCCTTGCTGCGCATTTTGCAGGAACGCGAATTCGAGCGTGTCGGTGGTACGGAAGTTCTGCGCGCTGATGTCCGCGTGATTGCGGCGACGAATCGCGATTTGCAGACGGCTATCGCGGAGGGAGCATTTCGCAGTGATCTCTATTACCGGCTGAATGTTTTTCCAATTGAACTGCCTCCTTTGCGAGAACGTAAAGGGGACGTTCCGCAGTTGGTAAGTTACTTTGTCGATCGTTATGCCAAACGAGCGGGCAAAAAGATCAAACATATTCAAAAGAAGACACTGGAGATGTTGCAGGAGTATTCCTGGCCGGGAAATGTCCGCGAACTGCAAAACGTAATCGAGCGCTCGCTCATCATCACGGAGACGAACGAGTTTTCGATCGATAAGAGCTGGGTGGCGAACGAGCCGAAATCGTCCACGGCGGTGATCGATCGGAAATCAAATGAGCGTCAGCGAATCGAAGCGGCGCTTGCGCAAAGCAACGGAAAGATCTCCGGGGCGAGCGGCGCCGCGGCCAAGCTCGGCATGCCGCCTTCGACCCTCGAATCGAAAATTCGCTCCCTAAGAATCAACAAATTCCAATTTAAGGGGGCTTAGCAAGCGCTGGTACCTAGCTGGTTTCATTTCACGCTTGGTGACGCCGCTTCTTTCGCGCACTGCCAGAATTTCTCCGCGGCACGGCTGAGTCGGCCCTTTAGTCCGGCAATGCCGACCGAAAATGGCTTCGGCTCAGGAGTAAGGTGCAAAAACTTTACTCGGTTTCCGAAACTGTAACCAAAGTCTACCGAAACGGCGACGCCGGTCCCCGCTTCGACGGCCGACATGACGCCCGACATGCTATCATGTTCCTCGATTATGCGCGGTTTCTGTTTCACCTTCGAAAAGGTGTTGGAGAGTAAGTCATAGTAATTCGGATAGTCTTCGCGGGTGAGGCCAACCAAGGGTTCGGCCGCGACCTCGGCAAGGGCAATGGCGCGGCGTCGGGCAAACGCATGCTGCGGAGCGACCGCCACGCAAACCCGTTGACGAAACAACTCCTCATATCGCACACCGCGCAGCGCACCAGCCTTCGGGGAACGAGTTATCAATCCGAGTTGAAGCCGGCCATCGCGTACGCTTTCGAGAATGGTTTTGTTGCTCCAATCGTGCAATCTGACGTGCACCTTTGGCATCGCCCTCTGGAATCCCCGTAAGGTTTTCGGCAGAATTTCGGCGAATGGCGTCGGTGAATAGCCGACGTGCAGGTCGGCCTCACCCGTAGTCGCAACCGCTCGCGCCTTTTTCACGCCTTCGTCAACTCGTTGCAACACTGCGCGAGCTTCGTTCAAGAACGTGCGACCGGCCTCGGTTAGGCTGACCGATTTCGCCGTGCGTTTGAGCAGAGGGAAACCAAGCTCATTTTCAAGATCGCCAATCTGGCGACTCAACGGCGGTTGAGAGACGTGAAGTTTCAACGCCGCGCGCGAGATGTTCTCGGTCTCGGCGACGGCAACAAAGTAGCGAAGATGCCTCAGTTCCACAGCCGCCTTCACATTACCTTTTGGGTATGCTCAGGCAACAAACATCGTCTTTCACAATGTCGTGGTGTTCGGCCGATGGTTGTTCAGAAAAAGAAAGGAACCTATGACCAGAACCCTAGAAGCCAAACAAGTCATCAGGCCGGATATCGACAAAGTAGTGGTCGTCACCGGAGCCAGTAGCGGCATCGGTGAAAGCACGGCCAAACTGCTGGCCGGACACGGAGCGAGGGTCGTATTAGGAGCGCGGCGGAAGGACCGGCTTGACGCAGCCGTGAAAGAAATTTCCGCCGCAGGTGGTAAGGCCATCAGTGTCACCGTTGACGTGACAAAGCGCTCTGAAGTGGAAGCACTCGTCAGGGCAGCTGTCGACAGTTTCGGGCGTGTCGATGTCATGGTGAATGACGCCGGCATTATGGCCATCGCACCAATCGAGGCGCTCCAGGTGGAGGAATGGGACCGGATGATCGATCTGAATTTCAAAGGGCTTCTATACGGGGTCGCCGCCGTGCTGCCTCAAATGCTGAAGCAGAAGAGTGGTCACATCATCAATCTCGCTTCCGTTTTCGGGATTAAAGTGTTTGCGCCCGGCGGAACTGTTTACTGCGCCACGAAGTCGGCCGTGCGTGCATTGACTGAAGGGCTCCGGATCGAGCTGCACTCCAAAAATATCCGCTGCACGATGATCTCGCCTGGTGCGGTAGCTACAGAACTTCCGGAAGGCAGTTCAGATGAAGCGACGAGAAAGAATCTGCGGGCGTTTTATAAAACCACCATGGCGATCCCGCCCGAGTCAATCGCGAAAGCGATCGCTTACGCAATCGAGCAACCGGCGGATGTGGAAGTCGATGAAATCGTTATCCGGCCCACCGCCCAGGACTTCTGAGCTACCCATGAATATTACGTCAACTATCAAACGTGTCGTAACACGCTGGACGCTTCCTGCGCTCGTGTTGATCGCAGGCGGATTCGTCTGCGACGGACTAACAGAAGTCGGGCATCACGCCTTTCTCATCGCAGGCGGTATTGCGCTCGGCATCGGAATAGGAAGGGAGAGCCGCTAACCCAGCTAGGAAATTCTTCTGAAACGTTGGACTTAGAACTCAAGAAATAAAGGTATCAACCAATCCACCAAAAATGAACCACCTCACATCATTAGTAAAAGCAACCATCAGGACTCAAGTAGTTCTAGGGCTCACCTTCACAGCCGCGATCATACCGGTACTAGCTATTACCGGATTAGCCGGCGAAGTAGCCGCAGCGCCAGCAGCGAAAAATGTCGTGTTAGTCCACGGTGCCTTTGCGGACGGATCAAGCTGGGCCAAGGTCATTCCTCTACTTGAAGCGAAGGGTCTGCATGTAACTGCTGTCCAGAATCCACTCTCCTCGCTGGCCGATGACGTCGCGGCAACCAAGCGGGCGATTGCGAATCAGGATGGCCCGGTGATTCTTGTCGGCCATTCCTGGGCTGGCATGGTGATTAGCGAAGCCGGGAACGATCCAAAGGTTGCCGGGCTTGTTTATGTCGCGGCGCTTGTCCCGGATGAGGGTCAATCAGCAAGCGATGTCGTGAAACCCTATCCGCCCGGCCCTGGTCTTGGCGAAGCAAAACCGGATGGTGCCGGCTTTCTTTCGCTCAGTCGCAAAGGAATCGACGAAGACTTCGTTCCTGATGTTCCGGCAGCCGAAAGAGCCATCGTCTATGCAACTCAGGGTACGTGGAATTCGGCATGCCTCAGCGACAAGGTGTCGATCCCCGCTTGGATGACGAAACCGTCGTGGTACATCGCCGTTAACGACCGGATGCTTTCTCCGGAATATGAGCAGGCAATCGCAAAACATATCCACGCTACAACGATAACTCTCCCCACCGGTCATGTTCCAATGTTGTCGAAGCCGAAAGAAGTAGCCGCGGTAATCATCGAGGCTGCCAACAAGCCGGTTGCCGCACTCGCTGTTGGCCGCGCCAATGCTCAATCCGTATTTCCGGCTAACTTCCGTACTCAGGAGATTCAGACCGATGGCGCAACAATTCATGTCCGAGTCGGCGGACAAGGCCCGGCGGTTGTCCTGCTTCACGGATTTGGAGACACAGGCGACATGTGGGCACTTATGGCTGCCGATCTCGCACACGACCACAGAGTTGTCGTTCCAGACCTTCGCGGCATGGGGCTTTCCTCACATCCCGCCGGTGGCTATGATAAGAAAACACAAGCAGCCGATATCCGGTCCGTTCTTACTCAACTCGATATCGATCGCGCTGCGGTTGTTGGGCATGACATTGGCGCAACGGTTGCATATGCCTACGCCGCCCGTTACCCCGATAAAACCGACCGACTGGTGGTGATGGATGCGCCGGTGCCGGGCATTCCACCCTGGGACGAAATCGTGCGCAGCCCTGCGCTTTGGCATTTCTCTTTCGGCGGTCCGGATGCTGAACGGTTAGTGGCTGGCCGCGAGCGCATTTATCTTGATCGCTTTTGGAACGAATTTGCGGGTGATCCGTCGAAAATCGATGAAGCAACCCGAGCCCATTACACCGCGTTTTATGCGCAACCGGGTGCCATGCATTCCGCCTTTGCCCAGTTCCTCTCAATTCCCAAGGATGCTGAAGATAACAAAGCTTCAATGACGACCAAGCTAACTATGCCGGTGCTCGCGATTGGCGGCGCAAAATCGTTTGGTGCAAACGTGGCCGTCGTCATGCGCAACGCGGCCGATAATGTGACCGAAGTCACGATCGCAAATTCGGGCCATTGGCTGATGGACGAACAACCTACCGCTACAATTGCTGCCGTGCATAATTTCCTTGCTGCACTCAATGGTGGGCGCGCAAGTGCTCAATCCGTTCCGCCGCTCTCAGGGGTCTTGGGACAGGTCAAGTCAGTCACACCCAATTCCATTGAGATAGGAACAAAATCGGGAGTCGTTAGTCTCGAAATCACGCAGCCCGTCACCACCTATCGGCAGGTTCCATCCGACCTGAGTCAAGTTACCTCCGACTCTTACATTGGTGTCGCTTCAGAGGAGGGGCCTAACGGAACGGAGATCGCAAAACAAATCATTGTCTTTCCGGCTGAATTGCGCGGCGCCGCTGAAGGCAGCGTTTTGTTAGATGCACCAGCCGGCGCGCCCAGCCACAACAGCCGGATGACGAACGGGTCCGTTTCGCGGCAGCCAGTCGTCCAGCCCCGCTCGCGCATGACCAATGGCGTCCTACAGCAGGGCAGCCGCACGACTCTCGTTGTGCGCTATCAAGATGGCACCCGGACAGTCTCTGTGCCTGGTGATGTTTCGGTAACTAAAGTTGAAGCTGGCACCGTGGCAATAGAGCCAGGCGGCATCGCTTACGCCGTGACCGTCAAGAAGCCAAACGGTGAGCTTGCAACCAGCAGCATTCTCTTGGTTTCCGCGCCAGCACCCCAGGCCAAGAATTGAAGAATGGGGACTATATCCATGGTTTCCAAGCCGCAGGCAGAAACGTGTGCAGACTCCATAGCTTCCACGCAGCCTGGAGTGCGTCTTGCCCGCAGACATCACCTGTTAGTGCGAGTGAGCCATTGGCTGAACGTTCTGCTTCTGGCCGGCCTGATAGTAAGCGGCATCTCCATTTACTGGGCGTCGCCGATCTATCAACACAGTCCGGACCTACAAACAGGTAACTCGGACTACTTTGCTGATGCCGGTGTCTGGCTCTGCGCTCATGTCCCCGGATTGCAAAGCTATGCGAGCCCGCCCGATTGGCTCTACAACCATTTGAGCCTTGGCCCGTACATGCTCGCACCTGCGATGCGTCTTCACTGGTGCTGTGCCTACTTATTTATGGCGAACGCGCTGCTATATCTCGGTGGTTTGTCGTTCGGGGGTGAGTGGCGTTCTCTGCTACCACGAACGAGCGATGGCCGCGGCACAATGGTCATGGCTAAACATTATCTGGGCGCACCCCTCGCCTTGCTCCGGCGGCGCCGGCGCGTCCCTCCCCGCTTCAATTCTCAATACAACCCACTCCAGCGACTCGCGTATTTTTCAATTCCCATGGCCGGTTTCTTATCTGTTGTTACGGGCTGGGCGATTCACAAACCCATGCAGCTTTCCTGGGTTGCAGCGCTCTTGGGTGGATTCGACAGGGCGCGGGTCTGGCACTTCTGGCTGATGTGCATCTTCATCACGTTCGTCGTGCCCCACATAGTCCTGGTTTGCGCGGACGGTTGGGACACGGTGCGCAGCATGATCACAGGATGGTCCAAAAGACGGGAGGTGGGAGATCAATCTCATGAGCCCTAACGAGAATAGTGCGCAGTTAAAGTCCGCAAAGGCGCGTACACCGGAACCAGAATCTCGCGGCCTATTCCCTGAACGGAGCCCTGAGATCATCTACGTCACTCCCGAGGTCGCGCGCCGATGGAGTCGCCGCGATTTTCTTATTCTTGGCGCAGGCGCAATTGTGGGTTTGGGAGTTGCAGCCTCCCAGTTACCTCCCGCCACACTTCAGAGACTGGGCCTAAAATTCTGGACGTCTAACCAGTGGCTCCTGAACAAAGCTCTGCGATTGGATGATGACGTGGCGGAGTTGCTCTATTCACCGAATCGCCTGGTGCCCACTTATACAAAATCGGAGATTACGCCGCTCAGAAATAACTATAACGGAGCTACGCCCGATCCGGGTTACATTCCGAGATGGCGTTTGACTCTCGATGGGCTCTCATCCGGCCTGGCCGCCTCACTTGATATAGAAACCGTTTTAACCCGCTTTCAGATCCACGACCAAATTACTCGCCTTGTGTGTGTAGAGGGTTGGAGTGCGATCGCCTGGTGGTCTGGCTTGAAGTTCGAGGATCTGCTGCAAGCCTACCCGCCTGTTTCTCAGGCAAAATGGGCCTTAATCGAATCATCAGTTAACGTCGATCCTAACGGGAAACCTGACCCGTATTACGTTTCCATTGATTTGCTGACTGCGCGGCATCCGCAGACGCTGCTGGCAACGCACCACGATGGACAACCATTGACTGTCGAACACGGAGCTCCACTGCGTCTGATTGCACCGATGAAGCTCGGACTGAAAAATATCAAAGCGATTACTCGGATTACTTACGTCAAGGACGAGCCAAGGGACTATTGGGCCGAGCGGGGATATTCTCGGTATGACGGTATTTAGCTGGGTATCACTTCGAATGAATCAATGTCGATCAAGTAATCCAACCAAGGAGAGACAAAGTGCCTGAAAAAACTCATCCCACCGCAGCTAACACCCAGATATATCTCACGCGGCGCTCGCCCTACTACTGGCGGGTAACAATTAATCGTCCCCCGCTTAACATCTTTGGCCCGGACACGATTCCGCAGCTCAACGACGCCATTACGGCGATCGAAACTGACGAGCAGGTTAAAGTGGTCGTCTTTGACAGTGCGATCGAGGGCTTCTTTCTCACTCATTACGATTTCCTCGCGAAGATTGAGGATACAACCAGTCTCCCGCCGGGACCAACAGGGTTGCAGCCTCTGCCCGACATGTTGGTGCGCTTGAGCCGAGCACCGGTTGCGTCGATTGCATTAATTCGTGGACGCGCCACCGGTGTCGGAAGTGAGCTTGCGCTGGCTTGCGATATGCGTTTCGCCAGCCGCGAAAAAGCGATCTTGTCGCACTTCGAAGTTGGCGCGGGCATTGTGCCTGGAGGCGGTCCAATGGCGCGGCTGCCGCGTCTGATCGGACGAGGCCGCGCGCTCGAAGTATTTCTAGGAGCCGACGATGTCCCCGGCGATCTGGCCGAACGCTACGGATACGTCAATCGGTCGTTACCGGATGCTGAGCTTGATGAGTTTGTCGATTCGTTAGCCGACCGGATCGCGTCGTTCGACAAGCGGGTGATCAGGGAAACCAAGCGCTTTGTCGACGTAGCGAGTTTGCCACCGGACTACGAAATCGCACCAGAGTGGGACGTTTGCTTTGCTTCGATCATGCGAGCGCCCGCGCAGGATAGGATCAAGAAGTTGATGGAACAGGGCTTTCACAAGCCGGGCGATGTAGAAACCCGTTTGGGATACTACGTCGGCCAAGTCGGTCGCTAGTGGCCTAACAAAAGGAAAACCAAATGTCACACCACGCTTCAGGCCCCAACTTTGCATTTCCGCGCGGCGACGCCCGATTGGACATGACCGATCTCTACGCGTTCACCAAGCCGGGAGATCCTGACAAATCAATACTGGTCTTCAATGTTCATCCGTCTTTCAGGTTGGACTCGCCGGAGCCGACCATGAGTGAGCCCTTCAAACCAGGCGCCCTATACGAGATCAAGATCGACACAGACGGCGATGCCGTTGCCAATCTCGGTTGCAGTGTGCAGTTCTCGTCTTCGGGAGACGGGAAGCAGACTGCGACAGTGCGCCGTCTGGTGGGCGCGCGAGCAGGAAGCGTGGGCGACGATGGTGAGGTTATCGTCCAGCAAGCGTCAGTGTCAGTCGGAAAAGAGGCCCATGTGACGCAAGTGGGCGATCTCCGTTTTTTCTTTGGTTGGCGCAGCGATCCCTTCTTTTTCGACGTGAACGGCAATTTCAATCACATGCAGTTTACTGGAGACGATTTCTTCAAAGACAAAAATGTTTGCAGCATCGTGCTTGAGCTTCCCAACTCAGAACTCGGGACTAACAAGGTTGGAATTTGGGCTCGCACACTAGATAAGACTGCAGACGGTTGGATCCAGGCGGACCGAGGAGGAAGACCATTACAGGCGGTCTTCCTCCCGGGAGAAAAGAGAGAGGAGTACCTTGGCGGTGAGCCAGCAAATGACGATTGCTTCGTCGGCGTGTTCGCCCACGAATTGGAACACTCGGGCGGCTATTCGCCGGAGGATGCCAGGAACCTCGCGAGAAGGTTGTTACCGGACATTCTTTCTTATGACCCTCGCGCGCCGGTGCAGCTACCCGCGCAATGGCCGCTCCCTAACGGACGACGTTGCCGATCGTTTCTTTTCAATCTACGCGAACCGAAAAGTCACGGATAAGGTCGGGCCGCACGGTGACCTGGCGGACGAGTTCCCGTACCTCGGGCCGCCGCACAACGTACCGAAACAAAAGGAGGAATCTATGTCAGCAGTGAAACTAGATGATGCGCGGCGCGTGATCAGTGCGGCCGAGAACAAAGCCAGGGAAATTGGGCAGCCAATGAATATCGCGGTGGCTGACGAAGGCGGAAACATAGTCGCCCACATTCGTATGAACAACGCCTGGATTGGCAGCATTGATATCTCAATGAAGAAGGCTTACACGTCGCGCGCATTCGATATCGAGACCATAGATTTGGCGAAGCATTCTCAGTCAGGAGGCCAGTTCTTCGGCATTCATGCGTCAAACGATGGCAAGATCATGATTTTTGCTGGTGGCATTCCACTGAAACGCGAGGGCAAAGTAGTAGGCGCGATCGGTGTGAGCGGTGGTAGCGGCGATCAGGACCATGCCGTCGCGGAAGCCGGCGCAGCTGCGTTCTGATGGGCCACTAGTCCGCAGTGCCTCAGTTCCACGGCTGGCCCCTAGCATGCCGAGTCGGCATATCGAGACAAGAAAGATAGTCTTTCCCGCGAGCGTGGTGCGCGGACGATTGTTGTTCACAGAAGAAAACGAGTAATGAACGCGATTCGAATTCACAACTACGGCGGACCGGAGGTCCTCAGGTACGAAGACGCACCGCGTCCGCAGCCGCAGGCGGGCGAAGTTCTCATTCGAGTCCACGCGGCCGGAGTGAATCCAATCGATTGGAAAGTGCGTGAAGGCCAGATGAAAGACTTCTGGCCTCACAAATTCCCGCTCATTCTCGGGTGGGACTTGTCCGGAGTAGTCGAGGAACTCGGTAGAGGCGTGTCGCGATTCAAAATCGGCGACGAGGTTTACAGCCTTCCCGATCCAACCCGCGACGGCGCGTACGCTGATTATATCGTCGTTCGCGAATCAGAACTCGCGCTCAAACCGAACTCGCTTCATCACATCCGCGCAGCGGCAGTGCCGTTAGCGGCGCTGACGGCGTGGCAATCACTGTTCGACGCCGCGCAATTGCGGCCAGGCCAGCGCGTGTTGATTCATGCCGGTAGTGGTGGCGTTGGTCATTTCGCTGTGCAACTCGCAAAATGGAAAGGCGCATACGTTTTCGCGACGGCTTCCACCAAGAATCAGGATTTGCTGCGCGAGCTTGGAGCCGACAAAGCGATCGACTACACGCGGCAGCGATTCGAAGACGTCGCGCGCAAGATCGACGTCGTCCTCGACACACTTGGCGGCGAAACGCAGGATCGCTCCTGGTCAGTTTTGAAAAAAGGAGGAAATCTCGTTTCGTTGGTCCAGCCGCCGTCGGAAGAGAAAGCCGAAGAACTCGGCGTACGCGCTGCGCTCCTCGGCGCGCAAGCGAACGGCGCGCAGCTCGCCGAGATCGCAAAGATCATCGATGCCGGCCAGATCGCGCCGGTGATCGATCGCATCCTGCCGCTTTCGGAAGTGCGGCGCGCGCACGAGCTCAATAAATCTGGTCACACGCACGGAAAAATCGTCCTCCGGGTCAAAAACGGGGACGGAAACCTGGAAAGGAAACAGTCATGATTCGTGGGTTCAAGTCTTCGTGAATTCGCGAAGAATTCGCGAGTTTTTGAAGCGATGCGCAAGGCGCTAACCCATACCGCTTCAACTTTTTTCCCTCGTAGAATCGTTGGCAGAACTCTGTTGGCACCATGTAAGCTAATGCGGCCCGTATGGAAGAAGGCATCTCGACCTCATGAAGCCGATACCAGGAACATTGCAGGAAGGAGGGGCTGGATTTCAAACAACGCACTGGACCCTTGTGTTGCGCGCCCGAGAAACTCAGTCAGAGCTATCAGCGCAGAAGGCGCTTTCGAACTTATGCGAGGCGTATTGGCCGCCGCTTTATGCCTTTCTCCGGCACCGCGGACACGCTTCACCTGAAGCGCAGGATCTTGTCCAAGGTTTTTTCGCCCATCTGCTCGAACAAAGCACATTGAGTCGCGCCGATCAGGAGAAGGGTCGTCTTCGCACGTTTTTGTTAGGCTCGATGCAGAATTTTCTGTGCAACGAGTACGATCGCGCTCGGGCTTTGAAAAGAGGCGGTGGTCATCAAATTATTTCGATCGACGAACATCTGCCCGAAACGGAGGCGGCAATGATGGATACCGCTCATCTCAGCGATCCGCACTCTTACGATCTGGCCTGGGCTTCGAACATCGTGAAACGCGCGTGGCAACACTTGGAAAATGCCTTTGAGGCGGAAGGGAAAGCGGAATGGCTGGAAGTGTTAAGACCGTTTGTTGCCGGAGGCGGGCGAACGCCGCTAAGTCAGGAAGAAGCGGCCGCAAGACTCGGAGTTCCGATTGCGACTCTGCGCACGTGGCTTTCGCGTCTTCGTCAGCGTTATCGCGAGGCGCTCCGCACGGAAGTGGCGAGCACCGTATCCGATCCAGCCGATGTCGATCAAGAGCTGCATTATCTTTATCAGGTTCTGACAACATGAGCGCTGAACCTGAAATTCTTCACCGCGAATCAGCGGTCGTACGCGGGTCACGGCTCTCGCACGAACGAGGTAGAACGGACCCAGCCTCCCGTAGCAGCTCAAAATCCAGTAGAAGGAAAGCGGGGATTGAATCGGCTCGAAACGGCGATGGGCGGGTGCAAGCACCTTCCGCCAACCACTCGAACGGGGCTCGTGAGACTGAAAACGGCATCGACGTGAGGCGCGGTTCGGAATTAGATCAAGGGCCCCTTGCCGGTATGGAACGCGAACCCACGATTGGGACATGTGCTGTCTGCGGACGACCGCTTACCCAAGTAGGTCCGAAAGGGGAATGCCTTCGTTGTCTCGCTGATCTGGGTTTTTTGAGCGGCAGTCAAGAGCCCGAAAAATCTGGGACATCCCGGCGATTGACGCCTGGACCACTGAAGTACGATCACTTCGAGGTCGAAGTCGGCGTCGACGGTTTCCCGATTGAGCTCGGCTCCGGAGCAATGGCGATTACTTATCGTGCACGCGACACGGTTTTGAATTCTGTCGTCGCTCTTAAAGTCATCGACCGAAAAGTCGCAAAGGTGCCGGGAGTCCGATCACGCTTCCTGCGCGAGGCTCGCGCAGCCGCGCAGATCCATCATCCGAACGTCGCGCGCGTCAGTCACTACGGCGAACAAGGTGGCGAATGTTTCTACGTCATGGAATTGGTCGAGGGCGAAACACTCGAAGCCAAGGTTCGTCGCGAAGGTCCGATGCCGCTCGCGCTAGCGCTTGAAGTCATTGAACAAGCCGCGCGAGCGCTGGCCGCCGCGGAAAAGTGCGGCGTTGTCCATCGCGACATCAAGCCCTCGAATATCATGCTGGAGTCGGATCCCGGCGGCTGCGCGCCGATTGTTAAAGTCATCGATTACGGCATCGCCAAAATCCTCAATCCGGAAGAAGAACGCGGTGCCGAAAAAACTCAGCCTGGGTTCATCGGAACGCCTGCGTTCGCCAGCCCCGAGCAGTTCGCTCCTTCCGAACAAGCGAAACTCGATACGCGCTCAGACATTTATTCGTTAGGCGTGACCTTTTGGTATCTGCTTTCCGGTCGGGTGCCATTTGTCGGACGCACGCTTCGAGACGTTGCAACAAAACAGGCCGAGGAACTTCCGCTCGAGCAACTGAAGAATACTCATGTCCCGGCGCGCGTGATGGCGCTCTTGCAATCGATGTTGGCGGTCGATCCTGCGAAGCGCCCGCAGTCGGCGCGCGAAGTTCTGGCGGCAATCCACCGCTGCTATATGAAATTCAGCGTCGAAGCGCGATCACGCAGGAAGCGATCTATCATAGTCGCTGCCGGAGCGGTTCTTGTGCTCGTTGCAGTCGCATTCGGAACCTGGCTCTATCAACGCGTGCAATCTTCGGCCGAGGTCGAGCGGTCGATCGCGGTCTTGCCGTTTGAAAATCTCAGTCCGAATAGCGAGGACACGTATTTCACAGTCGGAATGCAGGATGAGATCACGGGCGATCTGGCGCGCTTGGCGGGCCTGAAGGTCATCGGATCGCAAAGCACACAGTCGTACGCACCGAGTAAGGAACGCGATCTTCGAAAGATTGGACGCGAGCTTGGAGTGAGACACCTGCTCCAAGGCACGGTCTCGCGCGAGCAGGACCAAATGCGCGTTGCGCTCCAACTTGTCGATCTTCGCGAGGGCGACCGGCCCTGGACCGAAACATATAAGCGTCCGATGAAAGACGTGTTCGCGCTCCAAAGCGAAATCACGCAAACTGTGGCCGCGCGATTAAAGGCCCGTCTCTCGCCTAACGAGACGGTTGCGCTTAACGAGCAGCCAACCGCCGATTTGCGCGCCTATGATCTCTATCTTCGCGCGCAGGCCATCGGGGTGCTGGTAAGAGATACCGTCGAGTGGGCGTCCAGAAACGAGCAAAAGGTTTCTCTTCTGAAAGAGGCGGTAAACCGCGATCCAAAGTTCGTGCTCGCTTACTGTGCGCTAGCAACGGCTTACGACAAACTCTACCAAGCCAAAGAAATCACACCGGTGGAAAAGCGAAGCGTCGATTACCGGGGGCTGGCTGAAGTCGCTTTAGAGAAAGCGCGACGCGTCGCACCGGACTTTGGCCCGGTGCACCTCGCTTTGGCTGACCATTTCGTCCTGACCTACGACAATGTTGAGCAAGCTCGCCTCGAAATAGATCTGGCGCGTCAGACGATGCCAAATAGCGCCGCACTCGAGACGAGTGCCGGATCGATCGCGCGCCTCCAAGATCATTGGGACGATTCTGTACGCTTGTTTGAGAGGGCCGTTGCGCTGGAGCCACGCGCCTCGGGGAACCTTTTTACTCTCGCGAACACCTATCGTCTCATGCGCCGATACGATCCCTTCGATGGCATGATGGCCAGGTTGCTCGGAGTATTGCCGCCAGATGGCTCAGCAACGTACCGACTCTTCCGCACTTTTGGTCCGCTGGAGAGTGAAGGTGACCTGGATCCCCTGCGTGCAGCGGTCTCAACCGTTACACCCGGGGAAGACGCGAGCGGAGCGATCAGAGATTTGCACAATCTGATTCTTGCACTTTGGGATCATGACCCGGATGCCGTATCGCGGATTTCCGCGCGGGCGGCCGAGACCACGTTTGTGTTTAACGGCGTAAGATACCCCAAGACGTGGTACGAAGGTCTGGCCGCGCGAATGCGTGGCGATAAGAAAAGCGCCCAGGCCGCCTTCGCCGCAGCTCGTCTTGAAGTGGAAAAAGCGGTAATGGCCGAAGCGTCCGATGGCCGGACCTTGAGTTTGCTCGCGATGATTGACGCCGGCCTGGGACGGCAAGAACAAGCCGTGCAGGAAGGCAAACACGCATGCGATTTGGTGTCGTTTGAAAATTCAGCCCCGTCCGCGCCGATCGTGCGTTGCAATTTGGCCGTCGTTTATGCATGGACCGGGCAGCCCGATCTTGCCATTTCTACATTGGATCCATTGGTAAACAGGCCCGCGGGAACCAATCTGCCGGCCCAGCCGACTTATGGTGATTTTCGGTGGAACCCGTTATGGGACCCGCTTCGCAGTAACCCGCGCTTCGGAGCGCTGATGAAGCGGCTCGCGCCGGTCGCATCGAAATAGTTTAGCTCCTCGGGGAGCATCGATTCTTATCGTGAGGCCTTGAGGTATTGGCAATAATCGGTTCGCGACCGCAAGATGTATTGCATGAGCGCGGGACCTGAGAATGCCGAAGGTGAATCCAAAATCGTTGGAGTCTGCGCAGCCTGTGGCCGGCCGTTGACACAGGTAGGCCCGAAAGGCGAATGCCTGCGTTGCCTCGTTAGTCTTGGCTTTGCCGCGGAAGAATCGGGATCAGAGCAGCGCCGCAGTCGACTCACACCCGACCCGCCGCGATACGATCACTTTGAAGTGGAAGTCGGTGCCGATGGATTTCCAGTTGAGCTCGGGGCCGGTGCCATGGCAATAACGTACCGCGCGCGCGATACCGTTCTGAATTCGCCGGTCGCGCTGAAAGTGATTGATCGGGAAGTCGCGCAAACTCCCGGCGTGCGGTCGCGTTTTTTGCGGGAGGCGCGGGCGGCCGCGCAGATTCATCATCCGAACGTCGCGCTAGTTAGTCATTATGGCGAGCAGGACGGTGAGTGTTTCTACGTCATGGAATTGGTCGAAGGCGAAACGCTCGAGGCCAAAGTGCGGCGCGAAGGCCCGATGCCGCTCGCGCTCGCCCTTGAAGTAATTGAGCAATCCGCCCGCGCGCTGGCCGCGGCGGAAAAGTGCGGCGTCGTCCACCGCGACATCAAGCCTTCCAACATCATGCTCGAATCGGATCCGACTGGTGCGTTAATTGTTAAGATAATTGACTACGGCGTCGCGAAAGTCCTGGAGCCCGACGCGCAGTCCGGCGCCGAACAGACTCACGCCGGATTCATTGGAACCCCAGCCTTCGCCAGTCCCGAGCAGTTCGCTCCTTCCGAACAGCTAAAAATCGATACGCGCTCGGACATCTATTCGTTAGGCGTAACCTTTTGGTATCTGCTTTCCGGTCGGGTGCCGTTTGTTGCCCCTACGCTTCGAGAAGTTGCGGCCAAACAGGCCAAGGAACTCCCGCTGGAGCAACTGAAAACTGCTCACATCCCGGCGCGTGTGATCGCGCTCTTGCAGTCGATGCTGGCTGTCGATCCAGCGAAGCGCCCGCAATCAGCGCGCGAACTGCTATCGGCAATCCACCGCTGCTACACAAAATTCAGCACGGAAGCACGTTCCCGCCGGAAGCGATCGGTCATAGTCGCCGTCGGAGCGAGTCTAGTTCTGGGTGCGATCGCAATCGGAGCCTGGCTGTATCAACGCGCGCAATCTTCCGCTGAGATCGAACGCTCGATCGCGATTTTGCCTTTTGAAAACCGGAGCGAAGACAAAGCGAATGCCTACTTCGCCGAGGGCATTCAGGATGAGATTTTGACGCGTTTATCCAAGGTCGCCGATTTGAAGGTCATCTCGCGCACTTCCACCCAGCATTACAAAAGTGCGCCGGAAAACCTGTCCGAGATCGGCAAGCAGCTTGGAGTGGCGCACATCCTGGAAGGGAGTGTGCAGAAGAGCGGCGACGGTGTGCGCGTGAACGTGCAATTGATCAAAGCCGCCAACGATTCCCATCTCTGGGCCGATACCTTCGATCGCAAACTGACCGACATCTTTTCAGTCGAGAGTGACGTGGCCAAAGCCATCGCCGAGCAGTTGCGAGCCAAGCTCACCGGTCAGGAAGAGCAAGTCATCGCCGCTAAACCCACCGACAATGTCGAGGCTCACGACGCCTACCTGAGGGGCCTGGCTTATAGCCTCAAGACTGCCAACACACCCGCCAACACGCTTGCCGCACAGAAATATCTTAGAGAAGCGGTGCGGTTAGACCCGAAGTTCGCGCTTGCTTGGGCGTTGCTATCATACGTTGAAGCGCGCGGCTACCGCATACAGAGTCTTCAACCAACGGTCGCTCTCCGTGAAGAGGCCCGACAGGCGGCCGAAACCGCAGTTACTCTTCAGCCCGATCTCGGCGAGGCCATATTGGCCAAGGGATATTACCACTACGCCTGCCTGAAGGATTACGACACCGCGGTGCGCTACTTTGAGCAAGCACGTCAGTTCCTTCCCAATAGCAGCCGAATTCCGGAACAGCTGGCCTTTGTCACGCGGCGGAGAAGCCAGTGGGACCGGAGCGAGAGTTACTTTAACGAAGCCGAGCGGCTCGACCCGCGCAACGTTAGTCTGCTTACCCAGCACGCGCTTTCGTATATGGCTCTTCGTCGTTTCCCCGAAGCACTGCGAAGGCTTGATCAGGTTCTCAATATTACACCGGACGACGTGGATACCCTCGCGGTAAAGGCGGCTATCGCACAAGCTGAGGGCGACCTGCCGCGTGCCGCGGCGCTGCTAACTACGCTCCACCCGAACGCAGACGACTCCAACGCGTTGGAAACACAAGTTTACCAGGCGATCCTGGAGCGTCGCCGTGCACCAATCATTCCTCGCTTAAAGCAAATACTTGCCAAGCCTGATCCGGCGTTGGGTTACCTCAATGGCGAACTGCGCTTTTGGTTAGGCTGGGCGCAGGAAGTCGCCGGGGACCATGCCGCCGCCCAGGAGAGTTGGCGACAGGCGCGCAGCGAACTGGAACCCTTCCTCAAAGAACAACCGGAAAATTCCAGCCTCATTGACGATCTCGCGCTGACCTATATGAGTCTCGGCGACAAGGCCACCGCAATTAAACTGATCGAGCGTGCGATGGCCGCGGTTCCGATCGAGAAGGACCCTGCTGAGGGTGCTGCTCCGATCGAGTTCCTCGCCCGGGTAGCGGCTGGCACGGGCGAACCCGACCGCGCGATCGCTGCTTTGCAGAAGGTACTCTCGATACCCTATGAAAGCCGACTGGCTTCAAACGTGCCGCTCACTCCAGCGCTACTCCGGCTCGATCCGATGTTCGATCCGCTCCGGAATGATCCGCGATTCCAAAAACTCGCCGCCTCGTCTGCATCGAAACCGGCGGACAAATAGGACGACGCGGCGAGCGCCAGCAATCTTCTTCCCGTTCAGGTCGACGGCCGAGCGCAAACAAGTTTCGGAAACCACTCAAATGGTACCGGCTTTGATTGAAAACGGCGTCGACCTGATGCGCAGTTCGGAATTAGATAGAGCGCTCGCATTTATGGGTATGGAACCTGAACCAACCGCCGAAATATGTGCGATCTGCGGACGACCACTGACGCAGGTCGGTCCACACGGCGAATGCCTTCGTTGTCTCGCTGATCTCGGTTTCTTGAGCGGCAGTCAAGAACCCGGACAATCAGAGACACCCCGACGATTGACACCTGGACCACTGAAGTACCGATCACTTCGAAGTAGAAGTCGGGCAGGACGGTTTTCCGATCGAGCTAGGTGCCGGAGCAATGGCGATAACTTATCGCGCACGCGATACGGTCCTAAATTCCACCGTCGCGCTAAAAGTGATCGATCGCTCAGTGGCGCGAAATCCCGGAGCGCGCTCGCGTTTCCTCCGCGAAGCGCGCGCCGCTGCGCACATTCACCATCCGAATGTCGCGCGAGTCAGCCACTACGGAGAACAGGATGGTGAGTGTTTCTACATCATGGAACTAGTGGAGGGAGAAACGCTCGAAGCGCGGGTGCGCCGTGAAGGACCCGTGCCACTCTCCCTTGCCTTGGAAATAACAGAACAAGCCGCGCGAGCATTGGCTGCGGCGGAAGCGTGCGGGGTGGTGCACCGTGATATCAAGCCATCCAACATCATGCTCGAGTCAGATCCGAGCGGCTCATCGATCGTTAAGATCATTGATTACGGTGTGGCGAAAGTTCTAGCGCCTCAGGCCGGGACTGGCGCGGAACAAACCCAAGCTCATTTTATTGGAACGCCGGCTTTCGCCAGTCCGGAGCAATTCGCCGAAAATGGTAAATCGCCCATCGACACGCGTTCGGACATTTACTCACTCGGAGTGACACTTTGGTTTCTGCTCTGCGGACGGACGCCATTTGTCGGGCGCACGCTCGAAGAAATCCGTGCCAAACAAAACAAGCCGTTACCGTTCGACCAGTGCAAGGGCCTGCACATCCCGACCAGTTGCCTCGCACTCTTGCAGTCGATGCTCGCGCCCGACCCGGCCGACAGGCCGCAATCGGCGCGCGAGCTACTCTCCATGGTTCATCGCTGCTTTACACGATTCAGCACGGAAGCACGTTCACGCCGGAAGCGATCTATCATAGTCGCTGCCGGAGCGATTCTAGTTCTCGGTGCGATCGCAATCGGCACCTGGCTCTATCAACGCGCGCAATCTTTCGCTCAAATCGAACGCTCGATCGCGATTCTGCCGTTTGAAAACCTGAGCGAAGATAAAGCGAATACCTACTTCGCCGAGGGCATCCAGGATGAGATTTTGACGCGCTTGTCCAAGATCGCCGATTTGAAGGTCATCTCGCGCACTTCCACGCAGCATTACAAAAGTGCGCCGGAAAACCTGGCCGAGATTGGCAAGCAGCTTGGGGTTGCTCACATCCTGGAAGGAAGTGTGCAGAGGAGCGGTGACGGAGTGCGTGTGAACGTGCAGTTGATCAAAGCCGCTAACGACTCCCATCTGTGGGCCGATACGTTCGATCGCAAACTGACCGACATCTTTTCCGTGGAGAGTGAGGTGGCCAAAGCGATTGCCGACCAGTTGCGAGCGAAACTCACCGGTCAGGAAGAGGAAGTCATCGCCGCTAAACCCACCGAAAACGTCGAGGCTTACGATGCCTACCTGCGTGGCCTGGCTTATAGTCTGAAAATTGCCATCACACCCGCCAACTCCCTTGGCGCGCAGAAATATTTCAGAGAAGCGGTGCGCTTGGACCCGAAGTTCGCCCTTAGTTGGGCGCTGCTGTCATACGTTGATGCGGTCGGCTATATCACACAAAATCTTCAACCAACGGTCGCCCTCCGTGAAGAGGCGCGGCAGGCAGCCGACACCGCACTGACTCTTCAGCCCAATCTTGGCGAGGCCATAGTAGCCAAGGGCCAATACCACTATGCCTGTCTAAAGGATTACGACACCGCGGTGAGTTACTTTGAGCAAGCACGTCAGTTCCTGCCCAATAGCAGCCGGATTCCAGAATCGCTGGCCTATGTTGCGCGGAGGCGAGGTCAGTGGGACCGGAGCGAGAGTTACTTCAACGAAGCTGAGCGGCTCGACCCGCGCAATGTTTCCCTTCTCACCCAGCACGCGCTTTCCTACATGGTTATTCGTCGTTTCCCTGAGGCGCTGCGAAAACTTGATCAGGTTCTCGATATCACACCGGACGACATGGATACCCTAGCGACCAAGGCGAATATTGCACAAGCCGAGGGCGATCTGCCGCGTGCGTCGGCGATCCTCGCTCCGCTGCATCCGACCGGCGACGACCTCAACGCGTTGGAAACACAAGTTTACCAAGCGATTTTGGAGCGCCGCCCTGCCCAAATCATCCTTCGGCTCGAGGAAATATTGGCCAAGCCTGATCCGGCCTTGGGTTACTTCAGTGGCGAACTGCGCTTTTGGTTAGGCTGGGCCCAAGACGTGGCCGGCGACCACGCCGCCGCCCCGGAAAGTTGGCGGCAGGCGCGCAGCGAACTGGAACCTCTCCTCAAAAAACAGCCGCAAAATTTCTATCTCATTGGATACCTTGCGCTGAGCAACATGGGTCTCGGTGACAAAGCGGCTTTGGCTCTGGCCGAGCAGGCCATGGCGCTGAATCCGATCGAGAAAGACGCGGTAGGTGGTCCTACTCCGATGGAGTTCCTCGCCCGAGTGGCGGCAGGCACGGGGGAACCCGACCGCGCCATCGCCGCTTTACAGAAACTACTCTCGGTACCGTATGAACCCCCACTGGCTGGAAGCGCGCCGCTCACTCCTGCGCTGCTTCGGCTCGATCCGATGTTCGATCCGCTCCGGAATGATCCGCGCTTCCAAAAACTCGCCGCCTCGAAACCGGCAGACAAGTAATACGACGCGGCGAGCGCCAGCAATTTTCTTCCCGCTCACGCGGACGGCCGACCAAGGCAGACGGTGCCGGTGTGATTGAAACGCATCGACCTGATGCGTGGTTCGGACTTAATTAAAGCGCTCGCATTTACCGATATGGAACGCGAACCAACCGTTGGGACATGTGCGATCTGCGGACGACCGCTGACGCAGGTCGGCCCCAAAGGCGAATGCCTTCGGTGTCTGGCTGATTTGGGTTTTTTGAGCGACAGCCGGGAACCAGGAAAATCTGACAAAGGCCGGCGACTAACGCCTGGGCCGCTGAAGTATGATCACTTCGAAGTAGAAGTCGGGACGGATGGTTTTCCGATTGAGCTCGGCGCCGGCGCGATGGCGATAACTTACCGCGCACGAGACACGGTTTTGAATTCACTGGTTGCTCTTAAAGTCATAGACCGAAAGGTCGCGAAGATGCCTGGAGTCCGATCGCGTTTCTTGCGTGAAGCGCGTGCGGCCGCGCAAATTCATCATCCGAACGTCGCGCGCGTCAGTCATTATGGCGAGCAAGACGGTGAGTGTTTCTACGTCATGGAATTGGTCGAAGGCGAAACGCTCGAAGCCAAGGTGCGTCGCGAAGGGCCGATGCCGCTCGCGCTGGGGCTTGAAGTAATTGAACAAGCCGCGCGTGCGCTGGCCGCTGCGGAAAAGTGCGGCGTTGTACATCGCGACATCAAACCGTCCAACATCATGCTCGAGTCGGATCCGAGCGGTGCATCGATCGTTAAGGTGATTGATTACGGCATCGCCAAAATCCTCAGTCCGGAAGCAGAACGCGGTGCCACACAAACTCAAACGGGATTCATTGGAACCCCAGCCTTCGCCAGTCCCGAGCAGTTCGCTTCTTCCGGAGAGACGAAGATCGATACACGATCGGATATTTATTCGTTAGGCGTGACCTTGTGGTATTTGCTTTCCGGTCGGGTGCCTTTTGTGGGGCACACGCTCCGAGACGTTGCGACAAAACAGGCCGAGGAACTCCCGCTGGAGCAACTGAAAACTGCTCACATCCCGGCGCGTGTGGTCACACTCTTGCAGTCGATGCTGGCTGTCGATCCAGCGAAGCGCCCGCAAACAGCGCGTGAACTGCTATCGGCAATCCACGGCTGCTACACAAAGTTCAGCACGGAAGCACGTTCGCGTCGGAAACGATCTATCATAGTCGGTACCGGAGCGATTCTAGTTCTCGGTGCGATCGCAATCGGCACCTGGCTCTATCAGCGCGTGCAATCTTCCGCTGGCATCGAACGAACGATCGCGGTTTTGCCTTTTGAAAACCGGAGCGAAGACAAAGCGAATGCCTACTTCGCCGAAGGCATCCAGGATGAGATTTTGACGCGCTTATCCAAGATCGCCGATTTGAAGGTAGTCTCGTGCACTTCTACCCAGCATTACAAAAGTGCGCCGGAAAACCTGACCGAGATCGGCAGGCAGCTTGGGGTTGCTCACATCCTGGAAGGAAGTGTGCAGAGGAGCGGCGACGGAGTGCGTGTGAACGTGCAGTTGATCAAAGCCGCTAACGATTCCCATCTGTGGGCCGATACCTTTGATCGCAAACTGACCGACATCTTTTCCGTGGAGAGTGAGGTGGCCAAAGCCATCGCCGAGCAGTTGCGAGCGAAACTTACCGGCCAGGAAGAGCAAGTCATCGCCGCTAAACCAACGGACAATGTTGAAGCTTACGATGCCTACCTGCGGGGCCTCGCCTATACGTTGAAGGCTGCAACGACACCTGTCACGACCCTTGCCGCACAGAGATATCTCAAAGAAGCGGTGCGTTTGGATCCGAAGTTCGCCGTTGCCTGGGCGTTGCTGTCATACGTTGATGCGAGCGGTTATATCACGCAGACTCTTCAGCGAACGGTTGCCCTGCGTGAAGAGGCGCGGCAGGCGGCCGAAACCGCGCTCTCAATTCAGCCCAATCTCGGCGAGGCCGTAATGGCGAGGGGCCAGTACTACTACGCCTGTCTAAAGGATTACGATACGGCGGTGCGTTACTTTGAGCAGGCACGTCAGTTCCTGCCCAATAGTAGCCGTATTCCTCAGTCGCTGGCCTATGTCGAGCGGAGGCGAGGCCAGTGGGACCGGAGCGAGTCGCATTTCAACGAAGCCGAGCGTCTTGACCCGCGCAACCTTACCCTGCTCAGCGCGCAAGCGGCTTCCTATGGGTTTCAGCGTCGTTTTCCCGAGGCGCTGCGAAAGGCTGACCAGATTCTTAATATCACACCGGACGACGTGGAGATCATCGCATTCAAGGCGAATATCGCGCAAGCCGAGGGCGACCTGCCGCGTGCCGCGGCGCTCCTCGCCCCGCTCCATCCAAACGCCGGCGACATCCAGGTCTTGGAAACACGAGTTTACCAAGCGATCCTGGAGCGTCAGCCCGGGCCGGTCATCCCTGGGCTAAAGGAAATATTGGCCAAGCCTGATCCCGCGTTGGGCTACATTAATGGCGAACTGCGCTTCTATTTGGGCTGGGCGCAAGAAGTAGCCGGTGAGCATGCCGCCGCCCAGGAAACCTGGCGACAGGCGCGCAGCGAACTGGAACCTCTCCTCAATGAGCAGGCAGAAAATTCTATTCTGATTGGTGATCTCGCGCTGATCGATATGGGTCTCGGTGACAAAGTCACCGCATTGGCTCTGGCCGAACGAGGTATGGCGGCGCGCCCGATCGAGAAAGACGCGTTGGAGGGTAGCGCTCGGATTGAGTCCTTTGCCCGGGTAGCGGCGGGCACGGGCGAATCCGACCGCGCCATTGCCGCTATACAAAAACTACTCTCGATACCAAGCGCGGGTGCGCCGCTCACTCCTGCGTTACTCCGGCTCGATCCGATGTTCGATCCGCTCCGGAACGATCCGCGTTTCAAGGCGTTGGCTGAGAGCTCCGCCGCGCCTGTCTCTCACTGAAAAGAATTATGCGGCCGCATTCTTCGCGGCAACCGGATATCGTTCTGGCCATATCGCTACCACGATGAGAGCAACAATGATCCCGACTGAAACTTCAATGAATCGATGCAAGCCAACGATCCACGCGGGATTTGTTCGCGGAATCAAAACAATGATCGTCAGGGTAACACTGGCATATCGATAAGCGGTCTTCTCCAGCCGAAAGGCAAACGAAAGCAGGCCGATGCAAAAGATCGCGAGCATGAAGGCGGCAAGATTTGCTCCGAAATAATTTACCTCGACTGCTCCGACTGACGCGCCCAGGGCCGTGGCGACTACGCGTTCGATGGATAGCGTCAGCGTAGCGCCGAGACTGGATTGCATTACGACCAGAGTTGCGATTCCCGCCCAATAAGCCTCAGGCATCTGCACCAGTCGCGCGACGATGACTGACGCGGTCGCCGCGAGGGCCGTGCGAATGGAGTGCGCAATCGAAGGAAGATTCTCTTTCTGCCAGCTCCAGAGTTTCATGGGTGGGATGATCTTGCCCGCGCACCGGTCTTGGCAAGGTTGGGTACACGAAAAATTTCAATCCTTTATGAAATGTCGATCTCCGAATGCTTGAGATAATTAGCATGAAGGTAAATTTCTGGTTTGCCCCGCTCAGTCCGTTCGTCAGCGGCGTTAACGAATGCACCCTTCAGTCGACGATTCACGATTTGCCATTCGGCGGCGTGGGAAACTCCGGTATGGGTAAATATCATGGCGAATGGGGATTCCGCGCCTACTCAAACGCGCGCGGAGTCTTGTCGCACAGCACAAAGATGGACATCGGCGGCTTGCGCTACCCGCCCTGCGACCAGGATCGGATTCTGCGGGAAATTGTCATGCCATCCTGATAGAACTAAGAAAGCATGGAGGAGGTTGGTCATGGCTAAAAACATCGCTCAATTGATAGTAGATACGCTCGTTCAGGCGGGAGTAGAACGGGTTTATGGGCTTCCGGGTGACTCCCTCAATGGCTTTACCGACTCGATTCGCAAGCAAAAGAAGCTGCAGTGGATTCATGTCAGGCATGAAGAGACGGCAGCGTTTGCCGCGGGCGCTGAAGCTCACCTAACCGGACGCCTTGCCGTCTGCGCGGGTAGCTGCGGGCCGGGCAACATGCATTTGGTTAATGGGCTCTACGATTGCCACCGAAGTCGTGTGCCGGTGCTGGCTATCGCCGCCCAGATTCCAAGCAATGAAATAGGCAGCGGATATTTTCAGGAAACCGATCCGGAACAACTATTCGCCAAGTGCAGCTATTACTGCGAACTGGTTTCTCATCCCGAACAGATGCCGCGGGTGCTGGAGATCGCGATGCAGACTGCGATATCGAAGCGCGGTGTCGCGGTAGTTACCATACCTGGAGACGTGAGTCTCCTGGAAGCTGGGGAACAGGAGCCGCGCATTCGGTTTCGAGAGCAGCAGACAACCGTTTGTCCTTCCGACGAAGAGATCGCCTTATTGGCAAAGGTTCTTAACGACTCGGAAAAGGTTACCATCCTGGGCGGCGCGGGTTGCGCCGGCGCACACGCGGAATTAATCGAGCTGGCTGGTAAGCTCAACGCGCCGATTGTGCATGCGCTGCGCGGGAAGGAGTTCATCGAGTACGACAACCCGTTTGATGTCGGCATGACCGGGCTACTCGGATTTACCTCCGGTTACCACGCCATGATGAACTGCGATACCTTGCTTATGCTTGGAACTGACTTTCCCTACCAGCAGTTTTTTCCAAGACACGCGACGATCGTTCAAGTTGATATTCGCGGAGAACAACTCGGCCGGAGAACCAAGCTGGACTATGGATTTGTAGGTGACACTAAAAGCACGCTGCGCGCGCTCCTACCGAACCTCGTGCCAAATCGCCAGGACGAGCACCTCAAAAAATCAGTCGAGCATTATAAGAAAGCGCGCAAAGGCCTGGATGACCTTGCGGTGCCTGGTGCGGATAGAAAAGGTAGCCATCCTCAATACCTCACGCGCGAGCTCGATGGGCTCGCTTCCGAGGACGCCATTTTTACTTGCGATGTGGGCACCCCCACGGTTTGGGCGGCGCGTTATCTCACCATGAATGGAAAACGGCGCCTGCTCGGGTCCTTCAATCACGGCTCCATGGCTAACGCCCTGCCCCAGGCGATTGGTGCCCAACAGACTTACCCAGGTCGACAAGTCATCTCAATGTCCGGAGATGGAGGAATAGCCATGCTGCTAGGCGATCTGCTTTCGCTTAAACAGTTACAGCTCCCGGTCAAAATCATCGTCTTCAGAAATGATGGTCTCGCCTTTGTCGAACTGGAAATGAAAGCGGTCGGCTTCGTCGAGTTCGGAACCGATCTGCAGAATCCGGATTTTGCAAAACTAGCCGAAGCCGCGGGCGTTCTCGGACTGAGGGCGGAGAGATCAGAAGACATTCGACCGATGTTAGAAAAAGCTCTCAAGCACGACGGACCTGCCTTGGTCGAGGTCTTCGTCCATCGGCAGGAACTCTCCATGCCTCCGACGATCAGTCTCGCGCAAATGAAAGGGTTCACTCTTTTCACGCTCAAAGCAGTGATGAGCGGGCGTGGCGACGAAGTCGTCGACCTGGCAAAGATCAATCTGTTCCGGTGAATCAGTCGGAAGTCGTCACCTGGAAGCGCAGGAACATACGCGAGAGGCTCAACGCGCCAAAGCATCCGGAAACGCATTTCACGGTTTTTTGAAATGTCGATCTTCGAACGCTTGAGAAAAGAATGATGAGCACAGCAAAGCTTAAAGGCTTCAACTACCCACTGACGCCGAAAGGCAAATCGACCCTCAATCCACCTCCGCCGTGGTATTACTCTTCAGACTTCCTCGACGTTGAGTTTTGGGCGCAACCGGCTGCAGTGGCATCTCTCTTGCCTAACGGATTGGAGCCGGATCCCGCCGCCAATGGTCACTGCAACGCGCTCTTCTACGACTGGCAGTTCAGCGGTGCTAACGAAGAATACCTTGATCCGGCGCGTTACCAGTATCGCGAGTTCTTTATACTCGTGGACGCATTGTTCGAAGGTAGGTCAGTATCGTACTGTCCCTACATTTTCGTCGATAATGATGCTGCGCTCGCGCGTGGCTGGACTCAGGGTTATCCGAAGCGTCTCGGGCAAGTTTTCCAAACCAGGTATTACGCTGCGACAGGGAAAGCAGGTCCGGCTCTCGCGCCAGGATCAAAGTTCGCTGGCAGCCTAACCGCTGCCGGGCAACTGATTGCTGAGGCGGTTGTTACCTTAAGACAAGCGGTAACGGACCCGTCGCTGCTAAAGCAGAAGCCGGTCATCAATCTCCTACACGTCCCGCGTCTCGCTGCTGACAAGCAAGACAAGCCGGCAATTCACGAACTGGTCGAGAACGTGCCGCACGATGTGAAGATTGAGCAAGCGTGGATAGGAGAAGCTACTCTTAGTCTACCTGTCTGTAGAGGCGAAGAAATTTCAGACTTGGCGCCTGTTCGTTGTGGCCGAGGCATGCGGGCTTCCATGGCATACATCGTCGACGATCTGAAAACGCTCAAAGTTCTGTGACACTGCCGAACCAATCGCCGTCTTCTGCCAGGGAAGCCAACGATCGTCAACACCCAGGCAAATACAGTTTTGTCTTGATGTTTTGTTGATAAATTTCGCATTCTGCGTTTCCTATCGGGAGGAGAACGTTATGCCGTCTTTCGCGCGTGATATCAGGCCATTGTTTCGCGATGTTGATATTTCGCACATGGAGGTACACGGCATAAAGCTGGACGATTACACCTTCATGTCCGATCCGGGCAATGCTGACAAAGTGCTCGAAACACTTTCGCCGCACGAAGGCGCCCTGCCTTCCATGCCACCCGGCGGTCCCTATTGGACAGCGGACCAGCTCGCGTTGTTCGCCCAGTGGCAGAACGAGGGCTACCAGCCTTAAGCCTCGACCTCGGGCGCCGGAAGGTATCGCAATCTTGTTTGCTCGATACCGGTGGCTTGGGCTGCCTGCGCGAAAATCGTGACGCGGTTGTAACCAGGTGGCGTTTTCGCCGAGTCCTCTAGTCCAGACTCAGCAGTCCAGATTCTCCTCACTTCGTTCAACGTTCCGAAAGAAATTTCGCGCTACGTGAAATATCGATCTTCGAACGCTTGAGAAAAGAATGATGATGATTCGAACCGACATACTGCCGGATACCACAACGCTGGGAGAGAAGAGAATCTTCGTGGTCGCGTCGCGACCTGTCACCGTAGGTGGCAAAACAATCCGACATGTTTTGATCTTCGACAATCATCCTGCATCCCTTCGGTTACTGCTTAGTAGTGATGTTATACCGCAGCGCCGGAATGAGCTTTTCATGCAGTCCTTGCTATCGCCTTAGTCCTCGCCGGCTGGCCTTGGGATGTTCTGGCCTTTGCTTTAAGTGAAAGTGCCCGCCCAGCTCGTAGCTCAGGCTGCCAAGACAGAGATTTAGGATTGCTTCAGGAGTCATCCAGTCGGCGCCAGGTCTTTGCCCCTTGGAGACAGGGCACGAGAAAATCTCAGATTTTTTGAAATCTCCGTCTTCGAAAGCTTGAGAAAGGGAATAAGAAATCAAATGAAATATCTAGTCCTACTCAGGAACCCCAAATCCCTGGTCTTGCTAGTGCATCCGTTCTTCCGGCCCAGGTGGGTAGATGCGATCGATCGCGGACTAATGCGACTTTTACAAGGAAACCTTTACAGACCCTTTCAGTATAAAACTACGGTCACGTAGCGCCTGGCTTGGACTAACATGAGAACGGAGTTAATCGCAACCCCGCAGTTCGATTCTGGACGTTGGAAACTGCGTTTGGAGCGCGCGCCGCACTCTGCCGTTGAGCAATTCAATAATACCCAACCATGGATTCCGCAACCGTCACAGCGCTTGCTGCCCTCAGTGGGGCAGTTATTGGCGGCGTTACTTCGTTTGGCACGTCTTGGTTGAGTCAGGAAACTCAGGCCAAGGTCCAGGCGCGGTCGCACAAGCTTTCGCAACGCGAGGAGTTATACAAGCATTTCATCGAAAAAGCCTCAGCGGCTTACGCCGATTCGCTTGCTCACCAGGCGGCGAATTTCGGGGAAATCACGCAGTTGGTCGACTTGTACGCCCTGGTCAGCATGATGCGGGTGATTTCGTCGATTCCGATTGTTGATAGTGCCAGCCACGTGGTCCGTTTGATAGCGGACAGTTATGTCTCGCCTAACAAGACTCTAAGAGAATTGCACCAAATGATGGATAGCGACTCGATCGATGCGCTGCGCGCCTTTAGCGAAGCATGCCGGGCTGAATTGCAGAAGTTCAGAGTGATTTAAGTTCTGAAATCTCGACCTCTGAAAGCATGGAAAAGAACATGACCGGGTCACCTGTGAAACAGGCGGCCCTGATATGAAGCAACTCAACTCGTTACCGCCCCCGCTGATGACAACTTAAGCGAACCGGCAAAGGCTTTCAGCTATCGATCTTGAAAGATAACGCCACGCGAGCGCGGAACGCCCGGACCTTTCCATTTTCAATTGCCATGTCCAGTTTTACGACTTCCGCTACCCGCAGATCGCGCAGCGTCCCAGCGGCGGTCTCAACGGCTTTTCTTCCGGCTTCAGCCCAAGACTTCGTGCTTGTGCCAACAACTTCGACGATTTTGTAAACTGAGTCCTTATTCTTTTTGGCCATAATTTTCTCCTATATTTGTGTTGATACTAACCAATGGCGGCGTTTTCGCGCGCGGCTCTCATACGACGCTTCTTGACTGCCCGCGTCAAGACTGATCGGCAATGCGACCAGAAATCACGCGCATGAAGTGTCTCGATTTCCGAAATGTCGGTCTGCGAACGCCTGAGAAAGTAGCGTGGAGCTAAATCGAAGCGCGGCTGGAACGTTTCTTTTTGGTCGCCGTTTCTAGTCCGTTGCTCGGTGTCTTGATCGGCATCCTGGCCCTAATGATTTTCTTTCGTTGATCGAAGTAACGGCGTCTGGCATTGTGGAAGAGATCTTAAAGTTTCTGAAATTTCGATCTTCGAACCCTTGAGAAGATAGCGTGAAGACAAAGCCGGCTGCGAAAGACTCAAGCTGGCGACGGTTTCAAACCTGACGTGTTCCCGGTAGCGATCTCATGAATGGAATCCGTTTTCCGGTTCTTATCCTTCTCGCGACGTCGATCCAACTCGCGCGCGGCGCGGAAGCGCCCGCTTTGATCGAGCGGCCGCAGGCGGAGGCGGGGCCAACTCGCGTTTCCGTAGGAATTTGGATGGTAGATATCACTAACATCGATAGTGCACAGCAAAACTTCACTGCTGAGGTTGCGGTTGTCTTGCGTTGGAGGGATCCGCGTTTGGCACATACCGGAAACGGGATTCTGCGCTACCCGCTCGAACAGGTTTGGCATCCGCGGGTCGCCGTTGTGAATGAAACAAATTTCGTAAGTCACAAGTTCCCGGAGGCAGTCGAAGTCGAATCCGACGGCACGGTGAATTATCGCCAGCGTTATGCCGGCGCCTTCACCCAGCCCTTACGATTGCAATCATTCCCTTTCGACAGGCAGACGTTTCGCCTTCAACTCGTCGCCGTCCGTTACCGGCCTAACGAAGTGACGTTTGTCCCGGATCAGGATTGGATACGACACGGCCTTAGGCACGCAGCCGGAATCGCGCCGTCAATTACTCTGCCAGATTGGACGCTCGAGAAATGGGAAACAAAGGCGCTCATCTATGCGCTCGCTCCCGGCTTCGAGTATTCCAGTTACGCCTTTGAATTCACCGCCTCGCGCAATGTGAAACACTACATTTGGAAGGTAATCCTTCCTTTGATTCTCATTGTAGCCATGTCGTGGTCGGTTTTTTGGGTCGCGGCGACCGAAGTTGGTCCGCAACTCAGTGTCGCAACGACTTCGATGCTCACACTGATCGCGTATCGCTTCGCCATCGACAGTCAACTACCAGCTCTCCCCTACACCACGAGCCTTGATAGTTTTATTTTGATGAGCACGCTACTCGTCTTCTTTGCTTTTATTGAAGTTTTGGTCACGACCATACTCGAAGGCAAACATCAGAATAAACAGGCGATACGAATTGATCGTTTCTGCCGGGTTATTTTCCCGCTGATTTTCGTAATCGCGTCGATCGCTATCTTCGCTCATCCGCGCAGCTGATTTGAATCGAAGACGCTTGGATCACGAGCTCGATCGAACAGGGCCGCGTCGCTATGCCTCGGCGCCAGGCCAGAACAGTTTCAGATCTTTTTGAAATGTCATTCCGCCAAAGCTTGAGAACAAATGATGATCGACCGGTTCCGAAGCTGAAGTTGAGCGCTCGACGGCCGTGGTTGTAGCGGCGAATCAAAGCAGTCAAGTCCCGAAACGCCAGGTAGCACGTTCCAGGAAATTAAAGCGTAGCATATGCGCGCGCACGCTCCTCGTCTTCCATACCCGTTGCCGAACGTACGATTCATAGTGACCACCATTTTTTTGAAATCGCCCGCGTGTTCGTGCGTTAGCTGGATCTTTTTCGACTAGACAATGGGCCAGCTATCGTCCGTTCCACCTAACGTATAAGTTGGAGCCACCCCCAGGCGTCGGCCACGCATCCAGGCCCGCGTCGTCACAAAGCGCCGACGGCGCGGGCCCGCAACACTGCTCAACTCAGCGCGCCTGCATTGCATCGCCCCACATCGAGGGCGACGGGTTAAGTGGCGCGACCGGCGACGATGGGTTGATTGGAGTGACCAGCGTACTCGCCTGATCTCCCGACGGTGTGCCTATGGCGCGAGCTATGATTCCGTGGGCGATTCCAGAACCATCGACGTAACGACCGCAGATATATCCCTGCGAATTGATTCCGTTAAGCGATGTGAAGGTTGACCCGGGATAATCGAAAGTGAAGAAGTTGTTTGGCGAGCTAAAGAAGAGTCCATGAGTCGCGCCTGAGCTGTCCGCATATCTGCCCACCACCCAGTTCCTATTGTTATCTCCAAACAGGACTGTCCCAACGGAGCCCGAAGGATCGATCGGGAAGTGCAGCGTCCCGTCTTTAGTCCGGTCGTAGCCGTGAAGGATTCCTGAGCTGTCTATATAGTATCCCACCACCAACTGCTTTGAATCATTGATTTGGTAAGCAAGGGTACCGGTAGCTGCCGGGACGCTAAACGACGTTACGGTTCCGCCAACGCTGACGAACGCCTGCTGGGTCACGTCGTCGTTAGAAAACGTGCCGGTAAAGTCGCCGGCATTATTTATCCCAAACACATCGGTACTGAGCGCGCCAGGAATATCGTATTCTGTGAAGGTGCCGCCCGACAGGAAAAACCCGTGATCGTTGGCATCGGGGCTGGCGTAGTCACCGACTACTGTGCCTGAGTTATTGATGCCTCGTCCTTCGGTAAAACCGACGGTATCGTTAGGGTCGACGATCGGCGCGCTGAAGCTACCATTGCTGAACCGGACAAAACCGCGCACCACCCCGTTCGAATCGATGAACTCGCCAACGATGTCGCCTTTTTCGGTAATCTTTTGTGGCAAGGTCGAATTTCCGGTCCCGGGGTAATCAAAAGTCGTGATTACTTCGATAGAGCCCGAGTTCGGTGCTTGCTGGGCGAACGTTCCCACCAATGGGAACACGAATAGACCTGCCAGAATGCTGATAAGTATTTGTTTTGGTTTCTTCATATTATACCTCCGTGTTGGTTTTAGTTTTAATGGTTGCCATGATGATGGCTTTCCCTTGTACAAACGGGTTCCGGAGGGCGCGCTGCACGGAATCGTAACTTTTTTCGCGGGCTTGCTTGTCTTCTGCGGTCTTGATACAAACGGCTGACGTGAAGACCCCGGCAGGGAACGGGCAGGGCCGAGACGATTTCTTTCCTTCGACGCACTGGAGCGTGGTCGTCGCGGCTGGGGAAAGCCAGGCCGAACCGGAGATTGCGCAGGCTGCGCTCGCGGAGTTTTGCCAGACCTATTGGGCGCCGCTTTACAGTTTCGTGCGCAGCCGCGGGTACGCCATGGAAGATGCGCAAGATCTCACACAGAGCTTTTTCGCCTACCTGATCGAGCATAAGATCTACGCGCGCGCCGATCGCACAAAAGGTAAATTCCGATCCTTTCTGTTGGCCTCATTGAAGAATTTCCTGGGGCACGCTTACGATCGTGAGCAAACGTTGAAGCGCGGCGGCTCCCTCGATTTTCTACCGTTGGACGACGCGCAGGCCAAGGCGGCGGAGTCGCTTTTCCAGACGCATTTCGTTTCAGCGGAGCCGGCTGGAGAAGACCGGGTTTTTGAAAGAACCTGGGCAGAGGCACTGGTCAGGGTGGGACTGGAGCGACTGGAAGCTGAGCAGAAAGCTGAGGGCAAAGACAAGCTCTTCGAAGAATTAAGAATCTTCCTTACTAGCAGCCCCAATCCGCTGCCGACTTACGATGACTTGGCTGTTCGTCTCAGTCTCCCGCCCTCCACTCTGCGCAGCCACGTGACCCGATTGCGGGCGCGCTACCGGGAGTTGTTGCGCGCAGAGGTTCGCCGAACGGTTGACACGGAATCCGAGGTGGATGGAGAGTTGCATTGGTTGTTTCGGGTACTGGCGGGAGAATAGGGCGCACCATGAAAATATTGCAGGAATCCGTCGGTCTCTGCTCGACGTGCGGCCGGCCGTTGAACGCGAACGGCGAATGCCTGCCTTGTCTGGTGCGGATAGCGTTTAACGAACCGGCGGAAGCAGCGACAACGCCTCCGGCTTCGTTGGTCTTCGGCGACTTTGAGGTCGAGCAACACCCAGACGGTTTTTACTGGGAACTCGGTCACGGGGCCATGGGAGTGACCTATCTCGCCATGGACAAGGTATTGCATCGGAGGGTGGCTCTGAAAGTGATCGAGGTGCCCGGGACCGCGCGCAGCTCACAAACGATGCGCGAACGCTTTTTGCGTGAAGCCCGCGCCGCCGCTGCCCTGCGGCATCCGAATGTGGCCGCCGTGTTCCAGTTCGGTGCTTCGCCGGATGCCAGTCACTGCTATTACGCGATGGAGGTAGTCGAGGGCGAAACTCTGCAGGCCCGCGTGCGGAGAGATGGTCCGCTCAATGCAAAATCGGCTCTGGAAATTGCGATCCAAATCACGCGGGCATTGATGGCTGCGGCAGCCCACGGTTTGATCCATCGCGACCTGAAACCGGGCAATATCATGTTGACGCGGGGTGACACTGACACGGCGGGGCCCGAAGTGAAAGTCATCGACTTCGGCCTTGCCAAGGCGATCACGAATGCCGGAGGAGAAACGGACCTAACGCACGGAGAATTTGTCGGCACGCCGAATTTCGCGAGCCCTGAGCAATTTGGAAGCGGTCCGGTCGATGCGCGCTCGGACATTTATTCGCTCGGGGCGACGCTCTGGTTCGCGCTCACCGGACTGGCACCACACTCTGGCAGCACGATCGAAGAGATTCGCGATCGTCAAACCCGCGACGATCTGCCAGTCGAGCAGTTGGTCGCGAGGAAAGTTCCTGAACCAATAATAAAGCTGCTGCGCTGCACGCTTGCCGTCGATCCCGCTCGGCGGCCCGCGTCAGCTCGGGAGCTGATGGAAGCCCTGGAATCCTGCCGCCGCAAGTTGTCTCATGGTATCGGTGTTTACAAAATCGCCGCCTTGATCGCAGTCGTGGCGATTGTCGCGGCAGCGTTGTTTGCAATCCGGCTAAATCGTCGAGAAATAACGTCGGCCTCCGAGAGGAACGTCGCGCCATCAGCGTCCGCACTGCCGCCGTTGCCAGAAAAATCGATTGCCGTTCTTCCTCTGGAAAACCTGAGCCGCGATCCGGACAACGCCTATTTTGCCGAAGGGATGCAGGACGAAATTCTGGCCCGGCTGTCCAAGATTGCGGACCTGAAAGTGATCTCACGCACTTCCACCCAGAAATACAAAAGCGCACCAGACAATCTGCGCGAGATCGCGAAACAACTCGGGGTTGGAAATGTTTTGGAGGGCAGCGTGCAAAAGAGCGGTGACGCTGTGCGGGTCAACGTGCAATTGATCAACGCCCTGAACGACGCCCATCTCTGGGGGGACGTTTATGAGCGGAAGCTGACCGATATTTTTGCGGTAGAAAGCGACATTGCCGAGACGATCGCTGACACGCTGCAGGCGAAACTGACCGGCGCGGAGAAGCAGCTGATAGCAGCCCAGCCGACGACTGACTTGACCGCCTACGAGCTTTATCTCAAAGGCCGTTCGCTCTGGAGCAAACGTGGCGGCGAAAATCTCCGACAGGCGATCGGATTTTATGAGCAGGCGATTGCGCGTGATCCGAAATATGCACTGGCTTACAGCGGGCTGGCGGAGGCTTACGCTATCCTGCCAGCCTATACTACGACGGCACCACAGGATGCCTACCCTACGGCGAAAGCTGCTGCGCTAAAAGCGCTTCAACTGGATGAGAAACTGGCGGAGGCACACACCGCGCTCGGATCGTTGCTGTGCAACGGCGACCTCGATATGGCTGGTTCAATATCGGAATTTCAACGCGCGATCGCGCTAAACCCCAACTACGCGACCGCGCACCATTGGTATGGAAACGGCCCGCTCCTCGCCCTCGGCCGGTTCGAGGAAGCGATTGCCGAGGGCAAACGCGCCATCGAACTTGATCCACTCTCGCCCATTATTAATGCAGACCTGGGGCAGATTCTGTACAGTGCGCGTCGATACGATGAGGCGATCGCGCAGTTGCGCAAGACGCTGGAGATTGATCCGACGTTTTATTACGCACATTATTTTCTGGGCATGGCTCTTCAGCGAAAAGGCGACGTGCCGGCTGCGATTGCTGAATACACAAAAGCACAGCAGTTGAGCGACGATCTGATTGTTTCAGTGCTGCTTGCAGCTGCCAAAGCCCAGTCAGGCGATAAAGACGCAGCTATCCAAATGCTGGCCGAACTGGAAGAGCTCAGCCAGCACCGCTACGTGCCCTCATACTGGCGCATTCTGCTCTACCTAAGTCTGGGAAATCGCGACGAAGCAATTCGACGGTTGGAGCAAGCTATCGCTGATCATGAGAGTCTAACCATCACCATGATTAAAGTTGATCCGAAGCTCGATCCTCTTCGTGGCGATCCTCGTTTCGAGGCGCTGGTGCAAAAGGTGGTTAGTAGTGAACATAAGTAACGAGTGGGAATCCGAAGAGATTCTTCGCTCGAAATCTCAGACTTGGCCCCGCTGCGTTTTGGCAAAGGTGTACGCGCTTCCATGGCATACGTCGACGACGACCTGAAAACGCTCAAGGATCTCAGGAATTAATCCGCTCGACAGCTGCCGAAGGAAATTTCGCGCTACCTGAAATGTCGATCTTCGAACGCTTGAGAAAGAGAAAGAAAATCAACACTTCAGATGATCAAAACCACTACAAACACTCAAACCCTCGAACGCAAGAACTCACACACCGACAGACGCAATCAGCCCGGCTCCTTTGACCCCGTTGGCTTTACCGTCGTGCCTCCGCGGAGGTTCGAGGACTTACGCGGCGGCGACGTGTTCCGAGCCCCAAGCCGCACCCTGACGGATGCGCATGCCTCCGCTTTCCAAACGGTTTCGGCTGACAATCATCCGATCCATTACGATGTCGAGTACGCGCGCCGACACGGGCATACTGCTCCTGTGGTGCATGGATTGCAGGTTTTCGCCTTCACTGCTCCTGGTGCCACACTCTTTCCGCAATACATCGGCGACGTGTTTCTTAGTTTTACGAGCGCCTCGTGCAGGTTCCTGAAAGAAGTGCATGCGGGGGACACGCTGTATCCCCAACTCGAAATCACCAAGCTGACACCGCAGGGGGACACGGGCATCGTAACCACCCGGGCGACGGTGCATAACCAACGAGGTGAGCTCGTGCTCGACGGCGAGCACACCTACTCGCTGAAAGCTGCGTCTGCGGACGAAAAGTAACCAGTCCATTGACGAGTAGGACCCTCTAGTCCGGACAGAGTTCTGAAATCTCGACCTTCAAAAGCTTAAGAAAGAAAATGACGACGAACATGGCCTATGAAAACGACCAGGTTACTGAAGCAACGGAGGTGAACTTTGTATGAAGACATTGCGTTTCAGAGAATTTGGTCTGCCGTCCGTTCTGCGGATCGAAGAAATCCCGCGGCCCGAGCCGCGTGATGGAGAAGCGCTAGTTCAGGTGAAGGCTGCGGCGATCAATCCAAGCGACGTGAAGAATGTCGCAGGCCGGTTTTCAGGAACAACATTGCCGCGAACTCCGGGCCGCGATTTTTCAGGCGTCGTGGTAGCAGGGAAAAAGTTTCAAGGTCAGGAAGTGTGGAGCAGCGGTCCTGGTCTCGGAATCACTCGTGACGGTGCCCAGGCAGAATATGTGACAGTCCCAGAGGAAGCGCTGTCGTTAAAGCCAAGGACGCTCAGCTTGGAGCAAGCGGCAACTATCGGTGTGCCTTTTATCACCGCTTGGTTCGCCCTGGTGCGTGCCGCGCAACTTGAGCCTGGAGAAACGATTCTGATTATAGGCATTGGCGGCGCAGTTGGGCAGGCGGCAATGCAGATTGCAAATTGGCGGAAGTCACGCGTACTCGGCGCGGCGCGGAGCTCGGATCCTGTCCCGGGCGCTATTGCCGTCATCAACACCGGGACTGACGACTTGCGCAAACGCGTTCTTGAATTGACTGACGGCAAAGGTGTTGACGCCGTTCTGGATGCGGTCGGCGGACCGATGTTCGAGCGGGCGCTCGGTTGTCTACGGATTGGTGGCCGGCAAGTTGCGATCACCAGTACAGGCGAAAGGCGAGTAAGTTTCGATCTAGTCGATTTTTATCATAATCTGTCCCGGCTAATCGGCGTGGACAGCATGAAGTTTAGTCCTCACGACGTATCCGGGATTGCTGACGAACTGCGCCAAGGCTTCGAGGCCAATATTCTAAAGGTGCCGGCTGTAGACTCGGTACCTTTCGAAAATGCCGTCGAAGCCTACGAACGAGTTGCCAGCGGTACCGCACGAGCGAAGCAGGTGCTCACCTTTTCCTAGTAATCGGAAGATGATCATGAACAGCAAAATTCAGGGACTGCATCACGTCACTGCGATCGCCAGCGATCCGCAGCGGAACCTCGATTTCTATGTTGGCTTACTCGGTTTGTGTTCGCCGCCGGAAGCCAGTACGGTCACCGTTCATGGCAGCGTGGCGCTGTTTGCGCACGGTCTCTGGGAGGCGAGGAAGTATGACAGCTTTGGCGTTGGCTATTACTACAACGCGATCAGCAATGACTTAAAGAACAGTATCAAGCGACTGACGTTCAACACCGCTTCAGTTAACGACGAAATGGGAATGGAAATTTTCTACGATTTCGCCATCACTCCCGCGATCCGGTTCACTCCAAGCTATCAACACATCTGGGATCCGATCGCCGCTCGCGTGTCCAAACATGAAAACGGAGCGGATGTATTTCTTAGCCGGGTGACTGTGGCCTTTTGACGAGCCTGATCCCCCCAGTCCGGACCTGGCGATCCAGATTCTCCTAAGTTCGGCCAACGTTCCGAAGAAATTTCACTCTCCGTGAAATGTCGATCTTCGAACGCTTGAGAAAATAGCATGAAGACAAATCGAACCGACCCAGATTTAGGCTGGGAGATTTCCTTCTGGTTCGCCGTCTTAAGTCCGCTGCTCGGTATTCTGACTGGCTTTGTGGCGTTAAAGATTCTTTACGCGTGACCCGAAGCCATGAGCATCCCGCCAATCGTCTTTGTCCTGGTCATTCTACTGTTCGGTTTCGATTCGACCGGACAGGTCAAGACCCGCCAGCAACACGATCAGGCTAAGGGAAAGCAGCCGGACCTGAAGGTTCGCGCAAGACATTTCAGGTTTTTCTGAAATGTCGAGCTTCGAAAGCTTGAGAAAGGATTGAGCGAACCAATCCACAAAATGATAACGGCCGAAGATTACGTCTCCAAGACGAGGCAAAGAGAGTTGGCCTCCGGAATTCTCAAGCAGGCCGCACGGGATTTGCGACGCTTCCATGGCGCGACGAACGCAGTCGAGCGGGAACTCTATTACGATGCCTATCACTGGGTCATATCCGATGATTGTTCCTGGCCGTTTTCGTTCCTGAACGTCTGTCAGTTGCTGAACCTGGCGCCGGAAACTCTGCGGCAGGATCTTCTGGATGACGCTTCGCTCGGTCTTTTCGGCTACGTGAGCAGGCGTTGCACACGGGCCGCGCGGTTGGTCCAGGACTTTAGCAACCGCCTTTTCACAAAGAACCCCCGCCCAACCGGGTCTGATCCTGTTCCTTTGGCTCACGTCGACCAATAAACATGAAAAAGCTTTATCTGACTCTTGTTCGCAAGCTGCGCCGAACTCTGCCCTTATTAGCCAGGCAGTCCTCTTATCAGCACAATCCATGGCTTATCAATAGCCTGGTCGCATTCAATTTCCGCCGGCCACTCCGGCTCGAGTTTCCCGGCGACCAACTGACGCGCACGACCAGTTTTTCGCAATGAATGTTACCACGATTGTTCTCATCCATGGCCTATGGACGACCGCCCTCTGTTGGGAGCACTGGCTCAAACACTATGCCGACAAAGGTTATTACGTGATTGCACCGAACTGGCCTGGGATGGAAGGCGACATTGAGTATCTCCGGCACGATCCCAGTAGCTTCGCCAAAGTTACACTGCCCGCAGTTATCGACCATTACGAGCAAGTCATTCGCGATCTTGAGAATCCGCCCCTCATTATCGGTCATGGCTTTGGCGGATTGATAAGTCAGATTCTGCTTGATCGGGGCTGGGGCGCGGCCGGCGTCGCCATCGCTCCAGCTCCGTTCAAAGGCGTCTTCAAAGCTCCGTTGTCGACTTTGAAGATCGCGTTTTCGGCGCTTGCCAATCCTTCCAATAGTCACGGGACTTCGTCGCTAACTCCAAGAAAGTTTCGTTACGCGTTTGCTAATACGCTTTCGGAAGCCCAAGCGCTCGCGGCCTTCGAACGTTATGCAGTTCCGGCCCCAAACCGCATCTTGTTGCAAGCTGCGTTGACCAATTTCACACCACACGCGGCGGCGACCGTCAACTTCCGCAACGAAACCCGGGCTGCGCTTCTCTTGGTCGCGGGCGGAAGGGATCGTGTCGCGCCGAGTTCACTCGTCAAAGCGCACTTCGATCTGTATCGCGATTCGAAAGCCGAAACCGATTACAAAGAATACCCCAACCAGGCACATTTCACCCTCCTTCAGGACACCAGAGTCGCGGACTACGCGCTCGGTTGGGCACTGTGCCGCGCCAATGGATCGAAGCTAATCGCCGCTTCAAATCAGACCGATACCTGGTCAGTTCAACTCTTAACCTAACGAAAGGGAGACATAATATGCCAACTACAACGACAGCACCTACTGCTACAAAAGCTACTGCGTCACCAACAGCCGCAAAGGGCGCCAAGCCGCCAAAACCATTGCCCGCGCCCAACACCGACTTCTACTATCTTTACGAGACGTTGCCCGCAGAGGAACTCGCAATCGTCAAGCGCGTGCGCGAGTTCATGGAAACGAAAGTCGCGCCCATTATCACTGATTACTGGGTGAGAGATGAATTCCCGTTCGATTTGCTGCCCGAAGTAAAGAAAATCGGCATCGGCGGCGTAGGTATAAAGGGCTACGGCTGCGCCGGCGGCAGTCTCGCGCTGTTGGGCTTTGTCCAAATGGAGTCCGCCCGGATTGACCCCTCATTCTCCACCTTTCTTGGGGTGCATATCGGACTGGCGATGGGCTCTATATATATAGATGGGTCGGAGGAGCAGAAGCAGAAGTGGCTGCCACCAATGGCCCGTTTCGACAAGATCGGCAGTTTCGCCCTTACCGAACCGCTCGTCGGTTCCGGCGCGTCCGGCGGACTTCTCACCACCGCAAAACGCGACGGCGATAACTGGATCCTTAACGGTGAAAAGAAGTGGATCGGCAACTCCACCTGGGGCGATGTCACGATCGTCTGGGCCCGCGACGTCGCCGACAATCAGGTCAAGGGGTTCATTGTCGAGAACAAGACCACACCCGGTTTTACCGTAGAGAAAATCGAGAACAAAGTCGCGCTCAAGGTCGTGCAAAACGGCCACATCACCTTAAAAAATGTCCGCGTGCCCGAAGCAAATCGGCTTCAGGGCGGCAATTCTTTCCGTGACACCGCGAAAGTGTTGAAGATAACCCGGTATGCAGTCGGCTGGATGTCCACCGGGTGCGCGATGGGTGCGTACGAAGCTGCGCTTAAATATGCCCAGGAACGTCTCCAGTTTGGAAGACCCATCGGTTCGTTCCAACTAATCCAGGACCTTCTCGCTCGAAGTATCGAAAACATCACCGCCTCGCAGTGCCTTCTCGTGCGCCAGGCGCAATTGTTTACCGAAGGCAAGCTGAGTGACGCTCATGCTGCGTTATCAAAGGCGTTCTGCACATCCAAGTGTCGTGAGACAGTAGCGTGGGCCAGAGAAATTCTCGGCGGCAACGGCATCGTTGCCGACTACAAGGTCGCTCGCTTCTTCAACGACTGCGAAGCGCTCTATACCTATGAGGGCACCTTCCAAATGCAGAACCTGATCGTAGGCAAAGCCGTAACCGGCCTCAGCGCCTTTCTGTAATCAAATGCCTAACGAATAACCTCAACTTCAAAGAACCATTTATGAGCACAACAGCTACAGAACTAAATCTCGAGACTGTCTCGTATGCCAAGAAAGGCGCGATCGCCTATGTCACTCTCAATCGTCCGAAGGTTCTTAACGCTCTGAACAAGAGAACGTGGGAGGATCTTAAGGCCGCCTTTGAGGATGCACGGGGTGACGCCGCCGTGCGCGGAGTCATCCTGACCGGAGCCGGTGATAAAGCTTTCATCGCGGGCGCCGACATCAGCGAGCTCGCACAGATCAGCGCCGTCGAAGCGGAGAAATCGAGCACGTTTGGACAAGATGTCCTCAATGTGATCGAAAATCTCGGCAAGCCGGTGATCGCCGCCGTGAATGGCTTCGCGCTTGGCGGCGGATGCGAAACAGCCATGGCTTGCACCATTCGCATCGCTGCGGAGAACGCAAAGTTCGGCCAACCCGAAGTAAAACTGGGAATAATCCCCGGCGGCGGCGGCACACAACGTCTGCCGCGCCTGGTTGGCAAGGGCCGGGCACTTCAACTCATCCTCACCGGAGAGATCATCAGCGCCCAAGAGGCTTATCGCATCGGCCTCGTTAACGAAGTCGTGCCGGCGACTGACCTGATCACGCGGTCTGAAACGATCCTGAAACAGATTTTTTCCAATGCTCCGATCGCAGTGAAGTACTCACTCGAAGCAGTCAACAAGGGTTTGGAAACCAGCCAGACCGAAGGCTTATCACTCGAAGCTTCGCTCTTCGGTCTTTGCGCAGGAACAGAAGATAAGAAGGAAGGCACGCAAGCTTTCCTTCAAAAGCGCGCCGCGCAATTCCAAGGACGCTAAACTTAGAAATAGCAGGAGAAACACAATGGCAAAAGTGTTTGGAGAGACTTCTACGACAGACCAGGTCTTGTCGGGAGTAAATCTTAAGGGTAAGCGAGTCCTCGTTACCGGTGTTTCGTCGGGACTCGGAGTAGAGACCGCGCGTTCGCTCGCTGCGCATGGAGCTCAAGTAGTTGGCGCGGCACGTGATCTGAAAAAAGCGGACGCTGCCACGGATCAAGTGAGAAAGGGCGCGGCAGCTAATGGTGGCAGCTTCGAAGTGATTGTGCTCGATCTGGCCAGCCTAACAAGTGTGAGAACATGCGCCGATGCGTTGCTCAAGAAGGGCGAACCGTTCGATGTGATCATTACCAACGCTGGTGTCATGGCGACACCATTCGGTCATACCGAAGATGGATTCGAGACGCAGTTCGGCACGAACCACCTCGGCCACTTCGTCCTCGTGAGCAGAATTGCGCCTCTTCTCCGGCCAGGCGGACGGCTGATCACTCTCGCCTCCGCGGGGCACCGCTTCGCGAACGTCGATCTCGAAGACCCGAACTTTGAGCGGACCCCTTACGATCCATGGATTGCATATGGCCGATCAAAGACGGCAAATATCCTTTTTGCAGTAGAGTTCGACGCGCGCCATCGCGGCCGCGGGATTCGAGCCGCCGCTGTTCATCCTGGCGGCATCCAAACCGAACTTGGTCGACATATGGACCCTGCTGATTGGCAGGGAATGGTCGATCAAATCAACAAGGACTTAGCAGCAGAGGGCAAGGGGCCTTTCAAGTATAAGACGATTCCCCAGGGAGCAGCCACGTCGGTCTGGGCTGGCTTCGTTGCCTCTGCCGACGAGATCGGGGGACGCTATTGCGAGAACTGTCACGTCAGCCAGATCGTGCCGGAGGACAAGCCGTTGAGTGTTAACAGCGAAGGCGTTCGTGCCTACGCACTCGATCCCAAAGCCGCCGAAGCGCTATGGACAAAGAGTGAAGAACTGGTCGGAGAACATTTCCAAGAAGCAAAGCCTAACGAACAAAGGACACAATTATGAAAACTGAAAATACAACAACTGACAACATTTTCTCCGGACTGAAGGTTGTCGATTTTGCCAGCTTCGTCGCTGGTCCCGGAGCGGCGGTGATTTTATCCGACTTCGGTGCCGACGTAATCAAGGTGGAACCACCCAAGGGCGAATTGTGGAGAATCGGGAACAAGATTCCGCCGCAACCGCAATCCAAGTATCCCTACATGTGGCACCTGAACAATCGCAACAAGCGCGGCATCACGCTGGATTTGAAATCGCCCGATGCGGGGAAGGTTCTCGAACGATTGGCTAAATGGGCCGACGTGTTCATTGTCAACACACCGCATCCGGCGCGCGAGAAACTCAAGCTCGACTATGACCAAGTCACGCAGTTCAATCCGCGGCTGATTTACGCCGACATCACCGGCTATGGCGACACGGGACCGGACGCGGCTCTTCCCGGATTCGACCTCACGGCCTACTGGTCGCGGACCGGTTTGCTTTCTCTCTTACACGACGCGGGCGCACCGCCGACCTGGCCATTCGCCGGGACCGGCGATGCTCCATCGGGCGTGGGATTGTTTGCCGCGATTGTCACAGCGCTTTATCGGCGCGAACGCACGGGCAAAGGCTCTTCCGTTACTACTTCGCTTTTGGCCGCGGGCGTTTGGTCCGCCGGCGTTGCGATTCAAGCGGCGCTCTCCGGGGCAAAGTTCGCACCCCAGCACGACCGAAAAAATCCGGCAAACGCGCTGCTGAATGTGTACAAAAGCTCCGACAACGTCTGGTTCGTGATCGTCGCCACGCCCGACAAAATTCCAGCCCTCGCGGCGGGTATCGGGCGCACCGACCTTTTGAAGGACCCGCGCTTCGCTGATCCAGCAAAGCTGGCCGCGAACATGAGCGTACTGACGGAGATCATCGACGAGACCTTCAGTGCACAACCGATTGCGCACTGGCGCGAAGTCCTGGACAAGGCGCACATCCCTTATGGTTTGGTGCGCGATCCGCAGGATGTGATCAAGGATCCTCAGCTACAGGCTAACAACATCGTTGTGCCGCTCGAAGGCGCGGGAGAAAACCTGAAACTTACAATCAGTAGTCCTATTCAAATGCACGGCGTCGCAAAAGTACCGGCAAAACGCGCGCCTGAGCTGGGAGAACACAACGACGAAGTTCTCAAGGAACTCGGCTTTGCCGCAAATGAAATCGAACAGCTGCGCGCGAACGGCGTCATCACCAAACCAATCGCACCGGCTAAGGCAGCCTAGGAGATAACTATGAGTGACATTATCACTGAACGTTCCGGACACATCTTGCGGATTCAGCTGAATCGGCCGGAGAAGAAAAACGCAATGACGTTGGCCATGTACAACACCTTGGCCGATCTGTTGAATGACGCTGCGAAAGACGATCAGATTCGCGTCGTGCTTTGGCACGGCGCGGGAGATTCGTTTTCCGCCGGCAACGACATAGACGATTTTCTAAAGAACCCGCCTGGTCCAGGTGAGAGTCCACAAGCTCGCCTAATTCAGGCGCTGATTGACTTCGACAAGCCAATCGTCGCCGCGGTGCAGGGAGCGGCGATCGGAGGTGGAACCACCATGCTAACTCACTGCGATTTCGTCTTCGCGGGTGAGACCGCAAAGTTTCGAATGCCTTTCATCGATCTGGCAGTGGTCCCGGAGTTTGGAACGAGCTACTCAGTGCCCGCGCGAATAGGATACCTGCACGCCGCCGAGCTAGTTCTACTAGCATTACCGTTCGACGCGAAGCGAGCCGCAGAGCTAGGCTTGGTTACTCGCGTTGTAGCCGATCAGCAGTTGTTATCCACCGCTACTGCGGCCGCGCAACAGCTGGCCGCTAAACCGCCTGCCGCACTGCAATCGTCCAAGCGGCTGATGAGATCGTCCACGCGCGAGCTACTTGAGCGCGCGGTAAAGGTCGAGAACCAGGAATTCGCGGTGCGCGTACGATCGGCCGAAGCCAAGGAAGCGTTCACGGCCTTCATAGAGAAACGGAAGCCGAACTTCGAAGGCATCTCGGAATCAAAAGCGCGCGCGGCTTAGGACGAACCACCCACAATCGGCTATGACAGCAATCACACATAAGAGCCAACGCACGGTCACGATCACAGGCGCAGGTAGCGGACTAGGTCGTGACATTGCCCTCGGTCTCGCGAAACGCTACCGCGTTTTCGGGACAGCCTATTGCTAGCCGAAATCTGGAGCGGAGATGTGAACATGAGCAACACACTGAACCAATTGATGGAAAGGAATCTTCTTGAGGTTTTCGGGGAACGGGATTCCGCGCGCCGCAAGATTGCGATCGGCGCAATCTACGCGGAAAACTGTACTTTTTTCGAAACGAACGAAGAGATCATAGGTCGCGATGCGCTCAGTCTTAAGGTCGAAAGCCTCCTGAAAGGGGCTCCGGGGTTTGTTTTTCGTGCAGCGGGCCCAGCTGAGGTAAACCACGATGTCGGACGTTTGCGGTGGCACTTGGGGCCACCGGGAGTTCCACCCGTAGTCACCGGCATGGACATTGCCTTGTTCCAGAAGGGACGAATTCGCTCGTTGTATACCTTTCTCGAACAGACCTCAGCTTAAGAAAGGAATCCTATGAGTCGCAAAAGCGCCGCCCGAATTTCAGCAGCGCGAAAGAAGCTCAAAAGTACTCGCGGCTTAATTTTTTGAAATGTCGGCGGCCCAAAACTTGAGAAAAGAACAGAACAGCAAACCATGAAAACTGCTACACAGCCTCAAACTTCCAAACCAACAAGCACATCAAGCGCAAAGTCGGTCGGCCGCTTATATTTCCTTGAAGCTAGCGGTGGCCGGATTCATTCGGCTAACGCCGATGGCTCGGATCGAAAAGTCATTGTCAACGGAGCCCGAATCCCAGATGGCGTGGTCGTCGATCTTGAAGCTGGTCATATCTACTGGACCAACATGGGTGTGCCGAACCGAAACGACGGTTCGATCGAGCGCGTCGATCTGGACGGTCAGAATCGCGTAACTATCATTGGCGAAGGCAAGACCTTCACGCCGAAGCAGCTCCATTTCGAGAAGAAGAGCCGAAAACTTTATTGGTGCGACCGCGAAGGAATGCGCGTGATGCGCGCGAACCTTGATGGTTCGGATATCGAAACCCTGGTCGATACAAGCAAAGGCGATGCGCGTCCTGGCACCGACCTAACCAAGTGGTGTGTCGGCATCACTGTTGATCCGGACCGCGGGAAAATTTATTGGACGCAAAAAGGACCCGATGATGCGGGTAAGGGCCGCATCTTCCGTGCGACAATCGACATTCCGAATGGCGAGACGGCGTCCACCCGCACCGACATCGAACTCTTATTCGATGGGTTACCGGAACCGATCGATCTCGAGCTCGACCTGAAGAATCGGCTCCTCTATTGGACCGACCGCGGAGATCCGCCGCGTGGGAACACGGTTAACCGTGCGTCGACCGATGCCGATTTCAGCAAGCATCCGACACCGGACATTTTGCTCACGCATCTGATGGAGGGAATCGGGATCGCGCTCGATTTCAAAGGAGATCGGATGTTTATCACCGATTTAGCCGGCAATATTTTCTACGCCAAACTCGACGGCTCGGAAAAGAAACCACTCCTGGTCGCGCAGGGAAATCTCACCGGAATCGCTTACGCAGAAATTTCTTAACTAACGAAACTCAACCGCCAAAAATTAACTACTATGTCATACAACAAACCAATACGTCGCATCGCCATTGTGGGCACTGGAGTCATCGGCGCCAGTTGGGCCGCTGAATACCTGGCGCGCGGATTCGATGTGATCGCGACCGACCCGGCGCCAAACGCAGAAGCCAATTTGCGCAAATACGTTGATGAAGCCTGGAAGGACCTGACGAATATCGGGCTTTCCAAAGGCGCATCGCGCGACCGGCTAACTTTCACAAAGGATATGAAAGAGGCCTTGTCGAAAGCCGATTTGGTTCAGGAAAATGGGCCCGAACGTCCGGATTTCAAAATGAAGTTGTTCGCGGACATGGACGATGCGGCTCCGCTCGATTCCATCATTGCGTCGAGTTCGTCCGGAATTACGCCGAGCGTGATGCAATCAAAATGCAAACACCCCGAGCGTGTGCTTGTCGGACATCCCTTTAATCCTCCACACATCATTCCGTTAGTGGAAGTGGTCGGCGGAACGAAGACATCACCGGAAGCGATTCAACAAGCGCTCGCGTTTTACGGGTCGATTGGGAAGAAGCCGATCCATTTGAAAAAGGAACTTCCCGGCCACGTCGGCAACCGACTACAAGCCGCGCTCTACAAGGAGATCATGTATCTAATTCAGCACGATGTACTGAGCGTCGAAGATGCGGACGTTGCTGTTAGTTACGGCCCTGGGCCACGCTGGGGAGTGATGGGGCCGAGTTTACAATGGCATCTCGGCGGGGGCGCCGGCGGCATCAAACACTTCATGGATCATCTCATGGATCCGCTGACGGCGATGATCAAAACTCTCGGCACGCCTGACGTTACGCCGGAGCTGAAGCAAACGATTGTCGAAGGAGTCTTGCGCGAAGCGGGGAATCGTTCAGTGGACGAGCTCGCACAGGGAGAAAACGAAGTGATCATTGGCCTGTTGCGTTCACGCGCACAATCGGAAAGCCGGACGACAAAGGGACAGACCACACGCGCCGCAGCCTAAAGATCGAGAATGAACTCGATCTTTAACGATCCGGGTTTCTGGCACCGTTTACAGTTCGGGTTCACGATCGTCTATCACTACCTGTTTCCACAGCTCACGATGGGGCTGGCCTGGTTTCTGGTTTACTGGAAATGGCGCGCGCTGCGGACTGGTGACGAAAAATACAACCAAGCGGTTCGGTTCTGGGCGAAGATTTTCGGACTTAATTTTGCCGTCGGGGTCGTGACCGGCATTCCGATGGAATTCCAATTCGGAACGAACTGGGCCGGCTTTTCTAAATATGCAGGTGGCGTGATCGGACAAACGCTCGCGATGGAAGGAATGTTCGCGTTCTTCCTCGAGAGCGCGTTTGTCGGTGCGCTGATCTGGGGTGAGAAACGACTCAGCCCGCGCGTCCATTTTGCCGCCGCGATCGCGGTTGCAGTCGGCAGTTGGATTTCCGGCTATTTCATTCTCGTCACGAATTCGTTCATGCAATATCCCGTCGGTTACCAGATCGAACCGAACGGTTCGTTAGGCATCGCCAGCATGAGCGCCTATCTCTTGAATCCGTGGGCGTTCGTGCAATTCGCGCATAATCAATTGGCTGCGGTCGTGACCGGCTCGTTCGTGGTCGCCGCGATCGGCGCTTTTTATGCGCTCCGAGGACTTCATCGGGTTCAGGCGAGACTTTATCTGCGCGCCGGAACGTTCGTTGGTTTGATCGCATCGCTTCTCGTTGCCTTTCCAACCGGCGACGCACAAGCGAAGATGGTTGGTCATCATCAACCGATCACACTCGCCGCGATGGAGGGAAAGTTTGAAGGCGGCAAAATGGCGGGAGTTAATCTCATTGGCCAACCGAACGTTGCAGCTCAGCGGCTCGACAATCCGATCGAAGTCCCCGGCGCACTCAGTTTCCTCGCTTACGGACACTTTGGAAGTTTTGTCCACGGCCTGAACGATTTTCCAAGAGATGCATGGCCGGACAACATCGAGCTTCTTTACTACTCGTTCCATATCATGATCACGCTCGGGACGTTGTTCATCGGCCTGATGGGGCTCGCCACGTTGCAGAATTTGCGAGGAAAACTCGAATCGAGTCGCTTATTGCTATGGGTACTGATGCTGGCGTTCCCCTACCCGTACATCGCTAACACTCTGGGTTGGATGACCGCCGAGCTCGGACGGCAACCGTGGTTGATCTATGGCCTGTTCCACACGCGCGATGGTTACAGCAAAGTCGTTAGCAACGGCGACGCGATCTTCACCTTGGTTGGGTTCACCGGGTTATATTTTGTAATCGGTCTGCTTTTTCTCGGCCTAACCGGCCGCGAAATCGGGAAAGGGCCGAAAGAACCAACTGTTACCCCAATTAGTTCGGCTCCAGAGCGAGAGGCGGTATTGGTATGATCGCGATTTGGTACGCGGTCGTCAGCTTAATGCTGATTGTCTACGTTGTTCTGGACGGACGGAACTTCGGCGCCGGAATGCTGCAGTGGTTTGTCGCCAAAACTCCTGACGAACGCCGACAAGTCATTGCCGCGATCGGACCGTTATGGACATGGCATGAGGTATGGCTCCTCGGTTTCGGCGGAACATTGATCGCAATCTTCCCGCGCCTGATGGCTTCGGCCTTTGCCGGTTACTATCTGGCTCTCTTCCTGATCTTGTGGTGTCTGATTTTGCGCGGCATCGCGATTGAAGTCGGCGGTCACATCAACGATCGCCTTTGGCAGACCTATTGGGATTTCGTTTTCGTCTGTTCCAATTTCTTGCTGGCGATTCTTTTTGGCGCTGCCGCCGGCAACGTGGCGCGCGGAGTGCCGCTAAGCGCGGACGGCAATTTCTCGATGGCGTTTTTCACGAACTTCGGCGTCCGCGGCCACGTCGGATTGCTCGACTGGTACACCGTATCGATCGCGATTCTCGCTGTCGTAATGCTAGGAGCTCATGGCGCGACTTATCTCACGCTGAAGACGGAAGGGCCGGTCCACGGCCGCAGTGAAAAACTCGCGAAGAATCTTTGGATCGCGGTCGTCCCCCTACTTCTTGTTACCCTGGCCGAATCGAGAGTTGTGCGCCCTGATCTCCCCGGGCGCGCGTTATCGAATCCATTTTGGTGGATCGGGCTGGGTATCGTTGCCATCTCGACGATCACATTGATTTCCGGCCTAAAGAGTCGCCAGGAATGGCGGGCGTTCTTCGGATCGAATTTTCTTATCGCCGGTTTATTGGCCACCGGAGCAGCGGCGATTTTTCCCGTAATGCTCCATTCAACTCTCGAGCCCGAACACTCACTAACCGCCTACGGTGTCGCCTCCAATCCGAGCACTTTGCGGCTTGCGAGCTATTGGTGGCCGGCTGGTTTCGCCCTGGCGGTCTTCTACTTCATCTTCATCTCGCAACACTACGCCGGCAAGGTGAGCCCTCAGCGCGACACTCAAGGTTTTTACTAAGGGCCTGTTATGATCCATTCTCACTCGTTAGGCCGGGCCGCACGCTACTTTCCGGAGCGGACTGCGCTCGTATCGGGAAATACGCGCTTCACGTTTCGCCAGCTCCATGATCGTGTTGGACACATTGCGGCGGCGCTGACGAGACATGGCTTCAAGGGCGGCGACCGACTCGCAATTCTTCTTCCCAACGAGCCCGACTTTATCGAGCTCGTATATGCGTGCGCGTGGCTCGGAGTCATTGCGATTCCATTGAACACACGACTGTCGGTGAAAGAAATCGATAGCGTGCTTGCCGACGCCGAACCGCACGGCTTGATTCGCCATTCGTCGCTGGCGGTTCCGACCAGGCAGGTTTCGTGGCAACTGGTGCTCGATCAAGAGCCGCTCGACGTTCAAAGCGACTCCATTCCGGATTCAATCTACGATCCCGACGCCATTCTGGCCCTGATCTACACCAGTGGCACAACTGGCCGAGCGAAAGGCGTTGAAATCAGACACTCAAATATTCTCGAGAATCTTTATCACACCTCGTTCTGGTTCCCGCTTGAGGAAGGTGCCGTGCACTTACATGCCGCGCCGATTTTTCACATTGCGGATTTTCCGTTCATGTTCGCCGCGCCGGCGTTTGGCACCTGCCAGGTCACGATTCCAAAGTTCAGTCCACAGACATTCTGCGAGGCAGTTGAACGCGAGCGAGTCACGCACACAGTGTTGGTGCCGACAATGATCAACATGCTGACCCAATTTTCGGACCTCAAGAAATACGACCTAGCGAGTCTTAAGCATTTGGGATACGGCGGATCTCCAATGGCTCCCGAGCTCGTTCATCGAACAAGGCAGGTTCTGCCGAATCTCAAGCTGGTCCAGGTCTACGGATTAAGTGAAACGGGGTTTCTAACGGGCTTGCAGGATCACGAGCACACGGAAAGCAGACTTACATCCTGCGGCCGAAGCTGTCTTGGGATCGACATTCGCGTCATGGACGAGTCGGGAAAGGAAGTCGCCGTTGGCCAAAAAGGTGAGTTAGTCGCGCGCGGCGCGAATATCATGCGCGGCTATTGGAACAACCCAGTGGAAACTGATCATTCGTTCCGGAGCGGTTTCTTTCGAACGGGGGACGTCGGCTATCAGGATGCCGATGGTTACTTCTACATCCTGGACCGCTTGAAGGATATGATCGTTACCGGTGGCGAGAATGTGTATTCCGGCGAAGTCGAAGCGGTCATCTACACACATCCCGCAGTTCGTGAAGTTGCGGTTATCGGCATTCCGGATCCGAAGTGGGGCGAAATCGTGAAGGCTTACGTTGTCCTTAAGCCTGGTGAGACACTCACCGCGGAGGAATTGGTAGCATTCAGCCGCAAATCCCTCGCGAATTACAAGATCCCCAGACAGATCGAGTTTTCCAAAACCGAGTTGCCCAAGAGTGGCTCCGGCAAAATACTAAAGAGGGTCTTGCGCGAAGCTGCCTGGGCGCGCCAGGAACGAGCCGTCGCCTGACACCTGTTAATGAGCGCACCGGAGCGATTTCACTTCACAAGCTCTGACGGGCTTTCCATTGCCTGTGCGAAATGGAGTGGTCACCACGAACCACGGGGCATCATTCAAATCTCGCATGGCCTTGGCGAACACATAGGCCGCTATGCCAAGTTAGCCAAAGTTCTCGTTGACGATGAGTTTGTGGTCTACGGAAACGATCACCGCGGACACGGCCTGACTGCAAAACCTTCCGATAGCTTTGGCGACTTCGGACCAGGCGGCTTTGATCAGGTCGTCGAGGACATGGTCTCGCTGCGTGTCATTGCGAAGAAGGACTACCCCGGCAAGCCGTACATCCTGCTCGGCCACGATATGGGTTCATTCGCGGCGCAGCAATTTGTGCTCGATCACAGTCATTCCATTGATGGCTTGGCGCTATCCGGATCCGGCACGCTTGATGGCCTGGCTCGTCTGGCTCAATCACTCCTGCCCGGTCAGGATCCGATGGAACTCATGAACGCGTCCTTTGAGCCAGCCCGCACTCCCTTCGATTGGCTAAGTCGAGACGCGGGAGAAGTGGACGCTTTCATCAACGATCCGCTTTGCTTCCCATCCCTCAAACCCGAGTCGATGCAATCCTTCCTGGACGCCTTCCCACGACTGGCTGATCCGCTCGAAATTCGGAAGGTGCGAAGCGAACTGCCGGTTTACATCTTCTCCGGGAGCGAGGACCCGGTCGGCCAAAAATTAGAAGGCGTGCGCGTCCTGGTCGATCGTTACCGCAGCGCCGGTTTTATCTCGATTGCTCACGATTTCTATTCCGGTGGCCGGCACGAAATGCTTCACGAAGTAAATCGTCGCGACGTCATCACAAACCTGCTCGTCTGGATGTCGAGCATCGTAAAAGGGCAATCATGATTTCTACCACGCTTAAAAGGTTCTTGTGCCTGATCTTGCACTGATGAAACAGCGAATGACCGCACCGTCACGTTGACCGCTTACAATGCCACCATGGCGCGGCTGCTCGTCGGTCCCTCGGAAATGTGATCATGGGGTTGGAGACGACGATCCCAGTCACTCTGGACAAGTGGAATTCACGTTTTCTTGAAGCGCGAGAACCGATGGAAAGGGCGTAACTTTCGCGTTGAAATCTTCGAGGATGCAGATGGCGAGCAATCTACTCCAACGCACTCGACTGAAAACGTTCCGTTGAATAAAGTTTCAAATCGCTCAGAGCAAAGGCCCACTCCAATGCACTAACCTCGAATCTAATGAAGACCAATGAATCAAATGTAATTACCCACAACTCTGAGGTCGACCGCCGTAGGAAACAAAAAGGCGCTGAAGATCCGTCATTGAGAACTCCGGATGGCGCACCGCTTGCGCCGCCGTGTGTTATGGTCATTTTCGGCGCCGCCGGCGATCTGACAAAACGCCTGGTCGTCCCCGCGCTCTACAACCTGGTAGGTGCGCAGCGTCTGCCAGACGAATTCCGGATTGTCGGTGTGGATCTCGCCTCGAAGACAACAGAGGAATGGCGCACTGGTTTAACCGAGACAATGCAGGGATTCATCGGCAGCGACGCCGAATTCGCCGTCGACCACATTGACCAGAATGCCTGGCAATGGCTGGCCGATCGCATGAGTTATTTGCAAGGTGACCTGACAAACGCCGAAATGTATCGCCGGCTCGACACGCATCTCGTCGAATTCGACAAGACAGCAGGAACCGCGGGCAACCGCCTCTTTTATCTCGCGATTGCGGACCGCTTCTTCAGTGTGGCGGTTGCTGGTCTCGGAGCGGCGGGTCTGGTCACGGAAAAAGACGGACAATGGCGCCGAGTCGTGATCGAGAAGCCTTTTGGCCATGACTTGAATTCGGCCAAGGCACTGAACGCCGAGATCCTGAAACACCTTCAAGAGAATCAGATCTACCGAATCGACCATTTCTTAGGCAAAGAGACCGTGCAGAACATCATGGCGCTACGGTTCGCCAACGGTCTGTTCGAGCCGATGTGGAACCGGGAACACATCGATCACGTTCAGATTACTGCTGCCGAGACTATCGGGGTCGAGCAGCGCGGAAAGTTTTATGAGAAGACTGGCGCGTTGCGCGACATGGTCCCGAACCACGTATTTCAACTCCTGGCCATGACCGCGATGGAGCCGCCAAACTCCTTCGATGCGGATGCAGTCCGGGCAAAAAAAGCGGAAGTGATTCAGGCTATTCGTCCAGTCGATCCCGCGCGAGACGCAGTGCGCGGCCAATACGCTGCCGGCAGCGTTCTGGGTAAGACCGTTCGCGCGTATCGCCAGGAGCCTGATGTCGCACCGGATTCGAATACCGAGACCTACATCGCTTGCAAGTTGCAGATAGATAACTGGCGTTGGGCCGGTGTCCCGTTCTACCTGCGAACCGGCAAATACATGAAGCGTCGAGTAACGGAGATAGCAATCCGTATTCACCAGGCGCCGTTTACTCTTTTCCGCGGGACAGACGTCGAGCGAATGCATCCCAATTGGATTATTCTTCGCATTCAACCAGGTGAAGGTATCGGGCTCGAGTTCGCGGCGAAGCGTCCCGGTCCCACCATGAAGCTGAGCAACGTCGCCCTAGACTTCGCCTACGAGGACTATTTCAAGACCGCGCCGAACACCGGCTATGAGACCTTGCTCTACGATTGCATGATCGGTGACGCGACCTTGTTTCAGCGCGCCGATAACATCGAAGCGGGCTGGGCAGCTGTTCAGCCAATCCTCGATCTTTGGGCAACTAACCCCCCGTCCTCTTTGCCAAACTACGCCGCTGGCAGTAACGGACCGGCCGCGGCGGACGAGCTACTAGCACGCGACGGTCGCGCCTGGCGGCCTTTGGACCTGACGAATGATCGCTAACTTATGAACGCAACACAACAACTCCACAACCTGGGCCAGAGCCTCTGGCTCGATAACATCACTCGTGACCTGCTAAGTAATGGGACGCTCGAGCATTACATCGCAGAGCTCGCTATTACAGGGCTAACGTCAAACCCAACAATCTTCGATCACGCCATTAAGAACAGCAGTAGTTACGATCGCGCGATTCGAGATTATGCCAGCAAAGGTAAGAGCGGCGAGGAACTGTTCTTCCAACTGGCTTTGGAAGACCTTACGCGCGCAGCAGACTTGTTTCGACCCATCCACGATCGAACCAACGGGCTGGATGGATGGGTATCTCTGGAAGTTTCGCCATTACTGGCACATAACACCGCGAGCACTCTCGAAGAGGCGAAGCAGTTATTTGCGCGCGCGAATCGTCCTAACCTGCTAATCAAAATCCCTGGAACCAAAGAAGGTCTGCCGGCAATCGAGGAAGCTATCTTCGCGGGAATTCCAATCAATGTAACCCTCCTGTTTTCGCCGGAGCAGTATCAAGCGACCGCCGAGGCTTACATGCGAGGTATCGAGCGCCGCATCGACGCTGGGCTGAATCCAAAAGTGGGATCGGTCGCTTCGTTGTTCGTTAGCCGGTGGGATACCGCGGTGGCCGGCAAAGTTCCACCCCAGCTCACAAACAAGCTAGGTATTGCGATAGCTCGTCGTGCCTGCCAGGAGTACATCGAACTGCTCGGTTCATCCAGGTGGCAGCGTGCCTTTAATGAGGGCGCCGGTCCGCAGCGGTTACTATTCGCTAGCACCGGCACTAAGGATCCCAAAGCTTCCAACACCCTTTACGTTGAAAGTCTGGCGGCGCCGCTTACGGTGGACACGATGCCGGAGGCGACGCTGCTGGCTCTGGCCAATCAGGGTAAAATAAATGATGGCACAGCCAAAGACGCCACCGATACTCTCGATGAGTTCATCAGAGCGGGAGTAAACCTGGGTGCGCTTGCCGCGCAGCTCCAGGACGACGGAGCCACTTCATTCGTTAAATCGTGGAATGAGTTACTCCGTGTCATCGCATCCAAAACCGCGGCACTTCAACAAGCAGCCTAAACCATGAAAGAAAAGAGAACATCACTTAAGCGGTTACCGGCGTGGAAAGCCCTCGCCGCACATAGCAAGGAAATTGGCAAGCTGCACTTGCGCGAGCTATTCGCCAGCGATTCTGCCCGCGGTGAAAAGCTCGTTGCGGAAGGTGCAGGACTGTTTCTGGATTATTCCAAGAACCGAATCACTGAAACTACCCTTGGGCTTCTTCTGCAGCTCGCCGAGGAGTCGAGACTGCGTGCGAGGATCGACGCGATGTTCCGCGGCGATAAGATCAACGTTACTGAAAAGCGCGCCGTGCTGCACGTCGCACTACGGGCGCCAAAGAATGCAACCATCCTCGTCGACGGAAAAGACGTTGTCCCGGCAGTTCACGAAGTGCTCGAGAGGATGGCCACTTTTAGTAACAAGATCCGTGGCGGTGAATGGACCGGGCACACCGGTAAACGAATTCGGAACATTATCAATATAGGTATCGGCGGCTCTGATCTCGGGCCGGTCATGGCCTATGAGGCTCTAAGACACTACACAGATCGCAATCTCACCTTTCGCTTCGTCTCCAACATCGACGGGACCGACTTTGTGGAAGCTACCAGCGATCTCGATCCAGCGGAGACCTTGTTCATTGTTTCGTCCAAAACCTTTACCACGCTGGAAACAATGACCAACGCGCAAACTGCGCGCGACTGGCTCTTGAAAGGATTGGGCGACGACAAAGCCGCCGTCGCCCGTCATTTCGTCGCTGTTTCAACAAACGCCGAGAAGGTCTCCGCCTTTGGCATTGATACGGACAACATGTTCGGTTTTTGGGATTGGGTTGGTGGCCGTTACTCGATGGATTCCGCCATCGGTTTGTCTACCATGCTGGCAATCGGGCCAGACCACTTCCGAAGCATGCTCGACGGCTTCCATCAGATGGACGAGCACTTTCGCACCACCCCTTTCGGTCAAAACCTGCCAGTTCTTCTTGGGTTACTAACTGTCTGGTATACGGACTTCTTCAATGCGCAGACAGTCGCAGTCCTTCCCTACGAGCAATACCTGAAGCGGTTTCCCGCTTATCTCCAGCAACTAACGATGGAGAGTAACGGCAAGCACGTCACTCTGGATGGGAAACAAGTCAACTACGATACGGGGCCTGTCTATTGGGGTGAACCCGGAACGAACGGTCAGCATTCGTTCTATCAATTGATCCATCAGGGCACGCGCCTTATTCCGTGTGATTTCATCGCCTTCGGTCACGCGCTGACGCCGCTTGGTCGGCATCACGACATACTCCTCTCCAATGTCTTTGCCCAGGCTGAAGCGCTTGCGTTCGGCAAGACAGCCGAACAAGTAAAGGCGGAAGGCACACCCAGGTGGCTCGTGCCGCATCGTGTCTTTGAAGGTAACCGGCCGTCGAATGTTCTTTTGGCTGACCGGTTAACGCCCGAGGTGCTTGGCAAGCTCGTGGCGCTTTATGAACACAGCGTTTTCATCCAAGGCGCGATTTGGAACGTCAACTCCTTCGATCAATGGGGCGTAGAACTCGGCAAAGCTCTAGCTCAGCGGATCATCCCGGAGTTACAAGCTTCCTCGGAGCCGGAACTGAACCACGATAGCTCAACTAACAACCTGATCCGCCGCTATCGGCAGATGAAACAATGAACAACGAACAACTACAAGTCATGAAGACCCGGCCAGGTTTTGTGGCCGCGCTGGACCAAAGCGGTGGAAGTACTCCGAAGGCTTTAGCCGCTTACGGAATTCCAGAGGGTTCGTGGTCGACCGAGGACCAAATGTTCGCACTGGTGCATGAGATGCGCACGCGTGTCATGACCAGCCCCGTTTTCACCGGCGATCGGATCGTCGGCGCAATTCTCTTCGAAGGTACGATGGACAGGAACGTCAACGGCAGGCCGTCAGCAGATTATCTTTGGGAGGTAAAGCGCGTTGTTCCGTTCTTGAAAGTGGATAAAGGCCTGGCCGAAGAAAAGGACGGCGTGCAGTTAATGAAACCTATTTCGGGCTTGGATGCTTTGCTGAGTAAAGCGAAAGGCAGTCGGATTTTTGGAACAAAGATGCGTTCGCTCATCCATCAGGCGAATGCAGATGGAATGAAAGAGATAGTAGCTCAACAGTTTGAACTGGCTTCGCAAATTATTGCGGCTGGGTTGGTGCCAATTATTGAGCCGGAAGTGAGCATCAAGTCTCCTGATAAGGCAAAAGCAGAGGAGCTACTCAAAACTGCCATACTCGATAAACTCAGTCAGCTGTCCGCGGACGAGCTAGTCCTTCTCAAGCTTACGCTTCCCGAGAAAGACGGCTTTTATTCAGATTTCGCCACCCATCCGAATGTGGTCAGGGTGCTCGCGCTTTCGGGCGGTTATTCGCGGGAAGAGGCTAATGATCGATTGCGTCGCAACCGCGACGTAATCGCAAGCTTCTCGCGCGCGTTGCTCGAAGGGCTATTGGCACAGCAATCTGATTCCGAATTTGATGCCGTGCTCGGCAACGCGATCAAGAGCATCTTCGAAGCTTCGACGGTAAAGGACACTTCCCCAATTTAGCTCAACGAATGAAGAACAAGCCATGAAAGAACAGATCACAATGCAGCTAGGGATGATTGGTCTCGGCCGAATGGGGGCAAACATGGTGCGGCGCTTAATTAAGAATGGACAGAAATGCGTCGTATTTGATCGCTCTTCCAAAGCAGTCGACGATCTGGTCAAGGAAGGAGCTGAGGGAGCCAGCTCATTGGCGGACCTCGTGACAAAGCTCGCGCAACCGCGAGCTATCTGGCTGATGGTACCGGCGGCGGTCGTTGATCAAACCATCGGTGAGCTATCACCGCTACTCGCAAACGGCGATACCATCATCGACGGCGGCAACTCCTACTATGTCGATGATATCGAACGCGCGAAAGGCTTGCGTTCGCTGGGTATTCACTATGTCGATGTCGGAACCAGCGGCGGCATCTGGGGCTTGGAACGTGGTTATTGCATGATGATCGGCGGCGAAACAGCAATAGTTCAGCGCCTCGATCCTATCTTCGCCACGCTCGCACCCGGTCGCGGCGAGGTGCCGCCCACGCCCGGTCGCGATAAACTTGGCGGGACGGCCGAGCAAGGTTACCTGCATTGCGGGCCTAACGGCGCCGGCCATTTTGTGAAGATGATCCATAACGGGATCGAGTACGGAATGATGGCCGCGTATGCGGAAGGTCTCGGTGTCTTGAGAGGCGCTAACGCAGGCAAGAGTGAAAGCGAAGTAGATGCGGAGACAACGCCGCTGCGAAATCCGGAACACTACCAGTACAACTTCAACCTGGCTGATATTTCCGAAGTCTGGCGGCGCGGCAGCGTGATTGCTTCCTGGCTACTTGATCTAACTGCATCCGCCCTTACGACCGATCCGCAACTCGCGAATTTTGCCGGCCGAGTTTCTGATTCAGGCGAAGGCCGCTGGACAATCAAGGCGGCGATCGATGAAGGCGTGCCCGTGCCAGCGTTGACGGCGGCCTTGTATGAACGCTTCTCCTCGCGCGGCGACGCCGATTACGCCGACCGACTACTTTCCGCGATGCGCTACGGGTTTGGCGGTCACCTCGAGAAGCAGCAAACCAAACCAGCTTAATTGTATGAGCGTATCCACGACACCGCCGGTTGCTAACACGGAACGGGACGCATCATCGGCGAGAACGCCTGCAACGATTCGTCTCCTCCTTGCCGATGTCGATGGCACCCTGGTAACTCACGAGAAGGTTCTAACGGAGCGTGCCCGTGCTGCGGTTGGGAAAATGCGGAGCGCGGGAACTCAGTTCGCGATTACCAGCGGCCGCCCGCCGCGTGGAATGGAAATGCTAATCGCGCCGCTGGCGCTCACGACACCGATCGCCGCTTTCAATGGCGGTATGTTTGTTAAGTCGGACCTCACCGTCATCGAACAACGTGTATTACAGGCGGACGTCATCGAGCCGGCCATGGAGACCATCCGCAAACATGGACTCGACTGCTGGATCTATCGTGGCACCAGCTGGTTCGTGCGCGACCGCCACGGACCACATGTCGATCGCGAAGAGTGGACCGTGAAATTTCCTCCCACGGTGGTGCCGGATTTCAAGGGCTTAACAAGCAACGTCGCGAAGTTGGTCGGGGTAAGCGATAACCTTGACGCGGTGCAGCGGTGTGAAGCCGCGGTGCGTGAACAATTCGGCTCGGGAGTTTGCACAAAGCAATCGTGTCCGACGCGCGACACTTCCGTTACCGCTGCCCGTTCTCAGCCTTACTACCTCGACGTTACTCACCCGGAAGCGAACAAAGGCTACGTCGTCACCCGTCTATCTGAGCTGCTCAATATTCCCATCGCACAAATCGCAACCATCGGTGACATGCCCAACGATATTTCCATGTTTGAAAAGAGCGGGATCAGCATCGCGATGGGGCAGGCGAGCGATGAAGTGAAATCTGCGGCCACCTACGTTACAAGCTCATCCGAAGAAGAAGGTTTCGCCCAAGCCGTCGAGAGATTCGTTCTCAATCGTGGGTCGAATTCATGAAGCGCTAGGCGAAAATGCTCGTTGTCGACCTGGGCGAAACAGCGACGACGAGTTGCCAAATTTTAGGGCTGACATCCGACATTCAGGCTGAAAAGATCGACAACGAATGAAGCCGATTCATCTCGGGCTTATTGATGGCGCGATCCTGGTCGTTTACTTCGCGTTTGTTCTTGGAATCGGATTCGTTCTCAAGCGCCACATGCGCTCGAGCACCGATTTTTTTCTGTCGGGCCGTTTGATTCCCACGTGGGTGGCAGGGCTCGCCTTTCTCTCGGCCAACCTCGGCGCGCAGGAAGTAATCGGCATGGCTGCTTCCGGCGCGAAATACGGAATCATGACCAGCCACTTCTACTGGGTCGGCGCGATCCCGGCCATGGTCTTTGTCGCGGTTTTCATGATGCCATTTTATTACGGTTCGAAAGCGCGCTCGGTTCCGGAATATCTCAAAATGCGATTCGACGAAAAAACGCGCGCCCTCAACGCCATGACCTTCGCGGTAATGACGGTTTTTTCCTCGGGCATTTCCATGTATGCCATGGCCCTGCTGCTCAATCTCATTCTCGGCTGGGATTTCAACGTCAGCGTCTGGCTCTCGGCCATCATCGTGTTGCTCTACATCTCGTTGGGCGGGTTGACCTCAGCCATCTACAACGAAGTCATGCAGTTTTTTCTCATCGTCGCCGGGTTTGCGCCGCTCGTTTATCTCGGGTTGCGTGATGTCGGCGGTTGGAGCGGATTGCAGATGCGCCTGGGCGAAGTGGCTGCGGCACAGCATTTCGCTCCGGGCGCGTTTTCTCACTCTTGGAAGTTCATGGGTCATGCCGCGGATAACCCGATGGGAGTGGAATGGCTGGCCATGCTCATGGGCCTGGGCTTCGTGCTTTCGTTTGGCTATTGGTGCACCGATTTCCTCGTGATTCAGCGCGCGATGGCGGCGCACTCCATGGCCGCGGCGCGGCGTACGCCTCTGGTCGCGGCCGTGCCGAAAATGTTGTTCCCGTTCCTGGTGATTCTGCCCGGCATGATTGCCATTGCCCTGACTCAGCATTCAGGCGCGAGCGGGTTTGCTTTGCCTAACAAAGCCGATGGCTCTCTCAACTACGATCTCGTTATCCCGATGATGCTGCGTCATTATTTTCCCTCGGGAATTCTTGGCCTGGGTCTGACAGCGTTGATGGCTTCGTTCATGTCCGGGATGGCCGGTAACGTGACGGCATTCAACACCGTCTGGACCTACGACATTTATCAGGCCTATCTTCGACCAAAGGCACATGATTCCACCCTTTTGTGGATGGGGCGCATGGCCACAGTAGTTGGCATCGTCGTCAGTGTGGCTGCGGCCTATTTCGCCGCGCACTTCAACAACATCATGGATCTGCTCCAGCTGGTGTTCGCTTTCGTGAACGCTCCGCTTTTCGCCACGTTTCTTCTCGGCATGTTCTGGCGGCGCACGACCGGCCATGGCGCATTCGTCGGCCTGCTCAGCGGAATCCTGGCGGCGGCGGCTCATCACGGCCTGACCCAGCCGATGGGCGCGCTCACCTTGGTCAAAGGTGGCTGGCTCGGTCATACCCTGCGAATTTACCCGAGTGAAATGGCGCAGAATTTTTGGACGGCCATCTTTGCCTGGACCACTTGTTTCGTGGTGACGATTCTCGTCTCGCTGGTCACGCAACGGAAAAAATCCGACACGGAACTGAGCGGCCTGGTTTGGTCGCTCACGCCGCGCATCGCCGAAACAGAAACGATTTGGTATAAGCGGCCGCTCATGCTCGGCATTTTCGTCCTCGTCCTGGTGTTAATCCTAAACATCATTTTCTGGTGAAAGATTCATGAGCTTCTTCGATCTACGACTTCCGCTCGGCTGGCTCTTCGTCGTTCTCGGCGCGCTCATAGTTTGTGCCGGTTTTGGGGCGCAAGTGACATCGGAAGGAATGTCGTTAGGCTGGAATATCGATTTTGTCTGGGGTGCGTTTATGATCGGGTTCGGCGTGGTTTGTTTATGGCTTGCGCGCCGATACGCAGAGAAACGCGGACCATCCAACACGGGGAACGACGGCGGCGACGGCCCCTAGAAAGTTATTCCCGCCTCAACACCCAGGACTAGCGCATTTTCAATCTCGTCGAGACCGTTAGGCTTAATGACGTATTGAATGTTCGGCCGCAGGTAGAACCAGGGCGTAAGCTGGACCTGATGGTTTAGCTCAATGTTGGTTTCGTTCGTTTGCGAGGCGAGACCAGCAGATCGCTGCGCTTTTCGCAGGTCCTGACCGAACCAGCCGGAGTAGAAGCCGAGCGCCGTCTTGTCGTTAGGTCGACAGGGGATAAGACCTTCGTAGATCAGACCGCCGTTAAGGTAATAAGGAATCGGACTCTTGTCTTCATCCGGCGAAACCACAAAGGTCACAAAGGCATTCAAGCCTGTTTCCGGCCGGCGCGCATCGCGATACAGCATTTGTTCGAAAAGCAGGTAGACACCTTCCTGTCCGCCGTGCTCGCGCCCGGTGCGTCCGCTCAGGAAGATGTTTTGCCCAAAGGCATCCAGCGCAACATCGGGAAAGTCGCCCGTGTGATAGTAGCCGCCGAAGCTATACCTGCTCGGCATCGACCATAAGCCGTCCTCTGTCTTGTAACCTACTTCCGTCATGAGCAGGACTCCGTTGCCGCCCCATCCAAAGTTTGCACCGTGCTTGGCCACGTCATCGCCGTTGTTGGGATCGCCGTCATAAAATGCAAACTTTGCGTAGGTGTCTTTTGTGGTGTGCACTTGGACCAGACCGCCCCACGTCCCCTGCGGGTAGGCCGTAATTCCGCCCGGCATGTTGAAAAATGGCGCCGGCGGTTGTCCACAGATCCCGTTGTTCACGAACTGGCAATAAAATGGCGAACTTAAAAAGTCCGCAGTCGCTGTTAGGCGTCCATAGGCAAGCTCTAGTCGATCATCAAAGAGATGCGACTCAAACCGCATTTGCACCAGGCGATAAGTCTGCCCGCCGCCAAAAATCTGCTGAACGCTGATCGCATTCCCGATGCTATCCTGAGTTAGTCCCCTGCCCGAGCGCTGTGAGACTGTGACGAGGAATGTCGTATCCGGAATGGTAAAAATTTTTTCCAAATCGAGCCGGACATCGAACCCGAAGTTGTGCAGATAAGTAAAGCCCTGCTCTAACCCACCGATTGGATTTCCGGCCGGTTCAGTCGTGTAACCGCCGGTGATCTCGACGCCCCAATCGTAAAGCTTGTTGCGAAGACCGAACCAATCGCCCGTAAGATAATGCTCGCTGTCGAAATGCGGTGCGTTTTCTGCCGGCGTCTGCGGGCAATCAGGACAGGCGGCAAAAGTCGAAAAGGTAACGAGCGCCGACCAAATCAACGCAATGACAGAATGGCGGCACAGGGCTACCGCTCGGGTCGGTCGCCGCTCACATCTCATGCGTGCATATTCCCTCCGCAGAGGCCCGCTTGGCAAGACCAAGGTGCACTATGCCTGGCCTCTTGACAGTCCGGATTAAAAAATATCTCAAGTTTTTCTGAAATGTGCGGTCCTGGAAACTTGAGAAAAAGGTAGGACAACCAATGAGCAGCTCGACCATAACCGACCGATCGGTTAAGACGAACGAAGCGCCCGATCGTTTGACTGAAACCCTGGAACAGAAGCTAAGTCATCCGGCGACGTCGCCGGATTTTGACCTGCACCAAGGTGTCAGTGAAGTCCTCGCGGATATCGACATGACGACGGCTGATTCCGGCGGAAAGCTTAGCTTCTACGGACAAGATCCGATTCTTCCAAGTACGATAAGGTTCGGGACGATGGCCGCTATTGGCTTGACCGCACGGAGCGTTGCGCTGGCCGCACTTTGGAAAGAAGCCACCGGCGAAGGACAAGATATTTCGGTGGACGTGCGCAAGGCGCTGCGACGTTTCTACGGATTTTTTGACGGCAAATGGGAAACTATCAATGGCCGGCCACCTGTACCCGGCGGTTATGCGGTTAGTCCTTTCCTGACGGGTCCGTTCTTTCGCGAAACACGCGACGGAAGACACGTGGTGGCTCTAGACATTTACCCTCAACTGCTCGTCCGCACTCTCAATTTTCTCGGCTGCAGCCCTAGTACCGAATCCATTAACACCGCCATACGCAAGTGGGATGCTGTCGAACTAGAAGAGGCCGCGGCAGCTGAGGGACTGGTGTTGGCGATGGTACGGACGAATGAGGAATTTCGTCGGGAACCCCAATACAGGGATGTCCTCTCAAAAATGCCGCTGATCACAGTAGAGAAGATTGGCGAGAGCAACCCAGTTCCGCTCAAGGCGCGCGATAATCTTCCTCTCGCTGGTGTCCGCGCATTGGGAATGGGTCACGTGATCGCGGGAGCCGCGATGGGCAGAGATATGGCCCTATACGGTGCGGACGTGCTCAATATCTGGAGACCGCGCGATTCGGAAATCGAATCCTTTGCGTGGGATGTCCAAGTGGGCATGCGCTCGACCATACTCGACGATGCGAAGGAAGATCGCGCACGGTTCGATCAGCTGCTTAAGGATGCTGACGTCTTCTTTGCCAATAAACGCCCGGGATTTTTGAAGAAGCATGATCTGGACGCCGAGGCGCTTTGCCAGCGCAAGCCTGGGTTGATTCACGCCATCGTTGCTCTCCACGGTGAGAAGGGACCCTGGTCGAATCGCCCCGGTTTCGATGAGATCGGGGCCGCAGTCTCCGGGCTTTTTGCCATAGAAGGTTCCCCAACTCAGCCCAAGCAGCCGCCAATTGTGCCCATTTGCGATAACGTAGTCGCGTGGTTGGGCACGACCGGGATCCTCGCTGCCCTGCGTCGGCGCGCGATCGAAGGCGGCAGTTATCGGGTTGTGGTTTCGCTGACGAGGACAGTACTTTGGATGCTCTCGTTAGGTATTTTCGACAAGGAGTATGCGAAGGCCACCGCAGGTTCGACCGTTGAACACAGCTCCATCGATCCAGATCTGTTTACCGCGGAAACGCCGCTTGGAACCTATCAGGGAATGACTGATCAGGTCGTGATGTCCCGCACAACGGGTGCCTTCCGAACCGTGCTGGTTCCGCGCGGTTCAAGCAAACCCGAATGGCTTCCGAATGGAAAGTAGTCGCGCTGATGCATATGCTCGCTCTAAATCCCGCAGCTCTTCCGGCACTTCGAATCGCCGCGACATTCTTCTTCGTCGTCTATTTGTTAGGGGGTGCGTACTTTTTTCGCAACCGTCGCCGATTCTTTGACCGAGACCCCAACGTCGACAACGACATTCCGGCCGCTCGCCACGCGAGGGTCGAGCTGATTCTTATCCCGTGGCTGGTAATAACCACGATTATCCTGGCTCTGCTGATTAGTTTCTGGCTCGCCTAACGAGCGCGGCTGCGCGGTCATCGAGCTGATTCGGCCCTCTACCGAGGCGCCGAGAAAAGCCCAGATTCTCTGAAATGCAGGTTTTCCAAAGCTTGAGAAAAAAGACAGGAGAATTCAATCCGCATCTGTGAGCAAAGAAACAAGAAAGGATATCGCTCTAATGGGCATCTTTTTTTTGATTTCAGCAACGGGCATGGCGTCCGTTTTTCTAGGGTCCCGGTTGCTCGCCTGGATCGTGATAGCGATTTCGGACTTATATCTGTCTATTGTATTGCTGCTCGCGGCTCTCCGATCGGACGACGAGAGCTTTTTGGATCGACATCCATGGCTCGCGAATTTTTTTCCTCGAAGAACGGCTGCTCTTTTGCTTGTTGTGCTACTTTTCACGGCGGTTCTCCTGGGCTTTGCCGGGCTCTATGTTGGAACAGAAATCTTCCCGTCAACTAAGGCTCCGCTCGACGCCATTTACGTTAGCGTTTTCACATTGGCTTTAACCGACTACTCACCGAAAACCGGGTATGGCCAGGTTGTCGTGATGAGCGAAGTCGTAAATGGAGTTCTTTTGATCGTCGCACTTTTTCCTTTGCTCATCTCGCGAATTTCCATTTTTAAGACCTAATGAGCGCGTGGTGGAAAACGGCAGTTCCCGCTATCGCGTGGCTGCGCAGTTACCAACGTGCTTGGTTTCGCTTCGACTTTGTCGCTGGCGTCACGCTGGCGGCCTACCTGCTTCCCGCTGCGATAGGCGACGCATCTCTTGCCAATCTGCCGCCGCAGGCCGGTCTCTATGCCTGTCTGTTTGGTGGGTTGGTTTTTTGGATCTTTTGCGGATCGCGTTACACCGCTGCTTCTGTCACGTCGGCAATCTCGCTCGTCATCGGTTCGTCGCTCTCAGAAATCACGGGCGGAAACATTGTGCGATTTGGCGCACTCGCAGCCGGCACGGCGTTCCTCGTGGCCATTATCGCGTTCGTCGCCTGGCTCGTTAAAGCCGGGGTGTTGGTGCACTTCATCTCAGAGAGTGTCATGACCGGATTCAAATGCGGAGTGGCACTTTTCCTCGCCAGCACGCAATTACCGAAGCTGTTTGGTTTTCACGGCACTCACGGCAGCTTCTGGGAGAACGCGGGTTTCTTCTTCAAGCATCTTGGTGAGACGAACGCTGCGTCAATCCTCGTTGGAGGAGTCGCGCTGGCGCTCCTGGTAGTCGGCAAGACTTTCTTCAATCACAAACCGGTGGCGCTTTTCGTTGTCATCGGCGGTATTGTCGCGGCGTCGGCAGTTTCACTGGAGACGCGCGGCGTGAAACTAATCGGCGCTGTCCCGCAGGGAATTCCGCCGCTTCGATTCCCCGCGGTTTATTGGCATGACTTGAACGAACTGCTTCCGCTCGCCTTCGCCTGCTTCCTCCTCGGCGCAGTCGAAACGGCCGCGATTGGCCGGATGTTTGTCGCCAAGCACGGCGGACGGTTCGATGCCAACCAGGAAAATCTCGCGCTCGCGGCGTCGAACCTGGTCGCCGGACTTGGCAGCGGCTTTCCGGTCAGCGGCGGCACGTCGCAATCAGTTGTTAACGAAGAGGGCGGTGCGCGCACGCCACTCTCCACGGCTCTAGCGGCCGTCTTCATTTTAGTGGTCGCTCTCTTTTTCTCCCATCTTTTGAGCGCCTTGCCGCAACCGGTTCTCGCCGCCGTTGTGTTGGTGGCGGTGGCGGGCTTGTTCAAACTTTCAACCCTGAAACAACTCTGGCGAAGCGATCGTCCGGAGTTCGTTGTTGCGGTCGCGGCTTTTGCCGGCGTGCTCACGTTCGGCCTTCTGCGCGGCGTGATGATTGGGGCGGTGATCTCTCTTGTTCAGGTCATTCACGTATCGGCTCATCCGCATGTCGGTTTGCTCGGGCGCATTCCAGGGACACGTCGATTCTCGGATTGCGAAAGGCATCCCGACAACGAACTGATTGAAAACGTGCAGATTTTCCGCCCGGAATCGGGTCTTGTTTATTTCAACGTCGACAACGTTTGCGAAGCAATCCTCGACCACATTAATGCGGGGCCGGCGCCGCCCAAGCTTGTCATTCTCGATCTTTCCGCCGCGCCACTAATTGATCTGCAGAGCGCGTACGCCCTGGCCGCCATGGCAGACGAACTAACCGCCAAAGGAGTCCGATTCCAGGCGGTCGAGCCCCGCTCGTCAGTGCGCGACCGGCTCCGGCACGAGGGCATCGATGGAAAACTAGGTGGCATAAATCGGTTCACCAGCGTTGCCGACGTGATCGACCACTTTCAGCAGGAACAAAACAGGCCGCATTCAACCTAACGAATCAGATTCGAGGAAGGACACTTATGCCATTCGATAATTTCAAAGACTTCGAACACATCAACGAAGAGCGAAGTAAAGCGATCAGGAAATCTCTGCGAACAATTAGCGTTGAAGAATTGAAGAACCTGGCGGACGAGATTTTCCATTCCCCGGATGATCCTTGGCGGGAAAAGCTCTTGCAGTTGATTGCTAAGAATCCTCACGCAGCGTTCTACCATGCGGTGACAGGCGATCACGTTGTCTTTCTTTATTCCCGGGACGAAGACATCGGTCTGTGGTTTTTGCCCGGAAGCGGGATGGGGCCGCTCCGGGAGACAGGCAGGCGATTTATGAAGGAAGCGATCGAGCAGCACGGCTAATCGCCGTCTTCCAAGGGCCGGATACTTCTCCCAACAATCGGTGGCTGGAGCGAAAATCTTTGAAATTTGGGCTCTCAAAAGCTTGAGAAAGGGATGGATGAACGATGCCAATCTTAATTCTATCAATGGTACGGATGAGCAGACGTCGAAGACGCCGCGGGTAGTGATCGTCGGCGGCGGTTTTGGTGGTCTGGCTGCGGCCAAAGCCCTTGGGAAAGCGCCGGTCGAAGTCATTCTCATCGATCGGACGAACCATTCTGTTTTTGCGCCGCTTCTTTATCAGGTAGCGACCTCAGTCCTGGCGCCGTCGCAGATGAGTTCGCCACTCCGCGAGGTATTGCGAAGACACAAGAATACAACGGTGATCATGGGCGAGGTCACCGGCGTGGATAAGGCGCAGCGCTGCGTTCTTGTAAACGACGCAGATCGCGAGCAGGTGCCGGTGCCGTACGATTACCTCATTCTCGCGACCGGTGTTCGTCCCAGTTATTTCGGACACAACGAATTTGAAAAGTTTGCTCCGAGCTTGAAGACCCTGGCCGATGCCGTCGGTATTCGAAACAAGATCCTCAGCGCCTTCGAGCAGGCCGAGGCCGAAGAAAATGTCGATCTTCACCGCGAATTGTTGACGTTCGTTTTGGTTGGCGCCGGACCAACCGGCGTCGAACTGGCGGCGGCGCTCGCTATTTTCGTTCGATCGTCATTACGTTCCGAATTCCGCCGGATCGATCCGACTTCAGCACGAATTGTTTTGCTCGATGGCGCTCGAAAGGTTCTTGGCACTTTTGCCCCAAGTCTGTCTGAGGCAGCAGAGTTCCATCTGCAAAAGCTCGGAGTCGAAATCCATCTGGGCCACAATGTCGAGAAGATCGACAGCGAAGGAGTCATTGTCGCAGGCGAGCGAATTGCGAGCAAAACAGTGATCTGGACGGCCGGTGTTACGTCTTCGCCGGCTGGAAAATGGTTAGGCGCGGAGACCGATCGCGCTGGTCGCGTGCGCATCAAAAGCGATCTGAGTGTTCCCGGTAATCCGGAAATTTTTGTGGTCGGAGATACCGCCTCGCTCGATCAGGACGGGAAACCGTTAGGTGGCGTCGCCCAGGTCGCGATGCAACAGGGACATTATGCAGGGAAATTAATTCGTCGCCGCGTCACCGGAAAGAAAAGTCCGAAACCGTTTCGCTATTTCGACAAAGGTAACATGGCTGTGGTCGGCAAAGGCTGGGCCGTCCTGGAAAGCGGGAAAATACACATCCATGGCCTCTTCGCGTGGCTGGCGTGGGCTTTCATTCACACTATGTATCTGGCTCAGCTCAGTCTTCGGATCAGCGTCTTCCTGCAATGGGCCTGGTTGTTCCTGACCGGACAGCGCGGTTCGCGTCTGATCGTGAATTATCAGCAATCCGAACCGGCACAAACAACGCCGCCCAGTCCCGCCACGACAGATCGGGGAACTCAGCCCACGCGACTCGAAACCACTCTGACTAAGTGACATGAAACTTTTCGCGGTCGGAATCAGCCACAAGACCGCGCCGGTCGAACTCCGCGAGCAACTCGCGGTGAAACAATCCGAGATTGTTGATCTTGCGTTTGTGCTGAAGAGCTTCGGCCACCTCGACGAAATCGTTCTGCTTTCAACTTGCAATCGTGTTGAAATCTACGGAACAACCCGACACGCAACGCATCACATCAAGTCGCTCTTACAGTTGCTTTGCGCTGAGCCGGGCGATTTGGATCCGCACATTTATCTGTACGAGAGCGCCGCAGCCGTGCGGCATCTGCTTCGGGTCACTGCGGGTCTGGATTCAATGGCACTCGGCGAAACTGAGGTCACCGGGCAAATCAAGAATGCTTATGAAACTGCGCGCGAGGCTGGACTAACCGGGCCGGTCTTGAATCGCCTGTTCCAAAAAGCTTTTCAGACGACCAAGGAGATTCGCACGCGCACGGCAATCGGTCGCGGCACGGTTTCAATCAAGAGCGCCGCGGTTGAGTTGATCGAGAAAGCGTTCAGCAACGATCTCGCCAACAAATCAGTCATGGTGATCGGCGCCGGCGAAATGGCCGAACGTTGTGTTCAGCTCCTCGTCAAAAAAGGTGTGCGCTCGATCTTCGTTTCGAGTCGCTCCCACGACCGCGCGATCGATCTGGCGGCCCGCTGCGGGGGAGAAGCGGTCTGCTTTGGTTATTGCCTTTTCGAAATGCGTGACAGCGACGTCGTGATCGCTGGGACGAGCAGCGGCGAAGTTCTTCTCGATCGCGAGGACATAGAAAACCTCATGAAAGCGCGGCACGATCGGCCGCTGTTGCTCATCGACCTGTCGGTGCCGCGCAATATCGACCCTGCCACCGCCGGTCTAAGTAATGTCACTTTATATAATATAGATGACTTGGAAGTGGTGGCACTCGAAGGCGTCCGCAATCGCGGGCGGCAGTTGACTGCTTGCCAGAATATTATCGACCGCCATGTCGCGGCCCTGATGGAGAAACTCCATCTCGGAGATGAACGTTTTGATCGCGCCGCTCGGTCCAGCCCGTTTCAGCGTCCATTTGAGGCATCCAAAAAAGGCTTTTCTGAGCTGGTGACGGTGTCGGACTTTGTTGTAGAACCAGGCTGGGAGCGATGAGCTATGTCCAGACGCCTCTTAAGCCTGCAATTGCTGTTGGCATTCGCAGTCGCGAATGCCCGCAATGATCCCCCGCCAAGTTCTGACAGAGCCTGGTCGCCACCGGGCCTGCCAAACTACGAACGCGACCTCGCCAACTATCCTTCGAACGACCGCAAGGCGGCTCTCGCGTTTCGATCAATCCCCGAAAAGTCTACAACCTCGCAGAGCTGATCGACATCGCCGAGCGCAACAACCCCGAAACGCGGGTCGCCTGGGAACGCGCTCGACAAGCGGCCGCTGGCCGTCGGTCTGAGTGAAAGCGCCTACTATCCGTACCTCGCCGCATCCGCAGCGGCAGGCTACGATCGCGCTTTCATTCCGTTTCCCACCTTGGCGGTGAATCGAGAGAAGCTCCTAACGAATCCAAGCCTTAATGCTGTTTCGATTACCGGCGGCGGTTCGCTGGTCACCGAAGCTCAGGTTTACCGCGGAGAGTTGAACGCGAAATGGATGTTGCTTGATTTCGGTGAACGCAGCGCCGTGGTCGCGTCGGCCAAGGAACAGCTGATGATGGCGAACGTCGGCTTCAACGCGACCCATCAGAAAATCGTTTTTCAAGTAACGGATCGTTTTTATCAACTCGGAACCGCTCGCCAAAAAGTTCTGGTAGCGTCAGAGCGCGCTGGAAGCGGCGCAAACGGTGGAGCAAGCGGTCCAGGCGCGCGTCGACAATGGCCTCGCGACCAAGCCCGAGCTGCTCCAAGCGCAACAACAAACCGCGCAATCGGCGTTCGACGTTGAAGCAACGACTGGTGTCGAGAGCGATGCGCGAGTAGCGTTAGTCGAGAGCATCGGACTGTTGCCGACCGTGCCACTGAACGTGGCTGACCTCGGACAAAGATCGACATCGGAGCAAACGAACGGTTCGGTCGATGAACTGATCGCGCGAGCTTTGTCGCAGCGGCCCGACCTTGTGGCAAAGCTCGCAAACGTTCGACGCGAAGCAGAACGAAATTCGAAAAGTGCGCGCGGAGTATTATCCGAAAGTTGCGATCGACGCGCACGTCAGCGAAACCGAGCTCGATGTCAGCATTGCCGGCTCGAAATATTTCGGCGACACCAGGCCAACTTATGGCGCCTTTCTCACCGCCAGCGTCCCGATCTTTGATGGCTTTCGCTCGTCGCCACAAGATGGAAGCGGCCGAGGCTGACTTGCACGCGCCGAGAACGAACTTGCCGGGAGCGCGCGATTCCGCTGTGCGCGAAGTTTGGAAAGCTTACACCGACTTCAAGACCGCTCTGCGCAAGCAGGATTCCGCGGCCAAGCTCGTCACGGCATCGCAAAACGCGTTCGACGCCGTTCTCGAATCTTACAAGCAACGGGCTGAGCACTTATCCGGAGATCGTTAGCGCGCAGCGGAACCTTGCGTCGCTCGGAGCGTGAGTCACGACACGCAGTCCGCGATCTTTACGGCCGCAACCGCGCTCGCACTGAGCACCGGAGACCTGGCGCGGCCGTCACGGCGCGACAGCTCAGACCTTCAGCCGGTAAATCGTTAAGCGATGAAAACGCATGGAACAGTCTGCGAAGTTTGTCGTCGCGGGCTTCGTCTTGATCGTTCTCTTGCTTCGGGGCATCGATGCTTTGAGTCACCATTCGCCGACGGTCGATATTCTCGGCTCATATTTCCCGGCCTGGATGGTCTGCATTCTAAGCGGGCTGACCTGAACCCTAATTGCGCATTGGATCGTGCAGCTGCGCGATCTGAAACCCTACCTCGGGCCGGCGCCGCTCATCTATTCGTGCCTCATGATCATCTTCACCTTCGCGACGTGGATTCTGTTCTACCAAAACTGACATGCATCAAGCCACTACACCTCCGAGAAGAAAGAGCTCGTGACTTCAGCGGACGACCACGTCGAACAGCGCAAGCTTCATTCGCAAGATTGTCAGCGTCGTCGATCGTCGCCAGTGCCGTGCTGATCACGCTTTACGTCTGGGCAATAATCGAACGACATCCGCGAACCGATGATGCGAGCCGCGCGTGCCAATGTGGTCGGAGTCGTTCCGCGAGTGCGTGGACAAATCGTTAGGCTGGCTGTTCAGGACAATCAGCTGGTCAAAGAAGGCGATCTGCTTTTCGAAATCGATCCCGACGACTACGAACTGTCGTTGGAGAAGGCAAAATCAGCGCTGGCCGCGTTGGACGAGCAGATTGAAATCGGACGATCACAGGATGAAGAACTGAAGTTTGGGGTGAAGGCCGCCGAAGCAGGTGTGGCACTCGCCAGCGGCGCAGGAGAAACAGGCTAACGACACGTTGCACCGGCTCGAGCCGCTGCTGCCGAAGCACTTCGCGACGGCGGAACAAGTGGACGAAGCCACGACCGCGTCACGGGTCGCGGCCGCAGGGATTGGCCGCTGCGGAACAAAAGCTGAATCAGGCCAAAACCGCACTCAGCACATTACAAACATTGCTCGCGCAACGACCGGGCGCAGTCGCGGCGGTAAGGTTCGCCGAACTGGAACTCTCCTACTGCAAAGTCACGGCGCCGTTTCCCGGGTCGCGTCGTGAATCTGAACATTTCCGCCGGCGCGTACGCGAGTGTCGGCATTCCGGTCTTTTCATTGCTCGACACTCGCAAGTGGTACGTCATCGCGAATTTTCGCGAAGCGGAAATTCGACATATGGCTCCGGGCAGCGAAGCGATTGTTTACCTCTCGTCCGCGCCTAACCAACGCTTCCGCGGAAAAGTGCAGGGAATCGGCTGGGCGGTGAAGCCCGAAGGTGAGATCGATTTCCCGCCTGCAGATGTCCCTTATGTGAAGCGCGAACTGAACTGGGTGCGCGTCGCGCAACGATTTCCGGTTCGCATCGAAGTCGAAAATCCGGACCAAGATCTTTTCCGCATGGGTGCGTCCGCGGTCGCAATTATCAAAGGTCCGCCGCGCCGAAATGAGTCCCATGAGCGCGACGTTTCTCGAAGCACGTCCGAGTGATTCGGATTGGCTTGGCTGGTTCAAACGCGAACTGGCGCCGACACGCGCCCGCGAAATCCGGACCGCGATCATGGTCGGTGGCGCGGTCTTGTGCGTGATCATTTCGATGGCGTTGCAGGTGCCGGAGCTCGCGGTCACCGCCTACATGGTCTTTTTCGTCTCGAAGGAGAGCAAGCATCTCACGACACTTACCGGACTCCTCGGACTTATCGGCCTGACCATCGGTATTGCCGGCACTCTCCTGCTTTACAAATTCACTTACGGTCATCCCGAATTGCGCATTCCCGGAATGGCAATCGCGCTTTTTCTTGGAATGTACCTGTCGCGTGTCTTTGTCCTCGGGCCGCTCGGATTTATCATCGGCTTTATTGTCGCTGTCTCGCAATCGGTCGGAGAAGAAGTTCCCTCACCTGAACTGCTGGTTCGGGGACTTCTATGGCTTTGGGTGGCAATGGTTTACGGCGTTGCCGTCACAGTCGTGCTGAACCTTCTGTTTCTGCCGGACGAATCGCGCGGCTGACCAGCCGAACATCGGCCAGAAACCGACAAGGTTCTATTTGTGCCGGACGCATTCACCAATCCCGCGCACGTTCACTTCGCGCTCAAAGTCACTTTCGCCGCGATGTTTTGTTACATCGTTTATCGGCGATCGATTGGTCGGGAATTCACACGGCGTTCATTACCTGCACGTTCATCGCGCTGGAGAGCACTGAGGCGACGCTCTACAAAGGAACTTTGCGATTCGTCGGTTGCCTGATCGGCGGCGCGCTCGCGCTTTTCTCCATCGTGTTCCTCATGCCGCACATGGAAACGATTGCGTCGCTCGTCGTCCTCGTCGCTTGTGCCGCTGCCATCGCGGGCTGGGTCGCGGCTGGAAGCGAACGGATCAGTTATGCCGGGCTGCAGATCGCGTTCGCTTTCTTCTACAGCGTCTTTCAGGGATACGCGCCCGACACCGATCTCGATAACGTCCGCAATCGCGTGATTGGAATCCTCTTTGGACTGATCGTCACCGCATTCGTCTTCAAATACATCTGGCCCGAGCGCGCTCAGATCGAATCTGCGAACTGCACAATGAAATCGTGGAAGAACATCGTCTTCGCGTTATCGATCTTCGGATGGTGCGGTTGCGCGCATCTCGCGACGGTAAAGGAAACGCAAGCGCGCCTCCCGACTGCAAGCGGGAGCGACGAACAGCTGAGGGTTGCAAGCAAATACCTGGTCGCCGCCGAGCGAGAACAACCATTGATCTCGTTAGGCGACGATATCTCTGCCGCCAGGCTTTCATTGAATGTCCTGGAGCAGCGACCGGGCGACTCGTTCGCACTAAGCATCTACAACTTTTCCGTCGCGCGAGCGGTACAGAACGTCGAGCGCGCAAACCTGCAGCCATGGCGGCATCCGACCACAGTGTCGACCGACCAAGGCAGCTACACTCTCCTATCTCCGAAGCCGATCGATGCAGAACATGATCCGGACCGGTACGAAGTATTTCCCACCGACACACTGAAGATCCGCGGGAAATTCTTTAAGACTTACTCAGCCGCCAGCGGCCTGGGCGCGCCCCTCGTGTTAGTCGGGCGCAGCGAAACTCCAAACTTTCGGCAGCAATACAAATACCGCCGCGTTTACGCACCGGCGACCGCAATCGTCCGCTTTTCCCATAAGGAAGCGAAGCTGGAGTTCATCGACCCACTAAGGACAGACCAAGTCGCTCTCAACCACCAAAGCTTTCCGCTAGCTGCCGATTTCGATGCACCCGCGGCACTCCTGATTGCTCGCGAACATCCTGACCGGCTCGGGTTCTCGCGTCTCATCAATCCTGGAGCGTATTCGGATACAACAATGCTTTGCCAACTGCAGGACTTTGATCCCGCGCGAACCCCTGTAATTTTCGTGCACGGCTTGCAAGAAACAGGGGCGAGCTGGGTACCGATGATCGAGTCTCTCCGCCGCGATCCATTTATAAGACGGCATTATCAGTTTTGGTTCTATAGTTACCCCAGTGGCTATCCCTATCCTTACTCAGCTGCGTTGTTCCGGCGGGACCTGGACGGAATCATGCGGGCCTATCCCCATCACAAGCCTGCCATCCTTATCGGTCACAGCATGGGTGGAATGATCTGTCGATTAATGGTCACGGATGCCAGAGACAAAATCTGGCGCGATTTCTTCGGTGCCACGCCAGCCAAGACTCTGATGACGGCGGAAACACGCAAACTTCTCGAAGAGGCGTTAGTCTTCGATCATCGACGTGACGTGCAACGAGTGATATTTATCTCAACGCCGCATCGCGGCAGCAAACTAGCGACTAGCTGGATCGGCCGGATCGGTAGCTCTCTGGTCAGGACTCCGCGCCTGTTTGGGCCTATCTACGATGAAATGAAACTGCTTCTCATTCCCGACCCGGCAGCGGGACAGTTCAGTCGCATGCCGAATAGCGTCGATACACTCGAACCTAACGATCGTTTTGTGCGCGCGGTGAACAAACTCCCCATTACGCCAGGCATTCCGTATAACTCAATCATGGGCGATCGCGGACGGGGCGACACACCAAATAGCTCTGATGGCGTCGTCCCGTATTGGAGCTCGCATCTAGAGGGCGCCGAGTCAGAGTTAGTCGTTAACTCCGACCACGGTGCGCAGTATAACGCGGACGCCATCCGCGAAGTGAAGAGAATTTTGAGAAAAAATCTGGGCGCGGACCGAGGCTAGCCGCTGGACTGAATTATCCTCGCCAAGCGACGTTACTCCGGGCATGGTTGATGACATATGGCCGACCAGGAATCAGCTGGCTCCCAAGGTAATGCACCGACTGCCGTCTCATCCAATGCAAGATTAACGGCGCTATTCGCTTTCTTAAAAAGACATCGCCGTTTGATCTTGATCAGTGCCGGTGCGCTGCTCCTTCTTTTTGTGATTATTCCGTGGACCTTCCACGGCTTGCATACCGTCTCGACCGATGATGCCTACGTGAATAGCTACGTCACGTTTGTTGCGCCGCGGGTCAGTGGACAGGTCATGCACGTCCTGGTCGATGACAACAATCGCGTGAAGAAAGGGGACGTGCTGGTGCAACTGGACCCGGAGCCTTACCGGGTTCAGGTAGCAATCAAGCAGGCTGCTGTCGACACAGCCCGAGCCAATCTCGTTGTCGCGGAGGCAACCGCTCGTAGCCAGATCGGCCAGACACGCGGACTTCGTTTCAAACTGCAACACGCAATCGAAGATGTGGACAACCAGATTGCAATCATTCGTGCACGGGTGGCCACCTGGGAACAGAGCAAGGCGACACAGGTTTTGGCACAGGCGGAGTTCGATCGGGCGAAGAAGCTTCTCGAAACTAAAGTCTCGAGCAAAGAAGAGTACGACCAGAAACGCGAGCAATTGGATGTTGCAACGGCGCAGGTCAGACAGACTCTGGAAAACGTTTATCAGGCGCGCGCTGCGCTCGGCCTTCCGGCGCAACCGGCCGAAGGCAACGACCTGACCAGCGTTCCGTCCGATCTTGATCAGACATTTTCCTCCGTTCGCGAAGCGCTAAGTCAACTATTGCAAAGTGCTTCTCAACTAGGCGTGGTTCCATCCTCCTGGGACCTGAAGCCGAAAGAGATTCTGGCCGAGTTTTACCGCCGCGATCCACGGGGAGACGTCAACAAGATTTACCGTGAGATCATTAAAGCCGCTCCGGGGTTAAAACAGGCGCAGGCGGAGTTAATGCGAGCGGAGCGTGACCTTGATGATGCAACGTTAAACTTGCGTTACTGTACGATAGTCGCCGAGATCGATGGCGTAGTTACCCGCCGCAGTGTCAATCCCGGGAATAACGTTCAGGTGGGACAGAGTCTAATGGCAATGAGATCGCTCCGCGATACGTGGATCGATGCCAATTTCAAGGAAACACAGCTTCGTAACCTGCGCATCGGTCAGCATGTGGTCATCGAAGCTGACATGTATGGCGGTAGACAAAAGTTTGAGGGACGCATCTCGGGCTTCACCTTTGGCACCGGTTCGACCCTTGCCTTGCTTCCGCCACAAAATGCGACTGGTAATTTCGTCAAGGTCGTTCAGCGCTTACCCGTGCGGATTGACCTAATCAACTACGATCCTGACAAGTTACCTTTGTTCGTTGGTCTTTCGGTTACGCCGACCGTGGATCTTTGGAGCAAACCGACAGGTCCTAACGCGGGCAAGTTCCTGCAGGAAACAGCGACATCGCCGGCGAAAGCGACTTCAGCAGACGAGTAATGGCCGCTTCGTCCATCGCTGTTCCAACTTATTCACCAGTAATTCCGCGCGCAGTCAATCCATGGATCATTGCTGTAGCTGTTGTCATCCCGACTTTCATGGAGGTCCTGGATACGACAATCGCAAACGTGGCTCTGCGTCACATCGCGGGCGGACTATCGGCCGCCGTTACTGATGGTGAGTGGGTAATTACCAGTTATCTCGCAGCTAACGCAATCATTCTCCCTATTTCCGGCTGGCTTTCGATTCGTCTCGGGCGTCGTAACTATTTCTTGCTTTCGATCCTGGTATTTACGATCGCCTCGGCTCTTTGCGGAATGGCAACGAGCCTCAACATGCTGATCTTCTCCCGCGTTTTGCAGGGACTGGCTGGCGGCGGGTTACAGCCATCGAGCCAGGGTGTCTTGCTTGATGCCTTTCCAAGGGAGAAACAGGGCGCCGCTCAAACCGTTTTTGGAATCGCCGCTTTGTTTGCGCCCGTCGTCGGTCCTACCCTCGGTGGTTACATTACGGACAATTATAACTGGCGCTGGGTCTTCTATATCAATGTGCCGGTTGGAATTCTCGCCCTCATGATGTGCAACGCGCTGGTGTTCGATCCGGACTATCTGAAAGCACAAGGCGCTGAAGCGAAAAAGGAGCATCGGCCGTTTGATACCCTCGGGCTTACTCTGCTCGCCATAACTATGACTTCGTGGGAGGTCTTACTCAGCAAAGGTCAGGAATGGGACTGGTTTGGCGATCCGTTCCTCAGGGTCCAAGCCTTAGCGTTCCTGTTTGTTGCTGGTCTGATCGGCCTGATTGTCCGCGAGACACAATATGACAATCCTTTGATCAACTTCCGGACTCTGAAAAACAGAAATTTTTGTATTTGCTGCGTTATCATCTTCTGCGCGTTTGCCATTCTCTACGCAAACACCGTCAGCTTGCCGGCCTTGCTTCAGTCGCTCTTCGGTTACGATGCAACCAGCTCCGGTCTCGTGCTCTCGCCCGCCGGGTTCTTCGCCATCATCATGCTTGCGATTGTCGGCCGTTTGTTAGGCCGCGGAACGGATGCCCGCTACCTTATGGCGGTGGGTTTGGCGATTCTTGCCGCCGGAGGTTACTGGATGTCGCGGCTGAATTTAGATATCAGTCCATGGCAAATCGTCTGGCCACGTGTGGTGTTTATTGTTGGGTTATCTATGATCTTCGCGCCGCTCAATGTGGCTGCCTTCAGCAATATTCCACCGCAACTTCGTGGCGCGGCGGTCGGATTGCTTGCACTTCTGCGAAATGAAGGAGGCAGTGTTGGGACTTCGCTCGCTCAAACCATCCAGGAGCGGCGGGATCAATTTCACGTGCTGCGACTTGGTGAAAATCTGGATCCGCTTAATCCAGCGCTGAATTCGTACCTGCAACAAGCTCAATCAGTTTTTCTTGAACAAACAGGCGATCCTGTGGCTGCGAAGCAAATGGCGTTACAAAGTCTTGCTAACTTGCGCGATCAACAGTCTTTGGCTCTCTCGTACTTCGACACCTTCTTAATCTTCGCCGTAGTAGCTGTCGCACTCATCGGCTTAGTTTTCTTCATGAAACGTTCCGTCGCCGCTAAAGGCGGTCACATTGCGGCCGAGTGAAGATCACAAGGCCGAGCCTGGACCAGGAAATGTTGCAACCGCAGGCTGCCCAATTTTGATTTCAGATTAGTTCAAACCGCCTCGACGTTAGCTGCAGCATAGGCGTCAGCCACGCCGCGCGAAAGCGCCTGGCGGGCCCGCATCCGCAGTAAACTTCCCTGTCACGTCCAAGCAGCGCGGCCTTGCACCAGACGCGGGTTCGAATCCCGCTTGGGTCGATTCTTTAAGGTGTCGGTTTGGCTGAGGCAGCAGGCGTGGCGGAAGAGACTGGCGCGCCTGCGGGCACAACCCCCACCGCCGCTGCCGCAGCCGATGGCGATGAAGCGGCGTCGGAATTCGCGGGCGTGTTTTGCGGCACCGGATTCACCATTGCCTTGGCATCAGCCGCAGCACCTTGCGCCGCGGCCTTGGCCGGAAGTGGGGCCGTTGTTTTTGAGGTAGCGGCGCTTTTCTCCAGCTCGCGTCGCACTGCCGAGTTAGGCGCTCCGCGATGCGCATAGAGGATCGAAAGAAAGAGGACGATCACAAAGAAAATGCTCGCCAGCCAAGTTGTGGCGGTGGTGAGGACAGTGGTCGTTTGCGCGCCGAAAATGTTTTCCGTAACACCTCCGCCGAACGCTGCACCGAGGCCTTCGCTTTTCGGCCGTTGCATCAGGATGACAAGCATCATGAGCAGCCCGACGATCACCTCGATGACGAGCAGGAAGTTAGTCAGAATGGTCATTTTGGGATGGGCAATATGGCCAAAGGCGGCGTTTTGTCCACGGTTAAGCGAAGTGGTGACCGCGGATTCGCTGAAGCCGCCGATCTCAGCGCACGGGCACTTTTCGATGCACCCACACGCTGTTTACCATCCCAAGACCAAACATGATCATCAAGGCAAAGGAGCCGCTGTAGCTGATGAGCGGTAAGGGCACACCGGTGATGGGCAAAATTGAGATCGTCATCCCGACGTTTTGAAAGACGTGAGTAAAAATGAGCGTCGCGATGCCAATGACCAGCAAAAGACCAAACATATCGCTCGCTTTCCAAGCGATGAACAAACAAGTCAGGAGCAAAAGAGCAAAGGCGCTCAACAACGCGAATCCGCCAACAAATCCCCATTGCTCGCCGATGGCAGAAAAAATGTAGTCGTTATGCACCGCGGTCGAAGGCAGAAAGCCCAGCTCGATTTGCGTGTTCGGCGCTTTAAATCCCTTCCCAGCCCAACCGCCGGAACCGATCGCGATGAGGGATTGATTGATCGCCCACGCCGAACCCTGACGATCGATGTCCGGGTTGATAAAGGCGGTGATGCGCTCCTGTTGATAAGGCTTAAGCCCGATGTAAGCCACGGGCACACAGGCCACCACGAGAAGCACGACACATATTAGATAACGCAACGGCATCCCGCTGACGAAGAGAAGCGCAAGCACAACCGGTCCCCAGATAATACACTCGCCGAGATCGGGCTGCATGAGAATGAGCAGACAAGGCGCGCCGACAATTGCACCGCACAAGGTCAGGCGCAGCATCGGGTGCATCTGGCGGAACTGACTAAGAAAAAGCGCCAGCACCACGATACCGGCCACGATTGCAAGTTGCGCAGGTTGGAAATTGATCGGTCCAAGATGGAGCCAGCTGCGCGAGCCATACACTTTCGTCCCGATGAAGCGCGTAAGAATGAGAAAAAAAAGTCCGGCAAGATACATCGGAAGCGCGCCCCACTTGACCCAGCGATAGTCGATGAGACTCGCGACCATGAAGGCGAAAAAGCCCACCGCGACCCAGCTCGCCTGCTTACGCCAAAATTCCGCCGCGACCGGGTCCTGCCGCATGTAGGTGGCGCTGTAAATCGCGACGACTCCAAAAATTGCCAAGGCGAGCATCGTCAGAGCGAGCAGCCAATTGAGCCCGAGGAGCTTTCGGAGAAATGGCGTCATACGGCGGATCGAATTTTAGCGGTAGACGCATAAGATGACCGACTCGAAACGGAAGTCCAGTATGCTCGCGTCATCCGTAGAATCATAAATTTTATCTCTTTGCTACTGAGCAGGTTAGAACGCGAAACGCTTTCCCTGCCTGCGCCCGTCCTTGTCAGTTCGTCGGGCGAACCATACACTGATGGCCCATTCTTCTCTCGCTGGAGGAGTTCGTGATGGCAAAGAAAAAAGCAAAACGAAAACTGGCCCGACCACTGTTGCCGATGCAACGGCATCTCAACCTCCGGCACGAAGGCCGCTATTTTGATTTGCGCCCGATTTTCGATCGTGTGAACCAACGGCACTTTCGGGGACGTCTTCGTGGTTATCGCGTTGTGTGGGGTCGGCGACGGAAGGAGCGGCCGCGCGAGTACTTCATCTTCGGCTCGATTCAGGAAGAAGACCGTGTCATTCGGATTCATCCACTTCTCGATCAACCGTTCGTCCCGCGCTGGTTCCTTGAATACATCCTCTATCACGAGATGCTGCATTCAGTTGTACCAGACGAAACAAATTCGTCCGGCCGACGGATTATTCACACGAAGGAATTCTATCGTCGCGAAAAAGCCTTCCCTGGCTATGGCCGCGCGCGGAAGTGGGAAGATGAGAACCTCGCGCGTTTTTTGCGCTGAGCGACCCGACAGATCTCAATTCTCCAATCCTTTAGCGCATCCCTCACCGACTCTCCTGCGCGGCCGGCGCGCGATTCCACTCAGACGGTGAGGGTGTCGTTGCTACGTTCTTTTTGATGAGGTACCAGAGCGCGGTCGCGAGCAGGAGCGATGTCAGCTTCGCCCGCCAGTTGTTCAGGATCAGTTTCTTCATGGTGACGATGGAGCAAAATTTCTCCGAGCCGCTGTCGGAAACTTTCCGGAGTAAAATCGCGCTCGATCCGGCGCCGATAACAGATCGAGATCGCGCCCGTTTCCTCCGAAACGACAACCGCGACCGCGTCCGACTCTTCCGTAATTCCGAGGCCCGCCCGATGCCGCAGGCCCAGACTGCGATCCAGCGTCTCGCGCTGGCTCACGGGAAAGATGCAAGCCGCGGCGGCGATCCGTCCGCTGCGCACGATAACGCCGCCGTCGTGCAAAGCCGATTTCGGATGAAAAAGCGTGAGGAGCAATTCGCTGGAAAACTGCGCATCAACAATCACGCCGGTGTCTTCGTAAATCTTAATCGAGGTGTCGCGCTCGATCGCGATCAGTGCGCCGAATTGCTTACTCGAAAGTTGCGCCACGACTTCTGCCAGATCATGGACCGTTTCGCGCTTTTCGCTCGTTAGGGAAAAAATTGGGTGTCCGCCCAGCTCCGCGAGGGCGCGGCGCAACTCCGGTTGAAAAATCACGACGAGCGCCACCGCCAGGAAAACCGAGAAGCTCCGAATGATGAAACTAATGACCACCAGATTCAGGAGTTGCGAGATCAAGGTGAGGGTGAGGAAAACAATCGCCAACCCGGTGAGCACTTTTGCTCCGCGCGTTCCGCGAAAATAAAGGTAACCGTAGTAAATCACCACGCTCAGCAGCACGATCTCGACAGCGCTGCGCCACTTATCGAAGAAGAGCTGGACGACGTTGTGAATCATTGGGTAGCTGCCATAAGAGCTTCGGTGGCGCGCAAAGCCTCGACGTTTTGTGAGACATCATGCACGCGCAAGACGTTTGCTCCGCGCTCGCGCAAAAGCGACGTCATCGCCACCGTAGCGCTGGCGCGGTCGGAAGGTTGGCCGGTGATTTTGCCGAGAAACGATTTGCGTGAGACACCGACCACCAATGGACGATTCGCGATGCGAAGCCGAGGGAGGTTCGCGAGCAACTCCAGGTTGTGCGCGCCGGTTTTGCCAAAGCCGATTCCGGGATCGAAAGCGATGCACGTCGGGTCAATGCCCGAGCGTATCGCGAGCTCAAATTGCTGTCGAAAAAAATCAGCCACCTCCGCCACAACGTCGCCGTAGATCGGATTTCTCTGCATCGTCTGCGGCGTGCCCTGCATGTGCATGATGATAAGAGCTGCGCCGCTTTCGGCAGCGAGAGCAAACATTTCCGGATCACCTCGTCCACCGGTCACGTCATTGATAATCGTCGCGCCCGCTTCGAGCGCGGCGCGCGCCACTTTCACTTTCGAGGTATCGATTGAGATTAGTGATGAACCGGCGGCCTCCAGTTGCTCGATCACCGGCAGAACACGCTCCATCTCTTCGTTAGGCGACACTGGATCTGCGCCGGGACGAGTCGATTCCCCGCCCACGTCAATGATCTCAGCCCCGCTCTGCGCCATTTCCATCCCGTGACGGACGGCGGCTTCAGTGGCGAAAAACTGACCGCCATCAGAAAAGGAGTCGGGGGTAACGTTAAGCACACCCATAAGCATGGCACGTTTCGTTAAGTCGAGGCGGCTGCCGGCGACTTTCCAGTGGATCGCGCTCATCACCTTTCAGACTAACACAGGCGGAAGGTTATTCGACCTAACCTGAGGGCTGCACTTCTGATCATCGGCTGTTTGGACGTCCCAATTTCTCAACGAGCAAATCCCTGAACGCCACAAGGCAGCGACAGATGCTAGAGTCAAATTGTAAGTCTTCGTATTTCCCAAACCATCTGTTTTCCTCCATGCTCGCTCCGAAAATGAAACGCGAGAACGATCTCCAACAGAAAATCCTCGCTCTCCTCCGCCGCCCGAAATACCGCCCGCTCGACAAAAAGGAAATCGCCTCCGCGCTCGGTCTTCGCAGCGACAATGGACGCGAAATCAAAGAAGCACTGCGCGAATTGGAACACGCCGGTGAGATCGCGCGCATTCGCAAGAATCGGTACATCCTGCCGGAAGCCGCCGACCTCGTGACCGGTCGAATCCAAATCCACCAGGCCGGTTTCGGTTTCCTCGCGCGCGAAGGCGCTGAGGAGGGCGACGTTTTCATTTCTGCCGAAAACACCGGCACTGCCATGAACGGCGATCGCGTCGTCGCCCGCATCACGCGGGATGCGGAGTATTCGCGCAGCCGCGGCGGGCGCAACCTTCCGACCGGGCGCATCATTCGGATCCTTGAACGCGCACACGACACCATTGTTGGCACATTGCAGCAGACGCGAAACTTCTCCTACGTGGTGCCGGACGATCCGCGCTTCGTCCACAACGTTTACGTCCACCCGCGTCCACTGCCGGACGCACCACGTCCGCCACAACCTAACGACAAGGTGGTCGTTAGACTGGAGAACTGGGAATCACGCCACGTCAATCCCGAAGGCGAAATCGTGGAACTGCTCGGTCGCGCCACTGATCCAGGCGTCGACATGCTCTCGATCATTCGCAAATATGATCTTTCGCTCGAGTTTCCCGAAGCCGTTCTCCGCGCCGCGGACGCCATTCCAGAGGAAGTAGATCCGGATTCTCACGACGATCGAGAAGACCTGCGCGGCAAATTCATTGTCACGATCGATCCCGACGACGCGCGCGATTTTGATGATGCAATCCACGTCGAGCGCTTGCCGAATGGCGAATGGCAACTTGGCGTCCACATCGCCGATGTCTCCGCCTACGTCACACCCGGCAGTGTGCTCGATCGCGAGGCGCGCCGACGCGGAAATAGTGTTTATCTGCCAGATCGCGTCATCCCAATGTTGCCGGAACGATTGAGTAACGGCGTTTGCAGCCTCAATCCCAATGTCGTTAGGCTAACGCATTCTGTCTTCATCCGCTTTGCGAAAAATGGCGCGCCGCGTCAGGCGCGTTTTGCCCGTACGGTCATCCAGAGCGCGCGTCGTCTCACCTACAAGGAAGCTTTTGCCATTCTGCAAAGCCCGCCTAACGACGAGCTGTCCGAGCGGATTCATGTTGCGTGGGAATTGGCGACACTACTGCGGCGACGACGTTTCGCGCATGGCTCGCTCGATCTCGATTTTCCAGAGGTAAAGGTGATCGTTGATCGCGTCACCGGGCGCCCGCTCCGCCTGGAGAAAATCGAGAACGACGAGTCGCATCAGCTCATCGAGGAGTTCATGCTCGCGGCCAACGAAGCCGTCGCCGCCGACCTGAAAAACCGGCTCGTACCCACGATCTATCGCGTGCATGAAAATCCCGATCCGGAAAAGCTGGTCGAGTACCGCGAGTTCGCCCTTAGCCATGGATTTCAGGCCGGCGATCTCACCCATCGAAAGGAATTGCAGCGCCTCCTCGCGTCATTCCGCGGCAAAGCAGAAGAACAGGCGCTTAAAATCGGACTCCTGAAAAGTCTTAAGCGAGCGCACTACGACACGAAGCCGCTCGGTCATTATGGCCTGGCGAAAACGAACTACGCGCATTTCACCAGCCCGATCCGTCGCTACGCCGACCTCGTGGTCCACCGCAGTCTAGCCGATCAGGCGGGAAAACGCGGGAGATCGCAGCGGAGCCCTGGAGAGCTGACTACGATCGCCGAACACATTTCTGCTACGGAACGCGTCGCGGCGGACGCGGAGAACGAAGCGGTGAAAATGAAAAAACTGGAATTCCTCCAACTCCAACTGACGCAAAAAAATCCACAGGTCTTTCGCGCCGTCGTAGTGGAAGTACGCAACTATGGCCTGCTCATCGAATTGCCAGATGTTTTGCTCACTGGCCTCGTGCATATCTCGTCGCTCACCGATGATTTTTACAGCTTCGACAGCCCGCGACAGCGCATAATCGGCCGACGATCCCGGCGCGTTCTCGCCGTTGGCGATGTGCTGCAAGTAGTCGTCGCCCGGATAGATACTTTCAAACGCCAGGCCGACTTCGCGATTGTGGCAGAGCGCGCCGCAAAACCCCGCCGACGCCAGCAGCAAGATCGCTAAAAAATCTTCTTCCCTTTTTGTCAGGCGCCAGCCTAACATTCGCGCCGTCAAAAATGGACAGCATTATCGAAACACGAGAATTGCAAATCGAGCGGAAGCTTTTTTCAATCGATCTGCGCGAAAACGGCCGTGGACGTTTCCTGCGTATCACGGAGGACAGTCAGGGTCATCGCAACGTCATCATCGTTCCGATGTCAGGCGTGGACGATTTCGCCGACGCAATCGACGATGTGCTTGCCTCCGAGCCGGCCGAGAGCTAGCCATTCCTCTGCTTTAGCCTAACGAGCGGAGCATCACAGTTGCCGCCGCTTTCTGCGCGTCGGGTATTCGTTATCGCCGCGCGACAGTTTGCCTAACGACTAAAGAGCGTCATCTCGACGGTGGCGCGTTGACTCTCCAGTTGCTCGTTCTACTATGCGGTTCACGCCACTTCGGGGCGCGATTTCGAGTTCGTCTCCGCGTATTCAATTACTTTCATGATCAAGAAAACGTCTCGTTCGAAGCCCGCCACCAAAACCAAAATCCGGCCCAAAAAACCGAGCCGCCAGGTATATTATTTTGGAGACGGCCAAGCCGATGGCGCGGGCAACATGAAACCGCTCCTCGGCGGCAAAGGCGCCAACTTGGCCGAGATGACGCGTATCGGTCTTCCGGTACCTCCCGGTTTCACCATCACGACCGAAGTCTGCACTTACTTCACCGCGAACAAGCGCACTTATCCCAAAGGTCTGGAAGCGGCAGTTGAGGCCGCGCTGGCGAAGGTCGAGAAATCGATCGGGAAAAAACTGGGTGACAAGGAACGACCATTGCTCGTCTCCGTCCGCTCCGGCGCGCGCGATTCGATGCCCGGCATGATGGACACCATTCTCAACCTCGGAATGAACGACACCGTGGTCGAGGTCGTCGCGACACAAACCGGGAACCCGCGTTTCGCCTGGGATTCCTACCGCCGCTTTTTGCAAATGTACGGCGACGTGGTGATGGGGGTGCAGAAACGCCAGGGCGAAGATCATGAGCCGTTCGAAAGCGTGATCGAGCACCTCAAAGACGAGCGTTACGGCAATCACAATTTTCCCGACGTCCAGCTGACAGTCGACGACCTGAAGGAACTCGTTAGGCGATTCAAAGACCTAATCAAGGAACGCACCGGCAAGAGCTTTCCGCAGGACCCACGCAAACAACTGTGGGGTGCGATTGGCGCCGTCTTTGGCTCCTGGGACAACGACCGCGCCGTCGTCTACCGCCGTAAGTATGGCATCCCCCACGACTGGGGCACGGCGGTCAACGTGCAGACAATGGTTTTCGGCAACATGGGCAACACGAGCGCCACTGGTGTCGCCTTTACCCGTGATCCGGCGACGGGCGAGAAAGTCTTCTACGGCGAGTATCTTATCAACGCCCAGGGTGAAGACGTTGTCGCAGGCGTGCGCACGCCGCACCCGATCGCGCAGCTCGCCAAAGAAATGCCCGAAGCGCACAAGGCGCTCATGAAGGTGCGCAGCATCCTTGAGAAGCATTTCAAGGATATGCAGGACCTCGAGTTTACGGTGGAAGACAACCGCCTCTACATCCTGCAAACACGCAACGGCAAACGCACTGGTCTCGCCGCCGTGCGCATCGCGGTCGAGATGGTCGAGGAGCGCCTCATCACCAGGGAAGCCGCCATCAAGCGTATTCCGGCCGATTCGTTGAGCCATTTGCTCGCCCCGATATTCGATCGCAAATCGATCGCTTCCGCGAAAAAAATCGCGGCCGGATTACCGGCCGGGCCAGGTGCGGCGTGCGGCCATGTCGTTTTCAGCGCGGAAGAAGCCGTAAGACGCGCGGAACGTGGTGAGAAAGTGTTACTCGCCCGCGTCGAGACTTCGCCCGAAGACCTGCGCGGCATGATTGCCGCCGAAGGCATTCTCACTTCGCGCGGCGGCGTATCGTCGCATGCTGCCTTGGTCGCACGTCAAATGGGCAAGGTTTGTGTCTGCGGCGCCTCCGGGATCGAGATCGATTACCAACGGCGCACACTTACCGCCAGCGGAGTTACACTTAGGGAAGGTGACCATATCTCTATCGACGGCACCGCGGGCGAAGTCTTTGCCGGGGAAGTAACGACCGCGCCATCTGAGATCGTCCAGGTGTTGGTCAATCGCTCGCTCGATGGCAAGAAGAGTGAGACGTACCAGCGCTACGCCAAACTTATGAGTTGGGTCGATCGCGCGCGAAAGTTGGACGTGCGCACGAACGCCGACACTCCCGAACAAGCCGAAAATGCCCTCGCCTTTGGCGCGAAAGGGATTGGTCTTTGCCGCACCGAACACATGTTCTTCGAAGGCGACCGCATCGACGCCATGCGCGAGATGATTCTGGCCGAAGATAAAGAACGTCGTGTAAAAGCTCTGGCCAAGTTACTTCCTTACCAGCGCGAAGACTTCGTCGGCATCTTCAAAGCACTCAATGGTTATCCGGCCACTATTCGATTCCTCGATCCGCCCTTGCACGAATTCCTGCCGCACGAAAAGGAACAACAGTTAGACCTGGCGAAGAAGATCGATATCCCGGTCGAAACCATTTCCCGGCGCGTGCGCGAGTTACACGAGTTTAATCCCATGCTGGGTCATCGCGGCTGCCGTTTGGGAATTGTGTATCCCGAGATATCCGAGATGCAAGCCCGGGCCGTTTTCGAAGCCGCCGCCGCGGTGCAAAAGAAAGGCATCAAAGTCCGGCCCGAAATCATGATTCCGCTCGTCGGTTTTCCGCGGGAGTTAAAGTTACAGATAGACATTGTGCATCGAGTCGCCGACCAAGTAGCAAAAGAAAAGAAAACAAAGTTTACCTACCTCGTCGGAACCATGATCGAAATCCCGCGCGCGGCCCTGGTCGCCGACGAGATCGCAAAAGACGCAGAGTTCTTCAGCTTTGGCACCAACGACCTAACTCAGACGACCCTGGGCATGAGTCGTGACGATTCCGGCAGCTTCCTCCCGGCGTATGCCGAATTGGACATCGTTCCCAATAATCCCTTCGCCTCCATCGATCAAAAAGGCGTCGGCCGCCTCATGGAAATCACGCGCGACCTCGGCCGCAAAACCCGCCCTCAGATCAAACTCGGCATCTGCGGTGAACACGGGGGTGAGCCCAACAGCGTAAAATTCTGCCACTCGTTAGGCTTAAACTACGTCAGTTGCAGCCCCTTCCGCGTCCCAATCGCCAAGTTGGCCGCGGCGCAAGCTGCGTTAGAAGCCTAACGACGAAAAATCGTCTTTGCTTGCCCCGGCGATTTCGGAAAAGTGCTTCGACCTATCGAGCGGGACGTCGCACAGACTTAGCCCAAAATCCGCCTGACCATGAACCTCTTCGCAGGCCTTTACTTTACGAAATCGTTTTGCTTGTTCTCGGAACTGTCCTGTTCCTCACCGTGCTCGTCGCGCTGATCGTTTCTCTTTTGAAAGGGAAAAGCATCGCGCCCTTAGTGCTGTTCTTTATCATCTCTATTGTCATGATTGCGTTTCCGAGCAGCGCCAAAGTAATGACGACCTTTTGGTCGTAGCATTCCAGCCTAGGCAAGACAGTTATTTGCCGTTCTTCGGCTGGGGAGCCTTAAATACTACTGCTGCGCGTAAGATCACGGCTCCGAAGGGGTAAGCTACTCGATGAACCTTTGAGCCTTCGAAAGTATAAACCGCTCGAAAAGTTATGACGACGAGTTTAGGGGACGAGCTGCCGGTGCTCACAGCTAAGGACTTGGTTTCCTTGTAAAAATGGTGAACGGCGTCCGCGTCACTTTCATTTGGACCAGGCAGCTTTTGCGGGGCATCCTTAAAAGTCGTCTGTAGGACCCCGTCAACGTACACCTCCGCCCGATACCCGGACAGAGTCTTCGCTCGAAGTTGAATGACTCTGATTATCACTTACGGCGATTTTGAAAGTGATATCATTCCCACCGGGGTCGCCAATCTTACCAAACGGTTGATTTGACGCCCATGCTCCTCCGGGACTCTTTGATGCACTACGCAAGGTGATTGTCTTTCGGCTAGCCTTGGTATCTCGAGGCCATTTCCAGCTCGAAACATACTTACCCCGGAGTCCACCCAATACGCCGGTTCCGCGCCCAGAGAATCGTAGCGAAGACTTTAGGTCTCTACGACGAACCGCCGCTCTTTTCCTCCCCTTGGGCCGATCTTTATCGATTTCTTCATCTTCAGGTTTTTCGACATCGTTCTTATCAAGTCCAGCTATAGCTTGGCTTCCAGAGCTAGCTTCATCAGAATTATCATTCCCGCTCTGCCGCATGACCCTGATTGTTTGACCGCCCTGCTGAATAACATGAGCTAATTCATGCGCAAGAAGCCGTTGGCCGCTGCTGCTGTGGGGCGACCATTCGCCCCTACCGAACGCGATTTGGGAGCCGACCGTGAAACCCTTAGCGTGCACCGATCGAGCCGCTTCAGCTGCCTGAGAATTGGCGTGAATCCTCACACGACTGAAATCATGTCCGAAGCGGGGTTCCATGAACGCTCGCGTGCGGGCGTCCAACGGCTGCCCAGGAGAACCCAACACTTCGCCAACGATGGGCGGCGCTTCGATTCCTTCCGGGCCGCCTGCTGGAAGAGACTTAGCCTGCAATTGTCGATTTCCAAGAAGCCGTCCTTGCGCCTTGGGTCCACGCATGACTTGCTCGGCCACTCGATCGGCTTCCTGCTCGTAGATATCTCCGGGCGTATTCACCGTGAGTTTCGTCTGAAGCCTGACTGGAGTTTTCGAGAAAACAGGTATCTGGCTGAAATCGTGGCCGCGCGGTGTGCCGTGTCGCGCGGAAGTTTCATCGAGAGCTTCTGTCTCCTGTGCGAAGGCAGAAGCGGGGCCGACAGCGGTATTCTTTCTCGCAAAAGACGTTGATGACTTTTCCGCCGGGCAATTTGTTTTCTGGACGTGTGCTTTCATGGGTGGCTTTTTACAATGAGGGAGACAAAAGTCGGGGTCTTAATGAGTTATAGTGGGCGACGCGACGAGAATAACTCGCTAACTGGTCTCAGCAGTGGAGGACCTTTCGAGTGTCTCGATGGTGGCGAGGATGTCGCCCAGCACGGCTGTTACCGGCGCGAGGAGATGACGCACTGGGAGCAGAAAGCAGCGATGGTGTCGAGATAGGCTTGCAGGGCAGCGGAGCTATTCTCTGCGCGCCAGGCAATACAGGATTCAGTCAGCACCTTTGGGATAGGAGGCCGAAAAACCACATTGGGAGGAGAAAACGCCATCAGTTGTTCAGAAACCAGGGCAACTCCCAGTCCAGTGCCGACTGATTGAAAAAGGCTCGACTCGAGTTCTACATCCTGAAGGACTCGTGGGATGAAGTTCGCTTTCCGGCAGGCGGCATCCAGCCAGTGCCGGTAGCCAGCATGACTCGACTCCGAAAAACGTATGAAAAATAGCGACGCAAGGTCCTTTAGTCTAAGTCCTGGTTTACGAGCCAGCGGGAGATTCCCGGGTAAGGCGATGACGGCTTTGTAGGTTGCCACTGGCCGAAATCGCAACCCCGCTTCGTCCGCCGCCTCACGCAGACCGACAAACCCGAGGTCGATTTTTCCTTCCATCAAGGCCGAGAGCTGGTTCCTATAGTTCAGGTCGAAAAGATTGGCCGAGATGGTGGGAAAGGCGTTTTGGAACAAGGCGAGGGTGGTGGGAAGCACATCGCAAAAGAAATTGGCAGCGTATCCGATATTTAGAACTCCGCTTTCACGCCGGTTGAGCTGTTGGACCGACTCGACAATCTGAACGCTCAGCGCGAGGAGACGCTTGGCGTCGGCAAGAAAGGATTCGCCCTCGACCGTGAGATTGACTCGCTGTTTCGTCCGATCGAGAAGACGGACGCCGAGCTCGTCCTCCAAGTCTTTGACCTGACGGGTTAAGGCCGGCTGGGAGAGATGCAGCCGTTCTGCTGCTCTGGTAAAGCTCAGTGTCTCTCCAGCCGCCACAAAGTAGCGGAGATGCCGAAGCTCCATGCCTGACGGTATTTATTCGGTCGAAATCGAGAGGGCAACACAAAAAAACCGGTTCGCCATGGTTCTCTGCGGAGCGGGACTTGCCGTTATGCACGGCACGCATAACGCAGCAAAAAATAAAGTATTGGCCCCATGTCGTTCCCGTCTTCATACGGGAAGAGAATTTTTGCATGAAGCGTCAAGCCTTGGCCGTTTGGAAAGGAAGTTTGGATGACGGAGTCGGCACGATGACAACTGAGAGCGGTGTGCTATCGAACGCGGAATATCTTCCTCGAGCGCGCTTCGCGCCCGGGGCCGGCACCGATCCCGATGAGCTTATCGCGGCATCACTTGGGGGATGCTTTTCGATGGCGCTGGCAAACGAACTCGGACTTTCCGGCTTTAACGCGGAGCGCATCGAAACCACCGCCACAGCGACTCTCGAACATCTATCGACAGGCTGGACCATGATCCGCGTGCAACTCGACGTCCACGCCAGCGTCCCTAACGCTACTCAGGGGGATTTTGTCGACGCCGCGCTGGCGGCAAAAATGAACTGCCGGATCGCACGCCTCCTGAATACGACCATCTCTCTGAACGCAAGCCTCGACAGTTGAATTAAGACACTCATGAAATCCTACGGTGTTCTTTCCCGACCGCGGCGATCGATCGAGCGACTCCCTTTTAAAGCCAACAATCCAGTAATTCTATTATGCCAACACTAACTACTTATCCCGGCGTTTACATCGAGGAGATACCCAGCGGCGTGCGCACGATTACGGGCGTCGCCACTTCCATCACGGCGTTTCTCGGCCGTGCCTTGCGCGGACCGACCAACGAACCAACGACGATTAACAGTTTCGCCGACTTTGAAAGGGGATTTGGCGGTCTCGATGCCGATTATCCGATGAGTTATGCGGTGCGCGACTTCTATCTCAACGGTGGCAGCCAGGCATTGATTGTTAGGCTTGGGAAAAATTCCGAGCCGGCAAAGCAAAGTGACGTCAAGCTGCAGGCGGCGAGCCCCGGGGAGTGGGGCAACAAGCTCGTCTATGTCGTCGACTCCAAGGGCATCACTGACGATGTCGCGGCCCGCTTTGGCTTGAACAAGAGTGATCTCTTTAATCTCACCATTTACGACGATCCGGGCACCGGCGTTGTGGAGCAGTTTCTCAATGTCGCAGTAACAGACGGAGGGGGCTCGAGGCGATTGGATCGGGTGCTGGCCGACGAATCCAATCTCGTCCGCGTGCAGTTAAAGGATGATGGAACACCGGATTTGCCGGCCAAGCCTAACGACTCTGCAGCCGACGAAAACCCTTCCGATCCGGCCGCCGACTCGACCAAGTTCAAGTTTTTCTCCGGCGGAACAAAAAGCGACGGCCTAACGAATGATAATGACGTTCTCGGCGACGAGAATAACAAGACTGGAATGTATGCTCTGGCCAAAGCCGATCTCTTCAATTTGCTTTGTATTCCGCCGGACACGCGCAACGGCGACACGAGCAAAGGCGTTTACCAGGCTGCAATGACGTACTGCGCGAGTCGTCGCGCAATGCTGATCGTCGATTCGCCTGCCGCCTGGGGAGCAAACAAAGATACCGCCGCGGCTACGGCGAGAGACCATCTTTCTGATCTCGGGTTGACAGGAGTGGAAGCGCGCAACGCGGCCCTCTATTTCCCGCGCGTCATCGAATCCGATCCGCAGTTGGACGGTCAGCTCGATAACTTTGTGCCGTGCGGGATCATCGCCGGAGTCATGGCTCGCACCGATACCCAGCGCGGCGTATGGAAAGCGCCGGCGGGTTTGGATGCGGCGGTCAGTGGCACCCAGGGATTGCAGGCAAACCTGAACGATCCGGAAAACGGCATGCTGAATCCGTTAGGCATCAATTGCCTGCGGTTCTTTCCCGTGGCCGGCCGGGTGGTTTGGGGAGCACGCACCTTGCGTGGCGCGGATCAACTGGCCGACGAGTACAAATATGTTCCCGTGCGACGGCTGGCGCTTTACATCGAGGAAAGCCTCTATCGCGGAACGCAGTGGGTAGTGTTTGAGCCTAACGATGAACCGTTGTGGGCGCAGATACGACTCAATGTCGGCGCTTTCATGCAGGGGCTTTTCCGACAGGGCGCTTTCCAGGGGCAGACGCCGAAGGATGCCTACTTCGTCAAGTGCGACAAGGAGACAACGCCGCAGGACCAGGTCAACCTCGGAATCGTTAACATTGTGGTCGGTTTCGCCCCGCTGAAGCCGGCTGAATTTGTCATTATCAAGCTCCAGCAGATGGCGGGACAAATTGAAACCTAACCTAGCCTAACGAACAAAGGAGGAATACATTATGGCCCAATTTAGTGTTAACGCGCAGCGCTTCGACCCTTATAAGAACTTCAAGTTCCGGGTGAAGTGGGATGGCAAATATGTCGCCGGGGTGAGCAAGGTGGGATCGCTCAAGCGCACCACCGAAGTGGTGAAACATCGCGAGGGCGGCGACCCGAGCAGCAGCCGGAAATCTCCCGGACGAACCGAATACGAAGCCATCACCCTCGAACGCGGTGTCACTCACGACACCGAGTTTGAGAAATGGGCAAACAAAGTCTGGAATTTCGGTTCCGGCCTCGGTGCGGAAGTTTCGCTCAAGGACTTTCGCAAGGACGTCCTGATCGAGGTTTACAACGAAGCGGGACAACTCGTGATCAGCTACAAGGTGTTTCGTTGCTGGGTCTCCGAGTTTCAGGCCGACGGCCGACCTGGATGCGAATGCCAATGCCGTCCTCATCCAGCACCTCAAATTGGAGAACGAAGGATGGGAGCGCGATTACGAAGTGCCCGAACCGAGCGAACCAACCTTCACCGAACCGGCCTGATGAAGATGCGCGCGGGCCGTCTGTCGTTAGGCAAGGAGCGCGGGGGAAGCGCAGGTTTCCACCGGTCAGAATTTCGCATGGATTTGCTCCATGGAACATGCGCTCTCAGCTGCTGAGGTGCTAGACGTCTGGGAACGGGCTCGCTCCGTTTCTCCGGCGGATTGCGCGCTATTGCTCGCTGCCTCGGCGGGCAGCGGGGCCTCGCGCGATGAGCTCGCGCAACTCGACATCGGCCGACGCGACGCCCAATTGCTGAACCTTCGCGAAAAACTTTTCGGACCTCGCATGACCGGTCGAGCCAACTGTCCCGCCTGTGCTCAGGCGATCGAAATGAACTTTTCTGTGGCAGAAATTCGGGCTGGTTCCGAAGAAGAACTGGCTCCGCAGTTCACGACAAGATGTGAGGAGTACGAAGTCACTTTTCGTCTCCCGAACACAAATGACCTCGCTACGTTGATCGCGGGCGACGACATCGTGATGCAAAAACGCTGTCTCGCGCAGCGCTGTGTGCTCAGCGCCACTCGCGATGGCCAGGCACTTGCGTTCGCGGAATTGCCTAACGAAGCGATCAATACCTTGTCCGAGCGCATGTCCGAACTCGACCCACAAGGCGACGTCCAGTTGGCGCTGACTTGTCCGCGATGCAGCCATCGCTGGGACTCCCCCCTCGATGTCGTCTCCTTTGTCTGGACTGAAGTGCAGGCGCACGCCGCACAACTGTTGCGCGACGTCCATGTGCTCGCTTCGAATTATGGCTGGCGCGAGGCGGAGATTCTCACGCTAAGTCCAGTGCGACGACAGGCCTACCTCGAACTCATTGCACAATGAGTGACTACCTTGGCAATCTTATCACGCGAACGTTGTCACATGAAGCGTTCGTGCGGCCGCGGTTGCCGTCGCTCTTTGAGGCCTCGCCGGTAGATCATTTGGCTGGTTTGGAGCTGGAAAACGAAGTCTTCCCCAAGGCTGCACCCGCGTACTTCCCAGCGCCCACAAGTCACTCGGCGGACTCTGACCTTGAAAAGGAGATTCTCCCTGGACCTACGGCCGCCACACCTCGCTTGGATATCACCGAGCAAATACAACCGGCGATCTCCGTGCCCACGGAGTCCGTTTTGGATCAAGCCGCGCCGGCACCGATTGTTCAGCGCTCAGAAGGCTTGGCGTCAAATTCGACATCAAAACTGGCGATGCCCGCGCCTCGTTTACTCGAGCCAGAGATGGTCGAGCCCAGGGAATCTATTGCTGATGGAACTCCACACGCTAGCAAGGATCGGGAGCCGTCATCTGAAGAGATTGTCCAAAGGCCGACCGACAGGACGGTCAGATCCAAATCGGTTCAAATCCGAACAGAAGCCAAAACCGAAGCGATTGCGGCACAATCGCGCAAGTATTCATCGCCTGCGGAACAAGTCGAGAGCGACGCGCCCGATCGTCGAGCTAACGCCGATACGATTTCGATCGCTCCACGCCCGACCGAAAACTCCCAACCAGACTTTTCGAGTCGTCTAAAACCTGCGCTCAGCACCGAGAAAGCGGGAACCGTTAAAGCGATCGTTCCCGCGATCCGTAACGTGCCTCACGTTCCATCTACTCCTGCACAGGCCGCGCCCGCAATTAGCGTAACCATCGGCCGTGTTGAAATTCGCGCGACAACAACGCCGCCGCCGCCGCAAAGGGCGCAGCCGAAATCGTCGAAAATCTTAAGCCTTGAGAGTTATCTGCAGCAACGCGCCAAAGGAGACCAGCGATGAGCAATACCTTGGCCATCGGCGCGGTCACAGCCACCCTGCGTAATTTGCTCGACAAAGCCATCGCGGAGGAAGGCGGCGGAATGCATGCCACGACGCTGGCTCCGGAGAAAGCACAAACCTTCGGCCAGGGAGATGGCCCGGGCCGGATCAATTTGTTTTTGTATCAAACCCAGATCAACGCCGCCTGGCGAAACATGGATATGCCAGGCCGGATCAAGCCTAACGAGACTGGCCAGCCGCCGCTCGCGCTCGACCTCTATTATCTGCTCACCGCCTACGAACGGGACGATGGCGATCCTTCCGTCATGGCTCACCGTTTGTTAGGCAGGGCCATGCGCACGTTTCACGATCACCCGGTCCTGGGCGCCGATGAAATTCGCGCCGCTCTTACCGACAATGATCTCGCCGACCAGATCGAGCGCGTTCGCATCACGCCGCAGCCAATGCCGGTCGAAGAATTCACCAAACTCTGGACGACATTTCAGGTCGGTTATCGCATCTCCGCCGCCTATCACGTTTCAGTTTTACTGATCGACAGCACACTGCCTTCGCGAACACCGCTTCCCGTCCTCACTCGTGGAGCCAAGGATACCGGCGCGGTCGCGCAAGCCAATTTGGTCCCGCCCTTTCCCACGATCGCCTCCGTGCTGCCAGACGTGCAGCCGCCCGGTTCCGAAACAAGCGCGGTCCCTGGAAACAACCTGCTGATCACCGGTCATGACCTCGACGGCACCAATGTTTCGGTTGAGGTCTCGCATCCGCGTTTGCCGGATCCGGTTTCCCTGCCGCCACCTGCGAGTGCAACCGCGACGGCGATCACCGTCAATATACCTGACCAACCGCAAAACTTTCCCGCCGGCATCTATACGATTTCGGTTTCGGTCGTTCGGCCTAACGAGACTCACTCACGTACCTCGAATGCACTGCCGTTCGCGCTGGCCCCGCAAATTCTTTCGAATCCACCAGTGAGCGCGACCCGCAATGGCAACAAGGTCACCATCACTCTCTCATGCAGCCCGGAAGTCTTACCCGCGCAGCGCGTCGCTTTGCTGCTAGGTAGCGATGAAGTGCCCGCCGAACCGCATGCGGCAAAGACCGCCAATTTAACCTTCATCGCGGTGGACGATCCGCCGGGGAAATTCGCCGCCGGCGATTACTTTGTGCGGCTCCGGGTTGATGGCGTAGACAGCCTGCTCATCGATCACAGCGTGCAGCCGCCGCAATTCAAAGCTTCACAGAAGCTAACCATCCCACCATGACCTCAACCGATTCATGGCAGGAAAACAACGCGCGAAAGTTGTCGTCGGCTTTGGCTGAGTTGCGACAACGCCTGGAGGAATTCTCTCAGCGCACGGAGTCATCACACACGACCGCTTCGAGGAATGACCCGACCGCAGCTTCGCCGGAAGATAACGCCAATCCTGGTCTGGCTTCGGCGCTTGAATTACTCAGCGACCGGCTCGCTCTTTCGACGTTCGAGCGCAACATCCTTTTGCTTTGCGCGGCGATGGAGCTGGACACACGTATCGCCGGTCTGTGTGCCAAGGCACAGGAAGATTCGCAAAAGAATTTCCCGACCTTTGCTCTTGCGCTGGCTCTTTTCGACGAGGCTTTCTGGGACGCGCTTTCGCCGGAACGCCCGCTGCGTTACTGGCACCTCCTCGAGATTTCGCAATTCGGGGCCCAACCGCTGACCACCAGTGCGCTACGCGTCGATGAACGAATCGTCAGTTATCTCAAAGGTCTCAACTACCTTGACGAACGTCTCGCTTCGCTCTTTCTGCCGCTCAACCTATCCCCAGAAGCGCTCGAACTCGCGGCCTCCCAGGAAATCGTCGTCCAAACGATTTTGCGACGCTGGCGGCAACCGGCGGAAAGCGGCGCTCTACCCGTCGTGCAACTTGTCGGGACCGATTCTCAAAGCAAACAGCTCATCGCCCATCATGCCTCCGCGCAATTGAATCGGCAGCTTCATCGCCTAACGATTGAATCACTCCCCGGCAGCCCAACCGATTTGGAACTGCTGGCTCGACTCTACGAGCGCGAAAGCCGGTTGCTCCCACTGGCGCTTTATCTCGATGCCGAAGAATGGAGTGGCCCACTTGAGCGTTCGAGCGCATTAAGCCGCTTTCTGGTTCGCAGCGATGGGTTGTTCTTCATCGGAACGCGTGAACCGCTGCCGCAGCTGGAGCGTCCACACTTTTCAGTGGACGTCGTGAGACCGACGACCGCCGAACAAGAAGACGCATGGATCGCCGCGCTTGGTGACGAAGCCCCGGCAATGCCGGCGCGACTCGTGGGTCAATTCAATCTGAATCTCGCGCGCATTCACCAGCTCGCCTCTTTAGCCAAGACCGAAGCGCAGGAATCGAATATGCCAGCCGCGCAAAAAGTCTGGGCGATCTGTCGCGCCAGTGAATGTCCGCGGATGGATGCGCTTGCGCAGCGGCTGGAACCAAAGGTTACCTGGGACGACCTGGTCCTTCCTGCGGAACAAACGAGTGCGTTGAAACAAATCGCGGCCCAGGTCGCACATCGCCATCGGGTTTATCACGACTGGGGATTCGAGCGCAAAATGAACCGCGGCTTCGGTATCAGCGTTCTCTTTGCCGGCGACAGCGGGACGGGCAAAACAATGGCGGCCGAAGTGATCGCGAATGACCTCGATCTGAATTTGTATCGGATTGACCTCTCCGCCGTCGTCAACAAGTACATCGGCGAGACGGAAAAAAATCTACGAAGGCTTTTCGATGCCGCCGAAGAAGGCGGCGCGATCCTCTTTTTTGATGAAGCCGATGCGCTCTTCGGCAAGCGCAGTGAAGTCAAGGACAGCCACGACCGCTACGCCAACGTCGAGATCAACTATCTCCTGCAACGCATCGAGTCCTATCGAGGACTGGCCATCCTTGCCACGAACATGAAAAGCGCGCTCGACAGCGCCTTTCTCCGCCGGCTGCGCTTCATCATTAATTTCCCTTATCCCACCCACGCCGATCGGCGACGGTTATGGGAGAAAGTCTTTCTTCAAGCCGACGCAAGGAACCATCTCGCGGCGCCGCCGATAGACAACCTCGATTACGAGCGGCTCGCAAAATTGAATCTCGCCGGAGGGAACATTCATAACTCGGCCCTCAACGCAGCTTTCCGGGCGGCCGCCCAGGGTTCAAAAGTGACTATGCCACTGGTGCTGGAAGCAATCAGAACCGAATTGCGCAAGGTGGATCGTCCTATCAATGAATCTGATTTCGATTGGCGAGAGCGTGTCCTTAGTCCCGGGGCCAAAAACGGTGCGGTTCTTATGCGATGAACATTTCTCTGCACATTAAGCGGCTCATTCTGGAAGGACTACCCCTTACGTCAAATAGCGGCCCTCAGTTACAAGCTGCGATCGAAGCTGAACTGTCTCGATTGCTTGCAAGTGACATGACTCTTCCCGCGACGTCGCCAAGCCGAGTCCGCGTCCTTGGGAACCATCTGCAAATCCAATCCGACAATAACGCCACGGAACTCGGGACCAAGATCGGGCAAACCGTCTTCGCGACTCTGGGTTCCGCAGGACTCGTCGCCGGTCCCACGCCATCCCCGGCTCGTCACAACCGACCCGTTCAACGAGAAAGCCGCAATGACCCGTCTCTAACTAACCAACAACGGAGATAAGTATGCCAAACCAAAAGTGAATGCACAATGCCTTATGACTAAGTCTCCAACACAGCTGATGAAACTGCGAGAGTTACCCGAGTAAGACATGCAAATGATCGCAAGAATGCACAAAACGAACGGCGACTTGAGATCCATGCCGAAGCAAGGCCGCGGACTTTTGCAGCGTAAGTGTGCCTGTGGCGGTACGCCGGGACCTACGGGCGAATGCGAGGCATGTCGCAAGAAGCGCATGCAACGAAAGGCAGGGAACGCGCGACAGGAAACTCATCATGAATTCTCTGCGCCGCCCATTGTTCATGAGGTGTTGCGCTCGCCCGGCCATCCGCTCGATCCAGAGACGCGTGGGTTCATGGAGCCCCGCTTCGGTCGCGACTTTAGCAACGTCCGAGTTCACAACGATGCGAAGGCCGCAGACTCAGCGCGCGCTGTCAACGCGCTGGCGTACACGGTTGGAAAGGATGTCGTCTTTGGCCAGGGCCAGTATCAACCTGCCAATAGCGCTCGGCGGAGCCTGTTAGCGCACGAACTGACTCATGTCATCCAGCAGCAGGGCGCAGCCCCAGCGTTGGAATCTGGACTCAAAGTAAGCCCGGCAGACGGCGCGGCTGAACGCCAGGCTGAATTCATCAGCCGGGGAATGCTTTCCCGCGGGTCTGCGTCGCCGATTACCTCCTGCGAGGGTACCCTACAGCGGCAAACAGGAGCGGGAGCTGGTTCAAGGGCGCCAGCGCCGCGCAAGACCATTTGGGTTAACGTCGGTTTTGACTCAAGCGCCCAAGCTAACGACGTGACCATGCGGAAGCTGCGTACGTCTATCGCCGTTGAGAAGACGGCCATATTTTTGTGCTGTGTCATGAACCGCGCCGCGTGCGATGTCGATGTTAAGACTCACTACGACTGGAACCGAGTTAATAAGCCAGCACCCAGTGATGGCGATTATGACTCGGACAACGCCGCCGATCGCACTTTGCGTGATAAGAATCTGGCCGCTATCTCCGGTCCATCCTCTGGCCGCAAGGTGTTGGTGACCGAAAGCACGCTGAGCCAGACATGGCAGGGTGCACGTATCTTCCCACGCGCCAACACAGGCACAGCAGGTATTCTCTGGAACCGGAACCTGGCAGCCGACGATACTTTGGCGCATGAATCCGGTCACGCTGCGGGTTATGCCGGCGATGCCGAAGGAGGCGCGCACAGCTCGAACCCCGATAACCTGATGGCGCCTGGCTCAATTCGGCACCCCGGAGCTATACCTGACGCTAACTGGTGCACGCAGATGGCAAGCACCGCGACATGAAAGCTGGGAACCGACCATGAGCTACTTGTCCACCGCTACCAGGAGACAAATTCCCCGCCTCTTTGCTCACCTCGACAGGGATATTGCAACGCAAATGCGTCTGCGGCGGAACGCCCGGACCAACGGGTGAGTGCGAGGAACCTGCAAGCGCAAGCGCCTTGGACTTCAGGCGCAAACTCACGACTAGCGAATCTGGGGATCGATATGAAAAGGAAGCCGATGAGATAGCCGAGTCCGTAGTAAACGAAAGACGAGCAAACCGGCCATTCCTTGATTCGTTGGGCCACTCCGCTTCGACACCACGCGAAGGACTAACGAGCGACGCGTCGGCAAAACCAAAGGTGAGCCAGGTTGAGACTGTGCGTCGGAAGAGCCGTAGCCGGGTCGTCGGCGACGACTGCGCCTCCGATTGTGCACGATGTCCTCGGTCAAAATGGTCAATCTCTCGAACCTGCCACGCGTGAGTTTATGGGGCAAAGTCTGGGCTATGATTTTAGTCGAGTGCGCGTGCACACCGATGCCCGCGCCGCCGCAAGCGCGCGCGTCCTCGGAGCGGACGCTTACACGGTCGGCGACAAGATCGTGTTTCGATTCGGGTCGTTATCGACCCGGCTCCGCTCGAAGGACGCCGCTTACTGGCGCACGAGCTAGCGCATGTCGTCCAGCAATCGCCATTCGGATTTTCGCCTGAACGAGTCACTCCGTTCATCCAGCGACAATCCAAAGGCTCCGGCGCCTTACCCCTGGGTGTCTATCAATACGATCGTTCCAACTTTTCCGATCGCTTCGACGGCGAAGTCGATACTCGTAATCATCGGGTGACTTTGACAATGCGACTCGCCATGAATGACGCCGTGGCGGCGGACTCGTTCGTAGCAAAGTGCAAAGCGTATCCTGTCCTTCTTCATGGCTGCCAAAGAGCTAATCGAGAAAGCCTGGCGCAATACGGCCTTTGGTCTCAAGTCGAGTTGCATGGCAGAGCATTACTCCGTTCAGGTCAACCTGTTACTCGACTACGGTAATCCACACCAAACGATAACTCTTTGGGGAGACAGGGGAGAACGCAGTAATTCCACTAACTGGCAATTGAGTGATACAACAAGCAGGATCAGGACGACACCAGTTCTGGTCGATGTCAAAAAGCCGCCCTCCTCGCCGGACAACCTCCGTCAAGTCGACTTCGCGCAGGTCCCGGTGATGCACGAATTTGGGCACCTTATGGGTTTGGATCATCCGCTTTGTAAAGGAGAGGATACACGTTGCTATGGTGTGACCTTCGAGCAAAAGGATGACTTGATGGGTTACGGGAGCACCATTTCCGCCCGCGACATGGAACCTTTTGTCAAGATCATGAAACGTTACGGCCAGGAGAAGCTGCCACGAGAATGCAACGACTGGAAGGCGGTTTCGGACTAACGATTCAAGGGTTATGAACGAACCACGACCATAGCCGGATGAAGCAAAACGTCGCATACTGATGTCTGCTGCAATTCATAGGAGCAAACCAACCAGCCACTCGACGGCAGCAACGCCGGTCAGTACCTCATCTCTTGCAACGGAAATGCGCCTGTGGTGGAACGCCCGGTCCAACGGGAGAGTGCGCTGCGTGTCGCAAGAAGCGGCTGGCGTTGCAACGCAGAGCGAACGGAGTTGAGGCGGCCGAATCCATAGAGTCCCCGATGTTTGATGAGGTGTTGCGTTCCCCTGGACAGCCTCTTGAAAACCAACCTCGTGCCTACATGGAAAACCGGTTCGAACGTGATTTCTCCCAAGTCAGAATCCATACCGGCGCGCAAGCGTCAGGGTCAGCCAAAGCTTTAAATGCGGACGCTTATACATACGGTCACAACATTGTCTTCAACACCGGCCAGTACTCACCTCAGTCATTTGAGGGCCGTCGCCTTCTCGCGCACGAGCTAACTCATGTCGTGCAACAGCAAGCCGTAGCTCAGGAAGCGGCGCTCGCGCCCCGGCCGATCTACGGATCACCTAACAGTTCGGCCGAGGCTGAAGCCGAGAATATTGGGGCTCGCGTTGCCCGCGGCGGCCAGGTTGTCACCCGTGTCCCAGTCAGCACACCAACCGTTCAGCGACAGCCACAGTCACCACCGGCCGGCGATCAGAAAGGCGCAACCGATAACTCGACGGAGCGCGCCCTAACTCGGCCGGAAGAACGAAAGATTTCCGAGTCATCGCCCGGAGAGATAGAGATCAAAGCCGAACCGGTTTTGATCAGTCTTTATAACTTTCCAATCGACAAGGCCACTCTCAAGCCTGAGCACCGTGCAGTCCTGAAAGCGCTAGCCCTTCTACTCGCAGGCGCCAAAGGAGCTAACCTCGAGCTTCTCTTGATGGGACATACCGATTCGAGCGGCGAACCGGATGTCAACAATCCTATCTCGAAACGTCGCGCCCTCGCGGTGCGGAACGCGTTGCCCGAGCGTTCGGGTATTCCTCTGCAAAGCTATTGGTTCGGCGAAGACCGGCCCCTGGTTACAAACGAAACGGTTGATGGCCGCAGTCGCAATCGACGAGTTGATATCTATCTTGTGCCACTCCAGGCGGTCGACCATAAGAAGAAAGAGACAAAAGACCCAACAAAGGGCGATCAGGAAATAGACATCATCATATACCTGAAAACCGGCCGTAAGGTAAGGAAGACAGAAATCAAAAAGAAAAAAGACGAGCCAGAGAAAAAGGAGCCACCAAAGGACGATGATGATGGAGGCCAGAAGAAGGATGACGGCAAGAAACAAAATGGTGGCGGTGGTGGATGGAGCATTCCGAATCCGTGTGATGGGTTACTCTTGGGCGCACTTTGCGCCGCCGGAGGAGCGTGGGGAGCGAAAAAAATCCTCTGTACCGCGGAGCCAGAGCTTTGTGCTCTTTACGAGTGGCTCAAAGATGACGACGGCGATGGCAAAAAGAAACCGCCGGAAGAGAAGGATGAACCCAAGAAGGAAATGGAACGAAAGGCTTGCCCGATTTCCGTCGAGCTACCCTCCGGTGTGCACCGAGTCCCCGAGCCAGGATCGCCTTCACCCCTGTATTTGAAATGGCCATTCAACATGACGCTTAAGTTCCAGCAGGAGGCTGCCGACCATAGTCCTTACTGCGACTGTAACTGCGGCGAATACCGTCAGGAGGTAAAAGGCTGGTTCGAGGATAACGCTTATGGAGGACCAGTTAAGCGAAGGCCTCACCACCTGAGACATGGAATCTACATGGATCCAGATGTGTTTTTGGAGGATGGAATTGCGACCGACCCAACCCATGGTTATGGGCATCGTTACCTTACTTTCATCGCCCGCTTGCATTCCAAAGATCAAGCCAGACCGATGCTCGCCCAAAATACCGACAATGATAAGTTTGTTGATAGTGGCGGCCACGATGACCGGGAGAATGGCTGTACCTACAAAGGAAAGGATGAACCCGGCGTTGCGGCATTCAGTCATCCCCAGGCCGAGTATCACTTTCATCTCTGGTTTCGCGGTGGTCCGGTCGATGCCTGTAATGGGGACGAGGAAAAAGGCGGATGGCATGAGTGGGAAGTCATCGGCGATCGTGTTCCGCCGCAATCTCCTCCAAAACCACCGCAGCCAAAACCATCAAGGACTGGGACACGCTCACGTCCCTACAGCGGTCCGGCAACTGGCGACCAGGTATCCTTTGTTTACGCGGGCGGAATGTCATATGCGATCAAAGAAGCTACCGGCTCAATCAAAATCCAGTTCCTAAGTCAGGGCGAATTTCATACCTCCTTTATCGAGATTTTTATCACCGATGTCACAGACAGCACGGTCTTGTTCGAGACAACGAATACCTCACCGGTGAACGTCGCTCCGGAAGATCATCGACCGCTGGTCATTCAGCCACACACACCGGGATTTATTCCCAAGGATAAGCTTCGTCCGCCTGATCCATGAGCACTTTTCCTAACTCACCACGTGTGCTCAAGGGGGCCATTATTGGGATCGATCCTCTCAATCCTCTGGCCAGCGTGGTCATCTTCCAATATAACCCCGATACCATGACTCGGAAGCTCGAGCCGCGGGCGGTGAGCGCGGAGGGCGATCGCGGCGAGGCCTTTCGGCTCACGGGAGCGCCAAAGGAAACAATCAGTCTAAGTGTGGAGATCGATGCCACTGATCAACTTGAGCTCGGACAGGCGCCCGCTACTTCAGTCGGCATATATCCCACGCTCGCAGCGCTCGAGATGTTGGTTTATCCCAAAACCGCGACGGTCATAGCCAACGATGTCTTATCCGCTATCGGGACGATCGAGATCATCCCTGCCACGGGGCCAATGATCCTGTTCGTTTGGGGGCCACAACGAGTCCTCCCGGTCCGGATCACGAGCTTTAGCATCACGGAGGAAGCTCACGATACGAACCTCAATCCAGTTCGGGCCAAGGTAGAATTATCTCTCGCTGTCTTGAGTTATCAGGATTTGCCTCTCCTTAGTCCCGGTAACGTCCTTTTCCTTGCTCATCATATCGCCAAGGAGGTCATGGCGACCACGAATACTTTCAATAACATGCAAAGCACGGGCGTTCAGGCTTGATCCAGTCATGCAAACGATGAATTTTCCTTCCACCAGTCGTTACTACAATTTCGACACCGCGACTCTTTCGACGAGCGACGGCCGCATAATTGTGTTCCTGACCCGGCGCTTCCTTCCACAACCGGAGAGCTTTTCCTTGTTACAGGAGTACGTCGTCTCCGAAGGGGATCGACTCGACAATATCACCGCGCGCTTCCTCGGCGATCCGGAACAATTCTGGCGTATCTGCGACGCGAACCGTGCGATGCGCCCGGAGGAGCTGACTGAGACCATCGGACGCCGTCTTCGGATTACTCTGCCGGAAGGCATACCAGGGGCAGCCAATGCTTGATGGCATCCATCTCACCTTGCTGATAGGGCCGCTCCCTGTGCCGATCCCGGCACCGCTGCCGCTGGTCGAAGCCTTGCAAAGCGTCCAGGTGAGCAGCGAACGAGAGCGGACCGGTTTTCAACTCAAGTTTTCATTGAGTAAGACTTCCCTGATTCAGCTAGCTCTTTTGCCGGGCGGCCTTCTCGACCCAATGGTCACTCGCGTCGTCGTTATCGTTACTTTTCTCGGGATACCACAGGTCATTTGCGACGGAGTTGTGACGCGTCATGAGTTAGCTCCAAGCAGCGAAGCCGGCCAATCGACACTGACCCTTACGGGAGAAGATTTAAGTGTCCTGATGGATATACTTGAAGTGCGGGTGCCCTATCCGGCGATGCCGGACGCGGCCAAGATTGCCGTGATCTTAAGCAAGTATGCCATGTTCGGCATTATTCCCATGGTAAGTCCACCGCTCGTGGATACGGTAAAGCCGCCTACGGAAGGCTTTGAGTCACAAACCGAGACCGACCTTTCTTATATCAAGGACTTGGCCTCGCGCTGTGGTTATACCTTCTACCTCGAGCCTGGCCCGGCGCCTTTGACCAGCATCGCTTATTTCGGCCCGGACGTGCGGATTCCAATCCCCCAGCCCGCTCTCAGTGTAAACATGGACTGGGCAACCAATGTCGAGTCGCTGAGTTTCAGCCTGGATGGATTGTCCAAGAAAGTTACCGTGATCACTATTCTGGATCCGATCACGAACAGAATTCCGATCCCGATTCCACTGCCGAACATCGACCTGCTCAATCCACCGCTGGGTTTGCGCCTGACTCCGCCGGCCAAGATCACTTTTTTCAAGAATGGAGCGAAGCTGGCAGCTGCTGATGCAGCCAAAGAGGCTTTTGGATTACTGCGCGAAGGAGCGGACGCCGTGAGTGGCAGCGGCTCCCTAAGTGTGCCGCGGTATGGAAGTATCTTGCGGGCCCGATTACTCGTGGGTGTGCGCGGCGCAGGTATCTCTTACGATGGATTATATTATGTCGCGAGTGTTACACACGATCTCAAGCGCGGTGAATACAAGCAGAGTTTCACTTTGTCGCGTGATGGCTTGATTTCGCAAACACCGCTCGTGCCTGCCTTACCATGAACCAGAAATACTTTGGCAAATATCGCGGCACGGTCCTGAACAATGTGGACCCAGAGTTACGTGGAAGATTAATGCTTAACGTGCCGGATGTGCTGGGTGTGATCCCGTCGAGCTGGGCCGAGCCCTGTGTCCCGCTCGCCGGCCCGACCGGCCCGCCCATGGGTGTTTATCTCGTCCCGCCGATTGGCGCAGGAGTATGGGTGGAATTCGAAGGTGGTAACCCGGATTATCCCATCTGGAGCGGCTGTCGCTGGGGATCGGCCGCAGATATCCCTGCGCTGGCCAAGGCTGGTAACCCGGCTGACCCTAATATCGTCATGCAGTCGCTCCTGCAGCATACGTTCATGATTAGCGACCTGCCTCCAAGTCCGGCAACGGGCGGGATCATTCTTAAAAGTGCGACCGGGGCGATGATTGTCGTGAATGACAGCGGTATTTACATTCAGAATGGGAAAGGCGCATCGATAACGATGATCGGGCCAACCGTGACGGTGAATAACGGAGCACTAACGATCATATGAAACCACGTGTTAACAGGAGTTACTTTAACTTATGCCAGGATTTCTAGTTCACGTCGGCGCACAGGTGATGTGCTCGCATGCCGGCCAGGCGCAGCCGACGGTACCGAATCCGCGCGTGACCGTGAGTGGTCAGCCGACCGTCCTGATGACGGCCCCTTATGTCGTGGCGGGCTGCGCGCTGCCACCACCGCCAGGAGCGAACGGCCCCTGTGTCACCGCCCAATGGCTTACCGGCACGACACGTGTCCTATCCAATGGCCAGCCGCTTGTGGTGCAGAGCAGCCAGGCAATCTGCGCACCCACTGCGACACCGCTCATCATTGCCGTCACTCAAGCCCGAGTCAGTGCCATCTAGAACAAACATGAATCTTGATTTCCCATATCATTTCGACCAGCGCGGCCGCACGGCGACGACCGACGATGACGATCATATCCGTGACATGATCGAAGAGTTTCTCTTTACCAATCCAGGCGAGCGCGTGAACCGGCCAGACTTTGGGAGCGGATTGTTACAGATGGTGTTTGCGCCGAATAGTCCCGAAATTGCCTCCGCCTTGCAATTCACCATCCAGGCTGGCCTGCAACGGTGGCTGGGCGACGTCATCGTCGCGCAAAAGGTCGAGGTTACCGCCGAGGACTCGACTTTAAATGTGGTCGTGCAGTACGTCGTTAAACGCACGAGCGAAACCCAAACCGCAACCTTTACCCAAACTTTCTGATACCGGAGTAACCGTGAACACTTGCTGCCAACAGGATGACCGCCGCGACGCGGTGCGAGCTGCGAAAGGACTTAACGGCTTGGACTACGTCGAGGTCAGTGATGATCAACTGACCCTGACTGTATTCTTCCTCGGCAAGCTACCGCCGGAATTAAGCGAAGAGAAACCCGGCCTCAAAAATTACCTTAAGCTCTCCGGCGGTCAGCGCGTCACCGACATACAGATTACCCAGGTCACGCCGGTGGCCGATTCCGATCCCGAGAAAGATGATCAACTTGTCATCGAGCTCGACAAGTATGGCGACTTTTCGACTTATGCTCTGACCCTGGTCGGCGTTAAGGACATTGACCCGCGTTACCAGCAGGTTGAGTTCAACTTCAAGGTAAACTGTCCATCCGATCTCGATTGCGCACCGATCTGTCAATGTCAACCGGAAGAGCTAGCTGAGCCTGAGATTAACTATCTCGCTAAAGACTATTCCAGCTTTCGGCAATTGGTCTTCGACCGGCTGGCTTTGCTCGTGCCGGATTGGAAAGAGCGCCACGTTCCCGATCTGGGGGTCGCGCTTGTGGAACTGTTGGCTTACACCGGCGACTACCTGAGTTATTACCAGGATGCGGTGGCAACAGAAGCCTATCTCGACACGGCCCGCCAGCGTATCTCGGTGCGACGGCACGCGCGGTTGGTGGGTTACAAGCTCCATGAAGGCTGCAATGCGCGCGCCTGGATCGTCATCAAGACCGATACCGATTTTGAACTCGATCTGCGGGATGCCTCATTTATCACCGGCGTCGATGCACTGCAGTTAACCGGCAAATCGATTTTGAATTGGTCGGACCTGTCTGAAATTTCGGCGAGTAGTTACGAGGTCTTCGCTCCGATGGAGCTACAAGGCGTGACACCGCTTAAGTTCTACGCCGCGAATAGCGAGATGTATTTCTATACCTGGGGCGAGAAGGAATGTTGCATTGAACGGGGCAGCACCTCGGCGACGCTCCTGGATGGGTCGGAGGAAACTTCGATCACTTCTCCCGATCAGCCTGAACTGAGTATGCAACCTCCGCGCGCCCGGAAGCGCCAATTAGAAGCGGGAGATATCCTAATCTTCGAGGAAATGCTTGGACCGGTAACCGGAGATCCTGCCGATGCGGACCCGACTCATCGACACGCGGTTCGTCTGACCAAGGTTAGTCCGGGGATCGATCCGCTTTACAATCAACCTATCATAGAGATTGAGTGGGCGGAGCAGGATGCACTGCCGTTTCCGCTTTGTATCTCGGCGATTGGGCGGGCGCCCGATTGCAAGTACCTCGAAAATATAACTGTCGCCCGCGGTAACGTAATCCTGGTGGATCACGGAACGATTTTTGAAGAAGACCTTGGTGAGGTGCCCACGTTGACGACGCAAGCGGTATGCGAATGCGCCGATCATCCCAGTGACATTCAAACGGTCGCTGGATTGTTTCGGCCGCATTTGTCGAAGGCCGGGCTAACTTTTCGAGCACCATTGCCGAAGAACAATCCGGTTACGATGCACTGGGCGCCGGCTGCGTCGCTTTTGAGTCAGGATGTTCGCGCGGCCCTCCCGCAGGTCCAGCTTGGTTCTCAGCCCAACGAGCAATGGACTTCGACCTATGACTTGATTGAAAGCGGACCGGGCGATCGCAACTTCGTCGTGGAAATCGATAACGACGGCGTTGCGTATCTGCGCTTCGGCGACGGCGAACTCGGCTTTCAACCGACTGCCGGCAGAAGCCTCCATGCCACTTATCGGCTCGGCAACGGTGTGAGTGGGAATGTAGGCGCCGAGGCGATTTGTTGCCTGGTTCTGAACAAGACCAAGATCAGCGGCTTGTCGATCACGGTTCGTAACCCGTTGCCGGCACAAGGCGGCACGGATGCCGAATCGATGGTCGAAGCGAAATTGTTTGCTCCTTCAGCAATCCGTGATCCAAAGGAGATTCAACGGGCGATCGTCGCAGAGGATTACGCATTGATTGCGGGGCGAAATACAAAGATCCAGCGCGCGTCCGCGGCACTCGTTTGGACGGGCAGTTGGTACGAAGCTGACGTCGCAATCGATCCGCTGAAAAGCGAGCACGCGAGCGACGAACTACTTTGTGAACTCGAACGCGGGTTACGCCAGTTCCGCCGAATTGGCCATGACTTACACGTGCTGTCCGCGAGTTATGTTCCGCTGGACCTGAAGCTGGATGTTTGTGCGCTACCGGGATACCTGCGCGCACATGTGAAAGCGGCATTACTTGACGCATTTAGTAACCGCGCTTTGCCTGGCGGAGGGCGCGGATTTTTCCATCCGGATAACCTGACTTTTGGCGAAGGAATTTTCTTGAGCAGGATCATCGCGACTGCTCAGGCGGTAACAGGAGTCGAGTGTGTAACAGTAACCCGATTCCATCGGCTTTTTGAGTCACCCAACCATGAACTCGAGAATGGTGTACTGCCGCTACGAGTGAATGAAATCGCGCAACTGGATAACGACCCAAACTATCCTGAGCATGGCAAACTCGAGATCGACGTGAAAGGAGGCCGATAGGATGAAAAGTAAAACCTGCGGCTGCACGACAGAGACCTGTGGCTGTTGCGAAGGGATTCAAGCGCTAACTCCTCAGTCGGAAATCAACCGTCCTGGTTTGAATGCGCTGAGTTATCGTGTTGGCACCCACGGTGCCTTCCTGGAAACGATGAAGGCGCGTCTCTCCACTATGACGGTGGATGCGCCAAGTACGGACGGCCAGACTCTGGAGACGCTGGCTCCGTTACGCGCCCTAACGACGCGCAATCCGGGCGATTTCTCAATCGCGCTCCTCGACAGCTGGGCCACGATCGCGGACGTGATCACCTTTTATCAGGAGCGATTCGCAAACGAAGGCTTTCTTCGCACCGCGACCGAGCGTCGCTCGATTCTCGAACTGGCGCGGTTGATTGGTTACAAGTTAAGGCCGGGAGTAGCAGCGACGGTGTATCTCGCCTACACGATTGACGAAAACCAAACTACGCCTGCACAGATTCCCGCCGGCGCGCGTTCGCAGAGTATTCCCGGGCCAGGTGAATTGCCGCAATCATTTGAGACGAGTGAGGCGCTCGACGCCCGCGCTGATTGGAGCAACTTACAGGTCCGTCTCAGTCAACCGCAGAACATCACCCTCGCCAATGCGATGGCGATTGAAAACATTTACGTCGCCGGCGCGAACAACAATCTCAAGGCTGCCGATTCGCTGCTGCTTATGTTTGGCGCCAACGGAAGTCCTTCTATTTTGCGTACGGCACAGAGTGTCGAGAGTCAGTTTGAATCTTATCAAACTCGAATTGAGCTACAGCCGATTGCGCCGCTTTTGCTCAGCGCACTCAATGCGTTGCTGGCGTTTCGCGATGCCATCAAAGACCTCGGTGGAGCAAGCACTCAAGTTGGGCAAACGATTCTCTCGCTCGCGGACGACTATATAAGCCAGTCTTACCTGGGCGCGGGCACTCCGGACGTGTGGGCGGTGGAATTCAAACGTTACGGCGCAACCGAGTTAGAGGACTTCGTTCCCGCCTATAATGATTTCGCGAATAAGCTGGCCGATCTTTTCAAGAATCCGACCGGTTCAACAGGCCAGCCGGCGGCGACGACCAACCTTTCGCTCTTCACGGGGTCGCTGCTTCTGCCGGCCCAGCTTCAAGTGGCGGGTAGCCTGCAATTGAGCCGCAGCTTGAGTAACTCCTTTCAAGTCAGCGCGGATTCCAACCCGCAATTGCTGGTAAAGTTTGCGCCGAGACTCAGTACCAGTTTTTACACCGCCTGGGCCAACGCCAACATCAACGATGCGACGCCAGAGTTAAAAGGTGTCTTTGTTTTACGTGCGGAAGCTTCACTCTTCGGCGCCAATGTACCGAGGATACCCACTTACAGCGACAACGTGCTCAATCCGCCTAACGACTGGGACGAATGGCCCATGGATAGTTCGGAAAGTGCTGACTCTATCTTTCTCGATCAAAATTATGACGCCATTCAATCAGGCAGCTATGTCCTGGTTCAGCAGGGTCTTGACACGCGCGCTGTCAAGTTAGTCAAAAGCACGCAAACCATCCAACGCAACGCTTACAATATCGGCGGCAAAACCACCAAACTGGTTTTCGCGGATGATTGGAGGAGTAGTGACGGCGGTGATCTTTCCACCTTGCGCTCCGTGCTGGTGCGCGGGCAAAGCGAACAACTTACGCTCGTAGAAGAGCCAATCACCGGCGATGTCACCGGCCAGGAGATCCCGCTCGACGAACTCTATGACTCCCTCAAGTCCGGCCGCTGGATCATTCTTTCGGGCGAACGCGCAGATATTGCCGGCGTGAGTGGCGTCGAGTCGAGTGAGTTACTCATGATCGCCAGCCTGCGCCAGGATTTCGACTCGACCCTGCCAGGTGACAAGACCCGCACCACTCTCTTGCTAGCAACTCCGACGGCTTATTCCTACAAGCGGGAGACGCTAAAGATTTTCGGCAACGTCGTTAAAGCTACGCATGGCGAGACACGGAACGAAACGCTCGGCAACGGCGACGCTACGCAGTCGTTTCAAAGTTTCACGCTGAAGCAGCCGCCGCTCACATTTGTATCCGCGCCCAATCCGTCGGGCGTCGAGAGCACGCTGGAGGTTTTTGTGAACAACGTGCAGTGGCACGAAGCCGAGACCCTTGCGGGACTGGGCCTAAAGGATCGGGCCTTTGTCACCAAGACCAACGATGAAGAAAAGACGACGGTGATTTTCGGAAACGGCCAACAAGGCGCGCGACTCCCGACCGGCATGGCAAACGTCGTCTCCATCTATCGCAATGGGATTGGCCAGCCGGGAAATGTGAAGGCCGAGCAAATCAGCCTGCTACAAACGCGCCCTTTAGGCGTGAAAGCGGTGATCAATCCACTCGCCGCCTCGGGCGGAGCGGACCGGGAAAGTCGCGATCAAGCCAGGGACAACGCGCCGCTGGCGGTCATGGCTCTCGACCGGCTCGTCTCGGTGCAGGATTACGCAGATTTCGCGCGCACGTTTGCCGGGATCGGAAAGGCGGCAGCGCGAAAATTGAGTGACACCAGGCGCCAGCTTGTTCACCTGACAATCGCCGGTGCAGGTGACATTCCGATCGACGAAACTTCCGATCTCTACCAGAACCTGCTCATCGCGCTGCGCAGATTTGGCGATCCCGACCTGCCTGTGCAGGTGCAGGTGCGGGAGCTGGTTGTGCTTGTGCTGAGCGCGAACGTGCGCCTTGCACCAGATTACCAATGGGAGTCCGTTGCGCCAAACATCCGGGCAAGGTTGCTCGATGTTTTTGGTTTTCAAAAACGCGCTCTCGGCCAGCCGGCTTTGCTCTCAGAAATCATCAGCGCGATCCAAAACACAGGCGGCGTCGAATACGTGGACGTGGATGCTTTCGGCGGTGTTCCAGAGAAAAGGCCCGTGCTGGACGACAACGGAAAGCCGACGGGAGAACGAACGCTCCTGACCTTGAGCGATATCGCTGCCGCGGTGGAACAAATCGTGAATCCATCCGCAGTTTTCCTTTTGCAAAGGACCGCCAAGCCTCACGCGCCAGTCGCTGCGACACGCGTGGATGTAAACATGGCCGATTTTGAAGGCGGCGCGCCGCGCCCGGCGCAACTTGCGATCTTCACTGACGCCGTCCCGGACACACTGATTTTGAATCAGATCAAATGAACACTCCCGCTTCGGACCCGCGAACCGACCGACTCTACAAGCTGTTGCCCGCCATCTACCGGATGCGCGACGCGGAACAGAAATATCCGTTGCAAGCACTGCTCCGAGTCATTGCCGAACAGGTCAACGTGGTCGAGGACGACGTCAGGCAACTTTACGATAATTGGTTCATCGAAACCGCCGAAGACTGGGTCGTGCCTTACATTGCGGACTTGATCGGTTATCGCCGGGTGTCGGATGCCGGTCAGTTAAGCGACGACGCAACCGCGGAAGGTCGCGCGCTAAACCGCGTTCTGATTCCGCGGCGGGAAGTGGCAAACACGATCGCCTATCGGCGCCGCAAAGGAACGCTCGCGCTGCTGGAGCTGCTCGCCAGGGATGTAGCTGATTGGCCTGCGCGCGCAGTCGAATTTTTCAAACTCCTGGGTTGGAACCAGAATATCAATCACCTTCACCCGCGTCGCGCCCTAACGACGGACCTGTTAGGCGTGGAAGAATTGGATTTGATCGGAAGCCCGTTCGACGCGCAGCCGCGCACGGTGGATGTGCGACGGATTAACTCGCACCGCACTCTTGGGCGTTACAACATTCCGTCGGTCGGCCTTTTTGTCTGGCGGCTGAAGTCCTATTCGCTCACGCGTTCACGTCCGCACTGCGAAGAGAACGTGCATCCCAATTGTTTCACCTTCAGTTTGCTCGGCCAGGATGCGGCATTATTCCGACAACCGGAAGCGGAAACGACCGAAACGACAATCGCCCGGGAAGCAAATGTCGCCACGCCGATTCGCCGACTGGCGTTTGAAAAACATTCCGAGCTTTTCTACGGCGAGGGAAAAAGTTTCGCCATTTGGGCGGACGGCTGGGCCGGATTCGATCCCGCGAAGCCGATACCGATTGAAGCCATCGTGCCGGCCGATTTATCCGACTGGGAGTACGCGCCTCTGGCCAAGCACATCGCGGTCGATCCGGCACTCGGGCGGTTCGCGTTTCCGCTGGACCAGGACCAGATGCCGAAGAAAGGAGTACGTGTTAGCTACCATTATGGGTTCAGCGCCGATCTGGGTGGCGGCGAATATGACCGACCGATCCTGGATCCGTCTCCGCGTGCGACGGTGGAATCTCCCGATCCGCAAAATTCGCCACCACCAGCTCCGGAAGCGGTCGCCCTGAAGACCTATCAGGTTGGCGAAGGCAAACCATTCTCTCGGCTGCGCCAAGCGATCAACCAATGGCAAGAAGATAAGCCTCAGGATGCGGTTATCGAGATCACCGATAGCGGCGTCTATGTCGAACCGATCTACATCCGGGTAAACGCGAACCAAACTCTCCAGTTGCGGGCGGCGAATGGTGTCCGGCCCATTGTGCGGATGTTGGATTGGCAAACCGACCTGCCGGATGCGCTCACGGTTACGATGTGTCGTGACAGCCGATTTACGCTCGATGGATTACTTGTCACTGGGCGCGGTGCGGAGTTTCACGGTCCGGAACGCGACAACCCGGCTGATCCGCGAGACCCGATCTGCGGCGCGGAGATTTTGATACGCCACTGCACGTTTGTACCGGGGTGGGAGCTGGAGTGCGACTGCAGCCCCGTGCGTGACGGCGAGCCGAGCTTGGAGTTTTACAACATCCGCGCCCAGGTCCGCGTCGAGCACAGCATCGTTGGCGCGATCCAGGTTCACGAGGATGAGGTGAAGTCGGACCCAATTCCGATCTGCATCAGCGACAGCATCGTGGATGCGACCGGGGCGGAGAAAGAAGCGATCGGCGCTCCGGGCTACGCGGTGGCGCATGTGTTTTTGACCATGTTGCGCTGCACGATCTTCGGGATCGTGGATGTGCACGCGGTCACGCGCGCAGAGAATTGCATTTTCAATAACTGCCTTAACGTCGCGCGGCGTCAGCTCGGCTGCATGAGGTTTTGCTACGTGCCTTATGGTTGTCGCACTCCGCGGCGATATCATTGTCAGCCCGATCTGGCCGCGCAGATGATGGCGGAGACGTTGCAAACCGCTGCGGTCGCGAACAATCAGCCCATGCCCTCTGCGGCCGAATTGGATGCTGCCAAAACGCGCGAACGGCTACGCGTTCGACCGCAATTCAATAGCGTGCGTTATGGCACGCCCACCTATTGCCAGTTGTCTGATGAGTGCGCCGACGAAATCAAACGCGGTGCGGATGATGAGTCGGAGATGGGTGTGTTTCACGACCTGTTTCAACCGCAGCGCGAGGCTAATCTCCTGGCACGACTGGAAGAGTTCACACCCGCCGGAACGGAGGTCGGAATCATTCACGCAACCTAAAGCTCATAATCTAGAGAAAATGCAAAACACTGGAGACGAAACATGAAAGGCGATTTCACCCGAGACTCATTTGGTCCGAAAAAGAATTTCAGCGCGGTTCTGATGCAACAGGGGCGCGTCACGTTGGACGCCGATTTCAACGAACAGTCGGCGATCGAGCGTCATTATCTGCGCACGGTCACGCGCGATGTGATCGGGCCTTTCGCCGCACCCGCCGGGGCTGACGGCGGCTTCGGCGTCGCGCTCGATGCCAATAACAGCCTAACGATCAGCAAGGGGCGTTTCTATGTTGATGGAATCCTGGTCGAGAACGAAATCGAGAATTGCACCTATAAAACGCAGCCGGATTTCCAGGTGCCGGCCGATGATCCGCTGCTGCAGGCGATGTCGGGACAAGGCAACACCGACGCGAGTCTTAGCTTTTGGGTTTATCTCGATGCCTGGGAACGGCATATCAGCTCACTCGAAGATGACTCGATTAGCGAAAAGGCGCTGGGAGGGCCGGATACCTGCACGCGCGCCAAGGTTACCTGGCAGATCAGGGCGCTGCCGCTAACCCCGGATTTGATCAAAGCGCTGGCTGCGGCGGAAAAAAAATACACCGATCAAATCGATGCGCTCTGGGCAGAGAAAGCGCAGCTGGAAAAAAAGTTTCAAGACGCTACGGACAGCGCGACCCAAGTCAGCCTGCTCAAACAGCTTCAGCCGGTGGACGAAGCCTTGACGCAGCTAACTCGACTCTTGTTGCTGCCGGTGCACCAAACCTTGCTCAGTCAGCTCGTGCGTATCAGCAACGCGTCGATGGCTGCGCGGGTTAATCCCGGAATGAAAACCGAAGACGCGTGCATCACTCCGCCCGCTTCAAAATACCGCGGCACCGAGAACCAGTTTTATCGCGTGGAGATTCATCGCGGCGGAGCGGCCGGCGAAGCCACCTTCAAATGGTCACGCGATAATGGCAGCGTGGCGACGACCTGGCTTGGTGCGGCAGGCAGTGACCTGCAAGTGGCGCGGACAAATGGCTTTTCCGCTGGCAATTGGGTTGAGCTGTCGGACGATAGCACCGACCTTCTCGGCCAGCCCGGTCCGCTGGTGCAACTGGTCAAGGTCGATGGCTGTACACTCTCGGTCGATCCGGCAACGACGCTGCCGCCGCTTGGCAATTATCCCGCCAACCCAAAGGTGCGCCGTTGGGACCATGTCGCGACCGATGCGATCTTGTTAGGCGCAGATAATGCGATTCCGATCCAGGAATCGCCGACCGGGGCGACGGCCAATCAAATCGTCTGGTTGGATTTGGAAGATGGCGTGCAGATTCAATTTTCCGCCGGCGGCAATTATCGCAGTGGCGACTACTGGTGGTTTCCGGCGCGAGTCGCCACCGGTAATATCGAATGGCCGCAAGACGATGATCTCAATCCACAACCATTGCCGCCGCACGGGATCGAGCATCATTATGCCGTGCTCGGATCGGTCGCGAGAGCGAACGGAAAATGGAATGTACAGAGCCTTCGCTGCGAATTTTTGCCGATCTTTTTCTGCCCGTCGCAACCAGTCGCAGCGACCGGCATACGTACCGTGTCCGGGCCGATCCTCGAGGTGCAGTCGCAAGCTCCGCAAACGACGTTACGCACGGACGTGAGCGCGGAGAAGAAAACCGCCCAGGTTAAAAAGGCAGCGAAGAAGAAGAACGGCTAAGCTGTTCTGGGCTCATAGTTGCCTAATGACCTCTTGCGTTTGTGAGAGGCGAGAAGTTTGCCGTTGGGCGCACGCAAGGTTCTATTGAGCCAAATGCGGAAAATCGGCTCGATCGAGGGCAAATTCGCGGCAATTGAATGCGAGGTCGCGTTTGATAATCGCACCCGGCAGCTCTACGCCACGGACGCTTCGCTTTATCAGATCGAGCCGGCGGGTGTTGCGTTCCCGCGGAGCGCGATTCAGGCACGAGCAGCGATCCTGACGGCGGCGGATGCTGGCATTTCCGTTTCGCCGCGTGGGGCTGGGAGTGGACTGGCCGGCGGCGCGATTGGTGATGGTCTAATCGTCGATTTTTCGCGGCACAATCGCCAGATAACAAATCTGGATCTCGAGCGACGCAGCGTGCGAGTCGGCGCCGGAGTAGTCCTCGACCAGCTTAATACCTTTCTTAAGCCACACGGGTTCTGTTTCGGACCCGACGTGGCAACCAGCTCTCGGGCGACGTTAGGCGGAATGATCGCCAACAATTCTTCCGGCGCGCGCGTCCCGGTTTACGGCACGACAGCAGACCATGTGCGCGCGCTCGAGATTGTCATGGCTGATGGGCGCATCGAAACGATTGGACCGGAACATCCGGCTTTAAGAACGGAATGCGAACGAGTCGCCAAATTCGTCAGGCAAGAAGCGGACGAAATCGCGCAGCGCATGTCTCCGGGGATGCTGAAGCGCTGGAGCGGTTATGCCTTGGAACGCTTTTCGCACACGCCTGACAATCTCACAGAGATTCTTTCCGGCAGCGAAGGCACGCTCGCCGCCATCTTTTCAGCGGAGGTGCGAATCAATCCGCTTCCGCGAGAAAAGGGGCTCGGCCTCATTTTTTTTTCCTCCGTCGCGGAGGCGATGCAGGCAACAGTCGAACTGCTGGAGCTGAAACCATCCGCGATCGAACACATCGATCGCCCGCTCTTCGATCAAACGAAGGGTCAACTCGCTTTCGAGGCTGCGAGAAAGTTGCTCGAGCTGGATACGAAACCTTGCGAGGCGATTCTCATCGTGGAGTTCTATGACGATCATGTGCCCGGTCGTCTGGCGGAACTGGCCAGACGCAACCTCGGTTTGCGCACATTGATCTGTGCCGATCAGACGCAGATGAATCTCGTCTGGTCAATGCGGAAGGCCGGCTTGTCGCTTCTTACTGGTCGATCGGGCCCGGCCAAACCCGTAGCCTTTATCGAAGACGCCGCGGTGCGACCGACGCAGTTGCCTGATTACGTGGCGGGCCTCGAATCGATCATGCGACCGCTCGATCTGGAGGTTTGCTATTACGGCCACGCTGCGACCGGACTGCTGCACGTGCGGCCGGTGCTCGATCTGCATGAAGCGCGCGATCTGGCCAGATATCGACAAGTGGCGAATGAGGTTTCGGCGCTCGTTAAGCAGTTCAAAGGTTCGCTCGCGGCCGAGCATGGCGTGGGCATCGCGCGCACGGAATTCATGCGCGAACAGCTCGGTCCCGCTTTGCTCGAGGTGATGCAACAGATTAAACGCACGTTTGATCCGAAGAACCTCTTCAATCCGGGAAAGCTGATTGGCAACGGACGTTTCAAAGTCGATCGCGACCTGAGGGATAATTTCGAGAAGCCGATCGAGTTGCCATTTACGCCCGTCCTGGCCTTTGCCGCGAAAGACCATTCTTTCATCGGTAACCTTGAGCAGTGTAACGGGTGCGGTGGCTGCCGTAAGGATGCACCGACGATGTGCCCCACCTTTCTCGCCACGGGCGAGGAATACATGTCAACGCGCGGGCGAGCGAATGCGATTCGCACCGCGCTCGAACTGCGGATCGAGGGCAACGATCCGCTGCGCGCGCAGGAATTGGAAGACGCGCTGAGTAATTGTCTCTCCTGTAAAGCATGCACGACGGAGTGCCCTTCGAACGTTAACCTGGCGCTGCTCAAGGCGGAGTTGGTTCATGCGCGTTACGAGCGGGATGGATTGCCCTTCCGGGTCCGCATGCTGAGCGATGTCGATTCATTAGGGCGATTGGGGTGCCTGCTTCCGGCGTTGGCGAATGCCGCGCTCGATTTCAGTCCGTTGCGCGTGCTGATGGAGAAAACGCTCGGCATTTCAGCAAGGCGATCATTGCCGCACTACGCGCGTGAGCGTTTCGATAACTGGTTCGTTAGCCGAAACGAACCGAAACAGAAAACGGCAGCTCGTGGCAAAGTGCTCCTGTGGGATGATACCTTTGTGCGTTATCACGAGCCGCACATTGGTGTCGCGGCAGTGAAAGTTCTGGAAGCGCTCGGTTTCGAAGTCTTCCTCGCGCCAAAGCGCAAATGCTGCGGCAGACCCGCCTTTAGCCAGGGGCATCTCGATGAAGCTGCCCGCCTCGGACGACACAATCTTGAGGTGCTCCGGCAGTTTGACGATCAGACGCCAATTCTATTTCTTGAGCCGTCGTGTTACTCGATGTTCGTCGAAGACTATCGCGAACTAAAATTACCTGACATTGAGAGTTTGGCGCCGCGTTGTTTCCTCTTCGAGAGGTTTGTCGATGATCTGCTGGCGCGCCATCCAGACGCCATTTCCTTCGAGCGACGCGCGGCGCATGTCGCAATTCACGCGCATTGTCACGCGAAGTCACTTTTACACCCTGGCTTTATGGTGCGATTGGCCGAACGACTTCCGGGTCGCCAAGCGACCCTCCTCGATACCGGCTGTTGTGGGATGGCCGGGGCGTTCGGAATGCTGGCGGCGAAGTACGATCTCTCACTTAAAGTCGCCGCGCCACTGGTGGAGAAAGTGATGCATCAATCGCCCCAGACGGTTGTGGTGGCTTCGGGCACCAGCTGTCGTCATCAGATCGATGATCTCACGCCTGTTCACCCCAGGCACATGGCCGAGCTGCTGGCGGAGGCACTCCCCTAACCGCCCGGCGGTGGAGTCGGTGGGTTGGTGCCGGGAGTCGAAGAGCCACCAGGTGAAGGCGCCGGCGGCGCGCCACCAGGCAAGTTGGTATCGGCAGGAACGGCGAGGATGTCCGGCTCGGTGTAGGATTCGGTACGGCTGGCCAACTCTTTGCGCAAAGCGGCGACGCCTTCAGCCGTCACCGGTGATCCTGTGTTACCCCAGGCGGAACGCTCATAGGTGACAACGTCGGCGATCTTTTCGTCGGTCAATGTTTTATCCCACGGCTGCATGACAGCGCTTCCGTAACGCTGTCCCTTCACAGTAACCGGACCTTGTAATCCCTTGAGCACGATCATGACGTGCCGGCGCGATCCGCCGTTCACAATGTCGCTGCCCGCCAGCGGTGGATATTGACCAGCTACACCGAGACCGTTGGCCTGATGGCAGGTCGCGCAATTAGCCGAATAAATCTTGGCGCCCTTTTCAGCGGGCGTGAGTTCTGACGGCTGCTCAGCGGCCCCTCCGCCTGTCCCCTTTGTCACGACACGCGGAGCGCCTCCCAAATAATCCAGGCCGTCGCCACTGAAATTCCCCGAGTAGCGCCCGAGATACGCGCCGCCAAAAAATACCGCGAGTCCATAGACTGCAATCAACCAAAGCGAGAGCGGCTCACGCCCGATTCGAGGCTCGATTTTTTCTCTCACGATCGCCGCATGCGAATCACGCACCTGTTGCGTCTCGTCGTAATCCATTCCCTGCCGCGGGGCGTGTTCGGATGGTTGACCGTTCATTTTTGCGCCTCCTTTCCTGGCGCGGCAATGACGGTGAGGGGCGACTTTGCTTCCTTCAAGGGATGCGACTGATCAAGCGACATGAGGTAAGCAACCAAACATTTGGCGTCGTAGCTCGGCACGATCTCCCAGTTTGCATCACTGTCGTTCGGGCGTGCGCCGGCAAAATTGATCGAGTCCGCCGAAGGGACCGCACCAATGCGGCGCTTTTCGTAGAGGAAAGGGTACGAAGGCATGTTGGATTCCGGAACGATGCTGCGCGGATCATACAGGTGCCGATGATGCCAGGCTGCGGTGTAAGGCAGCGGAGTAACTTCGCTGGTCAAAACAATCGTATCAGCCACCATTGTCGGAGACGAGTTCGGGACGTTGGCTGCTGGTTGGGTCCCGGCCGCGGGCGGAGTCGCTGGGGCACCGGGAACCGGCGAAGCAGAAGCCGCCGCTGACGCAGTGACGGGTGGCAGAGCAACAGACGCAGCCGGACTGGCAGCAACGGCGGGGGGCGGAGGACTTCCACCAGGCGCCGCCTTCGCTTCGTTAGGCGCAGGACTTGTTGACGCCGCCGGGCTGGCGCCAGGTTGCGCGCCTGCTGCTGGTGCAGCGGCCTTTTCTTGCAGCGCAGGCCGGTGACCGACATTAGCCAAGTCAGGACCGAGACGTGTTTTTCCGAGCAAAACGATTGGCTGGAAAATATAATCGCGCGGCGCACTGCGCCGATCGCCCCATTTGCGCTCGATGTCGGAACCGCCGTAGTCGGGACGCACCTGCTGACTGTGGCAGTAGAAGCAACCGTTTTCGGCATAGACCTGCGCTCCTCGCACTGCCATGCCGGATGTCGGCGCGGGATAAACATCGGTTCCTTCTTCGTCGCTTTGCGGATTGAGACTCCCAATTTGAAGTTGCGGCACAAGCGTCATGCCGACCCAGGAAAAGGCGAAGATGCCAAAGATGCCGAGGAAGATCGACTGCAGACCCTTCATCAGTGAGCTCCTCCGGATTTGCTTTCGAGCGGATTCAGGAAGGTGGGCACGCTCGCGGTGCGCCCAAAGCCGAGAAGCATCAGACTGAAATGGAAGGCGAAGACCAAATGAGAGACCGTCAACAAAATCCAGGCGAGCGTCCGTCCGCGGAGATAGGGCAAAATGCTTTGCGTGCTCTCGGCGAAAGGCAGCGTCGCGTCATTCAAGCTCGACCCCTGCACGAAACCGCCGACGAGCAGGAGCAAAACCGTTAAGCCAATGCCGTAGGCGGACGCCCAAAAGTGTAACTTAATCAGCGACGCGTAACGCCATTCACGCCCAACCAATCGCGGCACGATGTAATACATCGAGCCAAAAATCACCATGGTGAAAAACGCGTAGAGACCCATGTAGGTCCAACCGACGGTGGCCTCGCTGAAAGAAACGATTCGCGCCAGGAGCGGAGCGAAATAATCACGCCCACGATGCTGAAGGCGGTGTAAGCGATCGCCCCAAAAACGGTGAAGCGCAGTGTTGGGCTGTAACGCATGAGCGGGAAATGATCGCGCATGGTCATATGATGATTCAGTCCGACGGTGGCGACCGGGATGATCGTTAGGATCATTGCGGCGATGCTGGCGGTGATCATCCAGGCCGGAAATGGGCCATCGATCTGTCGCATCATTCCGGTCCAACTGGAAAAAAGCGCGAAGCTCCAAAAGCCGATCGCGGCCAAGTAATAACTGTGCACCGGCCGACCGATCACTTTCGGGATCATGTAGTAAGCGGTCCCGAGCCCAATCGAGCCGAACCAGAGGAAGAGCAGATTATTGGCGAACCACCAATTCACCGCCGCCTTCATCACACCCTCGACTGGCAGAATGAAGAGCATGACTTGCGCGCTGGCATAGAGCCAGGGGAACCAGAGGAATGCGCCTAACAAATACCATTGTGTGATGTAAATGTGCCCTCGCCGCCGGTAGCGGAACATGACCAGGCCCCATGTCAGGATAAACAGATAGGAGACGAAGAGCGTGAGCGCGGAGAAGCCAGGAAACTCCAGCCATTCGTAGCCGGTGTTAGCGCCGCCGAGCACTCCGAGGAGTCCCATCAGTACGCCAAGATTCCAAAAAGCTGCGCCGGCGATGAGCACAAGCGGATGCCGCAAAGTCGTGCGGCAAAGCCGCGCCATGAGCCAGATCGCGGTGCCCATCCCAGCCATGCAACCCCATCCGTAAATCAGCGAATCCCAGTGAACCGGCTCTATGCGACCCCAGGTAAGGAAAGCCACGTTGGAGAAGAGATCCGGCCAGAAAAGCTTGATCGTGGTGAGAATGCCGAAAAAGGTTGAAACCAGCAGCCAGGCAATGGCGGAAGCGTAAAAGACCATCACTGGGAGGCGGGTGGAGGCATCGATCAGAGCGCGCTCGACGCGCTCGACATCACTTATTGTGACTTCAACGTCGCCTAGCGGCTCCTCGGTTATTTGGCCGGTTGGATTCATGAGCGGGTGCCGGGCGACGCGTCGTTAGGCGAGATTGAAATTTCTTTTGACGCGCGCCGGCGAAAGAGCGACCAGCGCGATGGTGGCATCACCAGATCGGTCGGGCGACCGATCGGTTCGTGACAATCGAAAATCACGGTGGCGTGTTCGTCGTAACGTTTCACTTTGGCAAAAAATTCAGCGAGCCTCATCGGTTCAACGCGGTGAAGGTGAAGCGGCGGGCGTGGCGCTCGCACCGGGCTGTGTGTTAGCCGGAACGTTTGGCGGGTTGGCGGCAGACGCAGGCTGACCGTGGATTTCAGAGTTTGGCCCCCCGACCGAAACTGGATTTGGCGTCCGCGAAACGTCAGGCGCACCAGCCGCCGTCGGATTAGGAGGCTGCGCCGCTCCCGGGACCGTCTCGGGCGCAGGCGTCGCGATCGGCCCCGCGGCCATTGGTTTTTTCTCCCGAAGGTCCTTCACCTCCAAGGCCATCGCGCGATCGATTGGGATGTGGGCGACTCCTTTGCCCTTATCCACCCAGCCGTAGCCGTTCAACTTTGCATTCCATTCTTCGCGCGCGGTCTTTAATTTTTCTGTCCGATTAGCGGCCCTCTCCTGTTCGTAGGTTGAGCCGCGCTGAAACGCGCCAAACGTGATGGCGACGATTGCGCCAAAGAAAACAAAGAGCGCGACCGCCCATAACCAGCTTGAAAGCAGGAAACGCGGCTGTTCCGGATGCGCGAGTGTGTCTTCGTCGTTAGGCACAGTTAGTTCGTTATGCGAAGTGACTCAATCAAGCGCGGATCACGTATCGGAAAGAGCGAGGTCCGGCTGACAATCCGTAAATAAAAAAAGGCCAGCGTGCCGCCCATTCCGATCAACGGTAGAAAATCAAGAATGCTCAGGTGGATGCCCGTGCCGTGGAGTGCCGGCAGGACGATGATGTACATATCGAGCAACTGCATCAACACGATCCAGCCGGCGATGCAGCAAAGCACAGTCGGCTCCTTTTTCACCGAACGCAGGAGAAGAATGGCGAAGGGAATGAAGAAACGTCCGATCACCAGCAACCAGTTAAGCACCACCCAGCCCGCGGTATTGCGAACGATGAACCACTGGGTTTCCTCGGGAATGTTGGCATACCAGTAGAGCATGTACTGCGCGAATCCGATGTAAGCCCAGAAAACGCTAAAAGAGAGCATCCACTTCCCCATGATGTGGTAGTGCTCCATGGTCACGACACCCTCCAAGTAACCGGCGCGACGCAAAGCCGTGATCACGAGGACAAGGAGCGACATCGAGCTGCCTGCTGTGCCGGCGAAAATGTACGGACCCCACATGGTCGAAAACCAGTGCCAGTTGAGACTCATCAGCCAATCAAAGGCCCCAAAGCTCAGACAAGCGGCAAAAACCGGCAGACCGATAAAAGCCGCCCGGCGCATCCAGATAGTAAACTGCGGATTTCCATCGCGGTCCTGCCGCACGGAATAGCGGCGGAGCAGATATGCCACAATCGTTAGGGCGACGAAGAAGAAGATCGCGCGGAGAGCGAAAAATTCCCAATTCAGGTAACCGCGCTTCGCATCGAGGACCTGATCGACGCCGGGTGGGATATTCATCCAGCGATAGAGATAATGCCGCCAAATCCAGACCGGGAGAAAGAGCACCGCGAGCACCGGCATGAGGAGGGCAATGTTCTCAAGCTGCCGCCTAACGACAACGGACCATTCCGCGTCGGTCACGTGATGAACAATCGTCCAGAAAAGGCAGCCGATGCAGAGGGTGAAGAAGAAGATGAAACCGAAAAGCCAGGAAAAGCTGAACTGCACCGGAGAGATCACTCCGCCGATAAAGCTGAGCACCAGCCCGAGAGCGCCGACGACGCCGCAAACAATCGAGAGCCCGGCAAAACGGCTGGCCTCGAAGTATTCCCCTTCCGGCGCGGGCATGACGTTGGATCGATCACTCATTTCTTAGCTGGCTCCGCTGGTTTGGCGGGCTGCGGGACTTTCTCCAGGTCCGCCTTATGATCGGCCGGCACATCCGTCGCGCTCGCGTGCTGGCTGCGTTGCAAAGCGCGCAGATAGCAAATGATCGCCCAACGGTCGCGCACCATCACGCGCGGTCCGTAAGCCATCATGGTATTCTTGCCCTGAGTGATGGTGTTGAAGATTTCGCCATCGGCCATGTTGCGAATCCGGTCATCCTGCAAACTAACGACCGTGGCGAGGCCGTACTGTTTCACAATCCCGTCGCCTGCAGCAAGGGAACCGTGGCAAACCGCGCAGTTGATGTTAAAGCGCTGCTCGCCACGCCGCATTAGCTCCGGTGTAACCTCGAGCGGAACGCCGGTGCCCCAGTTCGCGCCCATCTTCCCGGTGTTGTAATAATCGGTTCCCTCGCTGAAACCGAGACGCGCATGCATGCTCAGCTCGCCGGCTTCATCGACCGCCCGGCCTTCGTCGTTAGGCAAAGGCATTTCGTAACCGATCGGGACAGTGCCCGCGACTGGAACCCGCTCCCCACGCTGATCGGCGAAAAAGTTGCTCGGTGCCTGCGCGCGCACCTTTGGCTGTCGAACCATGTCCGGGAAAATCTCGATCTCGGGCCGGCTGCTTTTTTGGCCGCGGAACCCGAAGACCGCCAGCCAGGCGACCACGACAAGGGTAAAAACGAGGAAGAAAGCGCGCAGCATGTCAGGGTTCCTCATGCACGACGGTGATGTATTGGCCGCCGGTGCGCTCCAGCAGTTCGCGCGCTTCGTTTTCGTTGAAGCGCGGATCCCGCGCTTCCAAGACTAGAAAGAAACCGTCGTTCGTTACGCGTTTGAACCGATTCCAGTTGAACATCGGATGATTCCAGCGCGGGAGAAAATTCATGGTCTGCCAGGCAAAAAAGGCGGCAAAAGCTGAAAATAAGACAGTGAGCTCAAACATGATCGGGAAGAACGCCGGCACCGTCCAAAAGTTGTAAGGCTTGCCGTGCACGATGAGGGGATAAAGATAGGATGAAGGACCGAAAGTGAGAACGCACGCGGTCAAAAGTCCGGTGACGCCACCGCAAAGCACGACGGCACTGAGCCATGATTTGCCGAGGCCCATCGCCTCATCCATGCCGTGAATTGGAAAAGGAGAATGCACATCCCAACGCTTATAACCGGCGTCGCGCACCTGCTTGGCGGCTTCGTAAAGAGCCGAGGCGCTCGAATATTCGGCCGCCATTCCGTAAACTCGATTCCCGCGCGGCGTGATCATGTACGCTCCATTCCTCCAGCCGCCACGACATGATGCTCCTCCGGCGTGGCGTGATGGACGTCAGCTTCCGGCAACACGATTTTCACTTCCGACATGGCAATCATCGGAAGGAAGCGGATGAAGAGCAGAAAGAGTGAAAGGAAGATTCCGAAGGTGCCGACAAAGGTCCAGATATCCACCCAGGTGGGATAAAACATGCCCCAGGCCGAGGGCAAAAAGTCGCGGTGCAGACCACCAACGATGATGATGAAACGTTCGAACCACATGCCGGCGTTCACGCACATGCAGACGAAGTAAACGATGAAAATGTTGTGCCGGCACCACTTGAACCAGAAGAGCTGCGGCGAAAGCGTATTGCAGAACAACATCCCGACCCACCAGTACCACCAGTAAGGGCCGAAGATGCGGTTATAGAAGGCAAAGCGCTCGTATTGATTCCCGCTATACCAGGCGATGAAGAATTCCATCGCATAGGCATAGGCCACGATCGAGCCGGTAAGCAGGATCACCTTCGCCATCTTGTCGATGTGTTGCGGAGTGATGATGTCCTGCAGCTTGTAAATCGCGCGCGCCGGAATCATGAGCGTGAGAACCATGGCGAACCCGCCGAAGATCGCGCCCGCCACGAAATAGGGCGGAAAGATGGTCGTGTGCCAGGTGGGAATCACGGAGGTAGCGAAGTCAAACGACACGACGCTGTGCACCGAGAGCACAAGCGGTGTCGAGAGACCGGCAAGAAGCAGATATGCCATCTCGTAATGCCGCCAATGGCGATTCGAGCCACGCCAGCCAAGGGCGAAAATTCCGTAAAAGAACTTTTTGATCTTTGAAGTGGCCCGATCACGCAACGTCGCTAGGTCTGGAACCAAGCCCGTGTACCAGAAAAGAACCGAGACCGTGAAGTAGGTCGAGACGGCGAAGACGTCCCAAAGCAGCGGACTGCGGAAGTTCGGCCAGATTGCATATTGCGTCGGGACCGGCGCAAGGAACCATGCCATCCAGACGCGACCGACGTGGATGCCGGGGAAAATCGCGGCACAAATCACTGCGAAAAGAGTCATCGCTTCGGCCGATCGATTGATCGAGGTGCGCCATTTTTGGCGCAGCAAAAAAAGGATCGCGGAAATGAGTGTCCCGGCATGACCGATACCAATCCAGAAAACGAAGTTGGTGATGTCCCAGGCCCAGCCAACAGGCGAGTTCAAACCCCAGGTGCCGACGCCGGTTGAGATTTGGTAACCGATGCAGGTGAGGCCAAAGAGGGCAATCGCTGTTGTGACTGCGAATGCCACCCACCACCAGCGCGGTGTTGGATTCTCCACCGCTCCCGAGATGCGATTCGTTACCCAATCGAAATTACGCCGGTTCAAGACCAGCGGTATGCGCGCCAGCGGCGGGCTGACGGAAGCAGAAGCCTCGCCAGCGATCACATCTGGTGCTGTGGTGGCTCCGTCCATTATTGCGAGACTGATTGGTTATCTCTCATGACCGCTCTGTCGGATTTAGCACAGCCTTGTCAGGACCGCGATACGCGTGCCGAGCCGGTTTTTCGCCTTCGTCCTTTTCGTGTTCCGGACTCGCCACGCCAATCTCCCCAGCGTCAGGCATTCGCGGGTTTGGATTGCGAATCCGCGCCAGATAACTCGTGCGGGCTTTCACATTCAAATATTCGAGCAAACGATAGTTCCGATTCTCGGCTTTGATCTTCGAAACCCGCGTTTCCGGGTCCTTGATATCGCCGAAAACAATCGCCTCTGCCGGGCAGGCCTGCGCGCATGCAGTCGTAAACGAATCGCGCGGGATAAGCGTTTTGTCTGAAGCGCCGGCGCGCACATGAGCCGCGATCTGCGCTTCTTCGATTCGCTGGACACAGTAGGTGCATTTCTCCATCACCCCGCGCATCCGGACGGTAACGTTGGGATTCTTCTGCAGTTTGATCGTGTCGGCAGGCTTCTTTTCCGTCAGCGGACCCAGATATTCCTGATAGACAGAGAAGCCGGCAATTTTCTTTTTGCCGACCGGCCGCTGGCTGTAATCGAAGAAATTGAAGCGGCGCACTTTGAAGGGACAGTTGTTTGCGCAATACCGCGTTCCGATACAGCGATTGTAAACCATCACGTTGAGGCCAGCTTCGCTGTGAATGGTGGCGTTGACCGGGCAGACCGTCTCGCAAGGCGCGTTCTCACAATGCTGACACATGACCGGCTCATGCACGATCTCCGGGTTCTCCGGCCATTGGCCGTGATCTTGATCGAAGGGCTTTGCGCTCGCAAAATAACGATCGATCCGGATCCAGTGCATTGCGCGACCATGCGCCACCTGCAATTTGCCAACGATCGGGATGTTGTTCTCCGCCTGACAGGCAATGACGCATGCGTTGCAACCAGTGCAGGTGTTGAGATCGACTGTCATTCCCCATTGCTGGGGAGCGCTTAGATTCGGATGGGTGTAAAGTGTCGGCAGCCGATGAGGCAGCTCTTCGTCTCCCGCAATCTTCGTGACGAACTCTTCGTCCGCCCGGTAGCGATCGAGGGTCGCTTCCCTAACGAGTCCGCGTCCTTCAATGGAGAAATGTTCCTGGGTCGTGGAAAGGGCGTAATGGCCAGCCGTTTTTTTCACCGTCACACTTCCAACCGCCTTGCCGTCCGCAACGATGAAATGCGGGTTTGAGGTTGTGCGCAGGAGGTAGGCGTTGAACCCCGCATCTTCGCCAACTGGACCGGTATGTTTGCGACCGTAGCCTAACGGAATGGTGACCGAATTGTCGGCGTGACCGGGAACAATCAGCGCAGCAATAACGAGCTGGCGCTTCATCGGCGCGCGTGGTGGCGGCAAAGGTAGCGGCGCCTGGCCGGGCTTGGCTGGAGGCGGTTTCGGCGTCGGCTCAGTCACGGTTACCTCAATCAGGTCGCCATCTTTCACACCGAGATGTTTCGCGTAAGCGGGACTCACCATGGCGGCGTTGTCCCAAGTCAGCTTCGTGATCGGGTCGGGCATTTCCTGAAGCCAGCCGTTGTTAATGTAGCGGCCGTCATCCATCGAATAGCTGGAGACAAGGACAATCTCAGGCGAATCCTTCGTCGGCGGAACAGCGTCCGCACTCCAAAGCGTGTGCGCGACTCCGCCGGCAGTGTTACCGTTGAACTTTGGCTCGCGGTTCTTTGGCTGAATGTGGCCGGCGAAACCGTCGTGCAGAAATTTGTTCCAGGCGGTATCGAAATCGCCCGGCGGCGCCGTAGCGCGAAACGTCTCCCGGACTAACTCCGGGCCATCCACTTTGGGCCGACCAAGAACCATCCACATCAAATCCAGATCCGAGAGTCCGCCGAAAAGCGGCAGAATCATTGGCTGAATTGCGACATATGCTCCGCTTGGTGTGAGCCCGTCACTCCAGGTTTCGAGATAATGCGCCGCCGGCACGTGCCATTTGCTCAGACCCGAAGTGGTGTCTTCGTATTGGCCGAGCCTAACGACATCCGGAACTCGTTTCTGCAACTCCGGCCAATCAAGCGCCTGTTTTGTCTTGCGATCCAGCGTGATCGTACGCGGCGCACTATAAACCGGGTCGCCGCCGAGAATGAAAAGTTGCTGAATCCGGCCCGCGTCGATTTCGCTCGCCAACTGCAGTATGCTGCTGTTGCGCGGCGTCTTCGGCAACTCGCGCAGGAGAAGGGTCGTGCCAAGATTCTTCAGTGCGGAGTTAATTCCGTAAGCCATCAGTTGCACGACGACCGGTTGATGCGAACCGACTACGACCAGACTTGCGCCCGGCTTGGCCACCAAATCCGTGACCATCTCGTCGAGCCAACGCGGATCGAATTTTTCCATCCGGGCCGGTGCTTTCAGGGTGACGAGAACCGAAGAAAGACCAGGGTCTTTCGTCGCTGCCGCGATCTTGGTCGCGAGGGCATGCGTGATCGCCGGGATTTGGCTGGCCGGGAAGCGCAATCGATGATCGGCCATCGCGCCCGTGAGGGTGAAACGATTCTCAATCACGTAAAGACGGTTCATGGAATCTTTCGCCTCGCGCACGCGCCGACGTTGGGTGAAACCGCGAACCGCCGCCAAATCCCCTTCACCGCAATTCAGAAAATCGCTATCCAACGCTACGACAACGTCGGCTCTGTCGAATTGCGGGATAAGCCGCGTGCTGTCGCCAAAGCTGATCTGGGTCGAAAAATGTTGTGCTTCGCTCAGGAGCGGCTCGAACGCGCACCAGCGCATGCGAGGGAATTGTTTCAATAGCTCGGCGCGCAGCCGTTCCCGGGTCGGCGACCAGGTCTCTTCGACGAGGAATGCAAGGCCGGCTCCGCCATTTGCTGCCATCTTCGGACGCAGCTCCGCGATGTATTTTTCGAAGGTGGCGTAATCGGAAAGTTTGTTTTCGCTGACGAATCGCTGCGACCGCGAAGGGTCGTAGAGATCGAGGAGCGACGCCTGCGCGAAAGCGTCGGTCGCGCCGTTGCTGTCGGGATGCAAGGGATTGCCCTCGATCTTGATCGGCCGGCCATCCACGGTCGTAGTTATCAGCGGCATCGCCCCCTGGCGTCGCGGCATGGCGGTCGCATAATAGAGGAACTTGCCGGGGATAACCCATTCAGCGCTCTTCGTGAAAGGCACGAGATGCATCTCTGGTTTGCGGCAACTCGTTAGGCCGAAACCGGCCAGCGCCATGGAAGCGCCCATGAGTTTGAGGAAGTTGCGACGGGAAACCTCATCGCCCGACATCTCGGCCGCGCCGGCCGGAAATTCGCGCTCAAGCCATTCACGAAATTCCGGCGTGTCGCTTAGTTCACCAAGGCTGCGCCAGTATTGGCGACCTGTCGTCGACGGCGCGGGATGATGCAGGACGCGCTTCATAACATTGCAAGGCGGAGGATGCTCGCTACTCCGACAGCCAGGATATCTATGCGATGGAAATCTTTCATGCAGCTCATCGGTGGCACCCCTGGCAATTCGTCGGTGGGTTGATGTTCCACCGCTGTTTCAGCGTCAACCCAATCTCCTCCTGGGTGAGATGTTTCTTTTTCGACCAATCATCTTTCACCTCGGCCGGCTGACCATACTTCGCGACAAACGCTGCCGGTTGGACGTCGTCCGGTCTCCAATCAAGATTCGTGATTTGATCCTCCGGCCGCAAAAAATTCTCCGGTGCGCGATGGCACTCCAGACACCACGCCATGCTATGCGGCTTGGCGTGATATACCACCGGCATGTGATTTACCTCGCCGTGACAGGTGTAGCAGCTGATTCCGCGGTTCACGTGGGCGCTGTGATTGTAATAAACGTAGTCGGGCGTGCGATGAATCTGCACCCACGGCACCGGCTGACCTGTCGTCCAACTCGATCGCACCGGTTCCAACTTCGGGTTCTCCTTCTGCACCTGCGTATGGCAGTTCATGCAAACCTGGGTGTCGGGAATATTGGAGTGGGCCGCGACCTCGACGTAGCCGTGACAATAACGGCAATCCATCCCGAGCTGCGTCACATGCACATCGTGCGGGAAAGGCACCGGCTGGACCGGCTGGTAACCTACCCGGGTGTATTTCGGTGTATCGTAATACCAGGTCGCGCCGCAAATCGCGCCGACCAAGACGACCCCGCAGATCATCATCTTGAGTGGAAGCCAGTTGGTCCAGCGCGGAAAAAAATTCGCCATAACGAATCAGCGGAGACTAAACCGGCGTGGGAAGGGCCGCCAAGTCGTAAACGCAGGAACTGGTAGAAAAAGACGTAGCGGCTTCAGAAAATTCTAGCGGTGTTAATTTGCGGACGCGCAGTCGGCGCGAATGCGGAGGATTCTATGAACAGGCGTTTGCTTGGCAAAAGAATTTTGAGAGCGCGCTCAAATTTTCTGTCGCGCCAGACCGCGCGAACTTTCAACCACCTAATGAGAAGATGCGGAACGCCGTGAAACAAACGCGTGAATTTTCTGAGGATCGACAATCGGCATCGAGCAACTGCGATCCGTACAGACGAAAGCAGCGGCTTGATCGAGTGCCGGAAATTCCACGTCGGAGTTTGGGAGCGCCGGCCCCTGGCGATCGAACCGCTCGACACGCTTATAGGTTGCTGGCTCACGCAAGGCCGTCATGAAAAGCTCGTTTGCCTTTGGATCGCTCTTGCCGCCCACAATCGTCAGATGCAGAGGCGGCGACGAGAACTCACGATCGGCGAGAAGAATTCCGCCAACGAGAAAACCGCGGCGTTCGGCCACGGACGGAATCACCAGATAACGCATCGCGTGCTCGGCGTACCCGTGGTCTTCCGGGTTGCCGTTGTAATAAGAGAGCAAGTTCGTTAGGCGCGCGAAAGCACTGTTTTCATCCGTCTGAGGCTTCGGCGTAAACTGGTTGGCTGGCGAACGACCAACGGAATCATAACCCGATTCGCCGCTGAAATTCTTCGCCGCAAATTGCGCCGTTTCCTCGGCCCGTTGCAGCCACTGCCGGGCGCCAGTGACTTCGTAAAGTCTCAAGAAGGCGCGCGCCATGTAAACGCTGTCGCCCAAATACGGACCGACAGAATCGTGCTCGTCGTGGCCGAATCCGCCATTGCCTAGCGAACGATGTGCGATGATCCAGTCGGCCGCGCGCGTCGCGTCCGTCAGGGCGGACTCATCGCCGCTCACCGCGTAGAAAGTCGCGAGGGCATTGATCGCCCAACCGTTTTCTCGCGCGTAAATATGCTGATCGATTCGCGGCAGACCGCGCTTCCGGCGATCCGCGTCGTCGAGTCCATAATACGCAGTCGATTCCTCGCCGTTTTTCACGTCTGCGTTTTGACTGGTGTAAAAGACACCATCGGGACTGGTGAGAAAGTTACGCAGGAAACCCCGAATCTTTTTCGCAGCGTCGAGATACTTCGGGTCCTGCCAAACCGCGAAAGCCTCGGCGTAGATCCGCAGATTCTCCGCCTGAAACTGCATGATTTTTTCAAAGTGCGGATGCTGCCAGTCGCCGTCCGTCGAATACTGATCGACCCCACCCCAGACCGGATCGATCAACTGCAATTGGGCGTCGAGCGTTTCACGCGCCATACGCTCGAACTCACGATCGCCCGCGAGGGTTTTCGCGATGCAAAACTCGATGATGTCCCAGTCGAGAAATTTCTGCACCGTGCCCCAGCCGTGATTTGTTTGATCGTAATCGTCGCGCAAAACGCGCTCGAGTTTGGCGCGGTCGCCAGTCGTCAGGCCTGCGGCGGTCGCTGGCTCGAGCGACTCCTCTTTCACCACCGAAGGCCCGGGCGACGGATCGTCGATGATCGCCTGCAACATCGAAGCCATCAGCTTCGGCGGAAGGTACCCCTGGCGTTTCACGATCTCGCTGCCATCGCTGTTGAAGACAACCGTCGCCGGCCAGCCGTAATCTTCGTAGCGGTTGGAAATGTCGGGCCGCGCATCCTGATCGACTTTCACGGGAAGATATTTTGCTTTGATAAGCGCAATGACTTTGGGGTCGCGATAGGTGACCTCATCCATCACGTGGCACCAGTGACACCAGCCCGCTTCGAGATCGAGCAAGACGTAGCGGTGCTCTTTCTGCGCCTGCTTGAAGAGATCGCCCGACCATGGGCGCCATTCGATCGCTGCCGTTTCCGCGTCGTGCGCCGGCAGAATGCCGAGCGCAGCGAAAATCAGACTAACGAACGCCCAGGGGCGCAGAAGATCTTTCATGGTCCTGTTTTGATTACGTCCTGCTGGCCGTCCCGGATTCATTTCGACATGGAAACGAACGTGCCGTCCCAATCCGATGGCGGCGGCGCCTGCCGAAATGCCCGGCAGCGCGCGTGTAAAACGCAACTCGGGGGATCGTTAGGCTGAGCGGCCAGAATGTCCATCGCGTCCGCAAAGTTTCGCCCCATATAAGCGGCAAGAGCTTTTTCGTAAGCCGTGATGGTTTGCCGGATTGCGGCGGCTGTGCCTTTTTCACCGAGCAATTCGTAGACTTCGATCGCGTCGGTTTTTCCTTTCACAGCAACTTTATCAAGCAGCCGGAAATCAAATTCTGCCTGGGTCGCCGCAAAAATAGGAGCACTCGCGATAATGGCGGTACCGTACTGTTTGTTTAACCCTTCGAGGCGGGACGCGAGATTCACCGCGTCGCCGATAGCGGTGTAATTCAGCCGGTCGGGCGCGCCAAAATGCCCGACCTGCGCCTGGCCCTGGTGCAGACCGAAGCGCGTCTCGAACGCGGGCCGACCTTGCCAAGCGGGCGAAGCCGAAAGAGCATGACTCGCTGCTCGACAACGCAACGCCGCCAGACAAGCCATCCGCGCAGGATCTACGACCGGTTCGGGCGCGTTCCAGAAAGCCATGATCGCGTCACCGATGAATTTGTCGATCGTGCCACCGGTCTCTCGTTGGATGATTCCGACGAGCAGTTGCAGATAACTACCGAGCGCATTGGCGAGTTCGTTAGGCTCAAGTCGTTCGGAGTGCGCGGTAAAATCCTGAATGTCGCTGAACATGATTGCGATCTGCGTCAGCTCCGCTCCCAGGACCGGCTCGGTTTTGCTCCGGTAAAGCCGGCGCACGAGATCGACCGGCACATATTTGCTCATCGCGCGCATCGCGGTCTTGGCTGTTTCCAGGCTCTCGAGCACCTCGCTGATATCGCGAAAGGGCGCCTCGGTTGAGGAGGGCGAAAACTCAAATGCGTTCATTGTCAGGCTCTCCCGGACGATCTGGCTATGTGCCCGTTGCACCCGCCGCAGAATGAAGCCACCGCCGGCGAGGAGCAGCGCCATCGTAACGAACGAAACCGCGAGCAGCTGGTCGCGAATCGCGATCAGTCGGCCGGCGTAATAAGCGCGCGGGACGACGATGCCAACGATCCAATCCTGCGTTCCGGAAAGAGTGCGAAACGTCGTGAGGTATTCTTCGCCCCGAAATTCAAACTGACCCGACGCGCTCGTGTTTTTCTCATTCAATGAACGCAGCGTCGGAGAAGAAACCGCCGCGATAACCTCCGGCGGCAAATGGGCAGGCGCGATGCGCAAATCGCTGCCGACCTCTTCTAAACGATCGTCAGGCGAAAGGCGCGTGACGAGGCGGCCCATGGCGTCGCAGATGAAAATCCGATGAGGGTCGGATTCGCCACTCGCGCCAATCTTGAGTTGAACCGCGCGGTCGAGTTCGTTCGTGAGCAGACCCACGCGCAAGACGCCGGCGAATTTGCCCGCACTGTCGTTGATCGTCTGCTGCACACTGACTTCGGCGCGGCGATGCATCTCCGGAAGCGCGGCGTCGAGTTGCGACCAATGCAAATCGCTCCACAAAAGTTGTCCGGAAAAATCCTTGCGGGCCGGTGTGAGAAAGGTCGCGTGCAGCGTCGGATCCGGAATCTTCACACCGGATTGACGCGCGAATGGCGATGCGGAAAAAGGCGCATTCGGCTTTAACTCACGCTGGTCCGCGACGAAAATGCCGTTCTCCTGGTGAACGTCGCGACTCCAGAATCTCTCATGATCCTCCGCGCCTAACGAGCGCACAACACTCACCTGGCCGCGCGGGGATTCTGCGAGTTGCAGCGCTCCGTTCTGGCCGAAACCGATTTTCTTGCCGTAGGTAAAAGTCGCTTCCGAGATGTCGCGTTTTGACAACAGAAGGACGAAAAGTGCAGCCTCAATCGCCTCCGGGTTGCGGGCATCGATCAAGTCGCAATTCGTTTCCTCTTGAAACTGCGCCACCGCCGCTGGTGCCGTCGCCAGAAAGTTGGTGACGCGCTCGACAATCTCGCGACTCGCAGCATCGCGAATGCGTTCCGAACTTTCCACCGTCGTCTCGAGGGAAAGATGAAAGACAACGAAAAAAAGCAGCCCGAGAACGAGGGCAAGACCAAGCAAGGTCAAGCCAAAGACCTGGCCCAAGGTTGGCTTCATGATTGCGCGCCGGAAATCAGCCACGCCTTTGCCTAACGACAAGCAAACCGGTTAGACACGGGTCGAATTGGCAAGCTTTCGCTCGATCAGCCAATCGATCGAAAATTTTCCCGGTCCAAAAATGAAGATGACCAGGACGGCAAAGAGGAAAAGAAATTCGTCCGCCGCGACAAACTTATCCGGTTCGCTGAAAACATTTTTCACGACCGCCAAATCGGCCGCCAGATAAGCGACCGTCAGCAAAATCATCAACGGGACAGAAACGAGCCGCGAAGCGAGACCGACAAGGAGCAGCAGACCGCCGGAACATTCGGTCGCGCCGGCGAGGATTGCCTGCTCGTGCGGGAAAGGAATGCCGAGGCTCTGGAAAAACTGCGTCGGCTTTTCCAAATCGGATAGCTTGCCTTTGCCGGTGAGAAAAAACTGCCAGCCCCAGTAGAGGCGGACGACGAGCAGGAAGGGCGAACGCAAGGTGTTGCCGACCAAGATGAACCAACCATAAAGCCTAACGATCAGCGACCTCATTTTTTCCTCCCGCAAATCCAACCTAGCGCAGCCCAATCATGGAACCATTCCTCGATTTGGTGAACCCAGTCTTTCCTGACGTCCTTGGTCTTGGAAAGCGCGGCGAGGCAGGCTTTTTCGACCGTAAGCCCGCGGTCAAGGCCGCGCAGGATGGAGAAGGCTTCCGACTCGAGTCGCTTGTAATAGAGCTGATTGTCGTAACGGTGGACGGCCAGGTAAACGTGTTCGCGCGTCGGCCGTCGCAAGCGCCGTTTTGCTTGCGCGCGTTTCGGCATCGCCTCGAAAGTGTTGCTCGCTTCGTCGCGCAAGGTGTCCGCTTCGCGCTTCTTCACCGCGAGCAGAAACTTGTCGACGGCGTAATCGAGTTCGAGAAGCGAGAGATAGGGTTGCAAACTCACGCGCAACTTTGCCGGCGGCGTGTCGAGCACGTCGTCGGTCGTCAGACACGGCAGGGCTGCGTCGTCGAAAGCGAGGATCTGTGCCCATTCGAAGCGCGCCATGTCGAGAGCGAGTTGTTCGTAAGGCGCGATCCATTTTGGCTCCGCTCGCAGGAATTTTTCCAAACGCGAACCGAGGTTGCGCAAGGTAAATGAAATCGAAGGATACTTTGCAAGATAAGCCGTGGCGAGCGCGAGAAACTTCCTGTCGCCGACAATCGCGCGCAGTCCCGGATAATCGTCGTAGAGACAATCGAGAACCCGAAACCAGTAAACGCGATTGTAAATTTCCAGCCGTTCGAAGCTCGTCAGGCGATCGTTAGGCTTAATGAACGAATCGGCCACCGTTTCCATCCTGCGGCCGTCAATCCAGCGCCTTTGCATGCCGTCTTCCTCGTTGAGTGGACGGAAAACCGCGGACGCCATGAGCGTTTGCAGCTCCTTCAACTGCGCACGCGAAGTGACCGGCAGCTTGTCGTCAGGCGGCCGTCGTTTGGAGCTGGCTTTCAATGAACTTGTTCGCCTTCAGTGCCTCGTTATGCACTTCGTCGAAAGTTGGAATGCGATCATCCCATTCGAGCAGCGTGGCCGTTTTGCCGACGAGTTTGATCGCGTGCGCATACATTTTCCAAACCGGATCGAGCACCGGATGATCGTGGGTATCGAGGATGTATTTCTCGAACTTCGAATGACCCGCGACGTGAATCTGGCCGACGCGATGATGCGGGACATTGTTCAGATACTCGTAGGGATCGAAATTGTGGTTCTGCGAGGAGACGTAGATGTTGTTCACGTCGAGAAGAATTCCGCAATCGGCCAGCTCGACAACTTCGGAGAGAAATTCCCACTCCGTCATTTCCGAGGCATGAAACTCCGCGTAGCTGCTCACGTTTTCGACGCAGATCGGCACTTCGAGAAAATCCATCGCTTCGCGGACGTTGGCCGCGGTCGTCCTGGCAGCGGAGAAGGTATAGGGCACGGGGAGCAAATCATGCGTGTAACGACCATCCACGCTGCCCCAGCAAAGATGGTCGCTTAGCCATGGTGTGTGCGTTCGCCTAACGAGTCGCTTGATCTTTTTCAAATGCTCGCGGCTCAGGCGATCGGCCGAGCCTAAATACATCGCCACGCCATGCTGCACGACGCGATATTGTTCGAGAATCTGATCGAGCACTTCGAGCGGTCGGCCGCCATCGACCATGAAGTTCTCCGAGATGATCTCAAACCAATCGACGACCGGTTTTCTCTCGAGGATGTGGCGATAGTGCGGCACGCGCAGGCCGATGCCGATCCCGTAATCGTGGAAATTATTGAAGCGATTTGCCGGCATGGCTTGCCTAATAAATTGCTGTCACCAAAGCCTAACGAAAGAGAATCGGAGGATCGAACTCCGACTCTCCCCGGCGACCCACGTCCAAGAACGCGGGACGCTTCTATTAGGTCGACGGCTTGCTTCCGTCGGTGGCGCAACCGCCTTTGCCCTTGCAGGAGTTCTTGCCTTTACAGCCGTTGTCGCCGGTCTTGCAACCGCCTTTGCCCTTGCAGGAGTTCATTCCCTTGCAGGAGTGAACGTCTTTCTTATCGCTCATTTGGGTGAGCGAGGTGCCGGCTTTGCCGGAGAGGTTAGTAGCGTGCGCCTGGACGGCGTACGAGCCGCTCATCAGTCCGGCAATCGCTGCGCCGGCGAGGATGGTTTTGGTTTTCATTTTTTCCTTGATGCTTGTGGTTTGTTCTTACTCGGGACCGGAGCGTCCCCGACGTGATCGAGGCCGGTCCGAATAAATCTTGCGTGGGAGTAGGATGAAGTGAGAGCGAAGGCAAAACATTCAGAGCTTGTAAGACGAGATGCTGTCACTGGTTATTCCCTGCCAAAAAGACTATCAGCTTGGCAAGGATCCTTTTGCGCAATTATGCGCGCGACGCGCCGAAACGGATGCGTCCAAAATGTTCTCGTCCGCCCGCTGCGATCATAAGTTCACACTCCGCGCTGCGTCGGAGTCCAAATAAACTTGTGCATCTGAAGTTGAAACCGCACCGGCAGGTTGTCGGCCAGAATCCATTCCACTATCTCGCGCGGATCGACGCGGCCGAAAATGGGCGAGAACAAGACTGTGTGGCACCGTTCCGCCAATCGATGCTCCTGCAATTGCGCGCACGACCATTCGTAATCTTCGCGCGAGCCAATGACGAATTTCACTTCATCGCGGTTCGTCAGGTGTTCGATATTGGAAAACAGATTCCGCTGAACCTCGCCGCTTCCCGGCGTCTTCAAGTCCATAATGCGGTGGACGCGCCGGTCGACCTGAGAAATGTCATGCGCTCCGCTCGTCTCGAGCAGGACGGTGCAGCCGGCATCGGCCAGGAGCGTCATGAGTGGGAGAACGTTCGGCTGCAACAACGGCTCTCCGCCCGTGATCTCAACCAAAGGGCATCTGTGCCTGAGAACGTCCTCAACGATCTCGCCTAACGACTTCTTTTTTCCCTCATAAAACGCGTATTCCGTGTCGCAATATGTGCAGCGCAGATTGCAAAAAGTCAGCCTGACGAAAACGCACGGTCGTCCCGCCCAAGTGCTCTCACCCTGAATGGAGAAGTAGATTTCGTTAATCGTCAGCTTCTTTTCCTGCTGCGACATCGTGGCTGAACCTACCATCGAAGCGCCGTCTTTGTAGCAACGGGCAGCAATTTCTCATCGCCGGAAGTGCCTGCGAAACGTCCCTGCGACTCAGCGCCAAAGCCAAATCAGGCGGGCCGCGAAAAGGAGCATGACGAGTGCGCTAACCGCTTGCGTCCCAATCTGCCACGCTGGTCGGGCAAAAATGCGCGCGCCAAGTTTCAGCGCCGTGCAAAGGACGATCGTCCAGGCGATCGCGCCCGCGACTACCGCTATCGCCAGGGTCACGGAGCTGAGAAATGTTGCCTGAGGCTGCGTCGCTCCCTGGCCACCCACGACCGCAAACCAAAAACCCATATTCCACGGGCTCGTTAGGGCAAGAATCAGGCCGAGCAGGTAGCCGCGCGATGCAACAGGTTGTTTCAGCGTTTCCCCAGTGGTCGCGGCCTGACGGTGGGTATGCGCTGTTCGCCAGGCTCCGCGGGCAAAGTTGAAGGCGAGAAAGAGGAGCAACAAAAAGCTGATCACCCCGAGCGCGAGATGCAAACTCGGCGAAGCGAGCAGCGCGCCCGCGCCCGCCGCCACACCTAGCGCCCAGAGAAAATCGCCGCTACACGCACCGAGCCCGAGCTGCCATGCGGCCCAAAACCCCCCATCCTGTTCACGGGGAATCAGTGCACGGCGAATCATCTCGGCATTGACCGGCCCGGGCGGCCAGGCTACCGACCAACCTAGAATCAAGCCGTTGACAATGGTTGCGCCCGAGACCGCGGTCATCGTTAGGCCAGATTGTCAGGCGGATTTCAAAATCCGCACTTTTCTTTCGCTTCCTCATAGCTGGACCGGACCCGCTCCAGGCCAGCAAGATATCTGTCCACTCCCGGTGCGTCCGCGATCCGCTCGAGATTGGTCGGGGAATAAAGTCGCGAAAAGATTGCATGCACGATTCGCGTCCGCGGCACGCTTTTCTCGCCGTAGCCAAAGGGAATGTTGCTCGACCAGAATCGGACATAATCAAGGCCGAGCTTCTTTTCCGTCCCGAGATAAATGACCGAATGTCCGTGCTCTGCGCGGCCCACTTCCGGCGACCAGAAAATCTTCATGAAATCGCCCGGCTCTGCCTCCTCGAAATTGTCAAAGCTGCGCCCGATCCCCAACTCATAAAAAAGGCGCGCCGTGCCTGGCCCGTTCGCATTCCAGCGTCCCCAGATGCCTTCGCCGTCGCGCTGTCCACGAATCATGAGCGCGTCGAGCGTTTCGTAGTTGAGCTGCAAGTCGCCGCGTGCGCGCAGCTCTTCAATCGTTTTCATGAAGACGAGATAGGTCGCGCCGGAGCAGTAGCTCGGCGACGCCGCATCGGGCAGGACGAAAAACTTTCCCGATTCGAAATGGGCGGCGGATTGGAGCCGGATGGTGGCGGCGCGCGAAGCGGAGTAGCGGCCGCCGAGGGGCATTTTCTTAATTTGTGCCAGGACAATCTCGTTCAGCGGACTCGGGGCAAGCTGAGCACGGCATTCGTTAATCGTTAGGCAAAAGCCGAGCGCAAGAGCGAGAAGGAAACGCACCAGGACCAATAAGGGAAATCTTCTTGCGGGCAAGAAGTGGGCTAAACGGTCACTTCGAAAAAACGAAGGGCAAAGGGCCAGCCGAAGCTTCGAACCCAACCCTTTGGCCCTTCGCCGATGTGCCGCGAGCCGGAGTCCCGCCTCCTTGGCTTTCAGGCGAGACTATGCTAACCACCCAAGCGGTATGCTGCGTTTCACCAAAATGAACGGCGCGGGGAACGACTTCGTTCTGCTCGACAATCGCGCCAACGACCTTTGCCTGACAAGCTCGCAAATCGTTAGGCTATGCGATCGCCATCGCGGCGTGGGCTCGGACGGCGTTCTTCTCCTCGAGGCAGCGGCCAACGGGGCCGATTTCCGCATGCGCTATTACAACGCCGATGGCGGCGAAGCCGAAATGTGTGGTAACGGCGCACGTTGTTTCGCCCGTTTCGCCGATCGGGTGGCGGGGCCGTTGCAGCAGCTCACCTTCGAAACACCTGCCGGCGTGATCGGCGCGCGCCTTATCGGCGAGCAGGTCACTTTGCAAATGAGTCAGCCTAACGACCTTCGGCTCGGACTCGAAGTAGCGGTGGGCGGGGAAAAATTTAATGCTGGCTACGTTGATAGTGGAGTTCCACACGTCGTCGTCCCGGTGGCGCGGATCGAGGACGTCGATGTCCGTTCGTTAGGCGCGGCTCTTCGTTATCATTCGATGTTTGCTCCGCGGGGCGCGAACGCCAATTTTAGCGAAGAACGCGGCTCGCACACCATCGCCATTCGCACCTACGAGCGCGGCGTGGAAGACGAAACCCTCGCCTGCGGAACTGGGGTTGTGGCAAGTGCAATTCTTTTCGCAGCCAATGCGAACCTTGCTGGCCCGATCGAGGTGCTGGTACGCGGCGGCGACAGTTTGCAGGTCGATTTCGTCAGGCGCGGCGATGCATTTACCAATGTGACCCTGTCCGGCCCGGCCGACTTTGTTTTCGATGGAATGATTGAGCTATGACCGGAACGCGCTTCGCCGATTCACGATTGATGGTGTAACGATTTCGCGTCCACCTGCCCATGTTTCGCGGCACCTTCACAGCGCTCGTTACTCCTTTTCGCCGGGGTGAAGTCGATACGGCTGCTTACGAACAGTTGATCGAATCGCAGATCGCGGGCGGCGTCGACGGCATCGTCCCGATCGGCACCACGGGCGAATCGCCGACCTTGAGTTACGGGGAGCGCCATCATCTCGTTGAGCTGGCGGTGGAGAAAGCGCAGGGGCGTTGCCAAGTTATTGCCGGCACCGGCTCGAATTCGACGCGCGCCACGATCGAGCACACGAAAGAAGCGGAGAAGATCGGGGTGGAGGGTGCTTTGCTCGTCGCCCCGTATTACAACAAGCCAAGCCAGGAAGGCCTCTTTCGTCATTTTGCTGCCGTTGCGGAGGCGACTTCCCTCAAGCTTGTGCTCTATAACATTCCCGGGCGCTGCGCGATCGATCTCAAACCCGATACTGTCTTTAGGCTGACCAAGGAATTTTCCAACATTGTCGCGATCAAAGAAGCGGGCGGAAGCGTCGATCGCGTGAGTGAGTTGGTGCGGCGGGCACCGGAGGGTTTTACGGTCCTGAGCGGGGACGATTCGCTGACTCTGCCGTTTCTTTCCGTCGGCGCTGTCGGGGTGGTGAGCGTGGCTTCAAACTTGTTTCCGCGCGAAGTTTCCCAGCTCGTTAGGCAATTTCTCGCCGGCAATACGAGGGAAGCACAGCGCTTGCATCAGAAGTTTTATCCGCTTTTCAAAGATCTCTTCATCGAGCCAAATCCTGTTCCGGCTAAGACTGCGCTCGCCTGGCGCGGAGTCATGTCGAACGAAGTCCGCCTGCCCCTTTGCGAGATGGCAAAGGAAAAGGCGGCTCATTTGCGCGCGACTTTCGAGGCACTGGAAGAGAAAATGAGCGACGAGATCAGCCACTAGCCTAACGAAATATCATGGAGCCGGTGCGAATTGCTCTCGTTGGAGCCGAAGGTCGCATGGGACGAGCAACTGCCGCCGCGGTGGAAAAAAACTCTTGCCTAACGATCTCAGCCAGGATTGACCGCAACGATTCCATCGAGTCGGCGATCGAAACTTGCGATGTAGCGATCGACTTCAGCACGGCTGCAGCAACGCCAGAGGTTTGCCGGGCATGCACGAAATACGGCAAGCCACTGGTACTCGGAAGTACCGGCCACAATGAAGCGGAGAGGGCATCAGTCGCGGCGGCGGCGAAGAAGATCCCGATTGTCTTTGCGGCCAATTTTAGCACCGGCGTCAATGCGCTTTTCGCGCTGACTCGGCGCGCGGCAGAGTTGTTAGGCGACGATTTCGATCTCGATGTGATCGAAATGCACCATCGCGCAAAGAAGGACGCGCCAAGCGGAACTGCCAGACGTCTGCTCGAAATTCTGCGGGAAGCTCGCGGCACGGAAGAAGAGATCACGGCGAAGTCGATCCGGGCCGGCGATATCGTCGGCGATCATACGGTAATCTTTTCCGGACCGGGAGAGCGATTGGAACTGGTTCACCGCGCAGCCAGTCGCGAGACATTTGCGGTCGGCGCGTTGCGCGCGGCGCGCTGGGTCATCGATCGGCCGCCGGGCCTCTACCGAATGGAAGATGTCCTCGCATTATAGGGCCGGTATCGCGCTTGGCGCCAACCTCGACCATCGCCTTCGCAGCCTCACGACTGCCCGCGAGCACATCTTCGGTCTGGCAAAAGTCATACCGCCATTTCTCTCATCGCGCGTTTACGAAACCGACCCTGTCGAATGCGAAGCTGGCGCGGGGAAATTCCTCAATGCCGTAATCGAAATCGGCTACGAAGGTTTGCCGGCGCAACTCCTCGGCGAATTGCAAAAGATCGAAACCGCCCTCGGTCGTCCGGCGGATCATAGGCGAAATCATTCGCGACCCATCGATCTCGACCTGCTCTATTTCGGAGCGCGTCAGATCGATGAGCCTGGACTGCAACTCCCGCATCCGCGCATGCATCTGCGTGGGTTTGTCCTGTGTCCGCTGGCGGAGATTCGTCCCCATCTCGTCTTGCCGGGGCGAAGCCAAACCGTCGGCGAGCTGAGCGCCGAACTGCTCGACGGGTCCTCAGTGGTGCGCGCGTCGCAGCAATGGTAGATTTGTGAGCCATGGAGGACTTTCGCGACCGCAAACGCCGCGGAGAACGCCTCGCGGTCCTGACGGCTTACGACTATCCCACCGCGCGGCTGCTCGACGAAAGCGGGATCGACATTATTCTCGTCGGCGACTCGTTAGGCATGGTTGTCCTCGGCTATCCGGACACGACGGAGGTAAAGTTTGAGGAAATGCTGCATCATACTCGCGCGGTGGCCCGCGGAGTAAAACGCGCCCTGCTCGTGTGCGACCTTTCCATCGGCACCTATGACACGCCCGCCGCCGCGGTCGAAAACGCGCACCGATTGGCAGAAGCAGGAGCACAAGCGGTAAAACTGGAGGGCGGCGCGAGTCACGTCGCGCAAATTGAGGCAATCGTGAGGCATGGGATTCCTTTGATGGCGCACATCGGAATGTTGCCGCAGAGCGTGCGGAAGGACGGTGGCTACAAGGTGAAAGGAAGAAGCCCCGCGGAGGCAGAAAAATTACTGGCCGACGCCCGAGCGGTCGAAGCGGCTGGCGCCTTTTCTGTTGTCCTGGAGATCGTGGCGCCCGAAACAGCGCGTCTGATCACCGAGGCAATTGAGATTCCGACCATCGGAATTGGCTCGGGCGAGTATTGCGATGGGCAAGTGCTGGTGACGCACGATCTCATCGGGTTGTATCCCTGGTTCACGCCCAAGTTTGTCTCGCCGGTGGTTCAGGTAGCGGAGGAACTCCGGCGCGCCGCCCGCATCTTCATCGACCGCACGCACGGCGCAATTCGTTAAGGTCTGGTCCTTGGGTTTGACAAAACTTTTCCGAAAATCGTTTGTCTAACCTGCCGATGAAAGCCATCACCGCCCGCACTTCCGCGCTTGAGCCCATGCCAGTTTGGTCTGGCCGCAGTAAACAACCCAACTGGTTGTTCGTCGGCCTTTGCTGCTCGCTCGCGCTTCATGCCGTTCTCTGTTTTCTCTTTTATCGGACCGGTTTTCAGCCGACCGCGCCTTTCGGCGCCGAGAAGCGTCAGCCGCCGACCTTCAAAGTAAAGAGTGTTGAGACGGCGCCGAAACCGCTCGATCAATCCGCCGCCAGCTCGCCGAACGAGGCGGCCAAGCCAGAGCCCGATAAGACAAACGTGCAGTTGCCGGACGATCAAAAGTCTTTCGACAAACTTCTGCAGGAAGTCCACGCCACCGCTGCGATGCCCGACGACACGCGCAACGTGCTGCCCGATAAGCCGAAAGTGGAGCAGACAAATTTGAACTCCGTTCTGAATGACATCGAGCGCACAAGCGCGCAATCACTTGCCAAATCGCCCAACGCGAAGCGGGAACAATCGCTCCTCAACAACGTAGCGGACTCGGGTCGACCGCAGCCGGCGATGGCGGGAACCGAGCTGGCGACAAGCACAACGATCAAGCGGCCAAATAACTTCAAAGCCTTGACCGGTGACAGCGCCGGACCGCGGACTGATCGCGCGCCAGGGTTCAGTGATCTTGAGTCTCTTCTTTCGCAAAAAGGCCCCCTTGGGTCCGGCACCAAATTCAAAATGCCTAACAATCAGCTTTTCGAATACGACAGTGCAGAGTTACGCGGGGACGCGGTCGATCAATTGCAGAAGGTAGCGACGCTAATCAAACGCAACCCCAAGGCGACTTTTACACTTGAGGGCTACACCGACTCGTTTGGCTCGGACGAATACAATCTCGACTTGAGTCATCGCCGCGCCGAGAGTGTAAAGACATATCTGGTCAACGTGCTTGGGATCAATCCGGCGCAGATCGAGACGAAGGGTTACGGCAAGGCGAACCTGCTCACTTCACCAGATGCCTCGATTGAAGCGCAGGAGATCAATCGTCGAGTTGTCGTGGTGGTGCATTAGCTGACGCGCACATCCTTTCACAGAACAACGTCGGCAGGAGGCCGAAGTTACCAATTTTTGATCCACTTCGTCTGATCCGTTCCCGGCTCTCCGTCCGCCGTGCTCCACAGATCGAAGGTCGGGTTATAACCACCGGCTAATGGTCCGAGGGTTGAATATCCGTAGCTATCGCCAAACGGATCCTTCACAAAGTTCGTCCCGCCAATTGCACCGAGCTGATTGGGCTTGAACTGCATGTAGGACGGAGCATTCGTATCCGGCTGACCGTCTCCGTTCAGATCGCCGGATAAGTTCTCGAAAAGGATCTTACCCGCGATCTCGTAATCGCTGAAGTTGATACTTGTTGGATCAAGCCCGCTGCTCGGATACGACCCATTGTCCGCTCTGTAATTTTCCAGCGCGGCAGACATCGCGGCGATCTCCGCCTCCGCTCGCGAACGTGCACCTTTGCGATAGGTGTAACTGCTCGTAGCGAGAATCAATCCCGTAAGCACGGCGATGATTGCGAGCACGAGCAGCACTTCTATGACAGTAAAGGCCGGGATCGCGATGGACCGGCGACGCGTGCTTCCCATTGATTAGGTTTGTTGTTGCAGTCCGCCAATTATGCTCAGCAAGGGCATGAATAACGCGATCACGATCGTACCTACAATTAGAGCCAGAAGTACGATCATGATTGGCTCCAACATCGAGGTCAGGCCGGCGACCGAGTTATCCACTTCGTCGTCGTAAACCTCCGCGATCTTGAGCAGCATCTCGGGTAGCTGACCGGTTTCTTCGCCAACGTCGATCATGCTAACGACCATCGGTGGAAACGCACCGCTCGCCTCCAGTGGCTGAACGATCGAGTCGCCCTCCTTTACAGAGTCGTGCACCTGCGAAATGGCGTCCGCGATTACGGCGTTGCCCGCGGTCTCGCGCGTGATGTTGAGCGCCTGCAAGATTGGCACGCCGCTCGTCACCAGCGTGCCCAAGGTTCGCGCAAAACGCGAGATAACAGTCTTACGATTGAGGTCGCCGAAGAGCGGCATGCGCAGCTTCAAGCGGTCGATTGCACTCCGGCCTTTGCTGGTGCGCGCAACAAATTTGTAGCAGGTCATGAGTGCGACGAAGGCCACGAGAATGATGAACCAATGGTCCTGAAGGCCAGTGCTTACACCAATGACGAAGTTCGTGATGGATGGCAACGGTTTGTCGCCCAGCATTTCGTGAAAGATCTGCTGAAACTTCGGCACGATGAAGACCATGAGAAAGGACATGATGCCGAAGGCGAGCACGAGCACGATTGCGGGGTAAATCAGCGCCGCCACGACTTTGTTTTTCACCTTCTGTGCCTTTTCCTGAAATTCAGCCAGACGATCGAGGACGAGCTCGAGCACGCCGCCGAGTTCGCCTGCTTTCACCATATTCACGTAGAGCCGATCAAAGATGCGCGGATGCTGTCCGAGACCTTCGGAAAACGTGCTCCCGCTTTGCACTGACTCGGCGAGGGATTCGATCGTCGCCTTCAGGTACTGGATCACGTTCCTGCCTTGAAAGCACACTAAGGCCCCGCAGCAACGGCAGACCAGCGTCGACGAGGGTCGCAAGCTGGCGCGTGTAGGCGGCCAGCACCTTCGGCTTAATCGTCTTCCGCCTCCAAAGAACGATGTCCTTTCTCTTTTTCTTTGCCGGCGCGGCAACGGGAACAGCTTGCGCCCGGCAGCTGGCTTTCTTTCCCGCCGCGACCGAGCCACCGCGACCTTCCTCCTGAACGCTGGTTGGGAAATAACCGGCCGCGCGCAATTGACCGATGGCATCGTTCGCGGTGAGCGCTTCGACAAAGCCGCTCGACTCGCGGCCGCGCGCATCCAGGGCAATGTAGTCGAACCGGGGCATGGGGGAAGTGGGGATCGAGAATAGGTAAACCGTAACACTCTGACGAGCAATTGCGTTCGCCCGTCTGGAAATTCGCTGTCTCGTTTTAAGCTACAAGGACAAACATTTTCATCTAAACCATCGGTATAAGAGTAGCATTTGAAACTCAGTAAGCGCGGGCAAGTCCTAAATATGGTTGTAGCACCCTGGCATAAGCGAATCGCAGGGCGGCACGGGCTAGACCCCGCACCGCCCTGCATCGTCCGTTAGGTGCTTTGACCTTGCTCTTAGTTGCCGAGATAACGGGCCAGAGCAAAATCAACCCCTTTACGTGTCGGGGTTGCATTGAAACCTACTGCAACAATTTTTCCATTGGCCTGCAGCAGACCTGCATTAGCGCCGCCATTGAGGTCGCCAAAAGAAGTGCGCACCTCGCCGGCGGTGCCGAAGGTCGAATCCAGCGAACCATTACTGTTGATTCGGGCGACCAGGAAATCAGAGTCGGATGACTCGTTGTCGGAAAACCCGACTGTTACCAGCTTGCCATCAGGCTGGAGCAGAATGCTATGAACGGTTTGGCCCGAGCTGCCAAAATTGACGGTCGCTAGGCCTCGTCTCCCAAAGGCTGCATCCTGGACTCCGTTCGAATTGTAACGAGCGATCGCGAACTGTTGAGTTGTGCCGTTCCTTGAGACCGTCGTCCCGGCGGCGACGATCTTGCCGTCTGCTTGCAGAACGATCGACCGCGCCTGGTCCAAGTTCTTGCCGCCAAAGTCCGTTTCGGCCTTGCCGCCAACGCCGAAAGTTGTGTCCAAGCTTCCATCGGCCAGGTATCGCGTTAGCGCGAAGTCGATAAAGGTTGCTGCACTGCTTGAATCTCCCGCAGCGATGATCTTGCCATCCGATTGGAGAATGACGGCGAAGGCATCGTCATTTCCTTGATGGAAATCAGTCGCGACTTCACCGCCGACTCCAAAGGTCGTATCCAGCGAACCATCAGAGTTATACCTTGCAATGCCAAAGTCAGTATTCGATGAATCATCGGTGGTGAAGTTGATGTACTTTGTTCCGGCTGCCAGGATCTTGCCATCGGGCTGCAGGACCAACGCGGAAGCGAAGGCGCCTTCGCTGTTGAAGGTAGTTATCACCAAACCGTTATTTCCAAAAGTCGTGTCGAGCGAGCCATTCGAGTTATAACGCGCAAGAGCGTAAAATCCCAGGAAGGGAAAACCCGGATAAGTCCCGCCCGCGACCACGATTTTCCCGTCGGGTTGAATCGCGACCGCCGAGGCCGACTCGGTCATGCCAAAGTCAGTCGTAACTCTGCCGCCCTGACCAAAGGTCCTATCGATCGTGCCATCCGGGTTATAGCGCGCGACGAGGAAGTCGCCGGTTACTGCCGAACTCCCGACGAAACGAATGCCGGCCGTGACAATCTTACCGTCTGATTGCAGCGCAGCGGCATTGGCGATGTCATTACTTCCCTTGAAATCCGTTGTTACCTCACCGCCTTGACCAAAGGTCAGATCAAGGTCGCCGGGGGCAGCGATTGCCGAGGTGGCAAAGAGAAGGAAGATCATTAGGAAAGTCCGGCGGTAACGGGACAAGGTTGACAGATTGAGTTGACGAAGTTGGGCGCGAGTCCGGCCCGATTGCTCCTTCGCGTTTGAGGTGAGTCTAATCATTTGCATGGGCGAATAGACAACTCTTGCCTTCTTACCCGCAAGAAGCTCATCGTAACCACATTGTTACCACGTAACGAGACTGTTACGTATCGCGAAGAGATAAAGCACTCTGTTTCATTTGTAACTCGAACTCTTGTCGTTGCTTTAACAGATACAACCAACTGCGTATTCAATCTGTTAGCCCATAACGATGAACCTTCCCATTGTTCGATCGGTAGAGAACCTTTCCGATTTGCAGAAGGACGTGTCACCGCGTTCGGCCATGAGTGATCGCCTAGGTATACCTGAGTACTTCCTCAATTGTCGTATGACCTTCAAAGATGCTGCGAATACCGTCCTGACGCAGCGTGATCATTCCCAACTCAATCGCTTTCTCTTTCAGCACCACTGCCGGCGCACGCTGGTTGATCAAGGCGCGCATTGGGTCGTTGATCCGCATCAGTTCGTAAATTCCTATGCGGCCTTTGTAGCCAGTGTGATTACAGGCGGAGCATCCTTGCCCGTAGTGGAAGTGTCGTTGGCCAATATCACTGGGCGAAAGATTCAACTCGGCCAGGAGCGAGTCGTTAGGCCAATATGTTGTTCGGCAATAGCGGCAGATGCGACGAAGCAAGCGCTGGCCAAGCACTGTTTGCAGGGTCGATGAAATGAGGAACGGCTCGACCCCCATGTCGATAAGGCGCGCAATCGCGCCAGGCGCATCGTTTGTGTGCAGCGTGGTAAAAACCAGATGTCCGGTGAGTGAGGCCTGAATCGCGATCTGCGCCGTCTCGAGATCGCGCATTTCGCCGACCATGATGTGGTCCGGGTCCTGACGAAGGAAAGCCCGCAGAACGCGCGCGAACGTCAGGCCAATGACGTCGTTCACTGGCACCTGCACGACACCCTCCAGATCATACTCGACCGGGTCCTCGGCGGTCAGCAATTTGGAGTCGATCGTATTGATCTTGCGCAAACAGGAATAGAGCGTCGTTGTTTTCCCCGAACCAGTTGGACCGGTAACGATGAAGATCCCATTGGGCTGGTTGATCACCTCTCCGATGTAATTAAGGACGTAATCAGGCATCCCAAGTTGCTCGAGGTCGAGGCTCACGGTCGAGCGATCCAGCACACGCAGGACGACGCTCTCCCCAAATTGCGTCGGCAAAGTCGAGACACGCAGATCGACCGCACGTCCCGCGATGTTTTTTCGAATGCGACCGTCCTGCGGGAGGCGGCGCTCGGCGATATTCATGTTTGCCATCACCTTGACGCGGGAGATCACAGGGAGCGCAAGGTGGCGCGGCGGGGGTGCCATTTCATAAAGCGCGCCGTCTACACGGTAACGAACTTTAAACTCATTCTCGAAGGGCTCGAAATGAATGTCGCTCGCCCTGTCCTTGATGGCCTGGTAGAGAATCAGATCAACGAAACGAATGATGGGCGTCGCGTTGGCTTCGGCTTCGATGTTTACGCCAATTGTTTTTTCGCCCGCGAGAGTCATGAGCTCTCCGGCTTCCCCGAGTTGTTTGAGGATTTCCTCCATGCTGGAGGTGTCGTCGCCGTAGTGTTCGCGCAGGCGTTCCTCGATTTGCTGGCTGGGCGTGACTACGACTTCAACGTCGCGGCCTAAAGCGAAGCGAAGGTCTTCAATCGTCTGTGAATCGAGTGGATCGACCAAAGCGAGCCGGATCGCGCCACCTTCCTCGCCTATCGGCAGTGCACGATGCAGTCGCGCCAAACCGGCTGGAATGAGATGGAGAATGTGCGGAGCGAATTCGACCGCGTCGAGGTCCACGACATGCGTTCCTAATGCATCGGCGATCGCAACATAGAATTGTGTTTCGTCGATGATGCCCTGATCGACGATTGCTTGTTCGATTGCCTTGCCGTTTTGCGTCGTTTCAAGGAGGACGTCGTCGGCCTGAGAACGATCCAAGAGACCTTGTTCGATGAAGAGTTCGACGAGGCGCTCGTTGTTCATGGGAGATCGGCTATTTTGCTTCGATTCGGCAGTCTGTTATTTCAATTCGCGTCTCCGATCGTCATCGAAATGACTTCCTTGGCGCTCGTTAGGCCGGCAAGCACTTTGCGGACGCCGTCTTCGCGCAAGGTGCGCATGCCCAGCTCACGGGCGCGCTGGCGAAGAAGCATGCCGGAGGCACGCGCGTTCACCATGTGCCGCACTTCGTCGTCAATCTGGAAAATTTCAAAGATACCCATGCGACCCTTGTAGCCCGTCTGACGGCAATGTTCGCAGCCTACCGGACGCATGACATTGACTTCCTCACCCAACTGCGACGGTTCTATGTTCAAGGCGCGCAACTCGGAATCGACAAGGCGGCCCGACTCTTTGCAATGCGCGCACAGGCGCCGAACGAGCCGTTGTGCCATGATCGCGCGGATCGAGCTCGCGACCAGGAACGGCTGCACGCCGATATCAATGAGACGCGCGATGGCGGAGGGCGCGTCGTTCGTATGCAGCGTGCTGAAAACGAGGTGACCCGTCAGACTGGCGTTGGTTGCAATCGAAGCGGTTTCGAGATCGCGAATCTCGCCGATCATGATGATGTTCGGCGCCTGGCGGAGAATCGAGCGCAGCGCGGCCGGAAATGTCATTCCGATCTCGCTGTTCACCTGCACCTGATTAATGCCGTTCATCTGATACTCCACCGGCTCTTCCACGGTGATGATTTTTCGATCCGGTTTATTGATGTCATTGAGACAGGCGTAGAGTGTGGTCGTTTTTCCGGAGCCAGTCGGGCCGGTGACAAGGATGATGCCCTCGGGTGCGCGCAGGATTCGTTCGAAGGTTTCCTGGTCGTCGCTAAGAAAGCCCAGTTCGGGCAAGCCACGGAGCAGGCTCGTTTTGTCGAGCACGCGCAGGACCATACTCTCGCCATGGTTGGTAGGGATCGTGGAGACGCGCAGGTCGATTGATTTAGGGCCCATCTTTACCTGAATCCGTGCGTCTTGCGGCAGGCGCTTTTCGGCGATGCTCATCGATCCCGTCATGATTTTGAGTCGGCTGATGATGGCGGATTGTAGTTTTTTCGGCGGCGAATTCATTTCGTGCAAAACGCCGTCGATGCGGAAGCGGACGCGGAAATGCTTCTCCAGCGGCTCGAGGTGAATATCGCTTGCGCCAAGTTTGTGCGCTTCGACGAGCAAGAGCGAAACAAGACGAATGACGGGCGCATCGCCGCCCTCGCTTTCCGACAGTTCCGCGCCTTCTTCGAGATCGATTTCTTCCAACGCTGCATCGCCAATTTTCTGACGCAGGACGTCGACTGCTTCCTCGGCGTTGCCGTAGTATTTGATCAGGCCCTGACGGATTTTTTCCGGTGTCGTGCAAACCAGCTCGATCTGACGCTTCAATAAGAAGCTGAGGCTATCGATGCTCTCGACATCGAGCGGATCGCCAGTCGCGACAACAAGGCCGTGCTCGTTGCGGGCGATCGGGATCATCTTAAAACGGCGCGCATCCTGCGGACGGATTTCTTCGATGATCTCCTGCGGCACAACGATCTGAGAGAGATCGATCCAGGTTAGCTGCGCCTGGGCGGCGAGACTGCGGGAAATATCGTCGCCCGAGAAAATGCCTCGCCTGATCAAGGCATCGACGACGCTTTCCTCGCCGTTGAGGGTAGCCCGCACCTCATCGATCTGGTCGGGTGTCACGAGCCCGTGATCGCGCAGCAGTTCGAGAATGTATTTTTCGTTAGTCTGGGGCATCTCGGGGGAATCGCAAAGCGTCGCCGATGCTATGTTGCTTTCTCGTTGGCGGCAAGAACAGCCTTTAAGAACTGGCCTTCACGCGTTGCTGCCGACCGGTCTCCAAATTCCCGAATTTCCGCGAGGGCAAGAAGGTGCGAATAGGCACCATCATTGAGCTTGACAATCCTCGGCCGGGCTCAGGAAACTGCGCCATGAGCGCGTCGCATATCAACGTTCGGTCAACGCGGCGGGGAGAAGTCAGCCGCCGCAGCTTCCTTGGTACCACTCTCGCCGGCGGAGCGGCCCTTTGTGCCGGCGGGGTTTCGTCGTTAGTCCGTCTCTTCGCGGCGGAAAATGATTTCGCTTTTGCCGAAGCCGGCATCCTTGATTTGCAGTCGCTTCTGCAATCCGGCGCTATGACGAGTGCCGGACTGACGGAAAAATACCTCGAACGCATTAGACATCTTAATCCACTGCTGCACGCCGTCATTGAGACGAATCCAGACGCGATGGAAATCGCGATCCGGATGGACGCGGAACGTCGTGCCGGGCACATACGCGGAGCGCTTCACGGCCTGCCGGTGCTGGTGAAGGACAATCTCGCGACAGCAGATAAAATGCAGACTACGGCGGGCTCGCTGGCGCTTGTCGGAAGCATCGTGCCTGCGGATTCGGTAGTGGTGCAAAAGTTGCGCGCGGCCGGGGCCATTATTTTGGGCAAGGCCAATCTCTCCGAGTGGGCAAACTTCCGTGGTTTTGCACCCTTCAACGGCTGGAGCGCGAGAGGCGGCTTCACCCGCGATCCCTATCGCCTGGGCTTCGATCCGTGCGGCTCCAGCTCGGGTTCCGCAGCCGGTGCGGCGGCCGGACTATGCGCTGCTGCGATCGGCACCGAGACCGATGGATCAATCGTTTGCCCATCGGGGAACAATCTGTGTGTCGGAATCAAACCGAGCATTGGGCTCGTTTCACAGGATGGCATCATACCGATCGCCCACAGCCAGGATACGGCGGGACCCATCACGCGCACCGTAACCGACGCCGCGGTGTTGCTCGGCGTGATTCAGGAACCGCTCGCCGGCGCGCCACCCGACTACACCCGTTTTCTCGTTCGTGGCGGACTTAATGGCGCCCGAATTGGTTACGATCGGCGCTATTTCACGACGGAGTTTGGAGGAGAGCCCGATCTGATTGCCGTGATTGAGCCGGCGATCCAAGTCATGCGCGATCTGGGCGCCACCGTGGTCGCAACCGACAGCGGCGACCCCAATCTTTATTCCGACGCCGAATTAACCGTCTTGCTCTTCGAGTTTAAGGTCCAGATCGCGGAATACCTGGCTGGACTAACCAACACCACCATGCGGACGCTAGCTGACCTGATTCAATTCGACATCGATCATTGCCCCGAAGAAATGAAATTCTTCGGCCAGGAGATCTTCGAGATGTCACAGGCGACGAGCGGCGACCTGACCGATCCAGTTTATCGCCAGGCACGCAGGCTTTGCGTGCGCCTGACTCGAGCCCAAGGGATCGACGCCGCACTGGAACGCGATCGGCTCGATGCCATCATCGCACCGAGCTACAGCTTCGCGTCGTCGCCGGCGGCCGTCGCCGGCTATCCCAACATCTCCATTCCGGTCGGCCTAACGAATGCCGAAAAACCCGCCGGCATTTGGATGTACTGCAGTTATTTGGGCGAGGCGAAGTTGATTTCGTTCGCCTATGACCTCGAGCAGGAAATTCATCCGCGCTCAGCGCCGCAATTCATTCCGCCGCTTCCACCGAAGCCGGGCGATGCGGGAATCTGCGACGGGACTGCCGCGGCTCCGGATTTACAAAGTCTCCGCCATCTGACCCGGCATCTTGGCACTGGCAAGCCGATGATTCGTTAGGCGAACAATTTCCTCTAGCGATTGCCGATATGGATCGCGCGTTTGTCGACCGCGAGCGCAGCCTCTTTTACCGCTTCGCTCAAAGTCGGGTGCGAGTGAACCGTCCGACCAAGATCTTCGCTGCTGCCGCCAAACTCCATCACCGCGACGATCTCGGCGATGAGCTCTGACGCGGCGTGGCTGAGAATCGATGCGCCGAGGATGCGGTCGGTCTCGGCATCGGCGACAATTTTTACCCAGCCTTCGACGTCATCGTTCGCGAGGGCGCGGCCATTGGCACGGAAGGGAAATTTACCCACGCGCACGTGCAGTCCTTTTTCTTTCGCGAAATCTTCCGTGACGCCAACGCCAGCCAGCTCCGGATTCGTGTAGATGATGCTGGGAATGACATCGTAGTTCACGTGACCGGCTTTGCCTGCGATCATTTCGACACAGGCGATCGCCTTCTTCTTCAGCCTTGTGCGCGAGCATGGGACCGGAGATGACGTCGCCGATTGCGTAGATGCCAGGGACGCTGGTGCGAAATTGTTCGTCCACCTTGATGCGGCCGCGCTCGTCCATCGCCACGCCTAGCCTGTCGGCTCCCACACCCTCGGCAAAGGCGCGTCGCCCGACCGAGACGAGCACTTTGTCGGCTTCGAAGTTCAGTTCTTCGCCGCCCTTAGTTGCGGTGGCGATGGCACGACCGTTTGTCACCTTGACGCCACCAACTTTGGTTTCGAGATGGAATTTGATTCCCTGATTCGTTAGGGCGCGCTGCAGGAGGTTTGACATTTCGAGGTCGAAGCCAACCGCAATACGGGGAAGAAATTCCAGCACGGTGACTTCGGAGCCAAGGCGGTTCCAGACGGAGCCAAGCTCGAGACCGATGGCACCCGCGCCAACGACGAGGAATTTCTCCGGCGGCTGCTTGAAGCAAAGCGCTTCCGTGCTGCTCACGACCGTTTCGCCGTCAAACGGCATACTGGGCAGGTTAATAGGAACGCTGCCGGTTGCGATGATGATGTGATCGGCGGCTATGTCGTTAGGCTCGCCATCGTTAAGTTGGATTCGCACCTTGCCGGGCCCGGTGATGGTGCCGAGCCCGGCGTAAGTGGTGACCTTGTTGCCCTTCATGAGGGCACGCACGCCGCCGGTGAGCGTTTTCACGACTTTGTCCTTGCGAGCGAGCATCGTCGTCAGGTCGAGACGGACTCTGTCGAGGACAATGCCATGCTTGGCCGCTTCTTTTTTCGCGAAAACGAAATGATCGCTCGACGCGAGAAGAGCCTTGCTCGGAATGCAGCCGATGTTGAGGCAGGTGCCGCCCAGGTTCGGATCCTTTTCGATGATGGCGGTTTTGAGTCCGAGCTGTGCGGAGCGAATGGCAGCAACGTAGCCGCCCGGACCGGAACCTATGATGATGACGTCGAATTTTTCCATAGAATTTGAGACCTAAAGCAGTGACGAATTCGTCGCCTTAGCGTTCGTCGTCCATCCGCTCAGACCTCGAGCAAGAGGGCGGTTGGATTTTCGATCGCTTCCTTCACCTTAACCAGAAATGTGACCGCTTCCTTGCCGTCGACGGCTCGATGGTCGTAGCTAAGGGCGAGATACATCATTGGCCTAACGACCACCTGGCCGTTCACCACCACCGCGCGCTCTTTGATGGTGTGCATGCCAAGGATACCGCTCTGCGGCGGATTTAGAATCGGAGTGCCCATGAGTGAGCCGTAAACTCCGCCGTTCGAAATCGTAAAGACGCCGCCCTGCAAATCCTCAATTTTGATCCTTCCTTCGCGCGCGCGGACCGCGAAGTCGGCGATGTCACGCTCGAGATCGGCGAAGCTTTTCTTGTCCGCTTCACGCACAACTGGCACGACAAGACCGCGCTCCGTCCCAACCGCAACACCGATGTCGTAGAAGTGGTTGAGAATGAAATCATCGCCTTCGATGCGAGCGTTGATCGAGGGAACGGCTTTCAGGGCTTCGACAGTGGCTTTGATGAAAAACGACATGAAGCCGAGCTTTACGCCATGGTCGGCCTGAAATTTTTCCTGCGCTTTTTTGCGCAGCGCCATCACTTCGCTCATGTCGCACTCGTTGAAAGTCGTGAGCGTGGCGGTGGATTGCTGCGAGATGAGGAGCTGCGCCGCGATCTTCCGGCGGAGGGGCGACATTTTTTTGCGGGTGAAACGATCAGTCCCTTCTGGTTCGACGACGGCTTTCTTTTGCCCACGCGGTTTTTCCTGCTCGTCGGTATGCGTTTCCGGCTCGCTCTTTCTCAAATGCTCCAGGACATCGCCTTTCGTTAGGCGACCGCCTTTCCCGGTGGCGGTGATCCTCGCGGGATCGAGTTTCTCTTCATTCGTTAGGCGTCTGACCGCCGGTGAAAGAACATCGGCGTTCGGAGAAGGTTTCTCGGCCGGCTGGCTCGCCATCGGTGCCGCTTCCTCTGGCGAAGCGGATTTTGTTTTCTTTGGCCCGCTGGTGGCGGAATCATCGATTAGGGCCACGACCTCCCCGATTTTTACTTCCTGGCCTTCATTCACCCTGGTCTCAAGCACGCCCGCGGTTTCGGCGGTGATCTCGGTGGAAACCTTGTCCGTCTCGAGAGTGAAGAGCGCTTCGCCCGCTTGGACGAAATCACCCGATTTCCTGTGCCAGACGGAAATGATGCCGCTCTCGATCGATTCCCCGACCGGCGGGATTTTTACTTCGATGCTCATCGGTCGCGCAAGTTAAGCCGAAGAGCGCGGCGCGGTCGAAAACTTTCGCGGTTCCTACAGCGCCGGCTCCCAATTCGAACTGGTTGGATGAAAAGCGACGAAAAACCTAGCGCATTTCGCCTAACGATTTTTTCGTTGCAGCAGCCTGGATGTATTTGCCCCAACTCAAATTGTCGCGGCCGGCGAGGTGCTCTTTTGCTTTGCGAATCGCCATGTCGGAAACGGCCTCCACCACCCAATGGAAGTTTTCCTGTCCGACTGAGGCGACCTCCGCGTCGGGCGCCGGATTGCAAAAATCGATCGCCAGCGGCACGCCGTCACGAATCGCGAACTCGACCGTGTTGAGGTCGTAGCCGAGATATTGGTTCAACGTCAAAACCCCCTGCTCCACCTTCTCCAGAATGTCGCGCGGCGCCTTCCAGTCCGTCTGATAGCGCAGATGATAAGGATGACGCGGCTCGTAGTTCATGATCTTCACGTTGCGTTGATCGATCGAATAACAGCGGAAATACATTTCAAATTTCACTTCCTCCTGCAGCATCATGACGAGCTGTTCCGTCTCGCCGTAAGCCCGGAAAAATTCTTCGGAATTGTTCAGCCGATAGACGTTCTTCCAGCCGCCGCCAGCAAAGGGTTTGAAGAAGGCCGGCCAGCCGACGTAGGCGAAGATCCCCTCCCAATCCATCGGATAGGCAAGGTTACGGAACGATTTTTCGTTCGTATCGAGTGGCGGCTGATTCGAGGGAAGGATGACTGTGCGCGGAACGGCGACTCCGATTTTGGTCGCAAGAGCGTTGTTAAAGAACTTCTCGTCGGCACTCCACCAGAATGGATTATTTATCACCGCGCAACCGGTGAGCGCTTCGTTCTTTAGCCAGGCGCGATAGAAAGGCACATCTTGCGAGATGCGGTCGATGACGACGTCGTAGCCCGTCGGCTCGCCCTGGATCACTTTGTCGATGCGCACGGGCTCGGCCATGATTTCACGTCCGCCGGTTTTCTGATTAACGCGCTCGACGAACGCGGGTGGAAAGCTGTGCTCCTGGCCGTAAAGGATTCCGATTTTTTTCATAGTAGTGAACTCCGCAGTCTGCTGGTTTTAGCTGTGATCATGTTTTTGTCCATTAGATGGTGGAGGGAAAGTCAGTTGGCGATGAGAAAAATGAGTCGAAATCTGCCGTGGACAATGCGGGCGGTTGCGCGGGCGCGACTCCTCGTCGATAAGACCCGCTTTCAAAAATGGGCGCTGAGCACACACTGACGGGCAACATCCAACAACACGCGAAATTTGAGTCGCGCATCCTGCACAACCAACGGGATGTGCTCGTCTATTTGCCGCCAGCCTATCCGCGTGCGGTGCGCAGACGTTATCCCGTGCTTTACCTTCAAGACGGGCAAAACATGTTTGACGCAGCGACGGCCTTTGCTGGCGTTGAATGGGGTGCGGATGAAACCGCGCAACGTTCAATCCAAAGGAAATGGATCGAGCCGCTAATTATCGTGGCGGTGGCTAATACCGGGAATAATCGCATCCACGAATACGCACCAACGCGCGGCGTGATCGAGGCGACCGCGACGCGCACACGTCGCAGTCGCGGCGGTCTACGGCGCTACGGACGTTTTCTGATTGAAGAGTTGAAGCCGTTTATTGATCGCACTTACCGGACGCGTCCGGATGCGGAATCGACAGGGCTGGGCGGGTCATCGTTAGGCGGGCTCGCAACCTTGGCGCTGGGTCTTTGGTATCCGCGGGTGTTCAGTCGCCTGGCGGTCTTGTCGCCTTCGATTTGGTGGGATGAATGCGTGATCTGCCGCATGATGGACGAATTGCCGGAAAAGCTGCCGTTTAAGATTTGGCTCGATACCGGCACGGAAGAGCCGGGCTGGGAAAGAGCGCGCGATCTGCGCGATCGACTGGTGGAGAAAGGCTGGCGACTGGATGACGATCTGCAATACAGCGAAGTAATCGGCGCCGGTCACAGCGAGGGCGCCTGGGCGGCGCGATTCGAGTCCGTTCTGCGCTATTTGTATCCGCCAACTCCACCGGGCTTGAAAGCTCCGCTCCACCAGCCGCGCGTTCTACAAACCACGATTCGTTAGGCTTGAAGCAGTTTCTTGCCGGCAAAGCAATCGTTAGGCGATGCTCTTGGCCTTCGGTTCGGCGAAGTTGCCGAGCTTGCGAAATTTGGCATAACGCTCCTTGAGCAGCTCATCGAGTGGCGTCTTGAGCGCCTGTTTGAGATTGCGCCGAAGCGCGCTGCCAAGATTTGCGGCTGCAGTGTCGTGCTCGCGATGCGCGCCGCCTTCCGGCTCCGGCACAATCTCATCCACGACGCCAAGCCGCACGAGATCTTGCGCGGTGAGCTTGAGCGCTTCAGCCGCTTCCGGTGCGTGCTTGCGATCTTTCCACAAAATCGCGGAACAGGCTTCCGGACTGATCACGGAATAATAGGCATTCTCCAAAATCAACACCCGATCCGCCACACCGATGCCAAGCGCGCCACCAGAGCCGCCTTCACCGATAACGCAGGCAATGATCGGCACCCTCAAGGTCATCATCTCGCGCAGGTTGACGGCAATCGCCTCCGCAATATGGCGTTCCTCTGACCCGATGCCGGGATACGCGCCAGGTGTGTCGATCAGGGTGATGATCGGAAGGTTGAATTTTTGCCCGAGTCGCATAATGCGCAGCGCCTTGCGATAGCCTTCGGGGTAAGCGCAGCCGAAATTGCGTTTCACGTTCTCTTTCGTGTCACGCCCCTTTTGCTGCGAAATGACAACGCAGTGATCAGTGCCGAGTTTGGCCAGCCCGCAAGGCATGGCCTTATCATCGCCAAAAACGCGGTCGCCATGCAGTTCGATCCAGCCGGTAAAGCATCGGCCGATGTAGTCGAGAGAAAATGGCCGCTGCACATGGCGCGCGATTTGGACGCGCTGCCAGGCGGTGAGGTTATCGTAGATCTGGCGCCGCGTTTCCCGGATCTTCAGCTCCATCGATTCGACCTCGGAATCGAAGTCGATATCGTGCTTCGCGGAATGCGTTTTCAACTCCTGAAGCCGATGTTGCAATTCGAGGATCGGCTTTTCGAAATCGAGCGGCTGAGCGTTCATGCTGTGTTGCGGCAATGAAGGGCGAAGGGCTGAAGCGACGAGCGAGCGTTAATCGCGTGGCCGTTTCGCTTTCTCAAAGCTTCGACCTCAACATCACCGAACAACAGTGACAGGCGTTCGCGTGTTGACAAGACTGCTCAGCTCTTCGACGTCGCTCGCTGCCATCCCTAAACCTTCTTCCGGTGGCGGAATGTCGAGGATCTGATGCGAATCGTCGGGCTCGGAATAAATGACGTAACCCGGCGCAGCGAGCCGGATCCAGCGAGTACCTGTTGAGAAATTGTGCGCTGCCAAGGCCAATCCGCCTGCCGCTCTTCCAAGCCATGATTTCACCGACGCGCGTGTTGAGTTTGGTTGGTGGATTCCCCGGCACTTTTTGGTCGAGAATGCGGTAGCGCTTGAAGAACTGCCCGTGGTCGAGGAGGTAGAGCCATTGCGCGTCGCGTTGGATTAGGAGGGAAAATTCCGGATGCGAAAGGACCAGCTTTTGTCCGATGCGCAGTCGGGTGCTGCTCAGGTTATTTGTGCGCATGATCAACTCTGGAGTGGTTTTGAATTTGCTCGCCACCCGTGCGAGCACATCGCCGCTGCGGATGATGTATTCCTCTTTCTCCGGCGCAGGATAATCGGAGAGCAGGATGGAAATGTTCACTTCACCGAGCAATTCTTCTGCTTCGCCAACATGCTGTCCGCTCGGGAATTTTTGGATGAGTCTCGTCAGAGCGCTGCGCGCCTCGCCAAGTTTGCCGGCGTCCTTGAGTTTCTTCGCCGCCTCGAATTCCGGCAGGCTGATGTCGGGCGTAGAATAAGGCAAGGCGGCAGCTTTTTTTTCCGCCCGCATGACCAGCTCCGGCCTAACGAAAATCTTGTAGGTAAAGAGGGCCGCGCTCCCAAAAATCACGACCGCAAGAAGAAGAGCAAGGATCCACCTCATGCCAGGGCAGAGAAGCTTTTGCCTAACGACTCAGCGCAACCAAGGCAGAGGGCGCGCCGGTCGAACTTTAGCTTTCGGTATTGGAACCGGAGAAAAACGTATTCCAAAACCGGTAGCGCGGCCGTTCCACCTCGTCGTTCCAGGTAAAATGGCAATCCTGGCAGTAGTATTCTTTTGGGAAAACCTTTAGAGCCAGGAGGATTGCGGCCAGCCCAGGGACGAGAAACTTGCGCGTCAGCTGAGGATATTGAATGCGAGTTGAATTGCATTGTGGGCAACGCAGTGCCGCGATGTCCGGATCAGCCGCTTCCCATTCGATCATGAGTTCCTGCGCGCGATCAAAATCCTTTTCTTCCACCATGACCTGTGCGTTGGCTTTCGGCTTCGACATGAAGGCATAGGTTTGCAGGTTAGCTTCATTGTGCAGGTCGGCTTTCACTCCGGCCGCCTGAAACTTCTCTTTCAACCGTTTTGCCGTCGCCGGCTCGTTATAGGTCGCAATCGTCACCATAAAGTGCCCGAGTTCTTTGGGCGTGAGTGATCAAACATCAACTACCGCCCCAGTGCAAGACTGGCGGCGGGAACCATTGATAAAGGACAAGATAAACGAGAACGCCCGTGACCGAAACGTAGAGCCAGATGGGCATGGTCCATTTTGCGATCCGGCGATGCTTGTCCCAACGGCGGGTGAAAACGGGGATAAGCGTCATGATCACGAGCGGTAGCGTAACGAAGGCGAGCAGGACATGCGAGATGAGGATAGGAAAATAAAACCAAGCGATTAGCCCATGATAACCGGACGATTTCTCTCCGGCGTGTGCATGGTAAACGATGTAACCCGCGAGAAAGAGCGAAGAGGAAAAGATCGCGGTAATCATACAAGCGATGTGCTGCCGCCAAAATCCTCGCCGGATGAACCACCAGCCTAACGAGATGAAAACGGTGCTGGTGGCGTTGAGCGACGCGTTAACGGCCGGCAGGTCGGAGATCGTCATTAGAGCTTGAAGAGTTGGAGAAAGCGCGAAGGCCCTTGCTCTATCGCTTCAACCCTTTAACTCTTCAATGCTTCAACGATCATGACGAATGCCTGCGCCAGTCACCGAGGAGTCGCCTCCGCGACCGCGCTTGCATCGCGGCCGGGTCCGCCGGTCGACGCGCCTGCGGATTCTTCTCTTCCTCCTGCGTCTTACAGTCATCCTGCTTCTCTGCGGCGTAGCAGCAGGCGGCTGGTACCTGGGCCAGAAAGGCTTTAGCCGCAAATGGCGTAACGTGATCGTGCAGGAACTGCACAAACGTGGCGTAGAAGCATCGTTTCGCAGGCTCACCCTAGATCCGTTCCGCGGCCTGATCGCGCGCGACGTGCGCATTTACGATTACAAGAAGCGCGAGCGGACGCTCGCGGTCGTGAGCGAAATCTCCCTCGATATCAACTACGCCGCGCTGTTTCATCACGAGCCATTTCTCAATGCAGTCGATATTCGTAACGGCGACCTAACTATTCCGCTGTCTCCAGCGACCGGCCAGGTGCAGAGCGCGGAACTGCAAGGCTTCCGGGCGCACGTTTACTTCTTGCCAGAACGCATCGAGGTCAGTCAGGCCGAAGGGTACTTCTACGGTGTGCACATTTTTGCCAGCGGACAATTGATCAAGCGCCAGGGTTATCGGCCGTCGACGAATGAATCAGCTGCCGACGCCGCGCACCGCCTGCATCTACTCCAAAGTCTGGTCACGATGATGCAGCATTTCCGTTATCCGGAAGCCGCGCCTGAATTGCAGATGAAATTTTCCGGAGATCTCTCCCAGCTCGAGGATGCTCACTTCGAAGCGAGCTTGCGAGCCAGCCGAATCGTGCGCGACCGATACGACGCACGCAACTTCCATCTTCTCGCGGACTGGAAAGACCAAACCCTCACGATTCCGAAATTGGCCTGGTACGATCACGACGGCCGGTTCGCCGGGAGTGCCACTTGGAGTCGCACCGATGGCCGGGCCACATTCCAGGCGCGAAGCAGCATCGCGCTAAAACCGTTGTTAGGCAGTTTTGGTTTGGGCGCGACGCTGGGGAACATGAGCTTTCATCATCCGCCGCAAATCGAAGCGACTGGTTCAGCCACCATCGGGGCGACTGAAAAGCAGATCCAAATCGTGGGCAAAATGGCGGCGGACGATTTCACTTGGCACGAGGTCCCGTTCGAAGGGATCAACTTCGAATTCGCCTGGGACGGCAAGCGCACCATGTTGCGCGACCTTCACCTCCGACATCGCAGCGGCCAGCTCAGCGCCGAGCTTTTCGATGCGCCTAACGTTTTTCGATTCAACGTCGATAGCTCGATCGTTCCCGCCGCCCTCGCTTCGCTCGCGCCCGTTCGCTTTCGTCCCTTCCTGAACGAATGGGAGTGGCAACGCGCGCCGAACGTCCATTTGACAATTCGCGGGACGAGCCGCGATCCAGCCACCTGGCATGGCGAAGGCACCCTGGCGCTTGGCCGCACGCGCTTCCGCGGCGTGTGGATGAACAGTGCAACCGCCAACGTCCGTTTCGGCGACCAGACCGTTGCCTTCGAAAACTTCCGCATCGCGCGCGACGAAGGGGTTGGGACAGGCAGCTCCATCTACGACGATAAACGGCACGAAGTGCGCCTAACGAATGTGCAAAGCACACTCCAACCGAGCGACGTGATTCGTTGGATCGAGCCGCGATTCTGGGAGCACGTTGTGCCTTATCGTTTTCACCGCGTGCCGCACGTCACCACCAATGGCGTGGTGCAATTCCAAGGTGGCAAACAAACTCACCTCGAGCTCGACGTCGATGCTCCCACCGGAATGGATTACACCTTCATCGAAAAAGTGCTCCCGTTCGACAGAATCTCGGGACGTCTCCTTTTCACCGAGGATCGGCTGCAAATCTTCGACCTCAACGGCACGCTCTTTTCCGGCGCGGTCACAGGCGCAGCCGATATCTCATTGGCCCGAGCCGATCACCACTACACCGCCAGCGCCACGGTCGAGAACATCGATTTCTCCAGCGTAACGAATCTTTATTTCAAATATAAAAATGCCCAAGGTGCGCTAAGTGGTCATCTCGACTTTGGCGGCGCAAGCGGCGATCGTCAGGCGCTGCGCGGCAGCGGACGGGTGGAGGTGAAAAACGGGAACGTCTTTGCCATCCCGGTTTTTGGTCCTCTCTCTGAAGTGTTGAACAAGATGTTTGCGGGCGCCGCCGGCTACAGCATCGCGCATGAGGCGAGCGCGCTCTTTACAATCAGAGACGGCGTCATTCACACCGACAAACTGAAGATTGCGGGCAATCTCTTTTCCATGCTCGGGCACGGCAAGATTGATTTCATGAAGAATGATCTCGACCTCGATATCCGGGTCGACGCGAACGGCGCGGGCGCGGTCCTCGTTCCAATTTACAAGCTCTTCGAATACCACGGGAGCGGCAGCCTAACGAAACCGGTCTGGCGACCGAAGCATCTCTAGAGACTGCCAACCGTCAGTTTGAAAAGATCAATCCGAAAGCCTTCTGCGAGGATGGAAAAGCGGTTGAGATCCGGGGATCGGCAATTGGCGATTCTGCTCGGCGCTCACATGTCGATCGGCGGCGGCGTGCATCGAGCGATCGAACGGGCGCGCTCGATCGAATGCACCGTCATGCAGATTTTTGTGAAGAACAACATGCAGTGGTTTGCGCGTCCGTTCACGCCCGAGGAGATCCGCGCCTTCCATGAACATGCTCAACGGCAAGAGCTCAGGGCCGTATTCGCCCACGCCAATTATCTGATTAACCTCGCCGCGACCAATCCGCAGTTCCACGCCAACTCGCTGCGAGCTTTATCGGAAGAACTCGTTAGGGCAGACCAACTCGGTTTGCCCTTTATCGTCCTTCATCCCGGCTCGCACCTCGGCGCGGGAGAAGAAGCCGGGCTGAAGAAAATCAACGCCTCGATCGATCGCATCTTCGCCAGGATTCCGAAGGTGAAAACGCGCATCGCCCTTGAAACAACTGCCGGACAAGGCTCTTCCCTCGGTCACGACTTTACTCATCTCGCCGAGATCATGGCGAACGTTCGCGAGCCCGAACGGCTCTGCGTTTGTCTCGACACCGCACATGTTTTTGCCGCCGGTCACGACCTAACGAGTGCCGTCGGTACACGCAAAATGTTTCACGAGTTTGATCGCACGATTGGTCTGCGGCATCTGGCCGCGCTGCACCTGAACGACTCGAAGACGGCGCGCGGCTCACGCGTCGACCGCCACGAGCACATCGGCAAAGGGCGAATCGGACTGGAAGCTTTTCGCGTTATCATGCGCGACCCACGATTCCGCAAAATCCCCAAAGTCTTGGAAACGCCCAAGGGCAAAGATCTGCGTGAGGACGTGGAAAACATGCACGTCCTGCAGGGATTGTAGTCAGGAGGAGGTTATGCCTTGCCGGAAGGTCGCGTCCTTCTATTCGTTAGGCGAGGAACCTGGCGAAGGTGAAACTGTCGATCCTGTGGCACCGGGGAGGAGGAGAGTCTGGCCAATCTGCAATTTTCGGTCGTCTTCGATGTGATTCAATTTTTGCAATTCACCGATCGTTACCTTGTGCATCTTGGCGATGGAGGTGAGTGTTTCTCCCTTGGCCACGACGTGTGTGCGCCCGTTCGGCACAGCAGCGGCGGTGGGAACAGAGGTCTCAGTCGCGTGAGGCACCGTGGCCGAGGCACCGGCACCCGGGTGCTCAATTTCCTGTTGCAGGCGCAGGATTTGTTGGGAAAGCAGGTCGATCTTGACGTTCTGTTGATCGATCTTGCGCGAGAGATTGAGGAGCTGCGCGGCTTCGGAGTTTCCTGTCGCCGAGGCCTCTTGCGCGAATGCGCCCGCCGCGAGCACCGCGTTGATGGCAAGCATCGCCAGGGCGTGACGGCAGCGAATCATGGGCGAACCTTGGCATCTCCGTTTGCGACTGGCAAGCAAGCTCCCATCCCTTCCCGCTGGAAAGGTTGTTCGATCTCAGCTCCGTGCCCAAGGAACACGATCCGCGCTCTAGATTTACCTTCGCCACTTCCTCCGCGACCGGGCAAACCGCGGGATACTTTGTGGGTCCAACTCTGACGCATAGCAGAATGTAACTGGCTTAAAAGATAGGATCGATTCGCTTGCGTCGCCATCGGCTCGACCTTTTCCGGCCGGGGAAATTGCCGCCATGTTTATCGCTCCCGGTCGTTATCTTGTCCGCGGCTGACATCGAGCGTCATATCACCAAATGCGGCGTTGTAGCAGCCGCTACCCTCAAAAAAACTACGATGCAATCCCACCGCCGAGTTCTCAGGGAGTCGGTTGCGTTTTACGGCTTCGACGGTAACTTTTTTTCATGCCAGAACGGACGGAAAGACCGGTGGCGCCGGTGCCATGGGGGCCGCAGCAAGGCGACGGGGGCGGGCCGAAATCACCTGATGTTTCCAAGCCGGACACGCGCGATTTGCTTAAGAAAATGCGCAAGGTGGATCCGAACCAATCGAAACGTTACCGGCAACGCACTGGCCAGTGACCAACGAGTCTTTAGGCGAAGTCTTCTCGGATTTTCCTGCGCTCCTGCGACGCAGAGGATTGTTAGGCGAGCCGCCCGGCCTAACGAATTCATCCGCGATCGCCGGTTCCAGTTTCACGCCGACACAGGCAACCACCATTCTCGCCTTCAAATTCACCGGAGGAGTTTTGGTGGCGGGCGATCGACGCGCGACGGCCGGCAACACGGTTGTCTATGATCGGGCGGACAAGGTGCTGGAGATCGATCGGCATTCTATCATGGCGATCGCGGGCGTGCCGGCGACGGCCTGGGAAATGGCGCGGGTGCTCGAACATTCGTTGCAATATTTTCGCCGCACCCAGCTTCAGGAAATGAGCGTTGACGGCAAAGTTCGCGCGCTTTCGAAACTGTTGCGGGACAACTTTGGTTTCGTCGTCCAAGGCATAGGCGTGGTTGTGCCGATTTTTGCCACCTACGACTTCGCCGGTGACGGTCAGGCCAGGCTTTACTTTTACGATGCGATGGGCGCTCAATTTGAAGTGGCGGAGTCCGCCGCAACCGGCTCGGGCTCGCCCGCGGTGCGCGGCGTTTTGTTTTACGAAAATCGTTGGGGCAAAAAGCCGCTGCACAAATTGCGTGAGGAAGAGGCGGTCACGCTTGCCCTGCGCGCCCTTGATACCGCAGCCGAGGCCGATACCGCGACCGGCGGCGTCGATCGCAACGCGCGCATCTTTCCGCTCATGAAAGTGATCTCGCGCGACGGAATCAGAACGCTGCCCGAACAACAAATCGCGCTGCGTTTCAAGCGCACGGTGGCATGATCGAAGAGCCTTACCGCTGGGTCGAGGCGATCGCCAATCGGCGCGAGTACATCGAAACGCAGCTCTCGTCCGGTAGTCCGATCGCAGCCCTGAGTTATCGCGACGGGATTCTTTTCGTTACCGTCGGGCGCGCGCGGCAAAAGCTTTTCGAGATTTACGATCGCATTGCCCTGGGCGCGATTGGGCATCCCGGCGATATTGAACGTTTGCGCATGGCAGCGATCGAGCTGGCGAGCACGGAGGGATTCACGCGTTCGGCGTCTGACGTCTCGTTACGCCGGCTGGCCTACTATTCGCTCAGTCCGCTTTTGAAAAGTGCTTTCGAGCAAATTTACGGCCCGCCGTTTCTGGCCCGGATGATTTTTGCGGAAGTCGGCGCCACCGCGGCGGAGGATTTGTTTCTGCGCGTCGACTACGACGGCGCGATCACGGCAAATGGGCCCGCTGCCGATACAAAGCCACCACGCTTCAGCGCGGTCGGCGGTACCGCGCGCGCGACGGAGGTAATGGAAACGCTTTTGGGGCGCGACCATGATTCCGGCTACACGTTGAATCGCGCGATGAAAATTGCGCTTGATGCCTGGAGTGCAGGCAGCTTGATCGGCGGTCAAGCTAGCGGCAACGAAATCCCATCGCAGGAAACACTCGCGGAACATCGGACGCAGAAAATGAAAGACGCGATGTTGGAGGCTTGTGTCCTTGAGCGGAACACTCGAGGCCCAATTTGTTATCGCTCAATCACAGGCGAGGAGTTGAAGGAGCTGATTAAAGCCTAACTAACTCGTTAGGCGCTTGCTCGTGTGGCTGCTCTCTGCTTTAGAGTGAAATATGCGGCGCGCGCTGCCCTGGCTCGGGTTGCTTCTTCTCACGGTTTGCTTTGTCTATCTTGTTCGATTGCCTGTGCCGGAATCGACGCGCCGCGCAGCGGCGCCGCGGAAACCGATCGGTCCTGTCGAACGGACGCTCGTGGTGGTGCTCGATCCCGGCCATGGTGGCGACGATTCCGGAGCGATGTGTGGCAATGTGATGGAAAAAGATCTCACCCTCGATGTCGCTTTGCGGGCTGAATTGCTCCTGCGCACCGCGGGATTCACCACCCTGCTGACGCGAGACAGCGATCGCTACGTTTCACTCGCGGAACGAACGTCTTTAAGCAATCGCGCCGAGCATTCCATTTTCGTCAGTATTCACTTTAACGACGGCGCACGGGACGCGGCCTCGGGAGTCGAAACCTATTATTCCCCCGATCAGGCAAACGGCGCGGCAGGATTTCTCTCCTGGCTGCCGTTTGTCTCGCCGCCCCAAAACACCCAGCTAACAGCCGCGAGCCGAGGCCTCGCGAGTTGCCTGCAGGGCGCACTGGTCCAGCGAACGCAGGCGGTGGACCGGGGAATCAAACAGGAAAGGTTTTATGTCATCGCCAATGCCGAACATCCGGCGGTGCTCGTGGAAGGCGGATTTATGACCAACAAGTCGGACGTGACGAAACTCAGCACTGCGGAATATCGTCAAGATATCGCCACAGCGATTAGCGAAGGCGTGGAGCGTTATCGCGCCATGTCGCACAAGAGCGAGTCGGGCCTGGCGATCGCGGCTGCCCATCCTGAATAAGGAGAAAAAACGAATCGTCGAATGAGGCCATGAAACGAAGCTGGTTTGCTCTCGTCATTCTTTTACTTGCCGGCGCAGGGGTGTTGCGCGCGGATCAAATTATTTCGCAGGTTCAGCAGGCGCTGAAAGAGCAGGGCTTCTACTACGGCGACGTGACAGGAGCGAAAACGTCTGATACGACTGCGGCGATCCGGCGTTATCAGATTCGCAATGGACTTCAGATTACGGGCGAGATCGACGCAGAAACCTTGCATTCGCTAGGCTTGGGGAAAGGCAGGGTTGAGGCAACTCCCGCGCCACAGCCTGCTGCACCACCGAGCGAGGAAGAGGCGCCCCGCGACGGGGAGGAACCGCCGACCCAATCGGCTGAGATTTATCCCCCGCCCCATGGGCCGGTCTATCAGCCGGGACCCGGTTACGCTCCGGCCGCGCCGGCAGCGCGCGTCAGCCCAAACGTTTTCGCTGGCACGCCCTACGAGATGGCGCCGCCAGATTTGCAGCGGCACGTCATCATTGGAGCGCAGACGTTGCTCACGCGCTGGGGATATTACCACAGCGGGATAGACGGTGAATTTGGACTCGGCACTTTCGCGGCGGTGCGAGCATTCCAAGCCCGAAGCGGCGTCGCACCTAGTGGGCGACTCGATATGGCAACCTTGTCCGCGCTGGGCTTGCTCCCCGGACAACGCGCGCCCGGCTACGTGATGCCGCCTCGACGCTATTTTAATCGCCCGGTTTACAGAGGGGAATGGATCCCCGATCGTTAGGCCCGTTCTACGACTTTGATTCGACAAAGCTGACGGACTGGAGCTCAGCGAAGACCGTTCCGACGAAGACGCTGGCCTCGATGCGAAGGAGCAATCGATCTGAGTCATCGGAAACCCAGACGGCCGCATGGCGGAATTTCTTGTGCGGCTCGAGCAGGCCTTTCTTCCCAATCTTGCTCACTTGCACGCCGAGCTTGATTGCCGCGTAGTCGCCCGCCGCGATTTTGAGAGGCGCTCGACTGTCAACAGTGAGTGTCACCAAATAGGGAGTCGTCGCGGGATAAATCACGACTCGATAGACATCGCCATCGCGCAACGGCTGGCTGCGGAAGTAAAGGAGGGAAGAAAACATGTCAAAGATATCGCCGGAAAAACGGAACGTTTTCGGTCCCGGGGTTTTCTTCGATCGTGAATCCGTGCGAAGGCGTTCGACGCTTCCACGCGTGAAAGTCAAATCGGTGGTGACGGTTTTCCGACGCTCGACGTCCACCTGATGCATGGCGATCGGCCGCAGCGTGGCGGCATCGGCGTTGGCGTGATGCTTTGTATCAAATTTCCAAAGTGCACGCACCGGACCGACGGTCTCGCCGGTTCCGTCGAGCTGGAGCTGTCCGTCGCTCTTCGTGAAGTGGATCTCGGCGTGCGCTGCGACCGCGTCGCTCCAACCGAAGTTGTAGGTCGCAATCAGCGGTCGCGGGTTTGGAAAATCACCACGGGGCGCAGTGGTAACCGTTGTTTTCCAATCAGCAGGTGGCGGTGTCGCGCCGAAGCCTGAGAGGACGAGAAAAATCGCGCTCAGACAGATTGCGATTTTCCCTAGAAAGCCCACCAAGGCAGCATGCGCCGTTGGTTTCTCGCTTGCAAGCGGGTCCAACCGGCAACGAACAAGCGAAACGCAATCTTCGGCTGGCAAAAAAAGAACGCACGCTTTAGGGCGTGCGTTCTCCGAGAGCGAAAACTTTGATGTCGCTAGGGCTTGGTTTTTGCCGGGCTGGCGGTTGCTTTTGTGGCCGGGTTGGCGCTGGTCTTTCCAAGGGGCGCCGCCTTATTGAGCTGAGCGACAATGTCGTTGGTGAAATCCATATCCGGCCGCGCGTACATCACCGTGGGAACTCCATTGAGGCTAACGCCCGAGGTATCGAAAACCAAATCCATGTTGGAGTTCTTCACTTTGTCTAGCACGATATCGGTGATTTCCTTCACGATTCCGTCCCGCATCCTGACGGCCTGGTCCTGAAGCTGCTTCTCGCGCGTCTGGCGGAAATCGTTGATCTCACGTTCCATGTTTTTGATGCTGGCGATTTTCTCGTCGCGATCCTTCGCCTTTTGGGTTTTGGCGTCGGCACTCAACGCGGGAGCTTCGAGCTGCTGATTGAGCTTGTTGATTTCGTCCAGCGCCTTCTTGTAAGCGTCGGCGCGATCGTCGTACTCCTTCTTCGCCGAATCCTTGGCGTCGTTGATTTTCTTCTCGGCGTCCTTGGTCTTGTTGTATTCCTTGAACGCGCGATTCATGTCGATGGTGCCCACTTTCATACCCTGCGCAAAGGCACCAAAAGGAAGGGCGCCGGCGGTAAGAAGAGCCACGAGAAAAAGCTTTTTCATATGTTGTAGGGTGAGACTGGTAGTTGGGAAGGGCTTAGACTGCAAGCCCCACGTTTCGTTCAAAACTGATAGCCTACGCTGAACTGGATCTTGCCGCTCTTGGAGTTGCCATCCGCTTGGATGGGAATGCCGTAATCGATCTTCAGCGGACCCACCGGAAGATCGAGACGCACACCCACGCCGACGTCTGAGGCGATGTGGTCGGTGCTAAAATCGTAAGCATCCGCATTAACAAAGCCGGTATCGTAGAAGATAGCGGCGCGCACCCGATCGATGACGCGAATCGTCGCTTCCACCGTGAAACGCGAGAGCGTCTGGCCGCCGAGCGGTTCGCCATTTTGGTCCTTCGGGCCGACGTCGCGATAGTCAAAGCCGCGCAGGGTATCGGCACCCCCGAGAAAGAGACGGTCGAAAATAGGCACGTGGTCACCGCTGCCCCATGTGTTGACGACGCCAATCGCGCCGTTAAGCGTGAGAATAATATCGTAGGGGAAGAGAAAATACTGTGACCCCTCCAGATCAAAGCCGTATGTCTGAACGTCGCCCCCGAGAAAGCCTCCCGCGATGCGTGGCGTGAACGTAAACCGATGGCCGTGGCGTGTGAGATAGACGCTGTCGCGGTTGTCGTAGACGAGGGTCGTGGTAATTTGGCTTTTGAGACTGTCGCCGGCTTCTTCCTGAATGGCCTCCGACGCGCCGCCGGCGATGTTAAAAATATCGATCTCCTGCAAGGTGTAATTCAGGTCAGCAGAAAGGAAGGGCGTGATCGGCCGGCGCGCATCGATGGCGAAGCCGTAATTGCGCTGGTCGTAGATCGAGCTGAAGAAATTTGACGTGCGATAGAAAAGATCTCCGCCCAACGAAAGACGCTGATCGAGAAAATAGGGTTCAGTGAGGGAGAGAATATAGTTCTGTTCCTGGGTACCGAATTGGGCACGGGCACGAAACTTTTCGCCGCCACCGGTGAAGGTTGGATAGTTCAACAGATCGAAGTTGCCTTGCGTTAACTCGACAAAGCCGACTATGCTTTCGATCGTGCTATAGCCGGCGCCGAAATTGAGCGACCCCGTCCGCTTTTCCTGCACCTGCACGAGCAGGTCTTTGCGTCCGGGAATATCAGTATCCTCGGGATACGTATCGACCTTTTCAAAATAGCCGAGGTTTTCGAGGCGCTGCTTGCTTAGATCGACCCGTACGGTATCGAAAACGTCCCCGGGCAAAACAGCGACTTCGCGGCGAATAACTTTATCCTTGGTGCGAGTGTTGCCGGTGATATTTACTCTCTCGACAAAGGAACGTGAGCCCTCCGTGATCGTGTAGTCGAGGTTGACGATGCCGGGTGCTCCGGCAGTCGCTTGCGGCTGAATGTCAACATCGACATAGCCACCCGCACCATACCCATCGAAGATTGCCTTGGTGTCGTCTTTCAGACCTTTCGGCGTATAGAGCGAACCCTCCTTCATCTTCACGAGTTGGTGCAGCTTCTGTCCCGAGGCCGCTTCCTCACCATGAAAGGCAACCGTGCCAACGTGATACCGGATGCCCTCATTCACGACGATCACGATCCGCACGCCGCCTTCAAAATGTTCCTGCCGCACCTCGGGAACGGCTACATCGATATAGCCGTTGTTTTGGTAAAACTCGCGGATGCTATCCACGTCCTGCTGCAACTGGGCTTTATCAAGCCTTCCGGATTTATCGAGGAAGGAGATGACCGTTTTTGACTTCGTCTTCATCTGGTGGCGCAGGGTGCGCTCACTGAAATGCTTGTTACCTTCGAAGCGAATCGCGCGCACCGCGCCTCTCTCACCTTCGTTCACCGTATAGACGGCGCGAGCAATGCCATGAACCTCATCGGTAACTAACTGCAAATCGACCTTCACATCGGTAAAGCCTTTGCTCTGATAAAAATCGTAAATATTCTGCCGACCCTCCTCCAACTTCCCGGCGTCCACCGGCGCGGGCACGCGAAATTTGATCTTGCCGCGGACAGTCTTGGCTTTGAAGCTTTGCGCGCCATCAATCTCGATCTCGGTCACGAGTGCACGCGTGGCGAGGATCACCTCCACGCGGACGCCGTTGCCAGAGGGCTGGCCAAAGATGCGCACATTTTGAATTTTTCCAGTGTCGTAAAGTGCACGGATATCATCCTCCACTGTCGCCTCGGAATATGGAGAGCCGACTTTGGTCTTCATGTTCGCCAGAATCCGGTCTTTCGCGATCGTCTCCGGTCCGACGTAGCGCACGTCGATCGAGGTCACGGTAACGCCCTCGAGGCCTTGCGCCCCTGCTCGCGGCGGGCTGACGGCGAACCATCCCAACACGAGAAGCACCGCACAGAAGCAGACTAACGAGCTAAAATTTTTCATAGAGAGCGAGCGGTTGCGAGACCTCGATCAGCGGTAGAATTGGCGTATTAGATGGGGAATGCACGCTGCCGCGTCAAGGCAGGAAACGAAGAAATGCGCGTCAGGGAAAGCTTGACGACCTGGCCCGAGCGCATTTCGCCCTCCGAATTTTACCGTGCGCATTTAGATTAGGGCGTACCAGTTGTTGCGTCGGCGCGGTTCGTAACCAGCGTCACGAATGAGTGCTTCGATCTTTTCGGCGTCGAGACGGAAGGTCGTGCCGGCGCTGCTCACCACATTTTCCTCCATCATCACGGACCCGAAGTCGTTCGCGCCATACTTGAGAGCGATCTGTCCGATGAGTGGTCCTTGTGTTACCCATGAGCTTTGGATGTTGGGAATGTTGTCGAGAAAAATGCGCGCCAGCGCCTGGGTGCGCAGATATTCCGCGCCGGCTGTTGGGTGGTCGATCTTAAGCACGGTGTGTTCCGGTTGAAAAGGCCAGCAAATGAAAGCGGTAAACCCGCCACTCGCATCCTGCTGATCGCGTAAACGTCGCAAATGTTCGATCCGATCCTCGATCGTCTCGACGTGACCAAACATCATCGTCGCGCTCGACTTCAAACCCAGCTCGTGCGCCACTTGCATGACTTCCAGCCATTGATCTGTTTTGCATTTTAGCGGCGCAATTCTTTGCCGGACGGAATCGACCAGAATCTCACCGCCGCCACCCGGAATCGATCCAAGTCCGGCTTCCTTAAAACGTGCGACGACCTCGCGCAACGGCATGCGGAATGTCTCCGCAAAATGCTGAAACTCCGGCGGACTGAATCCATGAATGTTGATGTGCGGATATTTTTCCCGGATGTGATGGAGCAGATCAATATACCAATCGAACCCGAGTCGCGGATGATGCCCACCTTGCATCAGGATTTGGACGCCGCCAGCCGCGGTTAACTCATCCAGCTTTTCGTCGAACTGCTCAAGGGTGAGGACGTAATGATCCTCGTCCCGCTCCGTGCGATAAAAGGCGCAGAACTTGCAGTAAACGTTGCAGACGTTCGTGTAATTGATGTTGCGATCGACAATGTAAGTCACGATCTCGCGCCCGCGGCCGTCGTAGCTTTTTCCCTTCGCCAGATTGCGCCTCACATCTGCCAGTGCGCCGAGCTCAGCCAGCGGCCAGGCGTAAAGTTCGAGCGCTTCCTCCGCTGAAATGCGCTCGTTCTCAAGCACCTTTTCTCCGAGCGACTGCTGTTCCTGAACCGCGACCATCGGCGCGCAATCTAAGCGCAAGCTGAGGAAATTGGAATGCGCTTTAGTAAAACGCTCGGTCGGCCGGCCACCAATCTTGAATCCTCCAGCGGCTTGCCTAACGAGAATAGGATTCCTGATCAGAGCTACGCGCCGAGTGCAGGCTTCCGGCTCCCTCAGTTCCTCACTTCATCACCATGACTCGTTCGCAAGCGTTGCCCGATTTCCACCTACGATCTGGTGACAGCCCAACGAACGATGCAATTTGCCATCACATCGGCGACGGCAGCAGTTGCCTCGTCCACCTCGCAATTGTGGCGGAAAAACGCAGCGGAACTCCAGAGCAACCATTGCGTTCGTCGTCAGGCGATCAGGTCAGCGCGATCGCTTGAAAAGAACTGACGACATCATCCGGGCCACTCTCGGTGAAGAAACACTCGTAAAATCCGGGGCCGAGGTCCCAGTGATCGCCCTTGTAATATTCATCGCGATAAAACCGCCAGGTGCCGCTCACAACGATGAGGGAACTGACGCGATCGTTCCAAAAATCGCCGAGATAATGAAAGCTGAGGTTGGTTCGCGCGTATGCGCCTTTGAACCCAATGTGATCGTAAACGATCAGCTCCGGCAGGTGAAAATTGCCCTCGACCGGTGTGCCGGCCTGACCGGGATCAGCCGCACTGGCGTGGTAACTGAGCGGCCCAACTTTCCATTTCGTGTCGATGATCGCGCCATTGTCTGGCGACAGCTCGGTTTTCGGAACGTGTCTCATAAGTGTCGTAATTTAACTGAATTTGATCAGGCATCGCCGTAGTTGTCGAGCGAGAGATTAAAAGAAATTTGATCGATGAGAACTAGATCGGGTGTTCTCGATTATCGGAGCGCAGCCGGATGGTCTTGTTCTGCAAATCGTGTGAAGCACGAATAAAACGCACGGTCTTGCTCTTGGCCCGCATGAGGACCGAATGCGTGATCGCGTGTGAACCCTGAGATTTTACTCCATGCAGAAGCGCGCTGTCGCTAATCCCGGTGGCGCAAAAGATGATGTTCTTTCCGTTCGCCAGATCATCGGCAAAGAAAACGCGATTGAGATCTTCTTCGAAACCATCAGCGATCAATTGAGTACGCTCTTTCTCATCGCGCGGCCACATCCGGCATTGCATTTCACCGCCAAGACATTTGATGCCGGCCGCGGCGAGAACGGCTTCTGGCGCGCCACCGATGCCGATATAAAGATCAATTCCGCTTTCCGGGTAGGAAGGCGAAATGGCGGCCGCGATATCCCCGTCTCCGATCATGCGCAGAGAGGCGCCGAGGCGCCGGATTTCCGCCACCAACTCCTTGTGGCGCGGTCGGTCGAGCATCATCACAACCACGTCCTGGATCCGCTTGCCCAACGCGCGGGCGACGGTGATGAGCGTTTCCTCGATTGGGCTTTCCAGCTTTAGAGTGTGTATCCCTGCTATCTGCATGCTGCGGATGACTCCCGGCCCGTAGGCCAGCTTCATCATGTAGAACGAGGGAATGTCGCGCAGGGCGCACTTCACACCTTTCTCCGGACTTGCGGCAGCGATACAGGTGATCGAGTTCGGCATCCCCTTGGAGATGTTGGTTGTGCCGTCGATTGGATCGAGCGCGATATCGAACTGCGGTGCTCCGGGCAGCCACATTCCGAGTTGTTCACCCTTGAAAATCCCGGGTGCCTCGTCCTTGATCCCTTCGCCGATGACTACTTCGCCGCAGATGTTCATGAGGTCGAACATTCCGCGGAGGGCGTCGCAAGCGGCAGCATCGGCTTTCTCCTTTTCGCCGCGGCCCATCCAGGGAAGCGAGTTGAGCGCAGCGGCTTCGGTTGCCCTCACGAAATCGAGTTCGATGATGCGCTCGATATCGTCGTAGTTTTGCTTTGGGATGCGCAGCATCGGGGGATGTTCGCAAACGTCGCGGGCTCTGACAAGCGTGTTGCAGGAAAGCCAGGCCGCCCCGTCTTCAGCGGACGGGATTTGCCCCGCCAACCCTGCCTGTTTTTCTCAGCGCTCTTCCGCTGGCGGCTTCTCCTTTGCCGAAATCTCTTCGTTAGGGGCGACTTCGTACTCTGGCTTCGACACGCCTTTGAGCCAATGATCGAACCAGCCAACAATATGCTGCAAGCGCTCGACCCGATGCCATGGCTCACCGGAGCGTGAGAGCTCGTGCGTTTCGCGGGGGAACTTAACCATCACCGTCGGAATCTTGCGGAACTTTAGCGCGCGAAACATCTGCTCACCGCCCGCGCCCGGAGGAGTTCGAGTGTCTTCTTCGCCTAGCACGAGCATGAGCGGGGTTTTGACATTATTAATGTAGCTGATGGGCGAGCGCAGTTTGTAATCGCCGTCTTCATCTTTGAAGGGTGGTGTCTTGAACCAGTTCGGCTGGAAAAGAGTAAAGTCGGCGGTGTACCACCAGTTGGCCCAATCTGCGATATCGCGTTGCGCCACGGCCGCGGCAAAACGATCGGTGTGTCCAACGACCCAGTCAGTGAGGAGACCACCGCCACTCCCTCCGGTTACGCCCAGCTTCTTGTCGTCGATCGCTCCGCGCCTAACGACCTCGTCGACCGCCGCCATCAGGTCTTTGAAGTCGTCGCCCGGATATTTGTATTGGATGATGTTGCCGAAGTTCTGGCCGTAGCTCGTGCTCCCCCGCGGGTTTGGATAAAGCACGATGTAGCCCTTCGCAGCCATCCACTGGAATTCGTGCTCAAAGATGTACCCGTAGGCCACATGCGGTCCGCCGTGGATATCGAGAATGAGCGGATATTTCTTTGTCGGATCGAAGTCAGGCGGCTTTTGCACCCAAGTCTGAACACGTTTGCCATCGAAGCTTTGATACCAAATCTCTTCGGGCTCGGTCAGATTGAGCTGACCAAAAAGCTTGTCGTTCGAATGCGTGAGCTGCTGCGGCTTCGCGCCGGGTTGTGCAACGAAAAACAGGTCGTTGATCCTCGTTGGCGTCGAAATGAGGAGGACGATTCTTTGTCCGTCGGCGGAAGCGGAAAAACGCGTGACGGCGTGATCGCCCTGCGTGAGATCAGTCTCGCTTCCGTCTTGTGCGTCGAACGCAGCCAACTGCGTGCGTCCTTCTTTCGCATAGATCTCGAGGATGGTTTTTCCATCCGCCGACCAAATCGGTTCATTGCGTCCAATCGCGCGTGGTGCGGCGTTATCACCGAAAACGCTGTCGCCAGCGTCGTAATCAAAGCCCGTCGTTAGGTTGCCCGGTTTGGCGCCGGGCGAGAGATCGATCGTCCACAGATCGGGCTGCGTGTAGGAATTCACCGGCTCGGTCACCGCGGCAATAAAGGCAGCGCGTTTCCCATCCCGACTAAGCGATAGACCGCGAGCCTGCATTGGAATGGTAGTGAGTAATTTCGCCGGACCACCCTTGGGCGGAATGACATAGAGCTCAGTCTTCGGCAGCTGGTAGTACGGCTCGTCCACACGCCAGGAGGTGAAGTAAATCTGCGCGCCGTCTGGCGACCAGGCGGCATTACCTTCATCGAAGCGGCCGTTGGTAAGCTGGCGTGGCTCGCCTTTTTCATCCGCACTGTGCGGCACATCCACGATCCAGAGATGCTGCGGACGCTTGAAGTCGAGATAACCCTCCTCGTCTCCCCGATAAACGGCCTGAGTAATGACGTGAACGTCGCTCTCGCGCTCGCCCTCGGCCGCTTGGTCTCCCTTGGTTTTCTTTTCGTTAGGCGATTTTTCCTTCGGCGACGGGGAAAGCGTGTTTTCCGCCGTCAGCGCCTTCTTCAGCTCCGCTTCCTTTTCTTTCTTGCGCTGCTGCTTGGCCAGATCTTCCGGGTTCGAGCTGCTTGTGAAGACGATCGATTTTCCATCCGGCGACCATTTCGGATTGCCCGCGCCTTTCGGCAAATCAGTAAAAATAAAGGCGTCGCCCCCGCTCATCGCGAGGAGACAAAGCTGCGGCGGCTCTTTCTTTCCTTCCTTTTCACTCGCGCGGGTAAAGACCAGCCATTTGCCATCGGGCGACCAGCACGGGCTAGAGTCGTGTGGACCATTCGTGAGTTGGCGCGGGGATTCGTTAGGTGTAGTGGGCGCGATCCAGATGGCAGTGTCATAGCCATCCTTTTTTTCGTTTACTGTCACCCGCACATATGCGACGCGGGCGCCGTCGGGCGATATTTGGGGATCGCCGAGCCAGACAAAATTGAAGAGATCTTTTTCAGTGATGTTGCGTGTCGGCGGGGCGGCGGAGACGAGACTCGCCAGGCAAAGAAGAGCGACAAACGAATGACCCAGGAGATGGTTAGGCATGGACTGACACGATATTGTTCGAAAGGCAGCCCGAGCTCAGAGATCGCGCAGGGCGCGCTCGGCTTTTTCGACGTTTGACGGGCGCAATATCATGAGGCCGTCCCGCGATTTCGGACTCGAAGCAAGATAGGTATACTCGATGTTGATTCCCGCTCTTGCGAGGCGTTCGGCGATCGCCCCAAGCGTCCCCGGCTCATTATTGCTCTCGATCATCAGAACATCGTTCTCCAGCGCAAGGACACCGCGCTCACCCAAGATCATGAGAGCTTTGGTCGGATCGCTCACCACCATTCGCACGACGGCGTGATCGATCGTGTCGGATGTCGCGAGGGCATGGATGTTAATTTTTTCCGCCGCCAATTCAGTGCAGACCCGAGAGAGTGCGCCCGGCCGGTTGCCGAGGAAGACTGAAAGTTGCGTAGCCGTCTCAACCGACACTGGCGAATTCATCATCACTCACATCATGTGTCGTCCAAAGGACGCTGACAATGAGCAATTCGGAATCCTCCGAGGTCGCGCGGAACTATTGCTCAGGGGACGTCAGTAGCGGAGAATCTTCAGGAGTAAATTCGAGGGCGGGTTAACAATTAGCATGCCCCACGGCAAAATATTTATAGACAATTGACGTCAGAATGATCATTATCGCGGCTGCTCGTAAATATATAGAGCAATTCAGCACACCAACAATACAACTTACTAAGCAAAAGATTATGTTTCGCAATAGTCGCCACATCGCTGCAACTCCCGCAGTTAAACTGTTGATAGCCGCGCTGCTAACTACGGCAGCCCAATTCGCGTTCACGCCAAGCTCGCACGCGGATCCCGGCGACCTCTACGTCACCGACCTGGCCTCTGGCTCGGTCATTGTTTACAAACCCGATGGAACGCCGACGACTTTCACGAGCGGCTTGACGAGTCCGCAGGGCATCGCCTTTGACCAGGCGTTCAATCTTTACGTGGTCGACGCCGGGGATGGCGGCGCGGGGAACGGAACGGTCTTCAGGTACGATCTTGCCACCGCGACTCAGACCACGTTCATCGGCGGATTATCTAATCCAATCGGCGTGGCTCTTCATGGAGCGGATATGATCATTTCCGAGAACGCTCTGGACCGGGTTATTCGCGTGCCGACGGCCCCGGGCACCCCCCCTGGAATTTTTCAACTCATTCCGACGCCCATGGGGCTTTCTTCGCATTTCCTCAACAACAATACCTTCAGCTATATCGCCAACGGTCCCGAGGTCCTCAAAGTGGGGTCGGACGGGACGAACTTGGATATTGACCCGGATGACGGGAGCCGGGCGACCGAGGTATCGACCGTTACGATCGACAATGTCTTGTCCGAAGTTGTCTTTGTCAGCACGGATGCTGGCCAGATCACGACGCTCGTCAATGATGTAAAAGTGGCGCCCGTCGCGACAGGTATTATGGATCCAAGGGGCATGGCATTCCGACCATCACCGGTTGGTATGGTAGAGGCCGGTGACCTTTTCGTTGCCGACACTGCGGGCGGCCAGATCCTCGACGTGACGCGCACTGGGTCGACCGTCTTCGCAACTGGCGGTCAGCCTAACTACATGGTCTTTCAAACGGGCACGCCGCCCCCGACTCCCACGCCGACTCCCACGCCGACTCCCACGCCGACGCCAAGCGGGACGCCAACGCCAACCCCAACCCCAACTGCGACTCCGACTCCGACTCCTCCAGCCAAGTTACTAAATCTCTCGACTCGCGTGGATGTCGAAACAGGCGATAACGTCGCGATCGGTGGCTTCATCATCATCGGTAACGGTGTCCAAACGCCGAAGACCGTAGTCATCCGTGCGATCGGCCCATCGCTGGCCAATGCCACTCCTCCGGTCACTGGCACGCTCGCAGACCCGGTGCTCGAATTGCATGAGCCAGATGGCACCGTTGTGACGAACAACGATTGGATGTCCAACAGTGCGGCCGACCAAGCAATCATTGTGTCGAAAGGCCTCGACATGTTTATGGGCGCGCCGATCAGCAACCTCGAGTCGATTATCGTCGCGACCCTTAACCCCGTTGACGCAAGCGTGCCTGGTAGTGGGGCATACACCGCCGTCGTTCGCGGTAACGGAACTGATACGGGCGTGGGTTTGGTGGAAGTCTACGATATCGATGACCCAGCGGTCCCCTCCGAGCTGGCCAATATCAGCACGCGCGGCATCGTCGGGACGGTCGACAATGTTCTGATTGGCGGTGTAATCGTTGGTCCGTCGGGCGGCACAGACTTGGGGAATGCCACCGTGGTGGTGCGAGCGATCGGGCCCTCGTTGGCGAATGCCGTTCCGCCCGTTTCGGATGCCCTGGCCGATCCGTTCCTCGAGCTGCACAATAGCGACGGCGATGTGATTGCATCGAACGACAACTGGGCCGATGATCCTAACGCGACTGAGATTCAAACGCTTGGCTTGGCGCCCACCGACTCTTTGGAGGCGGCCACCCTCGCGAACCTGGTCGGCGGGGCGTACACCGCGATCGTAATGGGTAACAACGGCAGTATCGGAGTGGCCTTGGCGGAGGTCTACCATGTGCCCGCGCCCGCCGCGAAATAGGCGAACGTCCACGATATTATAATTCGATAAGAGCGGGCGCCGCTGATTCTGGCGGCGCCCGCTCCGTTTTCGTTAGGCGGGTCGCCAGCGAACCAGTGAACTTGAGAGCTTTCGCTGCTAGAGCAGCTTCAATTTCGTCAAATCCTGGGAATCCACCATTCCGACCGGCACGCCGCGGTCGTCTACCACCACCAAGTCGTCAATACGGTGGCGCTCGAGAAGGTTTAGAACTTCTACTGCCAGTTTATCCCGATGCACAACAACGGGGTTAAGCGTCATAAGATCCGCCACCAGGCGCTCGCCGACGCGCGAGTCGGTCTGAAAATACCGAACAAAATCGCCGTGAGTGAAAATTCCGAGCAATTGTTCATCCTCTCCAGCCACCACGGCCGCACCTGCGCGAACCGCGGTCATCGCTTCGAGCACGGTGCGGATAGTCGCGTTTGGCCTAACGACCGCGAGCGCGCTCCGCGGTCGCATCACTTGATGGACGCGCAGAAGCAAGCTGCGCCCCAGCTGTCCTCCTGGATGAAATTTCGCGAAGTCCTCCTTTTGAAAACCGCGTGCTTCCAGTAGAACCATGGCCAGTGCGTCGCCCAGAGCGAGCATCACAGTAGTGCTGGATGTCGGGGCGAGATTTAACGGACACGCTTCCTGCTCAACATTGATGTCGAGAAAGATGTCGCAGCTCTGCGCGAGCGTCGATTGGGGATTACCCCCCATTGCGATCACGCTCACCTGAAAACGCGCGATGGCCGGAAGAACCCGCAACATTTCCTCCGTCTCGCCGCTGTAACTGAGGGCGAGAACAACGTCGCCGTCCGCGATCACGCCGAGGTCACCGTGCAAAGCATTCAGCGAATTCAATACAACCGCGGGTGAGCCGGTACTGGTGAGCGTCGCGGCAATCTTCTCGCCAACGTGGCCGGACTTGCCCACACCTAAAACAATAACTTTCCCTCGCGCTTCGACGGTTTCTTTGATTAAGTTAACCGCGCGAATAAAATTTTCGCCCAAGCGATTGCGCAACCGTTGCAGCTCAGAAATTTCTAAATCGAGTACACGTGCGGCCTTTTCAATATAATCCATCGATCTATAATTGTGGGGTGAAGCCAGAGCGCGAGCAAGCTGCCTTGGCTAGCCGAAGGAGAAAACTATGAAAAAAACGTTTCTCAGCATTCTGTTGGCCGGCGCGACCAGCGCGGCCTTCGCGCAAGGTCAGGGGGAAATAACGACCACGACAACGACTACTGCCACCACCAGTAGCCAGGTGCAAACGCAACAACCGAAGCCGCGTCCGCCACAAGCGGCGCCGCTCGTTCCGAAGGAAGGCGTGGTGCAAACGGTTATTCGAAACGGTCATCCTGTGCAGCTTTTGAATCCAGCAGCCCCGGCGCGCTACGGAAGTGGGCACGAACACGTGACACACGATCCGCAAGATCCCGGCAAACCAAAAGGGATCGTTCTGTTTGCCTGGTCGTTCTAGTTTTGCAACCGCTCGCTGACGAGCGATCGATTTTGGCCGGTTGAAGCGCTGGCTTTGGCGTTGCACGGTGGGGCGTGCCCGAACTCTATCGGCCAGTTGTTGCCTGCTATTGCGCGACATTTCTCAAGCCGGAAATGTTGCATATCTACCGCCAGATTACCGCGCTTGAGCGCTTTCAAGCCGTTGTCATTGCACAGAAACGCGAGAATCCAGACCGTTTCCCTTTCCAACCCGTCTTTGTCGTTGGTAAACCATCGTTTCATTTCCTGCGGCGATTTTGGTTTCGCACCTTGCGAGAGGCGCCCTGGCCAATTTCGCGACGCGAAGTCGTGCAGCTCAAGCGTGTCTTGGATGACGCTGACGCACAAGTGCTGCACGTTTATTTCGGACACATCGCCGTTCATCTCCTCCCGTTGATTCTGCATTGGCGACGTCCCACGGTGGTTTCATTTCACGGTGCGGATGTAATGGTCGAACTGGACAAGCCTCATTTCCGGGCTGCGACCCGCGAGATGCTGGCCGCTTCCAAGCTCGTTCTTGTCCGGGCTGAGTCGCTCGCGCGGGCGCTGGTTGCGCTCGGCTGCCCTAACGAAAAGATCAGGTTGCAGCGCACTGGCATCCCGCTGAATGAGATTCCCTTTCGAGAACGCAACTGGCCTAACGACGGCAAGTGGAAATTTCTGCAGGCTGGACGCCTAATTGAGAAAAAGGGATTCAAAACCAGCCTGCGCGCCTTCGCGAGATTTTGGAACAAACATCCGCAGGCAAGTTTCACCGTCGCGGGCGAAGGACCAATGCTGGAGGAGTTGCAAACGCTGGCGCGCGAGCTCGGTCTTGAAGGTGCAGTCCGCTTTGCTGGTTTTCTTTCGCAAGCCCAACTTCGCGAGGCCCTTTATCAAGCGCACATTTTTGTTCATCCCAGCGAACTGGGCGCGGATGGCAACCAGGAAGGCGTGCCCAATTCGATGCTCGAGGCGATGGCCAGTGGTCTGCCCGTTTTCGCGACCGATCACGGCGGCATTCCTGAGGCGATCGAGAACGGCGTGAGCGGCGTGCTCGTGCCGGAACGAGATCATGCAGCTTTAGCCGGCGCACTTCTCAGTTGGACCGACCGGTGGCAAAATCTCGAACAGCTCGCCCGTGCGGGAGGGCGCGCCGTCGCGGACAAATTCGAACAACAGGCTCAGGTTCGCGCCTTGGAAGCGATCTACGCCGAGGCGTTGCTCTAAGCGTTGGAGCAAAAACTTGTTTGGAAAAAATCAGCGAGTTGTTGCCTAACGACTTCAAAACTCAAAATCGTATGCGCCAATTGCTGCGACCTGGCCACGATCTCCTGGTAATACCTCGGCTCGCCGAACAAGCGCGCCGCCATTGCCGCCAACTCGCCTAACGAACGCCCGTATCCGCACGTCTCCGGAAAAACCATCCGTTCGATTGCGCCGTCACCTCCGACGCATGGCATACGGCACAGGAGAGCGTCGCCCGCAACCTGCCCAGGCACGCTGCTCTTGTCGGCCTGCAAGACAATCTTGTGGCGCGCCATTTCTGCGAGGTAATCGCGATAGTGAAGCCGCTCTTCGATAACCCGCAGCCGGTTGAGCGAGAAACCAAGACTCTTCCAAACTTTGCGACAACGCCTCGCATCTTCGTCGAAGACGGTCACGGGCACAGCCAGTCCGGCAGCGATTGTTAGGCTAGCGAGATGATTGCGTGAAGGCGTGGTCCATTCGCGCGTCCCGACAAAAATCCCACGCCGCTCGCCTGACGATCGGGAAAAATCCCAGTGGGCGTCGTGCGACGGATAGGGCGTTGGAATGAATTTTCCCCGGCCGTAAAAGGGCAGCGCCTCGGGCGTCGTGGCGAGACAATTGTCGGCCGCCGCCACCACGGTGCGAAAACGCTCCGCCCGCTTCGGGTCCGCCAGTTGCCGCGCAATCTGATGGAGGCCGGTTTCTTTCAACGAGACGATAACCGGCAGCCGATGCCGCTTTAGTTCGCGCAGCGCGCTCAGTGTCGCCTTAAAGTCGCCACGGAGGAGCAGAAGCACTGGCAGCCCTTCAGCGACCGCCAGCTTCACGTCGCGGTGAAAGGCTCCGCGCGTGCAAGCAGCATAGCTGTGAAAATTTACCGGCGCGTGCTCGTGATCGTTAGGCAGGCCGATTCCTTGCGAATAATCCTGCGCCGCGTCGCGTCCATCCGGATTCAGGACCGTGAGACGAAACTCAGCCACAGCTTGCGCCTAATGGTCGGGACCGAAGTCGAGCGGAGCCGGCGGCTGGCTTTGCAGGAGCGGTTCGTTTCCCGCTTCGTCAATCGGTCGCACGGGTTGCGCGCGCCGCACTTCCACCTGGCCATCGGGCGCGGGCACGACTGGGATGGCGCGTCTGACCGGTTTACCCGGATCGAAAGGTTGATCGGCGGAGTTGTCCTGCACAACCACCTTTGGCTTGTAGGTAGAACCGATGGCCGCGTAAGGATCGTCTTTCGCCACCAATGTCGGGCCATGCATCACCACCGCGGGAACAGCCTTTGGGTCGATCGCAAGCGCGGCCCGCGGCCATTGCCCTTCGTCATATTTCTTCACCAACTGCGTGCGCACAGAATTACCGTGCACGTCGCACGGATCTGTCGGCTTTTGTTCGTCAGTCGCAAGCTCGACATAGGTGGTGCGTCGCCTAACGATATTCCCGCTCGTGCTCTTCGCGTCCTCGTAACATTTATTGGTCGCGAGCAGACCGGACTTGGCACAAATCTCAACCTTATGCATGCTCGGCGGGACGGGAAAATCCTCGGGCGGATATTTGCTGGTGGAAGCATTCATGATGTCGACCCAGACGGGCAGGGCAACGGTACTCCCGAACGCGCCACGATAGATTGGTTGTGGCTTATCGAAACCGGCCCAGACAACGCAGGTCAAATGCGAATCGTAACCCGCAAAGAGAACATCGGTGAAGTCATACGCAGTGCCGGTCTTGCCCGCGGCCGGAAATCTTTTCAGCCCATATTTTTCGTAAGCCGACTGGCCGGTGCCTTGCGTTAAGGCATCCGTCAGACAGGAGGTAATCTCGTAGGCGACGCCAGGTTTGATGACCGATACCCGCTCGTTGCGCCGCGGACTCTCCCACACAACGTGACCTGATTTGTCCTCAATCCGATCGAGGATATGTGGCGGCTCCGGTCGCCAACCTGCGTTAGGGAAAATTGTGTACGCCAGAGCCAGCTCGGCCAGAGTAATCTCGCTACTGCCGAGAAAGGTTGAGGGATACGAGCGCAATTTACTCTCCACCCCGGCATCGTGGGCAATCTTCAAAACGTTATCGAGTCCGGCACTATTGCCGATTCGCACTGCGGAACCGTTCTTGGATTTGGCGAGTGCTTCCCGAGCGGTGATAGAGCCTTCATAGCGGTTGCTGGAATTTTCAGGTCCCCATTCGCCCAGGATGCCGGTTGTGCCGCCGATCATGACGGTGCGATTATCGAGCGCTGAATCTTCCACCAGTGAGCCGGGATACAGTCCCTTTTGAAAAGCCGCTGCGTAAACAAATGGTAACATCGCCGTGCCGGGCGGGCGGCGCGCCTGCAAAGCGCGGTCGAATTCGTTATGCTCGAAGTCTCGCCCGCCCACTAGCGCGAGGATGCCGCCGGTCTTGTTATCGAGTGCGATGACTGCGCCCTGCAAATACTCCGGCGCACGAAAAGCACTGGATTTTTCGTTAGGCGACGTTCGTGCCTTCAGGAGCGCGACGTATTGGGCATACGTCTGATGATCGTAACCCGGGACGCGCTCGGCAGCGTCGAGTTGTGCGCGAAGCGATTTTTCTGCCACGTCCTGGAGGCCGGCGTCGATAGTGGTGTGGATACGAAAACCATCGCTCATCGCCCGATCCCAACCGACAGCGGCGATGACCTGTTGGCGAATATTATCGATGGCGTAGTTCTGGCCGCGAGCGTTTTGCCGGTTGCCAACAACGAGGTCTTGCGCCTCGGCGCGGCGCATCTGTTCGTCATCAATCAAGCCAAGATCCTGCATGCGGCCGAGGACAAAATTGCGCGCCTCGCGTGAAGCGTCGCGATCGCTCCAGGGCGAAAGTTTGTTAGGGCTTTTCACCAAGCCGGCAAGCGTGGCACATTCCGCCAGCGTCATGTCGTGCGCGGATTTATCGAAATAACCGCGCGCTGCCGCCTCGGCGCCGTAGAGCCCTCCTCCGAAATAGATTCGGTTGAGGTAAAGCTCCATGATTTTTTGCTTGGAGAAATTATCTTCAATGCGGCGGGCAACAAACATCTCGAGCAGCTTGCGACGAAACGTTTTGCCTTTGAGCTCGAAACTGTTGCGCGCCAGTTGTTGCGTGATGGTGCTCGCCCCCTGGCGCACATGCCCGGCCACGAGATTCTTGCCGGCTGCCCTAACGATCCCTAACAAATCATAGCCGTGGTGCTGGTAGAACTTGTTGTCCTCGGCCGCGATAATGGCATTGATCAGGTCTTGCGGGAGCTGATCGTAGGGAATGGTCTCGCGATTTTCGACGTAGATTTGACCAAAAATCTTATCGTTGCGATCGAGAATGACGCTGGCCGATTCCATCTGTTCGAGATGGGAGAGATCGAGCGAAGCAGCCTGTTGCCGCAAGCTTGCCGCAAAGGGTAGAAAAGCGAGCAGAGCGCCACCGAGCACAACAAGGACAAGAATCAGCGGGACGTAAAACCACCGGCGCGCGTACCAGGCGCGTTCGTAGCGAGAGAATTCGGTCGGCGTGTAGTAATCGACAGGCATGCGGCGAGACGAGCAAAAAGCCCGGAAAATCGAGGTCGCGCGCAACTTAGCGGCAAACTTCGCGAAAAGCCAAGTGCTGGAAAGGTTGAAACATGACGCGGTTCGATGCTTGAGTAGTGCGGTTTCCCCAGTCGCTAAAATAATGGACGAGGGAAACGACGAGCTCATTCACGGTATTCGCGAGGGCATTCGGCGCCGAGGGCCGGTGCCGTTTGCCTGGTTCATGCAACAGGCGCTTTACCATCCGGCGCACGGTTACTACAGCTCCGGGCGCTGCGCGATTGGCCGGCGCGGCGATTACTTCACGAGTGTGAGCGTCGGGCCGCTCTTCGGGCGTTTGCTCGCCGGGCAGTTCGCGGAGATCTGGGAAACACTCGGCCGGCCTAACGAGTTTGTGATTGTCGAACAAGGCGCTCACCATGGGGAATTCGCCACAGACGTTCTGGAAGCGATGCGCGAGCATCACACGGAGTGTTTCGCCAGGATGCGCTATCGCCTCGTCGAGCCGTTTCCGATTCTACGGTCCCGGCAGGAGGGTGTGCTGCGACAATTTCGAGACCAGGTGGAATGGGCCGAGTCGCTCGAGACGATGGCGCCGTTTTGCGGCGTGCATTTTTCCAATGAGCTGCTGGATGCAATGCCGGTGCACCTTTTGACCGCGACCGGCGAAGGCGACGAGCTTCAGTGGAGCGAGCGGCTGGTCGAGCGAACTTCCTGCGGGTTCACTTTTGTTGATCGCCCAATCATCGACCCGCGCGTGGCAGCGCGCCTAACGAAAATCCCGGCCGCGCCCGTGCCGGGGTACGAGACGGAAATCAATCTGGCGGCGCTCGACTGGATTGAAGCTCTCACCGATAAACTGGAGGCTGGCGTCATCCTGATTGCTGACTACGGATTGTCGCGGGAACAGTTTTACGCGCCCACTCGGCGCACCGGCACATTGCAATGCTATTCCGAGCATCGCGTTTTGCCTTCGCTTTTGGAGCGGGTGGGCCAGAGCGACCTGACGACACATGTAGAATGGACGAGCCTGGCGGAGCGGGCGGAGGAATGCGGTCTAACTATTGCGGGCTTCACCGATCAGCATCATTTTCTTACTGGCCTGCTCACCAGTCATCCGGACCTGGCCTCCGCCGGCGCGGAAAAGAGCCGGACGCTGCAAACCCTTATTCACCCTGAATTTCTCGGAACAAGATTTCAATTTCTTGGCCTAACGAAACATTTTCCCACCAACATTTCGTTAGGCGGTTTCCGTTTCGCGCGCCACCCAAGGAAGTCGTTAGGCCTGGAGATTTAGAGCAAGGGCGAGCTCTCGCTCTCGACGTGCTTCAATTTTCCGCCAGCCTGTCTGATTACTCCAAGGAACGATTCCAGATTCGTGCGGGTCGGATCGTAGCGGATGGAAATCTTGCTCGGTGCAATATCCCAGGACTCGAAGGCCTGGGGATCGATTTTCTCGAGGCTTTCGCGCAGATTTTTTTCCTGCTCAGGATTCAATGCTTCCTCGAAATCGATCTCGGCTGTTACGTATTCCTCGGCCCCAGAAGCGGAACCTTTCTCGTGGGCCATGATCAGCGAATCGAGCGAGGGCTAAGTCGGCGCGCCGCCAGCAATGATTGGCTCAGTCGCGATTTCGTCTTCGGTCAACTGCGACTGGAGATAGGTGCGTCCTTTGTAGAAACAGGCGAGCACGACAAAGATCGTAGCCGCAACGAACATCACGATAGTGAAGAAGCTGAAGTACTGGTAGTCGGTCAGCTTTTTCGTGCCGTCGGCGTTCAAGTCCCAACCGTTGACTTTCCCGACGAAAGCCTCGCCCGTGGCGATGAACAGCAACCAGAGCGCCATGACGGAGCTCTTCATCGAGTTGGGCGCCTGCGTGTAGGAAAATTCCAGGCCGGTGATCGAGACCATCGCTTCACCGAGGGTAAGAATGCCGTAAGCGAGGAATTGCCAGTTGATGCTTGGTTTCAGACCGTGATCAATTTTTCCTTGGAGCCAGACGATCACTACAAAGCTCAGTCCGGTCAGAAACAACCCGATTCCGATCTTGCGCAGCGAGGTAAGTGGGAAGACGCGATTGATCGCCGGATAGATGACGTAATTGACCAGCGGAATGAAAAGCAGAATGAAAATTGGATTCGCCGTCTGTACTTGCGCCGCGATCAGGTTTAGCCCCCATCCGGCGGAGAGATAAAACGGCGAAAAGCCAAGGCTGATCCATGGCAACCAGGCAACATGCAAATCCATCTTTTCCGCTTGCAGTGTCCACTCGACACCGTTGCTCATTCCCCAGAGTGCCCAGAAGAAGAGAATGAAAAAATAAACCATCGCGATCCGTCCGAGAATGGCGAGGCCTTCACGCGTGCCAAAAGCTTCACGCAAATAACCCAGACCGCTCGGCGGCACATGCACCATTTTCTTGCGACCCGCCCAAAAGAAAATCGTCGCAACCACCATCGAGATACCGGGAATGCCAAAGGCCCAGCGAGGTCCCAGCGCTCCATTGGCCAGCAACCATGGACAGAGAATCGAAGAGATAAACGAGCCGGCGTTAATCGAAAAATAAAACCAGCCAAACATCTTCGAGAGCAGATGCTTGTTCGATTCGCCGAACTGATCGCCGACATTCGCAGAGACGCACGGCTTGATCCCGCCCGAGCCGATGCAAATCAACCCCAGACCAATCGCCAGCATGGTGCGTTGGCCGATCGCCGATAGCCCACGACGTATCCATCAGTGAAAGAGTGAGACTGCCCAGACAATAAACGATGGAAAGCGACAGGATTGTTCGATACTTCCCGAGCCAGCCGTCGGCCAGAATCGCGCCGAAGATCGGAAGATAATAGACGCCTGCGGTGAAGTAGTGGGTGTATTCGTAGGCTTCGTTCGGCCGCATCGGGGCCAGTGCCCCAGACTGATTCAAAATGTAGTGCGCCATGAAGACGGTCAGGATCGACTTCATGCCGTAGAAGTTGAAGCGCTCGGCGGCTTCGTTGCCGATGATGTAGGGCACACCCGGCGGGAGTGTGCTGATATTCGGCGGCGATGTGAGATACTGAGATCTAGCCATGGCGCGGCTTCTTGTTAGGCAGACAATTTGTCAGGGCGTCGGTGACGGAAAAAAATTGACCGGCGTGGCCTCACTCGACGGCGGCCTCGGATGGACCTCGGCTGCGTCGGATTGCGCGGCATCAAGCGGATGGAGATGCTCCTTTTGCAACTCCGGCAGTTCCCCGACGTAATGCCGTTCGCAGGAATTAAAGAGAACAAGACAACCGGCGAGCGCCGCGAGCGTAAAGGAGCAGGACCGAAACATGCGCGGGCAAGAGTAAGGGGCGAGGCACGCGCGGCGCAACAAAAAGTTGGGTGAGACTTTCGTTGAACAGCCGGCAGTCAAAGACAGGAGTCGCTCGCTGCCAGTCTCAATACCACCCGGCCCGGCGACGGCAATTTCCCTCTGGGCTGGAGGCCGACAAGATCCTCGGCCTAACAAATGCCTAACGAAGATCGCGCGGCCGAAAAATCTTTACTCCCAGTAGCCCGAAAAGGGTCCCAAAGATTCCGCAGAAGATAGCGCTCCCCGCTAATTGGATAAGGAAAATGTACCATTGAAACGGTTTTGCCGCCTGTTGCGTCATGCCATCGCGCACTGCGTCAAGTGTGACTGGCCGGACAAACGAACCAAGAATCGCCACGAGCAACTGTGCATTTTGTCGGTGCCAGAGCTGGTAATCGAAGAAGAGCCAAATCAAATCCCCGAGCACGATCGCCACCAGGATCCCGAAGAACGTGCTCAAAAATCCGAGTTTCGCCCCCTCTTTGAATTGCAGTCTCTGACCGCGAAGCGAGACCGCGTGCCAGATTGCCACGAGGGCGCCGATGATGTATGCCGGCAAAATAAAGACATTCACGTACGGCGACAGGCTAACAATCGCGGTCGTCCCCGCGCCGATATAAAGTGACGTTTCTGTGTCGGGTTTCGCCACCATCTCATTCGCCGCCATGGCTTTCTTAGAACAAGAAGAACCGCTGACGGCGAGAAAAAGTTGCGCCCAAACGACTGCGCCGAAGCGATCGTGATTTTGTCGGCTTCTCGCGGGATTTCATGTAATTAGTTCTCCGGCAATGGAACAAGCTCTGGTGATCTCCGAAATTTTCTTCCAATGAAGCTTGAAGCGCTTCGAGCCGTTCCGCTTTTTCGTGCCCTCGACGAAGAAGCAGCCATGGAACTGTGTCAATTGCTCTCTACGAACGAAATCGCCGCCGGCACCTGTCTCTTCCGGCGCGGTGATGCCGGCGAATCCATGTACCTAATTGAGCGTGGCTCAATTAAGATCAGCGTGAAGGATGCCGACGGCCACGACACGACTCTGGCCGAGTTGGGGAAAGGAGAATTCTTCGGCGAAATGTCTCTACTCGATGGGCACGTGCGCTCGGCGGATGCGACTGCGAGCACGGATTCCTTGCTCGCCGTCTTGCCCCGGGCCGAGTTCCGCGCCTTTCTGCGCAAGAATCCCGATGTTGCGCTTGGGATTCTCACCGCGTTGACCCATCGTCTGCGACGCACAGACGACCTGTTGCGGCATCGGGTTTCGCGTAATGTAAACGAAGAAGATGCCGCGCACCTAACGATGGCCGATCGCGCCGCCGACGTCCTCGCCGAATTCGGCGGAAGCTGGAAATTTATTGGCGTATCGATCTCCTTCACGATTTTCTGGATCATGCTGAACACCTTGTTCCTCCTACGACCCTTTGATGAATATCCCTACGTCCTCCTCAATCTCGTTCTCGGTATGATTGCTGGTTTGCAGGCGCCCATCATCATGATGTCGCAAAATCGTCAGGGCCAAAAAGACCGGCTCCGGGCCGACCTCGACTATCGGGTAAATCTGAAAAACGAATTGTTGCTCTCGGAGGTTTTGCGCCGATTGGAGGCGCTCGAAATTCATCGTTACTCACGACCGGAGGACGATATCGAAATCCGGCGTCCGGACTAAGCCAAACTGGCGGAAGGGGTGGGATTCGAACCCACGGTGAGTTTAACCCCACGCTCGATTTCGAGTCGAGTGCCTTAAACCGGACTCAGCCACCCTTCCCCGGGGAGGGCTATTATGAGATGGCTTGTTTGATTTGCAATCGCGAAACGGCGCTGGCGCGAGGCATTTTTCGGCATGCGGTCTGTGCTGTTCACGGGGGTAGAGGAGAGCGGTAACCCAGAAAGATTTGCTTCACGCAGCCGTTTTTACCGGAGGTCAAATGAGCCGTCCCACCCAAGGCTAACCCGGCTTCCCTCGAGCGAAAAAAATGTTACAATAAAATGCTTGATCAGCCGCGACCTCTGGCCGCATATGGTGGTCGCGCTGATCGTAGCCCCAATATCCTGTTGTTAGCTGTTGTTCGCAGGATATTCACGAGCTGCCTCAGAGGAGTATTCACTTTATTCACAACAACCCGAACCGCATTCGACCAATGATCCAACTCAAGCCCGGTCTTCAGCCCGCCACCCTCGCCAAGCCTCGCAAATCGCTTTCACGTCGCCCCAAATCACGTGGGAAAAAGAATCGTGGCTTGCGTTTCGAGCGCGTTTTCAGCGACCCAACGGTGCAGCCATTCAAACAGGTGGAATGGGAACGCCGGACTGCCGAGATCACTGATGACAGTGGCAAGGTGATTTTTAAGCAGGACGACATCGAGGTCCCAAAAAGCTGGAGTCCGCTCGCGACCAAGATTGCAGTCTCCAAATATTTCTACGGCGATATTTCCAATGGGACTGATCCCTACAAAGGTGGCCGTGAAACTTCCGTTAGACAACTGATCCATCGCGTTACCCGCACCCTTACCGATTGCGGAATCGCCGATGGATATTTCGCCGATGCAAGAACGGCGGAAATTTTCTACGACGAGCTAACCTGGCTTTGCCTTAATCAGCACGGAGCCTTCAACAGCCCGGTATGGTTCAACGTCGGACTGCATCACGAATACGGCGTCGGCAAAGATGGAGGCGCGGGCAATTACTTCTATAATCGCCACACCGGAGAAGCCGAGCGCGCCACGACGCAATACGAATATCCGCAAGGAAGCGCCTGCTTCATTCAGGCGGTTGCGGATTCCATGGAAGACATCATGCGGCTCGCGACAAGTGAGGCGATGCTCTTCAAATTTGGTAGCGGCACGGGAAGCGACCTGTCTTCGCTGCGCAGCACGCGCGAAAAATTAAGCGGCGGTGGAAAACCGAGCGGTCCGCTGTCGTTCCTGAAGGTTTACGATCAAGTCGCGAACGTGGTGAAGAGCGGCGGAAAAACGCGGCGCGCGGCCAAAATGAACACGCTTAAGGATTGGCATCCCGATATCGAGGAATTCATTAACGCCAAACAAAAGGAAGAAAAGAAAGCTTGGGCGCTGATCGAGCACGGTTACGACGGCAGTTACAATGGCGACGCCTACGGCTCGGTCATGTATCAAAACGAAAATCTGAGCGTCCGAGTGAGCGATGATTTCATGAACGCGGCAATTGAGGACCGCGAATGGTGGACCCGGCGGGTGCGCGACGGCTCGCCCTGTGAGCGTAAGGAAGCGCGGAAACTCCTGCGCAAAATTTCCGAGGGCACCCACATCTGTGGAGATCCTGGGATGCAGTTCGACACGACTATCCACAAGTGGCACACCTGCAAAGGCACGGGCCGGCAAAACTCTACTAATCCGTGCAGCGAGTATCTTTTCCTCGATAACACCGCCTGCAATCTCGCCTCGCTTAACCTGATGAAATTCAAGGCGGAGGATGGCTCGTTCGATGTCGAGCGATTTAAGGCCGCGGTGCGCGTCTTTATCACCGCGCAGGAGATCATCGTTGATAACGCAAGTTATCCGATCAAAGAAATCGCCGAAAACTCGCATATCTTTCGAACGTTAGGCTTGGGCTACGCCAATCTTGGCTCGCTCATCATGAGCTACGGCTACGGCTACGACAGCGTCGAAGGCCGCACGCTTTGCGGCGCCATCACGGCGATTATGACCGGCGAAGCGTATGCCGAAAGTGCGCGGATGGCGGCGGCGATGGGCCCATTCCCAGGATATCACGATGCACGGGCCAGTGGCGTGCCAAAGCCAGTCGCGAGAGACAACGTCACTTCCATGCTCGAGGTGATCGACCTGCATCGTTGCGCAGTGGGAGAAATTCCCGAATGCGAGGAATTCGCTTATCTCAAAGAGGAGTCGACCAAAGTTTGGAAACGCGCCGCCGAGCTGGGCGCAGAGCACGGTTATCGCAACGCGCAGGTCACCGTCCTGGCACCAACCGGCACAATCAGCTTCCTCATGGACTGTGACACCACCGGCATCGAACCGGACATCGCGCTCGTGAAATACAAGCTCTTAGCCGGTGGCGGCATGTTAAAGATCGTCAACCAGACTGTCCGTCCGGCATTGGACAAACTCGGTTACAATTCCGAGGAAATTGAGCGCATCATCGCGCACATCGATGCCTTCGACACGATCGAAGATGTGATTGATGGCGACGGAGCAAAAATCTCTTCGGGATTGAAGCCGGAACATCTCTCGATTTTCGACTGCGCTTTCAAACCCTTTAAAGGCGAGCGTTCGTTAGGCTACATGGCGCATCTCCGCATGATGGCGGCGGCTCAACCCTTCCTCAGCGGTGCGATTTCCAAAACCGTCAATATGCCGGAAGCCGCGACCGTGGACGAAATCATGGAGACCTATATCGAGGGCTGGCGCCTGGGCCTCAAGGCGATCGCCATTTATCGAGACAGCTCCAAACGCTCCGCGCCCTTGAACACGCGCAAGACCAAAGATATGGGCGCGACGGACGACGGCGCGATGCCTTTTCGCGAAATCGCCGAAACGGGAAAGCGTGTTCTCGAACTGGAACAGGAAGTCGCGCAATTGCGTCGCCAGGTCGATCTTCCCGTGCGCCATCGCATGCCGGACACGCGCATGTCGCTCACCCACAAGTTTGAGATCGCGGGCCACGAAGGCTACATCACAGTCGGTCTCTACGAAGATGGCCAACCGGGTGAGCTCTTCATCCAAATGTCGAAGGAAGGCAGCACCATCGGCGGCCTCATGGACACCGTGGCGACCCTTACCTCCATGGCGCTGCAATACGGAGTGCCGCTCGAGAGCCTGGTAAAAAAGTTTGCCTACCAGCGCTTTGAGCCGAGTGGCTTCACCAAGAATCCCGATATCCGCAACGCCAGCAGCATCACCGATTACGTCTTCCGCTGGCTCGGCTGCCAGTTCATCAAGGGCTACAAAGAAGCGACCTCACCCAGCCGCACGCATCCCGAGCTCCCGCTCCGAGAGATTCCTGAGATGGAAAAGAAAGCGGTTAATCGTCCCGTCGCCGATTTGCCACGTACGGCGGAGAAGGAGCTGATCGACGTCATCACCAACCACGCGCATAACGAGGGTAACCCGACTGTCCTAACGAACGGCCGTACTCACGCCGACCGCGTCGCCGAAGCGCTCGGTAACATGTTCATGGACATCACATGCTCGCATTGCGGGAGCAACAAAGTGATCCGCGCCGGCGCCTGCGGCGTCTGCACCGAGTGCGGCACAAGCCAGGGGTGCAGCTGAACGAGTCCCGAAAACAATCTCTATTCATGGCTTCGCCTTCCGTTCCGGCAGCCATTGAAATATTCTGCGATTTTCTGCAGAAGGTCTGGTCTGAGCGAAGAAGCAAAACCGAGATTGTGAATCGCTAGCGCTTCGAATCCAAGGTCGGATCAACGCCGGCGAATCCAGTCGAGACTTCGTTAGGCCAACAGCGCCTAATGGGAGGCGACGGAGTGGACAATCGGCCGCTCTGCGCTACAGTGCAGCCCCGCCGGCCGTTCGCCGGCGCTTACATTTTTCCACCTATGGCACTTACCGAGTCCGAGATTCAACGTCAGAAGGAGATTCAACAGGCTGAGGAACTGCTCTTTAGCGGCCGCCAGGAACTTGGATTCGCCAAGGGATTATTCCTGGGAGACTTCGTCGCCGATTGGGCAATGCCTTATCCTAAGCTTTCACCCGCGCAACAGACCGATGTCGATCGCGCGCTTATCGAGCTGCGCCAGTTCTTGGATTCGGAGCTTGACCCGGAGAAAATCGATCGCCAGGCGGACATTCCGCGTCATGTGATCGACGGACTCGGCCGCGTCGGCGTATTGGGCATGACTGCGTCGAAGGAGGTTGGCGGCCGCGGTTTTTCCCAGATGCAGTACTGCAAAGTGCTGGAGGAAATCGGGTCGCGCTGCGCTTCAACCGCCGTCTTTACGAACGCTCATCATTCGATTGGCATTCGCGCGCTCCTGCTTTTTGGATCAAAGGAACAGCAGGAAAAATGGCTGCCGCGTCTGATGAATGGCGAGCAGCTCGCGGCTTTCGCACTGACCGAACGAGAAGCCGGCTCCGACGCCGCCAATGTGCAGATGAAGGCGATACCAACGGAAGACGGTTCGGCCTACATCTTGAATGGCGAGAAGCGCTATATCACCAATGCTTCGATTGCACAGGTTCTTACGGTGATGGCGCGCACACCAATTCCTGGCAAGGATAAGGACGCCATTACTGCCTTCCTCGTTACGCCGGAGATGGAAGGCTTCGAAATGCTCGAACCGCGCATGCCAAAACTTGGCATTCGTGGGACTGCGACCGGCCGCTTCCGCCTCAACAACGTGCGTGTGCCAAAAGAAAATATTCTCGGCCCGTTAGGCAAAGGTCTTCGTGTTGCACTTACCGTCCTCGACTTTGGGCGCACGACCTTCGGCGCCTGCTGCACCGGCGGCGCCAGGACCTGTCTGCGGATGGCGATTGAGCACGCCAACTCTCGTAGCCAATTCAATAAGACGTTAGGCAACTTCGACCTCGTGAAGAAGAAGATCGCGCGCATGGCGGCCGATGTTTACGCCATGGAAGCGATGACTCAGGTCACTGCCTCACTCATCGATCGTGGCCTCGAGGATTATATGATCGAGACAGCCATGCTTAAAGTCTTCACCACCGAACGACTCTGGGACGCGGTCAACGATTGCTTCCAAATCCACGGGGGCTCCGCCTATTTCGATGACTCCCCGCTTGGCCGCATGTTGCGCGACGCGCGCATCAACCAGATCGGCGAAGGCAGCAACGAAGTGCTTACTTCATTTATCGCGCTTGTTGGCATGCGTGGTCCGGGGATGGAATTCAAAGAAATCTACGACACTATGCTCAAGCCGACGCGTGGTCTCGGTAAAGCTTGGGACGCCGGGCTCAAACGCCTCAGCGCTGCCGTCAAGGTGCCGGAGGTGCCGGTCCGCAATAGTCGCCTAAAAACCTACGCCAGCCAGCTGGCTCGTCTCGTCTGGCGATTCAATTTTGCCGTCGACAAAGCGCTCATCATGTATCGCGAGCCCGTCATGGAAATGCAGCTCGTGCAGGAGCGCCTCGCGATCGCGGCGATGGAACTTTTTGCCTCGACCTGTGTCTTAAGCCGCTGGGATTCCGAATTGTCCGCCATCGGCCGCAACGGCAATGAAGCGCCAGAGCACGCTGCCGCCGATTTGTTTGTCAAACGATCACTCCGAAAGGTACGCGAAGCATTTCGCGACCTCGGAGACAACGATGATCGCGCTCTCTTGAGCACGGCCAACGCCGTTCTCGGCATGCGCGATACTCCCGGTCGAAACGGCGCCTAGCGGTTGGCGGCCTTTGGCCCGCTTTTAGCTCCAAAAATCGGGCATGAGTCCCGATCCGAGGCTGGACCTGCGTGGCCAGCGCGTCCTGATTTTCATTGTCGCCTACAACGCCGAGACGACGATCGAAAAGGTCTTAAGCCGCATTCCGCCTTCCCTCCATCAGCCGCAGGTCGAAGTCCTGATCATCGACGACTCTTCCAATGACGATACCTTTCGCAACGGTCTGCGTTATCAGCGATCACATCCTGCTTTTAAGATTACCTTGCTGCGTACTCCGCAGAATCAAGGCTACGGCGGCAATCAGAAACTCGGGTATCGTTATGCCGTCGACAATGGCTTCGACATCGTCGCGTTGCTTCACGGCGACGGACAGTATGCCCCGGAGAAATTGCCCGACCTTCTCGTCCCGCTCCTCCGCGGCGACGCCGAAGCCGTTTTCGGCTCGCGCATGATCGACAAGCGTGCCGCCCGCGCCGGCGGCATGCCGCTCTATAAGTGGTTAGGCAACCAAATCCTGACCAGCTTCCAAAATCGGATTCTGGGAACCACGCTCTCTGAGTTTCATTCCGGCTACCGGCTCTATGCCACAAGAGCACTCGCACAAATCCCTTTCGAAAAGAATACGCGCGACTTCCATTTCGATACCGAAATTATCATTCAACTTGTCCTTAAGAAATTACGCATCGTGGAGTTAGCCATCCCAACCTTCTATGGTGACGAAATATGCCATGTGAATGGATTAAGATACGCGTGGCAAATCTTTCGCTCGACCATCAAAGGCAGGCTTTGCGCCTCCCACCTCTTTTATGACCGTAAGTTTGATGTCGATCCCCGATCGATGACACATAGCGACAAGCTCGCATTTGCCTCCTCCCAATCCTTCGCCGCAAGCCGGTGCAAACAGAACCAGAAAGTTCTCCAGCTAGCGATTGGGCATGAGAATGTCGCACACGAATTAAGGCGACGATACTGTCAGGTAACCGCGATTGACTTTACCGCTCACGACCTTTCCCAGCCGAACAGCACGATAGCTCTCGCGGCAAAGCCGCACTTACCTTCGGACCTGTCGGAATATGATCAGATTCTCCTCATGGACTTAGTTGAACATTTGCACGATCCGGAAGCCTTCATGGACGATCTACGAGAGCGAACTACCAGCCGCCGGCCGGAAGTGATCGTGACCGCCGCCAATGTCGCGTTTTTCGTCACCCGAATCATGCTCGGCCTTGGCCAGTTCAACTATAGTCGTAAAGGAATCCTCGGGCTGGGACATCGCCGGCTATTTACCTTCGCTTCGCTTCGTGCCTTACTCGAGCAAGCCGGCTTCGAAATCCTTGAAGCGTCCGGCGTTCCCGCGCCCTACCCTCTCGTCCTCGGTCATACCCGGTGTGGCCAGGCCTTGCTGGCCTTAAACCGAGCACTCATCCGGCTCTCAAGAAACCTTTTCTCCTATCAAGCCTGCTTCCGGGTACGGGCTCTTCCGCATCCGCGCCACTTACTCCGGGAAACTATCTCCGCCAGCGCGCAGCTCCGGCAGGATCCCAGCGCTCGCGTCGCCTAGTGCAGAGTCAGCTAACGCGTCTTCAAGATGTGAAGCGCCCGCAGCAAGCCCTCCGGCACTAACTCGTAGAGCGGGAATTGGACGCAGAGCGCCGCGTATTCCCGTAGCTCACACATACAGACTCCCATCACGCTCAGGATGACAAGGAGATTTCGATAGCGCCCGCACGAGCGATAGATGAAAACAAGCTGACCCAGGGCCAGAAACCTTAGCGGCATGTCCCACATATTGGCGTATCGAAGGTTCATCCCGTATTTGAGATTGCACATGATCAGATAGCTGCCCACGATGAATACGGTGACGAGTAGCTCCGGCTTCTGTGTTCGATCAAGTCTGAACACCGAGCCAATCGCGAGCAACAGCACGATCGGACTTACCAGAAGGAGATCGACAAGATAGCGGTGCCATGGGCCATCGCCCGTCAGGATGGCATATTGAAGTTGATAGTTCTTGCTTACTGACAGGCGGTAAGTAAGAAAAAGATTCTCCAGTCCACCAGCAAGGAAGACAAGAACAACGACGCCGAGCAAGGGTCCCACCGCCGTAGCGATGACCAGTTCTCGAGTTATGGAGCCAAATCGCAGCCATCGATTGAGGCCCAGGATCGCGAGAAGCGAGGCATAGACAAAGAACGCGTTTTCTTTCGTTAAGACAAGAAGGCAAAGTGATGCAGCATAAAGAACTGTCCAGCTCACGCGCCCAGGTGCTTGCAGATTTTCCCAGAGGAGCCACAGACAGAGCAGCGCCCAGAAAGTAAAGAAACCATCGACGAGCGCGTGTTGGGACATATGAATCTGCGTGGGCGCGAATGCCATCAACGCCGCCACACCCAAGCCGAATGATGGTCCCTTGAGTCGCCAAGCCATTCCAGCTGAGAGAAGCAAAGTCATGATACTAAAGAGTGAAGCGACGGCATGCAGCGAGGCCAGAGCCTGCGTTCCAAAAAGGCTATGCCAGATATAACCCGCGAAGATGTAAAGGAACCGCACAGGTGGAAGGATGGAACCGGGGAGAGTTTTCTGCACCTCGACATAGTGATCGACAATCGACGGATAATTCGTTAGTCCTACCTTAGTCAGGCTCTCGACATACTTACGGTAAAGATTTTCGTCGAAGCCAACACCCTTAAAGGCAGGCTCCAGATGGATTTGACGGATTACCTTTGGTGCGTCGACGAAAACAGCGGGCGGAAGGCGTAGAAAAATGCCGACAGCGAAACACAGTCCCAGACTAACCCGGAAGAGCATCACCTGGGGTCGCGTTTTAAGCCTTGTCTTAGCTTTCCAGGGCGGCCGCTCCTGTTGTATCTCGGGCAATGTGATCACCGGGCAGCCGTGGAGGGAGAGTTACCTTCCACAAGAAAGAGAGCCGCGCCTTCATAAAGATTAATCGCGTCCGGGGAGGCGACGGGTATGCCCCTTATCGTTCGGGCGTGGCTATCAAGGTCATAGACGAGAAGGTTGGACCATCCGACGAGAAAAGTTCCCAAAGCGCGGTTGTCGCCTGCTCGACTGCGCGGTGGAACGTTGGGCGGCGGTCCATGTTGCGGCGAGAGACGAAGGCCGATCACCAACCAAACGCGCCCGTTCATCTTTAAAGTGTGTTCGACTTGGTCCAGAACTGGTTTTATCGGTTCGGGCTTTCTAACCTGTTCCGCCGTTTCTCTCCAGTTATGCAGAGTATGATCACTTACCGGGGGTACCGTCATCCAGTTGGTGTTTCCCCGAAAGTATCGCTGGAACGTAATTCCGTAGAAAGACGGGTAGATAATTACTCTGTCATTTGTTCGAGCACTTTGCGCAATGGTGTTCGCTACCAGATCCAGGTTTGAGTTTCTCGCGCGCAAACTGTGATAGACATCCGGCAGGAAGAAAGCGATTGCGACGGCGGCAACTAGTGTCCGCCCCAGGACGTGAATCCAACCTTCTCCTACCGCGAGCAGCATTGTCTCGATCGCTACTGCGGTGATGGCCATGGCAGGCAGGAAATACCAGATATTTGACCGCCAACCGACTAGAGAAAAGAAAGCCAAGCTGGCGCTGCACGCGATAAGGAGGGTCACAAACGAAAAGAGGACAAGATCGCGCTCGAAAAGAGGCTTCCGATTTTGGCACGTTCGCTGCCGAATGAGTTGAATACCACTCAGTGCTATCGCCATCGCAAGAGCGAAGAACCAGAGATAAATCGAATCCCCTCCCCGGGCATCGATCGCTTGTTGCCACACGCGTAAGTGCTGGCTCACGGAAACGTCGGCGTGGTTCAGCCACGACCACTCTCGCGTAGCCAGAATGGTTGGGACATAAATGACAAGAGATAGCGCGGCGATCGCCCCGGCAACCAGGGCAAATAAGGCTGTTTTCGGCGATCGCCGCACCAGGCCAACGGAAGCCGCCGCCAGTCCCAGGGCGAGGACAAGAAAGGCGTTCGTGAATAGCGATTGCACGCTCAGCGTAGCCGTGAGAGTCGCCAGGGCCATTTCAGAGAGCCTTGGTCTCTCGACTAATTGCCAAAAGCACCCAAACGTTGTGATAATCCAGAAAACCCCGAGACCGTAGCTTCGGAGGGTGTCACCCCAGATAATCAAGGTCGGGCTGAATCCGATGAGGATGAGAGTTATCAGAGGAACTCGCCGATGAGTGAGACGTGCTGCCAGCCAAAAAGCAAAGACGACCGCCAATCCAATCAAAGTCCCTAGCCAGCGCAAAGTGAAATCCGAGTCTCCCACGAGCCCGTGCCATGCGCGGAGGAGGACGAAGAAGAGCGTGGGAAACGGATCAAAGACCAAAGTGTCCCAGAAGCCAGACCAGGTCGGACGTGTTGCCAAGGTTAGGCTGCTGATTTCATCGCGCCAAAGCGGTCCCGCATGGAAGCATCGGAAAATATGGAGAAACACGAGGAGGCCGGTAAGCAGGACTCCCAAGGCAATTTCGACCCGTTTCCAGGAGATATTCGATGCGGCTCGCACGACCTGGTTTCAAGCAGACCCGGTGCCATATGGGAACAGAAGCTGCTCTTAACTTCTCTGTATTATGCCGCCATCTGTTGATCCAGACTGCACGGGAACCTCGGCCGCTTACCCAGGGAATGCGCTGGTTGTTGTCCCAGTCTTCAACGAAGCCGAAAACATCAGTCGCCTGATCGAGAAGATCATGCTCCTATCGCCGATCCTCGACGTTCTGGTTGTCGACGACAATTCCCCGGATGGCACCGGGGATCTGGTCCGGCGTTGTCCAGAGTTTCAGAAACGTGTCTTCCTCCTCCCGCGACAGCATCGGCTGGGTTTCGCCCGCGCCTGTCGCGATGGGTTTCTCTGGAGCGTGGAGCATGGCTACGATGTTTGTCTGGAAATGGATGCCGACTTTTCCCACGACCCTGATGACATTCCACGGCTGCTCGACGAGATCGCAAAAGGCGCAGATATTGCGCTTGGCTCCCGCTATCTGAATGGGGTGCGAGTGATTAATTGGCCAGCCGCGCGACTCCTTCTCAGCTTGTTTGCCGGCAAATATACTCGTGTCCTCAGTGGATTAACACTGACCGATCCTACCAGCGGCTTCAAAGCCATTCGACGAAGAGTTATCACGGCTCTCGATTGGACCAAGTTTGCCGCCGATGGCTATGGATTCATTATCGAGCTCCACTTTCAAGCCTCGCGCATAGGCTTCCATATTCAGGAAGTTCCAGTTGTTTTTACCGAACGCCGCAATGGGGCGTCAAAGATGTCATTTAGAATCATGCGAGAATCCGCCTGGAGAGTCGCATGTCTTGGAGCTACCCGCGCTTTCGGTTCCCGGCGGGCGAAGCCTCAGTCAGTCCCCTCTCTCGGTTACACCTGATCGATTACCGGTTTCCGCCATCCCCGCCAGATCCATATCGCAGCAACCATCAACACGGCCCACGGTAAAAGTGACCAGGGCGCCCATATCTTGTTTAAGGTATTCGTCGACACGCCACGAAACCAAGGCAGATGATGGGAGATCGTATCGTAAAAGATGAAGGCAAAAATCGAGCTGGCGACAGTTAGCCATCCATAAACTTTCGGTGAAGCCAAGAGAACGAAAGGCGCGAGCCAGACCAGGTATTGGACACACACTCCCGGAGCGAAAACGAAGAAGACCAGCCAGGCCACGGCGATCGACTTCCCCAACTCATCAATCCGCGCGCTTCGTCGCAAATACGTCATCAAGAGGATGGCCGCAATGATTGCAACCTTACAGATGAGAATAACTAGATTCTGTTTCGCGGTCAGGCCGAAAAAGCTGACATGCTGAAATTCGCTCCCTCCTGTGAGACGCAGAAGATAGCTAATCCCCCAAATCCCCCAATAGCTGCTATAAGACAGAACGTTGTGGAAGAAGATGCGCGGATACTGCAACAAGGGCTGACTCCAAAGAACGAAAGAAGTGCCGGCGAAGAACACGCTGAATCCAATAGCCCGGCGCCGCTCAAACCAAAACCCAAAAAACAGCGGAACCAAAAGAAGCGGAATGATTTTGACCTGGACACTCAGAGCGAGAGCCATTCCACAGAGGAAAGGTCTGTCCAAGGCACAGAAGTAATAAGCCAAAACAAGAAACATCACCATGACTGGGTCCGTGTTCCCGTGATACCCGGATACCATGATCGAGAGCGGACTGAACGCGAACAGCAGCAATCCCCAACATGGAATTTTGCAGACTGAGCTGCGGCGGTTCAGCGAAACCAAAAGCAGGACGACAACAAAATCTGCCAGGATGCCAGGCAACCGAAGAAGAAACGGGTAGCTAACACCCAGCGTCTGCAGCAGCGGTAAATTGCATAGCCAGTAAATGGAGCGGAGAAAAACCGCCGTCAGTGGTGGGTGGTTAAATAGAATCGTATGTTGATATGTCCATTCCAGTCCATGATGAGCCAACCATTCGCCGAAGATATAGAACGTAATAACGTCGTTTGTCCCGAATGTGTTCCAGGCAATAACCAGCTTGATGAGCAGGGCAAGCCCGGCGGCTTCTATGATCCAACGGGATCGACTATTCGCCGTGGTCAAGGAGCTTCGTGCCGGCGACAGAACGCTCGGCAGAGTCTCTCGAGACAACAGTGACTGTTCCATCTAATTGATTTCGCAGGCGACTCGATCGATCTCCTGACTCAGTCGTTCGAATTCCTGCTGGCCCGGCTCGAGCGACAAAGCCAAAGCGATCTCCGTGGACGCATGTTTTACCTCGCCTTGCTTTAGCTCGGCCTGGGCCAGCAGGTAATGCACCTTGGCGTCCTCCGGGCTTTGTTCGACAGCCCTTGAAAAGAAGTTCCCGGCGAGCCGCCAATGACCTTCGTTCAATGCGACTACGCCAAGATTATTCAGCGCGCGCTCATGAGTGGGATTCAGGCTTAGGGTGGCAGCATAAAACTTCTTCGCGCAGTCATTCTTTTCTTTCGCCAGGTACAAATTGCCGAGAGCGAAGTTCAGCTCAGCGTTGTTCGGTGAATAGGCATAAGCTCTTTCCAATTTATCCTGAGCAAGAGAAAGCATTGTCCGATCACCTGCCCTCCAGGGACCTTTTCTCTGGGACGACCAGTATCTCGCTTCTGGGAATCCATTCATTAAGAGTCCGCTTCTGATCCTCGAGACATTTCGACATTATCTCTTTCTCGATTCCTATTCCGTCCACTATCGGCCCGTCCAGAATATCTCCTACATGCCGGACTACTACTTCTGGCGAGATAATCCATTTGGTTTTCATCTTTCAAATATTTTATGGCATGTCTCGAGCGGGCTCGCGCTTTTCTTCCTGCTTAGACGCCTTTTAGGAAGTCTACCTAACGAACGTCTTTCGTCCGTCTCGCGTCAGCTTTTGTCGTTTTTGGTCGCGCTTCTGTGGGTTGTTCATCCCGTCCACAGCGCCGCCGTGGATTACATCTCAGGCCGCGCCGATAGTATCGCTTTCCTCTTCGCGTGCTCCGCCTGGCTGCTCTATCTCCGCGCCCGCGGTCTCTCTTCCATCATTCCGCGTGTCCTCATGTACGTGGGTGCGTGTCTCCTCGGCCTATTCGCCCTTTGCGCGCGTGAGACGGCAATGCTTTGGGTCCTGTTCTTCCTCTGCCACCAGCTATTTGTCGAGGCAAAGACTAGCCGACGCACTAAGTTAGCCGTGGCGACCACCTGCCTTGCCCTCACCCTTGCCTATATTGGGCTACGTCATTTGCCTGCGCCACGCTTGCAAGGTGCAACCGGGCCAGAATGGAGCCCACCGACGCGAGCTGTGCTCATGCTCCGCGCGCTCGGTGATTACGCACGGCTCATGATTGTCCCCTCTAACCTGCATATGGAACGCACTGTCTTTGATCCGACCCTCGTGCGCGACACCGCCGGCTGGCGAGTCAACCTGGCAACAGAGTATCTCTCCATTCTCGGTTTGGTAACATTAACCTCCTTCGCCATCGGCGCGATCCGCAAGGAGAGAGGTCGCGAGCTGCGTCTGCTTGGCGCGCTCTGGTTCCTTATCGCCTATCTGCCTATCTCCAACCTCATCAGTCTCAATGCTACGGTTGCGGAGCATTGGCTTTATTTGCCGAGTGTCGGTTTTTTACTTTTCCTTGCCGGCTGTGCCCTCGCCCTTCCTCGACGTAGTTACCCGTGGATGGCACACTTCACCATCCTTTTTGCCTTAAGTCTTAGCGTGAGGAGCTACTATCGCAGCGCCGACTGGTCCAGTGCAGAGAACTTCTTCCAGCAAACCCTGTCGTGCGGAGGAAGCGCTCGTGCCGCGACCAATCTGGCTCTTGTCTACAGCCGTCGTGGCGACTACGCAAAGGCAGAATCTCTTTTGCACCGGGTCCTGCAAATGACTCCCGACGAACCGATCACGCGTAATAATCTGGCTGACAGGCTACGACATCTTGGGCGGAACGGCGAGGCCGAGAAGATTCTGGTAAAGACTAACGACGAGGGCGACGCGCTCCGTAAAGAGTATCCGCGGTCATGGGTGATCGCCGCCAACCTGGCCCGCATGCGACATGCCGAGAAGGATGACAAAGCGGCGATTGCGTATCTTGATCAAGCCAGTAACAACTATCCCGATGTCTGGGAACTCATAAGCTATAAGGCGGAGTTACTGCGGCAGGATCAAGGTCCCAGGGTCGCGCAAAAGCTGGTGGAGCACTTTGCCCGGGTTAACTTGTGGCACTACGGCGCGCAGCTAGCTCTTGGTCGGCTATATGCCCAGGAGGGAGATATCCCAGCGGCTACGAACGCTCTCCTTCGGGCTAGCCGGCTGGATGTGCGAGATGCGGAGGCACTCAATCTCCTAGCTCAAATCAAATTGAGACAGCATTGTCTGGATGATGCCTACCTCGCCCAACGCAAGGCCCTCGCGCGCCAACCCGACGAACCCCGGCAATATGTCTTACTCTCGGCGATTCTGGAGAAAATGGGTCGTACCCTTGAGGCACATGCAGCTGTGGCCCAAGTAAAGCGCCTGAAAGATCTCGCCCGGCAGAACAGGGAACTGTTAAACTAGCGACCTGACACGTCAAGAGTCTGCGCTCAATCTGCAAGATTGACAGCGAGCGCGCCGGCGTTACCATCGGCGTTCCTCGCCGCGGCCTATGCCTGCGAAAATTTTTACCGATAAAGAAGTCGAGCTCGGGCCGCTTCTCGACAAGGCCTGTGCCGTCATTGGCTACGGCGCGCAAGGGCGGGCGCACGCGCTCAACCTACGCGATTCCGGGATTCCGGTTGTGGTTGCCCTGCCACCGAAGAGCCGCTCGCGCGTGATTGCGCGCCGCGATGGACTTCGCCTAACGAAAACGGCTGCGGCGGTGGCGCAGGCCGATGTCATCTTTCTCGCCCTGCCCGACACGAAGATGGCTCAGGTTTACGAGACCGAAATCGAGCCTCATCTCCAAGGGGGCCAGGCGCTCCTTTTCGCCCACGGCTTCGCGATTTATTATGGGACAATCCTTCCGCCTAACGACATTGATGTAGTTATGGTGGCGCCGAAAGGGCTGGGTTCGATGGTGCGCTCGCAGTTCGTCCAAGGTCGAGGCGTACCTTGCGCGATCGCGATTCATCAAGATGCGAGCGGCCATGCCCGCCAGATTGCCTTTGCCTACGCCAAAGCGATCGGCGGCACGCGTGCCGGCATTTTCGAAACCACTTTTCAGGAAGAAACGGAGGCTGATCTCTTCGCGGAACAAGCTGTCTTGTGCGGTGGAGTTAACGCGCTCGTCAAGGCAGGATTCGATACCTTGGTCGAGGCAGGATATCAGCCGGAGACGGCGTACTTCGAGTGTCTGCATGAGTTGAAATTTCTCGTCGACCTGATGCATCGGGCCGGGATCAGTGGAATGCGCGCCCAGATTTCAGAAACCGCGAAGTGGGGCGACGTCTCGGTCGGACCAACGATCATCGATCGTCGAGTCAGAATGCGTATGAAAGAAGCGCTCGCAAACATCCGCAGCGGGAAATTTGCGCGCGAATGGAAAGGAGAAAGTGCCAGTGGACGGAAGCGCTATGAACGTTTGTTAAAGGAAGGGCAGAAACAAACGATCGAACAAGTTGGGGAACGGCTGCGGCGGCTCATGCCCTGGCTTGATGAAAATACTTAGCTGCGGCGAGCCGCCGCCGTAAACGGCGCTCCTCTCAATCCAATGTCACCGCCTTTTTGCCTAGCGGCCCGGCGTATGATCGCGGATGTCGCCGATAATGATCATCGGCGTAGCCGTCGAGGGAATGGAGCTGCTCACTCTATCGAGCGGAACAGGTATAGCTGAGCATGATGAATGCACCAGATACGCGATTTTCTTCTGCGCGGGTTGCTGCTGCATGGTCTGCGTCTGGGCAGTAGGAAGGTCCCGGTAGCTGCCTGGGCCTGCAAACGCCGACGCTCCCATGAGTGCTCCGATGGCCATGGCCAGCGAAAGCAAAAACCAACCCCGCAGATACAGCCATCTGCTTGTTGTTTTCATACTTGGAATCTGCTCCCACAACCGGCCCGTGTGCAAAGAAAATCGTCGGACATAAAGGCGACAGATCCGGCTAGTCTTCCCAGAGAAAATGCTCGAGCCGCAATTGCGTAAGTCGCGCCTTCGCCTCGTCGCTGCGCGCTCCGCCGGCCGCTGCTAACTTGCGATAAACTGCAACGGCCGACTTCCAATCGCTATTCTCCTCGAGAAGCTGAGCGGCGTTAAAGCCGGCTTTGTAAAACCAGAAAAATTCGCGCGGTTTGTCCGGGCGCATTGTCTCTTCGAGAATGCCGTAGTATGTCGTTAGGGCGGCGGTGCGATCGTGAAGTTGCTCCAGCGCTTTTCCCTTTTTGAACTCTGCCTGGTTACGCCAATGCGCCGACACTCCAGGTTCTGCCGCCAGTTGATCGTAAAGCTCGATCGCGCGGCGATAATTTTGCGGATCCGCTGCCGCCATCTCGTAAAAAATGTCCGCTTTCCCACAAAGAGCTTCACGTCGTTCCGGCGGCTTTGCCTCGTTTTTCAAAACTTCGTCGTAAAGGGCAAGCGCTTCGCGATTCTTGCCCAACCGTCGTTCGATCGCCGCCTCCTGGTTCCGCGCCGCCAATTTCAAGTCGCCATTGAGTTTTACCGCCTGGTCAAGAAGGGCTAGTGCATGATCCAAGGCACCGTTGCCCATGCTGAACATGGCCGATCGCGCGGCAAAAAAGAGCGCTTTTTCTGTCAGCCGCGCATCCGGCTTCTGTTGCGCGAACAATTCAAATTGCGTCTGCGCGTTGGCAAAGTCCTGCCGACGATAGTAAGCCTCGGCCAGCTTCATTCGGACTTCGCCGGCGAAGCGCGCGTCGGGATGCTGTTTAAGAAAATTCGTCGCTGCGGAAATAACCGCTTCGTCCCCGTCCGATTTTGTATCGGCCAGCCACACCTCAAGATAATCCGCGCGTTCCAAGGCGATCGGAGTCGGGTGAGCCGCACGAGCAACGGCCAGATCTTTGCGTGCCTCTTCCAGATGCGGCTTGGGCGCGTGAAAGGCGAGTTCCGCCAACGCTACCCAAGCTTCCGAGAGCCGTGGGCTCTGTGGAAAATCCGCGATGAATTTGCGAAATGTTTCCGCAGCTTCCGGCTTATTCTGCGCAGCCTGGACCGCGGCCTTTTCCAATAACATCTCCCCCTGCAATGCACCCTGACTCGGGTCATTGCTCACCTTGCGATAATCATCCGCGAACTGATCAGGGCGATCGAGGCGCAACCAGCAAAGCGCTGCGTTGAAAAGTGCGTCTCCGGAGCGCGCCGGCGACCGCTGAGCGATCTGCTCGTAAATTGGTGCAGCCTTATCCAGTTCACCCTTGCGGTAGTAGGCTTCGGCAATCAACCAATCGGCCTGCTGCATAAAATCGGGTGACGGATTCTGCCCCTGCGCGGCCGCGGCATCCGCGATCGCGGCAACATAATCATTCGCCGCCAGATGGAGGCGAGCCAGCTCGAGAGTCGCTTCGCCTAACGACGGAAATTGCAGTTTGCTCTCGCGCAGCTGTGTCAGCAATGCAATCGCTTCCTCGCGTCGCCCGGCACGGAGAAGACTTCTGGCGAAATAAAGCTGCGCCAGCGCCTGCCGCGGCTGCGCGGGATCGTGCATCCAATGCTCGAGCTCGTGCGTCGATGGCTTCCGTTCGTAGCGATAAAGCTCGTCGAGTTTTGTAAAAATCGCCGGCAAAGCGGAGTCGTTAGGCCGGTGATCAATGAATTCCTCCAAGGCATCATCACCGGCCTCTGGAGTTTTTATCTTTAGATGTGCCTCCGCCAGGGTGAAGAGGGTTGCGACGAGGAGCCGATGCGAAACACCCTCCGGATTCTTGAGCAACACCTCGAGCGTTTCGATCGCCCGATCCGGTCGATTCGATTCGAGGTTCAGACGCCCAAACAAGAAGCGCCGCTCGCTTCGCTCTCTCGCTTGTTCCGGCTTGGTCTCGCGGAGAAGACGACCGGCCTCTGCCAGCTCACCCCGTTCCATAAGAAGCTGTGCCTGACCTAATTTCGCCCGCGTCGCCCACATTGGTGACTTCTGCAAGGAGGAGAGAGCGCCCATCGCCTCTGGGATGCGATCGAGGGCACGCAGCGCCTGGGCGGCGCCGAAAATCCCTTCGAAATAGTACGGCGATTTTTCGTCCCTCGCGATCTGTTGGTAGAGCGGGAGCGCCTCCGCCCAACGATCGAGCGCGGCTAACGACTGGGCTTGCCAGAAGATTGTTTCCGGATTCGTTAGGCCGGTCGATTTCAGGACCTCGAGTGCTTCTGCCGGACGGTCGGAGAGGAAAAGCGCTTCCCCCAGTTTTTCCTCGGCGGTCGACTTATCCGGTGAGGCCGGGCTTTGGGCCAGCAGGATTTTTAGCCGCTCGACCGCCACCTCGGGCACCCCGTCGCGCAACGGTCCGAGTGCATCTTGCAGGGTCCAGTTTTCCTGCGCAAACGTGGTCGCGCCTAACGAGACAAAAACCGTGACGACAACAACCAATTTCATTTGCCTAACAATGGCCGCAGAAATCGGCCGGTGTGGCTTTCCGAGGCATGCGCGACTTCTTCCGGCGTGCCGACAGCGACGATTCGTCCGCCTTCCTCGCCGCCCTCCGGTCCAAGGTCGATCACCCAATCGGCGCATTTAATCATTTCGAGGTTGTGCTCGATCACAACCAGCGTATTGCCCGCGTCGCGCAATTTCATCAGCACCTGGAGCAGTTTTTCGATGTCAGCAAAGTGCAACCCGGTGGTGGGTTCGTCGAGGATGTAGAGCGTGCGGCCAGTGGCCTTCTTCGCCAGTTCAGTTGCAAGTTTCACGCGCTGGGCTTCGCCGCCGGAAAGCGTCGTAGCCGATTGACCGAGCCGCAGATAGCCCAGACCGACATCCTGCAACGCGCTTAACTTATCCGAAACAGTCGGCACGTTACGAAAGAATCGCGCTCCTTCATCGACTGACATCTCGAGTACGTCCGCAATATTCTTGCCTTTAAAGGTGATCTCGAGGGTTTCACGGTTGTAACGCTTGCCCTGGCAGACCTCGCAGACGGCGTAGGCGTCCGCGAGAAAGTGCATCTCGATCTTTATCAGGCCGTCGCCCTGGCAATTTTCGCAGCGGCCGCCTTTGACGTTGAAACTGAAACGCCCCGCGTTATAGCCGCGAATGCGTGCCGCTGGCAGTTGTGCGAAAAGCTCTCGAATCGGCGTGAAGGCGCCGGTGTAGGTGATGGGATTCGAGCGCGGCGTACGGCCGATTGCGCTCTGGTCGATGATGATGGCTTTGTCGATTTGGTCGAGTCCGCGCAGCTTGCGGTGATCGCCGGGTTTCTCTTTCGAGTTGTAGAAGTAGCGGAAGAGCGCGCGGCGCAGAATGTCGTCGACGAGGGTTGACTTTCCACTTCCAGAAACACCAGTGACGCAGGTGAAACAGCCTAACGGAAAGGCAGCATTAATATTTTTCAGGTTATTTTCGGTTGCGCCGGCGACCGTGAGCCAGCCTTCGCTGGAGTCGTTACGTGTACGCGGCGCAGTCCGATGCCGCGGGATCGCAATCCTCGATCGGCCGGAAAGATAAGCGGCCGTCGGAGAATTCTTCGCCTGGAGTATTTCCTCCAGCGTTCCCTGCGCCACGATCTCGCCACCGCGCGGTCCGGCATCGGGTCCGAGATCAAGAATGTGATCGGCAGCCCGAATCGTTTCCTCGTCGTGCTCGACAACAATGACGGAATTCCCGAGGTCGCGCAGCCGTCGCAGCGTCCCAATAAGTCGCGCATTGTCCCGCTGGTGCAGGCCGATGCTTGGCTCGTCGAGCACGTAAAGCACGCCGGCCAGGCCGGAGCCGATCTGCGTGGCAAGGCGAATGCGTTGCGCTTCGCCGCCGGACAGCGTGCCGCTCTCCCGATTGAGCGTGACGTAATCGAGGCCCACTTCGAGCAGGAACTCAAGGCGCGAAGAAATCTCGTGCACCACTTCGGAGACAATGGTGCGCTGTTGCTCGCTAAGCTGGAGTCGCCTGACGAATTGCGCGGCTTCGGCGATCGTTTGCTCGCAAAATTGATGGATGTTCAGTTCGCGTCCGTCTTCGCATGCAATCGTAACCCCAAGGATTTCCGACTTGAGGCGTGCGCCGTGGCAGACCGAGCATTCCGCGCGATTCATGAAGGCGCGAATGCGGCTGCGTGTAATTTCGCTTTCGGTCTCGTTGTAAAGCCGCTCCATCTGCGGGAGCAGACCTTCGAACGGCCGAGATCCTTTGTTTGTCACTTTCCCGTTGCCGCCAAAGCTCATATCGATCGGCTTGTCGCCTGTGCCGAAGTAAAGCGCCTGCTTAAAATCGTTAGGCAATTCCGCGAATGGTATTCCATCAGAAACAGCGAAATGCCTAACGAGCGCCTTTTGCAAGCCCCGGTAATAGACCTGCATCCGTTTCGTCCCGCGCCGCCATGGCACGACCGCGCCTTCCGCGAGCGATTTCGTTGGATCGGTCACCATCAACTCCGGATCACAAACAAGCTGCGTTCCCAACCCGTGACAGGCCGGACAGGCGCCGAAATGGCTGTTGAAGGAGAAATGTTTCGGGGTGAGCTGGCCTAACGAAAAGTTGGTTTCGGGATTTCCGTAGTCGGTCGAATAACGAACTTCCTGCCCTGCGCCGCCCTGGTCGTGCAAGACGATGATCTTGTTGGCGCCCCACTTCAGGGCCGTTTCCACCGAGTCGGCCAGGCGCGGACGCAGGCCATCGCGAATCACCAATCGATCGACCACCGCCTCAATCGTGTGCCGCTCGCCTTTCTTCAGCCGGATGGGTTCCGGTCGTGCCAGCTCGATAATTTCGCCATCGACGCGAATGCGGACGAAACCTTCCCTCCGCGTCTTTTCGATCACGTCGCGAAATTCTCCCACTTCATTCCGCACCAGTGGCGCGAGCAGGATGATTCGCGTTTCCTCCGGGTAGGCCAGAATCTGATCAACGATCTGCTGCGGCGACTGGCGAAAAATGGGTCGACCGGTTACCGGGTCGTGGGGCTGTCCCACGGCGGAGAAAAGGACGCGTAAATAATCATAAATCTCCGTGGTGGTGGCGATGATGGAGCGCGGGTTTGTGCCGGAACTGCGCTGCTCAATCGCAATGGCTGGCGAGAGGCCTTCTATAAAGTCGACGTCCGGCTTCTCCATCTGGTCGAGGAACTGCCGGGCGTAAGCCGAGAGGCTTTCGACGTAACGTCGCTGGCCCTCGGCATACAGAGTGTCGAAGGCGAGCGAGGATTTTCCGGAGCCGCTCAGGCCCGTTATTACGACCAACTTTTCCCGCGGAATCTCGACGTGGAGATTCTTCAGATTATGCTGGCGTGCTCCGCTGATCTTGATACTCTTGGCAGGCATCGGACGGAATTTGTCGAACCTATCAGTCAAGCACAGCCGTCCGATTTCTCCAGCGAATTTGACCCGACGATGAGCGAGCAGGTGAGTGGCATTCCACAAGAAGAGTTGGCGCAGTTGCAGAAGAAGTTCAGCGAGATCAAACACTCGATAAACAACGCGCTCGCCGTCATGATGGCACTCTCCGAGATGTCGCAACGCCGGCCGGATTATTCCGAGAAACTGGCCAGCGCCGTCCTTTCGAAAGCGCCGCAAATCGTGACCAGTCTGCAAGAGTTCACGCAGACTCTGAACGATAAAGCGGGCGTGAAACCGGCCGAGAAAGCTTAACGATTCCGGCCGTCAAGCCGCGGCCCATGCCAGCAACGCCGGGCAACACGCAGCCCGCTACAGCGCCAGCAGTAACTCGGCGATCTCCAACGAAGCTCGAGGACGGCTCAAGGCCCTGATATTTCGCGACCACTCACCCCAGACCTGGGCGTTGTTCGCCGTCGCGTGTTCCACGGCGGCGGCGATGGAGTCCGGCGTCATTGCTACTACGCCGGCACTCGACTCCTCGATCAGCTGCGCGTTCCCTTCCTCCTGACCGGGCACGACTTGAGTGATGATCATCGGGCATTCCGCAGCAATCGCCTCCTGCGTGGTCGCGCCGCCGGCTTTACCGATCAAAAGATGACTCTCGCGCATAAGGCGCGGCAACTGGTCGGTCCAGCCAATGATTTCAAACTTGCGCGGCGCTTGCGCATTCACTGTCTCCACCACGCGTTGCAGACGCTCATCGCGTCCGACGGTGACGGTTAGGCAAACGTTAGGCAAACGCGCCAATCGTTCGATCACCTCGGTCGCAACCCGACCGCCGGCGTTGATCATATAGAGAATGCGCCAATCCTCCTCTGCGCCCGGCGGTGTGCGAGGCTGGCGCAGTGCGGCGAATTTTGGCGAAACGGGGAAACCCGTGACCCTCACCTTCCACCCCGGCACTCGCGCCTTGTCCAGCCTCGCGGCCGTCTGCTCGTTAGGCACAAGAAATAGGTCGGCGGCGCAGCGATACCAGATCGCGTTTACGGTGATCGAATCGGTAATGCAAACCACTCGTCGAAAAAGGGCCGGCCTCGCTCCGAGAATCGCTTCGAGCAAGTACGAATAAGCCGGGTAAACCATCACGACCGCCGTCGGCTGAAAACGCGCCAGTAATTGGCTCAGCCGTCCCCTGGCCAGAAAGAGCCAGCGCAGACGCGGCCCGTATTCTTCTTGCCGATCGAGCCATTGATAAAGTCTACCCCATGAGCGTGGCGCGCGATTGATCATCGCGAGGTAGCCTTTGCGCACCAGGTCATTGGCTATCCCGTAAGTCTCGGCAAAAATATCGCGGACTTCGACCGCCGCCGCGCGATCGACCGCTGTCAGTCCATCCCGCATGCCGCGCGCTGCCGCATTGTGTCCTTCGCCAAAGCCGGCAGTCAAAATCAGGATGCGTTTATCCATTCGTTAGGCTCCGCCAACTCGTTAGGCGCAGAGGTTGGCCGAGAGTTTAATGACAATCGCTCGGCGGCAAAGTAAACTTCGCCGGGCAATGAAATTTCTCCGACTTATCGGGAGAGTGGTACGACGTCTCGTTTGGGAAACGGCAACTGACGAAACGATGGGACTCTCCGCGCAGATGGCTTACCAGATGCTTTTCACCCTCGCCCCCGGTCTTCTTTTTCTCTGGCATCTGCTCGGCCTCTTTGGAACCGATCCGGCCAAGCTTCACAAGATGCTCGGCGTGGTGCGCGCTTTTCTCCCGCCTGATCCAAAGGTGCAGGAAATTCTCGATACGATCGTGGCCAACGTCATCGTCACCGGCCGTGGGGGCGCCCTCGTCACCGCCGGTATTATTCTCGGCATCTATCTGGGCACGCTTTTCATCTCCACGATCTCGCACGCTCTCAGCCGCACCCACGGCGTCACCGAGACGCGCAATTGGTGGTCGAAATACATTATCTCACTCCTCCTCCTTTTTTGGTTTGGCATCACCATTCTTCTTGCCTTCAATCTCACCGTTTTTGGAGAAACCCTCGCCGGGATTGCCGAGGTCAATTTTCAATTGCGGATCCCGCTCCAGGACTGGGTCGCGGCGCTGAATCTTCCCTTTACCGCCATCGCGCTCGTCATCCTCGCGCTCGCCCTCTATCTTCTTACACCCGAGAACTACCTCACCATTCGTCAGGCTCTTCCCGGCGCGATTTTCTTTTCTGTCGGCTGGATGACGATGACCAAGCTCTTCCAGCTCTACGTCGCGCGTTACGATCGCTATAACCCGACTTATCTCGCTCTTGCCTCCATCATCATGCTTCTTACCTGGATGTATCTCACCTGTCTCCTTCTTTTGTTAGGCGGCAAATTGAACGCCATCCTGCGCCGCGAAAGCGAGCGGGCCGCGGTGCGCGCGGAGCGTGACGGACTTCAGCAAGCCAATCCAGCCTGATTTGATCGCGCCTTGAGCCAACCGTGTTCAAAGATTCACTGGTGTCACCTGCTTTGGTGTTTGCTGCTCGTAGCTGCATTCGTCGGCACGATCACGCGGGCCGAGCTGACTGAGGAAGAAAAGAAACAGCTCTTCCTCAAAGCGCGCGAACAAATGCGCACCGTCCCAACGCCAACTCCCTCCGCCACGCCGCGCCACAAACCGAAAGCCGCCAAACATCCACCAGCGAAAAGGAAGCATCCTAAGACCACTCCAGAGCCCGAGGAGAAAACATCTCGCACTTCGCCTCCCAAATCGGAGGAAAAAGAAGAAACACCAATACCGCGGGCGAGTGAAACTCCTGCGCCCGCGCCTAACGAGTCAAAGGTGTCGCCTGTTGCCTCTCCGCCAGCAGCAACAGAAACTCCCGCTCCCTCGCCCCGCTCCGCCCAGGTGGTGGTGACGAAAGATGGTTACCAAAAACCGCATGGCTTCTCGCTCCTGCCTTTTAACCTCTTCGGCAAACACTACCAGTATCTGACGCGTTCCGTGCGCGCAGAGATCGATCACGCTCCGGTCCTGCGCGAGCGCTGGCGCTTCATCATTGTGCACAACAGCGGCACACGGCAGGGTAACGCGCGTATCTTCGATTACTATCACCGCAACGTTCGTCGGATGCGCAACGGCCTTGCCTATCACTTCGTGATCGGTAACGGCACTTCCTCCGGCAATGGCGAGATTGAAATCGGCGATCGCTGGCGGCGCCAGATCAACGGCGGCCACGTGCATAGCGATTACCTGAATAATATCTCGTTAGGGATTTGTCTCGTCGGAGATTTCAATCGCGACCAACCCACCCGCGCCCAGCTCGATTCCTGCGACGAACTTATTCGCTACCTCCGGGCGCGCTGCGGAAAAGTGGACCATCACGACATCCCGGTGCGTCCCCACCGCGAAATGAATCCGCCGCGCTGGCCGACTGATTGCCCCGGCGACGAATTTCCTTATCGTTGGTTCGGACAATTTCGTTAGGCCAGAAAAACGGACCTGAAACCGGTCTTGCCTGGCCATCGGCAATTTTAAGCTTGTCATGCACAACCCGGTCTGTGCAGGGTTGGACCGCTTCGCCGAACGCGTTGGCTCCGACGGCTGGGCGAAGTTGTTTTCGACTCGCAGGCTCACCACACAAAAAGAAACGAGGTCTATCATCATGAAAGCATGCAGCAAATTGCTCTTATTCCTTCTCCTGACATCAAACGCTTCCGCACAGTGGTCCCAGGTAACTTCCGGGACGACCCATGACTTGCGCGGGACTTATCTCTTGGATTCCGGTCTTGGCTACGTGACGGGTGATGCTGGAGAGATTCTTAAGTCGACTGATCGCGGCTTGACTTGGACCACGCTAAGCTCCGGAACTACACAGAATCTTTACGATGTTTATTTCTTCAACGACGCAGAAGGACTGGTTGTGGGAGACAACGGCTTGATCCGGAGAACCACGGACGGCGGCGCGACCTGGAGCACCGTTTCCAGCGGGGTGAGAGATAGCTTGCGCTCTGTTTCTTTCAGCGGCGCTAACGGGATCTGCGGCGGCTTGTCACAGGACATCCTCTATTCCACCGATTCCGGAGCCACATGGAAGGTCTCTCAAAAGGGTTTCTTCGGTGGTGGCTTCTTTGGCGCACATATGATTAGCCCAACCGTCGGCTTTGTCTCAGGCCAGAATTCGATCTTTCAAGCGCTCGCCGGCGTGACGGTCGACGGTGGCGTGAACTGGACCTTTTATCCTTTCTATTTCAACGGCAACGAGGGCACGGGCGACGACGTCTTCTTCTTTGACGATATGACTGGTGTCACTTCAGGCGTTCTCTTTGATAATGAAGGTGCTATCTCGCGTACAACCGACGGCGGTGCCGACTGGAGCTCCACCCTGTTCCCAAACGGTGTGCAGGGCATCGATTTCCCATCTCCCAGCTCCGGGTACGCGGTTGGTTTTTTTGGCACGATCCTGAAATCCACCGATCTTGGCATAACCTGGACGTCGCAGGATAGCGGCATATCGACAGATCTTCTTGACGTTCACTTCTTGAGCGATGGTCTAACCGGGGTCGCGGTGGGAGTTGGTGGCACCATTCTGCGGACGACGAACGGGGGTCAGTCGGGAGACTTAGGACTGCTCGCGGCGGCTTCGCGCAAAAGGCACTTTGATGTCGAACTACCGTTGACAGGCGCGCCCGGGATTGAATGTCGTGATGGCCGTCTCAAGGTGGTCTTCACGTTCAATCACCCGATTGCGTCGGTGGATGATGTCACTTCGTCCTGCGCCGCAGTGAATCAAGCTTTTGTCGATGAGTCTGACCCAACCACATTTCTCGTTAGTCTGACACGAGCTAGTTGCAATGATGAGTATGTCACTCTTACACTAACCGGCATACATGACGACGGAGGTAGCGTCCTTCCATCCGCGTCCGTTACTTTTGGAGTTCTGACCGGCGACATCAATGGCGACGGAATTGTTAACGGCCGGGATGCCGACGAGCTCGCAGCCGATCGTGGCCAGGAGACTGATGAAGCCAATTTTCGCGCAGATCTGGATGCTGACGGCCGCATCGATTCCTCGGACGTAAAGCTTCTCCGAGCTGCACTCGGGATGATCCTGTCGCCCTGATCAAGGAATCCGCAATTGGCTCCCACCGGTCGCAAAAAGGTTGACGACTGAAAAGCGGATGAAAGATTCATTAATGAAGTTGCTGATCCTTTTCGTCGGCTGGTGCATTCTATTGGTTCTAAGCTGGCCAGTTGCGTTGTTAGCGTTGATCCTCTTTCCGATCGTGTGGCTGGCGGCGCTGCCGTTCCGTCTCATAGGAATAACCTTTGGGGCACTCTTCGCTTTTCTTCGCGCGTTATTTCTTCTCCCGGCCCGTCTGCTCGGCGGAAACCGCAGCGCGCACCAGCCTTGAACATCATTCATGAAGCGTCGCCTTTTCTTCTCGGTCCTCTTTTCATCGTGCTTCTGTGCCTTCGCGACCGCTGGTGAGACGGAGAAACCTTTCCAGTATCCAGAAGTCGCCAAGGGTAAGGAGGTAGATAACTATCACGGAACAAAGGTCGCCGACCCCTACCGCTGGCTGGAGGATCCGGACTCGTCGGCTTCACGCAAATGGATCGACGAGGAGAACAAGATCACTTTTCGATTTCTCGATGGGATTCCCGCACGGGCTGCAATCAAGGCTCGGCTAAGGGAGTTGTGGGACTATGAACGCTACGGCGTTCCTTTTAAGAAGAATGACCGCTATTTCTTCAGCAAGAACACCGGATTGCAAAATCAAAGCGTTGTTTATACGACCAGGAACCTTAAGGACACGCCCCGAGAGCTACTCGATCCCAACACGCTCGCCCAGGATGGCACGGTGGCCTTAGGCGGCACAGCCGTAAGTGACGATGCGCAACAGTTCGCCTACGGACTGGAGACAGCCGGGTCCGACTGGCAGCAATGGAAGGTACGCAATATCGCAAGCGGTAAGGACGAAAGCGATGTCCTGACCTGGATCAAGTTCTCCCAGGCGTCCTGGAAGAAAGATGGCAGCGGCTTCTTTTACAGCCGCTACGACGAGCCGAAAGGCGAGAACAAACTGCGTGCTCAAGTTTACAATCAGAAGCTCTTCTTTCACAAAATAGGGACGGCGCAGGCAGCGGACAAACTCATTTATGAGCGCCCGGACCATAAGGATTGGCTCTTCGGCGCCGAAGTCACGGATGATGGTCACTATCTGGTGATTGATGCCAGTCACGGGACCGATCCAAAGAACCGGATTTTTTATGAGGATCTCACTAACCCGGATGGAAAGGTTATTGAGTTATTACCTGACGGTGACGCTGCCTACAGCTTCATCGGCAACGAAGGTGCTACCTTTTGGTTCAAGACCGACCTGCATGCCCCTCTCGGCCGAATTATCGCGATCGATACTGCCAAGTCGCAAGCAGCGGAGCCGAAAGAAGTCGTGCCTGAATCAACCGATAAACTGGAAGCAGTTAATCTGGTGGGCGATCGCTTCGTCGCCGAGTACCTGAAGGACGCGCATAGCGCGGTGAAGCTATTCAAGGTTGATGGCTCACCCGACGGTGAGATCACACTTCCAGGACTGGGTTCGACGGCGGGATTTACAGGAAAACGCGGTGATCGTGAGAGTTTCTACTCTTTCACCTCCTTTACACTGCCCACGACAATTTACCGGTACGACTTTGAGACGAGAAAGAGTCAGGCGCTCTTCGCCCCAAAGGTAAAGTTCGAACCGAATGATTATACGACCGAGCAGGCCTTTTACAGCAGCGCTGACGGCACAAAAGTGCCAATGTTTATTTCCTACAAAAAAGGACTGAAGAAGGACGGAAAGAGCCCGACCTACCTTTATGGCTACGGCGGATTTGATATCTCGCTGACGCCAACGTTTAACCCGGCGAATTTAGTTTGGATGGAAATGGGAGGTATTTATGCCGTGGCGAATCTTCGAGGTGGTGGAGAATACGGAGAAAAATGGCATGAAGCCGGGATGAAGCACGAGAAGCAGAATGTCTTCAACGATTTTATCGCGGCGGCACAATACCTGATTGACCATAACTATACATCAACGCCCAAGCTCGCGATTGGCGGGGGCAGCAACGGCGGATTGCTGATTGGCGCTTGCCTCACACAAAGGCCTGACCTTTTTGGCGCCGCAGCTCCTGCCGTCGGTGTTATGGATATGCTACGTTTTCAAAAGTTCACGATCGGATGGGCCTGGTCGTCCGATTACGGAACTTCGGATGACGCAGCCGATTTTCCTTACCTCTATGCTTACTCGCCGCTCCACCACATCGCAGAAGGTGCAAAATATCCGGCGACCTTCATAACCACTGCCGATCATGACGATCGCGTTGTCCCGGCGCATAGCTTTAAGTTCGCGGCTACTTTGCAGGCTGCTCAGGCTGGCGCTGCGCCAATTCTGATTCGCATCGAAACCAAGGCCGGTCACGGGGCTGGCAAACCAACGACCAAGATCATCGACGAAATAGGCGACCGCTGGGCTTTCCTCACGAAAGTGTTGGGGATGCAGCTTCCAGACACCTTCGACGGAAAAGCGCAAGGCGCCTCCTCTCCACCGTAAGCGCTTGCCTAACGAATCTAAGGTTATGCGCGACTAATTCAGCGCATAGACCTCGACCAAAGCGACGCCGCTGCTACCATTCGCGCCACTGACGATCGCTGAATAAGCCCCCGGAACAAGCGTGGCGATGATGGCTGATTCGCGGCCATCCGTCGGGGCAAGGGCACTGGCAACAATGTCGGCCTCTTGATTACTCCGCCAACTGTCATTCGAGCCAATGAGGATCCCGTTCTTGTCGTAGAGATCGAGCCTGGGATTTTGGAGCGCATCCGCCACGCCCCGAGCGGAGAGCGACGGGCCAATCGCGCGCACCATCACTTTGCTCCCTGTCGTTCCGCCGACGATAAAGCCACCAATCATCACCTGATCGCCGGTCTGAACGTTACTGCGGGTGAAGATATTGGCCAGGATCGCCGGCAGGATGACCTGGGACGACCCCGCCGTGTATGAGACTGGCCCCGAATAAGGGCTCTCTGCTCCGGTTGTATCGTAGGCAGTTACAGCAAAAGTGTAGGTTGCGCCGTCTTGTAATCCTGAGACGGTTGCGGTCGTACCGCTTACGTTCAGCGTTGACGATAGGGGGCATCGGCCGTTCCATAGTAGAGGTGATAAACCGGCGATATTAGACGCAGTATTCGCGTTCCAGGAAAGTGTAATCCCCCGAGCCAAAGTCACCGTCGCAAGAAAGAGACGAGGCGAAGGGGGAACTACTGGATTCACAATAATTTTAATAGCATCCATCATTCCTCCAATTGCAACAGAGGAAATTTGAACCATTGTTTGCCCGCGGCTTGCATTTGGCTCTTTGGTGCCCAATCTGTTGTGAAACTGTATCCGCGGCCCGCGTCCTGCTTACTTAGGTTCCAAGAACCATGAGAACGCCCTTTCAAATACTGGCAGTGGAAGACGAAAAGGCAGTCGCCCAAGTACTCGCCGTAGTTCTCGGCGGACCAGCGTCCAAAATTACACGCGCGGCGGATGGATGGGAAGCGTTAATCAAGATCGGCGCGGCTACACAACCCTTTGACGTCGTCATTACCGACCATCGCATGCCACGAATGAATGGACTCGACCTGGTGCGCCGGTTGCGGGCGCGCAAGTTCACTGGCAAGATTTTGGTCCTTTCCGCTCATCTTTCCGATGAAGACGTCCGAGCCTACGAAGCTCTCCATGTCGACATGATGATGTCGAAGCCCTTCGATTTCGAGGAAATTCAAAGCGCGGTCGCCGTCCTCACCAGGAGTGCTTCAGTCGCCGCTGCGGCCTAACGAGCTACGTCTCTCACGCGACTTGCCGTCGGGCCCGATCGGCGCATAATATTACGCCGTTTTGGTTTGGGGGTATAGCTAGTTGGTAGAGCGCCTCGTTCGCGATGAGTTTGGGCAATTATTCCCCAAGTTATCCATGGCCACCTTCTCGCAAAAGCAAAAGGCAACTCAGCAGGTAAGATCAATCGAATCCACGCTGCCCACTCGAAGTCTCCTTGGGCAATGCTTTGAAGCGAGATCGAGTCTTAGCTCACATTCCGAGCGTGCAAATCAACCAGCGTTGCAAAATTCGCCGAGCGCTACTACAGGCAGATGTCAGGCTGGTTTGGTGGGACCACGCTTTGAGCACGATTTTAGCCAAATTCCCGTACAGTCACCTCGAACGCGAGTAATCTCGTCAAGCGGCTCGCCAAGGCTCCACCGAAAGTGCACTTGTGGTGGAACGTGCTCGAAATGTCGATCACATCCGGTGTTCGAACCAAAACCGCTACCAACAGGAACTGCACCCACCATGCGTGCGGGCATGGCCGCTCCATCCATTGTCCACGAGGCGTTGGCCTCCCCTGGGCGGCCCCTTGACCCGGCGACACGCGCCTTCTTCGAGCCAAAGTTCGGACGAGATTTTTCAGCCGTACGCGTGCATGTAAATCAGAAAGCCGACCAATCGGCAAAAACCCTCAACGCGCTGGCCTACACGACAGGCTCGCAAATCGTCTTTCAAACAGGACTCTACCAACCGAGAAATGCGACCGGTAAGAAATTGCTCGCCCACGAACTGACTCACGTCGCTCAACAACAGGGATCATTAAGCGGCCGAGCTCTCCAAATCGACCGTAGCGATAGTTCACATGAACAGGAGGCAGAGCGAGTCGCCTCATCTATTCTTAAGGGCAAATCGCCTTACCGCGTCGGGCATGCGACTGAAACGATCCAGCGCCAGGCCATGACATGTTCAACAAAGCCGGTCGAGGATGAGTGCGTCGGCGCAACTGCAAAATGCCAGTCTGCTGCGAGTGATTGCAAAGCCAAATTCCCCAATGCAGGAGATCTCGACGCATACGTCACTCAGCTAAAGAGCAATTTTAAGTCCTCGGAGTTTGGACCTAACGCCAAGCGTAACTTTGCGCACTGGCTTGATGGCAGCGGCTCCGAGCTGGAAATGCCCTCGGCGATTTTCGAGGCTCACCAAGGGACGAACAACGCCCTGGCGACTCACCGCGATAAATTCATTGAAGGTGTGGGAAAGAGGCTGGCGGATGGAAGAATGAAACCGGGGACGGTTTCCGACGTGATTCCCTACACCGGCCACGCCAACGCGTTTACGTTTGATCGAAGCGACGATCTATCCTATGCGGTTGGCGGATTCCAGCTCTGCTCTAACACACGTGCCAAGGCCACGCCAGCGGGCGATGGCACCTTCAACGTGGATTTCGTGGAATGGAAGTGCCGAGCCTTCGACTGCTATAATTGGGACCCCAGCAAAGGAATCGGCATACAAGGTCTAGATGATACAACACTTTGCTGCGTCGAAAACGCAGGGAAAGCTAAGCACTTTCTTGACCACAGTACGGCCTGGGACAATAAGGATCCCGACTCCACGAAAGGCTTCTCGCTTCCGGGCTCCGGTTCGGGGAAGACTTCGCCATCTTCAACGCCTTCGAAAAAAGAGACGGCGCGGTAAACGAAAAGGAGGTTGGCTGAGTTGCGCCCTTTCTGGACACAAATGGTCTCTAGAAACCGCGGGGGGGCAATACAGCCTTGCGGCCTTCATCCGTTCATCAAGAACCGGACCGATAGTTTATCGGATTGTCACGGCTTAGTGCGCCGTTATCCCCAAAATGAAGAAAGCCAGACCTATGAGACCCGCCACAAGACTTACGCCCCAGAATAGCCGCCGCTGGGTTAGGGCGGATATCGCGGCTATCGCAATCGCGATTTGGAACAGCGTGACACTCCGTGCATAAACTTCATGCTTGTGGAAATGTGCTCGGGACTCGGCTTGTTTCCTTTCCGCTTCGGCTTTGATCGCTACCTCCTCTTTTTGATAATTGGCAGCTTTCTCCTTGTCCGCTGCAATTGTCGCCGAGGACTGCGAACTTTTCGCTTCCAAGACCGCCGCCTTGATGCTCTTGGCCTGGTAAAATCCCCACTGATCGGAGGCGTCGATCTGACTCATCATTGCCTCGTTGGCATGGCTTCCTGACAGCAGACCCGCAATCGCAGCCAAGACCGCGAGGATAGCCGTGCTCAATGCAACCCACGAAATCCACTGCGCAGTTCCGTGTTCCGCGCGCTCCTGAATTTGCTCGTGCAGATGTTCCAGCGGAATTTCAGGGTCCTCCACGTCTGCAGGATAGGACGGTTCGTTTTTCCTTCAAAGTAAAAGCCAGGTTGGTACTTCGAAACAAGCCAGCCTATGACATTACTTGAAGAACTCTGCCAAATTCCCGATACACAAGGGCGAATTGATGCCGTCGCTGCGACCTCAAGAGCAAGCGCCATCACCTCCCCACCGCCACCCGCAGCTTGTCCCTCGCGAACTCAACCGGCCCGGTAAAGGACGCACGAATCGATTTCCGCACCGCGTCCTCCTGCCCTTCGACGTCGAGCGCGAGATGGCTTAGGAGCAAACGCTTTACGCCGCTCTCGCGCGCCGCTTCACCAATTTTCTTCGGCGGCGTATGCAGCTCGTACAACTGTGGTGGCGAACCGGGTGGGTCAAGAACCGCACAATTAAAAATCAACAGATCTGCACCCTTCGCCAATCGCACCAAGTTTTTTAGGGCGGAGGCATCCATGTCCCCAGAGAAAACCACCACCTCGCTCCGATAAGAAATCCGGTAAGCCACCGACGGACAGTCGCCATGATGGGTCGCAATTTCTTCCACCACCAGGCCATTCTCATCGACAATCTTGGTCGGCGGCGAATCAAGACTTATCGCGAGGTCGCGAACCGAAAACGATTCCTGAGCGCCAAACGTCTTTTGATACGCAAACGCACCGTGACTTCCCACCAGCAGATCCACAAAGCGCGATGTTTTGGGAAATAGCCCCGCGCCGTCCGGGCCAAAAATCCGGTATGCGATTGCTCCCTCGCTGGTCAGTGCGCGCGCATTGAAGAAGGCCGCCAAGTCCCCGCTGTGATCGATATGCAGATGGGTCAACAAAACCGTATCCACTCTTTCTAAATTCAGGTCCAACTCTCCAATCCGAAGGAACGCTCCCGGTCCGGCATCCACCAAAAGCCGCGGTGTCCCTTCGATCGCCACGATATAACTTGACCCGGCCCTCCCGAACGCCCGTGGCCCACCTGAACCAAGCACCACCACCTCCAACCTCGACTTGGCGGGACTTGCCTGCAGGCGAGCCGGGAATAAAAGAACAACCGCCAGCGCAAGTATCATTAGTGTCTTCATGTCTGTTCTCCTGCAACCAACTCACGCACACTACCAATTCGTCCGGGTCTGAATCCTGGCTCCGGTGCGAGAGAACGCATTGCGAAGCCAAAGTGCACCGGTGCTCGTGGTGTGATGTTGTATGGCATCCACGCAACATCATTGCGGTATTGCGAGACAGAACACGAGCAGCTATTCATGATGAGGAGGTGGAGACATGAAGAACTTCATGAGTTCGAAGCATGAAAGCTTCGGCGGCTGGATCCCGTCGCTTGATCGGAAGGCAATCCGTTTGACAATGTCTGTGTTGATCCTCGGTGGAGGGCTGGTTTGCATGCGTATTCACGCCGAAACACACACGCATGGCAATCACACAGGCGAGCCTGATTGGTCGGAGTTGATTGCAAGCATGGACAAGATGCACATGGCTATGGGAGTAATAAAGCGATCCGGCGACGCCGATATCGATTTTGTTAGATTGATGCTTCCGCATCATCAAGGGGCAATCGACATGGCGAAGGTTCAACTCTTATATGGCAAAGATGCACAAATGCGGAGACTGGCGCAGGAAATCGTCACCGAACAGCAGTTAGAGATCGAGTTGATGCAGCATTGGCTGAATGAACGGCGGCCCGTTTCGGGAACACAAAGCCCCGCTACCGACACCGGAAAAGGCAAATGAATATGAAAATAATACTCTTGTTTCTGTGTTTGTTGCCCTGCGCGATGGCACAGCAAGCTCCTTGGGCGCGATCAGACATTCCCATAAGCCCACACGATCGCGTTTACGCGGCAAACCAGACTTCGAATACGGTTTCCGTGATCGACCCTTACACTAACAAGCTGCTCGGTGTCATTAAGCTGGGTGATCCTGTGCCCGGGGCCCTGGGCGCACTCTACAAGGGTCAACTCCTGGTGCACGGCCTCGGCTATTCACCCGATGGAAAGACGCTTGCCGTAGTTTCAATCGGTTCGAATTCGGTCGCGCTAATCGATACTGCGACGAACAAAGTGAAGAAGATCATCTACGTCGGCCGCGCGCCACACGAGGCATTCTTCACTCCAGATGGGCGTGAATTGTGGGTCACTGTCCGCGGCGAAGACTATGTCTCAGTCATTGATGCCGTGCAGATGAAAGAGAACCGCCGCATCAAGGTCGCCGACGGCCCCGGCATGACGATGTTCGGACCGGACGGTAAATATGCCTTTGTCTGTTCCAGTTTTACTCCGGAACTCGCCGTGATCGATGTGTCGTCGCATCAGATTATTAAGCGCGTGCCGCAAATGAGCCCCTTTTCCCCAAATATAGCAGTGAGTCCCGAGAATGACGAAGTGTGGATCACTCTGAAAGATACCGGCAAGGTGCAGGTCTACAGTGCGAAACCGCCTTTTGAGCAGAAGGCGTTGTTGGACACAGGACCGATCACGAACCACGTCAACTTTGTAAACAATGGCAACGGCAAGTTTGCCTACGTCACCATTGGAGGATTGGGTGCTGTGAAAGTGTTTCGACGAGGTTCAACCCCGGAACTGGTGGCAACCATTCCAGTTGGAGAACTGCCGCATGGTATCTGGCCGTCCGGCGATGGCTCTCGTGTATACGTTGCGCTGGAAAACAGTGTCGAAGCTGTTGCTATCGACACACTGGCTAATAAAGTGATCGCTCGGGTGCCGATTGGCCAGACAACCCAGGCTCTAGTCTACGTGCCGAACGCAGTTCCGAACGGCGCTGGCACCGAAAATCTCATTCCGCTCGGTGAAGCCGGCAATACTGCGCGTCTTCGCCTCGAAGCCGGGGGAACGATTCTGCCAGAAGCGCAAGGATGGGCAGCTGTGAATTCGCTCGGTCTTTTGGATCTTGTCCAGATCGCGGCGAAAGGCCTTAAGCCCAAGACACAGTACAAGGTCTGCCTTGCTGAGTCGAACAAAGAGCCATTTGGGAAGCTCGAGCAGCTTGCGGTTCTGAAGACAAATCCCGATGGAGCAGGAATTGTTCAGGCGATCGGACCTCTAAAGAAGCTTTCGGCGAATGATCCAAACTCGTCAGTCTCACGAAGATTCCTAATCGTTACAGAGGCAAATGATTCGTCGCTGCTGGTCCTGCGCCAAACCGAGGCGAAAGACGATCAACCATAAGACTGATTGGCGAGCGAAGGCGCGGTATACGAGAATCCTGAGTCTTGTTGAAGCAGCTGCGGCGCGCCGTGGAGACTCCGCTCATTCGCACATTGGTGGGCTATCTAATAATCAACGCGAACCTTGTGGCGCGAGCGAGACGACGATTTTTTCGAATCGCGGGTCGCCGCGGAGCGGATCCCAGAAGGGGAGCAGCTTTAGCGCGCCGTAGCTCAGCGCGAGCGACGCGACGGGAGCACGCAGTCCAGTTTCAAGTTGCTGCAAGGCTAGCTCCTTGTCGCCCGCCCACGCCGCGGTGATGGCGAAATATTGACAGACGATACTGCCGTTGATGACGTCTTTTTCTATCGGCGTGAGCGCGATCGCCCGGCGGCCTTCTTCCAAAGCTAGGTCTTTGCGTCCCAGAGCAGCGTCTATCATGGCGAGCACGCAGAGCGCTGGTCCGTAGTCCGGCTGCGTTTGCACGATCTTTTCCTGCTGCGCGCGAGCCGTTTCAAAAGCAGAGCGCGCCCGTGTCTCGTCTTTTGTCATGCGCGCCAGCAAACCTTCACCAAAGTCACGGCTGAACTGGATCTCACCTTCGTTCCAGAAGACATTGTCGCCGAGCGCGACGAGCGCGCGCTCGGCCGCAGCCGGATCGCGTTCGGCCAGTGCGCAATCGAACCACGTGTCCGCGGCGCTCGTAATGGCGCCCGGCCCTTGCGCGAGTAGTCCATCAATTGTCTCGTGGAGCGGCTGAGTGTCCGCTTTCCACCAGAGTTCACACTCTTCGCGAGTAGTACGCGTTCCGACGTCCGGCACGATGGTTAGCGCGTGATCCAACACGCCGATCGCGTCGGCAAAGCGGCCCAGGGTTGTATAACTGACCGCGATCTGTTGCAGAATAGAAAAGTTGCGCGGATCCAGCTCGACCGCGCGCTGTAGATTGCGCAGCCCTTCCTCCTGCTGGCCGCGCCGGCGCAAGATGTAGCCGGTCAATTCGAAGAGACGTGGATCATTCGGCAAGGCTCGCCGCGCGCTCTCCAATTCGGCCAGTGCGCCGGAATAGTCGCGTCGACCGTGATAGAGATATTGCGCGCGGGCCAAATGTGTTTCGCCAGCGTCTGGCCGCAGCCGCGTAGCGGCTTGGAGAGCAGTTTCAGCGAGCGCGAGCCGGGCCGGAGTGTGATCAGAGCCGGTTACATAGACGCATTCGTTGGCATAGGCGAGCTGGCAGTAAGCATCGAAGAATGAGCGATCGCGTTTCACCGCCTCATCCAGAAGGTCAACTGCCTTCAGCACGTCTGAATCCTGCATTACGCTTAAGCCCGCTGTGAGGAGAAGTGATTTCGCTCGGCTGTACTGATCGAAGGCGATTAAATCAGAGGTGGGTTGTTGCCCGATGGCAGTTCTCTCGGCCGGCGATAGCTTGGCTTGCAATTGTTCGGCGATCGTTTCAGCGATCTCACTTTGAATGGCGAAAACATCAGCCAGATCTCGATCGTAGGTCTGACCCCAGAGATGCGCGTCACTGCGCGCGTCGATCAATTGCGCGGTCACCCGAATCTTGTTCGCCGCCCGTTGCACACTGCCCTCCACCACATGTGCCACGCCGAGCTGCTGCCCAATCTCGCGCAGGTTGCGCGCGACTCCGCTCTTATATTGCATCACGCTGGTGCGGCTGATCACTTTCAGGTCCGCGATCTTTGACAAGTCGGTTAGGATCTCGTCCTGCACGCCATCGGCAAAGTATTCGTTTTGCTTCTCCTCGCTCAGATTCTCGAACGGCAAGACCGCGATTGATTTGTCCGGAATCGCGACCGCCGGAGTTGTCGATGCTAACTTCTCGTTAGACACGGCTTTTACCGCCGGCTCGTGCGCGATACCGGCAAAATGCCAGAGGAATCCGCCGCCTAACGAAAGTAAGAGCGCCAGAATCAGCAGTTCCGTCCCGGTCACGCGCTGCGCCCCTCGTTCCCCGTGATACCAGGCCAGCACCAGCGTGACGAAGAAGCCGACGACCAGGGCCAAAGTAATGCTCCGGCGCACAGCTTCCGGCCAGCCGAACTGTTGCGCGATAATGTCGATGCCTTGGAGGAGCGCAAACGCGGCCGCGACATAGGCCAAGCTCCATTGCACCAACTTGCGCTCTTTCAGACGTTGCAGGAATTCATTCATCGCACGGCGCCCTTCTCACCGACCGGTGCTAATGCGTTCAATCACAATACCACCGGCAGCAACAATATCGCATTGGGCTTTGATGCCGGTGATAATCTCACCACCCGCAGTAACAATATTGACATTGGGAGTCCGGGCGTTGCGGGCGAGTCCAACAAGATACGTATCGGCACCAAACCAACGCAGAAGGCCGTATTGATCGCCGGCATTAGTAGCGTCACCGTTGCAAAACGGCGTCGGGGTCATTATCAATACGCAAGGTCAACTCGGCACAGTGGTCTCCTCCGAGCGTTTCAAGGACGAGATCCAGCCGATGGCTAAGTCGAGCGAAACAATCCTCTCACTTGAGCCAGTGACGTTCCGTTACAAGAAAGAGTTAGACCCGAATGCGATCCCACAGTTCGGGTTAGTAGCAGAAGACGTAGCGAAGATAGATCCAGACTTAGTAGCGCGGGACGAAAAAGGCAAGCCCTACACGGTTCGACATGAGGCTGTGAACGCGATGTTGCTTAACGAGTTCCATGAAAGAGTATCGCAGGGTCGAGGCGCAGGAAGCGACGACCGCGCAGCTAAAGGCCGATGAGACGAACCTGAAAGTGACAGTGGCGCTGCAGCAGAATACCAACGCTGAGCAACAGAAGGAGATTCAAGCGCTCAGTGCGAGCCTCAAAGAGCAGGCCGCGCTAATCCAGAAGGTGAGCGATCAACTTGAAGCGAGCAAATCGACTCCCCGCGTGGTCGCTGAACGCTAGTTGCTGCACAACGCGTGCATCGTTTCGGGGCCTTGATCGAAGGAGGTGATCGTCGTCGTCGGATGATCCTGCTTCACCTCGTCACTTTTTCCCCTCGTGGTGGACACAAGAACATCAACCGCTTAACTGATCCCGACCGTCGCAAGCAGCTTGACTTTTCCGGACAGGAGTGGACTCTCCGAAATCTGCCGGCGGGGCAAAACAGGTGGACTCCCAGGTCAAAAATGACCTGTGATTCTAAACGTTAAGCCTTTAGAGGTAGAGAGACTTATGGGGGTATAGCTCAGTTGGTAGAGCGTCTCGTTCGCAATGAGTTTTCGCTCATTATCCCCAAATTATCCGAGTTAATCTTACCTCCTCATACGAGGGAAAAGAGCCAAAATCGACGGCTCCCATTTTGTCTCAAATGCTCCGAAAAAATTCGGTCGGTGGACAAAAAAGTGGACAAAGGATATCGCGGCTTTCGACATTTTGACTTTCGGTGAGGTAGACAGTTCGTTGCGACAACCTCTAAAGGTGAATTCCCTCTTTTGTTATTCAAAACCTACGTGAACTGTGGCCTGCCTGTATTCAGACGATGATCTTGAAGGGGGCGAGCCGCTCGGGGATTGATTAGGAGCGCTAAAGCGCTCAGAAAGAAACTTTATTCACATCACGAAGTGAGGCGGTGTGTCGACGAGCATGGAGTCGCGCTAAGTGGGCTAGTCGCCCGTCGTGGGAGGCGGGTGTTCGGCGTTGGCTGACAATTTTTGGCGGTACCGGACTATGTGGTGCAGCGCTTTGGGAAGTGTCCCTGTTCCGGGATCCGCAAACTGCGCCAGCTAAGTTATCTTCGAATGCGACCTCATCGCGAGGAAGGCACGGAAACCGCAAGCGCAAGCAAACCGCATCGTCGGAATCGGCGCGATTAGTGTGAGTGAAAGAAGCTCCTGTCGGTGGCAGTCGGCGAGTTTAATAGCCCAATTCGGCTTTTCTTTCGGCGGCAGTTGGTAAGGGTTCCTTTTTCGCCTCGATCGCTCCCTGCCCAGATTCTTGCACCCGCCGGCCCTCCGTCGCGTTGAATTCGATGTCGGCTTGAAACTCGGGCGGGACGTCGGCCTCGGCATAGATGGCGTGCACGGGACATTCATCCACGCAGGCCATGCAATCGATACATTCCTCCGGATGAATGACCAGTTGGTTGTCCAATTCATAAAAGCAGGCCACCGGGCACACCACCACGCAGTCGGTGAACTTGCACCCGAGACATTTATTGGTAACGACATGCGGCATAATTCATTTCCCTTTCAGGCCCACCTAACTTTGCGCCCGCTTCGGACGCCCCCAACCCAACACTCGACTCATCCTGGCCCTCCCTAACGCGCAAGAAAGGTCGTCTTGGCGAGGAGATCACTAACTAAGGGCGAAAAGCGAAGAAACGGTCGTGTGATTCGGTTAGTTGACCTCCGACACGCGAACGGCAACGCTAGCGCCATATTGGTCAACGAAAATGCGGCTTTAGTCCAGCTTGATCTGCTTGATGTTGTAGCCGGTCAATTCGAAGAGACGTGGATCATTCGGCAAGGCTCGCCGCGCGCTCTCCAATTCGGCCAGTGCGCCGGAATAGTCGCGTCGACCGCGATAGAGATATTGCGCGCGGGCCAAATGTGTTTCGCCAGCGTCTGGCCGCAGCCGCGTAGCGGCTTGGAGAGCAGTTTCAGCGAGCGCGAGCCGAGCCGGAGTGTGATCAGAGCCGGTTACATAGACGCATTCGTGGGCATAGGCGAGCTGGCAGTAAGCATCGAAGAATGAGCGATCGCGTTTCACCGCCTCATCCAGAAGGTCAACTGCCTTCAGCACATCTGAGAAGCCGACGACCAGAGCCAAAGTAATGCTCCGGCGCACAGCTTCGAGTCCAACAAGATACGTATCGGCACCAAACCAACGCAGAAGGCCGTATTGATCGCCAGCATCAGTGGCGTCACCGTTGCAAACGGCGTCGGGGTCATTCACCGGAAACTCGCGCCCGTCCCCGACTAAACGTCCGAAACGCACCCAACACGGCTGCTTCGATCTCAAAGCGACGAGATGCGTCTCTTCCGGATGAAGCGGCTCGACCAGCGAGTCGCCGAAATTCAAAACTCACTCAGCGCATGAAGTGGCACAAAAGGTGCTGATCATCTGACCTAACTTGTCTATACCCTGATTGTTAGGCTGTAGTCATGTTACGCGAAATGTGTTGACTGTTTTCGAGAAATATTTTGTAATCGGGGCCTTGGCGTTTCGCCAGGTCAAGCCCCTCTCGGTTCGCCGAGAAAGCAAAGTAATTCGCGGACTACCGTGAAGCCGTCATAGACGACTAAACGACCAAGGGCGGTAGCTTACCCTGATGGTTTGAGTACATGGTCGGTGATCGCCTTTGTGATGATAACGTCCGACTCTCGGCAAAGGTCTGATAGATGAAGCAGGCAGTGTTTTTCCCGGAAGAATATCCATTTTTCGTCCCAACGTATCCAACCATGGTCACGTCAGGGGTCTAACTCACTGGACCCCGCTTGTTTCCCCGGTCTCGCTTTTCACGTCGATTTATTCTCACTTTCTTTTGCTCTGCGGACAGCCGCCCACCTTTGTTTGCCGCCCTCTATCTGCCCAGCGTGATCCTCCGGCCATCCAGTTACCAATCAGGTCCGTTCGAGACTTTGTTCTCCCGTGAATAGAGTTAATAATGGTTTCGCGGTTTCGGCTCCCGTTCAGGAGCGCTCTCAGCCGATGGTTTTTCTTTCTACCCCTGCCAGTATGGAAACGGTCGTTTTTTCTCGCTGGAAAAGAGTGTTCGATCTGAGTCTTATCCTTCTAGGCGCGGTCGTTTGGGTGCCCCTTATGCTGGCCATCATGGTCGCAATCAAACTCGTCTCGCCTGGCCCGGTTTTCTTTCGCCAGCGCCGAGTCGGTTTCCTGGGAAGGCCGTTCCTCATCTTCAAATTCCGGAGCATGAAGGTAAACGCAGAAACCCACACCCACGAGCGACACGTGGAGCTCTTGATCCAACGTGACGCCCCACTGACCAAACTCGACGCGAATGATAAACGCTTGATTCCTTTCGGGCGCGTCTTTCGAGCGACAGGTTTGGATGAGTTACCGCAGATTTTTAACGTTCTGCGCGGCGAGATGAGCCTGGTTGGACCGCGTCCCTGTACCCCTGGCGAGTTCGAGAAATATCGGCCCGAGCAAAGACAACGCGTGAACGCTCCTCCTGGAATCAGTGGCTATTGGCAGGTGCACGGAAAAAATAGGACCACCTTTAATGAGATGATCGCGATGGACCTAAAGTACGTCCGGGAGATGTCACTCTCTTTGGACTGCGCGGTTGTCCTGCGAACTCTTTTCGTTCTCCTCCAGGATTCCCTTTCCGCTGTCGGGATGGTGGGGAAAACCAAACACAATGAGAAACCCGGCGAAGTCGAACCCTTCCTCGATTTCGCTCCTGCACAAACCAAAGAATGAAGCTCAATTAACGTCGGGGTCCTCGGCGCCGGATATTGGGGTCCGCTCCTAGTCCGAAATTTCAAGCAACTGCCTCACTCCCAGCTTAAGGCGGTCTGTGACTTGAACCGGGACCGGCTGCAGCATCTGTCTTCGCTCTATCCGGATATTGCCGCGTTTGAAGACGTCAAAGCTTTCCTGGAAAGCGACCTCGACGCGGTCGCCATTGCCACACCCGTCAAGCAGCATTACGAACTGGCCAAGGCCAGTCTGAACGCAGGCAAGCACACTTTTATTGAGAAGCCGATGGCTTCTTCCTCCAGCCAATGCGCAGAACTACTTGAGCTAGCCGAGAAAAAAGGGTTGGTCCTGATGGTGGACCATACATTCCTTTATTCCTCGGCCATCCAGAAAATTAAAGAGATTGTGGATGCTGGTGACATCGGAGTTATCCGTTATATCAACTGCCGTCGACTCAATCTCGGCTTATTCCAGAAGGACATCAATGTGGCCTGGGACCTGGCTCCCCATGATATCTCCATCATCCTTTATATCCTGGGAGAATTCCCCCTGAGCGTGAACTGTTCGGGCAACGCTCATGTAACTCCTGATATTGAAGATGTCACAAATATGTCACTCGCCTTCGGTCACAAGCGTTTCGCGACCATTCAAAGCAGCTGGCTTGAGCCGCGCAAGGTGCGCGAAATGACCATCGTGGGCAGTCGGCGAATGATCGTCTATGACGATTTGCAGACTCACGAGAAGATTAAGATCTATGATGTGCGGGTAGATCGTCCTCCGCATTACGACACCTTCGCTGAGTTTCAATACTCCTACCACTACGGCGACAGTTATTGCCCGCGTATCGACCAGGAGGAGCCGCTCAAGAAAGCCTGCACTCACTTCCTTGACTGCATTCGGAACGGCTCGGAGCCTGCCACGAGTGGCCGGGACGGAATGCTTCTCGTTCGAATCCTGGAGGCGGCCTCCGCCTCTCTCAAGGCGAACGGCTCACCGATCACCTTCTCGCGGCCACGGGAAATCCCGCTCTTCGCTCCGAGCCCAGTCGTTCCCGCTTTTGTGCCACGGACAGTTGTTTCCGCATGAGTGACATACCAGCTTATTCGATCGTTGCGCCGGACGTAAGACTAGGTCGGAACGTGCGTCTCCATCCCTTCATTAACCTTTACGGCTGCGAGATTGGAGACGAGACCCGGATCGGTCCTTTTGTCGAAGTTCAAAAGGGCGCAAAAATTGGGGCGCGCTGCAAGATATCGAGCCACACCTTCATCTGCGAAGGAGTTACAATCGAGGCCGAGGTTTTCATCGGGCACAACGTTACCTTTATCAATGACCGCCTCCCGCGCGCGACCAATGCGGAAGGTCAATTGCAGACCGATGTGGATTGGGTGTGTCAGAAAACGGTTGTAAGAAAGGGAGCCTCGATCGGTTCCGGCGCGACTCTGCTGGGCGGAATCACCATTGGTGAAGGAGCTTTGGTCGGGGCGGGCAGCGTGGTCACCCACGACGTTGCGGCGCATGCAGTCGTCGTGGGCAATCCAGCCCGGGCTGTTTCTCGGTCCTAAGAAATACTTTGATGCCGATTCCTTTTCTCGATCTTCAGGCTCAGCATGCTCCGCTGCGCTCTGAACTGGACCGCGCAATCGCGGAGGTAATTGATCGGGGCGCCTTTGCCGGTGGTCCTTTCGTGGCAGATTTCGAGCGCGAGTTTGGCACCTTCTGCGGGGTGCGACATGCCATCGGGGTAGGGAATGGGACCGACGCGCTCTGGCTGGCTTTGCTCGCGCTTGGAGTTGGTCCCGGAGACGAAGTCATCACGACACCAAATAGTTTCATGGCCACGGCCGAAGCCATTAGCCACACCGGAGCTACTCCTGTTTTCGTCGATGTCGATGAACGGACTTACACGATGGACCCAGAGCAGCTTCCTCCTGCTCTGACCGACGCGAACGAAAGCAATAATCCCGGTTCATCTTTTCGGTCAGCCGGCCGACATGGATCCGATCCTGGAATTTGCCCGCCAACACGGTCTGGCCGTGATCGAAGATGCGGCGCAGGCGCATGGCGCCACTTATCGCGGCCTGCCCGTCGGATCAATCGGCGACGCCGGCTGTTTTAGCTTTTATCCAGGTAAGAACCTGGGCGCTTTTGGAGAAGCAGGGGCGATCGTCACTCAGAGCGAGCAGCTCGCGGATATCGTTCGCGTTTTGCGCGACCACGGCCAGGTGCGCAAGTATCAGCACACACGGATTGGTTGGAATTGTCGAATGGACGGTATCCAGGCCGCCGTGCTGCGGGTGAAACTGCCTTACCTCGCCCGTGGCAATCACCTTCGCCGGGAGCGGGCGCTGCAATATGGGCGGGCTTTCGCCGATGTGGGTGAGATCATCACGCCATTCGCCGCGCCCTATGTTGAACATGTTTACCATCTCTACGCCATCCGGGTGCGCGACCGCTCCAGGGTATGCAGGTTCCTGTCGAATCGCCGGATTGATTCCGGGATCCACTACCCAGTCCCGATCCATCTTCAGGAAGCCTACCAACACCTGGGTTATGGTCCGGGAAGTTTTCCGGTCACGGAACGAGTCGCCGAGGAATTGCTCTCGCTGCCGATGTTTCCGGAACTGACCCCGCACCAGGTCGATGCGGTTGTCGGTTGCGTTCGTGAATCGATTGCCAACGAGGTCGTGTCTTGACTGCTCTAAAAAGTCCAAACCCTGATAGGCGGCTCCCGAGTGCTGACATGATTTGGAAAGCGGTACCGTCGCATCATCGGTGAACGCTCATCTGCCTGGTCAGGAAACGGTCCTGCAATTCCTCGATCCTCTCTCGGCTGGTCGAGAATGGGACGAATTGGTTAGGACTCATGCGGGCGCCACCTTCTTTCATTCTGCCGCCTGGGCGCGTGTCCTGGTTGGAAGTTATCCTCATCGGCCCTTCTACCTTGTCCTGAAGAAGGGCGGTGTGCTGAAGGCACTGGTTCCGGTCATGGAAGTATTGAGTCCCATCACCGGTGCGCGCGGCATTAGTCTTCCCTTTAGCGACCTTTGCCCGCCTCTTCTCTTTGGCGAGGAAAACTTCGAATCCGTGCGGACGGCTTTTTGGGATCTCGGCAAGGCCCGGCAATGGAAGTATCTCGAGCTGCGCGGCCTGAAGAATGATTCCGAGATTGATCGACCGTCCTTTTACACTCACAGCCTTTCTCTGGATGAGTCGGAGGAGACGCTCTTCCAGCGCTGTGCGCCCAGTGTCCGTCGCGCGATTCGCAAAACGGAGAAAGCGGGACTGACTTCTGAAGTCACATCTGATCACGATGCTCTGGAGGAGTTTTACACTCTTCATTGTCAGACCCGACGCCGGCACGGCCTTCCACCCCAGCCGTGGAAGTTTTTCGAGCAAATCTTTGTGCAAATCATTGTTCCGCAGAGCGGCTTTATCGTTGTCGTCCGCAAAGCTGACCAACCGATCGCCGCGGCTGTCTTTTTCCAGTGGGATCGCAAAGTCATCTACAAGTTTGGTGCCGCCGCTGCCGCCTTCCAGGATCTGCGACCGAGTAACCTGCTCATCTGGGAAGCGATCAGGAGCTGTCGCGAGCGCGGCATGAAAGATCTCCATTTTGGCAGGACAGACGCCAGCGCGGCAGGTCTGCGCCGTTTCAAGCTCGGTTGGGGGACGACTGAGGAACCACTTTTCTACCAGCGCTTCGATTTTCGCCGCCACACGTGGGAGCCGGTCGCGCCGACCAGCTCATCCGGCCTGCACCACCATTTCTTTCGCCGAGCGCCCCTTTCCATCAACCGCATTGCCGGCCGCATTCTCTATCCCTATCTCGACTAGCCCTTCCTTTTTTCGTTAGGCGCGCCCGCCGGCCACGCCTTCACCGCACCTCCACCCCGCACACAAAAACACGCCATGACTGATCCATCACTCCAACCATCTGAATCCGCTCTCAGCCGGCGGGTTCAGAGCGTCACCCCGATTCCGCGCGCGGGCGTTTCCGATGAAGCCGGCGGCAGCGGAATCAGAATCAAGGACATCTCTTTTGCGATCTTTCGACATAAAGGTCTCGTCCTCATTTGCGTGGCACTAGGCCTTATTGCTGCGACGATCTTTTATTTCTTTTATCCGCCGATTTACGTGTCGGCCGCCAAGCTCCTCGTGCGCTATGTTGTCGAGCGCAGCGCAGTCGATTCAGTCGATAGCAATTCGGCTAACTCGTCCCGTAACTCCGATAGCGCCATCGCCTCGGAAGTGGAGATACTCACGAGTTGGGACCTTGCTGTGCAGGTCGCCGACGCCATCGGCCCCAAGCGGTTGCTTGCCCACAGCCACGAGTCGCCGACCAAAGAAGCCGCCGCGGTAACGATAGCGCGCGGACTGACGGTGGCCGCAGGCAAGGGGAGCAACATCATCTTTGTCTCCTACCGGAATCGTGATCCGCAGCTCGCCCCCCTCGTCCTCGACGAGTTGATCCGGCAATACTTCAACAAGCACCTGGAGGTGCACCGCTCGGCCGGTGCCTTCGATTTCGTCACCCAGCAGATCGATCGGGTCAAAGCCCGTCTTGGTCAGGCCGAAGACGCCCTCACCCCGCTTAAGACCAAGCTTGGTATCATCTCTCTGGCCGACAGCAAGACCGAGTTAAGCGCTGAGATGGCGAAGACTCATGATCAGCTGCACGATGCCGAGGCAGACCTGGCCGAGCAGGAGGCGCGGGTCAAAGAGATCGAGCAGGCGCAGGCTGGGGGCAGCAGCGATTCTTCGCCTGCGACCGCACAAACGAAGCCGTCCCCGGCCATGCCCGCTATTAATCAGAAAAGCGCCGCTGCGGCTCCCGGTGCATCCGCCAGCCCTGCGAGTGCCGCCACCCCTTCCCTCGCCCCGGCCGAGGCGCCCAAAGCTGGCGACGCCGACCTCGAAAAATACAAAACCCTCGTCGCGCGACTCGGGACATTGCGCCAGACCGACATCGCTCTCCTCGCCAAGTACACTCCCGAAAACTCTCAGGTCCAGCGCACCGAGTCCCAGCTGAAGCAGGTGGAACGAGATAAGGCGGCCTTGGAGAAGAAATTCCCCGACCTCCCTTCGCGACTGCCCGCCAGTGCTTCCGAACGTGGTGGGGGAGGAATCGATCTGGCCGCCGAGCGGGCCAAACTCGCTGGGCTTAACGCTAAGGTGGGTGCTCTCAAGACCCAGCTCGCCAGTGTCGAAGACCGCATGAAACAGCTCGACCAGGTCGGGCCCCAAATTGCCGAACTCGAGCGCCAGAAGGACTTGGAAGAGACCAACTACAAATACTTCGAAGGCACGCTTGAGAAGGCACGCGTCGATGAAGCGCTCGATCCTTCCAAGATCCCGAATATCAGCGCCGTCCAGAAAGCATCACCGCCGGTCGAAGTCACCGACCTGCGCGACAAGATCGCTCTCGGCCTCGCCGGCTGGCGGCCTTGCGCTGGGTCTTGCTCTCGCGGTCCTCCGCGGTCTCCTGCTCGACCGCAGCCTCAAGCGACCGCTCGAGATTGAGCAGGAACTCCAGACCTCTCTCCTGCTCTCGATCCCTCACAAGAACGGGGGAACCCCCGCGAAGAACGGCACCGGCGCAACCGTTGCTCCCTGGAACCCGCATCATTTCATCCGCTCCTATTGCGAATCGCTCCGGGATCGCATTGGCCTTTACTTCGAACTCAATCAGCTCACCCATAAGCCGAAGCTGGTTGGAGTAACCAGTTTCTCCGCCGGAGCCGGCACGTCCACTCTCGCCGCTGGCCTGGCGGCGGCACTTTCCGAGACCGGCGAAGGGAAAGTCCTGCTGGTAGACGTAAACCTCGGCCCCGAGCATGTTCATCCCTTCTTTAAGGGGCGCCCAGCATATCCACTGAACACCGCTCTCTCACAGGGCGAACCGATGAATGCGGCGGCCGAGAACCTTTACCTGGCGAATGTCGGTTCGCCCAAGTCAGGTCCGGCCCAGCTGGGGCTAAAGAAATTCTTCGATCTCATCCCCAACCTGAAAGCGAGCGAGTTCGATTACATTATCTTTGACATGCCCCATCTCGAACAGACCAGTCCCAGCTGGGGCATGGCGCCGTTCATGGATAAGCTTATTCTCATTGTGGAAGCGGAGAAGACCCACCGCGCTATCATCAGCCGCGGCTACCGCAAACTGATGGCGGAACGAGCCAACGTCGGTGTCGTCTTCAACAAATCCCGCAACTATCTTCCGCGCCTTCTCGACGGCGAGTTTGACGACTGACGCGGGAAAAGCGGCGTAACGGATGCGAAGCAATGGCCGGGCTTTCAAGCGGACAACTGAAATAAATAAAGTGCCGAGTCGGATATCGGGCGAGCTTCGGGATAGAACGAAACGCCACGTGTCAGAAATTATCCGTCTTTTCACCAGGTCGACTCTCTCACCCCACGGATCCCTTTCAGCGTTTCGTTTTCCGCTTTCAGAAGATGCTTCGTAACCGAATCTACTACGGCGCCAAGCCTTTCGTGCCCAAACCGGTGCGGATGGCGATCCGCCGCCATTTCGCTCTGCGGCGTCGGCCGCAGGTAGCCGATATCTGGCCGATCATGCCCGGCTCCGAGCGGCCACCGCAAGGTTGGCCCGGATGGCCGGAGGGAAAGAAGTTTGCCGTCGTCCTTACCCACGATGTCGAAGGACCGTCCGGCCTGGAGAAATGTCGCGCCCTTATGGAACTGGAGATGGAACTAGGTTTTCGCTCCTCCTTCAACTTCATCCCTGAAGGCAGCTACCGCGTGCCCGCAGCCTTACGCGATGAACTGACGCAAAACGGTTTCGAAGTCGGTGTGCACGACTTAAACCACGACGGCCGACTTTTCTGGTCCGCTGCCGAGTTCCGAGCCCGCGCCGAGCGCATCAACCAATACCTGCGCGATTGGGGCGCAGTTGGGTTCCGCTCTGGCTTCATGCTCCACAACCTCGACTGGCTGCACCAGCTCGAGATCGAGTACGACATGTCCACCTTCGACACCGACCCGTTCGAACCCCAGCCCGAAGGCCGCCAGACCATCTTCCCCTTCTGGGTCCCGCTCCCCGCTCCTCTCAGCTTTCAACCCTCAACTCTCAACCGTTCCCGCAGCGGTTATGTAGAACTCCCCTACACCCTGCCCCAGGATTCCACCCTCTTTCTCCTTCTGCGTGAAGGAAGTCCGGACATCTGGTTCCGCAAACTGGATTGGATCGCCCGCAATGGAGGGATGGCGCTGGTGAACGTTCACCCCGATTATATCTCCTTTGGGCAGGGGAGCGCGCCTCGCGGCCAATACCCGTGCGCGTATTACAAGGCTCTCCTGGAACACATCAAGGAGCGTCACGAAGCGGCTTTTTGGAACGTAACTCCACGCGCGGTCGCGCAGTATTATTCGGGCGTCCTGAATGGTTCAGAAATCGTTAGTGAAGTCTAAACTGCAGCGCGCGGATACAGAGATTGGGACAACGGTCCCAGACCGCCGCTCCAACCCTCTCAGGATCATTTTCTCATGAACGTCACAGTTTTTGGAATGGGCTATGTCGGCTGTGTCACCGCCGCTTGTCTGGCTGAAATCGGCCATTCGGTAACCGGCGTGGACCTGCAGGAGATCAAAGTTGATCTCGTCAATGCAGGAAAGAGTCCGATCGTCGAGCCCGGCTTGGAAGCCCTGATCGGTAGACAAGTTCGGGCGGGACGCCTGCACGCGGTCCTGGAAGCCAGGGAACTCGGCGACATCTCCATGATCTGTGTCGGAACACCCAGTAACGAGAATGGCAGCCTGGGTCTTGGACAAGTAAGAAGAATCGTCGCCCAAATCGGCGAGCTGCTCCAAAAGGTTGACCGCTTTCACGTCGTCGTCATCCGCAGCACGGTCTTGCCGGGAACGGTCGAAGACATTGTTTTGCCTCTCCTCGAGGAGACATCCGGCAAGCGGAGTGGAGATGGCTTTGGCGTCTGCATGAACCCGGAGTTCATGCGTGAAACGACCGCGATCGCTGATTTTTACCATCCTCCATTCACGATCATTGGAGCCCGCGACGACCACTCTGCCGATCAGGTTGCCGCTCTCTATTCGTCCCTCGAATCTCAAGTCGAACGGACGCCCATTCGAGTGGCAGAGATGATCAAGTATGCTTCGAACGCATTTCACGCCCTCAAAGTCTGTTTTGCGAATGAGATCGGAAATCTGAGCAAACGGATGGATATCGATAGTCACAAAGTGATGGAGATCTTTTGCAAGGATACCAAGCTCAATATCTCTCCTTACTATCTTAAGCCCGGATTCGCTTTCGGCGGCTCCTGCTTGCCGAAGGATCTCCGCGCCATTCTTCACAAGGCCAAACAACTCGACGTCGAAATGCCGGTCCTTAATTCTCTGGCCAGGAGCAACCAGGCACAGATCGACGCCGCTTTTGATCTCATCCGAAAATCAGGCAGGAGACGTGTCGGCGTCCTCGGCTTAAGTTTCAAGGCGGGCTCGGATGACATGCGCGAGAGTCCGATCGTGACCTTGATCGAAACTCTCATCGGCAAGGGCTATAAAGTGGCCATCTACGACGAAGAAGTCGCAATCGCGAAACTGGTCGGTGCGAATAAGCGTTATATCGATGAAACCATCCCTCATATCTCTTCCCTGATGATGTCTTCACCCGCGGCAGTAATCGAAGCTAGCGACGTCCTTGTCGCCGGGAGGCGGAATCCGGAAATTCACGAAGCGCTCTTAAGCTGCGGTGATGCAAAGGCGCTCATCGATCTCGTCCGCCTGCAGCCAGAAGCGCGGAACGGCTTTTCGAACTACGAAGGTATTTGCTGGTAGGACCGTGCTCGGTACAGCTAGCGCTTAAACGAATGGACAAGGCCCGCATTCTCATGCTCGTGGAGAATCACTATCCGCAGGACACGCGGGTCAGGAATGAAGCGACCTTGCTTAGCTCTTCGGGATACCATGTATCAGTCATTGCACTTCGGGAAGTCGGCCAGGCGGCATGCGAGATCCTAAACGGTATCGTGGTTTACCGTGTGCCACGCTTGGAACTGTTTAAGAAAACCTCCTCGAAACGTCTCGGTCGAGCCGGTCTGCTTTTTCTCAAGCTGAAATCTTCTTTCGGTTATCTCGTCGAGTATTGCTATTTTACCGCGGCCTGCCTGGCCGTGGCCAGTTATGTTCTCATCAGGCGCGGATTTGATACGATTCATGCTCACAATCCGCCGGACACCCTCTTTCTGGCCGCTTTGCCATTCAAGCTCCTCGGTAGGAAATTTGTCTTTGATCACCACGATCTCTGTCCAGAGTTATACCGATCCCGCTATGGGACCGAAGAAGGTTTTTATACGCAAGTGCTCAGGGTCTTTGAATGGTGCAGTCTTAGAATGGCCGACATCGTGATTGCCACGAACGAATCCTACAGGAAGGTGGAGATCGAGCGCGCACGGGTAGATCCTGAAAAGATATTCGTGGTCAGAAACGGCCCGAATGAATCTAGGATGATGTCGGTGACGCCAAGTCCCCGCCTGAAGGGGATGGGCAAATGCATTCTTTGCTACGTCGGCAGTCTTAATCCGCAGGATGGCGTTGATTATTTGCTCCGATCCTTATGGCACCTCGTGAACACTTTGAAACGCCGGGATTTCTATTGCGTCATTATGGGATCGGGCGATTCGCTCGGCGACTTGCGCGCTCTGGCCTCGGAACGAGCGCTCGATGGCTTTGTCGAATTGACCGGGTTCGTGTCCGATGAAGAGTTGCAGGCGAACCTGGCCGCGGCCGACATCTGCGTCGATCCCGACCCGTCAAGCCCGCTCAACGATGTCTCCACCTGGATCAAGATCATGGAGTACATGAGCTATTCGAAACCCATCGTCACCTTTGACCTCAAGGAGACCCGATTTTCCGCGCAGGACGCGGCGGTTTACGTCGAACCGAACGACGAAGCGCGGTTCGCGGAAGCGATCGCGCAACTGATGGACGCGCCGGAACTCCGGCGCACGATGGGCGAGCATGGCCGCCGTCGGGTAGAGGGCGAACTACAATGGAGCAAGGTCGGAGAAAACCTGGTCACAGCATACCGGACACTCCTAGCCCAAAATGGAGTGAAATTACCGTCCGACGGCGGCAGCGAATTCTCAATGGAGGAATCATGAATCTATTGAAGTGTCCCTTATCAATTTAGCCTGATTCATGAGCAGCACAGTATCGGCGACGGAACTGCAGGACTCACTCCTGAAGCTTGAGGAATGGATAGTGGCACATGGCTATAGCGCGTACGATGTTTTTGACGGGCTATCTTCGCCACTAGCCCCTATTTTCACTTTCAACAACAATGCGTTCCTAAGGCGGGTTTGGCAGCAGCTCGTACGTCGCTCTCCGATAAATCTTCGCCCCATGCTTGGGATCAGGCCTTCCATGAGTAGTAAGGCCATGGGTTTTTTCGCTCAAGGCTACCTTCATTTGTACCAAAGCACCGGCAAAGAAGAGTATCGGGCTAAAATGCGACAGTGCCTTGACTGGCTCGAGGACAATCGGTGCCATCAATTTATCGGCTACGCCTGGGGTAACCATTTTGAATATGAATCGCGGAGTGGCCGAATCCCAAAGGGCGTTCCAACGGTGGTCTGGACGAGTCTGATCGGGCACGCCTTCCTTGATTCCTACGAGGAGTTTTCCGAATCGAGAGACTTGGAAACTGCTCAGCGGATCTCCCAGTTTATCATAGATGAACTAGGCTACATTGATACGGGAAGGGATATTTGTTTTAATTACATTCCTTCGAACGGGGGGAAACCGATTCCGGGCCAACACGGCATCCATAATTCGAATGTTCTTGGCGCAGGCTTCCTTGCTCGCGTGCATTCGCACCTTCCGAACAATGGCTATGCGGACGTGGCGGCAAGGGCTGTAGCCTTTACGGTACGCGACCAATTGCCCAACGGTGCCTGGAATTACGGCTCGCATCCCCGCTGGGAGTGGGTGGATTTATTCCATACCGGCTATAACCTTGAGGCGATCGATTACTACATTCGAGGTAGCGGCGAGAAACACTTCCAGGGCTCCCTCGAGAAAGGTTATCGATTTTTCATCGAAACCTTTTTTGGACCGGATGGTACTCCCAGATACTATGATCGGAAAACACGACCGTTGGATATCCAATGCGCTTCGCAAGCGATACAGACGCTGGTCAACCTCAGAAGGCTGCATCCTCAAAGTATTGACACGGCGGTAAGGGTCGCGCACTGGACGATCGCAAACATGCAGGATCCGACTGGATATTTTTATTATCGAAAATACCCTTTGATGACGAACAAGACACCGACCCTGCATTGGGGACAGGCCACAATGTTCGCTGCTCTGGCCCTGTTGGACCAACACGTAAATCAAAAATCCAAGTCACCGGCCCGCCCGCTCCAGTCCGCCGCGGTTCGTTAAGGCTCACGATCCGCTGCCGCGGCAGGCTTTGATGACCAACAAAGGGGAGAAGAAAAAAGTCCTCCTAATCTCGAACACGGTGATGCATTATCGTGTTTCGGTTTATAATTATTTCTGGAAACGTTTCCGCGAGGAAGGTTGGGACTTCGAGGTCCTTACAAATCGTTTGCAGCCGGAGAACGCAATTTCGCCCCGCTTCCGGCTTGAAGAACTTCCGTTCCGGTTCGGCCTTTATCGCCGCGCGGTCCTGGAACGCAAACCCGATGCTGTCATCCTCTTTCTTCATCTAAAGGACCGCATACTGTTTCCCCTGACTCATTGGTTGAAATGGAAACGCATTCCCGTGGCGTTCTGGACCAAGACGCGCAATCTAGATGTCCCGGACAGCCGCTGGCGGGCGCTAGCCTTCGATTACCTGATGTGGCTGAATGATGGTCTGATTCTTTATTCCGCCGACTTGATGAAGAACGTTCCGGTCGGCCAGCGTTTGAAGGCGTTTACCGCGAACAACACAATTAACTTTGGCGATTTTCCGGCTGTGACGGAATCGAAGGAGGACATCAAACGCGAACTCGGCATTCCTTTTGGAAAAGTAGTCTTGTTTGCGGGCCGGATGGATATTGACGGTGGTCGCAAACGTGTAGATCACCTGATTGAGATCTTCCGGGATGTGGAGGGAAGTGACATAGGACTGGTCATCGTCGGCGCAGGAATGAAGGAGGAATGGAGGGCCCGCATGAACCCTAGAACCACGCTATACCTTGGTGAGGTCCACGACCCGGAGAATCTTCAGATCAGCCGAATATTCAAAATGGCCGATGTTTGTGCCATTCCCGGGCACGTCGGCTTGTCGTTGAACCAGGCGTTTTATTTCGGCCTGCCGGTCGTTACCGAGGAAGGGCGACACCCTCCCGAAATTGGCTACCTCAAACACGGACGTAACGGCTACGTTGTCCCAGAGAATGACCTGATG
>CAWAYD010000003.1:0-511891 GCA_963786175.1 uncultured Verrucomicrobiae bacterium | reverse complement strand
ACTCCCGTTCGAAGACCGTCGCCAAGCCTTGTCCTACCCCGACGCAGAGCGACGCGATGCCGCGCGAGGCGCCGGTGCGAGCCATCTGGTGGATCAGCGTCGTGGCCAGGCGGGCGCCGCTGCAACCAAGCGGGTGACCGATCGCAATCGCGCCGCCGTTAACGTTCAATTTTGCGTTGTCGATGCCCAGCTCGCGCTGGCAGGCGAGGGCCTGCGCGGCGAACGCCTCGTTCAACTCGAACAGGTCGATGCGGTCGAGCGTCAGTTTCGCGCGCAGAAGCGCCTTGCGAATCGCGGGCACGGGTCCGAGCCCCATGAACGCGGGATCGACGCCGGCCGCGGCGCTCGGACCGATGAAGGCGATCGGCTGCAGACCCAGCGATCTGGCCAGCCCGGCTTCAACGATCAACAATGCCGCCGCGCCGTCGTTGATACCCGACGAATTGCCCGCGGTCACCGTGCCCTGGTCGTCTTTGGCGAACGCGGGTTTCAGCTTGGCGAGATTCTCCAGCGTCGTGTCCGGCCTCGGATGCTCGTCCACGCTGACGAGGGTCGGAGCGCCCTTACGCTGCGGAATCTCAACGGGCACGATCTCCTGGGCGAACAGCCCGCGTTGGTGCGCCGCCGACCACCGTTGCTGGCTCTGCAGCGCGAACTGATCCTGATCCGCCCGGCTGATCTTGTGCTTGCGGGCGACATTCTCGGCGGTCTCGCCCATGGAGAAGGGGTGATGCAGCGCCGCCATGCGAGGATTGACCAGGCGCCAGCCGATCGAAGTGTCGAAGATCTGCTGCGACCGGTCGAACGCGGTTTCCGCCTTGCTGAACACATAAGGTGCACGGCTCATCGACTCGACGCCGCCCGCGATAAACACATCACCGTGATTCGCCTCGATCATGCGCGCCGCGATGTTGACGGCTTCCAGCCCCGACGCACAGAGGCGATTCACCGTCGAACCCGGCACGGACTCGGGGAGGCCCGCCAGCAGCGCGGCCATGCGCGCGACGTTGCGGTTGTCCTCGCCGGCCTGGTTGGTAGCGCCGAAGTAGACATCCTCGATCAATGCGGGGTCGATGCCGGATCGCGCCACGACGGCCTTGATGACGTGGGCGGCAAGATCGTCGGGGCGAACCGACGCCAATGCGCCCGCGTGCCGGCCGACAGGTGTTCGGAGAGCCGTGATGATCGCCGCTCGCCTTTGCATCGAGATTTGATCGTGTCGCTTCACGAGCAATGTACTAAGGGAGCTATCTGCCAAAGTCTAGGGGACGCTCGTTAGGCCCACTTGTGCACCGCGTCCTGTTTGCGCGGATCGGTCAACTCGATGATGACGCTGACCGACTTCTGGTTGAACCCCTTGAACCCGCCCTTGCGCTGCAGGTTTTCCAGGTGACTTCCGATCGCCCCTTCGCGGCTGAACTTCTGCGCCTGCTCGTCCGTGAGGAGCCCTCGCAGCCTCAGCCTGGTGATTCGTTCTGGTCGCACGACCCAGCGCTCGCCCTGGGTGAAAGCCTGCTTGAGGAAAGGAAAATCGGAAAACGGCGCCATCGTCTTGATATGGGCCGCGGCGAGTTGCTCGCGAAGGAGTGCGTAATCAAAACGGCACTCCAGGTGATGCATTCCCGCATCGAGAAAACTCTCGCCATGCAACCCAACCCAGAGCCCGACCGTTCGCAGCGTTTTCTCCTCTGGCGGCAGAGGTTTTGTGGAGAAATCAATCTCGGTTTCGTCAGAGTAAAGATCGACATCGTTGAAGACCGTGATGCCTTCGATCGGCTGCTCGGTGATCTGCGCGCCCCACCCTGCCTGCGCCCCGGCGTAGTAACGCTCCCGCCGGTGGAAGCCGAGCATGTCCCACGCTTTCATGAGATCGACGAAATGTTTCCGCGACGAGCGGAAGGTGTGGTGATCGTGATTCGCCCAGCCCAAGCCTAACGAATCCTGCCGCCGCTTCTGCTCGATCCCGGCACGATTGCGTTTCTGCCAATAATTCTCTCTTCCTCAAAAACGAGATAACAGGCGAGATCGCGGCCGACGAGATCGATCACCTGTTGTAAACGATCGAGCGAGTACGCGTAACCCTTCGCGTCGCCATCCCAGCGCCGGCGGCGCGTCTGCCAAAGCTCGCGGGCCGCGATATACGTCTTCAGGTCCGGCGACTTAGTCAGGTAACCGCGATAGCCACGGCGCTCTACCGCATACAGTTCACAACCATTTTCCTTGTAGGCGAGCATCTTTCGAAAGCGCGATAGCGGCTCACCCTCAATTGCATTTGTGATTCCGTGGACCGCGGCAAATTCGGCGACAAACTCCGGCCGGATGGCGATCGCCGGAGGATATTTCGCATTTGTTACTGCGAGCAAAATGCGCGGCAGCATCGCCTCCGGATGCCAAAGCGCCTTCAGGTTTTCCCCGTTTTCGCCTAACGGATCGTCCACGAATCCGTTCTCCCGTAGCCTGCTTTCATCTGAAGCGGGCAGGACGAGATGATCGACCCAGTCGAGAAAAAGGGTGCCGGTCTCGTTTCGCATGCGCTCGGAAAGAATGCGGGCGAAACTGTTCTCTTTCAGAAAAGCATCGATCCGCTCGAGGAGGAAATTTTCCGCCTCATAGCAAAGCGGCCAGTTAAATTGGTTTTCTGCTTCGTTAGGCGACTCAACCGTCCTAGTGTTCATAATGCTCCATGGTTAGGCGGTTCGTATGCACGGCCGACGACTTTCTGTCGTCTCGAACTTTTCCTAGGTTAACGAAACGAGAGAAGGTTTGAACGGCGCCCGCCCGCGCTACGCGGTCGAGCTCCCTTCTTCTGGCCCGCCGAATTGAATACCCTGAGCGAGCGGCAGCTCGGTCGAGTAGTTGATCGTGTTCGTCGTGCGACGCATGTACATCTTCCACGAATCGCTCCCGCTTTCGCGCCCGCCGCCGGTCTCCTTCTCGCCGCCGAAGGCGCCGCCGATCTCTGCGCCGCTCGTGCCTGTGTTGACGTTGGCAATCCCGCAATCGCTGCCCTCCGGTCCAAGAAATTTTTCCGCCTCGCGTACGTCGTTTGTGAAAATGGCGGAGGTCAATCCCTGCGGCACGCCGTTATTGATCGCGAGCGCTTCATCGAAATCGCGATAGGTCATGAGATAGAGCAGCGGACCAAAGGTTTCATCGCAGACGATGTTGTAATCCGGTCTTGCGTTCGTTAGGCATGGTGTCATGTAACAGCCACCGGTATATTTTTCGCCGTCGAGACGCTCGCCTCCGTACAGAACCTCGCCGCCCTCCTCTTTCAGTCGGTCAATGGAATGCAAGACCGCGTCGACAGCCTGACGGTCGATCAGGGGTCCCATCAGTGTTTTCTCGTCGAGTGGATTTCCGATCGGCACTGATTTGTAAGCGGCCAAAAGCTTTTGCCGCACCTTATCGGCGATCGACTCATGCATAATGACCCGACGGGTCGAGGTGCAACGCTGCCCTGCCGTCCCGACGGCGCCGAAGAAGATCGATTGTGTCGCCATCTCGAGATCGGCACTCGGACAAACGATCAACGCGTTGTTACCACCCAGTTCCATGATGCTCCGACCGAGCCGGCCGTGAACGCTTTTGGCAACCTCAATTCCCATGCGCACCGAGCCGGTCGCGGAAACAAGCGGGATACGCCGATCGGCGGACAGGCGTTCGCCGACGTGCTTGCGATCGCCAATTAGGAGAGAAAAGATCGCGGGGTCCGCGCCAGTATTCCGACAAACGCGTTCGGCGATTTTTGTCACGGCGATGGCCGTCAACGGCGTTTTCTCCGATGGCTTCCAGATTGTTGCGTCACCGCACACCGCTGCGAGCGCGGCATTCCATGACCAGACGGCGACCGGAAAATTAAAAGCGGAAATGACGGCGACGAGTCCGAGCGGATGCCACTGCTCCATCAAGCGGTGCCGGGCGCGTTCCGACTGAATCGTCAGGCCGTAAAGCATGCGCGATTGGCCGACGGCGAAGTCGCAGATGTCGATCATTTCCTGCACTTCGCCTTTGCCTTCGGCGATGATCTTGCCGGCTTCGAGAGAAACGAGCGCGCCGAGATTGTCCTTCTGCTCGCGCAAAGCGTTGCCGAGTTGCCGGACGGTTTCGCCACGCACCGGACCGGGAGTAGCGCGCCATTTCAGGAAAGCTTCCTGCGCGCGCCGGACCACTTTCTCGTAATCCTCCGCCGACGCGGTGCGAAATTTGCCTAACGATCTCCCATTGACAGGCGAAATCTTTTCATGCAGTTCGCCGCTGCCATGCCATTCGCCAGAGAACGCGCCGCGGTTTTCATCGGAGAGGCCAAGATTTTTGAGGACGTTGTGCATGTTTCGAAGTGTTGCGAGTTCCCCGTTGCGATGGGGAAAGCGGGAGTCGGAGGCTCGCCCTACTTTGTCATCTGCTGCCGCATCAGCTCGATCGCTTCGTCGACTACTTTTCTCGTGATGTCGAGCGCGGGACGGAAGCGAATTGCTTTCTCACCCGACTTGAGGGTGAGAACGCCGCCGTCGAAGAGTCTCTTCCAAAGCTGATCGCGTGTTGCGGGATCGGGCAGATCAAAAGCGAGAAACAAGCCGCGCCCGCGCACCGCACTCATGATCGGGATTTCGTCTTGCAACTCCAGCAAGCGACCCAGGAAGTGTTCGCCGACGACGCCAGCGTTCTCGACCAGATTTTTTTCTTCAATGATGTTGAGGAAATGGGTCGAGCGCACCATGTCGGTGAAGTTGCCGCCCCAGGTCGAATTGATCCGGCTCGGGAGACGAAAGACATTCTCTTTGACGTCATCCAGACGCGGCCCAGCCATCACGCCACAAACCTGCGATTTTTTGCCGAACGACAGCAGGTCGGGCAGAACGTCGAAATGTTCGCAGCACCAGTTGCGGCCAGTCGTACCCATGCCGCACTGCACTTCGTCGAAAATAAGAAGCATCTCATTTTCGTCGCAGATGCGGCGGAGGGTTTGCAGCCATTCGCCACGGAAATGGTTATCACCACCTTCGCCCTGAATCGGCTCGAGAATAATCGCGGCGAGGTCGTGCCCGCGGTCATGCACAAACTGCATGATTTCGGCCTCAGATTTCTTTTCTCGCTCGATCACGTCGGCTTCGCGGGCTTCTTTGCCTAACGAGAAGTCAATCCAGGGCGTGGAGACGCGCGGCCAATCGAACTTGGCAAAGAGATCCGTCTTTACCGGATCGGTGTTCGTTAGGCTCATCGTATAGCCGCTGCGGCCGTGAAAGGCGCGACGAAAATGCAGGATTTGGGTGCCACGCTGGCCGCGACCGGCGGCCATGTTCTTGCGCACCTTCCAATCCATCGCGGCCTTGAGCGTGTTCTCAACCGCGAGGGCGCCACCTTCGATCAACAGCATGCGCTCGAGCGGTGGCAGGCCCATGACGCGCCAGAATGTTTCGAGAAACCGGGCGTAGCCTTCGGAATAAACATCGGAGTTGGCGATTTTTATCTTCGCCGCACACAGCAAATCTTTCTGCACTTCCGGCTTCTCAAAATACGGATGATTGAATCCGACCGGGTTGGAGCCGAAGAAGCCGTAGAAATCGATCAGCCGCCGGTTGTGCGCGGAGTCGTAAAGGTAAGAGCCTTCGCTCTTGTCGAGATCGATGACAATGCGAAATCCATCGAGCAAAACGTGCTCCGCGATTTGGTCGAGGACGCGCGATTTCGGTTCGGAATGCGCCCGCTGGCCCCCGCTGACGCGGCGGGCGCCAGTTGCGCTCGCCGCCTCAGCAAGCGTGGTCGGTGTACTCATCCGCTGATGTTAGTCGGCGCGAACGACTTGGTCAACCTGGCCGCGACGAGCGGAGGCGGCTTTGCCTTCAATGAACTGGAGGGCTTCGGGCTACACGATGCCTTGGCGCAGGTGGGCGTGTTTCCCTTCCATCAACTCCTGTGTGAGGTCGTAGCCGGCACGATCCGCATTGTGCGATGTACCCGCAAAGTGGTGGTCGATCCGCATCGCAGCGGAACGACAGAAATACTTCGCCACTGAAAGAACCTCATCCGCTGGCTCGCCGCAGTCGATCTTATGTTGCGCAAACGAACACGTCGCGCTGATGGCGAACAGCTCCGTCGCAATCCCGACAAAACGCGAGAGCAACAATTGTTCGCGATCGAGCTTCGGGCCAAAACGCGTCATGGCGTGAAACAGGCCCCGCGCCAATCTCTTGCTCGCCCCGGCTCCATAACGAACGTGCGGTCGCAAATCGGCATGCAGGTTGTCCAGATTACCTGGCGTGCCGAGACCCCACTGTTTCGGATACCAGCTTGCGTAAAACTTGCCTGACTTGATCGCAGCCTTGGCTCGCTCCGCGGTCGGCAGTTGCGTATTGAAAATCGCGCCTCCGACTTTCAGATGCGGATCGAGCGCCTCGCGCGCGATGAAGAGCCGCATGATTTCACTCGAACCCTCAAAGATCATATTGATGCGGCAATCGCGCAGGAATCGCTCGACCGGAATGCCTTCTTCGCCACGGCCCTTAAGCGATTCCGCGGTTTCGTAGCCGCGGCCGCCACGCACCTGCATCGCTTCATCCGCAATCCGCCAGGTCGCTTCCGTCGACCACATTTTACACATTGCGGTTTCGATCCGCAGATCGCCGGCCTTCCGATCGACCAGTGCACTCGTCAGGAAAGTCATGGCTTCCATCGCAAAAACATTTCCCGCCATCTCAGCGATTTTGCCCGCGATCGCATAATGTTGACCGATCGGAACGCCCCATTGAACGCGCTCGCTGGCCCATTTGCGGCAGATCTCGAGAAGCCGTTTGGATAAACCAACACACGCCGCGGGAATCGTTAGGCGACCGGTATTTAATGTCGTGAGGGCAACCTTTAAACCCTGGCCCTCCTTCGCGATCAGGTTTTCGCGCGGCACGCGAACATTGGTGAATTTTACAATGCCGTTGTAGAGCGCCCGCAATCCCATGAAACGGCAGCGATAAGTGATTTCCAGTCCCGGCGAATCGACGTCCACGATAAAGGCGCTGATCTGTTTGCGTTCTTTTCCGTTTACGATTTTGGGTGGCGTCTTCGCCATCACCACCAGAACGCCGGCCTTGATCAAATTCGTGCACCAAAGCTTTTCTCCGTTGAGAATGTAAGCGCTGCCATCTTCGCTCGGATCGGCGCGCAAGTTCATGTTCGCCGGATCGGAACCGGCGTTCCATTCCGTGAGAGCGAAAGCCGAGATTTCCTTGCGCGCGACGCGGGGGAGATATTTTGCCTTCTGTTCCTCGGTACCAAAAAGCAGGAGTGGCTGTGGGACTCCAATCGATTGATGCGCCGAAACGAGCGCGGTCAGATTGGCGTCCCAACTGCCTAATAACATCGCGGCGCGTCCATAATTCACCTGCGACAAACCAAGCCCGCCGTATTCCGTTGGGATTTTCACTCCGAAAGCGCCCATCGCGAAAAGGTCCTCGATGTTTTTCCGCGGGATTTCGCCGCTGCGATCGATTTCATCGGCATCGACATTCTTTTCCAGGTAATCGCGCAGCTGATTCAGAAACGGTTCACCCTTCGCGCGATCTTCGTCGCTCTGTGCCGCATAGGGAAAAATGCGATCGAAATCATAGCGGCCGATGAACAGGTTGCTTGCGAAACTGCCGCGTTCATCAAGCGGATCACGCGAGGCTTCGGCCAGTTCCAGGGCGGCGCGTTTGCCTTCCGACATTTTGGATGTGTCAATAACAGAGGTCGCATCTGCGCTGCTCGACTTGGCAGAGGTTTCTTCGGCGATTTGTTTTTCAGGCGCTTCGAGAGGTGTTTTCATAAAGATCGGGCAAGCCTTCCGCTTGCGTGATGCGGGGGCCAAGATTGTGCCGCCCTAATTTGCATAAAACTTCTTTCCGCTTTGGGCTTGCTTCCGGAGCAGATCACACGGCTCAAATTTTCCACCATATCGCTCCCCGAGTTGAACCAATTTCCCGTTCCCAAAATAATCCGCGAAACGCAGAGGTCCTCCGCGCAAAGGCGCGAAGCCGGTGCCTAGCATCATCCCGTAATCCGCGTCCTCCGGCAACGCGACGACGCCTTCCTCCAGGCAACGGGCGGCTTCGTTCACCATCAAGTAAACGAGGCGCAGGGCGAGTTCATCTCCGTCCATCTGAGACGGGTTTGACTTGTTACGCCACTTTTCCAAAGACTCGTTAGGCGACTGCTGTTTGCCCTCGTACTTGTAGAAACCGCTGCCGGTTTTGCGTCCGAGCGTTTTCGCCTCCCGCATCTTGCTCAGGATTGCCGGTGTCGCGTCGCGGACGGCAAAAGCTTTCTCGAGCGTGACGGCGATATCGATGGTGATGTCGATGCCGATCTCATCGATCAAACGCAGCGGTCCCATTGGCATTCCCCACGCCAGAAGTGCATCGTCCAGTTTCTGCGCATCGACGCCCAACTCGAAAAGCTCAGCCGCCTCCAGTAGGTAAGGAAAAAGCACACGGTTGACGAGAAAGCCGGGACTGTCCCGCACCACCACTGGAGTCTTACCGATCTGGCGGGCAAAGGCCAGAGCACGGTCCCTCGTTTCCTCGCTGGTTTGTTTGCCGATCACGACCTCGATCAATTTCATCCGGCTGACCGGATTGAAAAAATGCAGGCCGATGACGCGACGCGGGTGTTGTGTTTGCGCCGCAAGATCGCTGATCGAGAGGGCGGAGGTATTCGTCGCAAGGATGTCGGTATCGTCAATCTTGCTGTCGAGGTCGTGAAAGATTTCCCTTTTGATTTCCATCTTTTCCGAGGCGGCTTCGATCACGATCTGCACGTCGCGCATCGGTCCGGGATTGGCTGAGGCGACGATGCGGGCACGACCTTCTTTCGCTTTTTCCTCGCTCATCAATCCCCGCTTCACCGCTTCTCCGTAAGTCTTCTCAATCCTGGCCAGGCCGCCATCGAGCACTTCGGCATTCACGTCGCGCAGGATAACGGTGATGCCGCGCGCGCTGAGCCATTGCGCAATGCCTGAACCCATCACGCCAGCGCCGATCACCGCAGCATGCACTATCTTTTCGTTAGGCGCGGTGGCGTTGCCTTTCTTGTATTTGTCGGCGAGGAAAAAATTACGGATCAGGTTACGAGTTGCCTCCGTTTCGCCCAGCTCAACAATCGCATCGAGCTCGTGCCGCAACGAGTCCTCCTCTGAGCTTGTTAGGCTTTGATTGATGATTTCCGCGGCGCGCGCCGGCGCCGAGTTTTGCGAAGGCGGGGCTTCGACTGCCTTCGACGTCCCAGGCGACCTGCCGGCCTCCGCCGTGGCGCGTTCTTTCCCTTGCGTGCGTAAAGCCTCTTTGGCCGCACTCAATAAACTTTCCTGCGGCACAACTTTGTCGACCAGACCAAGCTGCAACGCTTCCTGCGCAGGATATAGCTTCCCTTTCAAAATAACTTCCGCCGCCTTTTCCGGACCGATCAAGCGCGGCAAACGCGTTGCGCCGCCCCAGGCCGGAACCAGTCCGAGTGTTGTCTCAGGCAGCCCGATACGCGTGGCCGGTGCATCGGATGCGACCCGATAGTCACAAGCGAGCGTGATTTCATAACCGCCGCCGGCGCAGGCCCCATGAATCGCGGCCGCCGTCGGAATCTTCAGCGCCGAAAGTCGATTAAAGATCTTTTGTCCTACGGCAATAAAGGCGCGCATCTCTCCTGTTTGCGCCTGGCGCAGGAGGGTCTGCAAATCGGCGCCGGCGATGAAAATGGATTTCTTGGCCGAAGTAACCACGACACCTTTGAGACTGGAATCGCTCTCGATAAAGTCGAGCTGCTCGCTCAAATCGCGGAGCGTTGCAGCGTCAAAAATATTCGCACCCGAATCGGGCCGGTCGAAAATGAGCAGGCAAACTCCGTCATCGCCAATTTCGCGGCGAATGTTTGGAGCCGAGGTAGATGGAGTCATCCGAGTTAGTTTGACCAGTTTCCCGGAAACATCAAAGCGTGGAGTACAAAACTGGATCACGTGTTTCCCTGCTTCGCCTGACCGACGCTCGTTGCATTCTTGAAGGGGAAAGCGTTGAAGCGAGTCGACGGTTAGGTTAAACACCGCAAGCTCGTCGCCTCAACTCTGCATCACATGGTTGGCAAGATTCTCATACCGGAAATCCAAGGCATGATCGAAGCGCGCAGCTTTGCCGCCTTACGCGACCTCTTTTCGGAGATGCCGCCGGCAGACGTGGCTGAGATCATTCTCGACCTGCCTGAGGATGAGCGCGTCATCATTTTTCGCATTCTGCCCAACGTGCTGGCGGCGGATGTTTTCGAGTATCTCGATCTCGAATCGCAGCAACAACTTCTGCGCGCGATGGCGCACGAAGAGGTCGTTTCCCTTCTCAACGAGATGTCGCCCGACGATCGCACAGCCTTGCTCGAAGAGTTGCCGAGCGCGGCTGCCCGCCAACTCATTCAGCTTCTCACGCCCGAAGAGCGCAAGATCGCTCAGGCTTTGCTCGGTTATCCGGAAGGCAGCGTGGGCCGCCTGATGACGCCCGACTTCATCGCCGCAAGAGAAGATTGGACCGTGCAACAGGTGCTCGACTATGTGCGCGAACACGGTCAGGACCGCGAAACGCTCAACTTCGTTTACGTGGTCGACGACAAAGGCCGCCTTATCGATGACCTGCGCATGCGCGAATTTCTCCTTCGTCCCCTAACGACAAAGGTCGCCCAAATCATGGACCGCAGCTTTGTCCATCTAACAGCAAACGAAACTCAAGAGGACGCGCTCAACATTTTCCGCAAGTACGACCGCGCAGCCTTGCCAGTGGTCGATTCCGCCAACGTGCTCGTGGGCATCGTGACGGTGGACGACATGCTGGACGTCGCCGAAGAGGAAGCGACCGAAGACATCCAGAAGATCGGCGGCATGGAAGCGCTCGACGAGCCCTACATGCGCATCCCTTTGTGGAGAATGGTTCGTAAACGTGCCGGCTGGCTGGTGATATTGTTCCTGGGCGAAATGCTCACCGCCACCGCGATGTCGAGCTACCAGGACGAGATTGCGAAGGCGGTCGTGCTCGCGCTTTTTCTACCGCTTATCATCTCCAGCGGCGGCAACAGCGGTTCTCAGGCTTCGACCCTCATCATTCGCGCGATGGCCTTGGGTGAAGTCACGCTGCGTGATTGGTGGCGCGTCGCGAGCCGGGAATTGCAGGCCGGCTTTTCGTTAGGCTTGATCCTTGGAACGATCGGCGCGATCCGGGTTACGGTCTGGTCGGTCCTGGGCGAGAAATATTTTCATCGCGAAATTTATGGGTCGCATTGGCCGCTTGTCGCCCTCACTGTCGGCATCTCGTTGATCGGCGTGGTGCTTTGGGGTTCGCTTTCCGGTTCGATGCTGCCGTTCTTACTCCGGCGCTTGGGAGCAGATCCAGCAACCTCTTCAGCACCATTTGTCGCGACGCTGGTCGACGTAACCGGCCTGGTAATCTACTTCAGCATCGCGCTCTTCATCATGCGAGGTGCAATGCTGTAGCGGAACCAGCCAGCGCCGGCGCGATTTCGACCCAGCCGTTAGTCCGGCGCGAATCAGCCACCCCCTGCACCACCCGCATGTAGCGCACGCCATCGTCAAAATCAGGATGTGGGCGCATCCGTCCGCGCGCCTTCACCGCCGCGATAAAGTCATCTTCGACATGCCAGTTAGTCTCGAGATCCGGCGTCAGCTCCACGACATGTAGAGCCCGATCGCCGATCTTGCTCGCATGCACCACATCCGCGCCGAAGTCGTAGGTGAGCGTCCCGAGATCGCCGTAGACCTCCAGCCGATCGGAGGGCGCATGAGCATCGATCCCACTGAACTCCAGGACACCTTCCATCCCGTTGCTAAACGTGCAGAGAACCGTTAGCAGATCAGGAATCTGTACATCGTAACCCTGCCGCACCGGTTGGACGATTTTTCCCCGTGCATAGACGCCGGTTATGTCCCCAAACCAGCTCTGCAACACCTCCGCGTAGATCCCAAGCGTCAGGATGTTCAATCCGCTGATTTCAATTCGCTGACGCCAGTGGGCTGGCGCGTCGGGATCGAGAAAGGCGCTGTTTAAACTTTGCAGACGCAGATGGTGCGGCTTGCCGAGAATTTCTTCCGCGAGCAACTTTTGCACGAGTAATCCTCCGCGCATCCCATGCGGTGGCGGGCAGAGCATCGTCACCAGTTCTGGATAACGGCGCGAAGCAGCCAGCATTTCCTCCGCTTCGGCCAGGTCCATCGCCATGCGCGCCTGGCAAAAGACATGTTTGCCGGCTTCCAGCGCCGACATGGTCACCGCCGAATGCATGTAAGGCGGAGTGCCGATCCAGATGATGTCGAGCTCGGGAATCGCGAGCAATTCGGCCCAGTTCGTCATGGGCGTGGCGTGCGGCACATTCTTCTGGCAAAATTCCTCCGAGCTTTCGTAGCTGGAATTGCTGACCGCAACAATCTCAACATCAGGATGACGCTGCAGTGCCGGCAGGTGACGGCGCTTCACGATTTCGCCCGCACCGACAATGCCGACCCGATGTTTCTGGTTATTTTTGTGCGTCATCGTGAGAACCCGGTCGGTGCCGGAATTTTGTGGAAACGCATTTGACCACGGGATGCTCTCTCTGTTCAACACAGAAGTTTTCGGAAAATGAAAGTCGCACGTCCTGCTGACGATTTCGCGGAGCGAACTTTAACTCCGGGAAGCCAGAAGCAGATGCGAGGCAGGAATCGCTTGACCATTCCCGCGACTGACCCCAACTTACGCCCCTTTCGGAGCCGGCTATATGTCAAAAGTTTGCAGCATCACAGGATCGAAGCCCGCGCGCGGCAGCCACATTCATCGTCGCGGTATGGCGAAGAAAAAAGGCGGCGTCGGCCGTCACGTAACCAAGAACGTGCCGCGGGTTTTTAGCCCGAATTTGCATGAACAACGCGTCTGGGTGCCCGAGCTGAAGAAATTCGTCCGCGTCAAAACCAATGCCCGCGGTCTAAAAACGATCAACAAGAACGGCGCCTACAGAGCGTTAAAAAAAGCCGGGCTCATTTAGGATCGGGGGTTTTGGTTGTTTGGTACCGGTTCGCCAGACTTCTCATCCCCTCGGCGGGAGAGGCGAATTGACTTCCAATCCTTGGCGGCGGTCGTCTATTGGCTCGCCTGGTTCTACCTAGCTTTTTAAGCCCTTGCCGCCTTGGCCCTTCATCGGGATACGGCCGAGAACGATATTCTGCTTCGTCCACAGGTGCACTTTGCCGCAGAAGCTACAAGCCAGCTTGTTGTCCGCTACTTTTATCGCGGCGAAATTGGTGGCTTTAGTCGTTAGGCCAGTGGGGAACAGTTTCGCTGTCCCTGGGCAACGCACCAGGATGCGCATTACTGCCGGGCGGCTCGGAACTCTTGGTGAGCATTGTGACGCCACGATCGTGAAGCCCTAGCCCAGCCGGTAAACGGTCCGCGCCTTGACCGTGTCGTAGGGTGACATTTGGAACCGTATGCGATTGCCCACCGTCAGCCGAATGAAGCACTTGCGCATCTTGTCCGAGACATGGGCGATCAGGTGCTGACTCTCCAATGCCACCCGAGCCATGGTTCCCGGTAGCACGGCCATGATCACGCTCTCGAGATCGATCGCTTTATCCGTTTCCACTATTAACATTCCCTGGCCGAACCGACCCGACCTCGCTCCTCAAAGGGAAACCGCGTCGGCCCGACCCGGGCGAAAATTACCAGCGAGGTGAAGGAGCTCGGCGGGGTCGCTCTTCGCGAGGTCGCGCTTCATTTACCGTCAACGCGCGCCCGTGCATTTGCTTTCCGTTGAGCGTGGTAATTGCATTCTGCCCGGCCTCGTTGGCTTCCATCGTGACAAAAGCAAAGCCACGGGAGCGGCCCGTCATCCGGTCGGTCATGAGTGCCACCTCGGTGACGCGTCCTTGTTTTTCAAAAAGATCCTGGAGATCATTTTCAGTCGTCTCGAAAGCGAGATTACCTACATAGAGTTTCATACTGTGATTCAAATCGGAGAAACTGTGAGATACAGTGCCGTTCCCGAGGCTCGGGTTTCAAATCACCACCAGAAAAATCCGGCTGACGACCTACCGTGCAAATACAAACAGGCTAACCAATTAGCCATTAATATCGTGCCGATCGCGCACAACACAACAGCTTTGACACGCTCTTCCTTCCGACCTTTCCGCTCGGAGGTGCGATTTTCCACTCCCTTTCGCGTTTTCAACTTCATATCGCGGCCAAGAGCATTACATGCAGCATCTTCAACGCAATCAAGGCGTCGAGCTTGAGCGAATAACGCCGAATATAATAGAGAATCGTATTTTGGTCTCTTGATCGCACCCTCATCGCACTCGCCGTAGGGATAGTTGATCGGCGCCCAACCGGTAATCCCTGGCTTACTCGCAGTGCGCGCTGGCCGCTCCCGCCTTTCCCGGAGCCATGAGACCGTACAGCCCTTTGTCCTTCATGGAGTATTCCACGGCTCGTTCGCGTCCTCGCACGTACAACGCTCAGTGTGGCAAGAACGTGTGGCGTGCAGGCAACCCGTCAACGGCGGAGGAGACTATCCCACTCCCGCTATTGTCCGCCTCACCATTTAGGTCTCGCACCGTTGGCTAGGCTCCGCGATGATTCTTCTGAAGCAACGGCTGTGCTGTCAGCCATGGCTTTATCAGGCCAAAAGACGAATCCTACATGATAGTAAGTGACATGCCATTCATGAGCAGCCGCAAATTCGGCGATCTTTTGCATGACTTTAGGATTATCCGTGTCCTGGACTGATCCTGACCCGCAGATCAGGTCTATTCGCTCATCCATAAGCAAGTAGATGCCTCGTACGGCAAGGCTTTCCGATATGGTTTCCACCAACTCCGAGAGTTCGTTCGTGACCATTGCGCAGGTCAAATAGGGAGAAATTTGATGAGCGTCAAGAATTGTTCCCTTACCAAGAGGTAATCTCACTTCCACTTTATTCTACGCTCGCCACTTCTACAAACGGACGCTCCTTTAGCAGCATTCCCACACCTGAGTGCAAGGCTCATAATTCGGGCCGCCCGAGCACTCAACAATAGATAGAGGTCTAACTCATTGATGGGGTTGGACACGAAACCGGTGTTGGTTCCCGTAGGAGCTTCGTACGGGTGTGACTATTCTGTATTGGTCACCACCACCACGAGGCAAGTAGGACTGAGCTCTTTTCCACTTTCCTGATCCCGGTTCTGCGGAATCGATTCTGTGACGAGAAAGTCTCATCACTGTGACGAGAGATTAACATTAATGTGTTTGCGCACGATCGGGAGTTTTCGAAGGTTGAAATTGATCCAAACGGAGGAATAACTCTATGAAACAACGACAAAATAATTCTACCAACGCTTCGGCGCTCCGAGCGGCCCTTTCGGTTGCTCTCATATCTATATCGGCGGTCTTATCTATTTCGACGGTCTTACTGGCCTCGAGTTCCAACTCTTCCAACTCCATTCCGGGTCAGGCCAGCAAGGCGCCCAAGGGCGACGCCAACACGGCGACGCCTATCAAGCATGTAATTGTCATCGTGGGTGAGAACCGCTCGTTCGACCATCTGTTTGCCACCTACCGTCCCAAGCCGGGCGAAACGCGTGAATAACTTGCTTTCGGAAGGAATTATCAACGCTGATGGATCGCCTGGAGCCAACTACTCGCAAGCTACCCAGTTCCAGGCCGACATCACCGGCAGCACCACTTATCAGCCGAGTCCGACGACGGGAAAAACTGCCTATCTCACATTGCCTGCTCCGTTGAACGGAGGGCCGGCAGACGTCTGCCTGGATAACGGCATGTGCAACTAGCGCGATGCTGTGTCCACAGAAAATGGGTTGCCCCAACCATTTATTCCTTACTACCAGTCGCTGTTGCAGGGTGGGACTGGACTGAGTGGACCAGTCCCGGACTCGCGAATCGCCGGTGTAAGCAGTTCCCCGCCCTACTCAACGCTTGGCGCCGGGTCCATTCCAACTTACGAACGGCGGCCCGTTTCCTTTTAATTCATATGCCAATAGCCCTGTGCATAGGTATTACCAGATGTATCAGCAATTGGACTGTAATGCGGCCTATGCCACGCCGAGCAATCCGAGCGGTTGCCGAAGGGACCTGTTCACCTGGACCGAAGTCACGGTTGGCGCCAGCGTAAATGGCCAGGCTCAGCCCGCAAACTTCAGTACGGATTATGCGCCTGACAAAGTCACGACCGGCGAAGGCGCAACGGCGATGGGTTTTTACAACATGCAGAATGGCGATGCGCCCTACACGAAGCACCTCGCGGATAATTTCGCCATGAGCGACAACTACCATCAGCCAGCAATGGGCGGGACGGGTTTGGACTCGATCATGCTGTTTTTTGGCGATGCGCTTTGGTTTCAAGACCAGAACGGCAACCTGGTTCCCCCGCACAACCAGAACTGACATGGGCTGGCGGTCCGGTAGACGAGATCGAAAACCCCAACCCTCAACCCGGAACGAATAATTGGTGGATCCAGGACGGCTACGGCGGGTTCGGAAACTATGGCGGATCGACCGGCGTTTACGGCGGCGGAACCTATAGTAACTGCTCGGATCTGTCACAGCCTGGCGTTGGCCCGGTCGTGGCATATCTCGGTTCACTGAATCCTCCGATCAATCCGAACTGCGATCCCGGCCACTATTATCTGCTGAACAATTACAACCCGGGCTACTTCGGAGACGGAAGCAACGCGTACGAAGACACAAATCCCGACAATACGCCGTTCACGATTCCACCGACCTCGCAGCGTAGCATCGGCGATGTCATGTTGGAGAACAATATTTCGTGGAAAAGCTACAACGACCAGTGGGACAACTACCTAAGCGATAAGTATCAGCTTAACTACGGGAAGGTGGGCCCAACGAGCGATTCCTACTGCAACATCTGCAATGGCTTCCAATACCAGACGCAGATCATGACGAACCCGACGGTGCGCACCAACCATCTTGTCGACACCGACCATCTTTACCAGGACATCCGGAACGGACATTTGCCGGCGGTGTCGTTCGTCAAGCCAAGTGGCTGGGTAGATGGCCATCCCGCCTCATCGAAATGGGACCTGTTTGAAGGATTCACCAGAAAGATCGTCGACATGGTGCGTTCAAAGCCCCACTCTGGAATAGCACGGCAATTTTCGTAACGGTGGACGAAGGCGGCGGTTATTACGACTCGGGATACGTGCAGCCACTCGATTTCTTCGGTGACGGCACGCGCATTCCGTCTAATCGTGATTTCGCCGTACACCAACCCGGGCCACATTTCCCACAACTATTCGGATCATGTCTCGATTCTGAAATTCATCGAACGCAACTGGGACCTGCCTGCGATCTCCGGCCGCAGCCGCGATAACCTGCCAAACCCGGTCTACAACTCTATGGTTAGCAACTATGCCCCAATCAACACCCCTGCCATTAGCGACCTTTTTGACCTGTTTGACTTTTCCGGAGTTCCAAACTTCCAAACCGCGTCTGGAAATGGGAACCCTCACGGGGAACGCGGATTTAGTCGCTAAGTCGAGGACACCGGATCCGGAATCGTGCGGAGATGTTTTCCATCTAGCGAGACCAAGATGGGCTGCCACGGGCCGAGGACGCCCGTGGCAGGGGTAGAGGAGACCGGATCAAGACTAACTAAGACGCGCGATCCTAATTTCCGTACTAAATCAGGGTGTGATTTCTATGTACGGCTCCAACTTGCCGCTTACCCTCTCCTGCTGCCCCTACTCCGCTACGATCCGGAGTAGCTGGCTCTCCACGCCTTGTAGCCCAAGATAACGGCGATTAACACAGCTAAAATAAACACTAACAGACTTATGGTTTCGATTCCCCACCATAAGCCGTATTCAATGTGGGATACGCCAACGGTCAACGTCGCCTTCCTGGAAGCTAGGTCGTCCGGCACATTCTTGATCTCGAGTTGGCACCGGTAGGTAACTCCCTTAATTCCGTAAAAGTCCAATATCACGACGGACAGGCTCTTTCCCTCCGACGAAACCCGACCCACGGGCGGGATACTACCTTCTATCACAGGGCCAGCGTCCGGAATCAGTCGAACTTTCGCGGAGAAATCTTGCCTTCGAAGAGCATCAACGGCTGAGTCGTCACCGCTAGTATACTGGAACAGGATAGAATGTTGCTCCGGGCGCGAAACCGAAAAGCTGCCGACAGTGATATTGCGAGTTGTGATGGCAAGATCAGCCGCCAGTACCCGAAAATCAGAGTTCAATTTGGTAATCGAATAACTTGCAAATCCATACGCACCGCCAGCGATGACAATTAGCGCGATTGCATACCGCCGGTGGCGGCGCATCGCGAAAAACGGCTTCATCGAGCTCACGGCTAACTCACTTCTTCTTCGCTGCATTGGTTGGGATGTGTGATTGAGTTGAACCTCCCCGATGAAAAAGCGCAAGTTAGGGATTGTCCTCGGTTTGCTCATGGACAAAGGTCGAAAAAAATGAGGCCGGGCACCTCGACGAGATCGAAACACCCGGCCATGTCCCCCCAGAACAGCCGTATCTTACTAGACCGGTAACGGAGAGTGCAAATGAATCTACACATTCGGCGACGTCTTAATCCACGAGAAAAATGGCCGCACCGAAATTTAAGCACGCGTATGAGCACTCGCGCTCGTTCGAGGACAATCGTCACGCGGCTCGGGTTGCGGTTTCGGCGACCGTCGCTGAAGAATGTATGCGACCTTGTTTTCCTGTTTTGGGAGCCGGGTGGATGCCAATCCAAGTTCAAGGGAAAGGACGGAGGCTTTGGGCGGAAAACTGTGGGGGACGCCGGAAGCTAAAGTCAGGCGAGCGGCTTGATTCAAGCTCTCATTTTTGATCGCAGGCGACGCGTCCTCTCGACAAACTCGGCGATCACTGCTTCAGCCCATCTTTCACTTTTCAGCCTTTGAAGTCGCATCAGATTCTCGGGATCCAGTTTTTCGGCGGTAACTCGCGCGAGGCGGTGGAAGAAATCACGCGTCGTCGGCGGCTTGCTGGTTGCGCCCGCCGCGCCCTCCATGATCGCGCTCTGCCACGATCCGGATTATCGGGCCGCTTTGCTGGCAGCCGATCTCGCGATTGCCGACAGCGGGTTCATGGTGATGCTCTGGAAACTGTTTACGGGCGAAAGTGTGCCGCGTATTTCCGGGCTAGAGCATGTGAAACGTTTGCTGGAACACTCATCCATGCAGAAGCCGGGTTCGGTGTTATGGGTGGTAGCGACGGAAAGTTCGAAAGCCAAACTCATGACTTATCTGCAGCCGATAGGCAAGGCTCAGTCCGACGCCGCGATCTACGTGGCGCCGCACTACGGACAGCCGGTGGAGGACGAGGCATTGTTAGGCGTCGTCGGGGAAACCCGACCCCGGCATATCGTGATCGCGGTTGGCGGCGGTAACCAGGACAAGCTGGGGCGTTATCTCCTCGATCGGCTCGATTATCGTCCCGCAGTGCATTGCATCGGCGCGGCGATCGGTTTTCTCACCGGTGACCAGGTGCGTATCCCGGCCTGGGCCGACAAATATTATCTGGGCTGGCTCTTTCGTTCGGTGACGCAGCCGAAGGTATTTGTGCCGCGGTTTTGGAGCGCGCGAAAACTTCCGTGGCTGATCTGGAAATATCGGGATCGCCTGCCGCCGTTGGAAAGTTCCAAACCGCTTAGACGCTGAGATAGGATTCTCGCGTCCGGCTCGCCGACGAGAAGCGGCAAGATGGTTAAATTACCAACCCCCGGGCTTAGGCGCCTTTGCGTTCTGCTCGGCGATGTGGTAAGTCGGACACCGATTCGGAGTACGGGCTGTGGCTCAGCTTGGTAGAGCGCTGCGTTCGGGACGCAGAGGCCGTGGGTTCAAATCCCACCAGCCCGAGATCCGCGCAACCTTTCGTCCTTTCCTTATCTTCTCTTCTTCGGAGCCGCTGGAGGTAAGAACCGCTCGCCAAACGTTGCGCTTTTGACTCAGGCGAATCACGACGCACAGTTTCCGCGGCCGTTGCTGTCATGAACGATTCCGTCCTAGCCCCGATCGCGATCACGGGTTTCGGGATTGCATTTTTCCATGCCGCAATCCCGACGCATTGGCTGCCGTTTGTTCTCACGGCGCGGGCGCAACATTGGAGTCGCGCGAAAACGCTCGTCATCACCGCGCTTGCCGGAAGCGGACACGTCCTTGCAACTGCGGGGCTCGGTCTGATCGTGGCCTGGCTGGGAATTGCCCTGAGTGAGCGCATCGGGGTCTGGTTTCCCCGCGTCGCCGGCGCAGTGCTCGTGGTCTTTGGATTATTTTATATCTTCCAGCAATGGCGCGGACACACTCACACGCATCTTCATTGGTTCGTTAGGGACGGGCATGCAGACGATCATGAGCATGCACCCAGTCACGGGGATCACCACACACACGAGAAAGAGGAACAGTACGACGCGCTGGTGCATGCGCCCTCCGATTGGGCGGCGATCCTAAGCCTGCTCGCGTTGCTGACTTTTTCACCCTGCGAAGCGTTTATCCCCGTCTACGTGTCGGGCGTTCGCTACGGTTGGTCGGGCTTCGCTCTCCTCACCATTATCCTTTCCGCCGCGACTGTCGCCGGCATGCTCGTTTTCACCTTTCTCGCTCTCGCCGGAATCGAACAGATCAAGCTGCGCTGGTTCGAAAAACACGAAAGCGGGCTCATGGGCGGCTTGTTGTGTCTTGTCGGCCTGCTGATTATTATCTTCGAGAAATGAGCACGCAGAATAACGAATTGGCAGTGGGCGATCCGGCCCCGGAGTTTTCCGCGATCGCGGTTGGCGGCGCCTACGGCAGCGGCGGAGCGGTCAGGCTAAAAGACCTGCGCGGTTCTCCGGTTGTCCTTTATTTTTATCCGAAAGACGACACACCTGGTTGCACCGCACAAGCCTGTGGGTTGCGCGATGCCTGGCCGAAGTTCGACGGCCGCGCCAAGGTCTTCGGGGTAAGTATCGATCCGGCCGCGAGCCACGAGAAGTTCATCGGAAAATATCAACTCCCCTTCCCGCTCCTGGCGGATCCGGAAAAGAAGATCGTCTGCGATTACGGCGTTTGGGTCGAGAAAAGCATGTATGGAAAAAAATACATGGGCACCGAGCGCACCACCTTTGTCATCGATCCGCATGGCCGAATCGCCGCCATCCTGCGCAAGGTGAAGCCAGCGGAACATGTCGCCCAACTGGAGGCCGCCCTGGAGACTGCAAAATGAGTTGCCTTCCAGCGCATTCCCTTTACCTTCGCTGCTCGCGATCGGGTTCGGTCGCGCACGATGGTTTCCGAGGCTGTTGATCGGCACTCCGAAATCGGCTGATCAAAACCTTCCCTTATGGGCTCGCTGAAAAAACGACGAAAAGCAAAAATCTCCAAGCACAAGCGCCGCAAGCGGATGAAAGAAAACCGCCACAAGAAGCGTTTGCGCTATAAGTCGTAAGATAAGGCTGCGCCTTCGGCAAGATTCGCCTGATTGCTTTAGGGCGACACAGGTCGCGCAAGTTACAAGGCCGAGGTGGGAACTCGGCTTGGATAATCTAAGCCTTAGACTGCGAGGGACCCAATCCCGCGACACGATGCCACACCGACTGTCGGATCTGAATTACCCAATCTCGTTGGGCTTTTCGGAATAAGGCATCGATCGCATCACGTTCCTGGCCTGCGCGATTAGGACGACGGAGCCACGGTCCTCGGGCGTCTGGTCACTTCCGCGAAAACGGTCGTTTTCTTTCGTTCTTTAGTTGCGCAGAGAGCGTGAGGCGCGGCACTTTAAAAAAAGAGAAAAAAAATTCTTGACTCGCAAGAGCAACATGTGCAAAAGAACATGTAACAACCAATAAATACCTATGAAAAACGTTCCCCCCGGAATAGTGGTGACCGCTGCTGCGGTCAGTCTCTTCTTCATTTCAACACGCCTGCGCGCGCAGGATAACGACGGTCCGCCCGAGCCAATAATCTCCCGTGCCCTCGCGGCTACGGTCGATTACGGTAACGGCAACGTTTTCCAACCAGTAAAGCAAGGCGTGAACTTCGCGTGCCTTGGATTCGACCCTGGCCAATCTGTAACTATCACAGTTACGTTCCCAGCTGAGATTGCCGGTCAGGCCATCTTTGCCGAACCGCTGGATGGCGGGATCCTAACCCCTCCCCTTGGCGGATTGATTGTTGGGCCCGATGGCACTGTCACCTTCCAATATCAAGTGACTGATTCTCCAGGTGCGGGACGCCTCGCCGTGCATCAAGCCGACGACATGAACGTCTTACATCTTTGGGTCATCGACCCGAACGACCCAGATGAAGTACCACCCGGATTGCCAGGAATTTATTAAGAAATCTAACCCCCACAGAACGACACCAATGAAATATTCCCTCCTCTCCTCTTTGGTTCTTGGCGTCCTGCTTCTTTTGAACGCCACCTTTGTCCGCGCCGGCGCCGGGAATGATAATCCCACCGGACCGGCTGGTATCTTCAACGGCAACGTAACGACAGGCTGTTCTTATGACGCTTATACTGGCAATGCGAGTCGTGCGATCAACGACATTACAGTCGCAGGAGCCGTCGGTGCCTATCCTCTGCAATGGGCGCGAACGATGAATAGCCGCGGTAGCGACTTGCATGATCTTGGCGGTAGCGGCGGTTGGTTTCACTCATACGGATGGCGATGCGTTGCGCCGCCGGGCCCTTCGGGCACTCCGGCACAGTATTCGGTGACATACCCGGATGGCACTATCGTGACTTTTACCTACGGTGCTTCAGGATATGTGCCCCCACCAGGTGTGGGCGATAGCTTTCAGGGGGCGATGTCCGACGGGGACTGCTATTTATTCCTCGCAGACGGCGGTAAAGTTCACTTTTACCAGACACATCAGAACATTGCCGATCCCGGCGATCCTCCACTTTACGCCTTCGATTTCACACCTGGTCCCGACAAGATTACGGACCCATACGGACTTGACACCACCCTCGCCTACGACGGCTTGGGACGGCTTCATACTGTTACCGAGCCGGCGGGGCGCTATCTCGATATTGAGTACGGCAGCAACGGCTATATCTCGTCTGTCACGGCAAAATATCCCGGAGGACCCGCTGGCGGGACTCAAGGAGTAAATTACGCATATGGGGCCTTCAACTCTTACACCGTCCTAACTACAGCCACATACACCGATTATTCCAGTAGTTATGCGGACCTGGCAATCTATACCTATCAAGTCTCCAATATTGCTGCAGGAGGAATCCCGCTTGTGTCCACCTGTCAAGACACGCGCTATCCAGGGCCGATGAAGAAGATAAAATATGCTTATCTTCCCGGAAGTTCAGGGGGCGTATACGGACAGTTGTTGCAAGAAATGGCTTATGGCACAGGCTTTGCAGTCTCAGCGCTCGACACGACCGGGAGTATTCATACCGAAACTCGCGGCGATGGCGCGGTGCGAAAATTCACTTATGGAGCCCTCGTTAATGGAGTAATCAAGCCCTTTGTGCTCGCCTCTTATACGAACTTCTATATTGCGGCGAGCGACAAAAAGACCTGCACCTTGACTTATGACTCCAACGGCTTCGTCGCTTCCAAAACGGACTTCACTGGTCATAAAACCACGTACACCCACGGTCCCAATGGAGCTTTAACCAGCATTTCCTTACCCACGGACGCGATCACTCCTCTCGCTAGCAAACATTACTATTACACAGATGCTAGCTGTTATTATCTTGACCATTACACGGATGAGCGGGGCAAAACAACTCAATATATCCGCAACCCCGATAATACGATCCAAGAGATCGACTATCCGGATGGTGGAGTAGAACAGTTTGTCTATAACGCCTACAATCAAGTCACGTCGCATACGCTACCGAGCAATCTGGCAACAGGAACGACCGGTGGTACGGAGACCTTCACCATTCCAACCAGAGGCCTCGTCAAAACCTACACTCCTCCCGCAGGCACTGGTGACACTATCACTTACGCCTACGATATAAATGATCACGTGCAAACCGTCACTGATTCGCTGGCTCATTGGACGAGCTACGGTTATAATCAGATCGGCCAGGTAACGCTGGTCACGCACGATGATAACGATCAGAGTGTGGAAGGATATGCTTATAGTCCCGATGGAACGTTGCAGTATAAAAACATTCAATTTGGTCCCGGGATAACCGATTACGCACGCACGGATTATACCTATGACGACTACAAACGCCTCACGAGTGTCACGACTCCGGCGCATTCTGGAGACAGCGCTGACCGGACCACGAGTTACGGTTATAGTTCCGCTGACACCCTCACGCCGGATTATACCCACACCGATTCGAACGTGCACCGGACCGTTCTTCCGCTTGGTCACGTCATCAAAGATATCTATGACCTTAACTATCACAGACTGACTCACATCGTGGGATATTTGTCCGGACAGGCGGCCACTACGACGTATACTTATGATGCAATCGGAAATGTGCTTAGCGTAGCGCTTCCTCAGAATCCGAGCCTCCCCGCGGTGAACGTTTATGACGCGCGAAATCGTCTCTATACCTCGACAGACCCGCTGCAACACTCGACAAACTATCGCTACGACCTCTCTAGCAATCCCTCGACGATAACCCGTCCAAACGGTCAGGTTACGACCTTCAACTCGTACGACTCGATGAACCGGCTCCTTCAAACAACGGTGCAACAAGCACCGAACCCGGCAGCCGTCACGAAGTACACGTATACTAAAGCGGGCAAGATCGACACAATGATCGATCCCAAACTGAACGTCTATAACTATGACTATGACCAGCGGAATCGTCTTACCACTCTTCATTTCCCGCCGGATAGCGGCGGTACCGCTCGAACTGAGCAATATGCGTACGACACAGTCGGCAACCTTCACACCTTCACCAATCGCTCAGGGGCAGTGGAGACGCTCGGCTATGATGCGCGAAACCGGTTAACGAGTGATGTTTGGGCAAGTCATAATCCCCAGGATAAAACGTTAATTTATGATGACGCTTCGCGAATCACGAACTGCAGCACGACCAATACATTTATTAACTTTACCTATTTCGACGACGGCCTTCTGAAGTCTCAAGAAGAATGGGGAACGGGCAATTACGGCGACGGGACACATCACTCGGTAACCCTCACATATGATCTGAATGGAAATCGCTCTACCATGGGAGGCATGTTGGGACTAGATTATTTTTACACACCGCGTGACCAACTCCAGGAGGTGGCTGATTCTGCACTGAGCAACATCGTTAGCTACACATATGATCTTAACGGTAACTGGAAGACGCGGACACCCGGTACCAATCCGGCGAGCAGCTACGCCTTTAATGCTCTCAATGAAGTGACGCAGATCAATCATAATTTCTCCAACGGCGACACCTATACCCTGAACTACGGCTACGATAGCGTTGGCAACCGCAGCTATGTGCAAAGGGTGGTGAACGGCGTTGGCACTGGATCGGATGGTTTTCAGTACGATCAGAACGACCAACTGATAACGTTCAACTGGAAGGGCACTCTTTCAGGTGGGGTGGTTAACGGCGGAACAGAAAGCGATTATACCTTGGACGCGGCAGGCAATCGCACGCAGGTTGCCACCACTGGACAGGCGACAACCAATTATACTCCCAACGCGCTGAATGAATATTCTTCAATTGGCGGAGCCACAGTGACCAACGGCACAAATGGCAACGTTACTGCATATAGCGGGGCCAGCTATGTTTACGATGCGGCAAATCGCATCACCCAAGTGACCGCTAACGGCAATACTAGTAATTTCTACTATGACGGTATGAACCGGCAGGTGGCACGCACGGAAAGCGGCACGCCGATTTACACCGTCTGGGATGGCTCGAATCGCCTGGTTGAATTGGGCACCGGCGGAGCGCTGGTCAACCGGTACATCTACGCCGGCAACGACCTGGTGCGTAGCCCAATGCCACAGCAGATTTACTATTATCCAGATGCAAATGGTAACACGGTTTATCTCGCCAATAACATTGGTGCTCTGCTAGAGCGATACCTTTACGATGCCTTTGGTGAACCGACATTCTACAATTCTTCAGGCACCCAACTAGGCGCCAGCTCGTACGGAGTCAGCATGCTGTTCGGCGGGCAAAAGTATTATGCCGGCGTTGATATTTATGATCTGCGCGCTCGAGCCTACGCAGCGTCGATGGGTCGCTTTTTGCAGCCTGATCCCGTTGGGTTCGCCGGCGATCCCGCCAACATCTATCGTTATTGTGGCAACAATCCTGGAACTTTAGTCGATCCGAGCGGTAATTATGCCGTTCCGTCCCCGTGGGGACCGCCTTATGTGGGATTCGTTGTGCCGAGTGATTTCAATCCTGTGCCTGGTATTCATTTCCCGAAGCTCTTATGGAAGAGACTGGCAATGTGGTGGTAGCGCTCAGATATTGGGCGGTGGGTTTGTAAACGGTGCATGGCATGACGTACCGCGTGCTACTACCTCCTGGATTCAGGGACCTGGGCTTAGACTCAGGGCTGGTGCCGGTCGGGGCGATTGTCGCTACCGGCTGGATTGGGGGGAAGTATCCCAATGCTGAAGGTCGCACAATCATACGCTCTGGATCGGGTCAGTATGACGGACGGCGGTGTATGGCTCTATTCTTTTGTGCCAAATATCGATAGTAATGATGTACGCTGATTAGTCCCATTATCACTTTCACCGAGAATACGTACCCAACGATCAATTGGACGATTACTATCAAGTAATCGCGATTGCTAAGGCAGGTATCGAGATTACGACCCGCGGCGAGTACGGACTTTACGAGGGCATGCTCGACGGGCACACGTATATCCGCGCAATTCCGGTCGACCTATGACAGGCACACCCGGAGTAAGGACCGAAAATGTTTCAATCGATGGGTGATTCCAAATGTCTGACGCCGGAATAATCCCTTTGCCTTTGACTCGACGCCAGGCACTATGATAAGCGACGGCAGGCGGAGGCGGTGGTTCAAGTTGGGGTAGGAGTGCGGGCTTTCTAATTCGGTGACAGTCCGACAACGGTCTCGCGATTGATAGGTAGGTCGTTTGATTGTGTAACCTGAGCGTTCGCACGTGCTCGGCACGCCTCCTACATGCTTTGTACGCTGCCGTTCCTCAGTCGCATGCGTTGCCCGTCTCGATGCTGTCGCCAACATCGTTGCTTAACTGATTCTATCGATGATGGCTAAAGCTTGCGAACATGCAACGGAATTCGTATGAGAGAAGGATTCTTTTGACCCGTTCAACGAAAAAGCCCAGCACGCGTTACGTTAGCCATAGATTTTGTTTCTACGTCTATCTAGCGCTAATCGTCCTCGGGGCGACCCCCCTTCTATCGCAGACAATATCGTTCCAGCTCAGCGCCGGTCCGCCAGATATGGCCCCTAGGGCGCAGCGGAAGGGGGCTTACCTTCAGGTTCAACTCCGGCGGTTGGCATCGCCTCGGTACCGAGGATGGTGTGCCGGCGAATGTCGGAGCCTGCCACCTTTACTCCCAAAATCGGCCAAAGCAGCTTCCTCAGTCAACCTATCGAGCTGAGTTTCGACGGCGGCGTAGAAGCCGTCGACCACACTCAAGGCGAAGCCTTCCTAAAAGATCCGCGGAATTCCGCCGCTGCGGCACATTACGGACCCGGGTCGTGGTCAGAATTTTACGTCAGAAAGATTGAAACTATTTGATGGGAAACAAAACGGAAAACTGACTCTGTGGAAGACTAGGGAATCGGTATACACGTACATCGTAATCATAACAAGCGGTCCTTGCTGGGCAGAACTCTGGCTTCGCTGCGACGATCCAAAGTTGCGAAACAATGCCTGAGAGGTGCTTAAAGAGGAAGCACGTACCTTACGAATCGTTCGCCCCAATGAATCTGCCGACAAAGAATCAGCAGCTCGAATCAAACGCTAGAGGAAGGAGATTTTTGGGGCGACATTAGGGCTGGAATGAATTGCCGGGTTGGGAGCCGACTAACGACCCGAACCACTTTGGCGGAGCCTGTCCGCTGGTTCTTGCACTTTTTCTAAGTCGCCAGGTGGTAAATAAAGCGGAGATACGATCCGTGTGAACTCTCTCCTCACCCGGGGTTTGCTCCGATCTGAGGGCTCCCATCAAGTAAGAATGGTGCGGGAAAAGTTAACGGAGGCGATTTAACAAATATCGCCCGCGGCAATGCGTAAAGCATCTCGGCCGAGACCTTCAGGAGGTCGCCTCGGTTGAGGTGTGACGGGAAGTTGCGATGAGATTGGCGGTTTCTTACCATGGCTCGATCCGATCGAACATTCCGAACAACGTAGTGGTCATTTGACTACAGGCTCCTCAGGAACGTGCCCTCGCGGGGTCAGCCGATGTGTTCTCGCCGCGCGCGCAGAGGGACTCCAGAACGGGTCGGTTGAACGCGCCACCTCACAGCACTTTGCCTTTTCAAATGGGGCTATTCCGTGGCAGGCTCGCCTGTGAACAAAGCCATCTGCTGCGCGTTCGTTTTTGTGCTGGCAGACCAAGCACGCGTGTCAGCCGCCGGGGCCGCGTCGGCTGCTTCGCTTGAAACTAGCGCCCTGCATCTCGCGATCTCCTTCGAGAACGGAGCCATATCCGTGGTCGACAAACGCAGCAGACTCACCTGGTCGCAGGCTGTCGTATCCGGATTCAAGGTCGATCAGCAAACGTTGCGCGCCACGCCCGAGTCGATCTCGTGCCGCGTCCTGGGATTTGGAAACACTTATGATCTGACGATTACCATGAATCCGGGCGCGCCGTCCGGCTTTGATCTAACGGTTAATGCGCCTAACGAACATTACACTCGATTGCCCGCTTATCCTTTTCACTTCGTCGCGCCGTCGCGCGACGGCTGGTTTTATGTCCAAAACACCAGTGGAGAAGGGATGCTTATGCCGCTGGATCGGCCGACTGACATCTACAAGGCCTATGGATGGAGCGGAAGTCAGCCCTGGTGGGGATTGACGGATCTCGAGCACGGGCTCGCCGTTCGCCTGGACACTTTTCGCAACCCAGATACATCCACCGGGCCTAGAGATTCGACGGTCTACGCCCTGCCGATGCGCTTGCATTATGACTTCGTCGACCGGGGTGGTTATGTTGCCCTGGCTCAGCTGTACCGGGAGAACTTTCTGGCCGCTCATCGGGACTTAAAGCCTCTGCGGGATCGAGTCGGGACGCGGCCACCCGTGGGAATGCTGAAAGACGGTGCCTATGTCTATCTCTGGGGAAAAGATCCCGCGGAGGACTTAGAGCTTGTGAAAGAGATGAAGGAGGCCGGAATCGAGCGGGGGTCAGCTGTTTTCTATGGCCGCCATCCGGTCGATCGGTCGCTTTTTGACGGAATTAAACGTCTTGGCTGGGTACCCGGGATGTATCAGATGCCAACCGGCAACCTGTTCCCGCTTGGCCGCCGTGGTTGGGCTAACGATATCTTGACAGACAAACTTACGGCCGACCAGCTTCGTCGCGGAAACAATTCCGCGCTTTGGGATCGGATTTGCGGGAGTTACCAACTGCCGCGCTGGTTGGAGAAAGCGAAGTCATTACTCGCGAGTTATGGGCCACAGTTATTCTACTTTGATACCCTGGTCGTCCAGTTGGCGCCTTGCCTTAGCTCGCGACATCCCGCGACAATTGAAGAAAACCAGCAGGCCCGGCTTGAGATCATGGAGAAAACACAGGCGCTGGGCACATTGGTTGGCTCGGGCGAAGGTCTTGATCCAACCTGGGCGTTGCCCGGGCTCGACTTTTATGAAGGACTGATGTCATTACGTACCTACGCCGACCCAGAGTTAAAGGTTCCTCGCGGGGACTATAAGACAGATTTGGGCGACAGTTATTCCGGCGACGCAGCTTTTATCCTGGATGAGAAACGCCGCATCCCCCTTTTCCAACTCGGTTTCCATGACTTTGTCGCGGGCACGTGGGTATGGCGGGACACTAACTTTCAGAGCCGGCCATATGCCTGGAAGAAAGATCTTTTCAACATTCTCTATGGCACAATGCCGATGTGGCACATCGACCGTCAACTCTGGGAAAGTCATAAGGCTGAATATGTCGCGAGTTATCGCGCGATCGCCTCCGTGCGTGCGCGGATCGGCTTTGCCCGCATGACTGGTCACGGATGGTTGACGCCAGATCGCAGCGTGCAGTATACCGATTGGGAGACTGGCGATCGCGTGCTGGTCAACTTCGGCCCACAGCCTTTCGCATTGCCGAAAGCGAGACTGGAGCCGCATTCTTTTCTTTTGCAGACCGGCGCCGGCCGATGACAGTTGCCAGCACGCCTGGTTTGCGCCAATCCCGCGGCGAAGTACCTTCGAGGAAATGAGAAACAAGCTGCGCCGGTTGCCGCTGCCGGGATGGACTGCGCTCGCTTGCGCCGTTTCGGTCCAGTTGGCCGTTGCCCGGCCCGAGAGTGAAACCCGCCCCTCGCCTGCGCCCCACGCCGCCGCTACGAAGATTGCGCACCAGGATGATTCGGTGACGCTAACTCCGCCTAACGACCTTGCTCTCAAGCCCGAAGGCGAACGCAAGGCGCGGGCATTGCTCGATTACGTGAAGGCGCTCGACTTACAAGACGACGGCGAAAGCGAAAAGGCGCTGGCTGCATTTGAACGCGTGCTCGACATCGACCCGGGCGAAGTCGATCTCGCCACACGCGTCGCCTTTCTCCTGACGCAACGAGGCGATTATCCGCGTGCGATCGATATTTTGAAAGATGCGGTCAAGGCCCAGCCTAACGAGCCCGAGCCGTATCTCCAACTGGCTTACATTTACGCGAAGTATCTCAAGAAGCTGGAACCTGCAACCCGTTATGCCGAGCAGTCCGTGACTCTGGCGCCGGATGCGATCGAAGGCTATCAGCGCTTGGCGGAAGTGCAGTTAACAGCGCGTAATCGCAAAGCCGCCATGCATACGCTCGACCGTGCGGCTAAGGTCGAGACAAAAGATCCATCATTCTGGACTCAACTGGGCAAGCTTTATCTCGCCCTCATCGCTCAACCGGAGACGAACTCGGCGACGGAGGAGTTGAAGAAGGCTAACGAGGTTTTCCGCAAAGCCCTGACCCTCGCCCCGAGTGATGCATCTATCTTAAGAGATGCAGCCGATTATTTTGCCGCGACGCAACAGGTGCAGGAAGCGATCCCGCTCTATCTCCGAGTCCTTGAGTTACAGCCGAACGACGCGAACGCACGCGAAAAATTAGCTACAGGTTTTATCCTGACAAACCAGCGGAGCAAGGCAGCCGAAATGTTGCAGGAAATCATTCAGCAGCATCCGGAAAAGTATCAGCCCTACGAGTTACTGGCAGAAGTCCTGGAGGAGGATGCCAAGGCCCTGATCAGCGAGAAGAAGTTTGACGAAGCCAAGGCGAAGTACGCCAAAGCAGCCGCTAATTATGAGCAAAGTCTTCTCATCAATCCGGCGCAGCCCGATAACTACGTTCGCCTCGCCGAGATACTCATCTTTAATCTGCGCGACAGCGATCGCGCGGTGCATGTGTTGGAGGAAGCACGCAACCGGTTTCCCTCGACGCCGCAATTGACCTATCTGCTGGCAGTGTCGTTTCGTGAGGCAAAACGCTCGCAGGAATCAGTCGCGACTTTTGAAGAGGCGATCCATGAAAGCGAAGCTCAGGGTCTGGAGATGACTAATGGGCGGTTCTATTTTGAATACGGCGCGGCGGCGGAGCAGGCCGGTCTCTATGACAAAGCGGCTGAGCTGTTTAAGAAATCGATCGATGTCGACCCGGCTGAGGCGGCTGAATCTTATAATTATCTCGGTTTTATGTGGGCGGAACAGAACGTTCACCTGGACGAGGCAGAGGATTACATTAAGCGTGCTCTCGCGACCGACCCGGATAACGGCGCCTATCTTGATAGCCTCGGCTGGGTCCATTATCGCAAGGGACAATATGAGCAGGCGCTGGCCGAACTGCTCAGCGCCACGCATGCTTTGAAGCAAGACGATCCGACCGTCTTCGAACACATTGGTGACACCTACGCGATGCTGAACCAGGCGCCAAAGGCGCTTGAGTACTGGGAGAAAGCGCTTGCTCTTGATCCGACTAACAAAAAGCTGGCAGCAAAAATTGCCGCAGCTAAAAGCAGGGTAAGCAAAAGCGATCCAACCGCCGCGCCACCGCTCAAGTGAAAAAATATCCAACGCCCTGGCAACGCAAGACCATGTGGGCGTCGCTCACTGCCATCTTCGTCGTCTTGCTCATTGGAATTGTAACCGCGGTAATCTGGATCGCCGCGAACGTGATTGGGTTTCTTCAACCGATCCTCATCCCCGTGGCGATCGCGGCCATTCTTGCCTACCTGCTCGATCCGGTGGTGACTTACCTCGCGCGGCGCGGCTTCGGACGACTAAAGGCGGTGCTTGTCATCTTCCTTCTGATCTTTCTTGCGATTGCAGGGCTGCTGGCCTGGATCGTGCCGACGATTTCCCTCCAAAGCGCTTCGCTTGCCCGGCAGCTTCCAACTTTCACGGTGCACGTCCGCGACGAGGTGGTTGATCTGATTTACCGCTACGAACGTGTTTTTGGCTTTGGCGAGAAATCGACCAGGACTGGCGGTACTACGGGTTTGGTGAACTGGTTGCTGGCGGGCCCAACGCCTGTGCCAATCGCCGCAACTCCAAGCCCGTCCCCGGCCCCCAAGCCACTGTCAGGCAATGGAGAAGTCATACAACCGGCGCCGACGAAGCTAACTTCCGCCGATCGCCAGCGGATTCAGGATTGGGTGCAAAAGCAATTGCCCGCACTCGAGAAGCAGCTTCCGGATCTGGTCGCAAAGTCATGGGCTTTGGTGAAGACGAGCGTGGGCGGTTTTCTTGGTTTTACCGGTTTTCTGCTCAGCCTCGTCATGGTGCCGATTTATTCTTTCTTCCTTCTAAAGGAACGACCTGCGATCGAGCGACGCTGGCGCGAATATTTGCCGCTGCGCAACTCGCCGCTTAAGGACGAGGTCGCGGACACCCTCTCGCAAATCAACAGCTACATCATCGCTTATTTCCGCGGGCAATTACTGGTCTGTCTGGTCGACGGGGTGCTCATTGGGACCGCACTGACGATTTATGGATTGAACTTCGCGCCTCTCATCGGCCTGATCGTTGTTCCCCTAACGATGATTCCTTATCTTGGAATCGTGCTTTGCTGGATCCCGGCAGTCCTGATCGCGGCCGCACAGTGGGGCGATTGGATTCATCCTTTCTGGGTCACGATCATTTTCATCGGCGTGCAAAATCTGGAGGGCCTTTTCTACGCGCCGCGCATCGTCGGCAACTCAGTCGGATTGCATCCCATGACGGTGATTGTTTCCATCTTCATCTGGGGCCTGCTCATCGGAGGGCTGCTCGGGCCGCTGCTCGCGATCCCGCTCACGGCCACGGTCAAGGTTTTGCTGGCGCGCTACGTCTGGGGCCGGCGTTTGCGTGAGGAAGTGATGGAAACGATCGAAGAGGTCCCGGTGGTGGGGCAGGTGCCAGCCGAAGCGGTTCGTTAGGCCGAATTTCTCGGGCAGATATCCTACCGCAGAGCGGTGGTGCGAAACACAAGCACGGCGGGAGAGATATCGTCTTTACGGGCAGAGACGCACGACAGTTGCCAAAGCCTTTCCGGCAGTGCAGAGAGCCCTTTGTTATGCCGGAGGAGTTAAGACACGTTCGACGCAAACGCCGCGGTCGGATTTCTTGGCAACGCAGTTTGCAACTGCGAACCGGCCTCGTCATTTCCTTCTTCATCGTCCTTGGTTTTGTTGTCGGGCTCTTCGCGACTTCCTCTTTGCGGAAGGGTTGGAACCGCTGGCAGAAGGCGCGTCTCCTGGACGAAGCGACACATCATCTCGAACAGAACGATCTCGCGGCGGCCGAGGCGGCGGCCCACAAAGCGCTCGCCCTCGATTCGGGTTCGCTCGTCGCCTTGCGGCTTCTCGCCGAAACGACCGAACGGGAGAACCGCGACGAGACGGTTGCCTGGCGGGCCCAAATCGCGCGCCTCGATCCCGGCCTCGACAGTGAACTAAATCTCGCCTCTGCCGCCCTGCGCTTTGGGCAACTCGACGTCGCGCGTGATGCACTGGCTCGGGCAGCGCCATCCGATCGCGACAAGGCGGCTTATCACGTGGTGGCCGGCTGGCTGTCGCGCGCACAGGGAGATCACGCGGAGGAAGAGCGCCATTTCGCCGCCGCTGTAGCAAAGGAACCTTCGAACAACGTCTATCAATTCAACCTTTCCGTCCTCCAAATCCAGTCGCCCGATCCAGAAAAAAATGCGGCAGCGCGGAATCAGCTCGAGCATCTGAGCAAGATCTCGCAGTTCCGTACCGAAGCGTTGCGCGCCCTGCTTGATAACGCTTTGCGCCAAAATCAAACGGACGCGGCTAACGAACTCGCGCAGGAACTCCAAATGAGCCCACAGGTGACCTTCGCCGATTACCTGCTCTGTCTCGACCTTTATCGGAAGTTGAATCCGAAAAAGTTTGACGCTCTTCTCGCCAAGGTGAAACCAGTCGCGGCGCGCAACGGGCACGACCTCGCCCAGCTTCTCGAGTGGATGAACAAGAATAAGCTGGCGAGCGAAGTACTGAAGTGGAGCGAAAAACTCTCGGATAACCTAACGACTCAACCACCGGCGGTGATTGCCATCGCTGAGTCGCTCGCCCTAACGAAAAACTGGTCGCGTCTGAAACGGTGGACGCGCAGTGGTTCCTGGGGCGATGACGATTATCTGCGCCTCGCCTACCAGGGCTACGCCGTGCGCGAGGCAAGACATGGCGGCGCCGCGGCGGAGTTCGATTCGCTTTGGACTTCCGCCAAGGAAGCGGCCGGGGCGAACCCGGAACATCAACTCGCTCTTGCCCGGCTCGCCTCAAAATGGAACCTGACGCAGGAAGCGGAGACCCTCTGGCAGGAAGTTGCCAAAACGTCAAACGCGCGCCGCGAAGCCCTCGACGCGCTCTACGCGATCTATCGCACGGCAAACGACCTCCCCAACCTGCACCTCATCGCTCAGCGTCTTCACGAAATCTCGCCGGAAGAAGTCGCTTTGAGCGCCAACGCGGCGCGCTTCGCCCTGCTCCTCGATCGTAACACCTCCGCGGGGTTCGCCCTTGCCAAACAGGCTTACGAGAAGTCGCCTAACGACGCTGCAGCCGCCGTCACTTATGCCTTTGCTCTCTATGGCACCGGACGCACGGCAGAAGGAGTCCGGATTCTACAGACGCTTGCTCCTGATCAGCTGAACGATCCACACCTCGCGGTTTACGCCGCACTCTTGTATGACGACGAGAATCAGGTTGAGCTCGCGAACAAATACATCGCGGTCGCTAAGGCCGGCGCGATCTTTCCGGAAGAAAAACAGCTTTTGCAAGAAATCACCGCCCGACGGCAAAACACTTCGCCTGCACCGGCCATGCCTTCTTCGTCTCCTTCCCTCATCCCGCACTAGGTCTTTTCCCCCCGTTCATCTTTTCGAGTTCTCAGGTGTCTTGCCGGTTGATTACGAAATCCATTGACTTTTCCCTCCAGATTTCGAATCCTTGCCTTTCTCGGTAGGGTGCCGTCGCGCGCAGGCTCAACTATCTCGGTTGGCCGGCTTTGCGGAGTCGCTCAGTTACGCGCAGATGGACGCTTTTGTGCTTTCGACCGCCGGGTGAGCGTTGGCCAGCGGGCTAAATTCCAGGTTGCCGCCACCGGCACTCCGCGGCTCTCTTATCAATGGCGCAAGAACAGCACCAATATCGCCGGTGCAAACTCTTCCGCCTATACGACTCCGCCCACGACTTTGGAAGACAATGGCGCGCTTTTCTCTGTTGTAGTGAGTAATGCAGGTGGGAGCGTGACCAGTCGTGATGCGCTCTTAACCGTCCGGTGATCCAGGCCGACCGCGCCCAACGACAATAACTGGCTATGAAGTAAGCGGATGCCCTCGCCGGCTTTCTTCGTTAGGCAGACAGTCGATGCGAACCGACTGCGGTCTTCGTCAGGCCAGGAACGCGCGCTATTCGTGCGATGCAGAGGAAGACATAACCTGTTCGAGTACAATTGCGGCCAGCTTCTGTGTTGCCTCATCCAGAGCGTCGTTGGCGAATTTCAGTCGCGTGGTTTCGTGTGTGCTTAGCGCGATTCGCACTTCCTCCGCCAACCGTTCAATATGCTCCTTTTCCTGTTGTGGCAGACAATCCCCAGCCAGCGCGAAGGCTTGCCTTACCGCGACGAGCATTTCTTCTGATTTGAGCCGAGTCTCTGTCCATATTCTCTCGCTCATATCTTCGAAGGCATGCTCGAGAGAATCGGCAATCATCGCCTCCACCGCCTCGTCCGAGACATCGACCGCGCTGCTCAGGGCTAGCTTTTTTTCCCGGCTGGTTTTTGTATCGCGGGCCAGCACCTGGAGAATGCCGTTGGCATCGATCTCGAACTGCACGCCGACGCGCGCTACACCTTTCAATGCCGGTTCGAATTCGATCTCGAATTCACCCAGCGCCCAGTTATCGGCGGCCATCTCGCGCTCGCCTTGCAGCACCTTGATTTTCATCACGCGCTGATTCGCGACCGCGGTGGTAAACATCTCGCCCGCCTTAAGTGGAATAGTGGAGTTACGTGGGATGATGACGTTCATAAGACCGCCGAATGTCTCGATGCCTAACGACAGCGGGGTAACATCCAATAGCACCACCTCGCGCACCGCACCCGAAAGAATCCCAGCCTGAATGGTCGCGCCCAGTGCCACCGCTTCATCCGGGTTTTGCGAGGTATTCGGCTCCTGACTGAACAAGTCGGCGATAAATCGCCTAACGAGTGGCATGCGCGTCATCCCGCCGACCAGGATGACCTGATCCAGTTCGCCCGCATTCAACTTCGCATCCGCCAACGCACGCAAACAGTGTGGTCGAGTCCGCTCGACGATGGGTCGCGCGAGCTTTTCCAGTTCCGCACGGGTCAGCTCGAAAGCGAGATTCTGCCCCTCAAGAAAGGGCACCTCCATCCGCACCGACTCCTGGCTTGAAAGTCGATGTTTGGCCTCGATAGCCAGCTCACGTTTCCGCCAACGGGTAATCGGCAATTGGCAGTTGGCAATAATCGCCTCGTCGATGTCGTCGCCGCCAAGGCGCGTATTGCCGCTCGTCGCCAGGACATGAAACACACCATGATTCAGCTCGAGAATGGAAATGTCGAAGGTGCCACCGCCGAGATCGTAGACCGCGATTTTGGACTTCTCCTGTAACTTATCGAGTCCGTAGGCGAGCGCGGCGGCAGTAGGTTCGTTGATGATTCGTTCAACCGTAAAACCGGCTGCTTCACCCGCCGCTTTGGTGGCATTGCGTTGCGCGTCGTTAAAATAAGCGGGCACCGTAATGACCGCGCGCGAGACCGATCGCTCGAGCATCGCTTCGGCATCAGCTTTCAGTTTTTTGAGAACCAAGGCAGAAATTTCTTCCGGAGAATGATGGGTGCCACGCGCCTCGATACGCAAAGGGTAACCCGTCCGTCTGACGACCCGGTAGTCGCCAGGCAATTCGTTAGGCAGAAGATCTTCTCCGCGAAGGCCAATCAAGCGTTTTGCGGAGTAGATTGTGTTCCCTGGCTCGACCACGCGCATTCGATTGGCAGCCATTCCAACTAACGGCTCACCCGATTCTGGGAAGTAGACGACCGACGGGGTGAGGCGGGAGCCATGCGCGTCCGCCAACAAGACGGGAAAGCCCGCCTCCATCACTCCAATTAACGAATTGGTCGTCCCAAGATCGATTCCAACGATATCGTTTTGCACGTCGCTCAACCGATCCCATAATTAGCCGCGTTGTCACCCCGCCGAGAGCTGGTGTCCGGGGACGCTGGCGATTCCCGTTGGCAATCCGGCAATTTCAGCAACCGTATCGCTGCTTTGAAACGCTTCAGTCTTTTTCTTGCTCTTCGTTACCTGAAACCGAAGCGCACCTTCATTTCCATCATCACGCTGGTTTCGATCTTCGGCGTCACCCTGGGCGTGACTGTGCTCATTCTCGTCATTGCGGTTATGACCGGCTTCGATCGTGAACTGCGGCAAAAGGTGATCGACTTCGATGCGCACATTCTCGTGACGACAGATGGCACCATGAGCAATTGGCGCGATCTCACCATCAAGTTGCGCCAAACGCCAGGAGTGGTCGCAACCGCTCCCTATGTTCAGGGCCCGGTGATCCTGGAATTCCAAAACCGGCGACTCGCGCCGATGATCCGCGGGATCGATCCGGCGGCGGAAGAAAAGGTTATTCCGTTGCGCAAATTCATCAAGCTGGGAAAGCTCGACCTGGAGGGTGACTCAGCCGTCCTGGGGTCGGAGCTGGCCCAGCGATTGGGCGTCACTGTAGGTAACAAAGTGACCGTCTACTCGCCTGGTAATCTTGGGGAAATTCTCGATCGACTTAAAGCTCTCGACCGCAAGCAAGGTGCAGAGAAGGACAAGGCGATCGATGACCTGCGCGAGGTCGTTCTGCCCAAAGACCTCACTGTCACTGGGATCTTTGAGACCGGCCAATATCTGCACGACTCCGAGTTTCTTCTCGTGCCGCTGTTTATCGCACAAGAGCTATATGGTCTGGGCGATTCTCTTCATGGCGTCACAGTCAAGACGGTCGATCCGTACCAGGCCGCGAACGTGAAGAGTGCGATTGAGAAATATCTTCCGCCCGACGAATACGCCCAGACCTGGATCGATATGAACAAGCAGTACTTCGACGCCGTGCGACTGGAGCGAACGGTGATGACTTTTCTGCTTTTCTTTATCGTGATCGTGGCTGCTTTTGGAATCTGCAATACCCTCATCACCGTGACGGTGCAAAAGCGACGCGAGATAGGAATCATCAAAGCTCTCGGCGCTAACTTCTGGCAAATCATGGGCGTCTTTCTCTTTCAAGGCATTGTGGTCGGCATTTTCGGGACGGTGGCCGGTCTTGGCCTGGGAATGACACTCATCCGTTTTCGTAACGAATTTAGCCAATGGCTTTCCCGGACCCTGCACATCGAGATTTTCCCTCGCGCGGTTTATCAGTTCTCGGAGATCCCAGCTCAGGTTGTACCGGGCGACGTGGTCAAGATTTGTGTTACTGCTTTTATCATCTGTTCGTTAGCCGCGCTCATCCCGGCGTACTTTGCTGCCCGCGTCGACCCGGTTAAAGCTCTGCGTTATGAATAGCCGGAGCCGGACGGACTCCGGTATTCGGCCTTGGGCACTGTTGGTGTCCGTCCTATTAGCGTTAGGCGCGACCGCCCAAGCCAACGAGTTATGGCAAACCTTCCGCAATTGCTCTTACCTTCCGAATCCCGCTAATGACGGTGATAGCTTTCATGTCCGTGCTAACGGAAAGGAATACATTTTCCGGCTTTATTTCGTGGACACCCCCGAGACGGACACGAGTGTCCCAGCGCGCGTGAGGGATCAGGCGACCTACTTCCACACCAGTATTTCCAAAACCCTCCAAATCGGCGCCGAGGCCGAGCGCTTTACCAGATATGAACTGGCACGACCTTTCACCGTTCGGACCTGCTTTCAAGATGCGCGTGGGCGGAGCAGGTTACCTCGTTATTTCGCATTTGTTGAGGCTGACCATTCCGATCTGGCCGAGAGGCTTGTAGCTAATGGTCTGGCGCGGATTTATGGTGCTGCCTCTCATGCGCCGCAGATGAATAGACCCGAGGTCGAGTGGCGAAGATTGGAACGACTTGAGCGCCAGGCAAGGACCGATAGGATCGGCGGATGGGGCGTTGCTAACGGCAGACTAAGTCGACGTGCTGCGACACAGCCCGCGACAGACGCAGATTATTTTCAATCCTTCTTTCATCCCATCGCAGCTCCCCCCGCCTCCTCGCCAAGTCCCATTTCCGACAATGGCGCAAAGGTAAATATCAATACCGCAACCTCTGAAGAGTTACAGGCTATTCACGGGGTTGGCGCGACGCTTGCCGAGCGCATTATTGCCGCTCGTCCTTTTAAAAGCGCAGATGAGCTGCAAAGAGTGAAAGGGATCAAAGAAAAGAAATACGCAGAGCTACGACCCAGCTTTGAATAACAGTTAGCATTCTTGGAGGCGAGTTACGCCCTGGGAATTAGGCTATCCTCCAATTACTGCCTGGTGTTGGCCGCGGGCTAAGTGTTTTCTCTCATTAACACTGGCGACGCTGGCAGCTTATCGAGGATAATGTTCCGCCTCCCATCATAGCGCCCGAACGACAGGACGCCGGTAGGGCATTGTTCTACACAAGCGGAACAGCGCACGCATTGCGGATCCTCCATTGGCAGACCCTTGTTGGCGAAGTTCATGATGTCGATGCCCTGATGACAAACAGAGGTGCAGACATTGCAGGAGATACACTTGTGCTTATCGGAAAAGATACGGTAGCGCGAGAAGCGGGCGTAGATATGCATGAGAGCGGCGAGTGGACAGGCAAAGCGGCACCAGATTCTCCCGCTGAACCAGAAATAAAGTCCGACTCCAATAATCCCGGCCATAAAGATGTCGACGCTCCAACCATAGTTTAGGAACGGAATGCCCTCGAAAAGCTTGTGATACCAACGGCTTGGCGAGGAGTCTTCACCCAGCGTCCAGCCGGCGATGCGCAAAGCGAGAATCAGGAACGCAAAAAGGAGGACCGCCTGCCCCACCATGTTGACGCGGTTCCAGAAGGGTCCGTGGGGCATCTTCGAACGCTGCGTGTCGCCCATCGTTTCCGCGAGCGCACCGCAGGAACAAATCCAGCCGCAGTAAGCTCCTTTTCCCCAACGGAAGATGATGAGCGGAATGATGACGAAGGTTTGTAGAAAACAAATCCCGAGCCAGAGCCACATCGGATGATCAGTAAAGACATTGTAAACGTTAAGTGGAAACGCGAGGATAAAACCGTACGCCCGCCAATAGGCGCGTTCATGGCCTAACGAACCATCGTAACTTTCAAACAAGTGATCCGCCAACCACCTGAGCGGATGCCCTGGTTCAAACCAGCCGTTGCGTCCCATCCACGGCAGGATGATCTCCGGGAAAAGAAAAAGTGGAAAACACTGCACACAGATGAGTGCGATCGTCTGCCACTTCACGTAAGGCGTGCGCCGCCGTCGGATGCGTTGAATTCCAAAAAGCAGGACGCAGGCGCAATAAGCCAGCGTGTAATAGAAGGCCGGATTACCGAGCCCGCTCCTGACGGTGTAAAGCAGATTGCCCTCGCGCCTCGACCATTCCGCGAGCTTCCCTCCGAATGCGTCTATCGCCTTCGGGACGTTGTAAGGAAAAGCGTGGTGCTGTCTCGCCCATCGTTGCACCGGAAATTCCTGTGGGTGTCCACTTTTCCAGTGATAGAGAACAACGCAAAAGAGCAGAAAGGCGCCGCAACTGAGCCACGTGCTCGCGCGCCAATCGCCGCGCACCTTCAGTCCGCTGCGTCGAAAGAAGTCGAGCGGCGCCTCCCGCCCGATCATGGAAAAGACGGCGTCGTTAGGTAGAGTCACTTCGGTTCCGTCCGCACGCTTCAGTTTCACTTCGTTAGGCTCGATTCGCGAAACGGTCGTGGCCAGCTCGAGCGCAATGGATCCGGTGGGCGTGCTCTTCAACATTTCAATCGTTAGGGCAGAAGTTACGCGCTCGGAGGTTGGACGCTCCAGCTGCACCTCCGCGTCCGGATTGCGCTGCAATCTCTGCAGCTTCTCGATGTTTTTTGATTTTGGCCGCGAAAACTCCGGCTTGCGGTAACTCAGTGTGACTCGCGCCCCGCAACCGCCGAGCGCGATCGCGCTTTCCAGAGCGCTGTCCCCACCGCCAACCACGAGCACATCCTGGCCGGCAAATTCCTTCGGATCGTAGAGGCGATTGAAAACCTTATCCAACTCCTCGCCTGGACAGCCAAGCTTGCGATGATTCCCACTTCGGCCGATCGCGACAATCACCCGCCGCGCCTTGGTCGGCGTAACGTCCTCACTGCCGTGATAGAGCAAAATTTCAAGGCCGCGTGCTTCCAATCGCTCGATGCGGGCTGGCGTAAACTCGATCCCAGCCGCACGTCGCTGTTCCTCCATTTCCTCGAGCAAGGACTCCTTGACGTCCTTCGTGAAATGCAGCCCGCCCTTCAGCTTCAACTCGCTCGGATAAGTGTAAATCGGCTTGGCCCTTGGAAAATTCGCCACGGTCGAGAACGGTTGGGTTGCTTCAAAAATCTTGAAGTTTAAACCGGCCTTGCGCGCCTCAATTGCGGCCGACACTCCGGAAACGCCGCCTCCGATGATTGCAAGATCCAGGACTCCATCTTCATTTTCTGTCCTTTCGCCAGCACCAGTGCGAAAGTCGGGCTCGGCCAGAATGGCGTGAACCGCTTCCGCTCCGGTCTTGGAAGAAAACTTGAGGAGCGGAATTCCGGTCAGGTCGCCAACGATGCGCACATCAGGTATATTAGTTAGGCCGCCTTTCCCAGATTCCGGCAACTTCTCCACAACCCCAGCCGGCCAGCGCGTGTGCAGCCAATGGGTGTAACGCCTGATAGGATTAAACATGCAAAGCGTTCTCCAGCCGTCTTATCGAACAATAGAGTTCGCGAGAAGCTCTATTATTCCCCGCCGCCAAACGTGACTTTCCGAGTAAACCAACGTTGCCTTCGCCACGTCGCTTATGACAGAGCAAGCCGCCGATTTTCTCTCTTGGCGGCAACCGCCGCATTAGTCATGGGCGAAGTCAAAGCATGATTGCATCCCTGGCTCAACGTCGCTTACCCATCGGGGCCGAATTAATTTCCGAAGGGGAGACGCACTTCCGCGTCTGGGCACCGAAAGCCCGCGCCTTGGACGTCGCAATCGAGGTCTCGGCTGAACCCAACGCACCGCGCGAATTCTATCCACTCCACCCGGAGCCAAACGGATACTTCAGCGGACTCGCCCCCGCCAAGGCCGGTGCGCTCTACCGATTTCGCCTGGACAAAAATGAGCATGTTCATCCCGATCCAGCTTCGCGCTCCCAGCCGTATGGTCCGCACCGATCCTCCTGTGTGGTTGATCCGAAATTGTTCCGCTGGAGTGACGACTCTTGGCCGGGCGTACGGCTGAAAGGCCAAATCACTTACGAAATGCACGTTGGGACCTTTACGCGCGAAGGAACCTGGGCGGCAGCAACGCGGGAGTTACCCGAACTGGCGGCGACCGGCATCAGTCTCATCGAGATGATGCCGATCGCAGATTTTCCCGGCGAATTTGGATGGGGCTATGACGGCGTAAATCTCTTTGCGCCCTGTCGACTCTATGGAAGGCCGGATGATCTGCGCTCCTTTATCGATCAGGCGCATTCGTTAGGCATCGGCGTGATTCTTGATGTCGTCTACAATCACTTTGGGCCGGATGGGAATTACCTCAGGGTTTTTTCCAATGATTATTTTACCGATCGCTACAGCACCGACTGGGGAATGCCGATCAACTTTGACGGCGAAAATTCCGGTCCGGTGCGCGAATTTTTTCTCAGTAACGCCCGTTACTGGATTGATGAATTTCATTTCGACGGCTTCCGCTTTGATGCCACGCAGAGCATCTTCGATCGGTCGTCCGAGCACATTCTTTCCGGGCTTTCGCATGCCGCTCGCGAGGCGGCAGGCGCGCGCTCGATCGTCCTCATCGCGGAGAACGAGCCACAAGACACTTTACTCGTTAGGCCACGGGCCAACGGCGGCTATGGCTTTGACGGTCTCTGGAACGACGATCTGCATCACACCGCGACGGTCGCGCTGACTGGACGCAATCCTGCCTATTACACGGATTACGGCGGCAGCCCGCAGGAGTTCATCTCTGCAGTAAAATATGGGTTTCTCTACCAGGGACAGCCTTATCGCTGGCAAAGGAAACGCCGCGGCACACCGACCTTCGGTCTCGTCCCGGAAACCTTTATTGCCTTCCTCGAGAATCACGACCAGGTGGCGAATTCTTTCAATGGGGCGCGCCCCCGCCTAACGACCTCTCCGGGCCGTTATCGTGCCCTCAGTGCGCTCCTTCTCCTTGCTCCGTGGACGCCGCTTCTTTTCCAGGGACAGGAGTTTGGCGCCACGACACCGTTTTTGTATTTCGCTGACGTGATTGAGGAACTGCGCGAACCGGTGCGCAAAGGACGTTTCGATTTCCTCAAGCAATTTCCGGGAATCGAATCTGTGGAGGTACAAACTCAACTGTCAGCGCCCTCGGACCGCGAGACCTTTCGCCGCAGCAAACTCGACTTTACCGAGCGCGAGAAATTTCTCGAAACCCGCACGCTCTACCGCGACTTGATTCAGCTTCGCCGGCGCGATCCAATTTTCTCCCGGCAGGAAGCAGGAAAGGTCGATGGCGCGGTTCTGAGCGACCGCGCATTTGTCCTCCGCTTCTTCGATTCGTTAGGCGATGATCGCCTTCTCCTGATCAATCTCGGACACGCTTTCAGGCCGCCAATCATACCCGAGCCCTTACTCGCTCCGCCTCAGAGCTGTCGCTGGGAGACATTGTGGACAAGCGAATCGCTCGTCTATGGTGGGCCTGGCGAACTGCCGATCGATGACGCTGCCGGCTGGCAAATTCCGGCCGAAGCTGCGGTTGCGTTGCGCCCGGTGAACGATTCTGTCGGAAGATGACTCCGGAGAAACGCCATCGCATTCCGCAGCCGCGCATCATGCCTTGGAGCGCGAAGAATCGCTTGCGCGAAGTGCTCCTGACGCGGGAATGGCTCGTGACCAATGGCCTCGGCGGCTATGCCTCGGGGACAATCTCCGGCGCAATCACACGTCGCTACCACGGCTGGCTGACGGCAGCCCTGCCGGCGCCCTTCGGCCGCACAGTGATGTGGAGTCACGTCCTCGAAGTGCTCTGCTTCAGCGAAAGCGACACGGTCTCGTTAGGCGCGGAAGAGCGCGCAGGCGGTCAGCTCGATCTGCACGGGGCCGATTACCTGAAAGAATTTCGCCTCGAAAACGGCCTGCCAGTTTGGACCTTCCAAGTTCGCGGCCTAACGATTGAGAAGCGCCTCGTCATGCCGCATCGGCAGAACACCGTTTACCTTACTTACCAGCTGACCGGTGAAGGACCACGTCCGCGACTCGATCTTCGCCCGGCGTTTAACTTCCGCCACTACGAGGATCCTGTCTCGCCGCTCCCGGATACACTTTATGAATTCCGCGCGGTCGCTGACCGCTACGAAGTGCGCGATGCGGAAAAAAAGTTTCCGCCACTGCGGATGCGGTTGAACGATTGCGACTGTGGTTTCCTGATTGATCCGCGACCGATCCCGGAAGTCGTTTACCGGACGGAGTTGGAACGCGGTTACGACTCCGCCGGCGAGCTCTGGAGCCCAGGTCTTTTCCAAGTTGATTTTCGCAACGGCGACTCGGCCACGCTCGTCGGCTCAACCGAAGATTGGAACATCATCGAAGTGCTGACGCCACAACAAGCAATCACCGCGGAGCTTGATCGGCGTGAGCGTTTGCTTGAGCAGGCCGATCCAGCGGCGCGAGACGGCGTCGCGGCCGAATTGGTTTTTGCCGCCGATCAATTTGTCATTACGCCGGCCGGCCGAGCGGAGGAAGCCGCCCGCGCCCACGCTGTCGGCGATGAAGTGCGAACGGTAATCGCCGGCTACCACTGGTTCACCGATTGGGGGCGCGACACAATGATCAGCCTCGAAGGTCTAACGATCACCACCGGCCGGACTCTCGAAGCGGGCTACATTCTGCGCACTTTCGCGCACTACGTCTGGCATGGTCTGATTCCAAACATGTTCCCCGATGGCCAGAGCGCGGGCCTTTATCACACTGCCGACGCGACGCTGTGGTTTTTCCACGCACTCAATCGCTATCTGTGGGCGACGAATGATCGCATCACCCTCGCGATGCTCCTGCCAACGTTAGGCAACATCATTGAGCATCATCTTGCCGGCACTGACTTCAACATTCATGTCGATCCAGAAGACGGGTTGCTCTGCCAGGGCATGGAAGGTTATCAGCTCACCTGGATGGACGCGAAGATGGGCGATTGGGTCGTGACGCCACGCCGCGGCAAGGCAGTTGAGATCAACGCACTTTGGTTCAATGCCCTCGCCCTCTATTCCCGTTGGTTGCGCGAGACCGGCGACACCGCGGCGGCCGATCGGTATGCGGGCCATGCCCGTCGCGCGGAGCGATCCTTTAACGCGCGTTTTTGGTACGACAAAGGCGGTTATCTCTACGACGTGATCGATCCACCAGTAGGCGCCGATGATCATTCGAACCGGCCTAACCAGATCTTTGCCATTTCGCTCGACGAGCCTGTCCTCGCGCGTGAGCGATGGCAGTCGGTCCTCGCGGTTGTTGAGCGCGAGCTGCTCACGCCAGTCGGATTGCGCTCACTTTCACCTCACCATCCAGACTACAAAAAAAATTATCACGGCGACCTCAAGACACGCGACGCGGCTTACCACCAGGGAACCGTCTGGGCCTGGCTGATTGGGCCATTCCTCGATGCCTGGATGAAAATTCACCCAAACGAACGTGAGAAGGCCCGTTCGTTTCTCAAAGCGTTCCCTGCTCACCTCGGTGAAGCCGGCCTCGGCACGATCAGTGAAGTCTTCGACGCGGAAGAGCCGCACCTTCCACGCGGCTGTATCGCCCAAGCCTGGAGCGTCGCGGAAGTCCTGCGCGCATGGGTGAAAACGTCATCCGAGTCCGCCTAACGAGAAGCCCGAATCCGCCGAAGCGCTTTCGCAGAAGACGGAGGTGCGCGAGCATCCACTCGTCGCCTTTCGCGTAAGCGAGAACACCTGGCTGGAAGCGATCGTGCGTTATTTGGTCGCGCCGCGCGAAGCCGGTTCGGTGAAAACGCAGCTGATCAAGAAGCTCCTTCCCGCGCTCCACGCCGCGCTGGATAAAGTGCTTTTCCCGAAAGGACCAAGTCGTCAGGCGAAGCCCTAACCTGAGTTGCCTTCGCGTAGTTGCCAGATCATGCGCCAGATCCGGTCGGTTTCGCCGCGCTCGATCACCTGCAGCGGGCTCGAGCCGTCGAATTGTTTATTCGGCTGCTGCAACCACTTGCCCACTGCGCTTCCCTTAATGATGTCGGCCAAAGCATCGAAGAGCCGAGTCACTTCCTTGATCTTTTGCGCGCTCGAACGCTGTGGCGGGGTACCGGCGTTCCAATAAGAAACCGTGCGGGGCGAAGCGCCGGTTACCCGACTAACGACTTCGTTCGATAATTTGTAAGTTCGGGCCAATCGGCGAACGTCGGTCGTGGCCTGGTTGACCGATTCGGGCCGGCGGGAAGTCGCGGAGTGCGTGGCGATCATCGCAGCGGATTTCTTGGAAGATCGGCCCGCGCCGTTGCTGGATGCGGCGGAATCCTTCGATGTTTTCATCCGCACAGTATTGCATGCAATCTTGCACAAGTCACACCAAATACTTTTTCAATTCTTCCTCCCCGAGCAGACGCATGGTTTCTTCCTTGCGCAGGCGGTGACGGAAAACTGCGAGGTTCACTCCGTCGGGCACGCGCGCCGATGGGTATAAAATCGCGCTCATGCCCAGATTTCTCGCCGCGCGACCGAGAGCCTGGCAGAGCGTTTCGCTGCCATGGTGGTTGATCAGGGCAAAGTTCTCCCGCATCCACTTCTCCAGCTTCAACCAGCCCGGCAGATTTTTATCCGTCAGGTCGAACACTCGCCCCAGTTTCCATTCAATTCCGCAGGTGAGACGCGGCTTCAGATGATCGGGCATGAACTCGTATTCCGCCGCGAGGTGAAACGCTTCTTCGATCGCAGTTCCCGGTCGCGTGCTCGCATAGACAACCGAGAACGTGCCGGGCGCATTCCAGCGCCCGCCGAACTTGAGGCTGCCTTCGCCGCTCGTGATTTGTTCCGGTTTGCCATACTCGAGCGCGACGGAACGAAAAGCCACGCCCTGCCACGACCCAGGCGCGAGCGAAATTCCGCGCAACCGGGAGACGAATTCAGCATAGCGGACGTTGGGACGAACATTCACCGCGCACGACCTTGCCGTGTTGGCTGTGGGGATCAAGAGAGAAGCGACCGGGTGAAATTCTCTGTTTTCACTAAGGGCGATTCACTGGGTCGTTAGGGATGCAACCCGCTCTCGGTTGACTTGCTTCCCTCACACGATAGCCTTTTTTGAGATGATTAACGTCACCGATCGCGCGGTCGACCACCTGCGCTCCCTTCTTGCCGAACAGTCTGCCCCCGCTGGCAAAGGACTGCGTGTTCAGGTGGCCAAAGGCGGCTGCTCCGGTATGCAGTACGAGATGTCCCTCGATGAGCGTCATCAGGACGATATGATTGTGCAACGCGACGAGGTGCATTTCTTGATCGACTCCGAGAGTGCTCATTACCTGCGCAACGCCACGCTCGATTTTGAGGATGGCCTCGCCGGCGCAGGCTTCCGCATCGTTAATCCCAACGCCGCTCGGACCTGCGGCTGCGGGACTTCGTTTGAACCGGTCCGGCCTGCCTAACGACTAACGACGCGAGCGTCACCGGCGTCGTCACGGCATGGAACCGGATCTCTTTCGTGATTTTCGAGGTTTTGAGCGCAAGCGGACGAACTATTTCGCTTGGACGATCCTCATCCTCCTCCTTTGCGGTGTCGCCCTCGCCGCCTGGCTTGGCAGTTTCTACATTATCGGCCAACCAGACCGGCCGGAGAGTTACCGCATTCTGCAGAAACTGCACAAGATTGAGGCACCGAAGCGTTTTGCTTTGACCGCCGCGCCCCAAGGCGAGTTCCTCAATCCGCAACAGCTTTACAAGCGCTACAGCTCGATGGGCCCGGCAGAATTGGCCCGCAAGGATGCGGAACTGGCGCGCAATTTCATCCGCAATTTTCAACAGGTGCACGGCCTGGTCACCTATGTTGTCGGACGCTTCAACGTCATGGGAGCACGCCAGCTTACGCCGGATGACATCTTCACCACCGGCGCGGGCGCACTCGCGCTCGCCGTCGATCAACCGGAACTGCTGATGGAGCACGTTTTCACGACGGCGAATGATCATGACGCGCGCCTTCTCACCGATCGGCTCGTAATGGGAATGGATGTCAACCTGGAACGCAGCCACGATCTCTCGGCCGTCATCCACGCCGAGCGCTTGCCGGACGGGCGAGTCCAGATCACAGCCATACCCCTGCTTTATGGCAGCTACGCAATGACACGCGGTACCGGCACCTTCAGCCTCGAGCCTCCGAGCGATCTTAATCTCGCTGCGGGATGGCCACTCTTTAAAACCGAAGGCCGTCGCGTGGTGGAGAATCGGTACGAGAGTTACTATGCACGGCTCGCACCGGCAACGAGCGCTTTGCCGATCGCAGGCCTGTCACCGGCGAAGACCGCCCCGCCGGCGGAAGATGCACTCGTTAGGGTGGAAGCGGCCGTGCCATTGCTGGAAACGTCGACGCCACCGCCGATTCAGCGTCCGGGTCGGAGACCTGCGATTGCGAAGGCGCAAGAAAAGCAGAGCAACGAAATCGCCTCCTCATCGCCTGTCAGGATTCGTCGCGCGCAGCCCGTTCCAGAGGGAGAGCAAACCGCGCCTAACGACTCGACCGCTGTCGCGGCGGCGGCTTCGCCCGCAAACACGCCGACCGTCATGCGAGCGCTGCCGGTAACTTCGACATCGCCTGCCGTCGCGCTTACTTCAACCACCGGCGCGACCTGGAAGACCTTCGCTCCGGGCGAAGCGCCCGCCGGAAGAATGCTCGATACCAGCGGCCTGCGCGACGTGGCTAACAACGGGACGCGCGGCGACCGCCTCTACCTCAAAGGACAATTCGTGGTCAACTTCGCCGACGCAAATCGTGCCGTTCTGCGCCCAACTGACGGCGGCGCGTCCTCCAGTCTCTCGCGCAAGCTGCGCGTGATTGTTGATTATCCCGCTGGCGCGCCATTGCCACAGCCGGGCTCGACTTTGCATCGTGACGATTCGACGCCTTACGAGATCACGGAAGTGCGCCGTCAGTCCGACGGTCAGCTCAACGTTTTCGTGCGCGAGATCATCCAGCCGTGAAACACCTCACTGCAGAATTATTTTTCCGTCTCGAATCTCCGCCGAACTGACGTTATGCGCCGCGGATTGTTCCAACGCATAACTCAAGACTGATCGACCGTTCACACTCATTGACAGGATCCCCGAGGGAAATGGAACGCCATTCGCCTCCACCTTCGAAACCTGAAGCGCACTTATCGGCGTCGGTCCATCGGTCGAAATGCGGAAGGTTCCGTTCACATAGCCGCCCGATGGGAACCCCGGCACCTTGTTGGCAGGCACGCTAACCTCGACGGTCGCGGTATTGCCGCTGAGTGAAACGTAGGCGTGCCCGCGCGATTTCGGATTAGCGGAGATAAGGCCGTTAATTTCCGACGCGCTCAGGATAAGCTGCCTGGTCGGGCTGGGTTCATTGGCGGGTGTCGGCGTGGGCGCCTCAGTTTGGGGTCCTGGACTGACTTGCGGCGCGGCCGGTGTCTGCGTTGGGATCGGTGCGACTGGCGTGGCATCGAACTGGTCAACACGTTGCTGAACGTCCTGCAGTTGTTCGGGAGGCAACTCTTTCACCGGCAAATTCGCCGGCTTGGAACCGCGAAATACCACCTGATAGGTGACGATCGAGAACACCAGGACGGCCAGGATCACCAGGAGCAAGCAGCCCTTGGTGAAGCATCCCGTCCCGCGTTCTTTCGGCGGCGGCGGCTCAATCCAGTTAGGCTTGGTGGAATCGGTCGCCATCGTCTAATTCGTTAGGCGATTCTGGGCCGTGATCAACTTTTCATAAAGCGTCTGCAATCCTTCCGAGAGCAAACGCGTGCGACCAAGAATGGGCATGAAGTTGGTGTCACCACTCCAGCGCGGGACAATGTGAAGATGCAAATGATCGGCCACGCCCGCACCGGCGGGTGTGCCGAGGTTGAGCCCAATGTTGAAGCCCTGTGCTTTCATCGTCTCACGCAAAAGCCGCTGGGCATGGACGGCCAGCCCCCACAACTCAAGAATTTCGTTTTCGCCTAACGAATCCAGCTCCGCCGTCTTGCGATATGGCACCACCATGAGGTGACCAACCGAGTATGGATAACGGTTCATCATCAGGAACGTGTTCTTGCGCCGGGTGACGACAAGGTGCGCGGCATCGTCGCTCGCCTGCGCCGCATCGGTGAGAAAATTAAGATTGCGATTTTCCAGCTCGAAATATTCCACCCGCCACGGGCACCAAAGGGCTTCGATTTCAGCTTTGGGAAACTCCATGAATTCGTTAGGCAAAGCGACTGCCGGGGAGCGTACCGGCTCCGGGCGCGATGTCGAGCGCGGCTTTCATTGCCTGGCGGCGGCGCTCCTGGTGAAGAGCGAGTATTGCGCTTTGTCGGCAGCCTTCTCCGAAAGGAATAGGAGCTGCGCGCCGTGCAATTGCTCGAGCCATGCCCGCGCGGGTTCGTTTCTCACCACCAGGGCGTCGAGCTGACCCAGGTTCCATTGCTCAACGGCATCGTTAGGCGAGAGGAATTCGTTGCGCCTCAGGTAGAGCAGCATTCCCTCCTCACGTCCGCCGACGACTTCATAACGCCAGTGCCGCGCCGCCGACTCCGCTCGCACATCGCGCGAGAACTTTACCAGGGCGTCATCGTGGGTGCGATAGGCCGAACCGATTTTGAAAGCCGCGTATCCTCCAGTGAAAAGGCAGGCAAAAATGATTGAAGCGCTCAGCCAGGGTTGGATTTTCTCCCGCCAACGCTCGCGTTCCAGCACGCGCGCAACCTGTGCTCCAAACAACAAGCAAAGCGGAGGCACGACGGGAAAAATCCGATCGACGCGTTTCGACGGAATCAGCGACATGAGTACCAAACCGCCCAGGCTCCAGCAGACCAGCCAAACTGTGTCGGGCTGCATGTGAAGCGAAAGCTGTTCGCGTCGCCGCCAGAAGAAAATTGCCAGTCCGACGAGGAGCAGACTCCAGGGCGCAAACTTGTGCAGCAGATGGGGCAAATAAAAATAGATCGGCTGCGGCTTGTGAATGGTCTCGGTGAAACGCCCGGCAAACTCGCGCACCACGACGCTGTCATAAAAGCCTTCCTGACTCGCGATGCCGCCAGACGCCCAGGCGAGGAAAATCGCCAACGACAAAATCCACGGCCACGATCCACTCCATCCGCTCGGGGCGGCTCCTTTGCGGCGGAGTACTTGATAGGTGATCAAGCCCGGCAAGAGAAACGCATACACGATCGGCCCCTTGATCAGCATTGCGCTGGTCAGAAGAAAGAAGGTCATTACGCGATCGGATGTCGTCCACGGCTCCGCACGCCGAATTTTCCACCAGATTTGGGTGCCGAGGAGGAAGGTGACAAACGCAAGCGGCATATCCGTCCGCACGAGCGTGGCGAGTCGCGGGGAGAGCAAATTGAGTCCGAGCGCGCTGATCACGAAAAGGCCGCCGACGTTGCCATAGGCGGCGCGAGCGTATTTTGCCATCCAGTAAAGCAAGGCGATTGCCGTGCCTAACGACGGCAGGCGCCAGGCTCCCTCCCACCAGCGCGTTCCTTCATAGATGGCAGCCGAAATCCAGCCAACAAGAGGCGGTTTGGTCGCCACGCTTTGGTTAGGCGTGTGCTGATAGAGCCAATGCCCCTGCTCCACTGTCTCGAAAGAAACGTAGGCCTGCTTCGCCTGATCATAATCGTCCAGCGTCCAAGGCAGATTCGTGATCGCGAAGAAAAGGAGGATAAGACAAACAACCAGCCGCTGCGTGACCGGTCGCTCAAGCCAGACGCCGGTTGCGTTCACTCGCGCCAAAGAACCGCACGCACAGGCGCTCCATCTCCGCCCCTGATTTTCAGTGGCAATGCCACCAGCGAATACACTCCCGGGACAACCCCGCTGAGATCGAGCCCTTCGAGAATGGCAATACCCGCCGACGCAAGCGCATGATGATTTTTCAAATCTTTGGAATCGATCGCATCGACGGATGGTAAATCGAGCCCAAGCAACTTGACTCCTCTCCTGCCTAACCACCGCGCGACACCATCGGCGATTGTCGGGATCGATTCGGGAAATTTTGTCGAGTCAGGCCAGCCACCTGTTTTGAGCAGCAAGCGTGGCGCGGTCGAGAAGTGTTCCGCGGCCCACTCCAGTTCACCTAACGAAATCTCGCCTGACGATTTCCGCCGGGTAACGTCCAACACCATTGCCGGCCCCAAAAAGCATTCCAGCTCCATCTCTTCGATCGTCAGGCCGCGATCGTCGAAATGAAAATAGGCGTCGGCATGCGTGCCGCTGTGCACACTCGTCGTGATCCGGCCGAGATTGACCGAAGAGCCTGCGCTCAACCTCGCAACCAGCCGGAAGTCGAAGTTAACGTCGCCCGGCCAGGGCGCGAGATCCGGCGCAAGCTGCCGGGTCACATCATACAATTCCATACGCTTATTGCTCAGCTTTCGTCGGAGATTGAATGCGAGCGACGAGATAGGCAATCAAAGTCGGCGGTAGCCTGACCTTTTGCCAGTTGGAAACGAGGAGATTCTCGGCATCATTCCCTCGATGAACAAAATGGAAAATCCCTGGATCGAGATTGCACCCGGGATTAGGCGACGCACGATTTGCAGCGGCGCGAACATGTATCAAATGCACGCTGAATTGAAGGCGGGCAGTCGATTGCCCGAGCACGCACACGCGCAGGAACAGATCGTCCATGTCATTCGCGGTCGAATGAACTTGATTGTTGCGGGCGAACCGCACGAGCTGAAAGGGGGCGAAGCGTTTTATCTCGCGAGCCATGTTCCACATGGTGTGGAAACGATCGAAGATACGAGCGTGATCGACACCTTTAGTCCACCACGAGACGATTATCTCGCACTCGACGAGAAAGCGCGGCGAGGCACGGGATGAAGATTATTTCCGGTGGTCAAACCGGAGTGGATCGCGCTGCCCTCGATGTGGCCCTCTCGTTAGGCATCGAATGCGGCGGTTGGTGTCCAGAAGGGCGGCTGGCCGAAGATGGCAGGGTCCCGTCATCCTATTCTTTGCGAGAGCTGGTTGGCGGTGGCTATCTCGAACGAACCGAGCGGAATGTTCGCGACTCCGACGGGACCGTAATCATTCACGCCGGCGAACTGCGCGGCGGAACAAAAGCGACGGTCGATTTCTGTCGCACGAACGCAAAACCGGCTCTTCTCATCGATACCAGTCACACTCCTGTCACGAAAGCGATCGACGAGTTGCACGAATTCGTTAGGGGAAATCGGCCCGCAACCTTGAACGTTGCCGGACCACGCGCGAGCGAGTGGCCGGGCGGATACGAGATCACGCGCGAAATCCTCACTCGATTTCTAAAGAAGGATACCGCGCCGAAACTGTCCTTTATCGTTCCCGCGCATAATGAAGAACACGAGCTGCCGGAGACGCTGCGGAGGCTGCGGGCTGCCGCGGAGGTAGCTAACGAAAGCTATGAAATCATCGTAGTCGACGATGCTTCCACCGATACCACCGCTGAAATCGCACGGCAGGCCGGGGCGCGACTTATCCAGATCAAGCGTCGTCAGATCGCCGCGGCGCGCAATGCCGGTGGGCGTGTCGCACGCGGTGAGATTGTTGTTTTTGTCGATGCGGATACGCACATTGCCGCGGAGCATGTTCGATCGGCGATGGAGGCTCTCGCCGCCGGCTGCAGTGGCGGAAGCGCCCGCGTTGCGCCAGATCGTCAGCTGCCTTTTTGGAGCAATGTTATCCTCTACGCCGTCTCGATGGTTTACTTCGCCACCGGCCTGGGCGCGGGCGCATTTCTCTTTACACGTCGCGCACTCTTCGAAAAAGTCGGCGGCTTCGACGAGCAATATTTTGCCGGCGAGGAAGTCTACTTCAGCCTCGCGCTCAAGAAGATCGGACCTTTCAAAATTCTGCGCAGACCAATTGTGACCTCCGCGCGGAAGCTACGGATGCACGCGCCGCGATTCATCCTGAGCGAATTAGTCCTTCTCTTGTTAGGCGGCAAGCGAGCATTGCGCACGCGCGAGCGCCTGTCGATTTGGTACGACGGAAAGCGCGAGCGGCCCATAACCTGATCGCCCTTCTTCTTCGCGGGCGATAAGAGGGGAGGTAAATCGTTCCCGAGAAGCAGTTGAGATGACGACGGCGGGAGGTTAAAAGAAACGCAACGTATGGAAACGAACGTCCAATCCGCCATTGACCTAACGAAATGGATCGAAGAACACCGCGACGGTTTTAAGCCTCCGGTAAGCAATCAATATCTCTACGACGGGCGCGATTTTTTCGTCATGGTGATCCAGGGGCCGAACGCGCGGAACGATTTCCACCTGGTCAACTCGGAGGAGTATTTTTACCAGTTGAAGGGCGACATCAAAATACGCATTCGGGAGAACGACAAGGTCGTGGATTATCCGGTGCGGGAGGGTGAAACCTTCTTTATTCCGCCCAATGTTCCGCATGCGCCCGTCAGGCCACCGGACACCTTGGGCGTGGTGGTCGAGCGGCGGCGTCCCCCAGGGGAGCACGAGCATGTCATTTTCTACTGCGAAAACTGCGGGGCGCTTGTGGAAGACATTGACTTCGATTGCGCCGATATCGTGAAGCATTTCAGCCAGGCGATGCTCGACTTCTGGAGCAGTGACGAACGGCGCACCTGCAAAAAGTGCGGGACGAAAGTGCCGAAACCGGAGCCGGTAAAACCGTTCACATCCTGATTTCTATTGCCGTCGTCAGGATGGGACGCTGCTTCAACCGCGATCGAGCCCGCACGCGCGGCGATGCTCAACAATGGTTTGCGCAGACTCCAGAGCATAAACAACTCGGCACCGCTTGTGGAAAAGGAGGAGTGAACCTGCCCAGGGATTCATGAAAATCGACCTTCACACCCACATCCTGCCGCACGATTGGCCGGACCTGGACGCGAAATATGGTTACGGCGGATTCGTTAGGCTGGACCATTATCAGCCATGTTGCGCGCGGATGATGATCGGGGAACGCGTTTTTCGCGAGATCACCGACAACGTCTGGGAACCGCGCCGGCGAATTGAGGATTGCGATCGCACTGGCGTGAGCATGCAGGTGCTTTCGACCGTGCCGGTCATGTTCAGCTATTGGGCGAAACCGGCCGATGCGCTCGATCTTTCTCGCCGCTTGAACGATCACATCGCGGAAGTCGTTAGGGCAAATCCGACCCGCTTCACTGGTTTGGGCACGATCCCGATGCAGGATCCCAATTTGGCCGCCGGCGAGCTGGAGCGTTGTGTGCGTGAACTGGGTTTACGAGGCGTGGAAATCGGCACACACGTTGATGCAAATGAGCACTTGGGCCGCATTGATTGCCTGAACCTCGATAACGCCTCGCTCCAACCAATCTGGAGCGCTGCCGAGCAACTCGAGGCCGCGATCTTTATTCACCCGTGGGACATGCTCGGCAGGAAACGCATGCCGAATTATTGGTTGCCGTGGCTCGTTGGAATGCCGGCCGAAACGTCCCTTGCCATCTGTTCCATGATCTTTGGCGGCGTTTTTGAGCGGTTTCCGAAATTGCGCGTTGCCTTCGCTCATGGCGGCGGAGCGTTCCCCTTCACCATCGGGCGGATCGCGCATGGCTTTCATGTTCGCCCCGATCTCTGCGCTTCGGATTCGAAAATCAATCCGCGTCATTACCTCGCGCGCGAAGGCGAGCCGGCGAGGTTTTTTGTCGATTCGTTGGTCCACGACGCCGATGCCTTGCGCTTGCTGGTCAAACTTTTCGGCGCACGACGCGTTGCGCTTGGCTCGGATTATCCCTTCCCGTTGGGAGAAGCACGCGCGGGCGAATTAATCGAATCGTTAGGCGATTTTTCCGCTCAGGAAGCAGAGCAACTCCTCCGAGGAAGCGCGCGGGAATTTTTGCTGTTACCTTAAGGACTGCAAGATGGAGGAAACGCGCCACACCCTGACCGATTTCGAGGAAGCGCTCATTGCGCTGCGCCGCAACGTTCTCACCATGGCCAGCCTAACCATCATCAGTCTGCAAAACGCGCTCAGCGGTCTGCGTGAGCGGAACAACGATCTCTGTCGGCGCGTGATTGCGGATGACGAAAAGATCGACCAACTCGAAATGGAAATCGATCACGACGGGCTCGATCTTCTTCTTCGATTTCAACCGGTCGCTTGTGATTTGCGGCGCATCGTCTCGGCGATGAAAATCTCGCCTAATCTGGAAAGAATCGGCGACGAATCAGTCAACATTGCGCGTCGCGTCCGCGAGATGAACCGACACCAGGCGCCACCCGAGACGGAGCTGATCACCAGGATGGGCGCATGCGCGATCGAAATGTTTCAGGATAGCATTAACGCCTACAGCCGGGGCGACGCCGAACTTGCTCGTTCACTCCGAGAGCGAGATAAGGCGCTGGATGAAATGAATTCCAACGCACTCCGACATTTGGTCGCTCGCATGCCGGATAATCCAGATTACCACCAGGATTATCTCAATCTCACCTTCATCGCGACCCATCTCGAACGAATCGGTGATCACGCCACCAACATCGGGGAAGAAACCGTCTATGCCGCGGAGGCGGACGACATTCGGCATACACCACACAAGCCTGCATAAGGAAACGGACCCCGGAATTTTCGCCTCGGCCAATCACCCAAAGCGAAGAGAATCGCAGCGCACGAGGGAGAATCAGAATGTTTTCGATCACCAAATTGTTCGGGCATCATGAGAAGTTTTTCGAACTACTGGAAGCAAGTGCGCAGCGTTTCGGCGTAAAATGGGGCGTCGTGGAAAGGATTGTCTCGGCCGGGGTGTTGACGCTTCCCTTGACGGCCTTGCTGGGTTAGGTCCTCGCGCGAATCGCGCACGCCTCGACCTGGGGAGAGCTGAAGGACAAATGCACCTCTGTGTCAGCTGGTCGAGGATGCATAATTAGATTGATCGGCTGGCCAACTCTGAATTAGGAAAAACGTATGAGCGGAGTTCGATTACTCGTAGGCACTCGCAAAGGCGCGTTCATTCTTACCTCCGATGGTAAGCGCAGCGATTGGAAAGTCAGCGGCCCACACTTTGCCGGCTGGGAGATTTATCACCTGAAAGGCTCGCCCGTCGATCCGAACCGAATTTACGCGTCGCAGTCGACTGGTTGGTTTGGCCAGCTCATTCAGCGATCAAACGACGGCGGCACAACGTGGGAAGCTGTTGGGAAAGATTTCAACTACACCGGAACGCCAGGAACCCATCAATGGTACGACGGGACGCAGCATCCGTGGGAGTTCAAACGGGTTTGGCATCTCGAGCCCTCACTGAGCGACCCAGACACAGTTTTCGCCGGCGTAGAGGACGCCGCACTTTTCCGCACCACAGATGGCGCCCAGAGTTGGCATGAGTTACCAGGCTTGCGCGGCGCCAAAGGTAATCTTTGGGCGCCGGGCGCAGGCGGAATGTGCCTGCACACGATTCTGATCGATCCTGCCAACCCACAAAGGATGTTTGTCGCTATCTCCGCCGCCGGTGCCTTTCGGACGGATGATGGAGGAGAAAGTTGGAAACCCATAAACAAAGGTCTCAAGTCTCAATTCGAGTTACCAGATGCCGACGCGGAGGTCGGCCACTGCGTTCACCGCATCGCCATGCACCGTTCGCGACCCGATGTTCTTTTCATGCAGAAACACTGGGACGTGATGCGCACTGACAATGCCGGAGATCATTGGACCGAGGTTAGCGATAACCTGCCTTCAGATTTTGGTTTCCCGATCGATGTTCACGCCCATGAACCCGAAACCATCTATGTGGTGCCAATCAAAAGTGACTCCGAACATTTTCCACCTGATGGCAAGTTACGCGTCTATCGCAGCAAGACCGGGGGTAATCAGTGGGAAGACCTGACAAAAGGTCTGCCGCAAAGCGATTGCTATGTAAATGTCCTGCGCGACGCCATGGCGGTAGACTCACTCGATAAGTGTGGCATCTACTTCGGGACGACCGGTGGCCAGGTTTATGCCTCGGCCGATTCGGGCGATAGCTGGCAGGCGATCGTGCGCGACTTACCCGCGGTGCTTTCTGTCGAAGCTCAGACTCTACCATGATTCGCGTTATCCTCCCCGCTCATCTCCGCACCCTGGCTGGAGTGAATGGCGAGGTCCAACTGGAGGTCGCGGGAGCGGTAACTCAGCGTAGCGTGCTTGACGCCCTCGAAGCCCGCCACCCAACCCTGCGCGGGACAGTCCGCGATTCGACAACCCAAAAACGTCGCGCTCTTGTCAGGTTTTTCGCCTGTTCTGAGGACCTCTCGCACGAGCTACCCGACGCTTCCCTTCCCGACGCGGTGGCGAATGGGACCGAGCCTTACTGCATCGTGGGCGCGATGGCGGGCGGCTAACTCTCGCCGCCCATCACTCGCAGATAATGTCGATCCCAGGCAGCGGGAATACTTTCCCGCGGCGAGTAAGGTCCCGGCCGGTAAGCGTGAGAGGAAATGCCTTTCTGGCTTAGTTCACAAACATGCCAGTCTTGTTGGTTAGTCATATCCCAAAACTCTACCGCGGCGTCCGGCTGATATGCCTCCGTTTTATCGGCTTCTGGGTGAAAGAACCAGTCGCACTGAATCAGGGTGCGATCCGCTGATTGCGGCCAAAGCAAATGCACCATGACATAGTCCGGGTGCATGCTCAGAAGCATGTTCGGAAAGACAGAGTAATAAAAGACGTGCGCTTCGTTACCGCTACCGATCTCGCCTACAGGCCGGGCGCAGGACTTTCCACTCGTTGTTAGACTTTGACCCTTCGCGATGGTCATGAACCCTCCCAGAAAAGGTCCTTCCGAGAGATCGTTCTCGGCCGAGTCGTAGGGTGACACTCGGGAAAGCTCGGGATGAACACCGGGACAATGATAACACTCGGAGTAATTCTCGAAGATCAACTTCCAGTTTGCCTGTACATCATAGACAATCCGTCGCCCCGATTTCAGGATCGGCAGGTTCCATTCCTCGAACTTTCCTTGGAGCGGCGCGAAGACCTCCTCCAGTGGCTGTGGATGACGCGCCAGACTAACGAATATAAAACCTTCCCACAGCGCCGTTTGGACTGCGTGCAGCGGATAATCTTCTTTGGCAAATCCCGGCACAGTTTCCATGTGTGGCGCGCCGACCAGCTTGCCTTCGAGCGAGTAAGTCCAAGCATGATATGGGCACTGAATGGCGCCGACATGGCCACTTGCTTCCTCGCAAAGTAATGTCCCGCGATGCCGGCAAACATTGTAAAAGGCACGCACCATCTCACTCTTATCGCGCACAATAATAATGCTCTCACCCGCTACCATTTGGACCAGATAGTCCCCTGACCTCGGAAGCTGGCTCTGATGACCTACACAGATCCACTGGGCCGCGAAGATTCTTTTCTCTTCCTCGGCGAAGACGTCCGCGGCAAGGAAGTAGCGCCGCGGCAACGTTATTGCACCCGCGACAAACGTCTCCTCTGTTTTGCGAAAAGAGGGAGCAGCTGGAGCGTTGGTCTGCGACATCGAGTCACGCTCCGATGCGCCTGCGGAAGCGTCAAGGAAATCCGGCGCTTGCGCATCGGCGCGAAACTGTCTTGAATGGCTCATGGACTCACCGCCTGTGCGACCGGAAATTTTCGCTCCTTTCGGCGAAGCATTTGAACTCACCAGGAAAATCCTTTTTCAGCCTTTCGATCTTGGAAAGTGGCTCGTGATCGGTTTTGCCGCCTGGCTGGCGACCTTCCTGAATGGTTTCGGCTTCAACTACCGATATGACTTTAACAAGCGAGGCAGGTTTTCGCACTGGCTTCACACCGGACACATTCATTCACTTCACGATATCCCGCCCGCGTATATCCCCTTCATCATTGTCGGCCTGATTTTCCTCTTTGCTCTCGCGGTCTTGCTCCTTTGGTTGAATGCGCGCGCTCGTTTCATTTTCACGGATTGTATCGTGCGCAATCGCGGCGCAATCGTCGAACCCTGGGGCGAATATCACGAGGAAGGTAACAGCTACTTCGTCCTAAATCTTATCGTTGCCCTTTGTAGTTTTCTTATCTTCGGCGGCCTTGGGCTACTCTTTCTTGCCAGTTGGTATTGGCACCATCCGCTGGTCCCTTTGGCCCTCCTTATTCTCATCGCTGTTATAATTGGCCTCGCGGGCGTGGTTGTGGGCCTGGTATTGAAATTGATCGTTCCAGTTATGTATCGTCAGCGGTGCGGAGCGGTCGCCGCCTTCCTGCAGGTATGGAACCTGGTCCTGGATCGTCCGGGCATCTTCATCCTTTATGTCCTTTTCTATCTAGTCCTTCTCATGGCCGCCTTCATGATTGGATGTATCGCTACCTGCGTGACTTGCTGTGCTGCGATGCTGCCCTACGTCGGAACTGTTATCCTTCTGCCGGTCGTGATGGTGTTGTTCGCTTTCCCTCTTTGCTTTCTCCGGCAATTTGGGGAGCAATACGACGTCTGGGCGGGCGTGACTCTTGCCCAATTACCATCACCGCCACCCATCCCGCCGATCCAGGAAACTTCGCCGCCGGTATGATGGCGTCCAAATTCGGAGTGCTCGATCCGTCAGGCATCTGCTGGCGCCGAACCAACCTCATTCTCCTCCCGAGCGCGCTCCTCGCCCTGGCTCTTCTGGAACCCAACTCCTTGTCAGCATGGCTTCCTTTTCCTCCCTCGTGTGGCGCCGTGACCGGACTTCCATGCATCTTTTGCGGAACAACCCGCGCTCTACACTACCTTTTGCGTGGCTCCTTCGAGCGGGCACTCTACTTTAACTGGCTCTCCTTTCCGCTGCTCGGGGCAAGCGTGCTGCTCTTGATGGTGAACGGCGTCGAACTGCTCTCGAATCGCAATATTATCGCCCGCCTGCCGCGCGTTCGTCTCACGCCTGCTCGCTGTCTGGTTTTCGGGTGCGGCTTCGTCTTGCTATGGGTCTTCCAGGTTTACCTTGCCCTCTCGCAGCGCAAGGTGGAACTGCTTAATTCTCATGGACCTCTTTACTCGTTAGTCTGCCGTTGGACACCTTGATCCTTCCGCACTCTCGGCGGCAAAGCTGTGTTTTGGGCGGTCCGCTCTTACTCCGCCTCTTCATCTTATTCTTTCCACTTCAGGCAGAGACGGCTGTCGCGCAGGACACCATCTCAAAGCCGACTCGGGAGGTGATGCCATCTGAGGCAGTGGACTCACTCACTCGTTTTGACGGACTCACTTTCTCTGGGCTTCTCGTTACCGAACTTTTCGGGAACGTGTCTGGAGGGACTCAGCGCACCGCCATTTGGGAAAGCCTGACGAGTGTGGGGATGCACCTCGATTTCGAGAAGGCAATGCATTTCCCCGGTCTCAGCCTGAATCTGAGCGGCTTGTATTGCGCAGGCTACGGCCTAACGGATAAAGCCGTTCACGATCTCAATGTCTTAAGCAACATCGACTCCTACGACAGTTTGCGACTGTATGAGGCCTGGCTTCAACAAGAGTTTGCAAATGGCAAATTCTCCATCCGGGCCGGGCAACTTCTGGCGGACGCAGAATTCTTCGTCTCGCAATATAGCGGTCTCTTTGTCAACAGTTCCTTCGGCGCGCTCCCAGTCGTGAGTTTTAACTTTTCCTCGCCAATCTTTCCGATTGCGGCACCAGGAGTACGGTTACGTGCCGAGCCCAACGAATCGATGTTCCTGGAGGCTGCCGCTTTCGGTGGCAACGTCGGCGATCCTGCCGGAAACAACAAACACAATCTCCGCTTATCCTTTCCCGGCGACGATGGCATTCTTATCTTTGCCGAGATGGGTTACACCCTGAATCCCCGAAGCACCGCGGGGAGTGACTCATTGGCCGACAAACTGTCGGGCACCTACAAACTTGGTGGTTGCTTTGATTCAGGTGAGTTTAGCGCAGGCGATAACAATCCCAGAGTTCATCAATATAACTATGCGATTTATTTGCTCGCCGATCAGGAAATCTGGCATTCCGATAGGGCTGTCGATCGCACGCTGGCCTTTTTCTGTCGCCTCGGGTTCGCCCCGCAGGATCGCAACACCATGACCGCCTTTGTCGATAGTGGACTAACTCTGCAAGGATTGCTGGCCAGCCGCAAAAACGACTTGCTGGGTCTGGGATTCAGCTACGGTCAACTTAGCGACCTTTTGGTCGACGATCTTGGGCACAAGGTTTCCAATCACAACGAGACTGTCGTAGAACTGACCTACCGCATTGCCCTGAACAGCCACGCCTCTCTCCAGCCGGATCTGCAGTGCATTCTTAATCCCGGCGGTGTGCGACCGGCCGCGACTGCCATCGTCGCAGGATTACGTTGCACCCTGTCATTCTAACCGCGACTCATCTCAGGCAAGGCAACGACCGCGCAAACTTTGCCTGGCCGGCGTCGTCGAAAACGCGGATTTCGCTCCGTTTCTTTTTGATACAAGTGCTTGCACGGTCCGCCGCCGGTTTTCTCAAACGCAGTCGAGGAATGCCATCAGGTTCGTTTCTGAGAAGCTCATTTGCGATGCAATCACATTTGACGCGCTGCGGATGCCGTCCGACCATCGCCAAGCGCGAAACGGGAGGCCCGAGTTAGAACTCCGAGTAGGACTTTGACCTTTGGAGCGCCCGGCTAGTTATTTGTATTAAGTCCCCGTAGTTCAACGGATAGAACGAGGGTTTCCTAAACCTTAAATGTGGGTTCGATTCCCGCCGGGGACATTTAGCTGGGTAAAACAGCCGAAAACAGCCAGGAGTCAGAACGGAATGAGACCCCACGCCGAAATAGGTCGTGGAGCGCCGGAAATCGTTTTGACCCGCGACGGCCGGAGCATAGTTTAGCGACCTCGTAGTGGCGCGCGAGCGCGATCCTGGCAGGCCACGTCTGCCTCAGACTGAGCAGCCGCAAGTCAAAGCGCCATCATTGTCGGACGATTTCGCGCAACAAGTCGGAGAGTTAGACTGCGAGATTCGCCGCCGAGGCATCGTAATTAATGCGGGCAAGCTTGTTTCGTTAGGCAAGGAGCGGTTCACGCAACTCTTGGCCGCTGCTCGCGAGATGATCTAAATTCCTGCCTCTTGCAGCCAGAGCGGAGCACGCGCTAGTGCCGTTTTAGAAGTGGAGCAGGGTCTAGCTCGCGCGCGGGCGCGGCCAGAGAATACCACTGAATGAAGCCGAGTCCGGTAGTGCCCCCAGCACCATCTACGACCGCGGTGTAGGCTCCTGGTCCAAGGGGTAGGATGACAGCGGCTTCCAGGTCATCTGGTGGCGGCAGACCGCTGGCGATGATTTCGGCTTCCTGGCCGCCCTTTCTCCAGTCATCGTTGGCGGCAATTAGGATCCCATTGGAATCACGAAGTTCGAGAGTTGGATTGGGCAATACTCCCAGCAGACCCGCATCGGCCAACGACGGGCCCAGCGCACGGACGAGCACCGTAAGAACGTTGCCTGTGACGATCGTGCCGCTAATCATCTCGTTATCCAGCGTGCCGACAAACCCCCGGGTGCCGATGGCAGAAAGTTGCAGGTCGCCGTCTAGCAAGTCGAATACCTCCGAGAGCGCGGTTCCCTCCCCATGATGTGTGCCTCGCACCACGCTCGTATAGATCCCTGGCCGGACAGTATCGATCATGGCTGACTCAGCGTCGTTCGACGGCGCGAGGCCCAAGGCGATGAGTTCGTCCTTGTCCGGGCTATCCATCCAGTTGTCATTGTGGTCCAATCGGTCCCCACGGGCGTCGAGCAGACTGAGGGTCGGATCCTGAAGTGGGTCCGCAACCAAAAACAGCGAAGGTCCGAGGCCGCGCAGCGCAACGCTTTCGTCCCCCTTGCCGTAGGCGATGAATTCGGTCACAGCAACCGCCTGTTGTGTCTGGCAAAAGACTTGGGTGGAAATATTTGCCAACCGGCCGGCGTCTTGGCCGGCAACGACTCCGCTGAAAAGGACAATGATGGCAAAACCGAACGGCAGCTGGCGGGTCAGATTCATGCGACTCTGGTCTCCCGAATCACTAATCAAAATTGCCTTCGTTTACGAGAGAACTTATGGAGGATAGGGATGGGAAAGCTGACTTGGCAACCAATATTTGGCCTCGCGAACGAGGCTGCGCCGCAAGTTCGGCGCGAGTGACCTCCTCCGTGAGTAATCGTGCGCCGTTTGTCGAAGCCATTTCTTTTGCACTCCTACCCGACAACGACACGGACAGCCAGTTTCAGTTTTCGCTGCCTAAGGATTTTCCGGCACCGACCGCGTCCGCAGACCGAGGGACGCGCGACAGAACCTATTCGCACACAAAAACAATCTGTGGAGGCGCGTCTTGTGGCTTCAAACTAAGGAGTCAGAATTTCTTTAAGATCTCCCTGGCGGATGTATAATCAAAAATGAACCGCTTCATCGCTGCGGTTTTCGCTTTTGCTTGCGCGGTTGGTCCGGCGCATGCGCAACAGCCCGAAACCTCGATCGAGATCGATCTTCAGGAGCAAACTGCTTACTTGATGCGTAACGGTCACGCGGTGCTCTCTACGCCGATTTGCTCTGGCAGACCGGGCCACCTTACCGAGACTGGATCGTTTCACGTTCTGGAAAAGGAGAGGTACCACTATTCATCGCTCTATGGTCGGATCGTAGATCCGTATGGGCGGGCGATTCTGCCCGATGCAGACGCTGACATGCCGGTGCCTCGCGGCTGCAAGTTTGTCCCCGGATCGATGCATTATTTTATTCGCTTTGATGGCCCCACGGGAATGCACGCCGGAATCTTGCAGGGCTATCCGGCATCCCATGGTTGTGTTCGCCTCCCGAAGGAAAAGGCGATTGCGTTTTTCAATGCCGTGGAGGTAGGGACACCTGTGACCGTTTTCGGCCGTACGCCGCGGGTAACAAACCAGACACGTTTGCGGAAGATGGCGCCAAGATTTTGGCCTAACGACCCGCGCGGTTACTATCCGGCGCCCTGGTGGGTGCGGTGAAAGGAAAAGCTGAATGCGAGGGATGCGAGGGATGCGTGGCTTGGCCAATTTCTGCGCGGAAGTCTCCTCGTTAGGCGAGTAGGGCCAACTGGTGGCTGCAGCAAGGAAGGTTTGGCGCCGCTGGGGCTGTCGCATCGGCGTGGCTAGGTCTGCAGCGGCTCGTTTGAGACGCTAGATGGTGGTAGTTAGTTGCATGGGTTATTCCTCCATGGTTGCACCTCCTTAAATTCGAGTCGGCAGTTGGGAGCCAGGAAAAGCCGCTCCCAACTGCCTTGCGATTGATGCACACTTGTCCTTTGGCTTGTGCTTACCATCGACCAAGAGGCAATTTTGGAAACGCGCTGCCGTCGCGCCAAGGCCGCGCCTTTGTTCAGCGCGATCCGAAGGGTGCGCCACGAATTTGGGCATATACCATGTCGAACACCTTCAACGTCTCAATATTGGGAACACCACCTGTGTAAATCGGATCATTGAGATAGAGAACGCGGTTGTCCGCTGACGTAAATTCAGACCAGACGGGAAGTCCAACACCGTTCGGGTTTCCGGATTTAGCGAAGTTTACCCAATAACTTGACATGACGTCTGCCAGCTTTCTGTCCGCCGCGCTCCAGTGCCAGGGTTCTTGCTGAAGGTGATCGAACATATACCAGAGCTCGGCGTAGTGGCTCGCGCCCCAGCCTTCATATACCGATCCCTTTGGGAACGGTGATTTGTGCGCGAATTGATAATAGTAAACGCTGTTTCGGCCTTTCATCACCTCCAGCCGCGCCCATGCCCACATATCCCATCCAAAGCGAAGGTCGCGCTCGAATGCCAGACGTGCCTTGCGCGCCTGTTCATCAGTTGCATGTGGATAGGCTGCCAGGAGTTGTGGCGGAAGCGGACCCCACTGTTTCGTGATATCGGCGGTGAAAGTTTCGGCTTTGATTGTGTTCAGATCGGGAAGGAGCGACCGCGCTTCGTCGGCATTTGATCCGACGAGGATCGGGACATCGTTCTGCCGGTTCTGCACAAATACGTCATAAGGCGACTCAGGTAGCATATAGGGCTCTATCACTGGATGCGAGATCGAGCCTGCTTTGCCTTTAAGCAGTTCGCTGGCCGACAGAGCGCGCAATTCGGTGAGAGAATGCGCACCCAGCGAGGCTGCGAAGGCTTCTCCTTCGTGTTCGGCGTTTGCGAGCAGATAATTCGGCGCCAGTTTGAGCGGTTCGAAGAGTCCACTGCTTTGCCCAATCGCACGGTGAAAAAGCCCTTTGGCTAACGGCGAAGCCATTAGAATGCTGACCGAGTTCGCGCCCGCAGACTGGCCGAGGATCGTAACGCATCCAGGATCGCCGCCAAACGCTCGAATGTTACGCTGTATCCATTGCAGTGCCGCGATCTGGTCCAGCAGGCCATAGTTACCCGACGTATGGTGCGGCGACTCGCGTGTGAGCTCCGGATGGGCGAGGAAACCAAGCGGACCGAGCCTGTAACCAAACGTAACGACGACCGCGTTTTTCCGCGCCAGACGATCGCCCCAATACAGCGGCATCGAGGCGGAGCCATTGGAAAAGGCGCCGCCATAGATCCAGACCATGACTGGGAGGCGCGCATCGTCGTCGCGGGCTGGCGTCCAGATGTTCAAATAGAGACAATCCTCGCTGCTGACGGGTGGGGTTTCGCCAGGCATCGAGACCCCGGTCTGCATGCAGGCCGGGGCAAACTTGTCCGCTTTGCGCACACCTTCCCATGGAATGAGAGGCTGGGGCTCGCGCCAGCGAAGCGGGCCCACCGGCGGCGCCGCGAAGGCAATACCTTTGTAAACAGTCAGAGGACCGGCTCGAACACCCTCCACGAGGCCGCCATCGGTTTGCACCGCGCCCGCGAAGGTGGGCAGTGGAGCCAGCATCAATCCGATGAGAAAAGCTGCCGAAGTTTTCAAAATGTTATCGCTCGTTAAGATGAACGAATTCTACGGTCAACGCCGTGCGAGCGCAGCGCTTCTCCTTTGGCGGTCTGGAACCCTATCCGCGAGCTTGTATCTCAAAAAGTGTCAGACTCGTTGCTGATTTTCTTTCTTTGTTAAGTACTTGACGACGCCTAGCTGTTGTCATCCGCGCGTTTTCTCTTTGCGTAGCAGTATTCCTTCCTCGCTGGGGAATGAAACTGTCTCAAAAAAATACACGCAAAATTTGAATGAAAACGAATGAATGAAAACAAACGGTAATCGGACTAACGGAATATGAAAAAGATATTTACTTTGATCACGGCCTGTTCGCTGGCCCTCGTCCTGGGTGCACGTGCACAGCAGGACGACCAGCAGCAACAGGAAAAGAAAAAGCAGCAACACCAGCACCCTCACGCCCAGGCGCATGAGGAGCAGGAGGCGTCCCCTTCTCAGCCTCACCATGCCGCTCCTCAACAACATCCGGCGCATAAGATGAATCAGGAGCCGCACCAGACTCAGCCGCCTGCTCACTCCACAACGCAAAGTCATCCCAAGGCAGAGCAGACCCATTCTACTCCCGCCGCCAATGCCCCGGCAACGCAGACCCAAAAAGGTCATCACGCCCAGCAGACCACGACACCGGCGGCTAATACCCAAACTCAAGCCGCTGAAACAACGCAAGCTGGCAAAGCTCCCGCTACTCCCGCGCAAAAGGTCGCGACACAGAAAAAGAAGCCTGACGCTCAAGCTATCAAGGCCCGAAATGCTAACTTCCACGCTACGGCAAAACCCCAGCAGGTTCCGGCAGTTACCTATAGCGAAAGTCACCGCATTACCAACGCGGAGCAATGGCAGGGCACGCAGTACGTAGCCTTCCGTCAATATCATCCGGGGTGGCACGACCAGACGTGGTATCGTTCGCACTACCATCGCGTCGTGTTAATCGGCGGCGGCTGGTATTTCTTTAACGCCGGCTATTGGTATCCTGCCTGGGGTTATGCGCCCTCGGCTCAGTACTATGCCTACGATGGACCTATCTACGCCGGCACTCAGGCCGAGTCGCCCGATAAAGTCATCGCCAACGTGCAGGCTTCCTTGCAGGAACAAGGCTACTACAAAGGTGAAGTCGACGGCCTGCTTGGCCCGTTAACCCGCGAAGCACTTAACGGCTACCAGGCCGATAACGGACTTTATACCACCGGCGCGATCGACGAACCCACCCTCGCTTCTCTCGGCATGGCCTAAGGCCTGGATCGATTATTACAAAAGCCGCCAGGTCTCTTGACTCGGCGGCTTTTTCTTTTTTCGCAAAAGGCCGCGCGGCGATCAGAGACTTATTTTCCTATTCAGCTACCGGCGCCGAGTTTGCCCAACCAAAGTCCCAGCGCAAAGACGATGCCACCGCCGACAATCACCTGGACGACCGTTTTTAGGAGCGGCGTTTTCATAAAGCGATAGCGAATAAAGGAGATGGCAAATAACTCCAGCACAACCACCGCATAGGCCAGGTGCAAGGCGAGAGTCAGATTCGAGCTCAGAAAGGGAAAGGTATGTAACATCCCGCCGATGATTGTCGCCAGACCGGTGATCCCACCACGCATCACTGGCCCGCCCCGACCAGTCACCGTTCCATCGTCGGATAACGCCTCCGCCAACCCCATGCTGATTCCCGCTCCGACTGAAGCCGCCAGTCCAACAAAAAAAGCCTTATGCGCATCGTTCGTCAGGCCCGCCGCGGCAAAGAGCGGCGCCAGGGTCGAGACCGAACCATCCATAAGCCCGAGGAGTGCCGGTTGGACTTTTTGCAGAACAAACGCGCGGTCCGATCTGGCGCGATGGTGCGATTGGTTAGGCATGTCGGTATCTTAGTAAGCCATTAGACCACACCTGCAAGTTCACCAGCTAGTCAGGACAAGGGAAGCATGTTTGATGAAAAAAGGTGCCAGGCTGAAGGTCCGACGCCAGAAATTTAACCAACGAACGGATCAAATAACCACAAGACGAGTCCTAATTATTGTCGATATCCGCTTCGACCAGTTTGGCGAGCAGGACGAGCGATTCCTGCCAGCCAAGATAGCAGGCCTCGGTTGGGATCGCCTCTGGTACACCTTCCTGCACGATGTTGATCTCGGTCCCGCAGGAAACCTTTTTCAAAGTAATGGAGACCTGCATCTCTCCGGGCAGATTTTCATCCTCGAACTTATCAGTGTATCGGATACGTTCGTTAGGAGTTAGTTCCAGATAGGTGCCGCCAAAGGAGTGACTCTTGCCCGTCGTGAAGTTGCGGAACGACATGCGATGACCGCCGCCTACCTTCGCGTCCATCTCATGCACCTTGCCGGTGAATCCATTCGGCGGAAGCCACTTTACCATCGCATCCGGATCGAGGAAGGCCCGATAAACCTTTTCCGGATTAGCCCGCAGCACCCGATGCAATCGAATCGTATTTGTTGCCATAATCGTTAATACCCCTGTTGAACGTGGAACACCTTATCGCGATCCTTCCGGAAAATGAACGCAGGTTGTCTACAAGGCAAGTCTCGCTGAAAAGCGTCAGTCACTGCGACGCCGTTTCCCGCCACAGCACCACGAATAACTGATAACCATAGTCACCACCTACGGTTGCGTTTCCTTTTCCGTTTTCATTTGTTCCACCAGATTGATCTTGGCTCGTTCCACGTCGTGCGCGAATTTCACCCTCGCGTCGAGGGCTTGAGGATAAATTTCATAAGGTTCGCGCAGCTGTTTCGTCGCCGGATCGTAGAAGAACGACAGATCCCGGCCGAGATTCGGCACGATCAATTCGTCGCTCAACTTCTGGTAACGTGCCATGTCACTCAAGCCCCAGCGAATGACCGATTCCAGCTCACGCAGAGCTACCAGCGTTTTCACATCGAGCAAAGCTACGCCACCCGATTGGAGCAACGCACCGATATCGCCCGGACTATAATCCGTCGTGAAAACAAATGGACGCAACCGCGGCATCTCGCCGGCCTTAAGCGCACGCTGAAATTCGGAGGCTTCCCGTTCCTGTCTTGCGCCGCTGATCCTTCCGCTCGCGATACCCTCGCCCAACTGCTCTTCGAGCGTCGCCAGGATAAGATCGCGGCGTTTCACTTCCTCGCGATGCTGCTGATAATTGTTCAGCCAAAAGGCCGCATACACGCCGACAAAGACGAGGAGTAACTCTCCCGCCCACCGGCCGAGACGCGAGTGACGCGGATGCATCGCGCTATCATTCATCAAACTCGCATACCGGTAAACCGTCATCGGTGCAAACCGACTCTTCGCGAACGACGAGCGCCAAGAGGATGTTGCCCTAGGAGAGAACCGGCCCGAAATGTCGACCCGGAGGAGCTCGCATGCCGACACTCGGCGTTACCGGATGCGGATATCGCCACTGGTGAGGGTGCCGCCAACGGAGTAACCGTTGCTCAGCCTAATCCTAAGTGTGTCCGAACTTCCGGCTGATATCAGATCCTCCCGCCGCCAGCACCACCTTCCTCCCTCTCCTCACCACCAGCCAACCAGGCCGAGACGAATCAAGAAGAGTGCGCCGAACGCTTTGGATGCTTGGGGCACTTATTCTTGATTCAATGACCCGACTCTTACTCGATGCTGTCAACATGATCGGTCTTGGTTGCTGGTGCGTCTGCTTTTGGTGGATGCATCGGATTTCGAGCCGCCAGGATGCGGTCCTCGCACAGCTGCAAAAACAGAGCGAACGAATCGAGAAAATTTCCCGCGAAGAGCACGCCATTCTGAACGAGCTGCATCCGAACGTGGAAGCGATCCAGAAAGAGGTCGGCGTCGTTTCAGAAAAAGTAGCCCGGGTCGAAGACAACGTGGGAGAACAGCGATCCACTTCCGTCGCTCCCGCAGGATAAACCTCTTCCTGTAATTCTTGCTCCCTTGGCGGTCCGCATTGAAAGCCCGGGCGTAGAGCCTGCGGCATGCGACAGCCGCAATCGGCTAACTAACTGGAGGAGCCCGCATGAGTATTACTCCAATCCTGGTTTAATGGCTTTTGAATTCTATCTCTTACTCGCGGTCGTAAACGTCTACCTCGGGTTTGCTTATACCGGCGTAGGTCACAGCTTCGGTCAATGTTTTGCCGTCGGCAGAGAGCTCCCAGCGATGGGTCACAGTCGTCTTGCCTCTCCACTTGTAGGTCAATTCGAGGGTATGATCGTCGATCTTGCTTGCGCTAACCGTGGTGCCTTGGGCAACACGTGGCCCGCGAAGTATGTAATCCTTGCCGTCGAGTTTGAAGTTGAGACGGAGTTTGTAGGCCGGAACGATGTATGAGTAGCCGTCCCTTTGCCATTTCTTTATCTCGACTGGGAGCGGCGACATGACCTTGACTAAAGCGCTTTCCCAGGTGCCCGCCAGGCCTGAGGTACCATCGGTGCGCTTCAGGGTCGACTCAGTGCGACCGGTCGATCCATCCGGCCGCATGCTTTCGTCGATCGTGGTGAAGGTTTTTCCATCGTCCGAAATGGTCCATTTGGAAGTGGCAGTCACTGTGCCGTCTCGTTGGTTGGTCGATTCCCAGCTGTTGGCTCCGGTCGCTTTGATTGACCAGGTGTCGCCATACTTTGTGACGTGAGCTTTTCCGTCGAGGGTCATGGTCTCGACGTCGTTGCCAAAGATGAAACGGTACTGGCCGCCGCCGGCGTCTTCGATCTTGTACTGCAAGCCGTTGAACTGGCTCTTGTCGGGGTTCAATTTCCAATTGCCGACAAAGGATTCGTCGGCCGCGAGTGCACTGGCGCCGATGAGGCTGAGCAGAGCGATGAATACTCGCATGCTTAGATACGTGGATGTCGTCATATCGTCAGGAATAGGCAGCCTTCACTCGTAAAAGGAAGTGATGTGGCTAAGTTATGCGGTGAGTTATCTCTTCATCGCCATCGTGTGGGCGAATCATCAATTACTTGTTGCGCTATGCAAGTGAAGCCACGCCTCACGTGACGTGGTTCAACGTTGCTCATCTCTTTTCCGTCTCGCTCCTGCCCCTCTCCACGAGCTGGATGGCGGTAACCAGGCTTGCGCCCGGCGCGAATTTATAACTCACCGGCGGCAGAGCGGCACTTTGCTCCAATCTCGATCCGACAGACCTCGGTGCGGTCGCCAATCTGCCGCCCCTGGCCTTTGCGGGGCGGACTAATTTCGTAAAACGGACACGCGATTCCTCAACCGTGGTTGGATCGCGGAGAAGAATTCCCCAAATTCCGCGCTTGCGCTCTGGTGGCATTCTCTGATTTTCTAAAGCGGATTGCGATTGAAAATCACGTCGACGTCGCCACTATAACGCCCATGAAAAAGCTCGAAGCCATCATTAAACCGTTCAAACTGGAGGAGGTGAAGGAGGCGCTTGCCGAGCTCGGAATCGAAGGCATGACCGTCACGGAGGTAAAAGGTTTCGGGCGGCAGAAGGGGCACACGGAGATTTATCGCGGGAGCGAGTATACGGTCGATTTTTTGCCAAAGGTGAAGGTGGAGGTCGTGCTCGCGGACGAGATGGTGGACAAGGCCGTCGGCGTGGTGGTGAGCGCGGCCAAGACGGGCAAAATTGGCGACGGCAAGGTGTTTGTCCTGCCGGTGGAACATGCGGTGCGGATTCGAACGGAGGAAATTGGCGAAAAGGCGGTGTGACTGTCAGGCACGAGGGCTGAAGCGTTGCCACGGGAAATTCCCGTCGCAACGCTTCAACTCTTTCAGAGCCGGAACAGCTATCCGAATCGCCGCCTAACCAAGACCAATGCCTAACAAAAAGACTCCGTCCGATGTCAGCAAAATGATCAAAGACCACGAGGTCAAACTCGTGGATTTCAAGTTCACCGATCTGCCCGGTGCGTGGCAGCACTTCACCACCACTCTAACCGAATACAACGAGGAGATTTTCACTGAAGGCCTCGGCTTCGATGGCTCAAGTATCCGCGGCTGGAAGGCAATCAACGCCTCAGACATGCTCGTCATTCCCGATCCGGCGACTGCCTGGATCGACATTTTCAACGCCGAGCCGACTCTCAGTCTGATTTGCACGATCGTGGAGCCGATCACGCGCGAGCCTTATAATCGCGATCCACGTGGTCTGGCGGAAAAGGCCGAGGCATATTTGCAGAGCACCGGCATTGCCGACACGGCGTTTTTCGGTCCCGAAGCGGAATTCTTCATCTTTGACGATGTGCGTTTCAGCACGAGCGGGAACAGCTCCTTCTACTGCGTTGAGAGTGGCGAAGCCCATTGGAACAGCGATCGAGATGAAGCGCCGAATCTTGGATATAAGATCCGCGCGAAAGAAGGTTATTTTCCCGTCGCGCCGGCCGACACTCTGCAAGACATCCGCAATGAAATGTGCCTCGAACTGGAGCGGGCCGGCATCCCGATTGAGCGCCAGCACCATGAGGTCGCAACCGCCGGACAGGCGGAGATCGATATTCGTTTCGCGCCTCTCAAGACGATGGGCGACCACATGCAGTATTACAAATACATCGTTCGCAATGTCGCTCGCCGGCACAACAAGACCGTCACCTTCATGCCGAAGCCTCTCTTCGGCGATAATGGCTCAGGCATGCACACCCACATGTCGCTTTGGAAGGATGACAAACCGCTCTTTGCCGGCAACGGCTATGCGGGTCTGAGCGACACGGCATTGTTTTTTATCGGAGGCATCTTGAAACATGCGCCGGCGTTGACCGCGATAACCAATCCGACCACAAACAGTTACAAGCGACTGGTGCCGGGCTTTGAAGCGCCGGTCAACCTCGCCTACTCGGCGCGCAACCGCTCGGCCGCGATCCGCATCCCGACCTATTCGCCGAATCCGAAAGCAAAGCGGATCGAATTCCGCACGCCAGATGCAGCCGCGAATCCGTATGTCGCCTTTGCCGCCCTGCTGCTCGCCGGACTCGACGGAATTCAAAACCGAATCGATCCCGGGGACCCGCTCGACAAAAACCTTTATGAACTGCCTCCGGAAGAACTGGCTGGCGTGCCGAGCGTGCCGGACTCGTTAGGCGGAGCGATTGCGGCCTTGGAGGCCGATCATGCGTTCCTTCTGCGCGGTGACGTCTTCAATGCTGATTTCATCAACAACTGGATCGAGATGAAGCAAAAGGAATACGACGCGCTTCGGCTGCGCCCGCACCCGTTCGAGTTCCAAATGTACTACGACGTGTAGGCGTGTGCGCCTCCTCCGCATTGCGCCCCCCTTTGTCGCTCCAGACTAATGAAACCTTAAACTCCTTGCATGCGCCGGAGTTCGTCCGATGTTTGGAGTCGTTATGAGTCTGATCGCCTTGTTGTCGAACTTCGGCGGCCCTGATCTGATCATCATCCTGCTGATCGTGCTCGTTTTGTTCGGCGCGAAAAAACTTCCTGAACTGGCCCGCGGTATGGGACAGGCCGTGAAGGAGTTTCAAAAAGCGAAGGACGAATTCAGCGACGAACTCAATAATGCGGGAAAGACCGCGCAGAAACCGGACGTTCGTCAGGCCGACGCAACGGTGCCGAGGATCGACAATGCTCCGACCGCTCGTGAAATACCGCCGACTCCACCGCGCGATGAGACGCTCCGAGCAGCGGAAGAGCAGCCGACGCACGACGTCTGATTTTCACCGTCATCCCCCGTTAGGTCCCCGCCAGATTCAAATGGTACGAGAAGCGCTAGCAATCCCGGATTTTATCCGGTGACAGCGAACGCCTTTTCGTCTAAGCATACGGCCCGCAAAATCCCGCCCATGCCTGAACCCGATCTTCGCAGTCGAATCAAAGAGATGTTGGTCAAGAACCTGATGCTGCAAACCCCGGCAAATCAGATCGCGGACGATTTGCCTCTTTTCGGTCCCGGTGGTTTGGGGTTGGACTCGATTGATGCTCTCGAATTAGTGGTGAGCATGGAAAAAACTTTCGGGGTCGGCGTGCCGAATTCGGAAGTCGCGGGCAAAGCCTTGCAAACAGTTAACTCGATTCACGACTACATCGTCGAGAAGACCGAACGCTCCGCGGCCTGACAAGTCCCCTAAGAAGCTATTATTCAGTTTCGGCCAGATTGATGGCGTCAATTAGCTGGCGGTATCGACCAAACTCATGCCGTTGGGGCGTGAAGATCAATCTCGGCAAGCTGGCCAACTCCGGTTGGTTCCGTTCTTCTGGCAGCGGCCCGTTCTGGACAATTTTTCCCTCGCGAAGCAAACCCGCGAATCGCTGATTTAGATCTGTTAGTGCCCTCTTCGTTAAGCGCTTACGAATTCTGTACACAAGATGAGATCCCACCCACCGAGAAGAATCGTAGTTACGATAGAAAAGCAGAATCTCGGCGACCGCTTCTTCGACGTGGTGCGCAATCTTGATGAAATTGAAGTCCGGCGCCGAGATCAAGCCCTGCTGCAAGAGATGATCGGTCAGGAAACTCATCCACGTTTCCCAATAACTGCCGTTCGGCCGATTTATGAGCACGATAGGAATGATGAGCGCTTTGCCCGTCTGCATGAGGGTCAGCGCTTCGAAGCCCTCGTCCATCGTCCCGAAGCCTCCGGGGAAAAGCGCGTAAGCGTGGGTTTCCTTCACGAAGTTGAGTTTGCGAGTGAAAAAGTAATTGAAATTGATCAGCTTCGGATCGCCCTGAATGATCTCGTTTGCGCGCTGCTCGAATGGCAGCCTGATGTTCAAGCCGAAGCTGTTTTCACGTCCCGCTCCGCGCTGGGCCGCGCCCATGATGCCATCGCCGCCACCGGTGATGACCATGAAGTTGTTCGCCACCATTTGCCGCCCAAACTCTTCGGCCATTCGTGCATCCGGTTCTGTTGGGGCAGTCCGTGCGGAACCAAAGATGACGACTTTGCGCACGTCGCGATAGGGCGCGAAAACCTTGGCGGCATAGCGCATCTCTTTGAGGGACCGGTTCATGAGCTTCAAGTCGCCGGTGCCCATCTTGTCGCGCCCCATCTTTAGCGCCGTCACAATCAACTCTTCGACGAGCTCGGGAGATTTTTCGACTCGCCAGTCCGCGACCAGCTCGTGTACGCGGGCGGCAAATTCGGGCGAGATACTCGAACCGCGACGAGTGGACTGATCCTGAGTGGCGCTTCCGGTAAAATCCTGCACGCGACCAATTGAGCTACTTCTGCGCCGACAAACAGTGGAAAGTTCGCCAGCGTCAGGCAGATCTTAAGTCGGCGAGAATTTCGTGCATGTGACGAATGGGCAACGAATAGTGCCCCTCACCGTCCACCATTCGAGGCGTGCAGTTGGGGAGGCGCTTGCCTAACGAGTCCGCAAGATTCCAATTGAAGCTGCGGTCCTTCTTTCCGTGCCAGAGCCGCACCGGGACACGGATCTCCTCGAGCGGAAATCCCCATGGTTGTGCGTAGATCTCGGCATCAATCATCAGGCCATCGGCTGAAGTACGCCAAGCCTGGCGCTGGCTTTCGAAACACGCCTCAAACGCCGCGATATCGCGTAACACTCTGGCGTCACATGGCTGAAGAAGCTTGAGCAGGAGCGGACGCAACCGAAGCGGCAATTTGAGAGAAAGAAAAGGCCGCACCACATGAAACGAATACCGCAGCAACTCGCGATGCCGCGGGTAAAGGAAAAGCATCCAACGATAGAGTGGAAGCAATCCACTGCGATCGGCACTGTCTGTAAGTGGCGGTGCGCCGCTCACAACAGCAATCGCGCGCACTCGCTCTGCCATCGCCCAAGCCGACGCGAAGGTGTAGGGCGCGCCACCGGAAATCCCGAGCATGCGAAATTGTTCGATTTCCAACCTATCCGCCAGCTCTTCGAGCAGCGGTGGCCAATCGAGCAATTTCCTCCTCGGATGAAGGGAAGAATTTCTGATTCCCGGCCGATCAGGAGAAATGATGCGGAGGTTAAGCTCGCGCGCTGCCGTGTCTGTCAACTCGGCCATGGTGCGCGAGCTGGGCCACCCATGAGAAAAGAATATCGGCTCGCCATCGCGCGCGCCATATTCCGCGAGCGCGATTGTCTGGCCGCTCGCCAGAGAGATGACGGAAAGTTCGGCTGTCATTTGCCTAACGATATGCGGTTATGGCAGTAGCAAAAATCTTTAGGATATTGATGGTTGTGCTCTCAGTCTCAAAGTGAGCGATATGGCGCGCGAATTGGGGCCTGACTTCCCGGTGGAATTGGACTCTGCAAATACGGCACACTAATCTCTCCCTGGATTCGATTCCTCATGCCGCAATTTTCTTACCGCGCTCGCAATGCCCAAGGGGCTCTTGTTGAAGGAGTGCTCAACGTAACCGATCGGGCCGGCGCCATCCGGCAGATCGAACAGCAAAACTGCGTCCCGATCAGGGTCGAGGCGATGAACACCGGACCCGAGTTGATCAATGGCAAGCGTGTCGCGCCGGCTGCGGCACCGACGCAGAATCTAAAGATTCCGCACGGGCAGCTGCTTATTTTTACCGAGCAGCTTGGGCATCTGTTGCAGGCGGGAATGACGCTCGACGAAAGCCTGGGGGTCCTGGAAAAACGGCTCAAGCATCCACGAGTGCAGCAGATGACAAACTCTCTCCACCAGGCACTGGTCGATGGCCGGAGTTTTTCGCAGGCCTTGCGCGATTTTCCACGGATCTTTTCACCGCTCTACATCAACATGGTAGGCGCAGGTGAGGCGAGCGGTGCCCTGCCCGACATTCTCGTGCGGGTTGTGAAGCATTTGATGCAGGAAAAAAACCTGCGTGACCGCGTTTCGCAGGCGCTGATTTATCCGGCCTTTCTTGCCCTCGCCGGTTCCGCGCTGATCATCATCTTCATCACCTTCATGGTGCCGCAGCTGACCGGATTCATGCAGCAAACTGGCGGCACCTTGCCTGCGCCAACGCGAGTTCTGCTCAGCGTGCATCATTTGATCACCGGCTATTGGTGGCTCGTCCTCCTCATCGCGCTCGGAATCACGGTCGGCTTTCGGGGTTTCGTGCGGAGTGAGGAAGGGCGTTTAAGCTGGGACCGCTTTCGCCTCAATATTCCTGGCTACGGGCGAATCCGACAGCACCAGTATTATGCCCAATTTGCGCGAACTTTGGGCACGCTCATGGAAAACGGCGTTCCACTTTTGCGGGCGCTCGACTTGCTGGGCGAGATCGCGGGAAACAGCTATTTCGAATCGAAATTGCGTGAGGTGCGCAAAGGGGTCATCGATGGGGCCAATCTCTCCACCGCTCTAACCCGGGAGAAGCTCTTTCCGGATCTCTTTACCGACATGATGTCCGTTGGCGAACAGACTGGCCACTTCGCGCAAACCATGCAAACCATCGCCGACGTCTATGAACGCGAGCTGGATCGCACGGTAAATGTGGTCTCCGCCTTGATTCCGCCTGTAATCATTGTGCTGATCGCAATCGTGGTTGGCTTTGTCGTTTACAGCATTCTCGACGCGGTCTTCTCCATGACACAAAGTTTGCGGATGCGCCCAGGTTAATTTACCATCGCCGCCGAAATGCTCTTTCGTGTCGTCGTGTTTGCTCTCCTTCTGGTGATGGCCCGCTCCGGCTTCGCCCAGGTCGCGTTACCGGCGTCGGATGGGAAATTGCTCAAATCGAACGAGGCGGCGCCGGACAGTGCCTGGATCGACCTGCGCCAAAACAGTGCCGCCCACTCCAAGCCTCAAGTGGCGCCAGGCTGGGTCGAGTCAGTGACCTTTACGCCGGCGCGGAAAGATTCGGAACCTGCGAAGAAAAGTGTGTTCCGTATTCGCCTAACGAAGCCTAACGAAGACTACCAGATTCTACTTTTTCGCCTTTACTTTGACGATCTGCCCGAGGCGCAACCGGAGCTGATCGCGTGGGACGAATCGGGCACGCAGCTGATCCGCTCCGGTCCACTCGGCCAAAAGACGAATCTTCCCACCTCTTCGAGCACGACTGTTCCGATGATCGGGGTGAGTGCGATCGACGTCGAGGTGCCGGGCGACGGGCGTTCCGTGCGCGGGGCGTTTTTGGATTGGATGAGATCGAGCCAGGTGATGCGCCCCATGCACGCTCCTCAGCAGAAGTTGATGGCCGACTCATTTGACGGCCCGGTTTCGCTCAAGGCCGGGGAAGAAGACTCGGAAGTTTTTGGCACGGTGAAAGCGCCCCTCACCACCGATGTCATTCCAATCGGTTCCAGCATGCAGACCGGTGGCGCCTTTCAGTTTGGTCTCGACTCACAACCACTCATCGCGCTGATCACTTTTGAAGTTGCCAGTCCGCAGATCGAATCGCCGCCGGAGATCTATGTGAACGGCCAAGATGTAGGACCGGCCACGCTCGTTTTGCCGGATTTGGCCGATCCGGCTTACCGCGGGCTCTCGGTGGCGCTGCTAGACACCATGCAGTTTCAATATACCGGATGGGTGCGGGCGCAAAAGATCGTCCCCGCCTCAGTCTTGAAGGCAGGCACGAATGATGTGATGATTTTAGCGGGCGCCGGCACTTCCGCCTCGGCGGTAAGGGAAACACAAATGCAGTTAAAATATCTTTGGGATAAATCGGATTACCTTCTCGAGCCGCTGAAGTAACCCCGTCGCTTATTGTTTATGCGTAAGAGTCAAAGTGGTTTCACGCTTCTCGAGATCATGCTCGTGGTCACGATCATCGCCCTCTTGCTTGGAGCAGCGATTTACAAGATGGCGCCGAGTGTCGACATAGCGAAAACGACCCGCGTCGCGGCCGACGTTCAGAGCCTGCGCACCGCGCTTCTGTCCTATTCGGGAATGAACGGATTCTATCCGACGACCGAGCAAGGGTTGCAGGCGCTGGTCACACGCCCGTCGGGCGAGCCGGCTCCGGAGCGTTGGGTGCATTTCATGGATTCGGTGCCGAAAGATCCATGGGGATTGCCATATATCTATCGTTGTCCGGGGCAAAAGAATCCGACGGGCTACGATCTTTTCTCAGCCGGGCCGGATCGTAAGCCCGATACGCCGGACGACGACTGGGGCATGTGAGACAGACCTTGACGTCGCCAACATTTCGCGGGCCGTCAGATAAGGTCGTTAGGCCGCGCCACTAATCTTCGAAGTCGTCGTCGTTACCGTCGACCGGCTTGACAGTCTGCGCCCGCCGCTGTCCCTGCGGTGGCTGGTTAGGCACACCGCGTCGATGGATCGTCGGCCGGACATGCGGCGGAGGTGTGGGAACCTGCGGCACCGGCATCGGTCGGGGGATTTGCTGCTGAAGTCCATTGCGGGGGTTGGGATGATTTCCAGGAATCTGGCCTGGTTGTTGCACTTGCGGGGGAATGGGATTCTGGATCGCCTGGCTCAGGAGCGCTTCGTTGAAAGTGAGCGTGGCAAACTGCCCATCCTTTGTAATTGTGACCTTTGTCTCCCCCACCCGATCCGACCACTGAATGTTGGAGATGGAATAACCGTCAATTGTCTCCTTCGTGTTCAGATATTCCTTTAAATTCTTATCGGTCGTCGACGCGACCGTGACAAAATCGCCATCGGTCGAATGCGCGGCATTGGCCACGTAGAGGTCCTTGGCGAAATCTGGCTTCGTTCCAATCGCCGCGCCGGCGCTCGCAACCGCGAAGGGTGAGCGCTTCACCATCGGCGCGTAGTGCGAAAAAGGCTCCGTGCTCGGAAGGTCCCCCTTAGCCCAGACGCTCGTCGTTAGGCAAAGGAACGTTCCGCTCAAGAGGAAGGCGAGAGATTTTGAGTTCATCATTTTTGCCCGGCAGGCGCGAACCATTTCGCGATCTTGAAACGACCTTGCATGACGCTCGGGTCGGTTTGATCCACCATCAAGTTTACATTTTCAAAGACCACAAAAGCCTCCGGCCGTTGTGCGTCGTAGAGGAAATGAACGATGGGTTCCCAGGCACTTTTCGTCTCGAAAGTGGCGGAGACCGATTTATGCGATGAAGTATTTTCGACCGGGCCGATCTGCGGATTTTCGATCTGCACGTTGTAATGCCCGGCAACGTCTTTGACCAGGCTGAGCAGGGAGGAAGCTTCCGCGGGATTATTCGATTTGGGTTGTGTCTTTTTCAACCAATCGGCGCGCCGCTGCCACATCTTTTCTCCCTCGAGATAGGCTTTCTGCTCGCCGCGTTGTTGCCGCTCGTCGGCGTAAGCGGCCCGCGCGCCCGCGCTCATCCCAAGAATCGTGCTCCAGATGATAACGTTGATGAGGAGGAAGAGAACTCCGGCGACGACGTAGGCGAGCATGCGCTCCCGTTGATTCAGACGAGCAAGCCATTTCTCAATCATTTGGTCTTGCCCTCCAGACGAAACTGCGCGTGATCGTTAGGCAAAATACGCGGCGTTTGCAGGTTGAAAGTAAAGTCCTTTAACTCCGGGTTCTTCTTCACCATTTCCGCAAACTGGTAAGCCAGCGCAGCGGAAGGCGCTTCGCCCTGGACCGAAATGTTGCGCGCCGATTGTTCGTAAACCGTGATACGCACGTCGGGATTCGGCAGGCTCTCGAAGAGATGAAGGAGAACCTCGATCGGATAGTAATGCGGATCGATCGCAGGAGAGAGCGCTTTCCAATCCGCTTCGGCTCGCTTAATAAAATCGACTCGCGGCGCATCGCGCTTGATCGCCTTTTGCAGGCGTCCGACCTGAAATTGCACCATGACAAGGTAAAGCACGAAGAGGACAAAAATGGCCGCGTAAATGCCGCCCACCCAAAAAAGACGACGGCGCCACTCTCCGCGCCTAACGAGTGATGCACGTTGCCGGCGCCAGGTATCAGGCAAAAGATCGAGCTTCACCGGCACGGGCGGCGTTTCCGTCCCCATTAGGTCGGGCCGTTGTGCGAAAACCCGCTCAACCGTGTCCCGTAATTGAAGACATTCTTCTCCGAGAAGGACCTTCGGAAACGATGTGTCTATACCTTGCAACTCTGCGCTCAAAGCCAGTTGCGGCAGATCGCGCTGCAAGCCTTCCTCCTCGTTGGCGTCGAGCGTGCGCGTAAGGCTGAGCTTGCCGTTTTCGCTAATGGCAGAAACGAGCTTCTCGCCTTCGCGATAAATCATGAGCGCGCGAGTGGTGGCGGCATGCGAGGCGGCGCGTTGTGCGGCGTAAACCGTCACCTGCCGCGGAATGAACCCGCGGTTGATGAGCGGGCTGGCGAGTTCGTTGAGTCGCGCGTTATGCACCGCCACGGAAGAAATCACGCTTTCGGTCTCACTCTTTTCAATCAGTTCGAAGGCGCTGGTTACATCTTCGGGTGGATAGGGGAACGCCTTCTCTACCTGTAGTCGCACCATGCCTTCGTACTCCGAAGGATCGGTTGTCGGCAGACGCAGGCGTTGCGCAATGACGGCGTTGATGGGAAGCGACAAGACCAGATCGTCGCCGGTTGTGAGCAAGCTGGCCGCTTCGTTCAAATCGGCCACGCTTCGCACTTCCCAGGTACCGTTTTCTCCACGGGTGCGGACCAGATTCCAGCCGCGCCCTGAGGGCGCTATAAAAACAGGAGCGTGTACGGGTTCGATATTAATATTCCTTCCAACGAAGTATCTGCGGCGTAGCGGTTCTTCGGACAATCATCTCGATCGTGCGCTTCACATCGCTGGAAGTCCCCAGACTAACGATTCGCACTACCTGATCATTTACGGTGACCAAGCCTGAACTGGTGAGTAAAAGAAACTGCTGCGGAGTAAATCCGAGCGCAAGCCCAACCTGATCCAGCGATTGCATAGGCGGATCATCCGCGGTGCCATCGATTCCGTCCGGTCCCTGACGATATTGGAGATAGCGATCGACAATCTGTTCGTTAAACCCGGGAAGCGAGAGAAGCACATCGCGATCGGCCCAGACGAGGTCGATCGGGCCACTGCTGTAAAGGGTAAAGTCGGCGTCCCAGTCTTTACGCGAAGTAAATTTTTCCCAGCCCCTCACTTGCTTGAGCTCCTCCACTCGCCCAAGGAGCGCATTTTTCGGCTGATAACCCGGTTCGCTCTCGGCGCCGTTGAGGCGCGGGATGTCGTCGGGATCAACGAAGTCAAGCAGGCAATCCATCATCCGATCGCGTTCATTGATGTCGACGCCTTTGACCTCAAGATATTTTCGCAGGACATCGAGCCGCTGGGGATTTTCGCCGGAAAGAATCCAGTTCAAATGAAGCCGGCCGCCCTCGCCCAGAATTCGCACGTTGTAGGATTGATTCTTGCCTAACGAGCGACGCAGGACGGAGGAATCCGTGGATGACACTTGTGGATTCGTAGCTACTTCCGCACCCGAGGCCGCCATGGCCTCAGCCTCCAGCGTGTGGTTCGCGTCTCCCGTTAGGGCGAGTTGAGCGTTAATATCAATCGCCCAGGAGATGACCATGGCACTGAGGACGAAAAGCGCCCAGAGCGCCAGCATGAGTGCGGCGCCCGAGCGTTTTCCAAGTGAGCGGCGTTTCATGTTCTAGTACGGCGTGCGTCGCAAAGGCACGATGGCCACCCAGGGAACCCGGGCACCAGCGCGATCAATCGTTAGGCGGACAAGATGCGGCAGTGTGCCGCGGTCGGTCCAGCGATCCACCCAGGCATTAAGGCGCGGATCGAAATAGCGAATTTCAAGGCTGTTGATATTGCTCAGGAGAGGCACCCAAATCTTATTATCCGGCACGGGGTTACCGTCGTCCTCCGACTCGCGTACGACGCCCAAATCCATCGCCTTGCCTTTTTCCATCGGGCGCAGGCGGATCGTGACGGAATACTGTCCGCTGGCATAACGAGTAAAGAGTCCCGGACCGGCCGAGCAAATCCAAGTCATCTCGTCCCGCGAGCGCCCCTCGAATTTGAAGGGCTCACCGAGCAGAGTTCCCTGCCCAGGTGGGAGCTCTTGAAATTGATCGGTCAAAATCCGGTCCAGTCCCTCGAATTGGGCGTTGATTTCGTTCACCTCGCTTGAGACCTGGACCGCGATAAGATTGGTGCTCACAAAACGAAAGATCGCCAGCGCCATCATCCCAAGAATCGCGACCGCGAGCGCGATCTCGAGGAGCGTGAACCCGCGATGCGCTCTCGCCTTACCCGGCGCGGTAAACATAAAAGACCAGCCGTTTGCTTTGCCGCACACCGCCGCGTGTCCATTCTGCATCCAGCATGACTCGTGTGACTCCACTGATGATAGTGTTGTCTGCTTGTTCTAAATCTTCCGGCGTCGCCTTCTCAATCAGCCTCACCGTTCCATAGCCAGTATCGATCTTTGTCTCTCTGGACGGATCCGGTTTGATCGGACTCGATTGGATTTCCGCCATGCGATTGGCGAGCACTTGGCGGACGCGACCTTCCTCTGCCGCCAGTTGGCTGGCGTTGATGCAATTTTGCACGGCACGGCCGAGCGCGAGCACACCGACGACGAAGATCGTTAGGCCAAGCAGAACTTCGTAAAGCGCGAAGCCGCGTCGGCGATTATTGAGATGCATACCTTACAATCTGCGGATGTCCGGTGAGCGGCGAATAATTCACTTCCCACGATCCTGGCGGCCCCTTAAAGATGATGGTGGCTGGTTCACAGCCGCCCGACGGCCAGAAAATCCATTGCGCGAACGGACCTTTTTCCAGAGCCGCCGGCAGGCGCAGGATATAGGCATAGCCTTTCTGGAGGATCAGCGTCGCGGTTGGCCCTTTCGGATCGTCCTCGGACGGAGCCGCCGGATGCAACGAGACGGCGCGCCTTTGCCATTCGATGACGTAAGGGCGACGCTCATGCACGCTATGGTCCTGCGCCTTGCGCACCAATTGATTCATTGCTTCGAGAGTCTGCTTCAGGCGACGATCTGCCAGCACGCCTCGAATGCTCGGCACTGCGAGAACCGTAATGAGCAGCAGGATGAAAACCGAGATCACCATTTCGATCAGGGTGAATCCGTCGCGCTGTTTCATAGTCCGAATTTTACGATGTCGCCGACGAATTCACAACCGGCCGCCCGCGGCGCTTCGATATCCTACCCAGCCCACGGAGATAACACGCTCACGACATCAATGGGTTCCGTGTCATGAAAGAATCCATCGCGGCGGCGACGTTTTTCTCCAGTCCGGCGGGGTTGCGCCAGTGGTTCCGGCGTAATTACCGCAGCGAACCGGAACTGTGGATTGGATTTCATAAGAAACACACTGGAAAGCCAAGTATCACTTGGGCCGAGTCGGTCGACGAAGCACTTTGCTTTGGTTGGATCGACGGCATCCGCAAGGGCATCGATGCCGCCAGCTACAAAATTCGTTTCACGCCGCGCCGCCGCGGGAGCATCTGGAGCAACGTCAACATCGGACGAGTCGAAGCACTGACGAAAGCGAAACGGATGCACGCATCCGGTCTGGCCGCCTTCGACCTGCGCCGCGAAAACAAATCTGGCATCTACGCCTACGAACAACGCGGCGACCAGTTGCCCGAACCTTACGCGGGAAGCTTACGTAAGAACAAGAAGGCCCGGGAATTTTTTCAAGCCCAGCCGCCTTCCTATCGCAAGGCAATCGCCTGGTGGGTCGTGAGCGCAAAGCAGGAAGAAACCCGAAATAAACGCATGGAGAGGTTGATCTCTGAATCCGCCGCCGGCCGCCGCCTGCGGTAGATCTCTCATCATTCCAGTTGAAGGGCGTGGGAACGGTTACAAACTACGCGATGCAAAACATTTTTGGTGCGGCCCGCCGCTCGTTTTTGCCCGGAGTGTTCGCCTTCTCTCTGATTGTCGGCCTAACGAACGCCCGCGGCGCTGATCGCCCCAGGGAACGAGCCAAAAAAAACAAGCCGCAAACTCCCGCGCCCACGGCTTCCGCCTCCCCCTCCGGAAAAGCTTCGCCCACAACCACGCCGTCTCCATCTCCCGCTACCACGCCACTCGGCGAGATTAAACCACTCTTCGATCCAAAACTTTGGAGTGGCATGCAATGGCGCGAGGTTGGTCCTTATCGCGGTGGTCGCGCGCTCGCGATCGAAGGCGTCCCGGATGAACCGAATACCTACTACTTTGGCGCCGTGGCCGGCGGCATTTGGAAGACAACCGACGGCGGAGCAAACTGGAAACCCATTTTCGATAAAGAACACTCCATCTCGTCGATCGGAGCGCTTGCCGTCGCGCCGAGCAATCACAACATTATCTACGCTGGCACAGGCGAAGGTTCCTTGCGGGGCGACATCACCTACGGCAATGGCGTTTATAAATCGACCGACGGTGGCCGTAACTGGCGGAACGTCGGCCTGAAGGATAGTCGGCACATCGGTGCCCTGATCGTTCATCCCGAGAATCCAGATATTGTGTTCGTTGCTGCAGTCGGCCACGCCTTTGGGCCTAACGAGGAGCGCGGAGTCTATCGCACAACCGATGGCGGCGTAACTTGGAAGAAAGTTCTGGGCAAAGACACGAACACAGGCGCTATCGACGTCGTTTTCGACCCGGATAATCCGACCACTCTCTTCGCCGCGCTTTATCAGATGCGGCGACAGCCGTGGTTTTTCTCCAGTGGAGGTGAGGGCAGCGGACTGTATCGTTCGACTGACGGCGGTGATACCTGGCAACATCTCACCGGTCATGGTCTGCCCGAGGGAATTCTGGGTCGCATTGGCGTAACGGTTTCGGGCGCTGACTCAGGTCGAGTTTACGCCATCATCGAAGCCCAGGAAGGCGGCATTTTCCGATCCGACGACGGCGGTAATACCTGGCAAAAAATCAACGACGATCTGCGCTTCCGCCAACGCGCCTGGTACTTCAGCAAGATTTACGCAGATCCGCAGGCCGCCGATAAATTGTATGTCGTCAACACGGGACTCTTTCGCTCCATCGACGGCGGCAAGACCTTTAAACTCCTGCCCGCGCGGCACGGCGATCATCATGGATTGTGGATCGATCCCAGGAATCCTGATCGCCTCGCCAACGTCAACGACGGTGGCGCCAGCGTCTCAACCGATGGAGGCGAAAACTGGACGACGCTCGATAACCAACCGACCGCGCAGTTCTACCACGTCGCAGTCGATAACGCATTTCCGTATCACATTTACGGTTCGCAGCAGGACAATTCGAATATCGGCATCGCCAGCCGCGGCGAGAGCGGAAGGATCGAGCGGCAGGATTGGTTCCAGGCCGGCGGCGGAGAATGCGGTTTCGTCGTGCCCGATCCGCGCGACTGGCACGTGATCTATTCCAATAGCGAAGGCTACATCGTTCGATACGACAAATCGAAAGAACAAAGCCAGGAGATCAGCGTCTGGCCTCTCGATAACTCTGGTCACGGAGCAGAGGACCTGAAACACCGTTTCCAATGGGTCTCCCCTCTTCTCATTTCGGCCCATGATCCCGACACGCTCTACACAAGTGGCGAAGCGGTTTTCAAATCCACCGATCAAGGTCATACCTGGACCGCGATCAGCGAAGACCTCACCCGCAACGACAAGAGCAAACAAAAACCAAGTGGCGGCCCGATTCAGAACGACATCACGAGCGTGGAATATTACGACGTCGTTTTCGCCCTCGCAGAGTCACCGCTGAAAAAAGGGATGCTTTGGGCCGGCACCGACGACGGTCTCCTTCACGTCACAACGGATGACGGCGCCCACTGGCAGCGCGTCACGCCCGACATGCCGGAGTGGAGCTGTGTCAGCCTCATCGACCCTTCGCATTTTGACTCCGCGATCGCTTACGTCGCGGTTGACCGCCACCGGCTCGACGATTTTAAACCCTACATTTTTAAAACCAGCGACACCGGTCGAAATTGGACCGCGATCACCAATGGAATTCCGGAAGGCGCCTACGTCCGCGCAGTTCGCGAAGATCCGAAGCGGCGTGGCCTCCTTTATGCCGGCACCGAACTCGGCGTTTACGTGTCCTTCGACGACGGCGCGCACTGGCAATCGTTGCAATCGAATCTTCCCACCTCGCCAGTCCATGACCTTGTGGTGAAGGATGACGATCTCGTCGTCGCAACCCACGGTCGCTCCTTTTGGGTGCTCGATAACCTGAGTCCGCTCCGACAGGTCAACGACCAAATCACGCAAAGCGACATGGTGCTGTATCAACCGCAGGCCGCTGTGCGTCTCCATTACCCTGAAGAGGTCGACACTCATCAGGCCGCCGGCGCGAATCCGCCAGCCGGCGCGATGATCGATTATTATTTCAAACAGGCGCCCAAAGCCGAGGTGACGATTGATATTCTCGATGCGCAGGGCAAACCGGTCCGCCATCTCTCCAGCAAAGAAAAGAAAGACGAACAAGAGCAACCTCCGGAGTGGCCCGACCAGGTGCAGGCGCAGAAAACCATCCCGGCCGGGGAAGGCATGAACCGTTTCGCCTGGGATCTGCGCTACGACGATCCGGTGCAAACGCCCGGTGCTTTTTATGCCGGCGGTCCACCGCGCGGACCGCTTGCAATCCCGGGCGACTACCAGGTGCGCCTAACGAGCGGCGGCAAGACCCAGACTGTCCCGCTCCATTTGGAAATTGATCCGCGCATCAAAGGCTCCGAGAGCGCGATTCGAAAATCATTCGAGTTATCAGCACGTGTTACCCAGCGGATTTCCGATTTGCATCGTGCGATCAACGAAATCCGCGATACGCGCTCGCAAATTGAAGGGCTACGCAAGCGTGTGGACGATTATCCACGCCTGAAGACGGCACTTGCCGCTGCCGACGAGATGGAAAAGAAGATGGCCGTCGTCGAAGAAAAACTCGCCCAGGTGAAGATGAAAAGCTCGGAGGGAAACCTGGTTTATCCCAACCAGCTCAACGAAGAATTATACACGTTCGGTCGCACCATCGAGGCGGATGCCGCTCCCACCGAATCGCAGGAGGAGATTTTCAAGATGCTCGATGGACAGTTGGAGGAACAATCAAAAGCCTGGTCGCAAATCAAGACCGCGGAAGTGGCAAAGATTAATGACCTCGTTAATCGGGCCGACATACCCGCCATCAGCGTCGGCGCCGCGGCCCAACCGAGTCCGACGCCGGCTCCGCCAGTGTCGGTTTCGCCTGACGAAAGTCCCCAGCCGACCGCAACACCGCCGCACTAGCCTAACGAAATCCCCTAAACTACTGGCAGTTGTCTCAGGTAAAGCGATCATGGTGAGCGGCTGAGCGCCGTGTTTTTGCGATGAGCCATTCTCACCACGAAGTCGATTTCGGTCGCGCCTTTGCCATCGGAATTCTGCTTAACTCCGGCTTCATCATTGCCGAAGTCGTCTTCGGCTTGCTCAGCCATTCCCTCTCGCTCCTTGCCGACGCCGGCCACAATTTTGGCGATGTCATGGGTCTGACCATGGCTTGGGCGGCAAGCAACCTCGGCCGGCGTCGCGCGACGCGGCGTTTCACTTACGGCCTGCGTCGCAGTTCGATGCTGGCGGCGCTTTTCAACGCCATTCTCCTTCTCGTCGGCGTTGGCGCGATTGCAGCGGAAGCGATTCGCCGCCTTGGCCAGCCGGAGAACGTTACTGGCCTAACGATGATCTGGGTCGCTGCCGCCGGTGTGGTGGTTAACGGTGTTACCGCCTGGATGTTCGCGCGCGGACGCGAAGGCGACCTCAACATTCGCGGGGCCTTTCTCCATATGGCAGCTGACGCCGGCGTCTCGGCCGGAGTGGTCGTCGCAGGTTTCGTCATTTTGAAAACAGGCTGGTCGCTGCTCGACCCGATCAGCAGCCTGGTCATCGTCGCTATCATCCTCATTGGCACCTGGGGATTGTTACGCGACTCCGTCAGTCTCGTGCTCGACGCAGTCCCCCGTGGAATCGATCCAGGAGCGGTGAAAGCCTTTCTCGAGCAACTGCCAGGCGTAGCTGAAATCCATCACCTCCACGTCTGGGGACTGAGTACGACCGAAACGGCCTGCACCGCGCATGTCGTGAAGCGGGAACCGCAGCTCGACGATCAATTGCTCAAGCGCATCGCCGATGAGCTGCACACGCGTTTTGGGATCGAGCATACGACGATCCAGTTCGAGCATTGCGAAGGACCGGATTGCCCCACGGAACACGAAAGGCACGCATCAGTTTGATCAACGACGCCATCACGAAGGCGGTCCTTCTTGCTGCCGGCCGGGGAACCCGCATGCGCGAGCTGACGAACGAACTGCCCAAGCCGATGATCGCGGTACGCGGCAAGCCGATCCTCCAACATATTATCGAAGGTTTGCATTCCGGGGGCGTGATACAGTTCCTGATCATCGTCGGTTATCGCGCCGAGGTCGTTAGGCAGGCTTTCGCGGATGGCAGCCAACTCGGGGTCGCGATTGAATATGCACAGCAACTGGTGCAGGACGGCACCGGCCGGGTCATCGAACTGGGCCGGAATTTTACCGGGAACGACCCTTTTGTTTTACACTATGGCGACATCCTCGTGGATTCATCGAACTACCCGCGCCTAACGAACTTGTCGGCTGAGACCGAGGCGATCGTGAGTGTGAAGGGAAACGAAGATGTAAGCCAGGGCGGCGCGGTTTTTGTTAACGAACGTTTTGAATTGATCGACCTCCGCGAAAAGCCCAGGCCTAACGAACCGACCAGCCCCTGGTACAACGCCGGTATCTATGCCTTTCGTCCCAGCATCTATGAATTTGCCGCCCGGCTCGAACCTTCGCCGCGGGGTGAGTATGAGCTGACTGACGCGATTCGCGCCCTCGCTCATTCCGGAAAGAAAGTACAAGCGATCGAGCTGAGCGGCGGCTGGGCCGATGTCCGTGACCCGGAAATTCTGGCCAGGCTAAATCGTTAGGCGTTAGGCCGGCGACGCGCCAAAAGCCGGCTGGCTAACCAGCCTCACCCAGGTCGCCATTTTCCTCCGGCTCTTCTCCAATCTCCTCTTCGATTACCCGTCGACGTTTCGGCGAGAGGAACGGCCGCAGGAATCCATAAAGCAAATAGGAAAGGAAAATTACCGCTGCCATCCATTGGTAGAACTTCACCGTCAACGCCAGGATCGCCATGAGGAAAAAGAAACGTGGAATCGAGCGCGTCGTTCGCCAGTTCACCGCTTTGAAACTCGGATAACGGACCCGGCTAAACATCATGAAGGAAAGAAAGAGCATCAGCACCGGCAGGGCGTATTTCCATCGTCCAATCGTGCGCTGCCCTTCGTCCAGCCAGAGCATGAAAAGGGTGATTGAGGCAATCACCCCAGCCGCGGCGGGAATGGGAAAGCCGGTAAAGTTCTTTTCCGCTCCGTTCGATGGCCCGGCGGCCGCGATGCAGTTAAACCTGGCCAGACGCAACGCTCCACAAGCCAGGTAAACAAACGCGATCATCCAGCCAAGATTTTGAAACTCGCCGAGCACAATCTGGTAAACGAGCAAGGCCGGAGCCATGCCGAAGGAAACGATGTCGGCTAACGAATCGAACTCGCGGCCAAAGGCACTTTCGTGACCGCCCAGACGCGCCAACCGCCCATCAAGCAAATCGAAAATGCAGGCGGCGAGAATGAACCAGATCGCGTCGTGAAAATCATTCGACGCTTCGAGCAGATCGATTCGTTGCGCGCCGTCGTAAATCCGCAGCACTGCAGCAAAGCCGCAGAAAAGGTTTCCCGCCGTCATCAGATTCGGCAGGAGATAAACCTTTGGGCTGAGCGGATCGCGCATGGTCAGGAAAGCCGTGCGATCGCACTTGCCCCGCCGGCCACGCGATCGCCAACTTTTACCAGAACGGTAGCAGTCAGCGGCAGAAAAACTTCTGTGCGCGAGCCAAAGCGGATCATGCCGAAACGTTCACCCTTGCGTAAAACATCGCCGACCTGCGACCAGCCGACGATTCGTCGCGCGATTGCGCCGGTGATTTGCCTAACGACGAGCGTGGCACGCGGGTTTTCAAAGGCCCAGGTCATGGCTTCATTTTGGAGCGAGCAATTCGGATTCCGCGCATCGAGGCACAGCCCCTCGCGGTGCTCGCGGTAGACGACACGGCCATCAATCGGCGCGCGATTGGTATGAACGTCAAACACGGACAGAAAAATGGAGACGCGGCGCATCGTTTGCCTGACGACCTCCGTCTCCTCGAGATCGGCGATTTCGACCACCACTCCATCTGCCGCCGCCACCACCACGTCTGGATCGGCCGGCGTAGCGCGCTCTGGATCACGAAAAAAAACAAACGTGTAGGCAATGAGCGCGACCCAAAACAGACTAAGCCAGCCTGAAACGAGCAGGCTCACCGTGGCGAGGACGAGGAGCACGACCAAAATCCAGCGTGCCTCAAAAAGCGTTTGAAAGCGCATCGAAGAGTTGGATTGTCGGATTCGCCGTAGGGCCGGTCAAGGCTATCGGCGGGTGCGCGCCGCAGCGCCGGCCTCCCAGCGGCTAAGGTACTACCGTCACCCTGGCTGAAAATTCGGAGGTGCCCGACGCGCCGCGACCTGTTCCGGCGGCCGTCGTCGTGACGGCAATAAAAGCAAAGACAGCCTGTCGAAGCATAACGATCTCTCCCCTCGCAGGCCGGCGAGGATGCCTGACTTAGAGGCAAAAAGTCAATCGATTTCGCGTCGTTAGGCAAACGAGCGACGCGGGCCGGCTTCGCATCCTACAGTCGACAGATCAACTCAAACTCCGCTTTGCCTAACGGCTGCACAGAAAGCCGCGCGCACCGCAGCAACGCGATTCCGTCCAGCTTCGGTTCCGCGCGAATTTGCGCCAGCGTTATCGGCTTCTTCAAAGGCTTGATCGGCTTCAGCTCGACCGCGCTCCAGTCACCCTCTTTCGCTGTCGGGTCGGGAAACGCTTCGCGCGTTACCTCCGCGATACCGACAATGGCCTTGTCGCTTACGCTGTGATAAAAAAACACGCGGTCGCCTTTGCGCATGGCACGCAGATTTTTTCGCGCGAGGAAATTTCGCACTCCGGTCCAGTCCGTCCGGCCATCACGCACAAAATCGTCCCAGGAATAGGATTCCGGTTCCTGCTTCACGAGCCAGTAATTCTTCATCGCGCTTTTCGATAACACGAACGCGACCTCGGAAAAAGCTGCGATATGCTGCATCCATGAACCTTTGGCTCCGCGTCTCGATGTTGCTGTCCATTACGTTTGTTTGCTCGCTCGCCGTCGCCGCGAACGATCCCGCGCCTAACGAAAGCGATTTCGTTCTTCGCGATTTCAAGTTCACCTCCGGCGAAACGTTGCCCGAGCTGCGCATCCATTACCGCACCCTTGGCAAACCGAGCAAAGGCGCGGATGGCCTGACGAACAACGCCGTTCTCATCATGCACGGCACCACTGGCAGCGGCGCGCAATTCATTCGTCCCGAATTCGCCGGTGAACTTTTCGGACCGGGCCAACCACTCGATGCGACCAGATTTTACCTCATTCTGCCGGACGACATCGGTCATGGAAAATCGAGCAAGCCGAGCGACGGTTTGCACGCCCGCTTCCCCCGCTACGGCTATCTCGACATGGTCGAGGCGGAATATCGCCTCCTCACCGACGGCCTGGGCGTAAACCACGCGCGGCTTGTCATGGGAACTTCGATGGGTGGCATGCACACCTGGCTCTGGGGCGAGATCCACCCCGATTTCATGGACGCACTGATGCCGCTGGCCAGTTTGCCGACTCAAATTTCCGGCCGCAATCGCGCCTGGCGGCGCCTGATTATCGACGCTATCCGCAGCGACCCAGCCTGGAATGGTGGCGACTACAAAGCGCAGCCGCCGAGTCTGCGAACCGCCGCCGAAATGCTTTGGTTCATGAGCAGCAATCCGATCCTGCGACAGACGGAAGCGTCGAGCCTAACGAAAACAGACGAAGCCCTGGATAAGTTCGTCAACGATTACGTGAAGACTGCCGACGCGAACAATGTTCTTTATGCGTTGGAAGCTTCGCACGATTACGATCCCGCTCCCGACCTGGAAAAGATCAAAGCGCCATTACTAGCGATCAATTCAGCCGATGATCTGATCAACCCGCCCGAGCTTGGAATTCTCGAGCGCGAAATCAAACGCGTCCCGCACGGACGAGCCGTCATCATTCCCTTGAGCGACAAGACCCGCGGCCACGGCAGCCACACCATTGCCAGTTTGTGGAAGGAGCATCTCCTTGAGCTCCTGAAGGAATCCACTCGTTAGGCGGACGCTGCTGAGCAGCAACCCGTCGGGGGACACCGTCGTTAGGCAGCTTTTGAAGTCGTAAGCCTTCCTTCGCCGCCGCGGCGAAAAAAAGCTTGACTCGCGTGCCCATCATCCGGTGAAATCAGCCGCCGAAAATATCAAAGAGCGGAGCTAACTTTTTTCGCCTGTGGAGTTCCTCTTCTCTTTGAGAGTTGGTCCACATCAATAGAACAGGCGCAGGAAGCTCATGACAAAATTGCCCTCTCGCCAGCAGTCCGTACACGGCAGTTTCTGTAAACTCGTCGCGGTCGCCATTGCCGCTTTCATGGCCACTCTACCGATCGTTTCGGCCGAGAGTAGCTTGGCAGATAAGAATCAATCCGTCACCGGCCCTACCACCGAAGGCGAATGGGGCGAGCCCTTCGATCTCGGTATCATCGCAATCAACGCCGCTCTCCTCCCCACCGGCAAAGTCCTCTTCTGGCAATTCATCAGTGGCACCTCAGGCGGAAGTCGAGCCGAATTGTGGGATGCCAGCGGCACAATCACCGACGTTTCGATTCCCTATGAACATGATGCCTTTTGTTCTGGCCATACCGCTTTGGCAGATGGCCGGATCTTTGTCGCGGGCGGTGTCGTTTGGGGCGCGGCTGGCAGTGAAAAGGGGGTTACTCATAGCGACTTTTTCGATCCCTTTACAGAAACCTGGAGCGCGGGTCCGGAAATGGAATACCCGCGATGGTACCCCGATGTGAAGGAAGCGGCCGACGGTAGTGTGTATGTGTTTGGCGGTCAGGTCAGCCCCGGAATTCTGATAAATGATACCGAGCGCTACGATCCGGTCAGCAATACCTTTAGCACACTTCCTTCCTCGGCCGACATCGTCGCCGATATCTATTCCAGGACGATTCTGCTTCCCGATGGCAGAATTTTCATGGCGGGACAGAACCAGGAAACAGACGTGCTCGATCTCAACACGCAGAGTTGGTCTTATGTCGGTGAAGTTACCTATGGAAGCCGATTGAACGGAAACGCCTTCCTTCTCCCTGGTCTTGAGAAAGTCATGGTCATAGGTGGCGGCGCCGGCGGCCCGAACGCTGACGCCACACCTACAACGGAGATTATCGACTTTTCGCAGCCCACGCCTGCCTGGACTTATTCGACGCCAATGAATTATGCCCGGCAATACTTCACCTCCACCTACCTGCCCGACGGCAAGATTCTGGTCATCGGCGGTGTCCTCCAGGATAAGTACATCGATCCGGCCGGGCCGGCTGAAATGTTCGATCCTGACACCGCGACCTGGACAGTTTTGGCAACCGCGCCCATCGCGAAAGCTCATCACTCGACTGCAATCCTTCTCCCGGATGGGCGCGTCTGGTCTGCTGGTGGAGATGGTTATCTTCCCATGCGCAGTTATGCCCAGATCTATTCTCCGCCGTATTTCTTCCGAAATAACCGTCCCACCATCACAAGCGCGCCGACGAATCTTACCTATAACCAGCGCTTCTCTATTACCACGCCCGATTTGCGCAACATTAATAAGGTGTCTCTTATCAGACTTGGGACGACAACCCACGTCGGAACCTTCGATCAGCGTTATTTGCTCCTCGATTTCAAGGCGAAAAATGGCAGCCTCCAGGTCAATTCGCCGATCGATTCCGCTCACGCGCCGCCTGGCTATTACATGCTGTTTATCCTGAACACCAAGGGGACGCCCTCGGTCGCATCGATGGTGCAGATTCAATAAGACGCTGCTTGCAACCCCAGGTGCCAGCTCTGCCTGCGAGGGCGTCGAAACGGTTGACGTGGCCGGGAGTCAGTTCAGTTAGGGTTAAAGAGGTGAGACGAAGACAGAACCCATTTCTTGGAGGCTTTGCCTTCATAACTCTCGTCCTTACTTGTCTCACTGGCTCCGGCCGGGCGGGAGACGCGCCTCCCTTTTATGCAGTCAAGCTCGGGGCGACTAAGCCCGCACCTGACTTTACTCTTACCGACCAGAACGGTCAGCCGTTCTCCTTTGGGAATCTTCGTGGCAAACTGGTCCTGCTCAGTTTTGGTTTCACCCATTGTCCAAATATCTGCCCGACGACACTCGCTCACGTCGCGAATATCTACAAAAGTCTCAGCTCAGCGGAACAAAAGCAGGTTCAGGTGCTCTTTGTCAGCATCGACCCCCAACGGGATACCCCGGCGGTATTGAAGGACTATGTGAACTTCTTCGATCCTCACATCATCGGAGTCACTGGTAGAGAGGATCAGGTCAACGAAGTATCCAAGCTCTACGCGGTCGAGGCCGATGAGTATGGTGCCGGCCACACCACCGGTACCTTCCTGGTGAGTCGAAGCGGCATCTGCATGGGTTATTACCGCGAGAACCAGCTTGGAAACACAGCACGGATCGCAAGTGACTTACGCCGCTTCCTGGCGTTGCCGAAAGACAGGGAGACCGATTGGCAGCCAGAAAGAGTCAGAACCGTCAAGGCTTCAAACTTTAGCGGTCGCGAACTCTATCTCGCAAACTGTGCCTCCTGCCATCAGGACGATGGTCGCGGCATTGACGGCAAATATCCGTCGCTCATCAAATCAAGGTGGGTGCTGGGCGCGCCGAATCGGCTTGTCGCTCTTACCCTCGATGGAGTAAGCGGCGGGCGCCGGGACGCCGATGGGAGTTATGCAGGAGTCATGCCCGCTTATCGCACGATCCTTACTCCAACTCTTATCGCGCGGGTATTGACCCACATCCGCAAGAATTGGGGAAACAGCGCTTCCTCGATATCAACTGGCTATGTCGAAAAGCTTGTCTCGGCATTACCCCCACGGACCAGCTTTTGGTCGTGGCAGGCGCTCGAAGCTTTAGCCGCCGACAAGGCTGATAAGGCAGCGGAGGAGGACGATCCTTCCAGAGAAGCCAACGAAAGTGAACACCCGGACTCGTGAGCCGGGTTTCGCCGGCTCCGAAGATTCGACAAGCTTGACGGATTGCTTCACAATCCGCGCATGCCGCGCCTGCCGTTCATTACCTTCGAAGGTTCGGAGGGCTGCGGGAAATCCACTCAGGTCGCTCTTTTGGCGGACCGCCTAGCGAAAACGGGCCACCCGCTTCTGGTGACGCGCGAACCGGGCGGCACGCCGATCGGCGAACGAATCCGCCAGCTCTTGCAGTTCGCGCCGGAAAGCGGCGAGATGAATCCGGAGACAGAACTCCTCTTGTTCGAAGCCAGCCGCAGCCAGCTCGTCAGGCAAGTGATCCAGCCGGCGCTTGACCGCGGAACTGTCGTTATTTCCGATCGCTTTGCCGATTCCACCACCGTTTACCAGGGTGTCGCCCGACGGCTCGACGCGGAGATGGTAGAGCGCCTCAATCGTTTTGCCGTGGGCAACTGCTGGCCCGATCTCACCTTTGTTCTCGATATCGATGTCGAAACCACATGCGCTCGTTTGCTTCGTCGTGTGCGACCGGCTACGGGAATCGATCGAATGGAACAGGAGCCGCTCCAATTTTACGAAGACGTCTGCCTTGCCTATCGCGCGCTGGCCACGCGCGAACCCGAGCGCATCCGCCTTATCGATGGGCGGCGTTCGGTCGAAGCCGTCGCCCAGGAAATTTGGGATACGATCACGACTCGCTTCGGAAATCTCGCGCGCATGGCAACGGCGCAGGAAAGCCGCCAGGATTCCTAAGCCGTGGCTTTCACTCCGCAGATCGCGCTCGAGTATTTGCGCAGCGCACAGAAGCGTGACCGGCTCGCTCACGCCTATCTCATCGCGGGAGCGCCTGGCAGCGGCAAGCGCGCTCTTGCCGCCAGCCTTGCCCAACTCGTCAATGGCGCTGCGCCTAACGACGTTTTCGAAGGCCGCGCGCCCGACGTTTACCTGGCCGGACCCGAATCGAAGTCGCGTCGCATTCTTATCGACCAAATCCGCGATCTGCAACACGGACTCCAAATGCGGTCCAGCAACGATCGCCGCAAGGTGGCGATCATTTCCGATGCCGACCGCCTGAAGACCGAGGCGGCCAACGCTTTTTTGAAGACGCTGGAAGAGCCGCCTAACAATTCACTGCTTCTCCTCCTGAGCGCGATCCCGGAGGTTTTGCCGGACACAGTTCTTTCCCGCTGTATCGAGATTCCGCTCGCCAGGCCGAATGAATTAAAGCCGTCGACGGAAGAGTTAGAATTAGTCGGGTTGCTTAACACCATCGACGGGGTTGCAAAGGGTGACGTGCACGAAGCCTATCGCCTGGTGCACGGCTTCCAACGTCTGCTCGGGCAAATTCGGCAACGAATTCAGAGTGAAAATGACGCCTCCTTTAAGCGCGAGGAAACGCGCTACAAAAATACGACTGACGGCGAATGGCTGGAGACTCGTGAGGATCATTACAAGGCGCTGACCGAAAGCCTGTATCTTGCAACAACGCGCCCAGCTCCTCGAGATCCTCTTTCTCTGGTGGAGCGATGTCCTGCGCGCCAGCACCGGAGTTGAAGCCCGCGATCTCCCCGTCGCACGGAAAAGCACCGAAGCCCTCGCCGCACGCCTAACGACACCAGAGATTCTTCGTCGCATCCGGCGTCTGGAGGAACTGCGCGATCATCTCGGGCGCAATGTACAGGAAGCGCTCGCGCTCGAAGTCGCTTTCCTCAGCATCTTTCGCTTTTGACTGCGCAACGCCAGCATGCCGCTTGCGCCTAACGAATCGCGCGAGCCGGGATTGCGCGCTACCCTGACGCGATGACCGCGCGTCGCAAACTTCGAGTCGGCCTCATCGGTTATGGCTTCATGGGCCGAGCCCATTCCAATGCCTGGCGACAGGCACCCCGCTTCTTTGATCTTCCCGCCGAAGTGGAAAGAAAAACCCTTTGCGGCCGTGACCGTCGCGCGGTGCAGAGCGCGGCCAAAAAGCTGGGCTGGGAGAAGAGCGCCACCGACTGGCGAGCCGTAATCGATGATCCGGAGATCGACATCATCGATATCACCACGCCTAACGACTCTCACTGCGAGATTGCTCTCGCCGCCGCCACCGCGGGCAAGGCGATCCTCTGCGAAAAACCACTCGCGCGCGATGTCGCGGAAGCCGAGCGCATGAACCGTGCGGTGCGCGAGGCGCGAGTGGTGAACATGGTTTGCCACAACTATCGGCGCGTGCCGGCGCTTGCTCTCGCGCATGAGATGATCCGGCGCGGCGAACTCGGCGACCGCATTTATCATTTTCGCGCCCGTTACGCTCAGGATTGGATCGCGGATCCGAATTTCCCGCTCGTCTGGCGTCTGCGCGCGGAAGAGTCGGGATCGGGTTCGTTAGGCGACATCGGTTCGCACCTGATCGATCTCGGGAGATATCTGATCGGCGAGTTTGGTGAGGTTTGCGCGCTGGAGGAAACATTCGTTAGGCAACGACCACTTTCTGCCAAAGGCAAGCGCCGCGGCCAGGTCACGGTGGACGACGCCGTTGCAGTCATCGGTCGTTTCCGCAGCGGTGCCCTCGCCACCCTGGAAGCAACCCGCTTTGCGCGCGGGCGAAAAAATGCCCTGACAATCGAAATCAACGGCAGCGCCGGCTCGCTCGTCTTCGATCTCGAGGAGATGAATCGGTTGCAATTCTATCGCGAGGACGACGCATCCGGTCGCCGTGGCTTTCGCGAGATTCTCGTCACGGAGCGCGAGCATCCTTATCTCGAACACTGGTGGCCGCCCGGACATCTCCTCGGCTATGAACACAGCTTTACGCACACGGTTGCCGATTTCGTTAGGGCGGTGATCGTGGGCAGGAACGTGCCGCCGACTTTCGCCGACGGATTAGCCAACCAGCGTGTGCTGGCGGCGATCGCAGAAAGCGCGCGCCGGCGCAGCTGGATGCAATTGTAGGAATGCCCTGCGGAGCGGCAAGCCGACTTTGCCTAACGAGCCTGGGAATCGCTGCGCGGACGAAAGTCGAGCATCAGCGGCAAACCGGCAAACGGTTGTGCGGCCCGAATCTGCGCTTCGAGATAGCGCTCGTAGCTCTCGCCTAACAATTGCGGATTGTTGACGAAGAGGACGAACTCCGGCGTGGGGAGGGCGGCCTCGGTTTGCCCGCGCGCTTGCGTGGCGTAATACAATTTCAGGCGCTGATTCGCCACCATCGGTGGCGGATTAGCGGCGAAAGCGGCACGCAACAAACGATTGAGCACGCCCGTGCCCAGATGCTCGCGCGCCGCGCGCCGGATTTTGCGGATCGCGCTGAAAAGTCGATCGACGTTTTCGCCTGTGAGCGCGGACGCGACCAGGATCGGCGCGAAGGGAAGGAAGAAGAGTCGCTCGCGCGTCTCGGCGATCAGTTTCGCCAGCGTCTCCTTCGCGCCGCGATCTGGCCTGACAAGATCCCATTTGTTAACGACGAGGAGCGATGGCTTGTGCGCCTTCTGCATGAGCGCCGCGATCTTCTTGTCCTGCGCCGTCACACCAATCGTGGCATCGATCACCAGCACACAGAGATTGGCCCTCCGAATCGTTCTTTCCGAACGCATGACACTGAACACTTCGACTGAACTGGAGTGTTTCCCGCGCGGACGAATGCCGGCCGTGTCGATGAGAAGGAATTCGTCCTGGCCGCGCCGATACATGATGTCGACCGCGTCGCGCGTTGTTCCCGGCAGTCCGCTCACGATCGCACGTCGATCGCTCAGGATGGCGTTAATGAGAGAGGACTTACCGACGTTAGGCCGTCCGACAATGGCGAGAGAAAGCGGCTGCGCTACCGCCGAGTCGGGATCTTTTGCTTCCGATTGAGGAAGCCCCGCCTCGATCGCTTTGACCAGCGAATCAATCCCCTGACCGTGCGCTGCACTGATCGTCAGGCTGGTGAAACCCAGGCGCTGAAAATCGGCTTCCAGATTTTGATGCTTCGGATGATCGATTTTGTTGATGACGAGCAGGACCGGTCGCTGGGAGCGACGCAGCATGCGCGCCAATTCCTGGTCGATTGGGGTCAGGCCCTGTTGCGCGTCGACCACCAGGAGAATCAGCTCCGCTTCGCGCATCGCGGCGTCGGCGGCAGCTCGCACCTCCTGCACCAGTTCGCTCTCCCCTGCTCCGCCGATCCCGCCCGTGTCCCAAAGTACAAAATCGCCGTGCCGGCTGGGCGCGGAAATGCGATCGCGCGTGATGCCGGGCTGATCATGCACGATCGCGATATTGCGGCCCACGAGCCGATTGAAGAGCGCGCTCTTGCCAACGTTTGGTCGCCCGACAATCGCGACCTGACGGGTGCTCGCGCTTTCCATTGCCTAACGACTCGCCTGATCTTCCTTTGGGTTGGTGTGACCTTCGGCTCCCAGCTGGCGAAAGCCGTCTGCGACGTAGACCACGCCGGAGATGAAGGTAAAAAGCGCCGCCGCACCCACGACGTAGCTGAGCGGGATGAACATGATTTGCAGCATCACCCAGGCGATCGCCGCCATTTGCAGCACGGTCGCGACTTTGCCCGTCCAGGCCGGTCGTACGCGCACCTTGCCGTTGAGCAAATGGAGGACGGCGCTGCCGATCAAAATCACCGCATCGCGACTGATCACCAGCACCGGAAACCAGGTCGGGAATTGCCCAAACTGCGGATCGACATCGCTCCAGTTGCTGATGCTGAGAGTGATGATGCCGGCCAGGAGCAGGCCTTTGTCGGCGATTGGATCGAGGATTACGCCGAGCGCGCTTTTCTGGTTGTATCGCCGCGCGATGTACCCATCCAGTCCATCGCTCACCGCCGCGAGAAGAAAGATCGCGATCGCGGTGTAGCGCTGCCATTCCAGCGGGTTGCCGCGTTTGATGCTCTCACCGTAATAGAGCGCCATCGTCACAAACGCCGGGATCATGAGAATGCGGACGAGGGTGATCTTGTTCGCGGTGGTCATGGGCGGCTGCAATATGCTCACGGCTGCGCTGAAAAGAAAAGTCGAAGGAGGATCGCCGGTCGATCGCCACCTGGCCGTTCGCAAGCTGAGGGGCTTGCCACAAAACGGTTTTGTTTTGTACTGTTGGACGTGAAATCTGTTCCCGGGACGCTGCAGGCGGGCGGGGCATCTTTTGCGACCACTCACTGGAGTGTGGTCGCGGCGTGCAGAGATGGCGATGCCGGACGTAAAGAAGCCGAAGCGGCGCTGGAGCAACTTTGCCGCGATTACTGGCCGCCGCTATACACGTTCGTTAGGCGGCGCGGTTATTCCTCCAGCGATGCCCAGGACCTGGTGCAGGGATTTTTCACCCACTTCCTCAAGGATCGAGTTTACGCGCAGAGTCAGAGCGAGAAGGGAAAGTTCCGCACCTTCCTTCTCGCCGCTCTGAAGAACTACCTCAGTGACGCGTATGCGAAAGAGCGCGCCCTGAAGCGCGGCGGTCAACATCGCTTCGTTGCCTTTGATGAAGGCGTTGCCGCCGTCGAACAACATTACAATATCGGCGAGGCGGCGATGAAACTCGATGCCGAATGGCACTACGAACAGCGGTGGGCTACGACTCTTGTTGCCCGTGCCCTCGCCGGTGTGTGCAAGGAATTTCGCGGCGACGCGCGCGTTTTTGAAAAACTGCAGCCGTTCGTTCGTGGGGGCGCGCATGTCCCGCGGCAGGACGAGGTGGCGCGCGAACTCCAGATGCCGATCGAGACACTGCGCAGCCATCTTTCCCGGCTGCGCGCCCGGTACCGGGCTTGCCTGCGTGAGGAAGTCGCGCGCACCATTGGCTCGGCGGACGACGTCGATGAGGAATTGCAGCATCTTTCCCGCATCCTGATCGCCGCAGCCTGACGAAAGAAATTTTCATGCTTGCGCTGGAAAGTGAGGTCGAATTTTGCAGTCAATGCGGCGCTCCCCTGAGTCTGAGCGTGGATGCACCCGGCTGCCTTCAATGTCTCCTTACAGGCGGACTCGAGAAAACCCGCCAGCGCTTTCAACATTACGAAGTCGAACTGTGTGAGGACGGACAAACCCTCTGTGAACTCGGACGTGGCGCCATGGGCGTTACTTATCGCGCCCTCGATAGCAACCTCGGTTCGTATGTTGCCCTCAAAATCATCGGCGCGCCCTATTCGCATCAGGCGGAAGCGCGCCGCCGATTTCAGCGCGAGGCACGCGCGGCCGCCAAACTGCGGCACCCAAATGTGGCAAGTGTCTTTCATTATGGAGAAACGCCGACCGGCCAGTGCTTTTACGCCATGGAATTGGTCGAAGGTGAAACTTTGCAAGAGCGCCTGCGACGTGACGGGTCGTTAGGCGGGGAAGAGACACTGGAGATCGCCAGTCAGGTAGCACGAGCGCTCGTCGCCGCGGAGAAACATGGGCTCGTTCATTGCGATTTGAAGCCGAGTAACCTGATGCTCTTGCCTAACGATCAGAGCAGCGCACGGGGATTGTGGGTGAAGGTGATCGACTTTGGTCTGGCCAGATTGGCGAGCGAACGGTCCGGAGCTGGAGGAGCGTCCCAATCAGGCCTCAGCGGCACACCCGGTTTTGCCAGTCCCGAGCAACTGGGCGCAAGCGGCGCTCCGGTCGACGTGCGCTCGGATATTTATTCGCTAGGCGCGACTCTCGCATATGCGCTTTGCGGCCAAACGCCGGAAGACTTGCCATGCATCTCGAGGTGCTTGCACGAAGCGAAGGTGCCGTCGGCGCTCATCGCGCTCCTGCAAAGGATGCTGGCGCCTTTGCCTAACGATCGGCCGCAATCCGCCCGCGAATTGTTAGGCGCAATCGAGAAATGCCAGCGGCAAGTCGTTTTCGCGCGCCAGCGCCCGCGCTGGCTGGCAACGGCGACGGTTTTTCTGCTTTTCGCGCTCGCGGCCGGCTTTGGGCTGATGAGATTCCGGGCCCACCTCCATCGCGCCACCCAAGAGAAATCGATCGCGGTCCTACCCTTCCAAAATCTGAGCAGCCAAAAAGAGAACGCTTATTTCGCCAGTGGCGTGCAGGAGGAAATTTTGTCCGATCTCGCGCGCGTGGCCGATCTCCGTGTGATCAGCCGCAGCTCTGTAATGCAATACGGTGATGGCGCGTCGCGCAATCTGCGCGAAATCGCCAGGGCTCTCGGAGTCGCGAATATCGTCGAGGGCAGCGTGCAGCGCGACGGCCAGCGCGTTCGAGTGATTGCTCAGCTCATCGATGCCCGCAGGGATAGTCACCTTTGGACGGAAACCTACGATCGCTCTCTGTCCGATACTTTTGATCTGGAAGATGAAGTGGCCGAAGAAATCGCCCGACAGTTGGAAGCGAAAATTTCTCCACAAGAACGGGCGCTGATGAAGGAGAAACCGACCTCTGATTTAACGGCTTATTCTCTTTATAACCAGTCGTTGCCGCTGCGAGTCTGGCGGCGTGAGGAGCACGACAACAAAATCAAGCTGCTTGAGGAAGCTATCGAGCGCGATTCCAACTTTATCCTCGCCTACTGCGCGCTCGCCGAGATTTACGATCGTGACTATTTGGATTGCGTGATCGATCAGTTCGGAGCTGGCAGCGCGGAGAAAGCCGCCAAAGCCAAAGCGATGGTGGATGCGGCTTTGAAGCGCCGGCCAGATCGCGGCGAACCTCGCCTCGCCTTGGCCAATCATCTCTTTCTCACAGGTCAATACGAGCAGGCGCGTCCGGAACTGGACATGGCATTGCGTTTATTGCCTAACAACGCCGCGGCGCTCTTTCTGGATGGACGCCTCCATCGACGCTTCAATCATTTTGACGGAGCGATTGAGAAAGCTCGCCGCGCTTTCGCCTTGGACCCGCATCACTATTATTACGTACACTGGGTTGGCGACGCCTGTTTCATGTCGCGCCGCTATCGGGAAGGAGAGGATTTTATCCAGGAAGCGATCACAAAAAATCCCACCGCGGAGGTTCAGTTCAACGGCATCCTGGTGAAGTTGAAAATCGCCGAGGGCGATCTGGCCGGAGCGCGAAATCTCAAGGTGGATACGACGTTGCCGGAAGGTCCTGAGTTCCCTTTCAAGGCTCGCTATTGGGCGCGCGATTATCAGGCGGCACTCGACTTTGTGAACAAGGAGGAGCCGGCGAGCTCGGATGCCGGCGAAGTGCTTGATGCCTTGGGTCAACATAAGGAGGCGGCAGAAATTTTTCGCGTCGGCCGGGAAGGGCTGGACGCGAAATCCCGGCGCGGGGCGAGGAATGAGTGGTATTACCTTAGTGCCGCTTCGCTCGATGCCAGATTAGGGAAAAAGGACGAAGCGATTCGCGAAGCCCGCCAAGCCCTCGATTTGCATCCCATCGCCACCGATACGGTGAATGGACCGAACATGGCTCTTAACCTGGCGGAAGTTTATGCCATGACCGGCGAGAAGGAGATGGCCATTGATGAATTGGAATTGCTCGCCAAGATTCCCTCTCAATTTTCCTACGGCAACGCTTCCTACAATCCGATTTGGGATTCCCTGCGTGGCGAGCCGCGCTTTAAGAAACTTATAGCCCAGCTGCGACCTTCCTCGGTGAGGTAACTTCGACACCTCGGTAAGAACGCCAAATGAGTTTGTTCTCCCGGAATTTTGCAATGCTTCGCCGCCTTTCCCGTTTGTAGGAGTGAGTCAACAAACGCTCACTTCTATGAAAACAAACTTATCTTGCAGCATCCGCGCGCGCTCGCTCTTTGCCGGCAGCGCGCTTCTTATGGCGTTCGGTCTTTCCGCCTTCGCGCAGTCATCCAGTGTCACTAACCTCGCCGCAGTCGCGGCCTCGGCGCAATACGTCCAGCACGGCACCGTCAGTTACATCCAAGGTGCAGCTCGCTATTACGACCCCAACCTCAATGGCTGGGGGATGGATTCCGCTCCGGGTGGACCGTTCTGCTGCGCCAATACCGCGACCGGAACCGCCACCTTTTACTCGCGCATGAGCCATCCTCCGGGAAAACCGCTTCCGAATGTCATTACAGTCCCGCCGTCGCCCGAACAGACTTTTGGCCCAGTCGGCACACCAACCGGCTTGGTATATAACTCCACCACCGGCTTCGTCGTCAGCTCGAATGGGAAATCGGGCCCAGCCCGTTTCCTCTTCGATTCGCTTGATGGTACCATCAGCGGCTGGAATCCCAACGTGGACCCGAACAACGCAGTGATCATGGTGGATCATTCCATCATGCAGCCCTTCCCGTCGGTCTACACCGCGCTGGTCACGGCTACGAATAGTCAGGGCCAAACCATCCTCTACGCGGGCGACGACGGCCCTAACAATCGGGTGGACATGTATGACCAACAATTCAACCTCCTCGGTTCCTTTACCGACCCCAACATCGCCACGGAATACCCCGGCTATGCAGTCTTTCAGGTGGAAAACCTCGAGGGTCGGCTCTTTGTCACCTTCTCGACCGGCGAGACGCCCCTGGGTGGCGTGGTGGATATTTTCGACACTCAAGGAAATTTGCTCACTCCTACCCACTTCGCTGCCAACGCGGGAGGCGAAGGCCCTCTGGTCAGTCCCTGGGCGGTGGCGCGGGCTCCGATCCACTTCGGACAATTCAGCGGCGCGATCCTGATCGGCAACGTGGATGACGGCAAAATCAACGCCTTCGATAACTCCGGGAATTTCCTCGGCACGATGCAGGACCGCGGCAACGACATTGTCATCCCCGGTCTCTGGGATCTCATCTTCGGCGAGCCGACGGGCCCCGACTCCAGCTACCTCTACTACGACGCTGGCCCCGATGTGGCCGACTTCGCCGGCAACGGCGCCTTCGGCGTCATCACGGCGAAGCAGTACCTAATTCGCGCTCGACACGGGACGGCGGCCCCACCCCGGGCCGCCGTGCTCGCGCTTTCTTCCAGCTTATGCCGTCGCTCGGTGCAACAGACGCGGTTCAATGCGGCGTTCGCCTTGACCTCATGATCCCGGATGACATTAGTCACGACGACGAAGTTGCTGAAGCCTTCCAGGCTGTCTTCCATGAGTACAGCGAATCGCCGCATCAAGCAACCTTGTAGTCAGAGTTATGAAGACACATGGTCTTAGAGTTAGTCGAAGACTTGGAAATAACTTCGGCCAGCGAAAGCTTTCCCAGTTAGCCTTGCCTTAAGCTGCGACCAACCACCGGCCTCAAGTCTCGAGTGTCGGCGTTGCCATCTCGCGCCGCTGGGCCACGCGTGACTTCTCTGCCTGTTGTTTGTGTTTTCCTTCGCCAAACTCTTCAATCATCTTGCGATTGAAAGCCGGGATGTCGTCCGGCTTGCGACTCGTGACGAGGCCGTTGTCCACGACCACTTCCTCATCGACCCATTCCGCGCCCGCGTTCTTCATGTCCGTCTGGATCGCTGGCCATGATGTCAGCCGCCGCCCGCGCGCCAGGCCCGCATCCGCCAGCACCCAGGGCGCGTGACAAATCAACGCTGCTGGTTTTCCGGCGCGGAAAAATTCGCGCACAAAGTCGAGCGCCTCCTCCGTCGAGCGCAGCGTGTCAGGATTCATCGTTCCGCCAGGAATCAGGAGCGCATCGAAATCCTCCGCGTTCGCTTCCTCAAGCGTCAGATCGACAGCCACCTTGTCACCCTTGTCTGCGTGATTCATCCCCTGAATCTGACCCGGGCTTCAGCGAGACGATCTTCACTTCCGCGCCGGCTTCCTTGAGCGCATCACGCGGTTTGATCAGTTCCACTTGTTCAAAGAAATCCGCCGCCAGAATCGCTACCTTTTTACCTCTCAATTCATTTGCCATTTTGTTTCTCCGGTTAAAGACAATCTAAGCCGGCGACTCGAAGGTCACCTTCGCAAGATGATCGCAAGTCCGCCAGGAAATGGACGTAAGACATCCGTGCCCGGATCACCGCGCATAATTAAATTAGACTTGCGTTGTTCCCTCGCACTTGCGCATTCTTCAGGTTGACGAGCAGATCGCTCTGCTCAGGTCACTAATCCAAATTCGGTAGCGGAAAAATACGTCTCATGAAAACAAGATATCTCTTGGTACTCCTCGCTGGCCTCTCCACGGCCACGACGCCCCTCGCAATCGCGCAACGGCCGGCTCATTCCCATGCCTTTGTCTGGGATAGCATTCACGGTATGAAAGATCTCGGCACTCTTGGGGGCAGAAACAGTTACGCTCTAGGTATCAACGACAGCGGCGAAGTTGTGGGTTACTCAGAGTTAGCCGATCACACCACCCATGCCTTCACCTGGACTCAGGCTGGCGGTATGGTCGATCTCGGAGTCCTTGCACGACGGAATTCAACTCAGGCTGCCGCGATCAATTCCGCGGGGAACATCGCTGGCACGGGAATCGGGGACGGACTTTTTGACGATATCCCCGCCTTTTTCATCCCGCCCAACACCTGGGTACCTTTGACTGCGCCGTCCGATTATACCCTTAACTTCTCTTTCGGAATCAATGACTACAATCAACTCACCGGCCAATTCTATTCCGGTGCTGTGCATGCCTTCTTTTGGGATCCCGCCACCGGCGCTTTCGTCTTTCTCCCCATCTTCCCCGGCGGTTTCCACACGGTGGGCAATGCCATCAATAACTCTGCCCATATTACCGGCACCGGGAGCGCGGCCGACGGCGCCTTTCACGCGCTCTTTTGGACACGGAGCGGTGGCACTCAGGATATCGGGGTTCTGAATGGCTCGACTTACACCGCAGGCGGCGCCATCAACGATAACGATGAAGTCGTAGGCTATAACGATCCCGAGCTAGCAGGCTTCTATTGGAGCCAGGCGACGGGAATGCTCGCTCTGCAATCGTTGGGTGGCACCATGTCTCCTGCCTTTGGCATCAATCGTCTCGGCATGATCGCCGGTTACAGCAGTCTGCCTGACGGAACGATTCACGCCACCTTGTGGAGCGACCATGCCAGCGTGCCGCAAGACCTCGGCAGTCTGGGAAACCACGGCAACAGCTTCGCGCGTGGCCTGAACAATCGCGGTCAGGTGGTTGGTTTCTCTGATGCACGCTAGCGGAACCGATTAACTGTGTCCGTGCTTGGCTCTGGCGATCGCGAAACAGACGCGGCGTCGCTCGTTACCGTTGTCCAGCAAGGCAACGGCGTGTCTCGCGCGCCACCGATAACCAGCAATCGCAACGTCATAACCAGGCTCACAGTCCCTTTCCAGTGCAGCTAGTGAAACACTCATACCAACGAAAGATGAAAACAGTTCTAATGCTTCTGCTCGGAGCAACGCTGATCTCGAGTCTCCCGTGTATTGCCCAAACCAAAAGCGCCGATGAGCGCCTGCGCGCCGTCTACACCGAGGAATGGAAGTGGCGCCTGGAACAATTTCCTGGGCTCGAAGGTCCCGAGGCACCGGTCCCGGATCATCTGTCGAAAGAAGATGCCGCGACACAACAAACGCGGCTGAGTTATTGGGAGGATGTGCTGCGCAAGCTCGATGACATTCCCCGTACCCAGCTCTCGCCCGAAGAGCAGATCAACTACGACGTCTATCGCCCGGAGATCGAGAACTTCGTCGCCGACGAGAAATTTCGTGACTACGAAATGCCGGCTAACTCCGACTCCGCTTTCTGGACAGACTTAGGCTACACCGCGCGGCGACCATTCAAGAGCCTGACCGACTACAAGAACTGGATCGCGCAGATGCGCGATATCCCGCGCTATTTCCAGGAACAGATCGCCAACATGCGCGCCGGTCTTGTGCGCGGCTTAACTCCACCGCGGCCTACCTTGCAGGGCCGAGATAAGTCCATTGCCACGATCGCGGAAGGCAAGCCGGAGGATAGCCTGCTCTACACGCCGTTCCGCGAACCGATGGTCGGCATTCAATCATCCGACGCGACGAAACTGAAAGCCGAAGCGGCGCAGGTTATTCGCGAAATCGTCCAGCCTGCCTACGCCGACCTGCTCAAATTCTTCCGTGACGAGTACGTGCCGCACACGCGCGTCACACTCGCGGCTGAAGCTTTGCCCGATGGCAAAGCCTATTATCGCCAGCAGATTCGCAAGTTCACTACGCTCGATCAGTCGCCCGAGGAAATCCACCAGCTAGGCCTGGCTGAAGTCGCGAAGCTGCATCAGCAGATGGTCGACGTCATGCACGAGACCGGCTTCAAAGGCGACTTCCCTGCTTTCCTGAAATTCCTGCGTGACGATCCGCAGTTCTACGCCAAGACACCGCAGGAGTTACTCAATCGCGCCGCCTGGATCTGTAAGGTTTTCGATGGCAAATCCTCGCAGTACTTCGGTTACCTGCCACGGATGCGTTTCACCATCAAACCGGTACCGCCCGATCTCGCTCCCTTTTACACTTCAGGCCGAGGCGGCGCGGGCGTCTATCTCCTTAATACCTACGACCTGCCGCATCGTCCGCTTTATAACCTGACTGCGTTAACTCTGCACGAGTCCGCGCCTGGTCACGCCTTTCAGGGACCAATCGCGCTCGAGCATAAGAACCAGCCTGAGTTCCGCCAGCACGATTACATCTCGGCTTACGGCGAAGGTTGGGCGCTTTATTGTGAAAAGCTGGGCCAGGAAATGGGCATGTATGAGACGCCTTACGATCGCTTTGGCATGCTCGGTTACCAGATCTGGCGCGCCACACGACTGGTCGTCGATACCGGCGTGCATTCCAAAGGCTGGACGCGCGAGCAGGCCCTCAAGTACATGCACGATTACACCGCTCTGCCAGAGCACGAGATCGAAACCGAAGTCGACCGTTACATTGCCTGGCCCGGACAAGCCCTGAGTTACTATCTCGGCGAGCTAGCCATCGTGCGCGCGCGTGAAAAAGCTGAGAAAGAGCTCGGCCCGAAATTCAACATCCGCGCCTTCCACGACACCATCCTGGAGCTAGGCTCCGTCCCGCTGCCGGTCGTCACCGCCCGCATCGACCGCTTCATCGCCGAAGGCGGCAAAGGTCCTTACCCCGAAATGGAATAACCATCGCCCTAACATGCGGCGACTTCGTGAGACCCGAAGGTCCCGACGAACCAGAAGTTGGAGTTAGCGGCTTGGCTGCAATCTCAAGAAGAGCGGATGATGTCCGAAGCGGAGGAAGCAGCCTTTCCACTTACTTCGCCCAAATAACGCTCTCCGCGAGATGCGATTGCCGTTCAGATTCCGCATTCCGCGATTAGGGACCGCAATCAGGCGTCAGATTGCCGTCGTTATAGTCAAGCAGCACCGCCGCATCTTGGCCCATCGCTCTACCGGCCGGCGACGATCGCTTCACATGATAAGGCAGCTTCCCGGAAAACCGACTCAGGAGCGCATCGGCGTCATCAATCGTCCCCATCACCGGCGCGGGATCCGAGCCATTCGCCAGGTTTAGCTTCGCGGCGATGAGCTGGCGGGCGAGCGACACACTGGCGTCAGGGCGATCCCGCGGTTTTAGAATTGCTAACAGTTCCCCTTGATTATAGCTCTCGCTTCCGAGGGTTAGACTATCTACCGGCCAATGCCCGGGCTTCTCCTCCCAACGCGTCGCCGCAAGCGGACAGACAAAACCGGTGGTTTGGACATACTTAATTGTGAGGTAGTCAGAATCAGTCTCAACACCGACGCTATATCCCGTCACATAGATATTCCCCGAGCTATCGACGACGATTGCATTCGCGCCGTCACTGTCATTGGCTGGCCCGCCATAGGTAACAACCCACTCTTGCGCGCCGGTTGGATCATACTTGACCGTAGCGCAGTCAGAATCAGCCGGGGTGTTCAGGGTGAAGCCCGTTACGTAGGTATTCCCTGCACCATCGAGAGCCATGCTACTGACAACGTCGCTGTCGTTGCCTGCCCCATTATAACGAGCTACCCAGTCCTGCGTCCCGGTTGCATCGTACTTCACGGTGGCATAATCATTATCCGTGCCGGAGCCAATACTCGATCCGGCGACATGGACATCCCCTGCGCTGTCCACCGCGATGGCATTGGCCTGATCATAATCACTGCCGGTGCCGTTATAACGAGCCGCCCATTGTTGCTTGCCCACTGCGTCATACTTGATCGTAGCATAATCATTACTAGTACTACGTGAACCGAAGCTGGTTCCCGTCACATAAGCGTTCCCCAGGCTATCCACGGCGATTGCAGTGGCACTGTCATAACCATTTCCTGGACCATTATAGCGAGCGGCCCACTGCTGCGTGCCCGCTGCGTCGTACTTGATCGTGGCATAATCACTATCACTCTGTGAGCCAAAGCTGGCTCCTGTCACATAGACATTGTCGGAACCGTCGATCGCGAGGGCATTGGCAAGGTCTTCGCCATTGCCCGGTCCATTGTAACGCGCCGCCCACAGTTGCGTCCCGGCGCTGTCGTACTTGATTGTCGCGTAATCATTACCGCTGCCTGAGCCGCCGCTGAATCCCGTGACATAGACATTGCCCGAGCTATCCACCGCGAGCGCCGTAGGGCTATCGATGCCGTTTCCGGTCCCGTTGTAACGCGCTACCCACTGCTGCGTCCCCGAGGCGTCGTATTTGATTGTCGCGTAGTCATAGTTAGAGCCCGTGCCCAGGCTGGTCCCGGTCACATAAACATTGCCGGAGCTATCAACCGCAATGGCATAAGCATGATCGGCTCCGTTACCTGTCCCATTATAAGTGGCAACCCACTGTTGGGTGCCGGAGGCATCGTACTTGACCGTAGCGTAGTCAAAATCAAGATTACCGGTCGGGTCGGTCGTGCCCGTCACGTAGACATTCCCAGCGCCGTCAACCGCCATGGCCTTGGCATCATCAAAGCTGTTTGCCGGCCCGTTGTAGAGAGCCACCCATGCCTGCACCGGCCCGGACGTCGCTGCATGAGCTATCTTTGGCGGCTCCTTCCCGTAAGCGGTCGCATTCGACTGTGCGCCAAAGACAATCAGCGCCAGCAGAAGGCCGGCCAGAAGAAAGACGGAATGAGTTGCCATTCGCAGCCTGCGACAACCGGACGGAGAAGTGAGTTTCTGTTTCATAGGCTTATCGCGGAAGTCCTCCTGTCGTCAGGAATGCCTCCATACGTTCAAAAACCCGTTACGGAAGCAAGCCTAAACGGTTCAGCGCGTTGTTTGTCGGCATTTCGTATCGGACTCTGCTATCGCCCCCAATCGCGTGAGACGAAGTCTTTTAGGAGACCCTTAACCCGAAGTCGACAACTAATAACCGCGCGGCAGCGGGCCTCCCACCTCCGATCTCCGATTTCAGCATTTTAGCTCTTGCCCTTCCTCTCCTCCCTTACCGCCACAATCTCAAAATCCCCATTCCCGGTAGGCCGCAGGGTCAGAGTCTTTAGCACTTCGCCGGAAGCCTGCTTGCTGCGGCTGCGCAATTCGTAGCGCAAAGGGAAAGTCACCCTCACCCACCCGCTCGGCAGAGACCGCACCTCCAGATTGCCCGCCAGCCAGAACCGGCGCTCCGGCCACCGCGTGTCGTAGCGCACCAGATCGCGCCGGATCTTTTCCCGCCCGACATTCGGTTCCCCGAAATAATCGACAGAGTCGGCAAAAAACTCGAGCTCGGAACCTACCCGCGGATCGAGCCCGGCGAGGACGAACGCCCCCACATAATCCCGCAGCCGCTCATGCCTGGTCTCCGGGTTAACAGCCGGTGACGATTCTTGCGCAAGGCGCGGCGGCGGCCCATGCGGCTCGAGCTGCGTTTTTCCCGAAACATGCGCCACTCTGCCCGGAGTCGCGCTCGGCCTTGGTGAAGCCGCCGCTGACCCGTTAGGCGGCGGACTCTTCTCCTTATCTGCATCAGGCAAAAATTGCATCTCGCCGTTGCGCAACCGACGCCAGGTGCCGGAAGCCGTCGAGGACTCGGGCACGGATGTCGTGGACGGCTCGACTCCGAGCGAGCGGGCCGTCTCCGCATCCAGCCGACCACTGATCGGCAGACCATTGCGAATCTGATACCGAGTTACCGCCGCCGCCGTCTCGTTATCGTAGACGCCGGTAGGATCACCGAAATAAAATCCGTCCTGCCTCAACTTGGTCTGGACAACACGCACATCGTTGTTAGCGGCCCGGAGCGGGCCAGTCCAGCCGAGCGTGACGAAGAAGAGAACAAAGAAAAATAACCGCTTCATGCAAAGCAATCGGATGCGAGCCCAAGACTGCGTCGGGAGTAACATTCAAATCGCGTTGGATCGTCGGCTTTACGCGACCGTAATTCGCATTCCACAGGATCGTCCCTGCCCTTAGGAGGCGGGTCGCCGCGCGATCAAAGCGAGGAGAGCTAAGATCGCTCCTTTCAGCTTTCAGTTATCAGCTCTTAGCGAAACAGCCCCGCAAACTTCCCGTAACCGGCCTTCTCTAAGTCAGCCGCCGGAATAAAACGTAGGGCGGCCGAGTCGAGACAATATCGGATATGAGTCGGCGGCGGACCATCATGGAATTTATCGCCCAGATGCGAGTTCGCCTTGCGCGAGCGCACCTCGGCCGAGTCGTCCGGCTTTTTGATCTCGCGCACATTGTCCGGCACGAGCGGCTTCGTAAAACTCGGCCAACCCGTCCCCGAATCGAACTTATCCTTCGAGCTAAAGAGCGGTTCGCCCGAAACGATATCGACATAGATCCCCGGCTGATGATTATCCCAGTAAGCGTTCTGGAACGGCGGCTCCGTCGCCCCTTCCTGCGTCACCGCGTACTGGAGCGGTGTGAGCCGCTTCTTCAGCTCCGCCTTGGAAGGAATCGCCGCCTGCTCCTGGGCAAAAAACGCCTGCGCCAGGAGCAGCATCGCCATCATACCCAACCCCGACCACAAAACTGTCCGCCGATTCCAGAACATCACTCCCACCATACAGGAATAGGAGTCCGGAGCGGCCGAAATATTTCCCCGAAGATGAAGCGATGCCCCCGCCCACGACACCATCCTCGAGTTAGGCTCAGTCCCGCTTTCGGTCGTAACCGCCCGCATCGATCGCTTCATCGCCGAAGACGGCAAAGGTCCTTACCCGGAGATGGAGTAAAGAGACAGTAGTAAGAAATGAAAAAGGCAGCTCGCTCTGAAGCCGGAGAGTGCCTGCGTCGCTTCAGAAAAATTACCGTGGGTGGAAGATAAACCGCCGCAGACCTCTTCCCGCAATACGTGCTCGCCTTCCGCGATCCGCAGCGAAAGCATTGCTTAGGAATCCTGCGGCATGCGATAGCCACGTGGACATGGTCTCGCTAGGCTTAGCATTATGGTTTTCTTTTGCGTTTCGGGTTTCAGCGATCGACCAGATCTCGCACCCTCTTCTGAGATTGCTGAGAATTTTCCGGGATGCCGGAGGCCGCAGCAATGGAAAAACTTCAAAGGCCCCTCGAACGCCTCGCGTGGCTGCCACGACGATGGCCGAAAAGCGGCGGCGGCTGGGGAATATCAATATAGTTGCCTACCAGGCATATTATATCATAATAAGATTGAAATTCTTATATAGTATACTTGACATATTAATTTCAGCGTGAAACAATTCCGGCATGGTTTTGTGCATTAATTTAACATCTCAGGCCAAGAGTGCACTTGATTGCCTCCTGCAGGCCGGGGAATTTCGAGATAATTCAGAAGCCGTTTCGATGGCTTTGATCAACTACCATGTTATTCATCAGGCGGTATCCGAAGGCGATGCCGTTGGGGTTGGAGACATCGCCTCTACCAAGGCATCTCAGAAAACAACATCGGAGGCTCCGGGAACCAAGATCAATGGGCGGTTCTCACGAGTTCCCGAGTTGTTGCGGCTTCAGAGCAGTGCTTTGGATGATAGCTGTTTCGCCGACATAGCGGATGCGAGTGCCGCGGAGATTCCTCCAGCCTACTGGCTTTTTGGTCAGTACAACAAATTCCTCCCCGTCAAAGTCTCATGCCGTTGCCTGCTCAACATGCTTTGCCTCAGCCCAGAGGGCGTTCCGCTCGTGAAGGGTACCGAAACCATTTCTTCAGAGGCGTGGGTGTTGGGGGATTACCTTTATATGCTGGACCAGGAAAGCAGCCGGTCGCGGGAAGACGCGTTCGCTGCCGCGTTCCCCACCACGGCAGGCAACGGCGCTCGTAGTCGTAGCCGATTTGCCAATCAATTCGTCGGAGACCTACGCCAACCGATACAGCCGGATGGCAAGCGACAAGTAAAGTTCAATGGCCTTCCAGCTGCGTTGCAATTCATCGTTTGCACCAACGGCAAGAATCCTCTCATGCAACTTACAAAGCCTGGAGCCGAGTTCTCGCTCCTCCAGAATCCGATTCTTGAAGCCGGAGCGGTAACGCCCGACGGTAAGTTTAGTGAGGCGGAAATTGAATTCATGCTGGCCCACTTTCGACGAGCTGTTCCTGAGGAGATTTCCGCCTATAGCGCAATCATCGATGCCATCGCAGGAGGAGCTAATACTCCCGACGCTGTCGACCAGTATCTCTGCCAGAAATTCAATCTTGAGATTGCTATGAAGGCCGAGGAGGAAAATCAAATCACACAAACTTTTCTGACCACCCAGCGAACCGGCGCGATTTCGCGGATGGTCTGATTTGGGTGATAATACGCCGGGAGAAGTCCGGGCTTTACGTAAGCTACGTCGTGACTCATCTGGGCGAGGATTTCCGTGCGGCCAATTCATAAGGCAAAAATCAAGCCGTAACCTAGGAAAAAACTTAACTCACCAAAAGATGCGAGACCGACAACTGCTTGACGAGCTTCTAAATGCCGAAAACGAAGTAGACGTGCTAGGGATTCTCGATTCCCGAGGTTTACTACTCGACTCGGCGCGATGGCACTACTTGGGCAACATGCCGAATAATCAGTCCATCGTCCAAGGCCAACAGAGTAACGCATCCGCAGCGTTGATCGAAAAGGTAACAAACGGCATCGATGCGATTTTTTTAAGGTTCTGTAAGGCCGAAGGGATTGACCCGCGCGGCCCGCTCGCACCCGCGACGATGGCCAAGGCGGTGGAAAGGTTCTTTGGCGACCTCGCGGCCAAAGATCAGAAGGAAATTCGCCGCCTTGCTGAAGATCGACTTGTCTTGTACGCAACTGGCTCAAAAGCGCGACCAAGCTTGTCGCTCTACGATTCTGGCGAAGGGCAGCTGGCGCAAGACTTCCCGGCAACATTCTGTTCTCTGATCTACGGCAGCAACAATGGGTCTTACAAAGGGGCGATCCCATTTGTTCAAGGGCGCTTCAACATGGGAAGTACCGGTGTGCTGCCATTTTGTAGCGACCAGCGCAAACTGCAGCTCATCGTTTCACGGGTGCCGGAGGACGTCGCGCAGGGGGACATCCATGAATGGGCCTACACCGTGTTTTGCTTCTTCCACTCTAAACAAAATCCGGCATGGAAATACCTAGTCGGCCCAGACGACCAGGTGATGACCGCTGGGGCTGAGCCGCTCGGCCTCATCCCGCTCTCGGACTCCAAATCTGGAGAAATATCTCCACCTCGAGAGCGCGCCGTTACATGCGGAACATTGGTAAAGATGTACGACTACAAAGCTCCGCGCAGCAATGTTTGTGGCGAGTTGTTTAAGAAGATTGAGGACTACCTTCTTCGCCCTGCGCTTCCGCTCCGTATCATAGAGTGCCGACCGGAATACAAGGCGAATGTTATGCGTGTCACGGTTTGGAATCGCCTTGGTGCTTGGGGAGAGAAAAATCTTGAAGATGGCTTCGAGGACGGAGCTAGCATGTCAATCACGCTGAGTACCGGCGAAACAATACCGGCCGAAATCCGGGTTTTTAAATTAAACAAAGGTTCACCCGACGACGATCAGCCACAGACCGGCTTACGCGCCCTGATCAATGGCCAGTCGCACGCAAAACGTGACGCGCAGTTTTTCAGAACGAAGGCCGTGGACAAGGAACACATCGCCGGCAGCATTCTTGTTACCTTGGATTTCACCGAGCTCGGCCAGGAATCACGAAACAGCTTATTCATGAGCAATCGCGAAACCTTTCGCGAGGATCAGCTTCTTCAAGAATTGTTCAAAAAGCTTCAGAAGGAGCTTCACGACCACGAAGGCCTTATCGATCTAAACAATAAGCGTTACGAGGAAAAGATTGCGAACGCCGTTGATGACGAGGAGGGCATTAACGCCTTAGAGGAGCTTTTGGCCACTGACCCGGATCTCGCCGACCTTTTCGGCAGTATGCTTGCCGGAAAGGTGGCCGCAAAGACCGCAAGCAACGGCAAGGGGACGAAAATTACGGGAAAATCGAGCCGTTCAAGGGGAGCGACTTTCCGACTTATTTTCGCCGTGCCGACGGCACTTTTCGCGCAGATGTCGCCATTCCGCGGGGTGATGTGGCGCGAGTCTCATTTCAAACCGACGTGAAGAATAATTACCTCACGCGTCGAAATCACCGCGGAATTATCAACTATACGGGCGGAATTGTTCCAACTCACCACCTCTTCAATGGCAAGCTCACCTTCACCTTTGCCGCCGACAAACAGACGCCGGAAGGCGCGACGTCCACCACGCAAATGGTTATCACGGATAACACTGGCAGTGGCCCATTTACCCTAGTCGTAAACGCCTCGATTGTTGCCCCACGAAAGAATGAAAATAAAGAACGAGAGAAACACGAGAAAAAAGAGCCGAAGGTGGACGCAGGACCGAGTCGGCCGGACATTAAAGAAGTGGATAATGGTCCAGAAGCGCCTCCACTAACGATCGAACGGATCCCCGCGACCGGTCGCCTTCAGCTCGTGCTTAACAAAGGATCGAAGCTCTTAGCAGACGCGAAAGAGATGAGGCCAAAGGAAGAAGCAGTTGCGGTCGAGTTTGTATTTAAATACGGGCTCGCACTAACCGCGATGGGGTTGCTCGATTCCATTAAGAAGACTCCGGAGTGGGAAACCAACGAAGGCGCGTGTCGCGAACGGATCGAACAGACAGCCGCTGGCATGGGACGGATCATTGTCCCACTATGCTTATCGCTACCGAAGAAACTCCCAAAGTCGGCTTGATCGCCTCAAGTTCATGGAAGGGCCGCGGTGCCAAGAATCAGTCGCTGAGTCGATGAAGTAACACAACTTCCTTACTAGCTGCTATTTTCCCTTTTTGATTCGCGTACCACTTCCGCCCCGGCACCTCTCGCCAAATCCTTCCTCGACAGAGGTAGCCATCGGAACAGATCGGCCGAAGTTCGACAAAGCCGGAATCCTGCATCGTTCTCAAATATTCCGGAAGTTGCCAATCGGGCTCCGAAAAAGCGACTAACTGAGCAACTATCGATTTCTTCCCAAGCAGGCCCACGGAGGAAAACGTCTTGCCAAGTCGATTAAATACGTTTTCAGCTCAGCCTCGTTGCGACGTCCAAGACAGTAGTGAGCTTCGCCCGCCCCGTCGCGCCTATTACAAGCCAAAAGGGCGCGGGTGTCTCTTTGCGGCCATGGATCTGCCAGCGATGATAGAGCACGTGAACGCCGGGATAAGGCGGCGATGTGACCACGAGTCTTGCAGGAAGCCAGTGTTGCGGGACTCTCTCCATCTTCGTCGCTAGCTTCTGAAGACCGATTAATAATGCGCCGCATGCGTGTGAGGCGGGATCGGGGCATCTTGTTAGTCGCAGCGGCCTTACCCAAGTATTGGTAGTGCCCATCGTAAGGCGATCTTGATCTGGTCGCAAAACTGATCCCGAGTCGATCCCAACCATGAATGTCTTTCTTGCAGTCGAGTGCCCACGTCCAAGCTGACCAAGACCAAGCGGACAAAGTTCTGCTGCTTTCTGGTCGGAAGAAGGTCCGTCCAAGCTAGCGCCGCCGTAAAAAAATCTCGTGTGACTTCAGGGAGATTCCCGCTGGTCAGCAGGTCCCCCTGAGATCGGAATCAAGGGTCAAAGATGTGAGTATGGGGGTATCCCATGCAATACCTTCGCACCCACCCGAGTATTTGGTTTTTGTCGTGAATCGAGAGCGGGGTCGTCTTCGCGCGTGTTAGGAAGCTGCGAGCGAACTGATGTCGAAACCAACCGCGCGGCGACCTAGTCCCAAAGCCTCGACCAGAGACGTGCCGCCCCGCAAAACGGATCGAGATCGTATCTCCTCGTCGAGTGAACGTCTTTATCGTTTCTCGCGCGAACGAAGGAGAGAAGCGTGCGGGATATTTGTAGAAACAGTGAGGCGGTTGAGCGACTCGCTCCTGGCTCAATATCGCTTCCATCAATGCGTCGGGAATTTCTATGCCAGATTTCGCAGCTGTCTTCATGATTCTCCCCTGCTGACCGGCGCTCCCAGATCCAAATAAAGTTGAGGTTCCTCGGCACGGTCTAGGAGGCGTTGAATCGACCAGTTCACTAAATACTGGATCGTAAACTCGGGACGATGCCGTCTGGCGATCTTTTGCAGCCTCTTATAGTCAGCTTCGGAAAGCGAAACTGAAAACCGTCTGATCTTCCTTCGCATAGGTGTCACCAAATGTCACCATTTCGAATCAATATGCAAATTCAAAATCGGGCCGCGCCTCACGCGGTAACCAATCGGGGTCATACCACCAAATCGGCACAATTGAACCATCTCGGATGCCGCGATAGAGCAGACACAGGCTGGCAGGATTCATCTCAGGCCGATTAATATTTCGTCGAGTTTAGGAGCCCTCCACAAATTCTTAGTGAACAGACGCTAGAGGACAAATTTATTCCGTAAAAGACCGTGATACCGCTTGCCGCCAGGAATCCCTTGTCGATTATTCGTCTTGTTTTCCCATCAAACGGTTCGCCAACAACGTAAAGTCATCGCTGTCTGAGCGATCTGCCTCTTCCAAAAGGCTCCGTAGTTGCGGCTCTTGAATCATAGCCAAAATCTTGATTAAGGGCACAAACGTTTCAAGTCGTGATTTAAATCGTCTTTGAGTCGCACCATTTCGTCGAAGAAAAGCAGCAACATCTCGCAGGTTCGGAAACACTCGTTTAGCGAAGAAGAGGTTGGCCACCGTTCTGAGCAGCGCTCGGCGTTCCTCAGAAATCGGGAGCTCCTGTATTACTGCCTCAGGGCTTTTTACGACCTTAGCTCGTTTCTTTAATCGGGTCGACGCCAGCTTGTCCATTTGCGATCGTAACTCTTCCACAGACACGCCTTTCTTGGTGGCAAGCGATTCCAACACGGTGCCAAAGCCGTATTTTGCCACCAATAACTGAAGTTCAAGATCTAGAAAATCCTTCGACATAATTTACGATTTAACCAGACCGATTGCGGCGAATAGCTCATCCCTAAATGCTCGAAACCGCTGTATCGTTGGCGACCGGACATAACTAGTGTGTCCAATCGCCGTTCTTTCCCGCGCCGCTTTCGCGTACGATATAGAATACGTTACGTGGGTCTCAAAAACTGGCCACTTTTCGGCTTTAGCGATTTTCGTCACATCTGATATCGATTGCTTTCCTTCCGGACCGGACGAGTAACTTGATGAATGGTTAAATACGATGCCGCAAATATCAATCGCGTGGTCCTCATTCTCATTCTTGAACCCTTTCAAGGATCGGGCAAGCAACGGCAGACCGATAGTGGCCATGAATTCAGGCTTAATAGGAACAAGCACGTATCGGCTCGCGAAGTATGCGGCATCCGTTAGAATCGAATCTGTTGGCGCGCAGTCGATAACGATCAGATCATATCGGTCGGTCACCTTAGCCAATGCTTTGGCCAACCTGCGTTCTTTGCCAGTAGGATTACGAAGGGTCTGTGAAAGCTCGAGGCGGCTTGGAATTAGATCCAGTGTGCTATTGTAGAGATTTCCCACTTCCGGAATGATAACATCCTCAACATTGACTGGAGTCGGACTGGAAGACCGTGAATTGGAAGGAAGATAACCGTCGAAGATCTGAACGACAGTCGGCCTATTTTCATCCAGTATCTTCACATAGGCCTTCGCTCCCATCACAGCCTGGCTCAGGTTCGACTGAGGGTCTAGATCGACAGCGAGAACCTTGTAGTTGAGCTGGTCGGCGGCTAGGGCGACTTGCATCGCAAGTGTAGTCTTACCAACCCCGCCTTTCATATTTATTAAACTCATGCTTGTGGCCATGTCTGGGATCATATCACCACTAAGCGCCGTGGCGACGCTTATTAAAGAAAATCGCAACCGGATTCCCTGCCGGACAGTATTTACTGCTTTCATCCCGGCCGATCGTGATGTTGCTCTTCATCCTGATGACGATCTTCGGGCGCTTGTGTGCCGGCATCTTCTCCTGCCTTCATCGGCCGCAAAGATGTGATCGTGGCGGCAAGCGATGTGCCGCCTGCAAGCTTGTTACTGCTCTTCGTGATTTAGGCGGCGTCGAGGGCAGCGCGGAGCTGGGTGATGTCGAACGGTTTTTCGAAGATAGCTTGCACGCATAACTCTTCGTACGTCTTGCGAACTTCGTCGGTGAGATGCGCCGATAGGACGATGATCCGGCTCTTTACTCCGCGCTCTCGCAACACCGCGACCAGTTCGGCTCCGGTCAGATTCCACGTTTTTTGATCGACGATGATGACGGCGAACGACTGGGCGGCGCCGTCGAGAGCGGCGAGCGCAGCCTGACCGCTGGCCAGGGTGTCAAGGCGATATGTTGACTCCTTCGTTTCCCACACTCAGTCGGCCTCTCGGTCCTCCCGTCTGTCTCGCTCGCTTCCGACCGGCTTGGCTCTGCTTAAAAGGCGATTCGCTCGAACGTCTTAATCTCCTATCGTCAGGTTATGTGGCACATGTCGCTCGTCTGGTGGGAATTCATTCTGCGCGGGATCATCATTTACGTTTTCCTGATCGTTTTGCTGCGATTAACCGGCAAACGGCAGGTGGGCCAATTGGCGCCATTCGATCTGGTTCTGCTCCTGGTTTTGAGCAACGCCGTTCAAAACGCCATGAACGGTGGCGACAACTCCGTCATCGGAGGAATGATTTCAGCCGTGACCCTGGTCGGGATCAACTGGATCGTGGGGCTCCTCACTTATCGAAGCAGAAAGCTGGAAGCCTTCATCGAAGGAACGCCGGACGTTCTCATCCACGACGGCAAGCTTTACCCGGAAACTTTGAAGCGTGCCAAACTCACCCGGCACGAGGTCATGAGCGCCCTGCGCGAAGCCGGATGCGCAACGGTTGAAGAGGTGCGAGCCGCGTTGCTGGAAAACGATGGTTCGATCAGTGTCATACCCAAAAGAAAATGAGCCTGTCGTTTCCTGCGACCTACTTTCCATTGTGGCTCGCGACTTGAAGGAAAGCAGTGTGAAAGGGAATGAAAAGAAGAAGCAATCCCACGATAAAGGTTTGCTCACGCTCGCGATCTTCAAATGGTTCAAAGGACTCGTTTTGTTCCTGGTTGGCGTGGGTTTTTTGAAGCTGCTGCACCACGGCGTCGCGGCGACCGTTCATCCATGGGTGAACGCGTTGCGAATTGATCCTGATAACCGTTATCTCGGCGCGCTCCTGGCTAAACTAAATCTCCTCGACGAGAGAAAAATCAAAGCGCTGAGCGGATTAACCCTGGCTTATAGCGCGCTCTTCCTGGTCGAGGGCACCGGTTTGTTCTTTGAGAAGCGATGGGCCGCTTTCCTCACGATCATTGCCACGATCTCGTTTGTTCCGATCGAGATCTATGAGCTGCTTAAGGCTCCCTCGCTCCTGAAATGCGTCGTGTTAGTGATCAATGCAGCTATCGTTGTTTTCCTGGTGCTAAAGGTCCGCCGGGCCAGAAGCTGAGGAATGAGTCCGTCAGCCGCTGGGTGATGCCGAATGGTACTTCGAAGATTGCTTCCACGCCTAACTCTTCGTAAGTCTTGCGGACTTCGTCAGTGAGATGGGCCGATAGGACCATTATCCGGCTCTTGACTCAGCGCTCTCGCAACGCCGCGACCAGTTACCGATCGTCGTCACATCGCACAGTGCTCGCGTTGGCTTTCTCGATCGTGAGATTGACGGAGCGCGCGCCGGAGGGCCGGGTGCAATGACGGACGCCGGCGGGGATGGTAAGCAAGTGACCGGGCTTGAGTTCGACGGAGCCGTCTTCGAGGTCGATGATAAGGATGCCTTCAAGGACGAGAAAGGTCTCGTCAGAATCGGGGTGCGTGTGCCAATAGAATGGCTCCGTCATCACGCTGATGTGGACGTTGTGGTCGTTGACGGTTGTGAGGACACGATTCAGGTAGCTGCCTTGCGCTTCGCGCGCGATGGCATGGCAATCGATGGGCTGGATCATTTTGTTATAAGACTTTGCTTCGTCTTTTCAAAATCGCGTTGGCGTGTTCATTTTTCAAAAAGCGAAAGAAACGGACCTTATGAAGGCGGAATGGGATCGCGTCTCAATATTTTTGAGACGATCCGGGCCAAAGCTTACAATCGTCACACCGTTGGAATCGGCAGCCTTTCGAGTCTGAAGAGTTGGGATCGCATCTCAACATTTTGACATTCGACAGCTACCGATTGTCACGCGCCGGGGAAGCAGTCGACGGCGGCGCGGAGCTGGGCTGTGGCGGGCGGCTTTTCGAAGATGACTTGCACGCCTAGCTCTTCGTACGTCTTGCGGACTTCGTCGGTGAAATGCGCCGATGAGGTTCTCCGCGAGATTGGCGCGCAGGTCGAAAAAGAGGAATTCATCGAGAAATGAGTTAAGATTAAACTGATGAGCGCAACGGAAATCATTAAGGAATTACCCAAACTCACCCAGGCCGAGCGGCGCGCAATCATCGAGAAGTTGCGCGAACTCGACGCCGAGGCATGGGATCGGCAGATCGAGGAGGATGCCACGAGTGGAAAACTCGATCGCTTCGCCGAGCAAGCGTTGAAAGAATATCACGCCGAAGAAACCAAACCCTTTCCCCCTGATGCGCAGCCACGCAACGGCTGAGTTCTGGCGCCTTTACGCCAGGCTGCCCGAACGACTTCAGGAAGTTGCGCTGAAGCAGTATCGGCTTTGGCTCGCTAATCCTTCCCATCCATCAGTCGGATTCAAAAAAGTGGGACGCTACTGGTCGGCCCGAGTAACTGACAGTTATAGAGCCGTCGGCGTTATGACAGGAGACCTCGTCGTCTGGTTCTGGATCGGTTCGCATGATGAATACGAGCGGCTCCTTAAGTCGTGAGCAAGGAGTTACCGCGAGGCTGGGTTGATTTGTGCAACTTTCGTTGTCGCGGTAATGGCGGCTGCGTGTTTGCGAGTTCGAACGCGGCATGCACGCTCCAAGCGCTGAGCCTCGAATCCTGAGCATGTTTCAGCTTTTCGACGCCGATTTTGCCATTAGGTTGCCGGCATGAACAAGGTCATTACTGTCGCTGGGTTACTGCTTCTCGTCCCTTTCCTTCCCGCTCGTGCGCAGGAACACAAGCGCATCAGCCCGCACGAAACCGTCTCCGCCACGATCGATGGCGCCAACATCAAGATCGTCTACGGCCGTCCCTACACGCGCGACCCCAAGACGAAGGAGATGCGCAAAATCTGGGGCGGCCTGGTGCCGTTCGGCAAGGTCTGGCGGATGGGCGCGGATGAAGCGACCATGCTCACGACCGATCATGACATCGCGATCGGCGGCACACCCATTCCCGCCGGCTCGTATACGCTTTTCCTCCAGCCGGAGGAGAACGGCCCAGCCAAGCTGATTGTAAACAAACAGACCGGCCAGTGGGGCACGAAGTACGACGCCAGCCAGGATTTCGTCCGCATCGACATGCAGCGGAACCCGATCTCGCCGGCCGTGGACCAGTTCACCATCACGATCGACAAGAACGGAACCACCAACGAAAGCACCCTGCGCCTGAGATGGGAGGGGTTCGCCTTTTCCGCGCCCATCACCGTGTCGAAGTAATCGCGACCCGGCTGCACCGGAAGCGGTCGCTGCGCGCAGTGCATTTCGTTTGTCTCACCACGACGGCTATTAAATCCGGCGTGATGAGCGAACAACAATTCGTAAAGGATGCCTACGCGGATGTGATCAAAGCTTTATTCAGCACGTTCGTTGGCGTCTCAATATTTTGAGATTCCGACAGCTACCCGACTGTCACGCGCCGGGAATGGCGTCGACGGCGGCGCGGAGCTTGGTGATGTCGGGCGGCTTTTCGAAGATGACTTGCACGCCTAACTCTTCGTAAGTCTTGCGGTCCTCGTCGGTGAGATGCGCCGATAGGACGATGATCCGGCTCGGCACTCCGCGCTCTCGCAACGTCGCGACCAGTTCGGCTCCGGTCAGGTTCGGCATTTTTTGGTCGACAATGATGACGTCGAACGGCTGGTCGGCGCCGTCGATAGCGGCGAGCGCAGCCGCACCGCTGGCCACAGTGTTCAGTTGATAGCGGGGCGGGCCAAAGACCCACCCGAGACTGGTGGTGACCGATGGCTCGTTGTCGATCGCCAGGATGTGGAGGCCATTCGCCATGCCAAGTCATGAGAGCACTCATTGTGCCCGTGTCGAGAGCCAGGTTCGCATCGGTGGGCGTCAAGCCGCCTGAGAAGCCTCTAGCCGTTAGCGCGGATACGCCTCGGCGATAGATTTTCCATCTTTGATGCGCTCGCACCCGCTTGCTTGATTTCGCGCATTTCCCATGCGCTTACCCTTTGGGCTTCGTCTATCTCACTCGTTCCATGATTCCTCCCTCCTCTCATACCTCCTGATAGACTAATCTTGCCTCGTCCGACCGTTGTTTGCTAATCAACCTTTGAATGCGCGCCTTTATTATCAACCTGGACTCAGCAACAGATCGCTGGGCCTTCGTTGAGCGATCCTTTCGGTCAAGCCAGCTAACCTTATGCCGAGTGTCAGCCGTTCCGGCGAGCGATCTCCAGTTTCCTCATCCAGATTATTCGGACAGGCTTTACAGATGGTTTCATGGAAGAACCAGGAACCCGCGCGAGGCAGCTTGCTATTTCAGCCATCTCAAGGCGATCCGGATGTTCCTGGCAACCGATGATGCCCACGCGTTAATCGGCGAGGACGACCTGGTGCTTCGCCCTGATTTCGACGCCGCGCTGGATGGAGCGTTACGCTATTCAACCTGCTGGAATATCCTGCGACTAACCGGCCTCAGCTCCGGACACGCTGCGGAGATCGCCCGCTTAGATGGTGATTATTCGCTCTGCATAAATCTTGGTCGGATGAAAGGTGCCGGCGCATACGTGCTCGATCGCGCAGCGGCGAAGGCTTTGCTTGCCGGGCTACTACCAATGCGACTGCCATTCGATCACGCTTTTGATCGCGAGTGGTTCTTTGGACTAAGAGCCGCATCAATCCAGCCCTTCCCGAGCTCGCAGCTCGAGAGTGACTTCCTATCATCTGTTCAGCCGGGAACCTATCCCAAGTTTTCAGAAAGACGACGGGTACTCACCACTTACCCTTATCAAGCCTTCAATGAAATAACTCGCTGGCTGTTTAGAAGTTTGCACTACGTCCGGGTCAAGCTTGCGAACCTCATGTCTTCACCATCCTGAAGCAGCACGTCAAAGCGAAAGTCAGAAGGATGGAATGCAAGGACGAAAGCGTTTCTCACTGCATCATTCGTACTTCACACTTTCATTACGCCGCGCTCGCCCCGTTCGTCGCTGTAACGGTTGCGAAGCAACTCCAAAAGTCTTCGCGAGCCGTCCGGGCTTGGAAAGCCCGTTTGCTCTGACGCGATGCGCTGCGGTCAATCGTATCTGACTTCAAAAAGCAGAAACTGCTTGGAACTGGCGACGAAAGAGAGACTGTTGGGCCATTATGGGACATAGCCAAGGTAGAACCAACGCGAAGAAACGCGCGTCACGCCGCAAAAAAACAGACCGTCTCGCCCTCGCAAAGAAGAAGAAGGCGGACGAAGTAACGCAGCCGACGGCGTGGCCGGATTTTCAAAAGCTGGCAACAGGAATCCAATTCGAAGCCGCTCTCCCAGCTCACAACGGCGCCTGTTTCAAACAGACAAATCTTCCTAACGAACTACGGTTCGTTGCGGCTCAGCAGCCTCTGCTCTACTTCTTTTTCGGTGCTGCCTTGGCAGTTGCGGCCTGTCCCTCTTTCTTCTGTGCCGCGGTATTGGCTTTCGCCTTTAGCTGTGATTTGTGTTTCTGGTTCGCTTTAGGAGATTTGTCGCCCATGAAGAGAAAGGCTCGTCCTGCATCCGGCAAAGTCAACGCAGCGTTGGGCGGCCCGGGTTATCTCATTCGACACGCGCCGCAGCCTGCTCCGGCCTCTTCACGCCTTTTCCTTAGCGGAAGATTATCAAATAAACGAGAACGCTCAGCGCCATCACCACCACGATCATCTTCCACCAGTTTTTGGCATCGATCAGCGGGGATGATGGGAGCGCCTTTAACGAGCCAGGACAATGACGGCAATGATGATCGAGAACAGAAAGCGCGTAGCCACAAGTCGGGCAGGGTTCTAATGGCATGTGACACTATCGCAGACATTGACTGAATAGCGAGATAGATCGGTAGCTGCTCCCGTTATCCCTGGAAAATTTCAAGCTCTCCTCCCGCAGTTGCGCTGAACCGAAGAAGTAATGTTCGCCAGAAGCGCTGAACGTAGTTCATTTAAATCCAAATGGGAAAGAAAGAACCGGAAGCTTCGCGCCGTGCGCGAGTGTTAGTGCTGGTGGATGAATCGAATGTGGGCAGTTCTGTGCGAACCGCGGGACGTGGTCTTGATTGGCTGAGGCTGCGCGATTTCCTGGCCGGGACGGACTCGGGACGCGAGCTGATCGAGATGGTGGTTTATGCCGGCTTGCCGCCGCCAATCCCCCTCTGGCAGGAGGAGCGGGACAAGAAGAACAAGTTCGTGTATTGGCTGCGCTCGAACGGATTCATGGTGGTGACGAAGGATGGCGCCCCCGCCGACGAAGGTCATTACAAAGCAAACGTGGATGTGATGATGGCGATCGACGCGCTCGAGATTTCGACCGAGATGCAGCCCGACGTTGTGATTCTCGTCACCGGCGACGCCGATTTCGCTTATCTCGCCACGAAATTACGCCGGCGCGGGATACGCGTCGAAGTCGCCTCGGTCTCTCAGAATCTCGGAAGTGTGTTGAGGTCGGCCGCCAATGCAGTGATCGACCTGGCGCCATTGTTCAGGTCCTTCGAGTTGATGCCCGCGCAGGATGTTGCCACGCCGTCCCGGCGAGCGACAACGCCTGCAAAGCGGAGATAACTTCAAGGCCACTTTGACGAAAGGCGGAATCCGCTGGTGGATCAACGAGGACAATCACGTCCGCCAGTCACTCTCTTTCTGTAACATTCATTGACTGACCCCGATTGTTTCTTTGCGCCCTCGAAAGAATCATAGGGGTATAGGTCAGGAAGAGTGTATGTTGCATTCTCTTAAATGCATCACACCCAATTCAAGCGAATCCTTCGCGACGCGGAAGTCGCCCTCTGCATCTCTCCCATCGTGCAGAAACATCGTCTGTCGGAGGAAGCGACGAAGAACGCTCTGGTTGAGCTGCATGTTCCCCGCGCCGCGAACGTCGCGCGGATTACCTCTACGCTAAACCCGTTTTAGTCGCAGACTCGCCGCAAATAAGTCACCGGCCATTATCTGGATGCAATGGCCTTTCGAGCCCCGGCGCGAAAGTTAGCTCGCGGCGAGTCAACTGGTTCCAGCCTGCCCTTGGCGCTTACGAGCCGGAAAAATGCTGACCGACGGTTTGAGATTCTTTGATGTGCCAGATAAAGCGGGCTGTTTTGCGTGACCATTGGTTCCATAATCCTCCTTTTGATTTCTAAAGTCGCCCGCAGGAAGCGCGATCGGCGCTCGACAGGCAATCGTTCAATCTACAGGAGAAAGCACGCTTTACCTAATCTTATTCCTCTGCCTCAAGGTTCTTAGTCACGCGAAAGGTGATGTGAATCGCCGATTTGAGAGTAAGTTGTCGCCGTGCCGACTTATACTTACGAAACAACTGATCCCACCAAACCGATCCGAAAGTTCGAAGTAAAGCAAAGAATTCACGACCATCCACTCGAGCGCGACCCTGCGACGGGTGAAGCCGCACGGCGTGTGATCTCGGCTGGCTATGGCATCCTTGTCAGCGGGAAATCGACTGGTCCTTCTGTCGGGTCCGTCGGCTCCCATTCGTAAAATCCCTCTTCCATCGCGAATACCACTGGACAAGCGGGGGTTTGATCGTAGAGAAGAGCACACTTCTGCAGCGTCAATCGACCGCTGGTTCGGCTCCTTCTCTCTGCACCAACTGGAATTACATCATGACGGCTATTACTTTGACGACGAACGCCGCACTCCGGGAAATACTGGCAGGTTTGTTCCCGAATGTCAGGCTCTCCGGTGTTGGTGTGTCTTTGCTTGCGGCGCAAATCGACGGCCTGGAGAAAGAATGCGTAACCATCCGCGGTCGCTGTAACAAGCCCAGGAAAGCGCGCGCCCGCAATCGATCGTTCCAGAAAACAACGATCTCGTTCCATAAAACAAGGATCTGAAAGGCTGAAGAGGGGTCCGAGTATCTCCTTCGCCAGCTCCCGCGATTAGTTCTTCAGTGAGTTGACCGCTGGGATTCAATTACACGCTCCAGCTCTGCGCGATCGGTGGCAGCATCGGCAAGAGTGACTGGAGTGATCCGGTCGAAAGAACGGCCACGAAAACGCGATGACCCGGAAGAGTAGGCAACAATCGTAGTCTACAATGCCCTACCCGTAACCCGTTCCTGAGAGATGCCCACGCGCCTCCGGCGCTTCGGTCCTTCTGTCCGGAGAGTCGCGTTTGACCCTGTTACAACGAGATATACACCACGCCTACCGGATAACTGCAGCCCGAATCAAATCCATACGCCGGATACCAGTAGCCATTATCGGCCTGGTAATAGTAGCAGCCACTAAACGACACAATGGTATAGGTCCTGAGCCACCAATCCCGCGGATGCGTTCCGATTGCGAAATGAACATCGGTCGTTTCGCGCGTAGTGCGACGCACACTGATATTTTCGCTCGTCTTATGTCCGTTCTTGAAAACAGTGGTACTGCGTGTAACAGGGCCGCTTTGTTGCTCAGCCATCGCCGTCGTATGCTGAGTGGCATGAGTCTTCTGGTTTGCCTGCCCCCCTTCGTGAGTCTGCATGGTAGTGCCATGTTCACTCGTCTGCGCGTGCGCGTGTGTCTTCGTCGACGGGTTTGGCTGGGCTGATTTCTCCGGAACAGCCTGACCTTTTTCCTCCGTCTTGGCTTTTCCCTTTTTCTCGGGCTTCTTTTCTTCGTCCGTTGTTTGCGCACCGACGGACAATGTCAGTGCAAGCCCGACTACGATGAATAAGGATTGTTTCATACTTTCTTTCTTCGTTTTGCTATTAATCGCGCGACGTCATTAGATCGGATGCACATCTGCCGCCGAACGGAAGCCGCCGACGCGCGGGACTCACAAGCCAGTCCACGCTCGTCGCGCGAAGCGCATCGTTCGCACATGGGCGAACACCCCAAACGACCTACCGGCAATCAATAACCCCGAGCGCTTCCCCCGTGCGCCTCGTAAACACTGTGCTACGCTAGCCGATGCGATATTTTGTTTGCGGGTTGGTTGTGGCCCTGAGCTCTGCGGCATTTGGACAGGTGGCGCCGGTGGCCGAGCGCGTGACTGAGCAGAATAAATTGTTCGACGAGTTCTATGAGACGAGCCTGAAGAACTCGCCGGAGCGAGCGACGTCCTACGGCGACTACCGTTATAACTCGCTCCTCGGGCAGTATTCGCTCGCCGAAATCGCGCGGCAGCATGCAGAGTCCGACAATTTTCTCAAGCGACTGAAAGCGATCTCGACGAACGGGATGGTAGACAATGACCTTCTAAGTCACCGCATCCTCGAACGCCAGTTGGAGCGTGAGGACATTAACTATGACCTGAAGAACTACGAGATGCCGATAAACCAGCAGAACGGCCTCCATACTCGCCTGGCCGATCTGCCACTCGCCGTGCCTTTCGATACCGTGCAGCATTACGAGGATTACATCTCCCGGCTCCGCCAAATCCCGCGCGTCCTCGATCAGACAGCCGAGGTGATGCGACAAGGCCTGAAGGACGGACTTATGCCGCCCAAGCTTGTCCTGGCGAAGTTACCCGGCCAATGCGACGGCATCGTTACCGCCAATCCTTTCCTGCGCCCGACGAAGAAATTCCCCAAGGAGTTTTCCGAGGAGGATAAGAAGCGACTGACCGACGAGATCACGAAGGCGATCAATGACGATGTCGTTCCCGCTTATAAGACGTTCGCTGAGTTTCTGCGCAACGAATACGATCCAAAAGGACGCGACGCGCTTTCGATCGAAAGCCTGCCGGACGGTAAACGACGCTACGTCGAAGCGGTCAAGATGATGACGACGACAAATGTCACCCCGGCCGAAGTGCACGCGCTGGGGTTAAAGGAAGTCGCGCGTATCACCGTGGAGATGAAAAAGCTAGCCGAATCACAAGGACATAAAGACCTGGCCAGCTTTCGGAATGCGATCAATAAAGACCCGAAGTGGACGCCGCAAAGCGAGCAGCAGATCCTTGATGACTACGAGAAATACATTCACCAGATGGAACCCAAGTTACCGGAGTTATTTGGAGTCCTGCCCAAGTCACCCGTGACCGTGGAGCCCATCCCGGACTTCGCAAAGGCGGAATCGACCCACTATGTCCCTGGGACGCCCGATGGGAAGCGCCCGGGACGCGTGGTGGTAGCTGTGGCTGACCCAACCAAGCGCACCTTGGTGGACGACGAAGCCGTCGCTTATCACGAAGGTGTCCCAGGTCATCATTTGCAGATCAGCATCGCTCAAAACCTGCAAGGTCTGCCGAAGTTCCGGCTGCATGGCTTCTATTCCGCTTACGCGGAAGGCTGGGCGCTGTATTCCGAAGAGCTGGGCAAAGAAATCGGCTTCTATCAGGACCCGGTCTCTGACTATGGCCGGCTTAACTCCGAGCTCTTCCGCGCCGTGCGTTTGGTCGTTGATACCGGCATTCACGACCAAAACTGGACGCGCTACCAAGTTATCAGCTATATGCACGCGAACGACGTCAATGACGCCCTCGCGCAAACCGAGACCGATCGCTACATCGCCTGGCCGGGACAGGCCCTGGCTTATAAGATGGGACAACTCACGATTCGCAAGCTGCGCGACGAAGCCAAAGCCCAGCTAGGAGCCAAGTTCGACATCAAGGCCTTTCACGACCAGATCATCAACGGCGGCGCCATGCCGCTCGACCTGCTCCAGGAGAAAATAGAACGATGGATCAAAGAGCAAGGTTCGGCCAAGGCGAGCAGTTAGGAGAAGACCGATGTAGCATCGCGGCGCGAACACTCAGATATGACGACCGCTACGCGATGACGGAATGACCGCCAAATCGCGCCGTCATCATCATGATGACTGATGATTGCGGCGGCTACTGAACGCTACCCGGAAGAGTAAGATGATCGCGAGATAGCGCCGGACACGGCGTGGCGCTACGGTTGCCAACCTCTTGCGCGGAGTATTGCCGCCGCTGTAATAGATCCGTCTTCGTTAGTCCCCTCGCCTAAGCTTTCGCCGGCTGACGGATTTTCGCGCCAAAAATTGCATTGACATCCTTGAAGCTGAGGTTCGTTATGCGCACCATGAAAATGATTCGCATTACCTTACTCGCCGCGGCGCTGTCTGTTGCGGTGTCTACAGCATTGGCGGCCAATGTCCATTTGGGCACCTGGAAACTGAACGAAAGCAAAAGCAAGCTGGCTCCCGGGACCGCGCGCAACACTATGGTGACATACCGGACGGGCGACAATGCAACGATCAAGCTGACTTGTGACGGCATCGACAAAGATGGGAAGGCCACCCGCTGGACGTGGCAAGGCAAGTTCGATGGCAAACAATACAAGGTGAAGGGAGCCGGACCATCCGACTCAATGGCGTATACGATCCAAGATAGTCACACCAATATGCTGCAAGGAGTAAAACATGGGAAAGTCGTTCTGACTGGAACCATCCAGGTGGCGCCGGATGGAAAGTCGCGCAAAGTCACGACGACGGTTGATGGTAAAACGACCGTCAGTTATTACGATAAACTGTAGGTTGGCGCGATCGACTAAGCGGTCGTCAACGCGCGCGGCCGAAAAACCGGTTAGATTCAATCGGCGGGAGCTAACGGGTTACTAACTATAGCTCCGCAGGAGATAGGTATTGTCTTCTGAGAATGCCTTGGTCATTCTCAGAAGTATTCCTGCGTGGCGTGATCGGCACAGCGAAAGGTCGTGTCGGCCAACCGACGCGAAACGCTACGCCGGATCGCTACTCAAGCTGCGGCGACCAGCCTTGAGCGCCGAAAGTGCCTTGCGGGGGCGGTTCGAGACTTTGAATTAGCGGTGCGGCGGACGAAGACGTTGAGGAAAAGGAAGAAACGTGCCGGGTCGAAGCCGGACTTACGAGCCAGAGCAGGAGCGATTGTTTGCATGTCCTCCGCTCAAGCAACCGTTGTGCCCGAACGCGAAATTCTGTCTTCGGCTTATTCGTTAGGCTGGGATAGCTCGGCAATCATGCTGTCGAAGCGCCGCACCGGATGGGAATAAAAGGGATAAGCGATCATGGCGCCGCTCGGGCGGAAACGCCAATACTTGTACATCCAGAGCCATGGCGAAGGATCTTGCCTGACAACCGGCTCAAATTGGTCCCAGCAAAGTTGTGCGATCTGTTGGTCTGTCGCATCCGGCGGAAGCTCGAGTTTCGGGTGAAACACAACCCTGCATCGCCCATCGGGAAGTGGAACCTGATGCACCGGCACAATCGGCAAACCGGTGCGGCGATGGAGCCAGGCGTGCGCGTAAGTCACCGACATTTTCATACCGAACACATCGATCGGGACGGAAGGTTGCCGCGGATGAACGGTTAGATCGACAAGGATGGCGGCCGTGCCCCCACGCCGTAGTGTTTTGTAGAGCCGGACGATGGCGCCTTCGCGCTGGACAAAGGTGTGGCCGGATTGTTCGCGCAATCGATTAAAGATCGGATCGAGGAGCGGGTTCTTGAATTCCTGCGAGACGATGGTCGCAACCAATCCACGGTAGGCAGCCGCCAGGCTGAACCACTCGAAGTTGCCGTAATGACAGGCAGCGATGATACAGGGACCGGTCGGGCCGACGGTACGGCAGAACTCTTCCCAGCCTTCAAACTCGATAAAGTCGGTCCAGTTTTGCGCCGTGATTCGCGGATTCCAGAAAAGGTCGAGCATCGTGCCGGCAAATTGCTGATACGATTCGCGGGTGATCCGGGCGCGCTCCGATGAGGAAAAGCGGTCGCCAAAGGCCGCTTCCAGGTTGCTTAAGGCCACACGCCGTCCCTGCACATCCAGGTGGGCGGCGAGTGCGCCGCAGATTCGCCCAAGCCGGACGACTGCCCGGCGCGAGAGCCGCGGGATGAGAACGCCAAGTGCGCGCACGCCTATCCATTCCCACTTGTGTCGAAAGGATTTCCAACTCGATTTCATCCCGTGACTATCGTTAGGATAGAGCGCGCCGCGGGATGCGTTCGTTGACTTGGAAGGGTTTAATTTTACTTTGGCGCAGGCCGCCGCCCGCCGCGTCTCGCATCATTGTGAAATACGTCCTGTTCGTCTGTACCGGCAACATCTGCCGCAGCCCAATGGCCTTGGGACTGTTCCGCCGTCTGCTCGGCAATCGCAAGGACATCGAAGCGGATGCCGCGGGAGTCCATGCCGTGCGTGGGCAACCGCCGAGCGTGCATGCAGTAGATGTGTGTCGGAAACGCGGGATCGACATTAGCGCCTTCCGCAGCCAACCGCTGACGGCGACTTTGGTCGATCGCGCGACGCATATTTTCGCAATGACGGGATCGCACCTGGAGACGATTCATCTCCTCTTTCCACAGAGTGTGGAAAAGACGTTTCTCCTCCGCGAATTCGAAGAGCCGGGCGCGACCCTTTGGCGTGATCTGCCTGATCCAATCGGCATGGGCCGCGAGGTCTATCAGGAATGCGCCATTTGTATCGAAAACGCTTTACCGAGCGTGCTCGCCTTCGTAGAAGAATCCGAAATGGCTGTGCCCCATCCTGCGGGCGCTTCCGGACGATCCCTGGGAAATATGCCTCATCACCTCGAATCAGAAGCCGATGACCCATTGGAAAGCGGCACGTCAGGAGGGCCACTGCGCAAGGTCGATCCAAAAATCTACGAAGCGATCGTCGCGGAGGAACGCCGCCAGCGCGAGAACATCGAGCTGATTGCTTCGGAAAACTTCACCAGTCGCGCGGTCATGGAAGCGCAAGGCTCCTGCCTGACGAACAAGTATGCCGAAGGTTACCCAGGCAAACGCTGGTATGGCGGCTGTGAGAATGTCGATGTGGTCGAACAACTGGCGATCGATCGCGCGAAAAAACTTTTCGGGTCGGAACACGTCAATGTCCAACCGCACAGCGGCGCGCAGGCCAACATGGCGGTTTATTTTGCCGCGATTAAGCCGGGCGATCGCATTCTGACGATGAACCTGGCCCACGGCGGTCACCTGACTCATGGGCATCCGGCCAATTTTTCGGGGAAGCTTTATCAGGTCACACAATACGGCGTGAGTGAAAAAACGGAGCAAATCGATTACGACGCGCTCGCCAAACTGGCAGACGAAGTGAAGCCGCAGTTGATTACTGCCGGCGCGTCGGCTTATCCGCGCTTCATCGATTTCCAGCGCATGCGGCAGATCGCTGACTCGGTCGGTGCATTGCTCTTCATCGACATGGCCCACATCGCCGGCTTGATTGCCGGCGGCGAACATCCAAGCCCGGTGCCGCACGCCCACTTCGTTACGACGACGACGCACAAAAGTTTGCGCGGACCGCGCGGCGGAATAGTGCTTTGCCAGGAACAATTTGCCAAAGCGATCGATGCTTCGGTTTTCCCCGGCGTGCAGGGCGGACCGCTCATGCACGTGATCGCAGCCAAGGCGGTTTGTTTCCACGAAGCGCTGCAACCGAGTTTTCGCGAGTATCAGCGGCAGGTCGTGGTGAACGCGAAAGCGCTCGCAGCCGGCGTGGCCAAGCATGGTTTCCGCATTGTCTCGGGCGGGACAGATAATCATCTCATGCTGGTCGATCTCCGCCCGAAGGAGATCAACGGCAAGGATGCGCAAAACGCGCTCGATCGCGCCGGCATCACGGTAAACAAAAACGCAATTCCCTTCGACACCTATCCCATCTTTAAGCCGGGCGGGATTCGTTTGGGCACCCCGGCGGTTACAACCCGCGGAATGAAGGAAGAGGAGATGCTTGAAATCGCTGACCTGCTCGCCGAAGCGCTCGCCGGCCGCGAGGACGAACGGGTTCTCGGAAAAGTGCGCCAGCAGGTACAGCAGCTCACCCGGCGTTTTCCACTACCGGGCTAGAGCGAAGGGCATTTGCAAAAAACGCCCTGAACGGATTTTCACGTCGTGGGCAATTGGTCGAATAGCTGCTTTCGCAGCCTAACGAATAAAGGTCTGGGCAGCCGAGAGCAGCGACGGCAAACGTTCTCCACTACCCAATCATGAAGCAGACGTAACAAAATCGTTTCCGCTTCCTGCTCTAAAATGCGTAATGTGTCAGCCATCTTAAGAAACCAATGAGCGACGAGCATCGACCTAATCCTCTGCGCGAAGGTCTCTCGACCAGGGCCGTTCCCCAACCGTGTGCGATCGTGATCTTTGGCGCGACGGGGGATCTAACTCATCGCAAGCTGGTGCCGGCGCTTTATAACATTGCAGCCGATGGCGAACTCCCACCGGCAGTCGCGGTCATCGGCTTCGCCCGCCGACCGAAAACCGATGAAGAATTTCGCGCAGAAATGGAGGAAGCGACGAGGAAGTTTTCCCGCCAAACGGTGCGCGACGAAATTTGGGACGGCTTCGCCAAGTCACTCTACTACCATCAGAGCGAATTTGACGATGAAGCCGGCTATAAGACACTGGCCGAACGCCTCGAGAAGCTCGACCAGGAAAGCGCGACTCGCGGAAATCGGCTCTTCTACTTCGCTGCCTCGCCCGACAAGTTCGAAACGATTATCAAGAACCTCAGGATCGCCGGCCTGAACAAGGCGCGCGAAGGCGCCTGGGCTCGCGTGATTCTGGAGAAACCCTTCGGACGCGATCTCGCGTCGGCGCGGCATCTCAATCGGGTCGTGCAGGCCTCGTTCACGGAAGATCAAACCTACCGGATCGATCACTTTCTCGGGAAAGAGACCGCGCAAAACATTTTGGTATTGCGTTTCGCGAACGCGATTTTCGAGCCGCTCTGGAATACTCGTTACATTGATCACGTCCAGATCACGGCCGCGGAAACGTTAGGCGTGGAAAACCGTGCCGGTTATTACGAGACCGCCGGCGCCTTGCGCGACATGGTGCAGAACCATCTTCTGCAATTGCTCTGTCTTGTGGGGATGGAAGCGCCGACCGATCTGAGCGCGAACAGCATTCGCGATGAAAAGGTAAAGGTCGTGCGTTCGCTTCGCCGTTTCCAGGAAGATGAAGTGGGCAGCCGTGTCGTTAGGGCGCAATACATTGCCGGAGCGATTGCGGGAAAACCCGTCGCGGCTTATCGCGAAGAACAAGGTGTCGACCCGAAGTCACAAACCGAGACCTACGTCGCGCTCCGACTGCTGGTCGATAACTGGCGCTGGGCCGACGTGCCGATCTACGTTCGCGTTGGCAAACGACTGCCCAAGTCCGGCACGGAAATTTCGGTCCATTTCAAAAAAGCTCCCCAGGTTTTGTTCAATCGCGAGTCGCAAGTGATCGAACAAAACGTGCTCGTGATTCGGATTCAGCCCGACGAAGGGATCTCGCTCCGGATGCAGGCAAAGGTCCCGGGCACAAGTTTTCGTGTCGAGGGGGTGAAGATGGATTTCCATTATGGCACCTCCTTTGGCAAAGCCAGCCCGGAGGCTTACGAGCGATTGCTGCTCGATGCCATGGCAGGCGACGCAACACTATTCGCGCGGCGCGACGAGGTTGAGCAGGCGTGGGCATTTATTGATACGATTGAAGAAGCGTGGGCGATGAAAGAGGACGCGCCAAAATTGTGCACCTATCCCGCGGGCTCATGGGGACCGGAGGAAGCCGACGAGCTGCTCGCACGCGACGGGCGAAGCTGGAGAAGATTATGACGGGGTGGGCTGCGCGCCGATCATTCGGAATGGACGGACTCGTTAGGCAAACACCTCGCCATCAACTCGACAGGCGATCCGTCTGTCTTATAAGCCATGCCTTTAGCCGCTGAAACCTTCACGGCCGGTCTTCCGGTGGAGATCGGACAAATTCAGCTCGAGCTGAAGAAGCTCTGGGATGCAGGCAACGAAGTCATGACGCGCGCTTCGCTCATCAACCTCGCTGTTTATAGCGAACAATCGGATTCGTTAGGCAAAAACACCGCCGTCATTTCCCGGCTGACGGAAGATCATGCCTGCCGGGCCATCGTCATTGCAGCGGACCCGGGCGCAAAAGAGAGTGGTGTGGATGCCTGGATCAGCGCGCATTGTCACGTCAGCCGCGCGGGCAGCAAGCAGGTCTGCTCGGAACAGCTTTCGTTTTCCCTGCGCGGAAAACAGTGCGGCCTCTTGCCGAACATTGTTTTCGCACAGCTCGATTCCGACCTGCCGCTTTATCTTTGGTGGCAGGAGGAATTTCGCGCGCCGCTCGATCCACAGCTCTGGGCCTGGGTCGATCGCGTCATCTACGACAGTCAAAAGTGGCGCAACTTCAAGGAGCAGATGAATCTCGTGGAAACGGCGCAGGAGGAAGCACGCCAGCGGATCGTCCTCTGCGATCTCAACTGGGTGCGCCTCGTCCAACTCCGCCTCGCCCTCGCCCAGTTTTTTGATCATCCGATCACGCACCGTCATTTGGCGGAAATCAAGAGCGTCGAGATCGCCCATGCACCGAAGTTTCGCTCGACTGCAATCCTGTTTATCGGCTGGCTGGCCGGGCAATTAAATTGGGAGCGCGGGGAGAGCGAAGAAGACTCGCTAGGCTTTCGCGTCCAGGACGACGAGGAGGAGGAGCGCACAATCGATGTAAAGCTGCGGGTAAAGGAAGGCGAGCCGATCAGCGATTGCAAGGTGACAACGGATAGCGCCGAGTTTCGAATTGAACACAAATCGGGATCGGATTTGCTCGACGTCTTTTTCGGCCGGACCGAAGGCCGCAAGATGCGCCAGGTTTTGCCGGCGGGGAAAAATGACCCCGTTGAGCTGGTGGCGGAAGAGCTTATGCGCGGCGGCCCACACCGTATCTATCTCCGCGCGGTCTCCAAGGTGCACGATCTTCTCTAAGGCAGCTTAGCTGCCAGCTCGACGATTCGTCAGGCGCTAGTGTTAGCGGCCATGACTCACTTCACCTCATTCAGCGACCAGTCATAGTCCTGGTAGGTGATCCTGGCGTCGTCAGGCAAAGGTTCTTTGCGCCGCTTGTTGATGAAAGAGATCGGACCGCCAACGGCTTTAAAGTCATCCTTATACCAATTGAAAATGGCGGAAAGCGCCGCAGTCTTTTTCGCCGGCAAGTAATTGACACCTTTGTTCGAGTTCACAAAAGCAACCGTAAGGCTTTCCAATTGCGGGCCGAGTTGTTCCCCGCGGAAGGCTTCGCGATTCAGTGGCGGACAACTCCGGCTTGCGCAGTTGAGGGCAAAATGGACGCGCGGCTCATTGAACCTCGGCCGGATGATATCTTTCTCGAGATGATCAAAGCTCATGTTTCCACCCGCGACCTTGATGCGTTTGGAAGTGAAGAAGGTGAAGAGAATATCCTTCACGCTCTTGGTTGGGTATTTGTTCAACGCCTCGTGCAGGATCCAGGCGTTATAGGCGTTGAGGTAAAAGGCGAGCTGCTCTTCTTTGCTCAAGTCCGCAACGTTCTCCGCCGCGATACCGTCGACGACATCCTGAATGGCTTTCATATCGCCGGGATTGCTTTTCCAGTCGGCGTACTTGACGCCGTCGCCGCTGACATACTTCCCGAGCAGAGTGTTGTAGGTGGCGGTCCACTCAGGGAGATTCTTCGCAGAACCGATGGAGGAGGATACAAACAGGAGCAGGTAGAATCCAACCCGCCGTAAGACGAGAGATGGTTTCATTGCGCGAGCTTGAGCCTGAGGCGCGGACAGAGCAAGGCGCAATCGCCTGACGCGACTGCAGCTGGTAGCAGCGCCCGGTGACAGCTAGGACACTGCGCCAAAACCTTCGAAAAGATGACGCAACTTGCGAGCACTGGTCTCGATCGCGAAAAGACTGGAGGCGCGTTGGCGGCCGGCCTGGCCTAACGATCGCGCTCGCTCTCGATCATTCAGCAAACGCCCGAGCGCTTCAGCCAGGCTCGTGTGGCTGGTGCTCGGAAACGAGCATCCCTGTTTGGCCGTCGCTCACCATCTCGGGAAGACCGCTGATTGGGGTTGAGACAACCGGCAATCCCGCGGCCATCGCTTCCATCACTACCGTCGGCAACTGGTCCATCCCGCCGTCTGTTTCGGTGACGCACGGTAAGGCAAAGACCCAGCTTTGTGACAGTCGCGCAATCACCTCCTCCTGCGGCAACGGTCCGGCCAGCCTGACGATATCCGTCAGCCCGAGCGCAGCGATTTGCGCGCGCAGCTCCGCCTCGAGCGGGCCTTCGCCGACAATCTCGCAACGGAACTTGATTTCGCCGTCTCGCAACAAACGGCAGGCTTCGATCAAATCCTGAAAACCCTTCTTTTCGATCAGTCGACCAACCGAAATGATCGTGGGCGTTTCCGCTCCGAAATCAGCCGGTTTAAAAATCGCAGGATCGATCCCATTATAGACTCGATGAATCCTGGCGGCGTCCTGCGGAAATTTCCCCTGTAAAAAGCGCACGCCGAAATCGCTTACCGTCACGACGGCCCGCGCCTCAGCGATCAATTTGCCTAACGAAACCTCAAACGGTTTTGGGGCAAAGATATCGTTGGCATGCGCGGTAAAACTGTAGCCAATGCCAAAGAATTGCTTGAGCCAGTATCCGGTGCGCGCGGCCAGACCGGCGAAATGCGCATGAACATGTCGGACGCCGCGGGTCTGCAAACGCGGCCCGAGCCAGGCCGCCTGGTAAAGCCGGAGAAAATCGGTCTTGCGGCCCCAATCCGCGATTGTTGTCCTGGCTGCGGCCGGGACTTTGCCCTTCCGCAACGCGCGATCGACTTCCGCGATGAGCGTTTTGTCATCTGGCAAATATTCGACATCGCGTACGACTGCGGGGTCCCAGGCTTGAGGTGGCTCGTCGTGCGGATGCCGCACAGAAAAGATCGCAGGGGCCGTATTTTGCCTGCGTAATTCTTCGATTTCCCGGTAACAAAACGTCTGCGTGAAGGAAGGAAAACGCTCGAAGAGGTAGGCCAGCCCACTCATTGCACAAGGATTAGCGGCAATTTGACGGTTGAAAAGGCGCGCCTGCCGGAAAAGTCCATCCCGGCCCATTGGCCCGCACGACTCTTGCTATCTCTCAAGAATGCTTCACCGCGACTTCTTTGCTTATTGCCGGTCGTTGCGCCTGATCGAACTCAAGGCCATCGGCAAGCTCTCGCGTGTGAGGCACTTCGCGGAGCATGAGATCGTCTATTCGCCCGGCGAAGAAAGCGACGAAATGTTTGTCATCACGCGCGGCGGAGTGGAACTTTTTCCTCCGCACCAACGGCCCGGTACCTCGACGACCGTTCTCGCCCGCGGCGATATTTTCGGCGAGAGCGCGGCGCTCATGGAATTGCCACGCGATCATACCGCGCGCGCCTGTGCGCAGCTGAGCGTGCAGTGTTTTCGGCGTTGTGATTTTCCCGAACTGATTTTGCGCGTGCCCTCGTTCTTTCTCTATCTCTCCGAGAAACTGGCGCACCGGCTCTTCCAGACCCGCGAATTGATGCACGCGCCAACGAACGCGCTCGAACTTACCGGGAGCCTCGACAACTTCGATGTCGTCACGATTTATCAGACGATCATTCAGTCGATGCAGACGGGACTGCTGACGATCGCGGACGAGGAAGGCGAGACGATTTGCACCTTCTATTTCGAGAAAGGAACGCCGCGCTGGGGCCGATTCCAGCAGTTGAGCGGCGAGGAAGCGTTCTGGCAGCTTTTCCTGCACGAACATCGCGCCGGAAGCTTTTCGTTTTCGAATCACACAGAGGTCGGCGCTGGTTGGGGCGACGGCAGTGCGCTGACCCGGCAGGCGGACGAGATCTTGATCAACGCCATCCAGATGCGCGATCAATTCGAGGATTTGCGCAAGCGGATGGGAGGCCCCGCCGCGCGGCTCAAGCGCCAGAAACTGAATCTCTCGTGGGACAAGCCGGAGCTGCCGGAGTTGCGACCGGTGGCAGAGGAGATTTGGCAACTCGCTTACAACAACGAGCTGACCCTGACCGAAGTGCATCGCCAAAGCGCCTATTGCGATTGGAAAATTTACAAAACGGTCGATCAACTGGTGCACGACGGCCTCTTCACCCTCGAGAGTGCGCCAAAGACAGAAGCGCGGGTCGAACCCTGACTTATGAAGCGGTCGTTAGGCACAGTCATCCTTCTCCTCCTCGTTAGCGGACTATTCTGCAGTTGTTCGATGCTGACAGCGCAGAGCCGGCGCGAGCGCGCCTATGACCGGTATGTCGAGAAAATGAGTCGCGGGCGGTTGCAACAACAACAGCACTTGAGCGCGATGCGCGCACAGGTGCCGCCGGTCATGATCAGCGAACCGGTTGTAACCTCGAATGCCTCCGGGCCGGAATCGGTCACGGCAGACAACGGGAGCGGCGCGCTCTGAACGAGGGAGTCGCCTAACGCCTAACGAAATCGTCAGGCGCGCTCCACCGGGACCGGCCGTCCGGTTTCATCCACCGCCACGTAGGTAAAAACAGCGCGGGTCACGAGCAAACGTTCCTGTCGGCGATAGCGCTGGGCCCAGACTTCGACCGGAATTTTCATCGAGGTTCGGCCGATTTTTTCCACCCAGGCGTAACAGGCGATTGTGTCCCCCACCCGGACCGGCTGGAGAAATGACATGCCGTCGACTGCCACCGTGACCACACGCGTACGGGCGGTCTTGGAAGCGAGGATGCCACTGCCCAGATCCATCTGTGACATGATCCAGCCGCCAAAAATGTCTCCGCTGGGGTTGGTATCGGCCGGCATCGCAATAGTGCGGATGACCAACTCTCCCTGCGGAGACTCGTTAGGCTGCGGATTGTCCACGCGCGAGCGTAGCATAAGGCAGTGGAGAGCAAAGGCATCGCCGGCTTGAGGCCCAAGTGTCTTGCTCGGTCCTGGTGAATTTGCGGTACGCGCGCGATTACCGAGCGGCGCGTCCGAAGGGTTCGCAGGCGTACGGCCGCGCTACAACACGAGCATGCAATCGCCGTAGCTGTAAAACCGATAACCTTTGCGCACCGCTTCTGCGTAGGCGCGCAGGACAAATTCCCGGCCGGCAAACGCCGACAGCAACATCAACAAAGTCGACCGTGGAAGATGAAAATTCGTCAGCAACATATCGACGGCACGGAATCGATAAGGTGGATAAATGAAAATATCGGTCGCTCCGTTCTGCGGCACGATGCGGCCATTGTGCCTGACGGCTGATTCCAGCACACGGACCGAGGTAGTGCCGATTGCCATGATTCGTTGCGCCGAATTAATCGCGCTCGCCGCCTCGGGTCCGATCGTGAAACGCTCCGCGTGCATTCGATGTTCGGCGATCGTTTCACTTTGCACTGGACGAAATGTGCCCGTCCCGACATGAAGCGTGACAAAGGTGTGGGGCAGCGCCGCCAAAATTTCCGGGGTGAAATGCAGTCCCGCCGTCGGCGCTGCAACCGCGCCGGGCACGCTGGCGAAGACGGTTTGATAGCGCGTCGCATCCTCCGCTTCAACGGCACGGTTGAGATATGGCGGAAGCGGAATTTCGCCACCACGATACGGATCGAGTTCACGCTCGAAACTAACGACTCGTTCGCCGTCCCGGCAGATTTCCTTCACGCACCCGCTCACGCCATCGAGCACGATGGAGGCTCCGACCCGCAGTTTGCGTCCCGGCTTGATCAGACACTTCCAGGTTTGCGGATCGAGTTGTTCGAGAAACAGGAATTCGATCAGACCGTCGTCGGAATAACGCCGCGCCGCCAGCACCCGTGTGTCATTCAAGACCAGGAGATCGCCTGGCCTGACGAACTCTTGCAAACCGAGAAACCGCCGGTGCGCGATCGTTTCCGATGCTCGGTCGAGCACCATCATGCGAGCGTCCTCGCGACGCGGGAGCGGATGCTGCGCAATGAGAGCGGGCGGCAGATCGTAATTGTAATCCGCCAGCCGCTCGCTCATCGCTCTAGGGTAGCGCAAGCCCCCGCTTTGCGATTTCTTTTTCGGGCAGGCAGAAGGTTGCGCTAACCTACCGCGATGGACGGCTTCACTGAGGCGCTCGAACAAACATTGGTCACGCTGACGCGTTTGCAGCACGAAAGCGAGCACCCGCCGCGCGCCAGCCGGAAGGCGCTCGCGTGTTTGCAGGAGCTGCCTGGACTTGTTAGGCAAAGCAAGGCCGAACGCCTCGCACCTTTGCGCGAGCGGGTCGCGGTTTGCACACGCTGTTCGCAGCTTGTTTCCTTTCGAACCCAGACGGTTTTCGGTGTGGGAAACTGCGATGCCGAACTCATGTTCATCGGCGAAGCGCCGGGCGCAGATGAAGACCGCCAGGGCGAGCCTTTTGTGGGAAGGGCCGGTCAGCTGCTGACCAGGATCATTGCCGCGATGGGCTTTACCCGCGACGAGGTTTACATCGCCAACGTGCTGAAGTGCCGGCCGCACATGCCGTCCGGTGTGTCCGGCAATCGCCCGCCTACGCCTAACGAGATGGCGACCTGCCTTCCCTATCTCACGGAGCAGATCGAAATCATCGCACCCAAGGTGCTGGTCGCGCTCGGGGCAACGGCGGTGGAGGGATTGCTAGGGCGGCGCGAAACGATGAGCCGGATGCGCGGGCGCTGGCATACCTACGGCGAAATCCCGCTCATGATCACGTTTCATCCTTCGTATCTGTTGCGAAACCAAAGCAACACCGAGAAACGCAAAGTTTGGGAAGACATGTTGCTCGTGCTGGAAAAATTGGAGCGCCCAATCAGCGAAAAACAGCGTAACTATTTTCGTTAGGCGTTTATCGCGTCGTTAGGCCGGGACAACCGGATGCCTGGTTTGGCCGGTCAAAGCCCGGCGAGTTTTCACCCATTATCTGACGATCCAAAGATTGCAGGGAATGACGTCGGTGATCCACGAAATCCGGCTCGCCAACTTCGGCTTTGGCTCCGGTTTGGTTTCCAGCGGAACCACGAGCAAGTCGGCCTCAACTGATTGAACGAAATTGGAAGCGCCGAACCCCGTGCTCCCGCGAAGCGAGCGTGACTCGACCGGCACCTTCGTTTCACCGGCGGAAAGAATAAATTCCTGAAGCGCCACTTCCTCCTCCTCGAGAGTACGCGCGTGTCCCTTGTCCGCTTTCCCGCGACGCGCGGCGCGTGCCTTATCGAAACTGGTATAACTGCGCACGACGTAGAGCCGCTCGCTTCTTTCCTCCTCCGCGAGATGGACGGCCCGGCGCAAAGCACGTTGCGCGTGTTCAGAAAATTCGGCCAAAAAAACAACATGCCGCAGCGGCTTTGGCTCGAGCTCGGGATGGGTGAAAAGCATGACCGAACACGGAGCTTCGCGGACTAAACGCCGCGCCACATTGCCTAGAAATTGGCGATGCACGGCTGCCTTCTCCAAAGCACCGGCGACCAGCAATTCGACGCCGAGCTTTTTCGCTGCAACCAGAATCGCGCTTGCCGGATCACCTTGCTCGTAATGCACAGTCGTATCCTTGGGCAGGTTCAGCGTCGTGATTGCCTCCGCGAACTTCTGCTCCGCAGTGCTGTCATGCTTCCCAACGAAAATCATGCTTAAGCGCGCGCCAAAACGCTCTCGGACGCGATTGGCCTCTGCCAATACCTGATGAAAACGTGGCGAGAACGTCGCCGCCACGGCAATGGATCGGTATGGAGGCGGATTCATGTTTGGCCGTTACTTTCGTGCGCTCGACCCGAAGGGCAATCATGGCGTTGCGGGTTGAAATCCGTTGCAGTTTTTCGCCTGGCTAATTGGCCGCCGGGGAACTCGCGTCCGAACCCAGTGGTTGGCAGAGCGAAAGCTGACCTCGCCCAACGCTCTGGTCATCGCGGATCAGACGCGGCGAAAAATGCACGACACATTGGATGAATTTCTCTGCGAGATTTGCCATTGCCCAAAGCCATGCGCCTGCGCGACTATCGGCCGGATGAGACGCGCAATTTATCCCGGCAGTTTCGATCCGGTGACGAATGGTCACGTGGATGTGATTGAACGGGCGCGCAAACTTTTCGATGAAGTGATCGTGGCGGTGGCATTCAACGATCAGAAGCAGCCGTTCTTCAGCCTCGAGGAGCGGCTGGAGTTTCTTTGTCGAGTCACTCACTCGATCGAAGGTGTAAAAGTGGCGCCGCTCGATGGCTTGCTGGTCGAATTCGCCGTCGCGCAGGGCGCTCACGCGGTTGTGCGCGGTTTACGCGCAATTTCCGATTTCGAGTTCGAGTTTCAAATGGCGCTCATGAATCGCAAATTGGAGCGACGCGTGGAAACGATCTTCCTCATGCCAAAAGAGGAATACACCTACATCAGCTCGCGCATCGTGAAGGAGATTGCGCGCCTTGGGGGCGACGTGAGCCAATTTGTGGACGCCTGCGTGGTGGACGGTTTCGCCCGCAAACTGACGACGGCGCGCGTTGCCAGGACTCGTTAGGCAACCACGTTTGCAGGGTAAGCCATTTGGAAATCGGTGAGACCGATTACCGACCGGCAATTTTGTCCACCGCCAAGGCCATCAGCAAGCCAACTGGCGACAACGCGCGAAACGATGTTCCTTAGCAGAGAAGAGTCGCGCCCATGAAGATTCATCTACGTCAAATTTCGGCTGGGAGTCTTCACCTCGAGGGCGATGAGGAATGCCCGCTGCCGGACCTCGATCCGCAGCAGGCCCGATGCACCGGTCCACTGCATTATGTCCTGGATGTTGGCGTGTCAGAAGGTGCGCTTTGGGCGAATGGCGAGCTGACCCAGCCGGTTGAACTTCGTTGCGTGCGCTGCCTTGAGGCTTTCCCCTTCGAGATCAAGATTCCGCACTTCACCGTCCATATTCAGATAGCTGGCCCGGAAGAGATCGATCTCACGCCATTCCTGCGCGAAGACGTTCTGCTCAATCTGCCGGCTTATCCCCATTGCGATCGCGAAGGTGGACGTATTTGCCCGGTGCCGGCGGTGAAAAGCGGCGAAACCGAAGACAGTCCAGAGAAGCGAGCCGCTGCTTGGAGCGCCCTCGACAAACTGAAGATTCGTCGAACGTGACGCCTTCGCCATCGTTGGGCGAATGATCGCGATTCATGGTTTGATCGCTTCCACGGTTGTCTTTTCGCCAAAGCCTGCTTTCCTACTGCGCTCTTATGGGAGTTCCGAAACGCAAAACCTCAAAGATGCGGTTACGCACACGCAAGGCCTCACTTCGGTGGCAAGCGCCTCAGCTCAACAAATGTCCGCAGTGCGGCAGCAGCGTGCCCTCGCACATCGCTTGTCCCTCGTGCGGATACTATAAGGGCCGCCAGGTGCTGACAGTCGAAGGCGCTTAAGGGCGCAAAGTTCGCACGGTTGAGGATCTCGCCGCCAGCGGCCTCCAGTCCCCTTGGCCACTCCACCTTTCCTTCCTTGCATTCCAGCCCGGGAAACCGCACACTGCCGCCTCGATGAAGATCGCTCTCGACGCCATGGGCGGCGATTTCGGGCCACCAAATCTTGTCGGCGGCGCAGTCATGGCGCTGCGCGATTACCCGCAAATCGAAAAACTTTTCCTCGTCGGCGACACGCCGCAGATCGAAGCCGAGCTCAAGAAACACAAGTGTAACGATCGTCGCATCGAAATCGTTCATTCCACCCAGGTGGTCGCGATGACTGATGGCGCGGTCGATTCCGTGAGAAGGAAAAAGGATTCGTCGGTCAGCCGGGCTGTTGACCTTGTGAAAAAAGGCGAGGCCGCCGCCATCGTGAGCGCGGGTCACACCGGCGCCGCAGTCGCCGCCACTACGATCAAATTGCGCACCCTCCCCGGGATCGATCGCCCCGGCATTGCGGCCGTCATTCCTTCCGAAACAAATATCTTCGTCCTGATTGATGCCGGCGCGAACAGCGACGCGAAGCCGGAACATTTGCTGCAATACGGGATCATGGGCTCGGTCTATTCGCGCCATGTTCTTGGCTACCAAAATCCTTCGATCGGTTTGATGTCGATTGGCGGCGAGGACGTGAAAGGCACTGACCTGACGAAGGAGGTGTTCAAGATGTTAAAGCGCAGTGCGCTCAACTTCCGGGGCAACGTCGAGGGCCACGATCTTTTCGCGCATCCGGTCGAGGTCGTCGTTTGCGACGGGTTTGTCGGCAACGTCATTCTGAAAACCTGCGAATCGGTCGGCGACGCTATTTTCAAATGGCTCAAACACGAACTCGTAAAGAGCAAGGTCCGGATGGCCGGCGCCTTCCTCGCCCAAGAGGCGTTTCGAGCAATTAAGAAAAGGGTGAACTACGAGGAATATGGCGGCTCGCCGCTGCTGGGCGTGAACGGCATTTGCATCATCGCGCACGGGGCGAGCACTCTGCTCGCGATCAAGAATGCCTTGCGCGTCGCGGCCGAGTCAATTGAACAGCAAGTCAATCCACATATCATCGAGGAAGTCAGTCGCTATAATGAAACGCACGCCTCGCTCGAGCCCGCGCTCCGCTAAACCGCAGCGGACCGTCTCGATCGTTGGTACCGGCAGCTACGTGCCGGAGCGTCGCCTCACGAACGACGATCTTTCCAAGATAGTGGCGACGGATGACAAATGGATCACCACGCGCACTGGGATCAAAGAGCGCCGCATCGCCGCCGACGACGAATACACGAGCGACATGGGGGCGAAAGCGGCCCTCGCCGCCATGGAGCAAGCCGGGATAAAGGCGGAAGAAATCGATCTCATTCTCGTCGCCACCGCTACCCCCGACATGGTTTTCCCTGCGACGGCCTGCTTTATCCAGACCAAGATCGGCGCGAAACGCGCAGCCTGTCTCGACATTTCGGCGGCCTGCGCCGGCTTCCTTTTCGCGATCGAGATCGGGCAGCAATTCATCACTTCCCACACCTACGACACCGTGCTCGTGATCGGCGCGGAAAAACTGAGCACCATTACTGATTGGACCGAACGCAACACCTGTGTCCTTTTCGGCGATGGTGCTGGCGCGGCCATCCTCCGTCATCGCGACAACGGCAGTCATGGTCTTATCAGCACCCACATCGCGAGCGATGGCAATTTTGCCGATATTCTCTGGATGCCTGGCGGCGGCTGCCGTCATCCAATCCGCCGCGACAACGCGGAGAAGCAACTTCAGACGATCAAGATGTCGGGCAAGGAAGTCTACAAACAGGCCGTCACTGCGATGGTCGACGCGGCGAGAAAGGCGCTCGACAAAGCTGGCCTAACGATGGACGACATCGCCTGCGTCATCCCTCATCAAGCAAACGTGCGCATCATCGAAGCGATCGCGGATCGACTGAAAGTTCCGGTGGAAAAAGTTTTCGTAAATCTCGATCGCTACGGCAACACCTCCGCGGCCGCGGTTGCAATCGCGCTCGATGAAGCAAACCGCAGCGGCCGCATCAAACCCGGCGACTATGTCCTCATGATCGTTTTCGGCGGCGGCCTCACCTGGGCTGGCTCGGTCATTGAGTGGTAAGCCCGCCGGCTACCGTGCCGAATCCGCTCCCATTCGTCCGGCACTAGCCACCCGGCCCCATGCGCGTCGCGCGAGACGAGCGTGCGAGTGAACAACTCCACGATCGACGATTGAAGCTTGCCGGTTTGCGTCTACGCTCAACGCCATGCTGATCGATACCCACGCCCATCTCGATTACCCGGATTTTGCGCCCGACTTCGACGACGTGTTGCAACGCGCGACCGAAGCGGGCGTGACGCGAATCTTAACGATCGGGACTTCGATCGAGAGCAGTCAACGCGCAGTCGAGCTGGCGGAAAAGTATTCCAACGTTTTTGCCGTGATCGGCGTTCATCCCAGTTACGCAGAAGAGGCGGGCGACGATGTCATGACGCCGCTGCGCGAGCTGGCCAAAAGTCCGCGGGTAGCGGCAATCGGCGAGACAGGTTTGGATTATCATCGACTGCCGAGCGAGAAGATCGCGAAAGAGCGAACGACGCAGGTCATCACCAAGGCGCTCCAAGCAGAAACGGACGACGAAATCGAGAGCGGCATCCACGACGGCGCGCTCAAGAGTAAACAGGCGGCGATTTTTCAGCAGCAACTGGATCTCGCGGTCGAGCTGCGGCTCAACGTCGTCATCCATCAGCGCGACGCCTGGGACGATACCCTGACAATTCTGCGCGAGTACGGTCGCCAAATCAGCGGCGTTTTCCATTGCTTCGGCGGCACGGCCGAACAGGCCGAAGAAGTGATCTCGTTAGGCCATCTGGTTTCCTTTACCGGCATCGTTACCTTCAAGAACGGCGCACCCGTCAGGCAAGTGGCGACCAATCTTGCCTTGGGCGAGTTCATGGTCGAAACCGATTGCCCTTATCTCGCGCCGGAGCCGCACCGCGGAAAACGCTGCGAGCCTGGCTACACACGACTGGTGGCGGAAAGCATCGCGATCTCCCGCGGCATTTCGCTCGAGGAATTGGCGCGAGCTACGACCGAGACGGCGGAAGAATTTTTCCGGCTCAATGGCGCATGAGGTTGCGAACGCGCGCAACCTTCATCGCCGCGCTCGCTCTGCTGTCGTTAGGCGGTTGCGCCACCGTCGATCGACGACATCAGGTCATCATCAGCGTTCCCGAGCAACGCATGGCCTTGCTCGAGGATGGCGCGCCGCTCACCACCTATCCGGTCTCGACTTCGAAGTTTGGTCTCGGCGATCGGCCGGGAACAAGCTGGACACCGTTAGGCACCCTCGAAATCGCACGCAAGATCGGCGGCCGAGCTCCGAGCGGCGCGGTCTTTAAAGATCGGCTCCCTACCGGCGAAATAGTCGCGCCTGATGCACCGGGTCGCGATCCAATTGTCACCCGCATTCTCTGGTTGCGCGGGCTCGAGCCGCAAAACGCTCTGGCTTATTCGCGCTACATCTACATCCATGGCACCCCCGAAGAGCGGAGCATCGGAATACCGGCCAGCTACGGATGCATTCGGATGCGGTCGGACGATATCATCCAACTCTACGACATCGTCGGCCGTGGTGCGCGCGTGACCATCGTCAATGCACCTCTGACAACGCTCGTTCCCGGCCTCGCCCCCGCTGCCACTCGCGTCGCCGGCGCGACGCCGGAGCCGTTTCGATCGATTCGTTAGGCAAAAGTCCGCCCTGGCTGCGAAACCGAGTCGGCAGGCCTCGCTGCGACGTAATCATGCGCCGCGAAACTCACATCCGCTTGCCTCTCTTCTCCGTCACCGACAGCGCGACCGCTTTCGCCAGGACATCCTGATCGATATCCCCCAGCCGCTTCAGATAAAGACAACCCTTGCCCCGTTTGTGTTTCCCCAACCTCGCCAGCAGGGCCTCCACTTCCGGCGAATGCCCCAGTCCATAAACACTGATGTCACCCTTACGCGACGAAAATCCGATGAGACACATCTCTCCTTCGCGCCCGCTCTCATATTTGTAGTGATAACTCCCGAACCCGACAATACTCGAACCCCACATTGCCGGCTTCTCCTTCGTCGCCTTGGATAACAACTTCGCGAGCGCGCTTGCGTCATGCCGCCGTCCCTCATCCGCAATTCCATCGAGATAACTCTCTACGTTTGCCTGTGTCTTCGTCGTCTTATTGATCGCTGCCATAGCTAATGCAGTACATAAACAACCAATCGGCGTGCAAAAACATAAATCTCACCTTTCCAGCTTTTCTCCTTTTCGACCTCTTGGCTTTGAGTATTGGGTCGCCATCCCATGCCATGCCTCGACGTCTGTCTGCCAGATAAGAGGCCCTAACATCTGGCGGGATTGAGTATAGGCCTGCGCGCCCTGTGAATCAGGGCCCCGGACTTACGGCATCTGGCCGAGATGTTTTTGCGCTGCGGGCTTGGCGAGCAGCGCCATATCGGCGTCGACCATGATTTCGATTAGCTCGCGGAAACGCACTTTCGGTTCCCAGTCGAGGAGGCGTTTTGCTTTCGCAGGGTTGCCAATCAACAGGTCAACCTCGGCCGGACGCTCGTAACGTCCGTCGTGCCGGACGAACTCCTTCCAATCGAGATCGACGCGGCCAAAGGCGATCTCGAGAAACTCGCGGATGGTGTGCGTTTCGTTTGTCGCGAGGACGAAGTCTTCACCCTGCTCGTGCTGCAGAATGCGCCACATCCCTTCGACGTATTCCGGTGCGTAACCCCAGTCGCGTTTCGCCTCGAGGTTGCCGAGAAACAGTTCCTTTTGCAGCCCATGTTTAATCGCCGCCACGGCGCGCGAAATCTTGCGGGTAACAAAGGTCTCACCGCGCCGTGGACTTTCGTGATTGAAGAGGATGCCGTTGCTCGCACACAGGCCGTAGCTTTCGCGGTAGTTTACCGTCGCCCAATAAGCGAACACCTTCGCCACACCATACGGACTGCGCGGCCAAAAAGGCGTGGTCTCGGTTTGGGGGACTTCTTGCACTTTGCCAAACATCTCGCTGCTCGAAGCCTGATAAAACCGCGAACGAATTCCCGTTTCGCGAATCGCTTCCAAAATGCGAATCGTCCCGACGCCGGTTACGTCCGCGGTATATTCCGGGATGTCGAAACTGACGCGCACGTGGCTCTGCGCGGCCAGGTGATAAATTTCATCCGGCTTCAAATTGTAGAGTAGCTTCACCAGGTTGACTGAATCGCTCAGGTCGCCGTAGTGAAGAAACAGGCGCACACCGTTGATGTGCGGGTCGGCGTAGAGATGATCGATCCGCGCGGTGTTAAAGGTACTGGCGCGGCGAATGATCCCGTGGACTTCGTAACCTTTTTCCACGAGCAGGTCGGCGAGGTAACTTCCATCCTGTCCAGTGATACCAGTAATGAGGGCCTTCGTCATCAGCCTGCGCTTTAACGCAGAAGAGAGTCGGGGGCAATTGAAATGCGCGGCCACCTCCCTGCCTGATCGACTCGCACCTGACCCTTTAGACGGCGAGTAGAAGAGCGAGAAGTTACGCGCCAGCCGCCGCATGGCTGGGAAACGCGCGCCGCTAGCTTAAGGCTTGTGCTGGTAACCTGCGATAGTTAAGGGATCGCAGTCAGAGTCAGTTCGTTCCCATCTCCGCCTTCGTAACTCACCTGAAATTGATTGCCGTGGTCGGTAAAGACTTCCCCGTCCGTCATATTGACGAAGGTTTCCGCGATGGAAGTGGTCGCGGTGTTTGTTAATCACCACAAACACCGTGCCGAGAGGAACGGTCACTCCACTATTGTTAGCAAAGGCAAATGGAGCGCCGGACTGAGTCGTCATCTCGTTAGCCGTAACTTCGTTAGCGGCCATATTTCACGAGAGGTTGACATTGTAGAAGCCATCCGAGGCAAGAGTAAGCCCACTTAGAATCGTTAGGAGACCGGGGCGAGAAGCGACTGCGCCCCGGGATGAGAAACGCGCCGCTGCCCGGCTGGTTGCTGCCAATCGTAACCGCTCCTGAGATCTTGCCAACCCCAAGCGCGCATGAGTTAACTTGCACCGTGCCTGCGCCTGTATTTTTGCATTGAATGCCTTCCGGAACGCAACCGATACGAACTCGTCGTTTTGCCCTCATGGCCAAGAGGTTGGTCTTGGTAACAACCGCGTTACCTTTTGTACATGGCACCAATCGCCCTGGGCATCTAAAGGTTCGCCATGACTTTCAGAAATGCTGTTCTCACGCTCGCCGCTGCGACGATCGCTCTTGCAAGTTCTGCCAGCGCCTCCCGCCTTAAACCTACGCCGACACCCACACCTACACCGGCGCCCCCTGCGCCCACACTGGTCGCCCCCGCGAGCGGCGCCTCCCTTGTCCAACCCATTGCGATTGACTGGAACCCGGTAAGCGCGCCCGGCGGCCCCATCGGGAGTTACACCTGGCAGGTGGGGAACACCTCAGCATTCACCACCATCATCGCTTCCGGTTTCACGGACATCGATTCAGATCCCAGCATCCCTACTCCGACCGCTGACAAAGTAAGTGGTTTACCGAATGGAACTTATTTTTGGAGAGTCAAGGCGACGCAACTGACCTCCAATGGTGGCGTTGATTCCCCCTGGTCCGCGGTACGGAGCTTTACCGTTACTGGCCTGGGACCGGCGCCCGCGACTCCTTCTCTTCTCACCCCGGCGGCGAACTCTTCGTTCCACCTTGTCGAAACTTATAAGATCACCTGGTCGGCTGTCGCCGGCGCACAATATTATATCCTCGAAGCGGATGATGAGCCGACCTTCTCCTATCCTTTGACTCTGACAGAGACCCCGCTGAATTTTGGGACGCAATTTGGCGGTGGTTTCGGTAATGCCCTGCCTAACGTCTACTACCGTGTCCGCGCCGTTTCTGTTGATGGCGTGCGTGGACTTCCTTCCCCGACCCTAACGGTTCACATCACGGATGCAGCGCCTATTCCGTCGGCGGTTTCGGAGGTCGCGCCTGCAAATGGCGCAACCGTTACACTGCCTTTCTTTTTTGATTGGACCGATACACCTAATCCGCAGGTGCCGGGTTATGAGGTCGATGTCAACACCAGTCCTACCTTCGGCGACAGCACCAGCGCTCTCATCTTGCCGGGGGTGACTCGCTCGGACTACATGATCACGGAAGATTTGCTCGCGCCTGGAAGTTATTTTTGGAGAGTAAGAGCATTGCACGGCGACGCCGTCGGACCTTACTCTGCGACACGCTCCCTTACCGTCCGGGCCCCAGTCACTCCACCGAACGTAAACTTGTTTACCATTCTCTCGGAGCCCGGCAACGGCTACGGAGGCAACTCAGTGCGGGCACGCGTGATTCTGGATAATCCCGCCCCAGCTGGCGGCGCAGTGGTCACTCTTGCCACCGACTTACCCCAAGCCCAGATGCCCTCTGCTACAGTTACCATTCCCGAAGGGCAAACCGACGCCATAGCTACTCCAGTCACAACCGGTCCCGTCCCTAACAACGGGCTGTCGATCGGGATCATCGGTGATATCTTCGCCGGTTTTGCGGCGGGGCGCGCTCAAAATTCTCTTGGAGTGCTTCCGATTCTTTATGGGACGACATTGAGTAACGAAAGCGTCGGCGGCGGCACATCGCTTAGTGGAGCGGTTGTTCTTTTCAACCCGGCGCCTCCGGGAGGGACCCTCGTTCGCTTGGTCAGTAGTAATACCAGCCTGGTCAATCCGCCCGCCAGCATCCTGATTCCTGCCGGGGCGACTGAAGGAGACTTTACGATCACGACCGGCCCGGTCTCGACTCCAACGCGAGTTACCATTGACACCGGAACCGACGCCGATGGCTATCGCGCTCCGCAGTGTTCGGTCGTGGTCACTCCTGCCGGAAGCCCCGCTCCGGCGGCCAGCCTTTCCGCGCTGACACTTAGCCAGTCGCCCGTCCTGGCAGGTGCGACAGTCACCGGCACACTTACGCTTACTTCTCCTGCGCCGACGGGTGGTGCGGTTGTAACACTTAGCGCAAGTATGGAAGGCCAGGTCATCGTTCCGGCCACTGTCACGATCCCAGCTGGAAGTCTCAGCGCCAGCTTCACTACCACGCCCGCGCCGGAGACGAGCGTTCCTCGCTATGTATTTGTCCAGGCTCACTACGGCACTTCGGGAGGATTGCAGGCTCACATTCTGGAGGTTGACCCAGCGCCAGGCCCGGCCACCTTGCTCGCCATTGGCCCGGCCGGGCAGCAAGTAATCGGCGGCAATCCGGCACGCGTTTCCGTATGCCTGGTCGTCCCCGCACCGGCAGCCGGCGGAGTCGTCAGCTTGACGACCGATAATCCCTCCGTGATTCAGGTGCCGTCAACTGTAAGCATTCCGGCTGGCAACAGTGCCGTGAGTTTTGCGGTTAATACGAGCCCGGTCTTTGTCTTACCCACGGGAGGAAATGTCATCGCCACCGCCGGGGGAATTACCAAGTCAGTCTTTGTCACGGTAGTGCCGGATCCGAACGCTCCACCTATTCTTCAGGGAGTTACCCTGAATCCTGCCAGCGTGCCTGGCGGAACTAGCTCGATCGGAACCGTAACCCTGAATAGTCCGGCACCAAGCGGTGGCATCACGGCCACGCTGGCGACCAGTAACGGGGTTGCCATTCCGCCAGGTATCGTCACCATCCCGGCCGGTCAAACCTCTGCCAACTTCACCGTCACCACCACGAGCGTAACGGTGGACACCGTCGTTACCATAACCGCCTTTGTCGGCAGCGAGACCAAGTCTGCAACCCTGACGGTGACCAAAGGCGCCGCAGCGTCACTTTCATCAGTCTCACTTAGTCCTTCCAGTGTAACGGGTGGGAGCACCTCACAGGCGACCGTGACGCTTACCGGTGCGGCGCCCTCCGGGGGCGCAATAGTTAGTTTATCCAGCAGTAACACCAACGTTGCCACCGTGCCGGGCAGCGTGACGATTCCTGCCGGGGCCACGAGCGCAAAAACCACGGTTACAAGTAAGTCGGTAACAACAACCTCGACGGCGGTCATTACTGCCACCTATAACTCGGTAAGCCGCAACGCTACCTTGACGGTCACCGCGGGCGGCGGAAGTACCTTACCCGCACCCAGCCTCCTGGCCCCGGCGGCTGACGCCCGCTTTGCCCCGGGCGCTAACATTACCTTCGACTGGACCGATGTCACCGGCGCAGCGAGTTATGAAATACAGATCGACGATCAGGACACCTTTGTCGCACCCCTTATCCTCGATCAGACAGTTATTCCTTCGCAATTCAGCACGAGCACACTTCCGACCGAGACAATGTGGTTCCGCGTGCGAGCTAATGACTCTACCGGAAAGCCGGGCGCGTGGTCTCTCTCCCGCCGTTTTGAGGTGAAGAGATGATAAGGCGAAACGCGAGCCTTGTTTTCCCACAGGCGAAGTCATCAGCCGACCGCGAGGTCTGGTCGCGCACCTAGCGGGTCGAGCCACGACCCATTGCGCAGTCCCTTTTTGGCCTAACGACAGTATTCCGTCGGGCTGTTGCGGGCAAATACATTTGCCCCTCGGTCACGGGAAAACGCTTCCGCCGCCAAATCCTCATTCGCTTTCTGCGCCGGGGGTGGACGCGAAGGGCGCAAGAATGTTCCCGGCCCTGGCGACAACCATGGCCCGGCAACGATGGATCGCGACGGACACATCGTGCTCGCGGCGATCCGCGCCCTTCGAAAAATCATTCAGTCGTTCGCGACAAAGTAGTCGATTCCGAGCTTCGAAGCGTTGACTATGTCGTTGCGCCAAAGCTAATAATAGCTTTAGGCGAAGCTTTAACCGAGCTTTCCTGAGATGAACGAGAAGCCATCGTTTTTTACCGAGCTGAAGCGACGCCACGTCTACAGAGTTGCGGTCGCGTATGCCGCGGTGGGGTGGCTGACAATTCAAATCGCCGCCCAGGTGTCTCCTTATCTGGAGATTCCAAGCTGGGTTGTGCGCACAGTTATTATCCTGGTCATACTTGGATTACCCATCGCTCTGGTGATTGCATGGGCCTTTCAGCTGACTTCGCAAGGTATTAAACGGGCGACAGGATCTGACCCGGCTACCGAGGGAAGCGCAGAACATCATCGATGGATCTACGTCGCGGTAATCGGCGCGTTGCTTTCTGCCGGATTATTTCTCATTGGACGCTACAGCGCGTCGCGCACCACGGATCCGAGTTCACCTGAATTAAGCGCCAAGTCGATTGCCGTAATGCCATTCGACAATCTGAGCCGTCATCGAGACGATACTTACTTTGCCGAAGGTATTCAGAACGAAATTCTGACCAAGTTATCGGGGGTCGGCGATCTCAAGGTTATTTCGCGCACTTCCACGACCAAGTATCAGAGTCAGCCCAAGAATCTGAAGACGGTCGCGCAAGAGCTCGGCGTGACCAACGTCCTCGAGGGCGCTGTTCAGCGAGCCGGGGATAAGATTCGAGTCAATGTCCAGCTGATCGATGCACGGCGCGACACCCATCTCTGGGCGAAAAGCTATGATCGTGACTTGAAGGACATCCTGGCGGTGGAAAGCGAGGTCGCTGGAGAAATCGTCGAATCGCTAAAGGCGAATCTCTCACCGGGCGAAGCGCGCGTTCTGGCTGCGGCCTCAACTCAAGACTCGGAAGCCCACGACCTTTTTCTTCGGGGCGAATATGAGAGACGCCAGGCCGAAAGCACGCTCGCGCCGGATGCCCTGGATCGGGCAGACGCTTTCTACCAGCAGGCCCTGGCGAGGGATCCGGATTTTGTGGGCGCGGCGGCCGGACTGGCTACGGCCCGGCTTTATCGTCATTGGTTTGTCTCTCCCCTGGCGCCACGAGAGTTAGAGGCGGTAAAATCCTTAATCGATGGCGCTTTGGAGAAGTCTCCTTCTTCGGCTGACGCTCATTACGCCCTCGGGCTATTCTATTACTGGGGTCACCGACAATATGCCAACGCCCTGACAGAGTTTCAGCGCACGCTGGAGTTGCAGCCTAACAATGCTTCAGCGCGACAGTTTTGCGGATGGGTCTATCGACGTCTCGGAGAATGGGATCGTTCCCTCGCGGATGTGAAACAAGCTGAGGAACTCGATCCACGCGATCCGTCGATTCCCGCCAGTCTCGGCGGGAGTTATCTGTGTCTGCGTCTTTGGGACGAAGCAGAGCGGACAGAATTGCGAGCGCTTACGCTTGACCCTCACAAAGCGGAGGCAGCAACGATTCTGGCGCTGACACAGATCAACGCGAAGGGTGATCTTCAATCGGCCAGGCAGTCCTTTGCCGGTTTCCCAGAAGATATCCGAGCTAGCACCCAGATTTTCCAGGGAGATATAACTGCCATCGTCGGTATCCGAGTCTACCTTTACGTACTGGAGCGACGTTTCGACGATGCCATCGAGGCGTTCGATCGCGAAACCAAATCCGGCGATGCGAGGTATCTCCAGCAACTCAGTGGCCGCTCCGTCCTTCATCTTCTAAAAGGCGACATGGAGATTGCCAGGTCTGCCGGTGAACTGGTCCTGTCGCCGCTTGAAACCAGATGCAACGAGCGGCCTGATGATACTTTTGCGGTGACCGAGTTGTCCTGGATCTATCTCGCGCTTGGCCGCAAAGCCGATGCGCTGCGCATGGCCAGACAGGCAGCAGATTTGATCTCAGTGGAAAAAGATGCGCTCTCCGGGACCTTTTTCCAAAGCGGCCTGGCACAAATCGAAGCAAATGCGGGCGCTTTGGAGGAGGCGGTCGGAAGGCTTCGATTATTGCTCTCTATTCCAGCCGGTCAGCCGGTGTCCATTGCTCGCTTGAAGATCGATCCGGTCTGGGATCCGCTTCGTCATCGTCCGGATTTCGAGAAACTATTGGCCGGTCCGGAGCAGATCGGCCCACATCAATAGTCGCGATTCCACCTCAAAAACCGCTCTGCCTGCGGCGCAAGCCCCGACACGCCGGCAGGTTGGCGAGCCGAAATGACGGCCAGAAACTTCAATCGAAGTAGCGCTGCGTCTCTGATCTTGATAGACTCGCAACCGTCGCTCGAGCGGCTCCAATGTTATTGAATCGTAACTTCAGCTTGCAGTCCATGTCGATCCTGGCCCGGATTGCCGGTCGGACTCGTGCCGCCGACAACTCCTTCGACCCGGTCGAGAATGAGAAATAAGGTTTCTTTTTTCGCCGAGCTGAAACGACGTAACGTTTACAAGGTTGCGGTCGCGTATGGCGTCGTGGGCTGGCTCGTGATGCAGGTGGCCGCCACGGTGGTCCCGGCGCTGCACCTCCCGGAGGAGATCACCACCGCCGTGGTCGTGCTAACCCTGCTCGGCTTTCCCGTCTCGCTCGTCATCGCCTGGGCCTTCGAGATGACTCCCGACGGAATGAAGCGGACGGAGAATATCTCGCCTAACGAACCTATCCCTTACTGGAGCCGGAGGAAGTTCGCTACGTTCGTCGTGGCGATCGCGACCGTCGCAGCCAGCCTGCTTGGGTTTCAGATTTGGCAGGCAAACTCGCGGCCGGCACACATTCCGCCCACAAGCGAGAACCTGCCGATTCCACAAAAGTCGATCGCCGTGCTCCCGTTTGACAATCTCAGCGAAGAGAAGGCCAATGCCTTTTTTGCCGAAGGCGTCCAGGATGAGATTCTCACTCGCCTTGCCAAAGTAGCTGATCTGAAGGTGATCGCGCGCACCTCGACGCAGAAGTTCGCCAGCACGCCCGAAAATCTGCCGGATATCGCGAAGCAGTTGGGCGTAATGAACATCCTCGAAGGCAGTGTGCAAAAGGTCAACGACCAGGTGCGGGTTAATGTGCAGCTCATCAATGCGCTGACTAATGCGCATCTCTGGGCGGAGATTTACGATCGCAAGCTAACCGATATCTTTGCGGTCGAGAGCGACATCGCAAAGACGATCGCCGACTCCTTGCAGGCGAAACTGACCAGCTCCGAAAAAACGTCGATTGCCCAACAACCTACAAGTAACACCGAAGCCTACGAGCTTTATCTCAAAGGCAGGTTTTTCTGGAACAAACGCACCGCGGATGACCTGCGCAGATCAATTGATTATTTCAACCAGGCGATCGCGAAAGACCCCGGCTACGCGGAAGCTAATGCTGGCGCGGCCCAGGCCTGGTTGTTACTTCCAGGTTATAGCGGCGGAGCTCCGCAGGATTGTTTTCCACAGGCGGAAACCGCTGCCAGAAAAGCCCTTTCTCTGGATGAAAGTTCCGCCGGCGCTCATGCCGCACTTGGCATGGTTAAGCAGCTCTTTTACTTCGATTCCCCGGGAGCGATCGCCGAGTTCCAGCGGGCGATAGAGTTAAATCCGAATAACGCGACCGCTCATCACTGGTTTGCCAATCATTCGCTTTCCGCGACTGGCCAGGTTGAACGGGAGGTCGTGGAGATGAAACGCGCTTTGGAACTGGATCCCCTTTCGATGATCATCAACGCCAATCTTGGCCAGGCCTACATCTATTCGGGTCGTCTTGATGACGCGATCGCTCAACTGCATAGAACGGTCGAAATGGACCGAAGCTTTTATTTTGCCCACTACATGCTGGGACAGGCCTTGGAGCTTAAGGGCCAGCTTCCGGAAGCTATGGCTGAGTATCAGCAGGCGATCAAATTAAACGACGACCCATTTCCAAAAGCACTCCTCGGTCACCTCTTTGGCAGGATGGGACGAAAGGACGAAGCCAGAACCATCCTCGACGAGCTGCTTCAGGTCAGAGGACAACGTTACTTTGAGGCCTACGGACTCGCCTTGCTCTGCCTGGGCTTGGATGATCGCAATGAGGCGCTCCGCTGGCTGGAACAAGGGTATCGCGATCGCGATGGCTTTAACCTTGCGCCGATTCGCGTCGATCAACTTCTCGATCCGCTGCATGGTGAACCGCGTTTCGAAGCGCTCGCGGAAAAAATCATGCCGGCGCGGGATTTTACCCAGCCTTTGTCGGGCGCGAAATGAATCCGCGCAACTTCTTCGCCGAGATAAAGCGCCGCAATGTCTACAAGGTCGCAGTGGCCTATGCAGTCATTTCGTGGCTGCTCATTCAAGCGGCTTCGATTCTCTTCCCGACCTTTGAAGCGCCGCCATGGGTCATGAAGGTGTTTGTCGCGGTAATCGTCCTTGGTTTTCCCATCGCGTTGGTCTTTTCGTGGGCGTTCGAGCTCACGCCGGAGGGAATCAAGCGCGAAGAAGATGTCGCGCCTGACGGCTCTATCACTCGGCGGACCGGACGGAAGATCGCCGGCATTACCATCGCGACGGCGGCAATCGCGACCGGTCTCCTTGTCTTTCAACTGCTACGTCCGAGTCTAACGACTAAAGGATCGGCGCCAGTGATCGGCCGGTCTGCTTCCAACAAATCCCTCGCCGTTCTACCTTTCGAGAACTTGAGTGAAGATAAGGGTAACGCTTACTTTGCCAGCGGGATGCAGGACATGATCCTGACCAAGCTGGCTGCGATCGGTGATCTTAAGGTCATCTCGCGAACTTCGACTGAGCGATACAAGAGTCACCCCGACGACCTGAAAACGATCGCGCAGCAATTGGGCGTGGCCACCATTCTTGAAGGCAGCGTCCAAAAGGCCGGCCAACAGGTGTTGATCAATGTGCAATTGATCGATGCGGCTAATGATCAGCATCTTTGGGCGGAAGCTTATCCGCGGACGCTCGATAACATCTTTGGTGTCGAAGGGGAAGTAGCAGAAAAGGTAGCCAGCGCCCTCAAAGCGAAACTCGCGCCCGCGGAATCGGCGCGGGTGGCCAATGTCCCCACAAAAAATGGTGCGGCTTTGGAGTTCTATCTTAAAGGCCGTGACCTATCCGACCGTCTGCGAAACAGCGTGGTAAGCGACCCCATAGCGACGGGTAATCAAGCGAGGGAACTGTTCAAGAGCGCCGTGGCGACCGACCCGAATTTCGCGCTCGCTTATGTCTCGTGGTCTCGCCTCGAGAGTTATCTCCATTGGTACGGAGTTGATGACAGTCCGGCAGTGATCGATCAGGCCAAAGCATCGGTGGATAAGGCACTCGCCTTGCAGCCAGATTTGCCAGAAGCGCATCTCGCGATGGGTTACTACCACTATTGGTGCCATCGCGACTACCAGGCGGCGCTGCGTGAATTTGCGATCGCCAAGGAAGGCATGCCTAACAGCGCGGAAGTGCTGGCCGCGATCGGTTACGTCTATCGCCGGCAAGGCAAGTGGGACGACGGGATCGAGAGATTGAAGCAAGCAGTAGTTGTCGATCCGCGCGATTCGCTCCTGCGCCGGGAAATTGCCAACTCCTATATGGCCCGGCGTCGCTATGACGAGGCAGCAATCTTTTCTGCGGAAGCACTCGCAATTGCTCCGGACGACATGGAGACGATCGAGCAACGAGCCACGAGCGAAGCGTTTCGTGGCAATATGGAGGCAGCGCGGCAATTCATCACATCAATTCCACCCGACAAGGATCCGCAAGGCGCCGTCTCGCATCTTCGTTTCAAGCTGGCGATGCTCCAGAGGCAACCAGAGGCCGCGCTAAGCGCCATCGCACACGCGCCGGAATGGTTGATTACTCGCTTCGAGCACAGCTCCGCCCCCATCGAGCTCCTTCGCGGCCAGGCCTTGAAGTTGAAAGGAGATGCAGCTGCTGCGCACGCCCAATTCCTCAACGCCGAAGTAAAGCTAAGAGAGTTACTCGCCAATCCGGAAAAGGCAGCTGACGCCAATAGTTATCTCGCGGTCACTTATGCGGGACTGGGTGAAAAAGAAGCTGCCCTGCAGGCCGGGCGTTCTGCGGTCGAAAGCCTGCCTATCTCGCGGGATGCAACCGTAGGGTCATTCTACCTCGATCGGCTGGCAAGAGCTGAAGCACAGGTGGGCGAAACACAATCCGCGATCAAACATATCGATCAGCTTCTCTCTTCTGCCGCGGGGGCCGCCATCTCGGTTGCCACCTTGCGGATTGATCCAGCCTGGGATTCGATCCGGCAGGACCCCGGTTTTCAGGCGTTGCTAACCAAGTATGGCGCTTCTACGCGGGACTCATCGCAATGAGTGAGTTCTTGCAACGCTTAAAGCAGCGCAAACTGGTGCAATGGGCCATTGCCTATGTCGCGGCGGCCTTTGCGCTACTGCAAGGGATCGACATCGTCGCGCAACAGTTCGGCTGGCCGGAAGGTGCGCGGCGCGGGATTACTTTGGGCTTGGTTGTGGGCTTCTTCGTTACCCTGGTCCTGGCCTGGTATCACGGCGAGCGTGGCGCCCAGCGAGTTACCGGCGCGGAGCTTCTCATCATCGGCCTGGTCCTGGCTTTGGGCGGCGGATTTCTCTGGCGTTTTGCCGCCACGCGTTCAGCAGAAGAGAAGACTTCCTTTGCGCCTAACAACCATAACAGTGAGTTGGCTGCCCCTATTCCGGAGAAATCGATCGCTGTCCTTCCTTTTGAAAATCTGAGCGCCGATAAGGAAAATGCTTTCTTCACCGATGGGGTGCAGGATGAGATCCTGACCGATCTCGCGCGGGTGGCCGACTTGAAAGTGATTAGCCGCACCAGTGTGATGCAGTATCGGGAGACGACGACGCGGAACCTGCGTAAGATCGGTCAGGAGTTGGGTGTCGCCCATCTTCTCGAGGGCAGCGTGCAGCGCGCCGCCGGAAAAGTGCGGGTGAACGCGCAGCTGATTGACGCGCGGACGGACGCGCATCTCTGGGCGCAGACCTATGATCGCAGCCTGGCGGATGTCTTCGCCATCCAAAGCGAGATCGCGCAGACAATCGCCGGCCAATTGCAGGCCAAACTTTCTCCTAACGAGCAAAGGGCGATCGAGCAGGCGCCCACGACAAATCTGGTGGCACACGAGAATTACTTGCGAGCCCGAACGCTCGACGAACAGTCGAACGATCCCAATGGTCGCGGATACCTCTTGCAGGCGGTGCAGTTACTCAACGAAGCGACTCAGCTCGATCCGAACTTCCTCCTGGCCTACTGTCTGCTCGTCGAGGTGCATACCGACCTATACTGGGGCGGTTTTGATCATACGGCTGCCCGTCTCGAACTGGCGCGGGTGGCGCTGGAAAAAGCCGAAGCCATTCAACCAGATGCAGGCAACGTCCACATGGCCAAAGGCGTTCTTGCCTACCATGGCTATCGTGATTACGCCACCGCACGCGCCGAGTTTGCGATCGCGCGTAGCACCCTGCCGAATTCTGCTCGTCTCCTTTTGATCACCGCGGCAGTCGATCGACGCGAGGGACACTGGGAGGACGCATTGAAGAATCTCCACCGAGCAATCGAGTTGGACCCGCTCGATCCCGTCACGCTCCAGGAAACTGGCTTTACTTACAGCCGTTTGCGGCGTCAGGCCGAGGCTAAGACTTATCTGGAGCGAGCGGTGGCAGCCAACCCGAATGATGTCTTCGGCAGATCAATCCTATGGGGCCTGTCTTATGTCGAACGCGGAGAGACGGCGTTCTTGCGCACACAGTTTGACAGTCTTTTGCGCACCAACCCAAAGGATGCGCGGGGAGTGGCCGCGTCCTACGTTGAGCTTTCCCTCGCGGAACGCAACCAGGCCGCCGCGGAACAGGCGCTGCAGTTAGTCCCAGCGGAAGGAGCGGTCGACACGACCCTCAACGCGCTCTGGCCGCACGACTGGTTTGTCGGGCTCGTCGCAAGAACTTTCGGAGACCCGAGCGCGGCCGAAAAGGCCTTCGCTGCGGCGCGACCGATCGTCCTGCGAACAACACAGGAACAGCCGGAGTACGCGCCGGGTTGGATTATCCTTGGGTTACTCGACGCGGGATTGGGTCATAAGTCGGAGGCGATCGCGGAGGGCCGGAAGGCGCGCGAGTTACTCCCGATTGCAAAGGACGCATATGATGGCCCGATCTACGCCACCGAACTCGCCATCATTTATGCCTGGTCAGGCGAGAAGGATCTCGCCTTCGAACAGTTGAAAGAGTCGGCCAGCGCCGCCGCTGGCCTTCAATATGGAACTCTGAAACTCTCACCCAGCTTTGACTCGCTGCGCGCCGATCCACGCTTCGATCAAATCCTCGCCTCGCTCGCCCCAAAGGCCTCTCCATTTTCGAAGAAATGAATCCGCGCAACTTCTTCGCCGAGATAAAGCGGCGCAATGTCTACAAGGTCGCAGTGGCCTATGCAGTCATTTCGTGGCTGCTCATTCAAGCGGCTTCCATTCTCTTCCCGACCTTTGAAGCGCCGCCATGGGTCATGAAGGTGTTTGTCGCGCTATCCGTCCTCGGTTTTCCGATTGCGTTGGTCTTTTCGTGGGCGTTTGAGCTCACGCCGGAGGGAATCAAGCGCGAGGAAGATGTCGCGCCTAACGACTCTATCGCCAGACATACCGGACAAAAAATTGTTCGTATTACTATCGCTCTTGCGGTTGTTGCGACCGGTCTCTTTGTCTTTCAACTGCTCCGCGTTCGCCTAACGAGCACAGGAGCCGCGTCGGCAACCGTAAATAGCCTGCCAGAAAAATCGATCGCCGTCCTCGCCTTTGACAATCTGAGCGATGACAAGGGAAGCGAATATTTTTCCGATGGCATTAGCGAGGAGTTACTGACTGTCCTGCAAAAAATTCCCGGCCTGCACGTGGCGGCGCGGACTTCTTCCTTCTCTTTCAAAGGCAAGAGCGCTACGGCGCAGGAGATTGGACACAAGCTTGGAGTCGCCCACCTGGTCGAAGGGAGTGTGCGCAAAGCTGGCGAAACCGTGCGCATCTCAGCCCGCCTGACTCAGACGAAATCGGGGGATGAAATCTGGTCGGAAAATTACACGCGCGATTTGAAAGACGTGTTCGCAGTCCAAACCGAGCTCGCGCAAACCATCGTCGGGCAATTGACGAAGAGCGGTCAGCTATCTGATGGCGCGGCGGATCCAACGGTCAAGGGGGCGATTCAGGCAGAGGTGCAAGCGGCGGAAAAAGGGGGGACGAAGAATGTGGAAGCGCATCAGCATTATCTGCAGGGCCGGTTTTATGAGAATCGTCATTCGCAGAATGGCGTCACCCAAGCCCTAATCGAATACCAGAAGGCGGTGGAGCTTGACCCGAGCTACGCGCTCGCTTGGGCTGGACTGGCTGAGTCGCATTTGTGGATGTGCGGCTTTGGCGGCGAGGTTGGGAGGGCGGGATTCGACGCCCATCTTGCCAGCGCACGCGAGGCAACCGCGCGGGCGATTGAAGTCGAGCACGACCTGCCGGAGGCGTTGCGCGCTCGCGCAGATATTCAACTTCATTATGACTTCGATTGGAAAGGAGCAGACGATTCGCTGCGGACCGCCCTTCGCCTCGCCCCCGCAGACTCGGCGCTTTTTATTGCAGCCGGCAACGTGGCAAGCGCGAGAGGCGACGTTGCACATGCTATGGAGCTTTACCGCGCCGCAGTCGCTCTTGACCCTGTTAACCCCAGAGCACGCTTATGGCTTGCCTATCATCTTGCCATCACGGGGCAAGAGGCCGAAGCGCAGGCGGAATCTGCTCGCGTTATCGAGCTTAGTCCGGCGTCGCCCTGGGCCCACGCCAGCCTTGGTCTTGCGTTCCTGCTCCAAGGGAAGTTTGAAGACGCCGCAGCGGCGGCGCACGATGATGCGGCGGGGTGGGCTCGCCTTTATGTCGCGGCCATGGCTCGCTGGAGTCAGAAGCAGATTCCGGAAGCAGACGCCGCCCTCGCCGATTTGATCAAAGACTACGCCGACGTGGCTGCCTGCCAGATCGGCGCAGTTTATGCCTGGCGCGGAGAGAAGGATCGCGCGTTCGAATGGCTGGAGCGTGCCCGCCGGCAGCGCGACTCGGGCCTGGTCGCTCTTCGAAGTGAACCTGTCTACGACAATCTGCACGGCGATCCGCGATGGAATGGCTTTCTGCGCACGATGGGCCTGGCCGACGACCAACTGAAATGAGGGCGGCGCAGGGCGAAGCCCAACATAGGAATTCCTTAGCGGGGGCGGAAGCGCTGCAAGAGTTACAAACCTTAGGATGGTCAAAAGCAATGTCCTAGCCGGAATCGGCTCGTTAAGTCGCAAGTGTTAGGATAGTAAGAAGCCTGGCCATCCGTGCCTTCCTTTAGACCTAAAATTTGAGATCGGGCACGTGCATATGTCGCCGTTCGCCATCCTTGCTTTCGCTCTGATTCTCGCGCGCGCGATTGCAGAACTGTGGCTCAGCCGGCTCAACGAACGTCATGTGCGTGCGCACGCGGATGAAGTGCCGCCTGCATTTCGCAAAATGGTTGATCAACCGACGTATCGTCGCTCGGTCGATTACACCCTGGCTAAGAGCCGGTTTGGAGAGGTCGTGGCGTTATTTGATGCCGCGCTCCTTATTGGCCTGTTATTCAGCGGTGTGTTTCCGTGGGCGTTTGCAAAATTCACGACAGCTTTCGGCACGTCCGCTTGGGCAATGGCCGGTTTTCTTTTCGCTACAGGAATTGCATTAAGCATCGTCAGTTTGCCCTTCGCGTGGTACGCGCAGTTCAAACTCGAAGGCCGATTCGGCTTCAACACGACTACCGGTAAGACGTGGGTGCTTGATCGTCTGAAAGGTTTTCTGCTCGCCGTGTTGCTCGGCTTTCCATTGCTTGTGTTGGTCTTGAAGCTGATCGAGTGGACTGGTCCAAACTGGTGGATCTGGGCAGCGGCGGTCGTGATCGTGTTCCAATTGCTTTTGCTGCTGATCGCCCCTGCGGTGATCATGCCGCTCTTCAACAAGTTCACACCACTGCCGGAGGGCTCGTTGCGCGAACGCCTCTTTGCCCTGGCGAAGCGCACCAAATTTCCAACCCGCAGCATCGAAGTAATGGACGGCAGTAAACGGTCGCGTCACTCCAACGCCTTCTTCACCGGGTTCGGACGTTTTCGGAAAATTGTCCTTTTCGACACCCTCGTAGCCCAGCTTGCCGAGCCGGAACTGGAATCCGTGCTTGCGCATGAAATCGGGCATTACAAAAAACGTCACGTCGTGAAGTTGCTCGGTGTTTCGATCGCCGGCGTGTTAACAGGCTTCGCAGCGGTCGCCTGGCTGGCTCGTCAGGAGTGGTTTTATCGCGCATTCGGTTTCGAGTATGACGCGGGTTTTGCCGCAGCGAACGTGGTGCCGGCCATGCTGCTGTTTTCGTTGTTGGCGGGGACGATCAGTTTTTGGTTTTCGCCGCTGGTTCGCATCTGGTCGCGCCGCTTCGAATACGAGGCGGATGCGTTCGCCGGCGGCACCATGGGTGACGCGCAACCGCTTCTCCAAGCACTGCGCAAACTCTCCGAGAAAAACCTGAGCAACCTGACGCCACATCCGCTCTATAGCGGGTTTTATTACTCGCACCCAACCCTGCTCGAACGGGAACGCGCGCTGCAAAAATGAAGTAGCGGTCCGCCGCCGCCAATGCCTAGGATGAACCCCCATGGCAGAGGAGCAAAGGACGCAAACGGAGATCGGCCACGTCTTGTTCATCGACATCGTGGGTTATTCCAAGCTCTCGGTTAATGAGCAGTACGCGCGGGTCGCGGAACTGACCGAGACTGTTCGTTTGTTCGAGCAGTTGAGAGACTCAACACTGAATTTTGCACCGTGAGTGATAAGCCTTCGTTTCTTGCCGAGCTCAAACGGCGCAACGTTTATAGATTGGCGGTCGCTTATGCAGTAGCGGCATGGCTGCTTATCCAAGTGTCGTCGATTCTTTTGATCACGACCTTCCAGGCCCCGGCGTGGGTCATGAAGGTCTTGGTCGCCGCACTTGCCCTGGGTTTTCCGGTCGCCCTGGCTTTGGCGTGGGCTTTCGAGATCACACCGGAAGGAGTCCGGCGAACAGAAGATGTTGCGTCTGGGAAATCGATCCGCCGGCGGACTGGTCGAAAAATTGTCAGCATTACAGTCGTGCTGGCGGCTCTTGCGGCGGTTCTGTTCGCATTTCGGCTGCTGCGTCCTCGGCGAGAGGCCAACGTCAATGAATTGGAGCGCACGAGCGTTCCCCAGCTCCCGATTGTGGAGAAAGGTGTCGCCGTTCTTCCATTTGCGAACCTGAGCGATGATAAGGCGAATGCTTATTTTGCCGATGGAATTCAGGACGAAATCCTGACCAAGCTCTCGCACATTGCCGATCTCAAAGTCATCTCACGAACGTCGACCTCGAAGTATAAAAGTAAGCCGGAGGACTTGAGGGTGATCGCGCAACAACTGGGAGTTGCGAATATCCTCGAAGGTTCGGTGCAACGAGCTGGCGACAAAGTGCACGTCAACGTCCAGTTGATCGATGCTCGCGTCGACGCCCATCTTTGGGCTGAGAGTTACGACCGCGACCTGAAGGATGTGTTTGCGGTCGAGAGCGAGGTTTCGCAAAAAATCGCCAATGCCTTGCAGGCCAAACTCTCGCTTAACGAGAAGGAAGCTATTGAGCAGCCGCCCACCACCGATCTGGCGGCTTTCGACCTCTACACCCGCGCGAAGTCACTTCTCCTCACGGCAAGTTTCAGCGCGACGATCGAGTCAGACCTGCGGAAAGCCATTGAACTTCTGGATGAAGCGGTGAAGCGCGATCCCTCATTTTTCGACGCTTACTGCCAGCTCGCGTTTGCCCACGAAACCCTTTATGCAGTAAGTGGGTCTGATCACACTCCCGTCCGGCTTACCCTGGCTGAAGCTGCGGTGCAAGCCGCGATCCGGCTGCGCCCGGATGCTGCGGAAACGCATTTGGCGCACGCGCAATATCTCTACTTCGGGCTGCGCGACTATGCCGGCGCCCTCGCTGAATTGGAGATTGCGCGCCGAGCTTTACCCAATGATCCGCGTCTCTTCGAACTCACCGGCTACATTCTGCGGCGGCGCGGCCAGCGGGAGGAAGGGCTGCAGAACCTGGAGCGCGCGGTGGAGCTGGACCCGCGCAACTTTTTTACTCTGCAACAGATCGCGATCAGTTTCCAATTCCTGGGGCGCTATGCCGAGGCGATCGCTGCGCTGGATCGCGCGTTAGCGATCGCGCCCGACAACGTCGAAACGCGTGCGAATCGAGCAGAATGGTACCTCTGCTGGAAAGCGGACACCCGGCCGCTGCGCCAGACGATTGATGCAATTCTCGCGCAAGGACCGGGCGCGATCGCCAACGCCGCGGACAACTGGTTCTTTTGCGCTCTGGCCGAACGCGATCAGGCTGCGGCCGCGCGAGCGCTCGTCGCACTGGGTGACAATCAATGCTGGAGCGAATTCACGATTAGTCTGAGTCGCAGCTTTGGTGAAGGTCTGCTGGCGCGCATGACCAAAGATGAGGCAAGAGCGCGCACCGCGTTTGAAGCGGCTCGCGCCCAGCAGGAGAAGATCGTGCAGACGCAGCCGGACTACGGTCCGGCGCTCTGCGTCCTGGGCTTAATCGACGCTGCTCTTGGGCGCAAAGACCTGGCCTTGGACGAAGGCCGTCGAGCGATCGCGCTCACGCCGCTGGAAAAAGACGTGATCAACGGCAGTTGCGTCGTTCAATATTTCGCGATCACGGCAGCGTGGGCGGGCGACAAGGAGCTCGCCTTGCAGCAACTGGAAGCTGGACTGCGTGCTCCCGCCGCAGCGCTCATGCTGAGCTACGGCGCCTTAAAACTGTTCCCCTTATGGGATCCGCTCCGTGGCGATCCGCGCTTCGAAAAAATCGTAGAGTCGCTCGCACCGAAGAATGCGATTTCGACCAAGTGAAGATCGACAACTTCTTCGCCGAGCTGAAGCGGCGCAATGTCATCCGCATGGCTGGGCTCTATCTGGTCGGGGCCTGGTTACTAACTCAGGTAGCAACCACACTACTCCCGCTGTTCGGAGCGCCCGAGTGGCTGCTGCGTAGCACTGTGATTCTGCTCGCGATGGGTTTCATCCCTGCGCTGATCTTCAGCTGGGTCTTCGAGCTAACTCCGCAAGGACTCAAGCGCGATGAAGAGGTTCCACCAGAGCAGTCGATCGGTCCGCAAACCGCGCGGCGCATGGACCGCATGATCATTGTCGTGCTCGTGTTCGCGCTCGGGTATTTTGCTTTCGACAAATTTGTGCTCACACCGCGGCGCGAGGCGGCGATGGTGGCCGGGGCCATGCCTAACGAGTCAAGGTCTGTAATTAACGCCAAATCGATCGCGGTCCTGCCGTTCGAAAATCTGAGCAGCGACAAAGAGAACGCCTATTTCGCTGATGGCGTGCAGGACGAGATTCTCACCGACCTGGCAAAGATTGCAGATCTCAAAGTGATCAGCCGCACGAGCGCTATGCAATACAAAAGCGGCGTGCAGCGCAATCTGCGCGAGATCGGCCAGCAGCTCGGCGTGGCGCATGTCGTCGAGGGCAGTGTGCAACGCGCGGCCAACAAAGTGCGGGTGATTGCGCAATTGATCGATGCCCGTAACGACGCGCATCTGTGGGGGCAAACCTACGACCGCGACCTGGCCGATGTGTTCGCCATCCAAAGCGAAATCGCCAAGGCGATCGCGGATCAGCTACAGGCGAAGCTCTCGCCTAACGAGAAGAAAGCCATCGAGCAGCCGCCCACGACAGATCTGGCGGCTTTCGACCTTTATAGCCGGGCGAAGTCACTTCTCCTCACGGCAACTTTCAGTGTGACGGGCGATCCGGACCTGCGGAAGGCAATTGAACTTCTGAATGAAGCAGTCAAGCACGATCCCTCATTTTTCGACGCCTACTGCCAGATCGCCTATGCCCACGAATCCCTTTATGCAATAAGCGGGTCTGATCACACTCCCGCCCGGCTTGCCCTGGCTGAAGCTGCGGTGCAAGCCGCGACACGGCTGCGGCCGGATGCTGCCGAAACGCATTTGGCGCGCGCGCAATATCTCTACTACGGGCTGCGCGACTATGCCGGCGCCCTCGCCGAATTGGAGATTGCGCGGCGAGCGTTACCCAATGATCCGCGTCTCTTCGAACTCACCGGCTACATTCTGCGGCGGCGCGGCCAGCAGGAGGAAGGTCTGCAGAACCTGCAGCGCGCGGTCGAGTTGGATCCGCGCAACTTTTATACTCTGCAACAGATCGCGGTCAGTTACCAATTACTGGGGCGCTTTGCCGAGGCGATCGCTGCGCTGGATCGTGCGTTAGCGATCGTGCCCGACAACGCCGAAACGCGGGCCACTCGTGCAGGATTTTACGTCTTCTGGAAAGCGGACACGCGCCCGCTCCACCAAGCGATTGATGCGATCCTCGCGCAAGGACCGAGCGCTATTCCTAGCGCCGCGAATTTCTGGTTTGCTTGCGCTCTGGCCGAACGCGATCAGGCTGCAGCCGAACGAGCGCTCGTCGCGCTGGGCGACAATCCATGCTGGTTCGAATCCGCGATTAGTCTGAGCCACAGCTTTGGTGAAGGGCTGCTGGCGCGCATGACCAAAGATGAGGCAAGAGCGCGCACTGCTTTCGAAGCGGCTCGCGCCCAGCAGGAAAAGATCGTGCAGGCGCAGCCGGACTACGGCCCGGCGCTCTGCGTCCTGGGCTTGATCGACGCTGCCCTTGGGCGGAAAGACCTGGCGTTGGACGAAGGCCGTCGCGCGATCGCGCTCACGCCGCTGGAAAAAGATGTCAACAACGGCAGCCGCGTCGTTCAGTATTTCGCGATCACGGCAGCGTGGGCGGGCGAGAAGGAGCTTGCCTTGCAGCAACTGGAAGCAGGACTGCGCGCTCCCGCCGCATCATCGATGCTGAGCTACGGCGCCTTAAAACTGTTCCCGGTCTGGGATCCGCTCCGCGGCGATCCGCGCTTCGAGAAAATCGTCGTCTCGTTAGCCCCAAAGGAAGGGCCCAAGTAGAGGAATGATGAATCCGCGCAACTTCTTCGCTGAGTTAAAGCGGCGCAATGTCATTCGCATGGCCGGCCTCTATCTCGTCGGGGCCTGGTTACTAACTCAAGTGGCAGGCACCGTTCTCCCAATGTTCGGCGCGCCCGAGTGGCTGCCCCGCAGCATTGTCGTTCTGCTCGCGATCGGTTTCATCCCGACGCTCATCTTTAGCTGGGTCTTCGAGCTAACCCCGGAAGGACTCAAGCGCGATGAAGAGGTAACACCTGCGCAATCGATCGGGCCGCAAACCGCGCGGCGAATGGACCGCATGATCATTGTCGTGCTCGTGTTCGCGCTCGGCTATTTTTCTTTCGATAAATTTGTTCTCACTCCTCGGCGCGAGGCGGCAATGGTGGACAGAGCCGCGCCTAACGAATCAAGATCTGTCACTAACGCCAAATCGATCGCGGTGCTCCCGCTGGTCAACACGAGTGGCGATCCCAACAACGAGTATTTTTCTGATGGCCTCTCCGAGGAATTGATCGCGGTCCTGGCCAAAATTCCAGAGCTCAAGGTGATCGGCCGCAGCTCCTCTTTCTTCTTCAAGGGAAAATCCAGTGATCCGGCCGCGATTGGTGAGAAGCTCGGTGTCGCCAATCTGATCGAGGGCAGCGTGCGCAAGCAGGGAGATCGTGTTCGTATCGTTGCGGAGCTGATCAGCGCAGCCGATGGACGCTCGCTCTGGTCGGAGACCTATGATCGTGAACTCAAGGATGTCTTCGCGGTCCAGGTTGAAATAGCCAAAGCAGTCGCGGAGCAGATGAAGCTAAAGTTGTTAGGCGAGCGACCACAGTCCGACACTGCTCCGTCGAATCAAAACCTCGCCGCTTACAATGCGGTTTTACAGTCGGACTTTTACTTTCAACAACTGACCCCGGAGAGCGTGCGGCGCGCCATTCAATTCCTGGAGGAAGCGGTGCGGCTGGATGCAAATTATGCGATTGCCTATGCCAAGCTATCACAGGCTTGGCGCCAATACGCCGCCAGCTTTGCCACAGACGATATCGCGAAAGCGTACGAGGAGGCGCGCCGCGCCGCGGACAAAGCAGTTAGCCTTGCGCCGGATCTGGATGAGGTGCGAATGGCAGTGGGCCTTCTCGCCTTTACCCCCGATCTCGACTTTCGCACTGCCGAGAAAGAATTTCGGCGTGTGCTGGAATCTTCTCCTAACCACGCCGCCGCGAAAAATCTTCTCGGCACTGCACTCTCGGCCCAAGGTCGACTGGCCGAAGCGGAGCAAACCTGTCGGGAGGCGCTTTCGTTAGATCCCCTCCGCGCCGTTTCCTGGTACAACATTGGACGGGTGCTTGTGGGACTAGGCCATTACAAGGAAGCGGAGGAACAGTTTCGCAAAGGCCTTGAGATTCAGCCACAGGCTTCGCGCTTTCACAGTTACCTCGCGACCCTCGACATACTTCAGAATCGCCCGGCGCAGGCTATGATCAATGCCCGACAGGAGACGGAAGGTTTCTGGCGCGACTATGCCGTCGCTCTGGTGCAGCAAGCACAGGGTGAACGAGTTGCCGCCGATGCGGCGCTCAATGCCTTCATCGCCAGGGATTCGACCGGCGCCGCGTTTCAGATCGCTGTCCTCTACGCCGTTCGAAAGGAATCGGACGAGATGTTTAAGTGGCTCGACACAGCCTACACCACGCATGACTCCGGTCTCTCGCAACTGCCAGTGACACCTTTTCTCCTCCCCTACGTGAACGACCCGCGTTTCACTGCGTTGTGCCAAAAGCTTAACGTGCAGATGCCGTCAGCCCGCGCGAGCGATTGACGCAATTCGCGGCTAATGAATGAATCAAAAGAAAATCTGCGCTCTCGCGGAATGTTTGTTGAGAACGCTATGGTTGGCGCGGCAAGCACATTCATGATGGGCATTCACAAACACGCGACTCACGCTTCCACCAAAGCCCAAGAGAACGGGCCGCGATCAAATGTTAGTCAGCTGGACCTGAGCGAAGTCTCTCAAATGGTGCGGCGCAGGAAAGTGTCACCAGTCGAATTGACCCGTGAATGTTTGAACCGCATCGAACGGCTCAATCCAAAGCTCAATGCCTTCATCACGATTACGGCCGACTCCGCGCTGGCGGAGGCTCGCGCGGCCGAAGCGGAAATCCAGCACGACCGCTGGCGAGGAGCGCTCCATGGAATCCCGATTGCGCTCAAAGACCTGATTGATACCGCAGGTGTGCGCACCACCGCCGGCAGCGGTTTGTTCAAAGATCGCGTTCCCGCGCACGACGCAGAGGTTGTGCGCCGGCTAAGAGCCGCCGGAGCTGTCTTCCTGGGCAAGCTCAACATGCATGAATTCGCCTACGGCGGCAGCTCCGTGATCAGCTATTTCGGCCCAGTGCATAACCCTTGGAATCTCGATTACTGCTCCGGGGGCTCTTCCGGTGGATCTGCGGCCGCGGTCGCAGCCCAACTCTGTTATGGCGCGATTGCTTCCGACACTGGGGGCTCGATCCGTCAGCCGGCAGCCTACTGCGGCCTCGTTGGACTCAAGCCCACTTACGGACACGTGAGCACTTCGGGAGTTATCCCTTTGTCGTGGTCCCTTGACCACTTGGGACCGATAACGCGCACAGTCACGGACGCCGCTTTGATGCTTCAGGTGATCGGGGGCTATGACGCACAGGACAGGGCCAGCATAGATGTCCCCGTTCCAAATTACGCCGCGACCATCGCCACCCTGCCCTCTTCTCTGCGGCTCGGGATTCCACGCAGCTACTTCTACGAAAAACTTCATCCCGAAATTCAAGCGGCAACGGAAGCAGCTCTCTCAGTTCTGAAAACACTTACCCGTAGTCAGCATGACCTCGGATCGCTCGCGGCAAACGATACCTACGCTTCCATCATGGATCGCTACGTCACGGTCCTGAGGTCGGAAGCTTATGCGTATCACAAGGAATACGTTTCCAGGAATCCCGAGCTTTACCAGCCGCAGACACTCAAGAGAATTCAGGCCGGTGCCAATATCGCACCTTCCGCATTTACTCAGGCCAAGCAGCAGTTAGAACAGATTCGAAGCTCGATCGCGCAAATCTTAGAGAACGTGGATCTCCTGATCACTCCTACGACCTGCGTGCCTCCTTTCGCGATTGCCGATCTACTGGATCCGAATACGCTTCGCGACAAGGAACTCCTCATGCTGCGCAATACGCGACCTTTCAATATGCTTGGTCTGCCAACCATCTCCGTTCCTTGTGGCTTTACGCGCGCGGGGCTGCCGATTGGCCTGCAAATTACCGGCCCGCCTAACGGTGACGAAACTGTTCTTCGCCTCGCCTATGCTTACGAGCAAGCCACGGAGTGGCACAAACGTAAGCCGAATCTGAGCTAGGCCGCGCTTTCCACCAGCGTGAATCTAAAGGATTTGTTCGCCGAGCTGAAGCGGCCCAATGTCCATAAGACCGAGGTCGCCTATGCCGTGGCAGCCTGGCTTTGCCAGGAGCCGGCGAAATGAACGAGTTCTTCCAACGCTTGAAGCAGCGCAAACTGGTGCAATGGGCGATCGCCTATGTCGCCGCGGCCTTCGCGTTGTTGCAAGGAATCGACATAATTGGACAACAATTCGGCTGGCCTGAAAGTGTGCGGCGCGGGATAACTCTGACGTTGGTTGTCGGCTTCTTTGTTACCCTCGTTCTGGCCTGGTATCACGGCGAACGTGGTGCGCAGCGAGTGAGTCGGACTGAGCTTATCCTCATCGGTTTGGTACTGGCTCTTGGTGGCGGATTCCTGTGGCGTTTTGCGGTATCGCACTCGCCGGATAGCAAAACCTCGGCTGCGCCTAACGGCAGTAAAACTTCCGAATCAATCCAGACCATTCCCCTAGAATCGATCGCGGTGCTGCCGATGATCAATTCCAGCGGCGATCCAGCTAACGACTATTTCTCCGACGGCATGTCGGAAGAATTCATCTCTTCACTCTCGCATTTGCACGACCTCAGGGTCATCGGGCGCACCTCATCCTTTCAATTCAAAGGCAAGACCGTCGACAGTAAGACAATCGGCGAAAAGCTCGGCGTTTACTATCTGCTCGAAGGTAGTGTGCGGAGATCTGCCGATCGCATGCGAATGGCGGTGGCACTGATTAAGTCCGGTGACGGCGTCACAGTCTGGTCGGAGACCTACGACCGGAATCTGAAGGACATCTTCGCGGTGCAATCGGAGATCGCCAACGCGGTGGCGAAACAGTTACAAGTTACGCTCCTGGGAGATAATGGACACACCACGCAGTTACTTACGGCCGCAACGCCATCGAATCAGAATGTAGAGGCCTACAACGCGCTTTTGCAGGGAAATTTCTACTACGAACGCCGCAGCGCGGAGGAGTGCCGCCGAGCGGTCGCCTATTATGAGGAGGCGATTCGGCTCGACCCGCGTTACGCGCTGGCGTATGCGAAGCTGTCGTTTGCGCAGGGAGCTCTGGCCAGTAACTACGGTGGGATAGCGAACAAGGAAAGAGAAGAGGCGACCGCAGAAGCCCGTGCCGCGGCCGAGAATGCGCTCCGTCTTGACCCGAACCTCGCTGAGGCCCATTTGGCAAAAGGCGTAGTTTTGTTAAGTCTCGATTCCGATTTCACCGGGGCCGAAAGGGAGTTCCGCCGTGCCTCGGATCTCGCGCCGCAGAATCCGAACGTGTCGCACAATCTTGCCCTCCTGCTGACCAACCTTGGCCGGCTCGACGAAGCGGTCACGCTCGATCAGCGAGCGATTGTGCTCGATCCATTGCGCGGCACAGCCCAGATGAGTCTCGCAGTCTCTCTCACCGCGCTTGGCCGTTACGACGAGGCCGAAGCAGCCGTGCGCAACGCTATCGCGCTCCAGCCGCAGTCCGGGGCGACCTACAAGACTCTGGCGATTATTCAGATTCTGCGCGGTAATCCGGCCGCCGCGCTGGAACTAGCGAAGCAGGAAACTGATCCGTTCTGGCGTACCGACTCCCTCGCGCTAGCCTACTTTGCCCACGGCGACCAGGCCAAGGCCGACGCTCAGTTAAAAAAACTCATCGACGAAAATGCGAACGACGCAGGCAGCCAGATCGCCCAGGTCTATGGCCTGCGCAAAGAGCCGGAGAAAATGTTCGAGTGGCTGGACCACGCCTGGAGCACGCACGACAGCGGTGTAACGGAGATACTGGCGGATCCATTCCTGCGCGCCTACAAGGACGACCCGCGCTTCATTGCCTTCGCGCAAAAGATCGGAGTGATGCCGAAGTCCGCCACCAAGCTATGATTACCCAGCCTGCAGAAGCGATCGATTTGAAGTTCGAGATCGGATACCGCCTTTTCATCGACATCGTAAATTACCCTCCGAAATGAGCGAGAAGCCTTCTTTCTTTTCCGAGCTGAAGCGGCGGAACGTCTACAAGGTCGCGGTCGCGTATGCCGTCGCAGGCTGGGCGCTCGCTCAAGGGATCGCGCAGGTCTTTCCAGTCTTTGATGTTCCTAACTGGATCATAAGACTGATCGTCGCAATCATCGTCCTGGGTTTTCCGATTGCGCTTGTTCTGGCATGGGCTTTCGAAATAACGCCCGAGGGACTAAAGCGCACGGAAGTTGCAGACTTGGTAGCACGAAGACACGCAGGCTCTCATGCGTGGATCTACATCGTCGTCGGCGGCGCACTTTTGTCGGTGGGTCTATTCATGCTTGGCCGCTACGGATTTCCCGAAAAGAGTTCGTCGCCGGGCGCGTCTTCGGCGAAATCAATTGCCGTTTTGCCGCTGCTTAACGAAAGCGGTAACCCAAAGGACGAATATTTTTCGGATGGACTATCGGAGGAACTGATCGCTGCGCTGAGTCACATCGGAGAACTTAAGGTCATTGGCCGCAGTTCTTCGTTTCGATTTAAGGAGCGCCAGGAGGACAGCAGGACCATCGGCGAAAAGTTAGGCGTTACGACGCTGCTCGAAGGCACAGTCCGCAGGCAGGGAAACAAAGTGCGGATCGTCGCCGAATTGATTAACGCTTCCGATGGTATCTCAATTTGGACGCAAACGTTTGATCGCGAGTTGAAAGACATCTTTGCCGTGCAGGAGGAAATTGCCACGAAGGTGGCCTCATCGCTGAAGATGACGCTGCTTGGATCTGATGGACGTCCGGCGGCGCGTTCAGCAACTGAGAACACAGAAGCGCACAATGCCTACTTGCTGGGCCACTTCTATCTCCAGCGGCGCAACGTCGAAGACTATCGCAAAGCAGTAGGTCATTACGACGAAGCGATTCGTCTCGATCCTGGATACGCGCTCGCTTACACGGAACGTTCTGAAGCCTGGACCCTCATCGGCGATCTTACAGGCCAGGGTAAGACCGCCTGGCCGAAAGCGCGCAGTGATGCCGAGCAAGCCGTCGCACTTGCTCCTGACCTGGCTGAAGCGCACAGCGCGCTGGGCTGGGTTCGTTTTTTTACGGAGTGGAAATTCACTGAAGGCCTGAAGGAACTCAGGCGCGCCAAGGAGCTTTCGCCTTCGAATCCAACCGCCAGCGACTTGCTCACGCGCGTCCTCGTCTACGTGGGCAACCTTGGCGAGGCGGAGAAACTGGCGCGAGAAGCAATCAAGCTGGATCCGCTTGCGTTCACGCCACCGTTCAATCTTGCTCGGATCCTCTGGTTTGGAGGCAAACTAGATGAAGCGGATGCGGCGGCCCGGAAAGCCGCCGAGTTGCAGCCGGGGGCTGCTTCTAATCACCGCTACCAGGTTTTCATCGCGATACGGCGCGGCGACATAGAAGCGGCATTGCGTGAAGCTCAGTTGGAGCCCGACGAAACCTACCGCCGTTTCGAGCTCGCACTCACCTATTTCGCCCGGAAGGACTACGCAGCCGCCGACGCGGCTTTAGCCGAACTCATCGCCAAGAGCCGAAATATAGCGGCTTATCAGATCGCCGAGGTTTACGCCGTTCGCGGCGAGACGGACAAGGCTTTCGAATGGTTGCAAATCTCATTCGATACCCATGACACCGGCATGCTGGGTCTCGTGGGTGATCCCTTGTTGAGCGGCTTACGTAATGATCCGCGCTACAAGAGCCTGGTCGCAAAACTCGGAATGCCTGGAAGCTCATGAGCGAAAAGCCTTCGTTCTTCGCCGAGCTGAAACGGCGCAATGTTTACAAAGTTGAGGTGGCTTACATCGTCGCAAGCGTTTTTTTATTTTGGCCTAACGAGTATAAGTGGCATGTCGACGGCGGTGAAGCCATGCTCGGAAAAGGTCGATCCAGTCTGGGACCCGATCCGCAATGCTCCTGGTTTTCAACCATTGCTGGCGGTAAAGGAACCTATCGGGCCCTAAAGACATGAACAACCGGCCCTCTTTCTTCATCGAATTAAGACGCCGCAACGTCTTGCGCGCCGCCGCGTTTTACGCCGCGAGCGCGTGGCTCCTGGTGCAGGTGGCGACGCAGGTCTTTCCCTTTTTCGGGACGGCCGATTGGCTGGTGCGCTGGATCATCGTGGCCGCAGCCATCGGCTTCCCCTTTTGGGTTCTTTTCGCCTGGTTCTATCAATGGACGCCGCAGGGCCTGCAGCGCGAAACACCGGCTGCGCCTTTGAAACCAGAGGCGCGCCAGTCTCGGCGAAACGTCGATCGTTGGATCATGGCGATGCTGTCTGTGGCCGTGGTTTTGCTGCTGACCGACAAGTTCGTCCTGCGCGAGAGAGCGGGCCGGATTACCGGCAGACTCGAAAAATCCGTCGCCATCCTGCCGTTCGCTAATCTTAGCCGCGATCCGGATAACGCCTTCTTCACCGACGGCGTGCAGGATGAGATTCTGACCGACCTTTCGAGAATCGCTGACTTGAAAGTGATCAGCCGCACGAGCGTCATGCAGTACAAGAGCGGCGCGCCGCGCAATCTGCGTGAGATCGGACAGCAGCTCGGCGTGGCACATGTCGTCGAAGGCAGTGTCCAGCGCGCGGCCAACAAAGTGCGAGTGATCGCGCAGTTGATCGATGCCCGCAGCGACGCGCATCTCTGGGCCCAGACCTACGATCGCGATCTGGCCGATGTCTTCGCCATCCAAAGCGAAATCGCCAAGGCGATTGCTGACCAGTTACAGGCCAGGCTTTCGCCGGCCGAGAAGAACGCGATCGAACAACGGCCCACCTCTGATCTAACGGCGTTCGACCAGTATAGCCGCGCCAGAACGCTCATGCTGACGAGCACCCTAGGCGGGGCGGATAAGAATTTGCCCCAGGCAGTTGAGCTATTGAATGGTGCCGTAGCACGGGATCCCTCCTTTTACGCTGCCTTTTGCCAGCTAGTCGATGCGCAGGACTGGTTATACGATGATTTGGGCGATCACACTCCGGCGCGTCTGGCAGCGGCCGAAGCCGCTCTGCAACGGGCAACAGCGCTGCGTCCCAATGCTGCCGAAACGCACCTGGCGCGCGGAGCGCATCTCTATCGTGCATTTCGCGACTACAAAGGGGCGCTCAGCGAATTGGAAGCGGCGCGTGCCGGCCTTCCTAACGATCCGCGTATCCTCGACTTGACCGCTTACATTCTGCGCCATCAGGGTAAACCCGAAGAAGCATTACACGCTCTGGAACAGGCGGTGGCGCTCGATCCGCGTAATCCGTCCATGCTTTCACAGCTGGCGATTAGTTACGAAAGCCTTCGACGTTACCCGGAGGAGAAGGCGACGCTCCAGCGCATCTTGGAGATTACACCGGATGACACTGCAGTAGCGTCCAGCATTGCTTTCGTGGATCTGGATTGGCGCGCGGATACTCGGCCTCTACGGCAGTTCATTGACCGGCTTCGCTCTGAACGTGCCTCCGCAGTGGGCGACACTGCAGATCTCGCGTTTTTGTGCGCGCTGGCGGAGCGAGACTGGGCGGCGGCTGAGCAGGCATTAACAGCCTTGGGCAACAACCCTTTTTGGGGTGACCTGATTACGTTAAGGGGCCAGTTTAGCGAGGGCCTGCTTGCGCGTGGTATGCACGATGAAGCCCGCGCTCGCAAAGCTTTTGCCGCCGCGCGGTTGGAGCAGGAACAGGTGGTGCAACAACAGAAGGATTACGGACCGGCAGTTTGTGTCCTCGGTCTGATCGATGCAGCCCTTGGCAACAAGGAAGCTGCCTTGCAGGAAGGTCGCCGCGCAATGGAGCTGCTGCCCGTCGAAAAAGATTCTATCAGCGGGGAAAGCGTAAGGGCCTACTTCGCTTTGATCGCGGCCTGGGCCGGCGAAAAGGATTTGGCGTTGCAGCAGTTGGGCACCGCAGTGCCGACATACGGGGCAGCCATAGCCACGAGCTACGGCATGCTTAAGCTGTTCCCCTTGTGGGACCCGCTCCGCGGCGATCCGCGCTTCGAGCAAATCGTCGCTTCGTTAGCGCCGAAAGATGCGACTTCTACCAAGTGAAGTCCGATAACTTCTTCGCCGAGCTCAAGCGGCGCAACGTTTACAAAGTGGCCGTCGCTTACGCGGTCGTTGGCTGGCTCCTCGTTCAGGTTGCCACGCAGGTTTTTCCCTTCTTCGAAATTCCAACCTGGGCCGTGCGCCTCGTCGTGCTCGCAATCATCATCGGATTTCCCATCGCGCTGATAATCGCATGGGCCTTTGAACTCACGCCCGAAGGATTGAAGCGCACGGAAGATGTCGATGCCTTGCTCGCGACAAATGTCGGAGTTCGCGCAGGCACGCCGAAAATCCCACGCATGGATTTACGTCGTGATCATCGGCGCGTGCGTTTTCGATCGCATTGTTTTTTATTGGTCGCTACACGGCGAACAATACTGCCAGTGCGGTTACGCGTCGGGGCGGCACGGGCCATCCATCCCGCAAAAATCGATCGCGGTCTTGCCGTTCGAGAATCTGAGTGACGACAAGGGCGCCGCCTATTTCGCTGACGGCATTCAGGACGAAATCCTGACCAAGCTCGCGAGCATCGCCGACCTGAAGGTTATCTCCCGCACTTCGACTGCTAAGTATAAGAGTAAGCCGGAAGACCTAAAGACAGTTTCGCAACAGCTCGGCGTCGCAACGGTCGTGGAAGGCAGTGTCCAGAAGGCTGCCGATAAGGTGCGCGTTAACGTGCAACTCATCGATGCCCGGGCTGATTCACACTTGTGGGCCAAGAGCTACGACCGCGACATGAAAGACGTTTTTGCGGTTGAGAGCGAAGTCGCGCAGGAGATCGCCGATTCGTTGCAAGCGAAACTTTCGCCGGCGGAGGCCAACGTCGTGGCGAGCGCGCCGACGAGAGATCCGGCGGCCTATGACCTTTTCTTGAAAGGCGAGTTCGAACAGCGCGCCGCTCTTAACGCGCTGACGCCCGAGTTATTTGACCAGGCAATCACCTGGTATCAGGAGGCGATTGCGCGCGATCCAGGGTTCGCGCTCGCCATGGCACGACTGGCTGTCTGCCGTATGCGCCGGCATTGGTTAGCCGAATCGGCGACCGAATCGGAGTTGCTTGAAATCCGCAAAATCGCGAACGACGCCCTGACACTTGCGCCTAATCTCGCCGACGCGCATGTGGCTCTCGGAGTCTTTCACTATTACGGTTTTCGCGACTACGAGCCAGCCTTAGCGGAGTTTAAGCGTGCGGTCGAATTGCAACCTAATAACGCTGAGGCGTTGCAATTTTCCGCTTACGTGTATCGCCGGCAAGGGCAATGGAACCGCGCTTTGGAAGGACTGGGAAGGTCGCTCGAGCAAGACCCGCGCAATGCTTCGGTTACGGGGAATGTTGCCCAGACCTACTGTTTTCTGCGGCGATGGAAAGAAGCCGAAAGCACGGCGCGGCATGGCCTGACTCTCGATCCGCACGAGGCCACCAGCATGGGTATGTTACTCCTGAGTCGCTTGAACCTGGACGGTAACGAGAAGGAAGCTCTCCGAGCGCTCGCTACCTTCCCTGCCGAAGACTTGTTGGTTCCGAACGGTGGCACCTTCGTCATGGTCATAGGCCGCCGCGCCGAAGCTCTTGTCCTGAACCGGAACTTCAACGTCGCGCTAAAAACATGGGAAACAGGACCGGGTACAACAAGGGATGAAAGGCAAATACTCTCCGCCAAAACAGTTATCCGTGTCTTAGCCGGCGAGGTTAACGCCGCCCGAGCTGATGCCGATAAGGCCCGTCAATTATTGGAGGCAAGATTGCTTGAGCATCCGGGTGAAATCCGTTCGATGAGAGCGCTAAGCTGGACTTATCTGGCTCTGAACCGCAATGACGATGCGATCAAGATTGCCCAACAGGCGCTCGACCTAATTCCGGTCGAGAAAGACGCGGGATTGGGACCTGCAAACCTGGCTAGCCTGGCTGAAATCGAGGCGCGGGCGGGCGCCGCCAGTAATGCCGTGAGCATTCTTCGGCGACTGTTATCCATTCCCGCCGGTGAGGCTGCTTCCATCGCGCGGCTAAGAATTGATCCGGTCTGGGACCCGATTCGCAGCGATCCCGGGTTTCAACAACTGCTCACCGGAACCGAGCACATCGGACCTTAGTAAGCAGCCAGGATGAACCGTCGCACCGAGAGTGTCACCTTCATGGGTCATCCTAAAGGTCTCTTCTATCTCGCCTTCACCGAGGCATGGGAACGATTCTCTTTTTATGGAATGACAGCGCTGGTCGTTCTTTACATGGTCGATCTGTTACTGCTGCCAGGACACGTCGAACACATCGGCGGTTTTGGTCGCTTCCGTGCCGCGGTAGAATCAGTCGTAGGTCCGCTCTCCACTCAGGCGCTGGCGTCGCAGATTTTCGGGCTCTACTCCGGCTTTGTTTACTTCACGCCGTTACTCGGCGGTATGATTGCAGATCGTTGGATAGGACAGCGCAATGCGGTTGTGATCGGCGCGCTTTCCATGAGTGCCGGTCATATCGTCATGAGCTTTGATCAGTCATTCCTCCTCGCTCTGCTATTACTAGTTATCGGCTCGGGTTTCTTGAAAGGGAACATTTCAGCGCAGGTAGGTGCCCTTTATCCGCGGGAGGACGAAGCGCGACGGACGCGTGGCTTTATCATCTTCTCCACCGCCATCAATATCGGAGCGGTGGCTGGGCCTTTGCTCTGCGGTTTCCTCGCCCAGGTTTATGGCTGGCATTATGGCTTTGGTATCGCTGCGATCTTCATGCTTCTCGGCCTTGGCACTTATCTCTATGGTTATCGTTACCTGCCGGCGCGAGTGGAACGGCGCAGGTTCGAGACGACTCGATTTACCGCGCTCGAAAGACGAATTGTCTTCGCGCTCATCGCCGTGATCGTTATCACTATCTTCGAGTCAACCGCATACTTTCAACTCTACAATGTAGGTCCGATCTGGATTCAACAACATGTCAGAGCTGATGTCGGCGGCTTTCGCATTCCGGTCCCGTGGTATCAGTCGCTCATTGCGTTTTTCAGCATTATGGGCGTGCCGCTCTTGTTCTGGATCTGGAGACGCCAGGCTTTGCGGCAACGCGAGCCGGATGAGCTGTCCAAGATCGGTATAGGAGCATGGCTAGCTGCTGCCAGCTATCTGATCCTGCTAGTCGCAACCTTTGTTTCGGGTGACGCATTGGTTCATCCGATCTGGCCATTCCTCTGTAACGGCCTCATGGGAATCGCCTTTCTTTACTACTGGCCCACGCTGCTTGCATTGGTTTCGCGGGCCGCGCCGGCCAAAGTGAACGCCACTCTGATGGGACTTGCCTTCATGAGCTTGTTTATCTCGAACAATCTCATCGGCTGGCTGGGTGGTTTCTATGAGAAGATGGGACCGACCCGGTTTTGGACGATGAATGCGGCTATAGCCGCCGGCGGAGGTCTCCTTGTCCTGTTATTCGGCCGTCGCCTCGGTCGCGCGCTCCACGCGCTGCATTGATCGCGGCTTCATTTCTTAATTCCTCTTTCAGTTATTTCTTCTAATCTTCGTGCTTATGAAACCGTTAGCTAGACCCGCGGAATGAAGCCCAACAACTTCTTCTCCGAGCTGAAACGGCGGAATGTCATCCGCTTTGCGGGGCTGTATCTGGTTGGCGCGTGGCTGATCGTGCAGGTGGCGAGCACAGTCTTGCCGATGTTCGGCGCGCCGGAATGGTTGCCGCGCAGCATCGTGGTCTTGCTCGTCATCAGTTTTATTCCAGCGCTCATTTTCAGTTGGGCTTTTGAGCTGACACCACAGGGTTTAAAGCGCGACGAAGAGGTGCCCCCGGAGCAATCGATCGCGCCGCAAACAGGACGCCGGATGGATCGGCTGATCATCGCGGTGCTCGTGCTTGCGCTTGGCTATTTTGCTTTCGACAAATTTGTTCTGACTCCACGGCGCGAAGCCGCTTCGCCTAACGAAACTAGGACATTATCCAATTCTAACTCTGTTGCGGTGCTCGCGTTCGACAATCTCAGCGATGACAAGGGTAGTGAATATTTTTCGGATGGAATCAGCGAAGAGTTGCTCACGGTCCTGCAAAAAATTCCCGGATTGCACGTCGCGGCACGCACTTCGGCGTTTTCGTTCAAAGGCAGGAACGCGACCGCGCAGGAGATTGGACAGAAACTCGGCGTAGCGCATCTGGTTGAAGGAAGCGTGCGCAAAGCCGGCGACGTTGTGCGCATCGCGGCCCGGCTTACCCAGGCTAACACTGGCGAAGAGCAATGGTCGGAAAATTACACACGCAATTTAAGGGACGTGTTCGCCGTCCAAACCGAACTCGCCCAGACCATCGTGGAGCAACTACGCGCTCAGCTCACTGGCGGCGCGGTCGATCCGGCAGCCAAGGCGACCATTGAGGCACAGGTGCAGGCGGCCGAAAAAGGTGGGACAAAAAACGCGGAGGCGCATGAGTCTTACTTACAGGGCCGTTTCTTCATGAATCGGCATTCCGAAAAGGAGACGGACCAGGCTCGGGCAGCCTTCGAACGCGCGGTCGAGTTGGATCCAAAGTTTGCCCTTGCTTGGGCAGGGCTTGCTTATACTCACGTTTGGGATTGCAACTACGCCACTGAAGGAGGACAGAAAAGCTTCAACGCGCATCTCGCCGCCGCGCGCGAGGCCGTGGAACGCGCTCTCACCCTCGAACCAGACTTGCCGGATGCCTTGCTTACCAAGGCGGTCATCGAGACAAATTTTGATTACAATTTTAAAGCTGCCGCGGAGACACTGCACAAGGCTCTTGCCCTGGCCCCACAAGATCCAACGCTGCTGGAGTGGGCAGGAAATCTAGCTTTCGCACGCAACGAAGCCAAGGAAGGTCTCGACCTTTTACGGCGTGGAGTTGCATTGGATCCGGTGAATGCCCAGGCCCGGGCGATTCTCGCGAACAATCTGTCGAATGCAGGAAATCAGGAGGAATCGCGCGCGGAATACCAGCGGGTCATCGAGTTGAATCCATCGGCGCCAAATTCCTACGCGGCCATCGGGATGACTTATCTTTTACAGGGTAAATTTGAGGAAGCGGCGACGGCGGCAGAAAAGGATACGGCCGAATGGGCACGACTCCTCACCGTGAGCTGCGCGCGCTGGGGTCAAAAGCGAGTACCTGAATCCGATGCGGCGCTCGCAGAGTTAATCGCAAAGAATGGCGAAGTCGCTGCTTATCAGATCGCCGAGGTTTACGCGTATCGGAAGGACAGAGATAAGGCTTTCGAATGGCTGGAGCGTGCACGCCGCCAGCGCGACGCCGGCATACCCGAATTGCGCCCGGATGTTCTGCTAAAGAGTCTTCACGACGATCCACGCTGGGACACATTGTTGCGCACGATCGGCCTGGCGGACGACCAGCTAAGGTGAGAGAGAAAACGTCTCTCTTTGCCGAGCACAAACTCCGCAATGTTTATAAGGTGGCGGTAGCTTACCGTGTCGCGCCTGGCGATAAAGAGAAAGCGGTGGCGGCCCGGAAAGAATACGACGAAAGAAGCATCCGGTCAGCGCTGGTTTCAAAAATTGACGAATGGCTCAACTCGTTGCAAAGCAACCCGCGATTTTCAGCAGCAGGCTACCAAATACACGGAAAGTAACAATGAGTCAGCGCAAGTCTTTACCGAGCTGCCTTCACTCATAACCTGAAGCGGAAACAATATGAACTGGCTATTTGAAGCAGAGATCTGGATTGGATTGTTAACGCTTACCGCGCTTGAAATCGTTCTCGGGATCGACAACATCGTTTTCATTTCCATTCTTGCCGGGAAGCTCCCTAACGAACGACGGAGCAGTGCCAGGAGATGGGGTTTGACCCTCGCCCTTGTCATGCGTGTACTCTTACTCCTTTCGATTTCATGGGTCATGGGTTTGACCCAGTCACTTTTGTCGATCGGGGAATTCGACCTTACCGGTCGAGGCCTTATTCTAATCAGCGGAGGCCTCTTTCTCCTCGCCAAGAGCACCCGTGAAATTCACCACCGGGTCGAAGATACCGGCGGCACGACTAAACCAGCTGCACGGTCATCGTTCTCCGGAGTCTTAATGCAAATCGTGCTTCTGGACCTCGTCTTTTCAGTCGATTCTGTCGTCACCGCAGTCGGGATGGTGGATCAAATCGGGGTCATGATTGCCGCGGTCGTTGTCGCCATTCTGATCATGATGATTTCGGCCGGGACGATCGCCTCGTTCATCGAGCGGCATCCGACATTAAAGATGCTTGCCCTAAGTTTCCTGCTCCTGATCGGAGTGAATCTGACTGCGGAGGGACTGGGATTTCATATTCCGAAAGGATACACTTATTTCGCAATGGGATTCTCCCTTCTGGTCGAGCTGCTGAACATCAAGGCGCAAAAGCGAAAGGCCTCGATTCCAATCACCTGCCTAAGTGAGCGCTCCTTTGATCAAACGCTACGCTGACACGGCCGCCTGCCAGATCTGTGAAGTCTACGCCCTGGCGCGGAGAGAAGGATCGCACATTCGAATGGGTGCAGCGCGCGCGACGGCAGCGCGACTCGCGCACCATGGGCCTGGCCAACGGCCAACTGAAATGAGTGCGCGGCGCAAACATTGCGACTGATGAATTTTTTCACCGAGTTAAAGCGACGCAATGTCATCCGCATGGCGGGACTCTATCTGGTTGGTGCATGGCTAGTCGTCCAAGTGGCCGGGACAGTGCTGCCAATGTTCGGAGCACCCGAGTGGCTTCCCCGCACCATCGTCGTTTTGCTGGCGATCGGGTTCGTTCCCGCGGTGATCGTTAGCTGGGTTTTCGAATTAACGCCGCAGGGCCTGAAGCGCGAGGACGATGTGGCGACTAATCAATCGATCACTCCGCAGACTGGTGGGCGGGTGGACCGCATGATCATCGTGGTGCTGGTTTTGGCGCTTGGTTATTTTGCGTTCGACAAGGTCGTGCTCGCGCCACGACGCGAAGCAGCGCTTGCGGCCAGCGCCGTGCCTAACGAGTCAAGGTCGTCTGATATTGATGCAAAATCAATCGCCGTCCTTCCGTTCGAGAATCTGAGCGAAGAAAAAGCGAACGCCTACTTTGCCGATGGCGTCCAGGATGAAATTTTGACCGATCTATCGAAGATCGCAGACCTGAAAGTGATTAGCCGGACGAGCGTCATGCAGTACAAGAGTGGCGCGGCGCGCAACCTGCGCGAGATCGGACAGCAGCTCGGCGTTGCGCATGTTGTCGAGGGCAGCGTGCAACGCGCCGCCAACAAAGTGCGGGTGAACGCGCAGTTGATCGATGCCCGCAACGACGCGCATCTGTGGGCGCAAACCTACGACCGCGATCTGGCCGATGTGTTCGCTATCCAAAGTGAAATCGCGAAAGCGATCGCGGATCAGTTACAGATCAAACTCTCGCCTAACGAAAAGAAAGCCATCGAGCAGCCGCCCACGACTGATTTGGCGGCTTTCGACCTTTACAGCCGGGCGAAGTCACTTCTCCTCACGGTAAGTTTCAGCGGAACGGGCGATCCAGACCTGCGGAAGGCGATTGAGCTTCTGGATGAAGCGGTGAAGCGCGATCCCTCATTTTTCGACGCTTACTGCCAACTCGCCCGTGCCCACGAATACCTTTATGGAGCAAGGGGGTCTGACCACACTCCCACCCGGCTGGCCCTGGCGGAAGCTGCGATGCAAGCGGCGACACGGCTGCGACCCGATGCTGCCGAAACGCATTTGGCGCGCGCACAATATCTCTACTACGGACGGCGCGACTATGCCGGCGCCCTGGCCGAATTGGAGATCGCGCGGCGAGCGTTACCCAATGATCCGCGTCTCTTCGAACTGACCGGCTACATTCTGCGGCGGCGCGGCCAGCAGGAGGAAGGTCTACAGAACCTGCAGCGCGCGGTGGAACTGGACCCGCGCAACTTTTTTACTCTGCAACAGATCGCGCTCAGCTACCAATTTCTGCAGCGCTATGCCGAGGCGATCGCTGCGTTGGGTCGCGCCTCAGCGATCGTGCCCGACAACGCCGAAACGCGGGCCAATCGCGGACTATTTTTTCTCTGCTGGAAAGCGGACACTCGGCCGCTGCACCAGACAATCGATACAATCCTCGCACAAGGACCGGGAGCCATCGCCAGCGCCGCGGACATTTGGTTTTTTTGCGCTCTGGCCGAGCGCGATCCGGCTGCCGCCGAACGAGCACTCGTCGCGCTGGGCGAGAATCCATGTTGGACCGACAGCGCGATTCTTCTGAGCCGCAGCTTTGGTGAAGGACTGCTGGCGCGCATGACCCACGATGAAGCAAGAGCACGCACTGCGTTTGAAGCGGCTCGCGCCCAGCAGGAGAAGATCGTGCAGGCGCAGCCGGACTACGGTCCGGCGCTCTGCGTCCTCGGTTTAACCGACGCTGCTCTTGGGCGTAAAGACCTGGCGTTGGACGAAGGCCGTCGGGCGATCGAGCTCATGCCGCCGGAAAAAGATGTCAACAACAGCAGCCGCGTCCTTCAATATTTCGCCATTACGGCAGCCTGGGCGGGCGACAAGGAGCTTGCCTTGCAGCAACTGGAAGCTGGGCAGCGTGCCCCCGTCGCATCGCAGATGCTGAGCTATGGCGCCTTAAAACTGCTCCCGTTCTGGGACCCGCTCCGCGGCGATCCGCGCTTCAAAAAAATCGTCGCCTCGCTCTCGCCGAAGGAGAATGCCGCGAGTTCAAAGAAGTAAACTCCCGAGATTTCTTCACCGAGCTGAAGCAGTGCAATATTTGAGGTCACTAACAATTCCTGTCTCCAAATGCCAAAAGATTGCTCAGGCTCTGGAATAAGGTTGACGCCAGGCTCGCGCGAAAGATCGGATAGAGCAATGGCGGAAGCGCACCAATCAGGACGAATTCTTTGAATGGTGCGAATGGCTCGCGAAGCAGATCATGCAGTATCGCGCGACGCAGCGAATTTCTGACAGGCCTCCATTATGACTAACGAGGAGTTGAAACACTTCGCGCAGCATTACGCGAAGGCGTGGTGGCAGTCAGAATCCAAAGAGCGTCGCGGCATTTTTTGCCGAGTATGGCTTACTTCGCATTAACAATGGGCCGCCCGCGATCGGACGCGTGGCGATCACCAAAGAAGCGCAAGCATTCATGGCTGCGTTTCCCGACATGATCGTGACCTTCGACAAACTCGAGCCGCGCGGCGACCGAACGGCCTTTCATTAGCGACCTGGCGAACGTCCTGCAGATAATTCCAGCCACCGGCGTGGTAAATGGGAAGGTGAATGAGCCGAGTAATTCAAAATGAGATTAACTAACATTATTTACTGCGTGATCGGTGCGATAACCCTGACGGCCAGCACAGCGTGGGCTGACGAAGTTACGATCGTTCGTGATATCCTTGGACCGGAAGGTCCATTGTATCTCGATGGCAACCTTTACTACGTCGGCTGGGTCTCCAACACCTTGTCGAAATGGGATGGCAAGACAGCCACGGTGTTGAATCACACGGAGGGCTGCGGCCATAACGGTTTGGCGCTCACTAAAGAGAAGACATTCCTGCTCGCATGCACGAACGATCCTGGCGCGATCCTGGAACTCGATATGACCGGAAAGCAGTTGCGCCGATGGGATACCGATAGCAACGGCAAGAAGTTCGAAGGCGGGATAAATGATATTGTGGTGACCGCCAACGGCGGCGCGTATGCCTCGGTCTTCGGCCCATACGCCGATCCACCAATCCCAACAGCGGTGATTGGGAAAATTCTTTATCTCGCGCCCGGCAGTCAGAAATGGGTGGAAGTAGCAAACGATCTCAATTACGCAAACGGAGTAGGCGTTTCGCCAGACCAAAAGACTCTTTACGTCAGCCAAACGGTCAGCAACTGCATCCTAAAGTTCACGATCGAGGCCGATGGTTCGTTAAGTCATCGCTCGAATTTTGTTCTCCTCAACCTTCTCGCAAAAAACAAGAACGATTCTCCCTGGCTCGGACCGGACAGTATGAAGGTCGATAGCAAGGGTAACATCTATGTTGCCCAATGGTTCGGCGGCAAGATCCTTAAGCTATCTCCCGAGGGCAAGCTTCTGCACCTGTTTAAGGTCGCCGCGGGCGACGGCACAACCAATGTAGCTTTCGGCGAAGGCGGGAAAGACCTGTATGTTACCGTGGTGAAAGACCCAAACGATTCCAAGGCAAAGGGCAGTATCGTGAAGATCAACAATGTCGACTAGCGAGCGCGGGAGGGTTTGCCTTTCGATGGATGTTTTTGAGCGGCAGATTCGCGCGTCCAGGAAATCGTTGCCTCCCTCGCGTCGAAAAACGGATTCGGTGGACTGGAGCACTGCCTAGCGAACAATCCGCAACGTACAGCTGAAAATCGATCACCCCTGCTTTGTCGACGTCGAGCTGGTCGAGCACCGCGTGCTGGGCCTCAATCAATCGTGAAATTCCCTTTTGGCCTAACGACAACATTGCGTCGAGCTGTGGCTGCGAAAACGTCGCCTCTTCGCCCGAGCCCTGCACCTCCACAAATTCGCCCTCCTCCGTCGCAACCAGATTGAAATCAACCGTCACCAGCTTGTCCTCCTCATAGTTGAGGTCGAGGATCGCCGCGCCCTCGAGGATACCGAGGCTGACTGCGCCAACCAGCTTGCGAATGGGGAGCTCGCCCAACTTTTTCTCCACCACCAAACGTCGGCAGGCAACCGCCACAGCCAGACTCGCCCCGGTGATTGCTGCGGTGCGCGTGCCGCCATCTGCCTGCAACACGTCGCAATCAATCCACATCGTGCGGGGTCCGAGTTTTTCCAGATCGACCACCGCGCGTAGTGAGCGGCCGATCAGTCGTTGAATTTCTGAGCTACGGCCATCGAGCCTGCCCCTGGCAATATCGCGCGTTTTGCGGGTCTGAGTGGAATACGGCAGCATCGAATACTCCGCCGTCAGCCAACCTCCGGTGACGTTTTGTTCCTTCATCCAGCGCGGCACCGATTCCTCGATCATGACGCCACAAATGACTTTCGTGTCGCCCATGGCCACGAGGACGGAGGCAGTCGCATGCGGGGCAATCCCGAGTTGGAAATGCAGCGGACGTAGTTGATCGGGAGCGCGACCGTCATTGCGAGCCATGCGCAACGGTAGGCGGTCGTTAGCGCTTCACAACTGTGCCACAGCCGCGGTTGCGGAAATGGCTGCTGGCCCGTGACGCGGTCGGTCGAACAACAGGGATATTTTTGCCGGCGAACCGATTTTTCACCAGCGGGAAACGGCCAATCTGCAAAATTTTGCGAAAAATCTTACGTCTCGCGGTTGACGACTTCTTGCGGTGCGTTAATTTGTTCGTCCCGCCGGACGCGGGGCTTCACCAAACGCAAAGTTCGGAGAAGTGTGTTCTCGCAATTTTTGGGACTGCAAATTGAACTCAATTTTGTCCCGGTTTACCGCGCCGTCGCTTGCGAGCGAAGGCGGACAGAGATCGGAAACAGGATTGAGTTTTTTGATGCCCGGAAGTTGCGCAGTAACCGTTGGTTCTTTGAAATCTACATACAGGGTAGTAAATACAACTTTTTAGAGCTGAGTCTGAATCTTAATTAGCTCTGGTCGCAGTGACCAGGGCGGAGAGTTTCAGTTATCATAATTTGAGCGACGAGCCGGCAACGGTTCGGCGTTCTACAGATTGATCAAGCTACAAAGAGCGCATCATGGATGCCTTGGTGCCAGTAGGCGATGAAGGACGTGGCTAACTGCGATAAGCCTCGGAGAGCGGTAAACACGCTTTGACCCGGGGATTTCCGAATGGGATAACCTGACCGAAGTAATGTTCGGTCGAGCTCATGTGAACACATAGCATGAGCATCGCGACACCCGGTGAAGTGAAACATCTCAGTAACCGGAGGAAAAGAAAGCGAAAGCGATTCCGTAAGTAGTGGCGAGCGAAAGCGGAAGAGGCCAAACCCAGCTACTTCATGTGCTTTGAACCTATCTTTAATGAGCCGCGCGCGAAAGTGCGGCGCGACATTCCATTCCCAGGAGGGACAGGGAAGACGATAGGACAGAGCATAAGAAGTAGCTGGGGGTTGTAGGAGCCCGATATGGTAGTGCGGCGGTTAGGTGAAGCTTCTGGAAAGCTGCGCCAAAGAGGGTGAAAGGCCCGTAACCGAAAACCAAAGCACGCCTAGGGATTTCCTGAGTAATACGATGCACGTGAAACTTCGTATGAATCTGCGCCGACCACGGCGTAAGCCTAAATACTAACTGGCGACCGATAGTGAACAAGTACCGCGAGGGAAAGGTGAAAAGAACCGCTGTGAGCGGAGTGAAATAGTACCCTGAAATGATGTGCTTACAAGGTGTCAAAGCCGGGCAACCGGTGATGGCGTGCCTTTTGCTTAATGAGTCTGCGAGTTACTATCAGTGGCGAGCCTAAGTTCTTCTGGAATGGAGGCGAAGCGAAAGCGAGTCCGAAATGGGCGTCTTTAGTCGCTGGTAGTAGACCCGAAGCCGAGGTGATCTACCCATGAGCAGGTTGAAGGTTGCTTAACCGCAACTGAAGGACCGAACCCGTGAAGGTTGAAAACTTCTGGGATGACTTGTGGGTAGGAGCGAAAGACTAATCAAACCCGGTGATAGCTGGTTCTCCCCGAAATAGCTTGAGGGCTAGCCTCGTGTGCTGACCTGCGGAGGTAGAGCACTGGATGAACTAGAGCCCATACCAGGGTATCGAATTCAATCAAACTCCGAATGCCGCAGGGTGTAACACGGGAGTCAGTGCGTGAGGGATAAGCTTCACGCGCGAGAGGCAAACATGCCAGACCAGCAGCTAAGGTGCCCAAATACCGTTCAGTGGAAAGGATGTGAGGTTGCTTAGACAGTGAGGATGTTGGCTTAGAGGCAGCCATCATTTAAACAGTGCGTAATAGCTGACTCATCGAGCGATCTCGCGCCGATAATGATTGGCGATAAGCGGTATACCGAAGCTCTGGAAGACGTTCTGGTTCGCCAGGACGGATTGGTAGGGGAGCGTTGTAGCGACATTGAAGCAGGAGCGGAAGCAACTGTGGAGTTTCTACAAGTGAGAATGCAGACATGAGTAGCGACAAGCCAGGTTAAATTCCTGGCCGCCGTAAACCCAAGGTTTCCTGGGGAAGGTTCGTCCTCCCAGGGTTAGTCGGGACCTAAGTCGAGGCCGAAGGGCGTAGACGATGGAAAGCAGGTTCAATATTCCTGCACCGGCTGTGGTTAAGTTGCACTGGGACATATGAGTGGAGACAGTCCGTCGATTGAAAGTGACGGTCCCGCAAGGGGACGCTGAGGCCTCTGGCCAAGGCGGATCTGTTAAAACTTGTATCGAGAAAAGCAGTGCAATGTTCCCACGGTTGCCCGTACCGTAAACCGACACAGGTGGGTGGGTAGAATATACCAAGGCGCGTGAGTGAAACCTCGTTAAGGAACTCGGCAATCTAGCCCCGTAACTTCGGAAGAAGGGGTGCCTACGCAAGTAGGTCGCAGTGAAATGGGTCAACCGACTGTTTAACAAAAACACAGCACTCTGCCAAGTCGTTAAGACGACGTATAGGGTGTGACACGTGACCAATGCGGAAAGATTACGGTGAGTGGTTAGCCGCAAGGCGAAGCTACGAGCCCAAGTCCCCGTGAATGTCGGCCGTAACTATAACGGTCCTAAGGTAGCGAAATTCCTTGTCGGGTAAGTTCCGACCTGCACGAATCGTGTAACGAGTTGACCGCTGTCTCAACGAGGAGCTCAGCGAAGTTGTAGTGGCGGTGAAGATGCCGCCTACCCGCAGTAGGACGGAAAGACCCTATGCACCTTTACTACACGCTGTTACTGTTGTTTCGGTTTCATTGCTTAGCGTAAGTGGGAGGCTTTGATTCGCATCTTTTGGGATGTGATGAGCCGCCAATGAAACACCACCCTATGGTACTGGAATAACTAACCTTTGCCCGTCTAACCGGGAAAGGGACACTGGCAGCCGGCTAGTTTTACTGGGGCGGTATCCTCCCAAAGAGTAACGGAGGAGTACGAAGGTTGGCTCAACCTGGTTGGCAATCAGGTGTCGAGTATATGGATAGAAGCCAGCTTAACTGTGAGACACACACGTCGAGCAGATACGAAAGTAGGTCCAAGTGATCCGGTGGTTGAATGTGGAATTGCCATCGCTCAACGGACAAAAGGTACGCTAGGGATAACAGGCTGATCCTGCCCAAGAGCTCATATCGACGGCAGGGTTTGGCACCTCGATGTCGGCTCATCACATCCTGGGGCTGGAGAAGGTCCCAAGGGTCCGGCTGTTCGCCGGTTAAAGTGGTACGCGAGCTGGGTTCAGAACGTCGCGAGACAGTTCGGTCCTTATCCACTGTGGGCGCAGGAGAATTGAGGGGTTCAGACCTTAGTACGAGAGGACCGGGTCTGACGAACCGCTGGTGTTCCAGTTGTCGTGTCAACGGCAGTGCTGGGTAGCTATGTTCGGAAAGGATAAGCGCTGAAAGCATCTAAGCGCCAAGCCTATCCCAAGATGAGTTCTCCCTGAAGGGTCGTGGTAGACCACCACGTTGATAGGTCACTGGTAGAAGTGCGGTAACGTATGCAGCTAAGTGATACTAATAACCCGTTCGGCTTGGTCATTTACTTTTCTGTTTACCCGCTGCATCGCGTAAGTGATGCAGTGGCCAACGGAGAGGAATGACTTTCTAACAAAACGAAGCCTGAAAAGTTGCAAAAACTTCCTGTATGTAGATTTCAGAGAATCAGCGCGGTACTGGTAACAACCTGATCATCAGACCGACGCAATCGACCGCCGAGGCCGATTCCGAAGTCTGGTGATCCTAGCGCAGTGGCCCCACCCGTTCCCATTCCGAACACGGAAGTGAAACGCTGCAGCCCCGATGGTAGTGCATCTATAGGTTGTGCGAGAGTAGGACGTTGCCAGAACTTACGCCCGGCACTTTGGAAACAAGGTGCCGGGCTTTTCTTGCCCGCTAAGCGTGCGGGCGTCCCGCAGGCATCGGGTTACTTTTCCGGGGAACTTTGCCCGCGCTCGGAGAGCCTGTTGGGTTTGGACTCGGAGTCGGCGTTGCCAGCAGGTCCATCCGGCTTTTTTCCAGCAGATCGATGCCAAACTTCGGCACCAGAAAAATTCGCCCCTCGAGTTTTTTCTCTTTCGCCAGTTTCTTTTCCAGCGTTTCCTTCTTGTCCTGGAATTCTTTGTCCAGCTTCGCCTTCTCCTCAGGCGTTTCGGTCTTCTGAGCGGTCCGATTTGCCACAAGGCTGGCGTTCAGGCTCACCGTCACCGGATAACTCTCGTTAGTCTTACGGCCAACTTCCAGGACATAACGGAAGCCTTCCTCGGTGTTGATCGTGATGGTTGTCGGCTTATCGAGCCCTGTGGATTGCGGCTTGGTATCGGGCGGAAGAACGTCGGTAAATGAAGCCACGCTACTAACCGCACTCGTCACCTGGCTCGCTTTGGCGAAATCCAGTTGCTCCCCGGGCTTTGCGTCCGTCAGCTTCCATTCCTTGGAATCGGCCGCACGTTCCAGCTTCCAATTCATCTCTGGAGTCATCCCGGCGACCTCCACCACGGTTGGTTTGTCGATCTTAAGAAAGGTCCGATCCAGCCATTGCTCGGGTTTGTCGTCGACTTGGAGAAATGGCTCGGTCACAAGCATGGCGTGCTGCGTGGCATCCTGCGTCATCACGTAGCGACCGGCGGGGACTGAGCGTCCCTGGCCAGTCGGCTGATTGGATTCGCGCATATACTTCTTGCCGATCGTGATCGCGGCAAGCCGCTTTCCAGAGGCATCCTTGAAGTCGAGTAAAGTCCCGCTCTCGGTTCCGTGTCCAGGTGGGAGCAGCGAAAGCCGGCCAAGCTGACTCGGCCCAACTTTGACTTCCTGCACAGGCTTCAGTTCCCAAACCTTGCGGATGAGACTGCTGATCATGTCGAAGTTTGCCGGGTAATCGGATTTCTCCGACACTCCCCACGTATCTCCTTTTTTCGTTAGGTTAACTTCCTTATCAGGTTGCCGAATCGTGATCTGCGCGACATCGTTGATCGGAAGCGACACCACTTTCTCCGGCAAATGGCCGGTGCTGCTTTGCCATGAGGTCGCGCTGCGGTTTGCCAGCAGCCAGGCTGCGGCCCCGAGCACGACGAGGAGGAGACCAAGAATGCTAAGCTGCGTCCGCTTCATGCCGCACTTCTCCGACCCCGCTTGACGAGAGCCAGGCCTAGTCCGGATAGAGCCACGATCGCCGGCATGGCAGCGATATTGAGCCATTTCACCCGCGTCTCCAGCGAGTCGATTTCCGCCCTTACTTGCTTGCGGACAGTTTTCAGCTGGCTTTTCACCTCGACCTCATTCTTTTGAAAGTTAGCCAATTCCTGTTGCTGCTCGGCGGAGAGAATAAACTTCTGTCCGGTTTCCTTGCCCTTCTGCAGCTCATTCACTTTGCGCTGCGTTTCATTCAGACTCTTTTCGAGTTCTTTGATTTTGCTGCGGTAATTGGCTTCCGCATCCGCCTGAATCTTCTTCACCACGGTGAATGGTCGTTCGCGGGAAGCGCGGCTGCGGACCGCAATCAGATTGCTATCGCCACTGAGCTGTTCGACCACACCCTGAGCGAAAGCCAGATTCCCATTTGCAGGCATGATCAAGCGCGGGCCAAAAGGATTCTGCACATCGCGAATCGCAATCGGATCCTGAATCATATCGGAATCGCCAACCAATACGACGGTTGTCTCTTTGGTCGACTCCTTCAAGGTGGGGAGATTCTTCTCATCTTTCTTTTGTTCGTTAGGGGCGTTGGCTTCCTTCTCCTGTGGCTTTTCGGCTTTCGGCTTTCCTTCGGGAAACGCTGTCTTAAATTTTCCGCTCAGGCGCACCGCAAGAGGAAACTCTTTCCCCGAAGGCGTGAAATCGGTCGCGATGGATTCACCTCCATATTGCGCCATGATGCTGTCAACCAGTTGCGAGTTAGACGAGGTTTTGATTAAGTCTGTTTCCTTGAGTCCGGGCGCGGGCTTTCCTGTGAAGTCACCCGCCATCGCCATGACGATGTCGTCGGCGTCGGCCGTGACGATGTCTTCCTTATTCATCGCTTTCTCATTGAGTAAGAGAATGGCTGGCGCACGGCCCTGGCGGGTGCGAGCGACATAATTCATATCCGCCACCACTTTGTTCGTTTCGAATGAAAGGCCCCAGGCCTTGAGCAGCTTATCAAGGTTGGAACTGCTCGCAGGTTGACCCATCCCCTGCCCCATGCGGTCGAGCATCGATTTTGGATCAAGAAAGGCGAGCAGGCGACCTCCGCGCAGGACAAACTGATCGATCGCGAACTGAGCCGCGTCGCTGATTGCGCGCGGATGAATGACCACCAGCACCTGAACGTCGTCTGGAATCTTGTCGGCGGTCATCTCGATCTCTTTGACATTGAAGTCGCGCTGCAGTTCGCTGATGAACGCCCAGGGCTCTTCGCCTTCCTGCTGCGCCATCGGCATCGTAGGTGTCCCCATGACCGGCAGCGAACTCATTACACCCACAGTCGGCTTATTGGTTTCTGAAACGCGCGCGATCGCACGCGAGATATCGTATTCGAGTAGGCGCTCGCGATCCGGAGTAAGAAAGGGAACGGCCTGCTTTTGATCGAGCATGGTTACGCTCAGGCCGAGATAGACACGCTCTCCGCTGGACAAAGGCTGACCCTGAATCCCATCCAGTCGCGCAGAGTCTTCCGCATCCGAGTCCGGCTCGGGATCAAGGTTCTGCACTTCGATCAAGCCGCGGGAAGCTTGCTTATATTCGCCGAGTAAGTCATCCACTCGTTGCGCGTAGTTCTTGAGCGACACGGGCATCTCGGCCGCGCGCTGCGAAACATAAAAGCGGATCTGCACCGGAGTATCGAGCTTCGCCAGAATGGCCCGCGTTCCCTTCGAAAGCGTGTAGGCCTTTTCCTGAGTGAGATCGATGCGCTGTTTGAAATGGGCCGCGACAAAATTCAGTGCCACGAGCACCAGAAACATCACGATCACGCCGACGGCTGAAAACAAAATGACCTCGAAAGATTTCTGTTTCATGACGAACTAGCGCTCAGCCGGCGCGATGACTGCGCAGAATGGCACTCGTGGTGAAAAGTGAGAAGGCGATGACCGAAAGAAAGAAGATGAGGTCACGGGAATCCAGCACTCCTTCGCGAATACTCTCGAAGTGCGTCATGACACTGAAGGCCGAGACCGCCTGCACGACCCACGGATTCGCCCATTGCACAAGCAGGTTCGTTACCGGCGGATAACCGACCAGAACAAGAAAAAGACAAATTACGACGGCAAGAATGAAACTGATTACCTGGTTTCTCGTCAGGGCGGAGGTCATGGCGGCAATTGACAAATAAGACCCGGCGAGGAGGAAGCTGCCGAGATAGCCGGCCACGATCACGCCATTATCGGGATGACCAAGATAGTTCACGGTTATGACGACCGGAAAAGTAAGGAAAAGCGCCAGCGCCAGCACCAGCCACGAGGCGATGAACTTTCCCATGATGGCCTGCCACGGTGTGATTGGCATTGTCAGCAGCAATTCCATCGTGCCGAGGCGGCGCTCCTCCGACCACATCCGCATGCCGATCGCCGGCACGAGAAAAAGATAAAGCCACGGATGCCAGGCAAAGAACGTTTCGAGATTGGCCTGACCGCGCTCGAAAAAACCCGCCATCATGAAGGTGAAGAATCCCGAGAGAAGCAGGAAAATAACGATAAAAACGTACGCGATCGGTGACTCGAAATAACCAGCCAACTCGCGCTTCGCGATTGTCCAGATATTTGCCAGCGCGCCAGGCGGGTGCACAGGCGTCACCGCTTCGAAATTCTCCGCTCGAGTTGGAGTCAGGGCCGCTCCGCTCATGTGACTGCTTTTGTATCGGGCAACGTGATGCTGCGGAAGACATCATCGAGCCGGCCTTCTTCGGTGTGCAATTCCTCGATCTGCCAACGCTCGCGCGCCGCCAGATCCCCAATCGTTCGTGCCAAATCCCGGGTTGCGGATTTGTCTCTCGGGAAAACGCGGAGGGTAAATGGCAATTCACTCACCGTTCGAACATCGCCTACCATCTCGACTTGCCGCAGCCGTTCCGCGATCGCGCCGTCGCCGCTCGCGAAGCTGACCCGGACCGCACCCGCTCCGGTTGCGCGTTGTTTCAATTCTGCTGGAGTTCCATTCGCGACGATCCGTCCGCGATCGATGATGATGACGCGCGAGCAAACCGCCTCGACTTCTTCAAGAATGTGGGTGGAAAAAATGATTGCCTTCCGCTCGCCCATGCGGCGAATCAGGGTGCGTACTTCATGCTTTTGATTTGGATCGAGACCTTCGGTCGGCTCGTCCATTATTAGCACATCGGGGTCGTGCAGAATGGACTGCGCAAAGCAGGTGCGGTGCTTATAGCCTTTCGAGAGCGTCTCCACGCTCTGTTGCGCGACCGATCCCAGGAAACACATTTCAATCGCCCGATCCACGGCGCGCTTTTTCGCCGCGCCCCGCAGGCCGCGCAGCGCCGCGATGAATTCGAGAAAACCGCGCACTGACATGTCGGAGTATGCGGCCGCGCTTTCGGGCAAATAACCGATCAGCCGCTTTGCTTCGAGCGGTCGCTCGACCACATCGAAACCACCGATAGCGACCTGTCCGTCGCTTGGCGGGATGAAGCCCGTGATCATCCGCATGGTGGTCGATTTTCCGGCACCATTTGGTCCGAGGAAGCCGAGAACCTCGCCCTTCTCGACGGTGAAGGAGACACCGTCGACGGCTTTCTTTGGTCCGAACTGTTTCTTAAGGTCCTGAACTCGAATCATGCGGAATGCGGCTTCGCAGCCGGGGAGAGAAAAGACAACCAGCATGGCCTAACGTTCAACGAAAATTTTTCTGTCGTTTTCATGACGGAACTGAGGCGAGCCGGGCGGAAACCGTCTTCGCCCGACGTTCGGCAGGCCATCAATGTCGGCGTTGTCTCCATTGCCACCGATACAGCACTCCCAAATAAACTGGCAATTCGTTTCCACTGATTTGATGCTTCTCCCCATGGCCGACGCCCTCACCCCGATGATGCAGCAATACCAGCGACTGCGCGCGACTGTGCCCGCAGATACGCTGCTGCTTTTCCGGCTGGGTGATTTCTACGAACTGTTTTTTGAGGATGCGAAAGAAGCTTCAGCGCTGCTGAATGTCGCCCTAACGAAACGTAACCACGTCCCGATGTGTGGCGTCCCATATCACGCGGCGCCCAACTACATCGCAAAACTCATCAAGGCCGGGCGACGTGTCGCGATCTGCGATCAAACAAGCGAACCGCAGCCAGGCAAGATCGTTTCGCGCGACATTACCCAGATCATCAGCGCCGGAACGGTCAGCGATCTTGACCTGCTGGAATCGAAGCGCGCCAATTACCTCGGCGCGGTCTTTTGGGACGAAGGTGTTTACGGCTTCGCCTATGCCGACCTGACGACTGGCGAGTTTCGCCTCGTCCAGGCGCCGAGCCGCAGCGCATTCCTCGACGAGCTCGCCCGAGTCGGTCCAACTGAATTGCTCGTCAGCGAGTCGCAAACGGAGGAGTTCGACGAGTTGGCAAACATCGTGGCCTACGATCACTACGCGTTCCTGCCCGAAAACGCCCGCTTCACGCTCTGTGAACATTTCAAAACCAAGTCTCTCGATGGCTTTGGCTGCGGCGACTTGCGACCAGCGGTCTCCGCGGCGGGTGCGATCGTGCATTACCTCAAGCACCAACTGCGGCGAAAGATCGATCACCTCGCGTCTCTGCGCTGCCAGGCGCCTAACGAATACCTCCTGCTCGACGCCGCCACCCAGGTCAATCTCGAACTGGTCGCTTCCCGCGGAACGCGCGACACAAGTTTGCTTTCCGTGCTCGATCGCACGGTCACGCCGATGGGCGGGCGACGCTTGCGCCAATGGATCCTGCAACCGTTGCGCGACTTGGAAGAGCTGGAATGCCGCCAGCAATTTATCGCCGACCTTTTGCAAGAGCCCGATCTGCTCGCCTCCTTGCATGATGCCTTAAAAACCATCCGCGACCTGGAACGCGCGGCTGGTCGTTTGAGCCAGGCCTCAGGCAATGCGCGCGACCTCGTGGCGCTGAAGATTTCATTGCAACAAATTCCCCGGCTAAAGAGCGAGCTGAAACGTCTGCTCGATCGCCTCGCCTTTGGCACAAACCACCCTGGCGACTCACTCGCGGAGCGTCTGCAAAACGACTTGCGGGAAATGCCGGAGTTGGCGGCAAAGTTAGGCAAGGCCCTCCTCGACGATCCCCCACTCTCACTCAAAGAAGGCGGCATCTTTCGCGATGGCTTTAATGCACAACTGGACGAGCTGCGACAGGGATCGCGTGAGGCCAAAAGTTGGATCACCGAACTGCAGGAACGCGAAATCTTGGGCACTGGCATCAAGTCGCTCAAAGTTCGCTTCAATTCCGTCTTCGGCTATTTCATTGAAATCACAAAGTCGAATCTCGCGAATGTGCCGGCGCATTACACGCGCAAGCAAACGACCGTCGGCGGCGAACGTTTCATTACACCCGAGCTCAAGGAGATGGAGGCGAAAATCCTTGGCGCAGACGAACGCGCACGTCACCTCGAGTTTCAGCTCTTCCAAACTCTGCGCGATGAAACACTGGGAGAGCTCGCACCTATTCAGCAGACCGCCAGCGCGATCGCGACCCTCGACGCGCTTTGCTCGTTAGGCGAAACGGCTCGCCTCTTTCATTATTGCAGGCCAAAGCTGAACCATTCGTTCCGTCTTCGTCTGCAGGACGCACGCCATCCGGTTCTCGACCAAAATCTGGCCGAGGAAAAATTCGTCCCTAATGACACCGATCTCGACGGGGAAAAAATACGCCTCGCGATTATCACCGGGCCGAACATGGCTGGTAAATCGACCTACATTCGCCAGGTGGCACTCATCACCTTGATGGCTCAAATCGGCAGCTTTGTTCCGGCTGCCAGCGCAGAGATCGGACTTGTCGATCGCATCTTCACCCGCGTCGGGGCAAATGACGATCTTTCGCGCGGCCAATCCACCTTCATGGTCGAGATGAACGAAACGGCCAACATCGTAAACAACGCGACCGAGCGAAGCCTTGTCATTCTCGACGAAATCGGCCGCGGCACCTCGACTTTCGACGGTCTTTCCATCGCCTGGAGCGTGGCGGAATTTCTGCACGACAAAATCAAAGCCCGCACCCTCTTTGCCACCCACTATCACGAGCTGACCAAACTCGCTGCCGAACGCAACGGTGTGGCTAACTTCAATGTCGCTGTCCGAGAATGGAACGAGCAGATCATCTTTCTGCGCAAAATCATTCCTGGCGGGGCGGACAAGAGCTATGGCATCCAGGTCGCACGCCTGGCGGGTTTGCCTAACGAAATTCTAAGTCGAGCCAAGGATATTCTTTCGCACCTCGAAAATTCCAATGGTGCCACCCAAACAAAGCCCGCCCCGCGCAAGAAGCGACCGCGGAAGGCAATCTTCTCAGGCGACAAGCCGCAGCTCGATCTGCTCTAGCCGCATTTCGTTCTCGGCCGGCAGAAAAATTTGTTCTCTGGCCGGAACATTCCTGCCATATAATAACTAACGACTCCCCATGGCGGTAAAGCATGAAAAGGATCTGAATGATCAGCTGCGCGGCTATTGGTTGAAGGCGCTGACCGCAGTCGAGCTGCGTAACTTCGACTACGCCATCGCTCTACTGCAAAACCTTCTCAAAGACGAACCGGCGTTTCTCAGCGGACGACAGATGTTACGCCGGGTCGAAGTCACCCGCGCAAAAACGCAGAAGAAAGGCTTCTTCAATCTTTCGAACGCTCCCCTCGCCGTTATGAAAGCGCAGCGTGAGCTAAAAAAAGATCCGCACAGGGTAATCGAACTGGTGGAGAACGTCCTCGCGACCGGGCCCTACAACCCACAGGCCAACACGCTTCTGAAGGATGCAGCCCTTGCCGCCGGTTATCCTGAGATCGCCATCTTCGCGATGCAGACGCTGCTGGAAATTGATCCTAACGACTGCAGGATTTTACATGAGCTTGGCCGACTCTATTACGAGCACGAGCAATCGGACAAGGCAGTCGAAATCTACAATAGAATCTCAGAGATCAACCCCCTCGATCTCGGGGCCGTCAAACGTGGAAAGGACGCTTCAGCCCGCGCTTCGATGGAAAAAGGCGGATGGACGGAAGCAAACAACTATCGCGACTTGATTAAAGGCAAGGACGTCGCCTTCTCGCTGGAGATGCAGGGCAAACTGCACTTGAGCGCAGAAGCGCTTGAAGAGCGGATCAACGAGGTCTATGAGCAACACCAAACCGACCCGCGAAATATCGAACTCGCCAAACGCCTCGGTTATTTGCACGACCAGAAGGAGGATCTCGAAGGCGCGATCGCCTGGTATGAGTACACCGTTTCCCTAACGAACAAAGGAGACCCTGGACTGCTGCGCAAGGTGGCTGATCTCAGGATGCGCCAGCTCAATCACCGGATTCGCGAGGGCGAACAGTATCTCGCCGAGCATTCGCCTGACGATCCGAACTTCGCCACCAGAAGCGCCGAATTGGACGCGATGCGCAAGCAACGCGCTCAAACTCTAATCGACGACGCTCGTAACCGTGTAGATCAGAATCCGACCGACCTTCAACTTCGCTACGAGCTCGGCGAGAAGCTCACCAATGCCAGGCGCTTTCGCGAGGCCATTCCGGAGTTGCAGCGCGCCCGCAAGAACCCCAACGCGCGACTAAAAGCGATGAACCTATTAGGCCGCTGTTATAGCGAACTGGGCATGCTCGACCTCGCAGCTAAGCAACTCGCCGAGGCCGAGCGCGAGATCGGATCGATGGACGCGACGAAGAAAGAAATCGTCTTCCAACTCGGGCTTGTCTACGAGCAGATGGGCGAGTCCGCCAAATACATAGAGGCGATGAAGGAGATCTACGAAGCAGACTACGGTTATCGCGATGTCGCGGCCCGTGTCGAAGCCTTCTACAACCGCACTGCGAGCCAGAGCTGATTTCGGCAAGCTCTCCCGATGCAGACTCTTGCGTCCAAAGACTCGCTCAGAAACGATTTTTCAATGACGAAACTGGGCAATTCTAGTCAGCCAAAGATCACTACCTAAACTATGAAGAAGAACCTCGCACTAACAGTCAAAGCGGCCTTGACGCTTTGCGCGGCAGCCGCTTTTTGCCTCGGCGCGACGGTCCGTGCATCCGATGCGACGAACACGGAAACCAAGAGTAACCTCAGCACCCAAGACAAAAGGTTCGTCAAGAAAGCCTATAAAGGCGGCATTACAGAAGTTGCCTACGCGAAGATGGCAAAAGAGAAAGCCAAGGACGACGCCACGAAAAATGTGGCTGATCGCATGATCACCGATCACACCAAGGCCAACGATCGACTGATGGAGATCGCAAAAGAGGAGAACCTCGACTTATCGAAAATCGAAGCTAAAACGACCACTATCTCGGGCGAAAACTTCGATAAGGAATACCTGACGATGTTGAAGAACAATCACGAGAAAACCATCGCGATGTTCGAAAAAGAAGCCGGCGACACTGGCGCGAAAGAAGACTCCGATGTTGTCAAATTCGCTAAGGAGACTTTGCCGACCTTGAAAGAGCATCACCAGATGATCGATGATGCCCTCGGCAAGATGAAATAAGCTAGCACTCTGATAGGTTTGAAATGCGGCGCCCGGACGAGCGCCGCATTTTATTTGCAGAAATGCCTTCTAGCTGCGAAGCACAACGGCAATTCTTGGTTACCTTCTCCCCCGGCTCTTATGTGCGCACGTTAGGTTATGAAATTTTTCAAATCGCTCATCCAGAAATTTACTGGGCGGCCGGTCGATTGGGACGAACTCGAGGAGATGCTCATCCGCAGCGATCTCGGCGTGCCCATGAGCCTGCGCATTGTCGAAGCTTTGCAAAAGCGGGAGCAAAATGAAAAGATCACCGCCGAAACTGTTGCCGAAGTCGCGCGCGATGAGATTCTGCGTGTCCTCCCCATTCAGCCTGCACTCATTCGTCCGCTGCCAGCCAAGCCGAAAGCCATCCTCATCGTCGGTGTCAACGGCACTGGCAAAACCACTTCCACGGCCAAACTCGCCAGTTATTTCCTTCGCAATCGGCACACCGTTCTTCTGGCCGCCGCCGACACCTTTCGCGCCGCCGCCATCGAACAGCTTGCCATCTGGGCTGAGCGCCTAAAGGTCGAAATGATCCGCGGGCAATACAACGCGGATCCCGCCGCCCTTTGTTACGAAGCCTATCAGTCGGCAGACCGGCGTGAGATTGAGTTCTTGCTCTGCGATACCGCCGGTCGCCTTCACACAAAGATGAACCTGATGGCCGAGCTGGAGAAGATTAAGCGATCGCTAAGCAAACATGATTCTGACGCACCCCACGAACGTCTCCTCGTCGTCGATGCCACCACCGGTAGTAACGCCCTGGCGCAAGCACGCGAGTTCCATGCTGCTGTCGATCTCACCGGACTTATCGTCACCAAGCTCGACGGCAGCGGCAAAGGCGGAGTTGTCATTGCGATCCAAAACGAGTTAGGCATTCCCACACGCTTCATCGGCACGGGCGAAAAGCTGGAAGACTTTGCCGAATTCAACAGCCGCGCCTTTGTCGATCAGATGCTGTAGCCAAAGCTTCGAGCCTGGCTGTCCTGCATACCTAACGAGTAAGACTATTAGCCTATCGACATGCATCCAAGAGCCAATGAGTTGATCCACCTCCTTAAACTTCAATCACATCCCGAGGGCGGGCATTTCGTCGAGACCTTTCGCTCCTCCCTGAGCGTGACGCCGAATGACTCACGCGGCGCGCGTGCGGGTCTGACCATCATTTACTTCCTTCTCGTCGAGGGAAGCATTAGCCGCTGGCATCGTGTCACTTCCGACGAAGCATGGCACTGGTACGAGGGCACTCCGCTCGATCTTTTTAGCGCCGACCCCGAAACAGGCGGCATCCGCCATCTCCTTCTCGGACCCCTTACCGATGAGAGCGCACCTCAGCATGTTATTCCTGTGGGCCACTGGCAAGCCGCGCGTCCCACTGGCGCCTATACCTTGGTCGGCTGCTCGGTCGGACCCGGTTTCGATTTTTCCGACTTCACACTTTTGGCATCGCTTCCGGAAAGGGAACGGCCAAACCTAAGGCCGACGAGTCTTTTGTCCGAACTAACCTGAACGCTCGACGTCGGTCGATGTGAAACCGATTATTGTCAACCAAAGGTCTATTCATGCGTCGACTCCTGCTCCGCGCACCATCACTCCTTGGGTGATCAGCTCTTAGCTGATCTCTGTCATGGCCCAGAATCTCCGAAATGCGCCTGGCCAGCTTCTATTCTCCACCGCACGACGTGCGGTCGCGCCCATTTCCTTTCTTAATGATTCATCTCCGACCAAACGTCGAATCGCCTCCGTAAAGTCCGCGACATTCCGGCCCTTCGTTACAAGGCCATTGACGCCGTGAGTGACTAACTCGCGCGGCCCACCCACGTCCGAGACGATCACCGGAAGCGCTGCGGCTTGCGCTTCGAGAATGACGTTACCAAAGGTGTCGGTCGTGCTCGGAAAGACAAAGATATCAGCGGAAGCGTAAGCCTTGGCCAAATCTGTCCCACTCAAATATCCTGTGTAGCAGGCTTCGGGGAGCAACTGAGCCAACGCCGCTGAGTAAGGGCCGTGACCCACAATCGATAGATCTACGGGAAGTGCTTCCTGCCGCAGGTTCTTGAAGGCCTGCACCAGAACATCGAGATCCTTTTCCTTGGAGACTCGCCCAACGAACAAAAGACGCACGCCAGTTCCATTGCAGCCAAATTGCTTCCAGAAATTCGCTTCACGCCGTCCTGGCGTGAAAAGCTCGGTATCGAGACCGCGCGGTAGGATGCGGAGTTTAGCGGGCTCGATTCCGCGTTCGATCCAACTCAGGCGATATTGCTCGGAGTTAACAAAGATGATGTCGAGCTGGCCATAAAACCATTGCATATATTTCCAGGCCAAGCTCTCGAGAAAGCTGTCTTCCGTCAGGATCCGAATGTATTGCGGAAAATCCGTATGGTAAATGCCGCTCGTCTCCAGGTTGAGCATTTTCCCAGCAAGAAGAGCGGTCAGGCCGATGGGTCCCGGCGTGCTGATAACAATTTCGGAAAAACTCTCCCGCTGGATGTAGTCAAGCATCTGGAGGATAGGCGGAAAACTCAGCTTTTGTAGCTCGTACTCCGGTAACTCAAACTCACCGATCGGACGGAAATTTTTCACCGTTAATCCGTCGAGAGTTATCTCAGCGCGTGATGTCACGACGACCAGCTCTTTTCCGGCATCATGCGCCTCGGCAGCCATTTTGCGAATCGTGGTCGAAACGCCATTGACATCCTCGAGGGTATCGGTGAACCAGGCGCGTTTCCTATTCTCGAGCACAGGCGGAATTGTGCCGGTAAAATCGCGACAGACTTCGCGTAACCAGCGACGTGACGGCGCCTGACTGCTAAAAGCATAAATGTAAGGCGCAAGCACGACAAGGATAGGCGCAATGCTGGCTAAAGCCTGAATGCTTTCGATGATGTTGCCACTGCTAAGTTGCCGCACAAATTTGTCGAAAAAGCGAAAGGCCAGTTGTTCGCAGGCGGCATTGGCCATCAGGAAGGTCCGGCGCTCGGGCGCGTCGCCAGCGGCGAGCTCGCGCGCGAGTTGCGCTTTCACCTCCGGTTGCGCGAAGTAACCTGATAACTCACGCCAGAGCGAAATATTCCCCGGCTTTGCCAGGTCGAATAGCTTCCCGGAAAGCACTCCTTGCGCGACAAAGCCAGCCTTCTCTTTAAGCGTAAATTCAGTTGGATCGCGTCCTTCCATGAAGCGCGAAAACATCTTCTCGACCAACGCGGCGCTAGGTCCGAGCCTTTCCGTAAAACGATCCCGAATGAAACGCGAGATCGTGTTATAAAAGCCATGCGATAAGACCAGTGGTGTGCCGCCCTGGCCCTCCGCCGTACAGCTTCCGGCACGAACGTGCGCAAGAAACTGCTCCGGCGAGTTCACCTTGGGAGTCTCTGTAAAGGCGGACCCGACAAATATGCCGCCGTGGTCATCAGAACCGCCAGTGAGAATCTTTTTCCATGGCTCAGGATGAACCGGCGCGATTCGGTGACGCCGTGAGAAAGTGTCGATCTTCTCCGGAGTCAATGCAGCGAGGAGATATCCGGTGAGGTCGCTGAGAAGGACATCGCGGAGACCATTGATTCCTTCGAAATGCTGAAAGAGCAGGATCAGTCGCTCGAGATGCGAAGTGGTCAGCTTACCGTTGATGCTGTAAAGCGGATGAGCTACCGCATGAACGATCGCCTGTTCGAGTAGAAAGCCTTGTAACTCAAAAATATTATCGCGCAGCCGCGCTATCTCATTGTGCTGAGCTTCCGAGATTCCCCAGACGAGCAGGTTAATCTTGCAAGGATCCTGCGGAAAATAGGTTGTGACCTGCTCGCTAATGAAGGTATCGCGATAACGCGCGATAGCCTGACAGCCTTCGATCCGGTCATGGTCGGTAATGGTAACAAAGTCCATTCCGGCCGCTTTTGCCCGATCATAAAGCGCTTCGGGATCGGAATAACTATCGGGAAAATCGAAGCGCCGGAAGATCCAATCCTCCGATCGTTCGCTAAATTTGGAATGAAGATGAAGATCGCAGCGGCTCATGCCAAAACGGTTTCTTGTTCGCCGAATCGATCGACGATCCAGTGCTGATAGGTTGTTGGATTTCGATCACGCAGCGCCCGCCCAGCGAGTGCACGAATCTGATGCCAAATGCCTGAGTGATCGATATCAGGCGGATGAAGACTCAAACGCAAGAGCGGGTTCTTTGTCAGGCGACGAAAGAGCATGCGATTCCAAAGAAGACTCACTGCGCAACGCCAGTCACTGCGAACGCTGTATACGAGGGATTGCGAAAGCACTTCTTCTCCACTTTGCAGTTCACGCACACCCCTTAACGTCGTGGTATAGCGAAAACCGAGAACGCGTGCGGCCCGCTCCGCATCGGCGCCCAGCAGCCATGCCGGAGCAATAAAACCACCCGGACGAAAACCGTGGGCGGAAAATTCAACCTGCGCTTCGTGCAACAGCGAGCGCGCTCCGTCGTAGTCGAGATCATAGAACTCGCCCTCATCGGCCGTATAGATGCGCGTCAGAACCTTCTGCCGCTTCGTCTCGGTTCTGCGCCGCATTCGTTGGTGATAAAAGCCGTGAATCACAATTTCGTGCCCATCGGCCTCCAAGTTTTGCAGCCACGAAACGAAACCCGGATCGCCTAACGAACGACCTTGCCGATGATAATCCGGCACGACCAAGAGCGAGCAAGGCGTCGCGCCTGCTTGCTTCATTTCCTGCAAGATTCGTTCGACGCGCGCGCGGGTGTGCGGAGCCACGTCGTGGATGGAAACGATCAATGCACGCTGCACGCCGTTAGCGTCGCCGGAATGGAAACGCGAACAAGTTCAAAAAAACGACTCCTTTCTGTCCCCACGGTCGAATGCAAGCGCCTGTCCATTCTACTTCGGCTTGGGAGTGTGAAAAAGCCACCATCTCAGGCCACGTCCATGAACAATCGGTTTATCCAGATCGAGCACCGCCTGAACCGGTTCAAGCGGTCCGCTCTATTGGACGCACCTTTGCCTAACGTGTCTTGAAATTGGGGAGTTATCGTGGCGAAATGCTTTGGGCTGCATTTGGGGCAGAGTTAGGATGGAGGGATCGGATCGAATCATGGCCAAAACAGAGAATGAATTGGCGAGCGTAACCTTGTCCAAGGTCTCGCGGCATCTCATTCCCTTTTTGCTCGTCCTCTACATCGTGGCCTGGCTGGATCGGGTCAATGTTGGCTTTGCCGCTCTGCAGATGAACGGTGATCTGCATTTCAGTTCCGCGACCTTCGGCCTTGGCTCGGGCGTCTTCTTCCTGGGTTATTGTCTCTTTGAAATCCCAAGCAACCTCATCCTGGAGCGAGTAGGCGCACGCCTTTGGATCGCTCGTATCATGATTACGTGGGGCATTATCTCGGTCGGACTGATGCTCGTTCGGACTCCAACGGCCTTCTACGTCCTGAGATTTCTCCTTGGCGCCGCGGAAGCCGGATTCTTTCCCGGGATGATTTACTATCTTAGTCTCTGGTATCCCGTCGCGCACCGAGCTCGTGCCATCGCTGCTTTCATGACTGCGGTTCCGGTTTCCGGCCTTATCGGTGGCGCTCTCTCGGGTCTACTCCTCGGCCTGGACGGCACCTGGGGTTTGAGAGGATGGCAATGGCTCTTCTTCTTGGAAGGATTGCCAGCAATCCTTTTAGGTTTCAGTGTCCTTTTCGTCCTGAATGACCGTCCAGAGGCAGCTGCCTGGCTGACTCCGGCCGAGCGTGAGTGGCTGGTCGCGACACTTCACGCAGAGCGCGAAGATCATCGGTCCCTGCGAATCATGGACATTCAACGGGTCCTTACCAATCCGGTTGTGTGGCGTCTGGGAGTTATTTTCCTTCTCGTGGCCGCGGGCTTCTACGGTTACTCCTTCTGGGCTCCGCTCGTCGTGCAGTCTCTTCTTGGCCTAAGTAATGTCGGCGTAGGATTAGTGCTGGCAGGAGTTAGCCTCATTACCATCGTTGCCATGAAGCTGAATGGCGCGCACTCCGACCGCACTGGCGAACGTCCACTCCACGTTGCACTACCCTGCCTGATCATGGGCATTGGGTTTATCGGCTGTGCATTGTTGCGCCAGCCAGTTCTCGCCCTCGTTGCGCTCGCCCTCGTGCCAGCAGGCCATTGCGCGTCCTACGGCCCGTTTTGGTCGATGCCAACGCAGTTCCTTAATGGTCGCGCAGCGGCGGCAGGGATAGCCATGGTTACGATGATAGCCAATGTAGGTGGGTTTCTCGGTCCTTCACTCATTGGTATCCTCAAAGCCCGCACTGGCACTCATCGCGAGTCTTTCCTTTGTCTCGGCCTTTTTGCTCTCCTGGCTGCGGTCGTCGCTTTTCGCACGAAGCCGGCAATGGTCACAAAAAGAAACGCGCTGTCATAGTTATGACGTCGCCGGAGCTAAATCAGTTGCTTCGGGAAAAGTTAACTTCCTTCGCATCTCGCGCCAGAGAAGAAACAGATTGAGGCAAGCCTGGAATACTTGCGACGCCACAGAGAGATACCAGACACTTCGGATCTCAAAGCCGATCTTCCGGGAAAGCCAGATCGCCGGCAGGGCAAAAGTCAAGAGGCGCAGCATTGAGCTTAGTAAGGGCGGGAGCGTGTTACCCAATCCTTGAAAGACACTCGAACTGGCAAAAACAATTCCGGCTGCGATGAAGTTAAGGGCGACAATGCGCAGATATTCACTGCCAAAGGCGATAACGTGTGGATCGGCTGAGAAACCGCGGATCAATGACGCGGGCCAATAATGCGCCAGAAGGGCGAGCAGGAACATAATGCCGGAGGCGAGCCCGATGGCGGCGAAAACGGATTGTCGCACCCGGTCGCCGCGCCGACCGCCGAAGTTCTGTCCTACGACCGGACTGAGCGCGAAACTTAGCGCCACCACGGGAAGAAAGAGTGCCTGCATGACTCTGGAGGCGATCCCAAATCCCGCCTGCGCCGCGGGCCCGAAATCGCGGATAATTCCGTAAACGATTAGAACGTTAATGAAAAGCAGCGCAAATTCTGCTCCCGCGGGCAAACCTACGCGTAACATCGCCCACCACACTTGGATGCGCGGGCGCAAACTCGCACCTCGAAAGCGCACATAATGGTAGCTTTTTTCGAAGTAGACGATCATGAGAAGATTGGCGATCAGGATCGCGACGAATGTCGCCAAGGCGGCTCCCTTCACACCCAGACGGGGCAAACCTACGAGACCGAAGACGAGAAGTGGGGCGAGAATCATGTTCAAAACCACGCTCAGAACCTGGAATCCCACTGCCGGCTTGACAATGCCGGTCGCGCGCATAGCCGAAGCGAGAGTCACAAGCGGAAACTGGAGGACTAACCCAGGAATAAACCACAGGAGATAGTCCCTGGCCAGGGCCGCGGTCGTAGCATCAGCCGCCAAGGAGTTACAGTAAGAGTTACGGACGGCAAATCCGAGAATACCTAACGAGACACCAATCCCCAGCGACATAACAAAGGATTGGTTAAAGACAGTTTCTGCGTGTGGCTGATCTTTGCGGCCGGCCGCCTGCGAAATCAGGGCGGTCGTTCCCACGCCGACCATCTGAGTAAGAGCGAGCACAATCATGGTGAGATTACCTGCCACTCCCACGGCAGCGATCGCTTCCTTCCCAAGGCGGCCCACCCAATACAGATCCGCCAAAAGATAGAGCGTTTGCACTACCATGCTCACGGCCAGAAACGCGCCCATCTGCACGAGATGCTTTACAACTGAGCCTTCGGTTAGATCTTTCACGGCATGCGATACCTGAAACGAGCGACTTTGGAACGAGCGGGGCGAAAAAACAAATGGCATGGCGCAGAAATTGGTTTCGACAACGGAACAAGTTCTGCGCAAGGTCGATCGTCATGATCAAAGGAAGCGAGTTTCGTAAAGCCGACTACCCGATTGAGCCGCTCCTGCTCGACCGTTGGTCGCCTCGGGCAATGTCCGGAGAGGAGGTTCCCGTAGAGGAGCTAATGAGGCTGTTTGAGGCGGCTCGCTGGGCGCCTTCGTCATTTAACGCACAACCGTGGCGCGCGCTTTATGCTCGACGCGGAAGCAAACATTGGTCGACGTTTCTCGAGTTACTTGTAGAAGGAAACAAGGCGTGGGCGATCAATGCGGCCGCGCTCGTCCTTTTTATCTCACGCACGACCTTCGAACACGACAACGAACCTTCCGTTAGTCATTCTTACGATGCCGGGGCTGCCTGGCTTAGCTTCGCCTTGCAAGGATTTCGGCAAGGACTTGTTGTCCATGGGATGGAAGGGTTCGACTACGAACGAGCCAGAAACGAACTAAAGATCCCAAAGGAGTTTCAAATCGAAGCGATGGCTGCCGTCGGCCGGCCGGGACCGAAGGGAGTTCTATCGGAGAAACTTCAGGCGAAAGAAAGCCCTAACGGCCGTCGCAAACTCGGCGAAAGCATCTGCGAGGGAACATTCCGCTTTTGAGTCAACTCACGATCGACCTGATGCCGAAGATAAGAAGCAGTAACAAGACTGCACCAAAGGCAAGCAGACAAGTATAGATAAGAGTATCTTGTTTTCGGGCGCGCCGCTGCGCGTCTGCATAAGGTATCCGGGTAAAAGTGACCATGGCGTAGAGCGGCAGGTAAACCTCTGGCAACCATCCCTCGAGGACATGATCAAGCTTCTTCTTCGCCCGAAACGCACGCGAAGCTGTCTTATCGCGCATCTCGATAAAGTTATGCACCGCCAGATCAGCCAGGGCGTCCGCATTTGCCTTCCGTCTTTCGAAGTATTCGGCAAAGGCCTTCTTACGGTCGTTAGGGAACTCGGCCAGACACTGATCGAAAACCACGCAATCTTCGAAGGCCGCGTTCATACCCTGTCCATAAAAAGGCACTACGGCGTGCGCGGCGTCGCCGACAAGTGCGATCTTATCTTCGTAATACCAAGGCGCGCATCGGATCGTAACTAATGACCCAGTTGGGTTATGCCAGTAATCCTCCAATAGCGAAGGCATGAGCGCTGCTGCATCGGGAAATTCTTCGTTGAAGAACTGGCGCACGTCGTCGTCGTTTTTCATGGTGGCGAAGCTGCGTCGACCTTCAAACTCCCAAAATAGGGTGCAGGTAAACGAAGCGTCCGGGTTAGGAAGCGCGATCATCATGAAACTCTTGCGCGGCCAGATATGAAGCGCATTTTTCTCCATTTGCCAGGAACCCTCCGGCCCAGGCGGAATAGTTAGCTCCTTATAACCATGTGGAAGGTAACTCTGACTAAATTCAAATCGATCGAGCCGTTGCATCGAACGCCGTACCGCCGAAAAGGCTCCATCGACCCCGACAATGGCATCGCCGCGCGAAGTGCCAGTCTCGTTAGTCTGAGTGTGAACGAGATGGGCCGCGGGCTGTTCGAGGTCGATTCGGCTGCAGCGGTGATTGAATTTCACCTGCACGTTGGGATGGCGCTGCGCCGCTTCGATCACCACCGTATTCAAAGCGCCACGCCCGATCGAATTAATCCACTTGTTTGGGTCGCGATCATAGGGCGAAAAGTGCACCCCGCCTGAGCGATCGTGAATCATCCGGCCGCGCATCGGGATCGCATGTTGCAGAACTTGCTCGGCCAGCCCAACCTCTTGCAGCGCATGAATGCCACGTGTCGAGAGGGCCAGATTAATCGAACGACCACCGACCAGATTCCCCTCGCGCGGATCGGATCGGCGTTCGAAAAGCTCGACTTCGTATCCTCGGCGCCCAAGAAAAGCTGCGAGCAACCCGCCTGCCAGGCCGCTGCCGATGAGGGTAAACTTCAATGCCATGCAGGCGATATCGTGACTGTTTCCTGGAATTTGCCAAGTTTCGGTCGCGCCATGGCCACTTTCCGCAGTGGTACTGCGATTGCTAGTGCTGGATCAGAGCGATGAATCCCGAGCCACAACCCGCAGGCCAAACATTTGAACTCAAGGCGCTCCTTTTGGTGGATGACGACAAACAACTCGCCTCCGCTTTGCAATGGATTTTAGCCGACGAGAATTTTCTAGTCGATCTTGCCTTCGACGGTGATGAGGCGCTTCTCAAAGTGAAAGCCCATGCCTATGACGCGGTCGTTTGCGATCTGAAACTGCCGAACCTGCAGGGCGATCAGTTTTATCTCCAGGCGCGCGATCTACGTCCTGATTTGAGCGATCGCTTCATCTTCGTAACTGGCTATGCGACCGATCCGCAGGTGCGGCACTTCCTGATCGAGAACGAAGTGAAATTCCTCGTGAAGCCATTTCCGATCGCGGGGCTCATCAGCTGCGTTCGAGAGCTCCTTAGCTAATTCAGCGGAGCTGCCTACCGATGACTGGTTAGGATCTGCGCGAAACGCCAGACCTCGTGAAAAGTGTTGTAGAGCGGCGTAGGCGCGACGCGAATCACGTTCGGTTCGCGAAAATCTGTCTTCACGCCCGCGGCCTCGAACTTGCGAAATAGCTCTTTTGGATGGTCGCCGACGAGAATAGAAAGCTGACAACCGCGTTCGTTAGGTGAACGTGGCGTGATGACGTTGAAAAGCTTGGAGGGTGCCTGATCGAGGAGGAACTGGAGATAGCCGGTGAGACGTTTCGACTTTTCGCGCAGCGGCGGCATTCCCCCAGCCTCATCGAAAATTGCAAAAGAAGTGCGCAGCGGCGCCATGGCCAGAATCGGCGGATTGCTGATTTGCCACGCGTCTGCCGAAGACACAGGGACAAATTCAGACTCCAGCTGCATGCGAAACCGCGTCGCTGGATCATTCCCCCACCAGCCCGCAAACCGGGGTAACTCGCGATTGTGAACGTGGCGCTCGTGCACGAACGCGCCGGCTACTGCGCCCGGCCCCGAGTTTAGATATTTGTAGGAGCACCAGGCAGCGAAATCGACATTCCAATCGTGCAGGCGAAGCGGCACGTTGCCCGCGGCATGAGCAAGATCGATCCCCACGATGCAACCCTGTTGCTGAGCGAGGGCGGTAATTCGAGCGATGTTGAAAAGTTGACCAGTAAAAAAGTTCACCCCCGCAAAAAGGACGAGCGCAATCTGCTGGCCCTCCTTTTCGAGCAACCTAGCGATGTCCTCCTCGCGAATCGTCTCCTCCCCTGCCCTCGGCCTGGCGAGCAGCAGTGATTCGTTAGGCTGAAAGCCGTGGTGTACGATCTGCGACTTGATGGCATAGGTATCGGAAGGAAACGCCGGATCCTCCATCAAGATCTTGTGCCGCGTTTTGCTCGGCCGATAGAACGTCGCCATGAGCAGGTGCAGATTCACCGTCAGGCTGTTCATGCAGACCACTTCGTCGGCCGTGGCGCCGACGATCCGGGCAGCAGAGTCGCGGAGCGTCTCATGATAGGAGTACCAGGGCGTAGCGGCATCGAAGTGCGCGTCAACCGCCAGGTGCGCCCAATCATCCAGCTCTTGTTCGATGATGCGGCGAGTGCTCCTGGGCATCAGGCCTAACGAATTACCAACGAAATAAATCAGTTCCTGGCCGCGCGTATCGGTCGGCACGCAGAACTTGTCACGAAAGCGCCGCAACGGATCCTCGGCGTCGAGCTGTCGGGCAAAATCGTCGTTAGGCGAAAACGTCATGCGCGTCGTTCTAAACGGGCAGCCTATCGATCCGATGACCCGGCGCTTGCAGGCAGGCGATGGAATTCCCAGCCCCCGACACACCGGTCACCTCGCTCGCCAACTCACCAGTGTGATGCGCGCGATGCGACAGCTGAAAGCCCCGCACGTCCTCCCAAAAAGCCAGCGAGCGGTCGAGGTCGGTCACCGTAATCCCAGTATGGTCGACCGAGTGGATGCAGAAGCCACGCTTCATTTCGTCGCTTCGCCTAACAAGGCAATAACCTTCAACTCAATCGCGATCGGCGTTGGCAATGCACCCACTTCCACGGTCGTGCGGGTCGGATTTGGTTTTCCCGGGCCGGCAAAATAAGCGGGATAGATGCGATTAAAAATGGGGAAGTCCCTTTGCATGTTGGTGAGGAAAACGGTGACATCGACAATATGGGTCCAGGCCGCCCCTGCGTCTTCGAGCACAAGGCGCACATTTTCGAATACGGCGTGGCATTGCTTTTCGATGTCGTAGCTGACGACGTTCCCCTCGGCATCGAGCGTTACTCCCGGGATTTGTTTGCTCCCGCGCACGCGCGGACCGATTCCGGAAAGAAACAACAGGTTACCCACGCGCTTTGCATGAGGAAATGCGCCGACTGGTTCCGCAGCACGCTGGCTTTCAAAGGATTCGCTCATTGATTGGTTAGGCAACGTTACGTTCGCGCTATGCAGACATTCTTCGCCTCGGTGAAAAAACGAAGCGCTTCTTCGCCGCCTTCGCGGCCGACGCCGCTTTGTTTCATTCCACCGAAAGGCACTCGCAGGTCGCGCACCAGCCAGCAGTTCACCCATACTGTTCCGGTGTGGATTTGTTCGGCAACGCGGTGGGCTCGATTGAGGTTTTGCGTCCAGATGCTCGAGGAAAGGCCGTATTCTATATCGTTGGCGTAGCGAATGACTTTCTCCTCGCTTTCGAAAGGCGTGATCGTCACGACCGGGCCGAAGATTTCTTCGCGGTTCACCCGGCAAGCAACGGGTAAACCGGTGATGACGGTCGGGGGAAAAAAGTAACCGTTACGGCAACGCTCGTTAGGCGCCTCCGGCACAATACCGCCAAGGGCAATCTCGCCCCCTTCCTCGCGCGCCAGGTCGACATAGAACTTCACCTTGTCGAGCTGCATCCGTGATACGATCGCTCCCTGATCAGTCGTCGGCTCGAGCGGGTCACCCTGTTTCAACTGCCCGACCTTTTCGACGAAACGCCTAACGAACTCTTCGTACTTCGGGCTTTCGACGAAAACGCGCGACCCACAAAGGCAGATTTGACCCTGGTTGGAAAAGGATGAACGAACGCTCCCGGCGACGGCTGCCTCCAGATCGGCGTCGGCGAAAATGATGTTGGGGTTTTTGCCTCCCAACTCGAGCGAGATTTTCTTGAACAGGGACGCGCCAGCTTCTGCAACTTTGCGTCCGGTCACGGTGCCGCCGGTGAAAGAAATCGTGCCGATTTTGTGATGCGCGGTAATCGCCGCGCCAACGTTAGGTCCGGTTCCGTGCACGATGTTGAGGACGCCCTCAGGCAAACCCGCCTCACGGCAAATTTCACAGAGCAAAAAGGCCGTCATGGGCGTCAATTCGCTCGGCTTGGCCACGGCGGTATTTCCGACAGCGAGCGCGGGCGCGATTTTCCAGCTCAGCAAATAAAGTGGCAGATTCCACGGCGAGATGAGACCCACGATGCCGCGCGGTTGGCGCAGCGTGTAATTGAAGGCGATGCCATCCATGACATGCGCCTCGTTTTGCGTGTGCAGGATCGCGGTGGCAAAGAAGCGGAAATTGGAAGATGCGCGCGGGATATCGAGCGAACGTGCCAGCGAAAGCGGTTTGCCGGTATCGATCGATTCGGCGCGAGCGAACTTTTCCAAGTCACGATCGATGAGGTCGGCGATCCGCAGTAAAATGCGCGAACGATCCGCCGCCGGCGTGAGCGCCCAGGCTGGGAATGCTTTCTCCGCCGCTGCCACCGCCAGTTCCACGTCCCGACTGTCGCTATCGGGGACTAACGAATAGGCGCGGCCGGTGGCGGGCTCGATATTTTCCAGATAGCTCCCGTTGCTCGGCCTAACGAACTCGCCATCAATAAAATTGTGAATCTGATCCAGTTGTGTCATGGCACTCGCTATAATATCTGGCGCAAAACGCGCAGCCAATTGCCGCGCAGAATTTTCTCCAGGTCTCCATTGCTGAAGCCGCGCTCGATTAACTTCCGCGTTAGATTGCGCGTGTGTCCGTGATCCGACAGATCGGACAAGAAATGAGGTCTGGCCAGCTTTGCCTCCAGCTCCGCAAGACGCGCCGGGGGAATTAGGCGCCAAAGAAACTGACAAAAATCGAAACCGAGCCCGACGCCGTCGATTCCAATCAGGCTGGCGACATGCTCGATGTGGTCGACATAGCGATCGAGGGTAGCTTCCTCTTTCTTTGGACTAACGAGAATCGCGTTTATGCCGATAACGCCACCGCGCGCGCCGATCATGCGAATTTGCTCATCGCTGATGTTGCGCTCGATGTCGTAATAGTGCCGCGCATTGGTGTGAGAGACGATGAGCGGTCCGGTCGTCAGGCTACAAATTTCTTCGAAGCCCGCTGGGTTGATGTGGGCGAGATCGAGCAGGAGACCGAGTCGCTGGCATTCTGCCACGAGCTCGCGGCCGAAGTTCGTTAGGCCATGCGCAGGTGAGCCGCTGACGGCGAAGATTCCTCCGGCAGCGGCCGCGTTCTCGCGCGCATGCGTGAACGAAATCACGCGCAACCCCAGTTCGTAGAAGATTCGCACGAGGTGGAGATCGCGGCCGAGCGGCTCGACGCCTTCCATGGTGAGAAGCAGAGCGATCTGCCGGTTTCGCCCCGCCTCCTCGATCTCAGAGAAAGAACGGCAAAGTGCGAGACGCGAGTTGGCTTTCAACTCTTCCTGAAGAAGCGCGATCTGATCGAGCGCCACGCGCAAACCATCGTTAGGCAAATACTCATCCTCGACGTAGAGCGCGACGGCAAGCAAACCGATATCGCCCGCTTCGAATTGCGGCAAAAAGTCGGCGGGAATGATATTGCGTCGCGAGCGCTGCAAGAAAAGCCCGAGCGGGAGATCGTAATGCATGTCGATAATCCCGTCGGCGTGGAGACGCGCGATGCGTTCGTCGATGGAGTCGGCAGAGGTCATCTTGGATCGATGGTTTCGAGGATGGCGCGGGCCGCGACTTCGTTGGCACCGCCCTGGCCGAGGCTGGCAGTCACTTCGTCGAAAGCGGAGATCATTTGTGCACGGTATCCCTGGTCGTTGAGCAGCCGAATTACAGTATTCGCGATAGCCAGCGGCTGAGCACCTTGCTGGATGAATTCGGGAATGATTTCACGACCGGCGAGAACGTTAGGCATGCCGAGATGTTTGACGCGGATAAGCATTTTGCCAGCAAGATAAGTCGGCAGCGCGACTTTGTAGACGAGAACAAATGGCAAACGAAAGAAGGCCGCCTCCAGCGTTGCGGTGCCCGAGGCTACGACACCGGCGGCGGCCCGTTGCATTGTTAGGGCGGCTTCTCCAATCGTAAGATCGATCTTGCCTAACGAATCGCCAGATGGTTGGAGCGTCTCGCGGATTTTCGCCGCCAACGCATCGGTCGCGGCCGCGATCTCAAAGCGCAACTCTGGCCGACCAGCGCGCAGAAAGCGCATCACTTCGATCAGAATTGGCATGAGCTGCCGCACTTCGCGCGCGCGGCTCCCGGGGAAAAGACCGACGAGGTTGGAATCGCGCTCTACCGCGGCGCGCTTCGCCGCCAAATCTTCGATCATTGGATGCCCGACAAAAATTGTGCGGAGTCCGGACTGTTCGTAGAGCTGGGCTTCGAAAGGGAAGATGCAAAGCATGAGGTCAAGCCAGCGGGCCATTTTCGGGATGCGTCCGCGATTCCAAGCCCAGACTTGCGGGCTGATGTAATAAACGATTTTCCCGCCTAACGAACCTTCGTGAAGCGTGCGCGCGAGTCGGAGATTGAATCCCGGATAGTCGATCAGGACGACCGCATCGGGTTTGGCGACAGAAATTTCCTTCAGCGTTTTGCCGAATTCGCGCCGAAAATAACGATAGTGTTTGATCACCTCCGATAGACCGACCACCCCGGCTTCGGCACTCCAATCGAGAAACGATGGGCCGGCGGCAGCTTGCATTCTCGGTCCGCCGCGGCCTAAAAATTCGATCTCAGGCTGGAACCGGCGCAGAGCTTCCATGAGCGCGGCACCGTGGTTGTCGCCACTGGTTTCGCCCGCCACGAAGTAAATCCGTTTCATGGTAGGACGCGCTCTAACTGGCGCGCCTAATTGGCAGCCTGGACGCTTGCGTTCGTCTCGATTTGTTTGGTGATCTCGACCGCCAACTCGAGCGCGGCTGTCGCTTCAAAGCCCGACACTTTCGGCCGCAATCCGGTGCGCGCACATTCGATAAAGGAAAGCAGCTGGCGCTTGAGCGGTTCCTCCTTTTCGATCTCGACCGCCGCGCGTTCGATACCGGTCGGACCCTTGCGATAAATCTCGCCACTTTGGTTTTGATAATCGAGCGAGAGATACGCGTCCTCCTGAAAGACCCGGATTTTGCGCATCCGCTCGGGACTGATGCGACTGGAAGTAATATTCGCTACGCAGCCGTTTTCGAAGCGGATTCGCGCGTTGGCGATGTCTTCGCGTCGACTCAGCACCGGCACGCCGACGGCGTCGATCGATTGCACCGGCGACCTAACGAGATGCAAAATGATCTCGAGGTCGTGGATCATGAGATCGAGCACGACGCCGATGTCGGTGCTGCGATTTGGAAAAGGCGAGAGACGATGCGCTTCGATGAAACGCGGACGACTGAGCCGTGCCTCGAGCGCGCTCAAAACCGGATTGAACCGCTCAACATGGCCGACCTGCAGAATAAGCTGACGTTGCGCTGCCAACTCGGCCAGCGAACTCGCCTCCCATGCGTCTGTTGCGATCGGCTTCTCAATTAGAAGATGCTTTCCTTTTTCCAGAAGGGGCTGCGCAACAGAGAAGTGCGCGTTAGTCGGCGTAGCAATCGAGGCGGCGTCAATCAACCCGGCGAACTCTTCGAGCGAAGCGGCCGAGCGCACCCGGTATTGGTTGGCTACCTGCGCAGCGATCGCGACATCAATGTCGTAGATGGCTGCGAATTCCGCCGCGTCAGTCTCGGCATAAAGCCGCGCATGATTCTTTCCGATGTGACCGACGCCAACGACGCCAACGCGCAACTTGTTCATAATAACCTGCGATTCGAAATAACGAAGGACATGCTGCAAAGTGCCAGCGAACGGCAGCATGAATCAAACGCAAACCGAGTGGGATAAACTCTATCGTCGGCGCGAGACGCCGTGGGAGAAAGGCAAACCGCATCCCGCCCTGGTCGATTTCCTGGCGGAAAATGGTTCACTCGCGGGTGAGATTTTCGTCCCGGGCTGCGGCTCGGGTCATGATGTACGCGCGTTGAGCACGGCGGAGAATCACGTGCTTGGTGTAGACATCGCGCCGTCCGCAATCAGGAAAGCGGAGGCGCGACCGAAGGTGGCGCAGGAAGAGTATTGCCTCGCCGACCTGTTCGACTTGCCTAACGAACTAGACAGCCGATTCGACTGGATCTTCGAACATACCTGCTTTTGTGCGATCGATCCGGCGCGCCGTCGCGACTACGTTGAGACGATCGTTAGGCTGCTCAAGCCCGACGCCAAATTGCTTGCGATCTTTTTCATCAATCCAGATCATGACGAAACGGGCCCACCTTATCGTGTCAGCACCGCGGAGCTGGAGGAGTTCTTCGGCCAAAGTTTTACTCTTGAGCGCGAATGGGTCCCGGCCAGCACGCATCCCGGCCGCGAGCAGCGCGAATTAATGCGCATCCTGCGTCGGCGCTGACGAGAAGGCTGTGACGAAGGCTTATGCGTAGTCATAAGTCTTCTTCCCTCAGGATCAGAAATAACGCGCCCTGAACCAGTCATAGGTCCGAGCGATCCCTTCGCGGAGTGGAATTCTTGGTTGCCAGCCTAACGATTTGATTTTTGAGATATCGAGGAGCTTGCGCGGAGTGCCGTCGGGCTTAGTGGCGTCCCAGGCCAGCTCGCCCTCGAACCCGACCACGTCGCAGATCAGCTCCGCCAGCTCGCGCACCGACAGATCAAGACCGGTGCCGACGTTGATGACTTCCGGGCTGTTATAATTTTGGAGGAGGAACAAGCAGGCCGCCGCTAAATCGTCCACGTGCAGAAATTCACGTCGCGGCTGCCCTGAGCCCCAGACCACGATCTCATGCGCGCCGCTCCGTTTCGCCTCGTGCGTTTTACGCAGGAGGGCGGCGAGAACGTGCGAGGTCTCGAGATCAAAGTTGTCGTTCGGGCCATAAAGATTCGTTGGCATGGCGGAGATGTAGTTCGCGCCATACTCGCGGGCATATGATTGGCAGAGCTTGATCCCGGCAATCTTGGCAATGGCGTAGGCTTCGTTCGTTGGTTCGAGCGGACCGCCTAACAACGCGCTTTCCGGGATCGGTTGCGGCGCGAACTTGGGATAAATGCAGGAGCTGCCAAGAAAAAGCAGCTTGCGCACACCGCTTTCGTGCGCGGCCCGAATGACGTTGTTTTGTATTTCCAGGTTGGCGAGTAGAAACTCAACTGGCTCGTCGTTGTTCGCTTTGATCCCGCCGACACGCGCCGCCGCCAGGATGACGAAGTTTGGTTTCTCGCGAGCAAAGAATTCATCGACCGCAACTCGATTTCTTAGATCGAGCTCGGCTCGCGGGCGAGTAAGCACGCGCGTGAAACCTTCACTCGTCAGGCGGCGCAGAATCGCGCTTCCGACAAGGCCACGGTGGCCGGCTACGAAAACCGAGTCCTCTTTCGTCACTGCTGTGTCTTCTGGCTTCATCCCACTGATCTGACCTTTTTCCATTCGTTGGCTAATTCGCCCGCTCGTGTCCAGCAAGGACGAACTCTTGCCGCGTCGCAAGTCCGCAGCTTTCGCTTGCCAAGTTTTAAAGCCGATCGGGATATGCGGCTTTCGACGAAGGCCCCGCTCATTGACCGCGAGGACGCGTGCTCGATTCGCTTTGCATGATAGGTCGCGCGCTCACGGCCGACGACCAACAGGACCAAAAGGATCCAGCTCAGCGTCTTTCTGCGTCGAAAGACATCGTCCCGACCACTCTTTTAAGGGGAGGCTTGTGCGTGCACGAGACGAACAAGTAATTCTCCCCCTATGAGATACCCGCTCGCGCAGCCTGTTTTGTCGTGAATTTTGGCCTTGATTTTTTCAACCAAAAAAGACCACACTGGCTAAATGAACCCGCCCGTATTGGACCAAAGCCTAAGGTCCCAGCCGGCGCGGCGAAAGCACTCTGGCCGTTTGCGCGCTTACGCCGTTGCCTCTACCCCGCGGCTCGGTCGCAAGACACGCCGTTTTCGTTGTCGTAACTGTGGACAAAAAATCCTGGTTGAGCGTGCCCTTCGTCGCGCCGCCATCACATGCCCGACTTGCCAGGAACTGGTTCCTGCGCCAAAGCTTGGACGCATTTGGCTGGAACTTTGCGCCGGCGCCATTCTTTTTCTCGCCGGCTTTGCCATCGGCCATCTGTCGGCCAGTAAGCCTGTCGTCCCGACCAGCACCGCCGGGGCGGTTTTACCGGGCGGCAAGACCCAGCAGGCCCACACGAAAAGCAAGCCGCCAAAGCCTTCCTGGTTTACCAACAACCGGGACGGAACACCCTAGCGTTGTTAGGCGAACAGTTTTTGAGCGAGGGAGTGGCCGGATATTCTGGAAAACCGCTTGCGGAAAAGCTCGGCATCAAGAGTGGGTTCACCGTTGCGCTGATCGATCCGCCGCTCAACTACCGCGCGCTGCTGGAGCCGTTGCCGGTGGATGTTCGCTTCGGCGGGCTCGCGGATAAGCCACAGCTAATTCACTATTTCATAACCGACCGAAGGCAGTTCGCGAAACAGCTCCGGCACTTGCGCTCCAAGATGCGCGACGATGCCATGCTTTGGGTTTCGTGGCCGAAAAAGAACAGCGGTCGCCAGACGAACATGACCGAAGATGTCGTGCGCGAGATCGCGCTCCCCCTCGGCCTGGTCGACACCAAGGTTTGCGCAGTCGATGAGGTTTGGTCCGGGCTGCGTCTGGTCGTCCGGCTGAAGAATCGCCGGCGCGACAAAGCCAACATCTCCTCAGCCTAACGAAACCGCATCCGGCAGCTGGCGCACCCTCATCGCTCGTTCACGACCGGAGGCGCTGACGTGGTTGCGCGGCCAACTGGCGCTCGCCCAAGTCAGGTTGTGGCCCGCTAAAGCTCGTCCGAGTGAGCTAGAGGATTTCGTTGACAGCACGATCGCGCCCTGTTGCATAAGGCCGACCACAGCCCGCGGACGCATGGCTTATCTCAACGAAAATTATCTCAAGCTTCGAGCCGGCTATCTCTTCCCAGAAATCGCGCGTCGGGTGAAGGAGTTTTGCGAGGCCAATCCAAAGGGTGCCAAGCGACTGATCCGCTGCGGAATTGGCGACGTTACCGAGCCCCTTCCTCTCGCAGCGGTAAAGGCAATGAAGGGAGCGGTCGATGAGCTGTCGGTCCGCGAAACATTTCGCGGCTACGGGCACGAGCAAGGTGAGGTTTTTCTGCGGAGCAAGATCGCTCAGATCGATTACCGTGACCGCGGCATCGAGGTCGCTGATGACGAGATCTTCATTTCCGACGGCTCGAAAAGCGACTGCGGATTCATCCTCGACATCCTTGGCGGCCGCAATCGAATCGCCATTCCCGATCCGGTTTATCCCGTCTATGTCGACACAAACGTCATGGCCGGACACACCGGGTCGGCCGAGGAAAGCGGCCACTACAAAGGGATTCTTTATCTTCCGTGCCGTGCTGAGAATGGTTTTGTGGCTGAGCCACCTAACGAACCGGCCGACATCATTTATCTTTGCTTTCCCAACAATCCAACTGGGGCAATCGCGACGCGCACCCAGCTCGAGGGCTGGATCGACTACGCGCGCCGGCACCGCGCAATCCTGCTCTACGATGCGGCTTACGAAGGCTACATCAGCGAGGTTGATATCCCTCACTCCATCTTCGAAATCCCCGGAGCCTTGGAACATGCGATCGAGTTTCGCAGCTTTTCCAAGACCGGCGGATTCACCGGCGTGCGTTGCGGGTTCACCGTTATGAGTAAACGACTGCTCGCCCGGACTAACGACGGCCGCGAGCTGCCATTACATCCTCTTTGGCATAGGCGTTGGAGCACGAAAGCCAACAGCGTCAGCTATCCCGTGCAACGTGGGGCGGAAGCGCTTTACGGTGAGGAAGGCCGCGCGCAAGTGTGCAAGCTAGTGGATCACTACATGGGGAACGCGCGTATTTTGAGCAAAGCAGCGGCGCGTGCTGGACTTAAAGTCTACGGTGGGAAAAACGCGCCGTATCTTTGGGTGAGAACACCTCTTGGGCTCACCAGTTGGGAAATGTTCGATCGCATGCTGCAAGACTTGAATGTCGTCATAACCCCAGGGAGCGGGTTTGGCTTCGAAGGCGAAGGTTATTTCCGGATCTCCGCCTTTAACAGTCGCGAGAACGCCGAGGAAGTTGGCCGGCGGTTGGAAGCAGCGGATTTTGCGCAGTCTCAATAGCGCGATCGTGGCATAACCCGTCCGGGCTGGCTCGAGGCGGTTCCTTGTGACTCGTTAGGCTAAAGATCGCCTCATTTTCTGATCCTTGTGAGGGAGAGTTCGCGATTGGAGAACAGCGCCTCTCCCGCCCACGAAGCCTTGAAATCATCGACAATTGCAGTCGACGCTTCTTCGCTAAGACAGAGGTGGCATCGGCGTGGAGACACAAATGGTGGCGAATTCCTTGCGCGCGCCGCATGCGGCTTGCAACTTAGCGGCTTGGAAAAGGATGAACGTCAGGGCTTTTCGCGCAGTCTGCCGCAACTCTACCGGTTTTGTTTTCTCATGACTGGCGATACAAGCAAAGCGCTTCTAGCTTTTCAAAATACGCTACGTGAAGCGGCCTTGCTCGCTTCGCGCGATCAATTGCCGGCTGATCGACTATGGTCCTTTCACGAGGCACGACATCAATGCCTAACGATCGTGAAAGGCGACGTGCAGCCCGAATCGAACACCATGCCGGAGGAAGCGATCTCCTCCGATGCCGCCGCGCGCCTGGCGCAGCTCGTGCCGGATCAGCTCGCCGCCTGGATAGCAGCCGCGCCGGAGCCGCAACGCAGCGCGCTCGCCTTTTTTTACCTGAACGAATTCACTCATCGCGAGATGCAAAATCTGCTCGACGTAAGAATGAATGAGCTCGCCGACCTCATTTCGCATGGCCGAATGCAGTTCCAAGCTTGGCTTAATAGCGTGACGGAAGCCTGATGAAACGCTGGCTTTCGCGACGTAAGCGCGCCCTGATCGAGTGCGCGCCGATTACCGATGCTGCGCCAAGCGATCGCGCGATGCGCTCCGCCCTCGAAACCGCGCGCACCATTCCCGAGGCTGCCGCCGCCCTCACCGCGCAACATCGTTTTGACGTCGCGCTCTCCGATCTCGTGAAGGCCGTTTCGATTCCGCACGAAGCAGAAGAGTGGTTCGTCAATGGCGCACTGATCAAGGGTGCAAAACGAAGTTGGAAAAAGACTGCGCGCCATCCGGCTATCCTGGCCACGGCGCTGGCGGTGCTGGTTTTGGCCGGCACCGGCATTTTCTTTTTTCTCGAGCAGCTGCATAACTTCCCAGGTTCAGGAACGGCGAAAAAAATGCTCGGCGTCGCGGCTGAATCACGGCACGTCCAGTTTGAACCGCTCAACACCGATGCAATCAACCTCGGCGATTATTTCTTCATGAAGTTCCAGCTCGAACACTTCGATATTCCGATGCAGTTCGCTGATTTTCGGGCGCGCGGCGTGCGCGTCTTCGATGATGAAGACGGGCATCGGGTCGCACAGGTGATCCTGGCGGAACGCCGCGTGCAGTTCTTCCTTTTCACGGCGGAGAAAACTCCTTCACGCAGGAATAAGAAACTCACCCGAACAGTCTGGCGCTACGTGGCAGATGAAGGCTGGGCGGCCGGAGTAACCGAGCACGATGGCGTTTGTTTTATGATCGCGATGCGAGGGACAGAGGAGGAGGTACGATCCTATCTCGCGGATCGAGCGAGGTAATGGGACGAAGAGCCCCGCGGGATGGCGCAATCGCCCCTGGAGATGAATGGTTGGAAGCTGCAGGCGACGCGCGTTCGCCTAACGATTCGCAGCCAACTTTGCTACCTTAACAGTCCTGGAGCGCCGGTGCGTTGACACGTCTGATGCGTCATTCCAGCTTACGGGTTTCTGCGCGCCAGGGTAGCTCAGTGGTAGAGCAGGGGACTCATAAGCCCTTGGTCGGGAGTTCAACTCTCCCCCCTGGCAGTATTGCGTGCTGTTTTCATTCGACCGTTTGACAATGAATGAACGTTCATTCATTATTCCGTCTTCATGTCCAGTAAACGCAACGAAGCCGCTGATGATCGTCGCCGCCAAATCCTGGAGGCGGCCGTGGTCTGCTTTGCTGAAACCGGGTTTCATCAAACAAGCATGCACGACATTAGTGCTCAGGCTGGAATCAGCGTTGGCCTGATCTATCGCTATTTCAAAAACAAGGACGAAGTGATCTCCGCTCTTGCCGCGGAGCACAAGAAAGAGATTGCCGAGCTTTTCGATCGTGCCCGCCAGGCGCCCACACTTCTCGAGTCGCTTGAAATTCTCTTCACCTCGCACTGCTGCGAGGAAGCGCCGCGCCTGATTTCCTCTTTCGTCGTCGATCTTTTCGCGGAAGCCGGTCGCAATCCCAAGGTCGCCAGATTGGTCCGCGATGTCGTCTCGGCCAAGACAAAAGGTCTGGCCGATTTGATTTCGCGCTCTGCTGATTCGAAGCGAATGCGTAGTGGATTGCAATCCGACGAAATTGCGGAAATGGTTTTGGCAATTAACGACGGCGCGATGATGCGCAGCGTGCTCGAGCCGGCGCGTGTGTCCTCTGCGAAGCAGCGCGAACGTCAACTCAAAGTGGCGCGCACTTTATGGCGCCTGTTGTTTGAACCGCAAAAAAGACCAGCTTATGCATGACGTGGCCAAGCCCAAAGTCCTAAAAGGGAACGCGAAATCGAAGCGGAAACCCCTGTGGTTCGCAATCGCGGGCATCGCGGTTGTGCTCTTCGCTCTGATCGGAGTCAAAGCCGGCCAGATATCCAAAATGATGCACACGCCGATGACCATGCCCCCCACTACGGTTTCGAGCGCAACTGTCCAGGCGCATGATTGGGCGCCGGTATTGTCTTCCGTCGGTTCTATTTCGCCGGTGCAAGGCGCGGTGATCGCAGCCGAGCTCGGCGGAACAGTGAGCGACGTCCTTTTTCAAAACGGCGGCACAGCGAAAAAGGGTGACGTTTTGATGAGGCTCGACACTTCCTCGGAGACCGCGCAATTGCACACCGCCGAGGCGGACGTGGCTCTGGCCAAGGCTGATCTCGAGCGGGCCCAGGATCTCGCGAAGCGCAAAGTCATTTCGCAATCCGAGCTGGATTCGGCCGACTCCAAATACAAGCAGAAGGCCGGCACGGTCGATAACATGCGCTCGATGATCGGAAAGAAGGAGCTGCATGCACCGTTCGATGGTCAGCTCGGAATCCGTCAGGTAAACGTCGGACAGACGATCAACGCCGGGCAGTTGGTCGTCCCACTGACTGCGCTCGATCCCGTGTTTGTGGATTTCGCGTTGCCGCAGCAAAATCTCTCAAAGCTCAAGGAAGGTTTGGAGGTGCGTGTCCACAGCGACGCCATTGCCGGCGCGGAGTTCAAAGGGAATCTGAGCGCGATCAATCCGATGGTCGACACGGTAACGCGCAACGTCACTCTCCAGGCAACCTTGGAAAATCCCAAGCATGTGTTGCGACCCGGCATGTTTGTAAAAGTGGACGTCATTCTGCCAAGCAAGGAGAAAACATTGGTCGTGCCAGGATCGGCCATCTCTTATGCGCCGTTCGGCGATTCGGTTTTTATCATTGAGAAAAAGAAAAACGAAAAGACGGGGAAAGAGGATCAGGTCTTGCGGCAGCAATTCGTCCGGATTGGCGAATCGCGGGGTGATTTTGTTGCCATCAACGAAGGACTGAAAGCTGGGCAAACCATCGTTTCGACCGGCGTTTTCAAATTGCGAAACGGGATGGAAGTGACGATCAATAATACTCTCGCGCCCAAGCCACAGCTGAATCCAAATCCGGTCGATTCCTGATGGCTAGAATTCCATGAAGGCCTTTACTGATCTTTTCATCAAGCGCCCGGTGCTGGCGATGGTGGTGAGTTTTGTCATCCTCATTGCCGGCATTCAGGCGTGGAAGACGATCAGTGTCCGGCAATATCCACGCAGCGACATCGCTTCGATCAGCGTTACGACCGTTTACGTTGGGGCCGATGCCGAGCTCGTTAGGGGATTCATTACTACGCCGCTGGAACGCGCGATCGCAGCGGCGGATGGAATTGATTACATTCAATCTCAGAGCAAACAGGGCGTCTCGACGATCACCATCCGCCTGAAGCTAAATTACGACGCGAACAAGGCACTCTCCGACATCAGTTCGCGGGTGGACGCGATTCGACAGGATTTGCCACCCGAGGCTGAAATCCCGGTGATTGCGATCCAAACGGCTGATTCACAATTCGCTTCCGCCTATCTCAGCTTTACCTCGGACATTCTTCAGCCTAACGAGGTCACCGATTACCTTGTGCGCCTGGTTCAGCCGCGCTTGACCGCGATCAGTGGCGTGCAACGGGCGGATATCCTTGGTGGCCGGACGTTTGCGATGCGCATCTGGATGAAGCCGGAGCGAATGGCTGCTCTGAATGTTCGGCCAGCCGATATTCGGAGCGCGCTTTCGCGAAACAATTACTTGGCCGCAGTGGGCAGCACCAAGGGCTCGCTTCTTCAAGTGAACCTGACCGCGAATACCGACCTGCACACAGCCGATCAGTTTAAGAAGCTGGTCGTTAAGCAGGACAAAGGGACACTCGTTAGGATGGGCGATATCGCCGACGTCGTTCTCGGCGCGGAGGATTACAACACTGAGGTTCGCTTCTCCGGCCAGAAAGCCGTCTTCATGGGCATCTGGGTCCTGCCGAACGCCAACTCGATCGAGGTGATCAAGCGCGTTCGGACGGAGATGGACCAGATCAAAAAGGAACTGCCCAGCGGCATGAGCGCCGACGTCGCCTATGACGCGACGGCATACATCAACGATGCCATTCACGAAGTCGTAAAGACGCTGATCGACACACTGCTCATCGTGATGATCGTGATCTTCCTATTCCTCGGATCGCTCCGCTCCGTCATCGTGCCGATCGTCGCGATTCCGATTTCGCTCATCGGTGCGCTCTTTCTTATGCAGGTGTTCGGCTTCACCCTCAACCTGCTGACCTTGCTCGCGATCGTGCTCTCGGTCGGTCTCGTCGTCGACGACGCGATTGTGGTCGTTGAGAACATCGAGCGCCACATGCGCGAAGGCATGACGCGCATGAATGCGGCGCTGGTCGGCGCGCGCGAACTGATCGGACCAGTTATTGCCATGACGATCACGCTCGCGGCGGTTTACACGCCGATTGCGCTTCAGGGCGGATTGACTGGCGCGCTTTTCCGCGAGTTTGCGCTCACGCTCGCCGGCGCGGTCTTCATTTCCGGCGTGGTTGCACTGGTGCTTTCGCCGATGATGGCAGCCTACCTCCTGCGCGCCGAGCACGGAGACCACGGATTCAGTGGAGTAGTTAACCGCACGTTCGACCGCTTTCGCGAATGGTACGGTAGGCATCTTGACCGTACGCTAGCCGCGCGCCCCGCCGTCTATGCGGTTTGGGCCGGCATTTCGCTGATAGCGGTCCTCATGTTCATGGCCATTCCCAAGGTTGGCGTGAAAGAGTTGGCGCCGGTTGAAGATCAGGGCGTCATCTTCGGCATCATCACCGCGCCGGCCAACGCGACCATCGACGACACGATTCGTTATGCCGATGCCGCCGGCAAAGTGTTCAAAGACATTAAGGACACACGCTTCACCTTTCAGCTCACTTTCCCGGACAACGGTTTCGGCGGAATGGTCTTGAAGCCGTGGGGCGAACGTAAAACGCCGACCAAGGAATATCTGCCAGTCGTACAGCAGAAACTCGGCGCGATTCCGGGCATTCAAATGTTCCCCATCATGCCGGCTGCGCTACCAGGCTCGGATAACTTCCCAGTCAGTTTCGTTATCGCTTCGACTGCGGATCAGGAGCGGATCCTGGAGTTCGCGAACCAAATTTTCCAGAAAGCGATGGCACAGCACATCTTCCAGTTCGGCGACATCGACACAAAAATCGATCAACCGCAGGCGCAGATCGTTTTTGATCACGACAAAGCCGCCGCCATGGGGCTCGATATGCAGCAGGTCGGCGCTGATCTCTCCGCGAGCGTCGGCGGCAATTTTGTCAATCGTTTCAACATGGAGGGCCTGAGTTACAAGGTCATCCCGCAGATCAAACGCGTTGACCGCTTGAATCCCGAGCAACTGAAAAACATCTACGTTACCGGGCCTAACAATCAGCTCGTGTCGCTAAGCACGATCGCGACCATCAAACACACGACCGTCGCGCGTTCGCTCAACCGCATGCAACAGCTAAACGCGGTAACGATTAGCGGCGTGCCGGCAACCTCGATCGACGGCGCACTTAAATTCCTCGAAGACGAGGCGCATAAGGTTTTGCCGTCGGGCTACGCGATTGATTATACCGGCGAGTCGCGCCAACTGAGAACGGAAGGAAGCAAGTTCCTGAGCGTTTTTGCTCTTTCGCTCGCATTGATCTTTCTCGTCCTCGCGGCGCAGTTTAACAGCTTCCGTGACCCTTTTATTATTCTCCTTGGTTCTGTGCCGCTGGCGATGTTCGGCGCCGGCATCTTTATGTTCCTCAGAATGCCGTTCGGACATTTTTTCACCGACCGCTGGACTACTTCCTTCAATATTTATTCGCAGGTAGGGCTCGTGACTCTTGTCGGTTTGGTCTCGAAGAATGGAATTCTAATTGTCCAGTTCGCAAACCAGTTGCAACAACAAGGTCTCGATAAGATTGCCGCCGTCGCCCAGGCGGCGCGAATTCGTCTGCGACCCATCATGATGACAACGGTCGCCACGGTGGCCGGCCATTTTCCCCTCACCCTTGTCACTGGCGCCGGTGCGGAAGCGCGGCGATCAATCGGTCTCGTTCTCGTGGGCGGAATGAGCATCGGCACGGTCTTCACTCTCTTTATCGTGCCCTCGCTTTACGTCCTGCTCGCGCGCACACATAACGAGAAAATGGAAGACGCTGAGAGCGAAGTTCAGCCGCCCCTTCGCGAACTAGAGCCAGAGTTCGCCGACGCCTAACGAATTGACGGCCGGGTCTTCACCTCGTAACGCTGCCAGCCCCAACCTAACTAACGAACGGCAGCAGCTGCTAACTCCGCGCACTTGCGCAAATCCAGTTTTCCGGTGGCCAGGACAGGAATCTGCTCAACGCGCGCAATCGTTTTCGGAATCCATAAGTTCGGCACCCCAGCCTCTTGTAGCTGGGCGCGTAACTTCCCATGGTCGATCTCGATCGTACTCAGCAGCACCAGCGTTTCGCCTTTTTGCGGGTCGCTCGCGGAGGAGATCGCGATTGATCTCTCCCCTTCGCTCGAGAGCCCCAGCGCCTGCTGAATTTTATGCTCGACCGTCTCGTGCGGAACCATCTCACCCCCGATCTTTGAGAAACGTGAGAGCCGGCCTTCGATGAAGAGGAATCCGTCCTCGTCAAAACGCCCGAGGTCGCCTGTTCTCAACCATCCATCCTGTAGCACTTCGGCAGTCCGCTTCGGATCGTTGAGGTACTCTTCGAAAACGTTCGGACCGCGCAGCCAGAGCATGCCAGCGTCGTGCAACGAAACTCTCTTTCCGGTTTCCGGATCCCGAATTTCTGCTGCCAAGCCGGGAACCATTTTCCCGACCGAGCCGGGACGATTCAAGAGTTGCACGGTCTCGCCCGGCTGGGATGGTTTTGGATTCGGTAAATTGACGCTCACGACCGGCGAGGTCTCGGTCAGACCGTAACCTTCAAAGACTGGTTTGCCGAGATGCTCCTCGAAGGCCTCGGCCAAACTGCGTGGTAATTTCTCCGCGCCAGTGATCGTTAGGCGCACGCTCTCGTATTGCGTGCGATCCGCCTTGCGCAAATAGCCACGCAAAAATGTCGGCGCCGCCAGGACAATTGTTACCTTGTAACGTCCGATCAGCTCCGCGCATTTTCCGGCCTCGAGCGGATTCGGATAAGTGATAATCCGCACCCCCTCAATGAGAGGAAACCAGAGGGTGACCGTACAGCCGAAGCTGTGGAAGAAGGGCAACGAGGCAAGAATGAGATCCTCGCGGGTAGCGTCGAGGACAATCCGGAACTGCGCCACATTGCCGACGATGTTGCGATGGCTAAGGACGACACCCTTGGGATCGCCCGAACTCCCACTGGTGAAAAGCAGCACCGCCTCCTCGCGATCGCCTTCGTTCGGCACTTGCAGCCAACGAATGAGGATGCGCGTCGGGCACAGGAGCGCCGCCATCCACCAAAGAAAGATTTGCCTCTTCATCGTCGGCAAAAGCTCGTCGAGCTGAATTGTATTCTGCGGCCACGGAAAATCGGTAAGTCGTCGGGCAAATGCGTTGGCGGAAATTGTCGTCGTTAGGCCAGCGATTTCCATTGCGCGCGAAAGAGCATCGCGTCCGGCGGTGAAGTTCAATCCTGTCGGCACTTTGCCCGCGAGCACCACCGCGAGGTTCGCGACCACGCCGCCTTTGCTCGCCGGCAGCACGATGCCGATTCGCGTCTCTGCGCAGTGACGGCGCAAATACCGGCTGAGCGCGGCAGCCGCACCCAGCAACTTACTGCGGCTGAGCGTCGAGCCGTCCAGGCCATCGATTACCGCGGTGCGAAACGGATGCCGCGTCAGACCGCGGAGGACGATCTCGCCCAACGATTGGCGCAAAATCGGCCGCCGACTGAAACAGCTCTCGCCCAGTTTCAAAAGCACCTCTCGCACCGTTGCGATATTGGCGTCGTTAGGCGAAAGGGGCGCTCCAAATTCGACCGCCGCCGGATAAGGGACATGGCGGGGCCATTTACGAAAGAACCGCCCGCCCTGGTAGGAGAAAATCGAGCCCCAAAGCTGGTCGAGCCATACCGGCACAACGGGCGCTTCCGCACGACGCGCAATCAATTCGTAGCCACGGCGCAAAGTTCCCAGCCCACCGGACCGCGTTAGTTCACCTTCCGGAAAAACACAGACGATTTCGCCGTCGCAGATCATTTCCCCCGCCAAGCGCATTGCGTCCTTCGCACGTCGCGGAGTAATCGGAATCGACCGCGTCACGTGCAGGACCCAATGCAGATACCGATTGCGGTAAAACTCCTCTGCAATCATGAACCGGATCGGTCGTGGACAGGCGATGAGCAGGATGATCGCGTCTACCCACGTAATGTGGTTAGGCAAAAGGAGAAAACCGCCGCGCGGCAGCCGTTCCAAGCCGACTGTTTCGACGCGGTAAATCGCGCGCGCGAGCGGCAGACTAATGAAACGCAGGACGCGCTCGGCGTCGGAAATCGCGGGCATGCGTTTATGATTTACAATCGCGCCCGCGCCTACTGCAATCGGCAAATCCGATGAAGAACAACTCGCGAGCGAAAACCGGCGCCTACAGCGCGCTCGCTTTGCTCCTCGCGATTAATCTTTTTAATTACATTGATCGCCAGGTGCTCGCAGCGGTCGAGCCATCAATCCGGGCGACATTTTTTGCGCCTAACGATCCGAACGCGATGGCGCTCAGCGGAACATTAGGAAGCGCCTTCCTCATCACCTACATGTTGAGCGCGCCGGCGCTTGGCTGGGTTTCTGATCGGTTTTCGCGCTGGTTGATCATCGGAGGTGCCGTGATCCTATGGAGCATCGCGACCGCTGCCTCCGGTCTCGCAGTCAGTTTTGCCATGCTCTTTGCGACCCGCGTTCTTGTCGGGATCGGTGAAGGCGGTTATGGACCGGCCGCACCAACCGTTTTGGCCGATCTTTTTTCATTGGAAACGCGCGGACGAGTCCTCGCAGCGTTTTGCGCGGCAATTCCGGTCGGCAGCGCGCTTGGTTATGTCCTTGGCGGTGCCGTGCTGACTCGCTTCACGCCAGTGCCTGAATCTGACCGATGGCGCTGGGCGTTTCTGTTTGCGGCGGTTCCTGGACTTCTTCTCGGGATCATTTCGCTTTTCCAACGCGACCCGCGGGCGGCAAATGGTGCGCGTCCCGAGCGACAGCGCGCTACGCGTCAGGATTACCGCACGCTCGCGAGAACGCGCTCCTATGTTTTGAATTGCGCGGCGCAAACCACGATGACTTTCGCGCTTGGCGGAATCGGTTTTTGGGTCGCAGCCTATTTGCATTCGCGCGGCCTGCCGGCCTCCTCGACCCAAACGTTCGGTGCCCTCATTGCCGGAACTGGACTGCTCTCGACACTGGTTGGCGGCTGGCTCGGCGACGCGCTGAGGAAGAAGATTCCCGGGTCCTACTTTCTCGTTTCGGGATTGGGAATGATCCTGGCCTGTCCATTGTTCATTATGGTTCTCTACACGCCGTTTCCGCGAGCTTGGTGGTTCATGGGCGCCTCAGTCTTTTTCCTCTTTCTCAATACCGGCCCATCCAACACCGCCCTGGCCAACGTCTCGTTGCCGAAAGTGCGCGCGACGGCTTTCGCGCTGAACATTCTCGTCATTCACGCGCTCGGCGACGTGCTCGCGTTCCCGAGCATCGGCTACATCGCCGGACACACGAGCTGGACACTCGCGTTCTTGTTCCTCTCCGGGATCATGCTCGTGTCGGGAATTATTTGGATCGCCGGAATGAAATCCCTCCCGGCCGACACGGCAGCGGTGGACAAGGCGAGCGCGGCCTAACTAAAAGTTCCCTCGCGCGACGATGGTCTCATGTGACGTTAGGCGACTGCACCTTGAGTGTTGAAACCGCGAGCAACCTCAAATTTCGCCCAAGTACAGGAATGACCCGCATGAGTTGGGCTTGGCTACAATGGCCGCGACTGGATTTGCCCCTCAATCCGCCGCGAGACGATCATGCAAGTGGACATCGGCCGCCGCCGCTTCCTGGAGTGCGATAGTGGCTTCGTTAGGCCGGCCAATCTTTCGTAGTAGCTCGCTCATCATTAGCCAGCTTTCTGCGCGATAAGGCGCGACGGTGAGACAGGTTTTCAATTCCGTAATCGCACGATCGGGATAACCACAATCACTCAGCGCCTTGATATAACGTTGTTCGATCGACCAGTTTGTCGGTCCCAGATGTGCGGCAAGGCGCAGACGCATCAAATTCACTCGGCCGGTTTTCCGATTTTCCAGCACAGCCAGGCTTTCCTCGGCACGCGCCCGCAGCTCCGGCGGATCAGTCACCTTGGCCAGCAGCGCGCGCGAGCCGGCGAAGTCGCGCTCTTTCATTTCTACCGCGGCAAGATTCAGCTGAGCGAGCGGGTTGTCCGGTTCCTTTTCCAGCGCACGGTGCAAGGCGACGCGAGCGGCGATCAGATTTCCTTCGCTCAGTTCCAGCCCGCCGAGATTAATGAGCATTCGGGCAGAATCGCCACCCTGCTTGATCGTGCGGGTGAGCAATGTGCGCTGGTCTTTCCAATCGAACGCACGAACGAAGGTGCGCACGGAAAGAAACAATAACCAAATCGTTAGGCAGACATAGATCCGTCTTGAGCCTAACGAATTCACTACCTGGGCACCGGCAAGAAAAAGGAAAGCGCTCGGCAAGTAAAGCCAGTGTTCCGCCACGGTGGCGTTGAGCGAAAGCAATCCGCTCACCGGCAGGTAACAAATGATCGCGAGGAGGAGCGGAACAAAAATGGTGCGATGACGGCGAGTCCGCCAAAGCGCCCAAAGAAGAGCTGCAATGAGCATCAAGCCGAGGAGGGTTTGCAATTCACGCCATGCCGCGCTGTTCAGACTTTCGGGCGAAAAGCCGGACGGGTGTGTCTCGACGTCCCGTTCCATGTGCAGGCGCCAAGGGAAAACAATCAGACCGGCATACTCCGAAACCGCGCGTGCGGTAATGATCGGCCTAACGAGTAGCGGCGTTTCCGGTTGGGGCGGTGGTGCGATATGCTCGGCGGGTAGCCGCAAACCGAGATAGGCAATCAAAACGGCAATCGTCAGACCGGCTGCGCCTAACAATAGTCCACGTTTTCGCTCCGTCAGAGCAAGCACGAGCCAAACGAGCGGAAAGATCAGGCCAATCTCCTTGCTCAACGCGCTGGCAAGAAAACAAACGCCCGCCGCAAGCCCACAGGCCCATTTCCAATTTCCCCGCGCACGCCAGAGGCAAAGGCCAAAACGAAGCCCCAGGAAACCGAAGGTCGCGGCCATCGGATCAGCTCGACCCGCGATATAAATCACGGCCGAGCTCTGCACCGGATGGATGACCCAGATAAGTGCCGCAAGAAATGAGGTCGTCAGTCGGCTTTCGCAAGCCATGCGGCATCGAGCGAAAAATTCCTCCGCGAAAAAGAAGAACGCGATCGCCGCCGCCACGTGCCACAAAATGCTGACGAGATGATAGCCAAATGGCGAAAGGAAAAACGCCGCGTAATCGAGAGTGTAACTGAGCCGTTGCAGCGGCCGGTAAAAATCGGAAGCGGTCGCGTCAATGAAAAGGAAATGCTGGAACCCTTCCCAAATCAGCCGCCAACTGCGGATGAGCGGATCGCGCAGCACCAGCGCCTCGTCATCCCAAACGAACCCATCACGTAAGGCCTGGGCATAGGTTGCAAGCGCGACAACCAGTAAGAAGAATGGGGCGAGAAGCGACCCGCGCCGCCTCAACCATCGCATTCGACGCTCCGGCGGTGCGTGTAGATTGGGAGATGTCGCAGGCGCTTCAAATAATTCTATCGGCATTATTGCTTCTCATGGCCAGCAGCGTGCATGCCGCTGGCGTCCCGGGGGATTGCCAGCAACTCATTGTCGGCCTCGCACCGGACTGGAATACCATGCGCGGGACGATGGAACGCTTCGAGCGCACGGGTAATGGGCCGTGGCGGCACGTGAGCGAGGCTGCCCCGGTATTGTTTGGGAAGAATGGCCTCGCCTGGGGGCGCGGTCTGGCTGGTCAGGATGAAACCGGCTTGCACAAGAAAGAACGCGATGGCCGGGCCCCTGCCGGCATTTTCCGAATCGGAAAGATTTACACCTACGACGCGGCGCTACCGGCCGGAGCAAATTTTCCTTTTCATCAGGTGACCAAAGCCGATGCCTGGATCGACGATCCGACGCGACCCGATTACAACACGATGATCGCGATCGACGACCCGGAGCATCCGCCGCCTTGGTTTGCGAAACAAAAAATGCGGCACCACGATTTCGCTTATCGCTGGTTGATTGAGATTCGACACAACTCCGATCCGCCTCTGCCGAACGAGGGCAGCGCGATTTTCTTTCACATTCGCCGGGGCGAATCGCGACCCACGTCTGGTTGCACGACCATGGCGGAGAGCGAGCTCGTCCGCTTGATTTGCTGGCTGCGGGCCGATCGGCATCCCTGTTATGTCCTCCTGCCGCGCGTTATTTATGCCGAAAAGGCGAAGAATTGGAACCTGCCCGAGCTCGCGCAAATCGTGCCCGCCGAAAAAAGCTAAATTTCCTGCAACGTTAATTTGCATAAGAGAAAAGTTGCCCTTACGCTCAACTCGTTAGGCAAAAAACATTATGAGGAAACGATCTAATCCCGACTCCGAGCAAAACATCAAGCGCATCGATACCAAGCCACGCGCGAAGAAACAAACGCACGGTTTTCAGGTGCATTTTGTCCGCGGCTCCTCCAATGGCACGAGAATGTTCAGCGACGCGGTCTACGGCGGAAAAGACGCGGCTCTTAAAGCAGCACGCAAATATCGCAAAGAAGTAATGGGTGACCTGCCGCCTCGCACCACCCTTTCCCCCGCTCGCAAGGCAGCGCTGGCCAAGTCGGCAAAAAAAACATCGGCTAAGAAAACGGCTTCGCCCGCCAAACGCGCTCGTTAGGCTGGAAGGCGAACCGCTCGCCAGCACTCGATAAAGCCGGGTGCGAAGTCGCCCGGCCTTTCGTCGATCCAGCACGCAACTGTTTCAGGCGCGAAAAATTGCACCAGGTCGATTTCAGAAGGCGCCGGCGCAAATGGCCCTTCGTGTTCTCCCCGGTAGAGCCAGATAAATTCCTGGCCGGTCCTCTCTGAGGCGGGAATTTTTGTGACGCGCGCCAGTTTGAGCGTTACCCCCAGTTCCTCGCGCAACTCACGCTCCGCGGTCGCGTCATATCCTTCACCGGCGGCGACGTGGCCAGCCGCACTCGAGTCCCACAGCTCCGGATGCCGATCTTTCCAAGGCGAGCGTTTTTGCAAAAGCAATTCGCCTTTGCGATTGAAAATGAAGATGTGGACCGCCCGATGACGAAAGTTATTCCCATGCACTTCGCGGCGTGACGCGACGCCAGTTGCGGAATCGTTTTCATCGACTATCACGAACTCTTCCGCCGCGTCGTTGCCGGCCAGCTGTGCCGCCGGAGGTTGAACAAATCTGGTCAGCGCGATCCACTGCTCGAGTGACAACTCTTCCGCGCGCGCCTTTGATGAGGCACAGATTTCCTGGGCCGCACTCGGCCAGTCTTTAACCCGCTCGCATAGTAACTTTCCGACCTGTTTTCTGCGCTGCGAAAAACCTCGCCGGATGAGAGTGAGAAACAATCCGCGATCATAAAACGGAAACTCGTTAGGCAAGCGTGGAGTCAATCGGACGAACGCCGATTCCACCTCGGGTTCCGGTAAAAAGACGCTCGCCGGAATAGTACGTAGATATTCCACGTAATACTGCGATTGCACGGCAAGGCTAAGAATTCCGTAATCCTTGGAACGAGGAGGAGCCGAGAGCCGGCGCGCAGTCTCCCTTTGTAACATCAACAACGCCATGGTGATCGGAGTTGGCGCTTCGAGAAATCGAAACAACAGTTCGGTTGAGATGTAGTAGGGAAGATTACCCAGCAGCTTAATCGGGCCGCGTGGAAACAGTCGTCGCACCTCGAAATCGAGCGCATCGCCGTGGATGACTTCGAAAGAACGACCGGCGAATTGCTGTCGAAGAAAATCAACCAGCCGCCGATCTTTCTCGATCGCTAAAATCCGTGCACCCGAATTGAGCGCAGGCTCAGTGATCGCGCCCAGACCAGGGCCAATCTCCAGCACAAAATCGTTCGAAGAAATGTTCGCCTGCCGGACAATCCATCCCGCCAGATTCTGATCGTGCAGGAAATTTTGGCCGAGCGTTTTCACCGGCACGACGCGAATCTCGCGCAAGACATCGCGGATCTCGGAGAGCTTCATCGGTTGCGAATAACGAAGCGTGAAGGAGCGGCCTGGCGAGCCGGATTGTTCACAAAGTTGTGTGAACAAAATGCACCGAAATAGAAAATTTATTCACAAGTTATTCTACAGACTGACGCTGACTGTGAGATGCGTTTTGCCAGCGTCCATTGTGGCGCTCGCAAAGATCGTTCCTCCGATGATCAGCGTCGGGGATTGGAAAGCGCTTTAGGTTTCTTGCGCGGAAGAGTGAAGCGTTTCTTTTTGCTTTCCGCAAAAGCCCGCCGGGCGTCGCGCAGGCTGGCGCCTTCGATGAAATAGACCATCGCGGCACGACCAATCGCGAACGTGCCGGCACCCGCTACCATTCCGCAAACGACGTTCCCCCACCCTGGAAAAAACTTCAGCGCAGCGCGCGTGCCTTCGCGCAAAATCATCCCGATGCCGACATTCGCGCCGAGGGCGCCAATAAATTCCGTAGCCGCGCGCAGGCTGCGTTCGCGGCCGCTGGTGTACATGATTCCGGCGACCATGACCAACTGGAGCGTGGTAAGAATGGGCAAATCAGCGAGGGGAATCGGCTGTGCGCCGACGGCGGCGCAGATCGCGCTGGTCGACTTCACGAGCAGCTCGGCGATCTCCGCCTGGGCGTGGACGTCGCCGCCACTGCGGACTAGTTCGACTCGGGCTTCGTTAGGCAATTCGCTCGCCAGCGCGCGGCGCAGACCTGGGCCTAACGAATAAACTCCGCTCAAGCTGGCCCGAATGGAAGGCTTGTTCGTTTCCTCTTTGAGGACAGGCTGTCCCTCAGAAGCTTGCAACTCAAACAACTTCGCGCCGATCGCGCCGCCACCATTCCCGCCGAGCAGTTTTTCCAGGCGCTCGATTTCCTTGCGTGATGCGACCTTTGCACCCCGCTCCGCTAAGAGAAAAAAGAAAACATCGGCTGGCTGAGCCTGTAACTCCCTGCGCACGACGTCGAGTGCGTCCGCATCGGCTCCCCGAGCATCGAGTATTTGGATCGAACCGTGTTGGCCGAGCGCGACGCTTTGCCAGCGATAGAGTCCGGTGAGGGTCTCGCGTGAAGGGGATTCGGTCTTCTCGGGCATAAAAATGCGTGCGACGAATTCGAGCAGCGGCATCGGATGCGAACCGGTGAGGACGAAGCGAGGCGGACGCTGCTGCAGAAAAAGCTCTTTCAAAGGGGTCAACTCGCTCAGGACCGGCTTGCGGATTGAATCGGGCAGTTTGCCGACAAATCCTTCGAGACGTTCGACGATGTGGAGGAGGGCGGAATTGTTCATTCTACGACGATCATTCCGTGCAAGATGAATCGAAGAGGCGGGATTTGCGAATTTCTGCACTTGGCATGCCCGTTGGAAAGAGGAGACACTTCGTGCTAGGGATTGCGCCCTGGGAGCTTTTTTGCCTAACGACTGACGATTCATGTTTTCCCAACTTGGCGACAAACTGCAGGATATTTTTAAAGACCTGCGCGGTCATGGCACGATCAGCGAGGCAAACGTCAGCGACGCCATGCGCCAGGTTCGGCTCGCCTTGCTCGAGGCCGATGTCGATTACCAGGTGGCGAAGAATTTTGTCGCCAGAGTAAAAGAAAAAGCACTCGGCGAAGAGGTACTGCGCAGTGTCACGCCCGGACAGCAGATCGTAAAAATTTTCCACGACGAATTGACTGTGCTTCTCGGGGGTAATGCCGAGCCTCTCAATCTGGCCAGGCCTGCGCGCATTCTCATGGTCGGCTTGAATGGCGCAGGGAAAACGACTTCCTCAGCCAAGCTGGCCAACTATCTCAAGAAACAAGGCCGCGAACCCCTCCTGATCGCTTCCGACTTGCAGCGCCCGGCCGCAATCGAGCAACTGGCAACGCTAGGCAGACAAGTCGGTGTCCCGGTTTACACTCCGCCGCCTAACGAAAAGGATGTGAAACGTTCGGCAGCTGCGAGCCTGGAGTGGGCGGCGCAGCAGAATGGCAATGTGCAGATTTTCGATACCGCCGGCCGACAGGAAATCGACTCCACGCTGATTGAGGAAATCAAGCGGCTGAAAGAATTCCTCCAGCCGCAGGAAGTCCTGCTCGTGGCCGATGCCGCCACAGGCCAGCAGGCGGTAAGCGTAGCGACACATTTCCACGAAGCTCTTGGCATTACAGGCATCGTTCTGACGAAACTCGATGGCGACGCGCGCGGCGGCGCAGCGCTTTCCATGCGTGAGGTAACTCAGCGTCCGATCAAGTTCGCCGGCGTCGGCGAAAAGCTGGATCAATTCGAGCCGTTCGTGCCTGATCGTCTGGCCGGCCGCATTCTCGGGATGGGCGATATTGTCGGCCTGGTCGAAAAAGCGGCTGAGGCGATCGACGAAGAAGAAGCGGCCCGCATGGAGCACAAGCTCCGGACGGCATCCTTCGATTTCAATGATTTCCTCGCCCAGTTCAAAATGATGCGAAAACTCGGTCCGCTCGAAAGCATCATCGGGATGTTACCCGGCGTGAGTAATCTCAAAGACGTGAACATTGACGAGAAACAGCTCAAGCGAACAGAAGCAATCGTCCTTTCCATGACGAACAAGGAACGCAAACATCCCGATATTCTGAACGCGCGCCGCCGTCAGCGAATTGCCCGCGGGAGCGGGAGCAGCGTAACGGAAGTGAACGATTTGCTGCAGCGTTTCAATCAAATGCGCAAGTTGATGAAGAACGCCGGTAAAATGAAGCGGATGATGGCGCGCATGTCGCGCGCAAAGACCTGACTTGCGATTTTCCCGAAATGCGCGATTCGTTCCCTCCCTCGGAACCCGCAGACCTCCTACAAACACTCGATTGCAGTATGGCCGTTTCAATTAGACTACGCAGAGAAGGGACGAAGAACCGCCCCTATTATAAAATCGTTGTGGCGGACAGTCGCAGTCCGCGCGATGGAAAATTTATCGAGATCATTGGCACCTACGACCCGAAGCTGAAAACCGATAATAGCAGTTTGAAGATCGATCGCGCCGAGCATTGGTTGGCGCGAGGAGCGCAGCCATCCGATACAGTGCGGAGCTTGTTGAAGAAGAATCGCGGCCGCGCCGCAGCAGCGGCAGCCGCCAAAGATGTTCCGGCGGAATCGCCAGAGGCATAGCGTACTCTCCAGGCAATTCCCCTGCGAAATATTTCGCCTTCTTTTTCGCGACCCATCGCAGAAGCGTCGCCGGGCTGACTATCGTAACCCGATGCCAATCAAAGCACGCTAACGAATCGCCATGGGTGTCGCGCTCCCGCACTCATCGCTTCTTCTTTCGTGAGGGCGTTGGCGTCGGTTCCAACACGTGGTCCGGTGGGTAATTTTTCGTTGAAGGCCAGATCAAGCGCCACGGCTGCGCGCGTAAAGTGGCACTGAGATCTTTTGTGTTGCTGATCGTTTTTTGCAGGTCAGGTCCCAACCGGTCGATAGTCGTGTCCAGTTTCTCGGAGGCATTGCGGAAATTCGAGAGGGTGACTGCAATGTTATCGTTGCGCGTTAGCTGATCGCTCAGGCTTTGAATGTGAGCGAGCGATTTCGAGAGATCGCTCTCTGGTTCGGTCAGCTTGTTGAGATGCTCGGTGAAAATCTTGAACTGCACGAGCCCCATGGTCAGTGGCGAATCTTCATCTGTGATCTGGCTCAGGTTGGCTACGGTGCTTTGCAATTCCTTTAATGTGGCGGTCGCCTCGGTCGCAACCGGCTGCACGATGCCGAGCAGTTTGGAAATCGCCTCGGAAAAATCGGGCACCCGATTGCCGACAAAAACCTGCCCGGCCTCGGCGCGTCGCGCATGATCGTTCCCTTCAGAGATATCGATCGCCGTCTCGCCTAACAAACCGAGCGTCATCAGCCTGATGTTGCAGTTGTTGTAAATCAGCGCGGTGCGATCAACCTCGATGTCGATCCGCGCTTCCAATCGCGGCAGAACATTGGGCCCGCCAGTACCCGGACTCACCGTAACGGTGCCGAGATTTCCAGCCGCTTCAAAAGCGTGGGCAGCTTCTTCGCGGGAGACGGGCGAATTGAGCAATTTCACCTGCCCAATCTTGCGGCCGGCAAGCAGAACCGGCGCGCCCAGTTTGATGCCGGCGGCATTATCAAAATACAGCCGATAAACGACCAGCGGACGAAAAAGGCCCGGCGCTCCCAGTAGGATAAGAATAAATGTCAGGACGGCCAGCGTGCTCAGTACGAGCAGGCCGGTCATGAGTTCATTTCGTCGCAACTGCATCTTTGCTTCCTTCCAGGATGGGACCTTTGGTGCTGCCGCTCAGGAATTGCCGCACGACCGGATGATCCGATTTCTTGAACTCCTCCGGTGCGGCGTCGGCAATCACCTCGCCATGGTAGAGCATAGCCATTCGTGTGCCGATGCGAAATGCACTATCCATTTCGTGGGTCACGATGATCGAAGTGACTTTCGAGCGTTCCGTGAGGCTAATGATCAGCTCGTCGATGACCGAGCTGATTACCGGGTCCAGGCCGGCCGAGGGTTCGTCGAAAAGAATCAATTCCGGATCCATGACTAAAGCGCGCGCCAGACTGACGCGTTTGCGCATGCCACCGCTCAACTCCGATGGGATTTGCAATCTCGCTTCCGACATCCCGACTAACTCCAACTTTTCGTCCACGATCTTATCAATCTCCGCGGCGCTTTTGCGGGTTAGTTCCTCGAGCGGCAAGGCGACGTTATCGCGTACATTGCGCGAGCTGAGGAGCGCGGAGTATTGGTAAACCATTCCGATCTGGCTACGCACGTGTTGGAGCTTGCGGCGTTGTAGGCGACCAATCTCGAATTGTTTGAAAAAAATTTCGCCGCTCGTGGGTTGGAGAATGCCGAGAATCAAACGCAGGATCGTGCTCTTGCCGCTGCCGCTCTGGCCCATGATCACCAGCCGATCGAGCGGTTCGACTTTTAGCGAAACACCGTTGAGCACTTTCTTGGTTGGAAACTCGAGCACGACCTCACGCAGCTCGACAACGTGGTTGGGCGGCTCACTCACGGAAAAAAGATGATGTAGACGATGTTAAAGAGCGTGTCGAATCCGATCACGGTCGTGATGGCCGTCACTACGCTTGAGGTCGTCGAAGTGCCGACGCCAGCCGCACCGCCTTTCACCGTCAGCCCGCGATAGCACGCGATGGCGCCAATCAACATTCCAAACATAAAACTTTTCAGCACGCCGGCGACGATGTCGCGAATGAGCAGGCTTTGCAGGACCAGGTCTTGGAAATAAACGAACGCTATGTTGAAATACGCGCGAGAAATCATGGCGGTTGCAAGAATCGCCGCGACGCTCGAGATCACGCTCAGACAAGGCATGAGGGCAAAGAGCGCGAGCATCCGCGGCGCGACCAAAAATCGGAGCGGACTAATCCCCATCGCTTCGATTGCTTCCACTTCCTCCGAGACCTGCATCGTTCCAAGCTCGGCGGTAAATGATGCGCCGATCCGCGCCGCAAGCATGATTCCGGTGAGCAACGGCCCCAATTCCCGCGTAAATGCAATCGCCACTAATCCAGGCACGAGGCGTTCCGTTCCAAACCGTTGCAACTCATACCCGGTCAACAGCGCCATCGTGAGACCCAAAAAAAACGAAACCATTGCCACCAACGGCACCGAGCCAACGCCAGCCCGTTCGGTGTGCCCAAAAAAACTCGAAGCCCGAAACGGCGCCCGTCCTCGCCGAATGCGGTCGAGCGTTTCGGCAAGCGTGTTGATAATGAACCAAAACATGCTGCCGATCTCGATGATCACGGCCCGGGTCTTTTCGCCCACGTCCGCCACCGCCACGACGGGCGCCGTGACAAGGCTTTCGCTAGGCGGTGGATGGATTTGATTGGGCATACGTGTGCCGGGGAGCAACGCAAGTTGCCTTACATCAAGAGAGCGGCAAGTTTCCCGCTCGCCAAGCATCGCATTCCATAATCGTTCGACGCGCAGCGCCTCTCACTATGCTTCGATTCCATTTCGCTCTCTGGTTTGTCATTTTCTCGCTTGCCGGAAGTGGCGCGGCGCAGGAAAAGAAGCCCGCAATGAAATTCGTTCTCGTTGTTCATGGCGGAGCCGGCACGATTGATCGCGCTGAGATGACGCCGGAGAATGAAGCGGCTCATCGCGACGGTATTGCCCACGCCCTCAAGGACGGATATGAAGTGCTGGCGCGCGGCGGCTCGAGTCTCGACGCCGTCGAAGCAGCAGTGCGGAAATTAGAGGACAATCCGCTCTTCAACGCCGGCAAAGGTGCCGTCTTCACGCACGAAGGAACAAACGAGCTCGATGCCTCGATCATGGATGGGAAAACGCTTCGGGCCGGCGCGATCGCGGTCGTAAAGCACATCCGGAATCCAATCAGCCTTGCGCGCATGGTGATGGAAAAATCGCCGCACGTCTTCCTGGCCGGCGAAGGTGCGGAGGATTTCGCCAAGCGGATAGGGATGGGATTGGTCGACCAGAAATATTTCTATACCGACGAACGATGGCAGGCCTTGCAAAAGCTGAAGACATCCCCCACGCCAACGTCCGACCAGGATAAACACGGCACTGTTGGGGCAGTTGCACTGGATCAGGCGGGCAATCTGGCGGCGGCAACTTCGACCGGAGGAGTGACGAACAAGCTCCCGGGGCGTGTCGGTGACTCCCCCATCATTGGTGCCGGCACTTACGCGAACAACCGAACCTGCGCCGTTTCCTGCACGGGCGATGGCGAGTATTTTATTCGCGCCGCAGTCGCGCATACTGTCTCCGACCTGATGGAATACAAAGGCGCCGCGGTGGAAGACGCGGCGAAAATTGCGCTGCAAAAGGCGAAAGATCTCGGCGGCAGCGGTGGACTCATCGCGATGGACAAGGCGGGCCATTTTGTCATGCCCTTTAATACTTCCGGGATGTATCGCGGCTCGGTGGATTCGGACGGAAAAATCGCGGTGGAGATTTACCGCTGAAGTCAGAGGGAATTGGACCTTCCCTCAACTTGTCAGCTCTCGAAGCGCTGCGAGGTTCGTCGGTCTATTCGACGATCTCGACCATGGCTTTTTGTCCATGACGCGCAGCAGCGCTGGCCAGCAGAGCGCGGATGGCGCGAATGGTTTGCCCGTTACGCCCAATGACGCGCCCAACATCGCTCTGTCGCATCTGGAGACGAAAAAGCGTGAAGCGGCCCTGCGGGATTTCCGACAGCATGACCTCGTCCGGGAATTCGACCAGTTGCCTAACGATGAACTCGAGGAATTGCAGCACCGCCGCATTTTACCGACGGACCGGCCCGTTGTCCATCACAGCTGGCGATGAGCCTTGATCTCTGCTAGTTAGCGCAAGGATGCCTTCCGCCGCCGAGTTTCAACATACACTTGCCAAAGCCGCGTCGTTCGCTGGCACTTCGCTCCACACCGGCGCGCGCACTTCGCTCACGATCCAACCCGCGCCGCCGGATTGCGGAATTAAGTTCAAACGCAAAGACCTGCAGGACGAACCGACGGTCGACGCCACGATTGCGAATGTGAAAACGGTCGAGCGCGCCACCACGCTCGGCGAAGGCTCGATGCGCGTGCACACAGTCGAACATGTGCTTTCGGCTCTTTCGGCGCTCGGGGTCGATAATGCGCTTGTCGAGATGGACGCGAACGAGCCGCCGATCGGCGACGGAAGCGCTCTCATGTTTGTCGAGGCGATCCGGAAAGCTGGGCTGGTCGCTCAGGAAGCGCCGCGCGCTTTCTTCCACGTGCGCGAGCCTATCTCTGTCGAGACAAAGGGCGGGTCGATCCTCGTCCTTTTGCCTGACGACCAATTTCGCATCTCCTGCACACAGGCGGGGCCAAACGGACGCTTCACGCAATTCTTTTCCACCGCTATCACGCCCGCGATTTACGAGCGCGAAATCGCTCCCGCGCGCACCTTCGTTTACTATGAAGACGTCCAGCCCTTAATGGAGAAGAATCTCATCAAGGGCGGTAGCCTGGAGAACGCAATCGTTGTGAGAGGCGATTCTGTCTTAAGCAAGGAGCCGCTGCGCTTTGCCGACGAATTCGTTAGGCATAAAATCCTCGATATTATTGGCGATCTGGCCTTGTTCGGTCGCGCTATTCGCGGACACGTCGTGGCGATCAAGCCAGGTCACAGCGCAAACACGGAGCTCGCTCGCGCCCTTGCCAAAGCCCAGGCCGCAACGGAGGCGATGCTACCAAAACGCAACTTCCCCTCCGATGAAGGCGCGCTCGATATCAATGCGGTCATGGCGATCCTCCCACATCGCTATCCCTTTCTCATGATCGATCGCATTCTCTCCTTTGACGGCGACACGAAGTGCGTCGGGATCAAGTCCGTCACGATTAACGAGCCATTTTTCCAGGGTCATTTTCCGGGGCACCCGGTGATGCCTGGTGTTTTGCAGGTTGAAGCGATGGCGCAGGTGGCGAGCGTCCTCATGATGCGGATCAGCAAAAGCGCCAGTCGAGTGGGTTACTTCATGAGCGCGGATGGAGTGAAGTTTCGAAAGCCGGTTTTTCCGGGCGACACGCTCATCATCCACGCCGAGTTGACAAAAGCGCGGGGCAATAAACTGGCCAAAGCGATGTGCAAATGTGTCGTAAACGACGCGGTCGTCTCGGAGGGTGAGCTGATGTTTACCTTTCTCGACCAGTGAGCGGAACGACGATCCATTCCACCGCCATCGTCGATCCTTCGGCGCAGCTCGGCGCAGGCACGGTGGTCGGTCCCTATTGTGTGATCGAAGCCGGCGTGTCGTTAGGCGAAAATTGCTGGCTCCAGCATCACGTTACCCTCTGCGGTCCCCTCACCGCCGGGAACGGAAACAAATTCTACGCTTATTGCTCGATCGGCCAGCAAACCCAGGACCTGAAATATCGCGGCGAGCCGACGTATCTCGAGATCGGCCAGGACAATCGTTTTCGGGAGTTCGTCACCATCAATCGCAGCACGACGGAGAGCGGAAAGACACGCGTTGGCAGCGGCGGAAACTTCCTCGCCTATTCGCATATCGGACATGATTGCACGGTCGGCGACGAGGTCATCTTTTCGAACAACGGAACGCTTGCAGGCCACGTGCAGGTGGGCGATCGCGCGGTCATAGGCGGATTGACGGCCGTGCATCAATTTTGCCGGATCGGAAAATTTGCCATCACTGGCGGCTGCTCCAAGATCGTGCAGGACGTGCCGCCATACATGATTGCCGATGGCAATCCAGCGGAAGTGCGAGGGATTAATCAGGTCGGCCTTGAGCGCGCCGGCTATTCGCAGGAAACGATCAAGCCGATCAAGCAGGCGTATCGCTTGATTTACCGCGCGAACCTAAATACGGCGCAGGCCGTGGCGGAATTGCGCGAGAAGCTGAGCGCGAGCGACGAAGTCCAGGCGATCGCGCGGTTTATCGAGGAAAGCGAGCGCGGCATTATTCGTTAGCGAAGTGAAAGCTGCCAGCGTCCAGAATGCACGGGAATGGTTTGAAGTCTTGCAAACCGGTGAGAAAAGCCAGATCGCGGTGATGACCTTGCGGCCCGGCGAAGCAAGTGGTTCGTCCGCTAGTTCGCACGAAAAAAGCGAACAGGTTCTGCTCGTTCTCAAAGGGGAAGTGGAAGGCGAGATCGCGAGTGAAAAGTGCCTCCTGCGCGAGGGAGATGCGGCCTTGATTCCTGCCGGCGTCAAACATCGTTTTGTCAACCGCAGCGGCGCACCGGCGGTGACCTTCAACGTTTATTCGCCCCCGGAATATTGAGCGTGGCCTAAAGCGGGAGACGAATCACGCGGCAAGCAACGGCGTCGTAGCCGGCACCATCGCGCCGTTAAACTTCGGATAAAGGAACCTTGCCGCCGGACCATTCAGACGCGCGAGCGTGACGGCGCGGGAAAGTCCCGCTTCCTGTAAACGCCGCAGCCCCTCCCCAAGCAAAGCCGTTCCCAAACCGCGACTGCGATATTCCATTTGGACACAAGGTCCGGGCGCAAGGTGATCGTCCGTAGCGGGATCAGGATTCAAAACGGTCGCGCCAATGATGCGCGAACCGTGACGCAAGGCAACGCAGATGCCGTTCTTCTCCGGAGCGAAGACATCCTCCAACCAGCTTTCGATCATCGCGGTTACTTCATGAATTGCATCGCCCCACGAAGTGTCGTGGGCGAGGGACCGCGCGATCACGGCGCGCACTTCTCTTTCGTTAGGCTGACTCACCTCGGCGAAGTGATAATGCGGCGGGAGCGCCGGAGTGATTGCCGGAAGCTTGTCCAAATCCCAAGTAAAGCGAACCCAATGAATGAGCTTCATGACGGTGGACGCAAAAATTATCATGAGGTCTCATGCGTGGGCAACTAACGTTTCCAAAAATCGCACGCCGTCGCGCAGCGTCAGACTAGCACTCCTGGAAGGTCGCGAATGCCTCGAGAAATGGTCGATAAAGATCGCCGTGCTGCATGATCCCACGCCGCAGCACTGGTTTGAAGCTGGCAATGTCCGCGACGTTGATGATTTGATCGACGCTCAGGCTAAAGGCCAGCGTGCCGTCATTGGTGGCGCCGTCATGGGTGAGCAGGACAACAAAATGTTCGCGCCGGAGAGCGCCCGGCCCCTTCACCAGTTCACTAAGAATGGGATTTTGCTCGAGGCTTGCGCCCTTGAAGCTCTCGTAAACGACCACCACATTGTAGCTATGGGTCGCGAGCTTGAGGAGCAGGTCCTCTTCGAAAAGGCCAAGTTGGACCTTGTAGCCGAGGTCGGTTAACTGCGCGACGATCATCTTTTGGTATTGCAGATGATCGACGCAGACCAGTGCGGTTAAATCGCCGACATCGAAAACAGGAGTCTCGGTTGCGAGATTCATGTTGGCCTAGCGAAGTTCATTCACCAGCAGATCGAGCCGCAGATCGGTCGGCGTATCGTTGTCGACCCCACGCGCCTTCTGAATAAGATCGATGCCTCGCGCCACTCGACCCTTTTTTGACGCGAAGAGATGCGCGGTTTCCTCGCTAATATTGCCAGCCTCATATTCGCGAAGAATCGATTGATCGAAGGTGCACCAACCAAAGGTCGCGCTTGCCTCGACGATTTCGTAAAAGTTACGCGCGTCGTTTTCGCCAAGGGCGATCGCCTCACGAGTCCGCAGGTTATGTCCCATGATCTCCGTAAGGAGCATGCGGCCTCCACCGACCTTCGGTGCGAGTCGCTGGCTGACGATATATCGAATGCTGTCGGCCAATCGCAATCGCAACTGTTGTTCCTCGCCTATTGAGTACATACCGAGGATTCGACCGATCGACTGGCCGGCATTGATCGTATGGAGAGTGCTGAGGACGAGGTGGCCGGTCTCAGCCGCCATCAACGCGACCTCGACCGTCGCACGATCACGCATTTCCCCAACGAGAATGATCTTGGGCGCTTGACGCAAAGCGGCGCGCAAACCGCTGGGATAGTTGACGAAATCGCGTCCGAGCTCGCGCTGGTTGAAAGTTGCAGAACCGTGCTCATAAATGAATTCGATCGGATCCTCCAGCGTGACGACATGGACCGATTGCTTGGCGTTCACTTCATTGAGCATTGCGGCGAGAGTGGTGGTCTTGCCGCTGCCGGTCGCGCCCGTGACCAACACCAGACCGTTTTTGGTTTTCGCAATTTCCTCAAGGATTGGCGGAAGCGCGAGTGATCGAAGCGAGGGGACGTTCGCCTGCAATTTGCGCATGACGATGGCAAAATTCCCGCGCTGTCGAAAGATATTAACCCGAAACCGCGCTTCCTGATTGAGCGAGTAACTGCAATCGCACGAGCCTTCCTGAACGAAGTCGCGCATCAAACGGCGACTGCCTTGCATGAGAGTGAGAGCCAGATGCTCTGTCTGGAACGCCGTTAGACGCTCGATGGGCGGATCGACGTAAACCGGTTTCAACTCACCGTACTCTTCCACTTGCATTGGGTGACCAACGCTGAAGTTGAGATCGGAGATGCCCTCGTAGGTTTTCAGCATCGCCGAGAGAAGCCGATCGAGATCGGGTGGTCTCATCGCAAATTCTATTCGTCGAACTCGTCGGGCGGCGGCGTCTTCAAGAATGGGCGAAACTTCTTTTTGTCGATCGCCTTGTCGTAGGCTTCTTCCGGCGAGATGCGCATCTGCCGCAGGTGTTCTATGATGGCGTCGTCGAGCGGTTGGTTCCCTTTCTTCTTGCCGACCTGGATCATGCCCGGCACCTGATGCGTTTTGGCTTCGCGGACAAGATTGGCGATCGCCACGTCCACTACGAGAATCTCAAGCGCGGCGAGCCGTCCGGGTTTGTCGATGCGCTTGAAGAGATTCTGGGCCACCACTGCTTTGAGCGATTCGGCGAGGGTGGTGCGAACTTGGTTTTGTTGATTGGTCGGGAAAACATCGATTACGCGGTCGATCGCCTTCGCAGCACTGGAAGTGTGAAGCGTTCCAAAGACCAAATGGCCCGTAGCGGCCGCGGTCAGCGCCAGCTCGATCGTCTCCAGATCGCGCATTTCGCCCACGAGCAGAATATCGGGATCCTCGCGCAACGCACCGCGCAGCGCCGAAGCGAAGGAGCGCGTGTGCACGCCAACTTCGCGATGTTGCACGAGGCAGTTTTGACTGCGATGCACAAATTCAATCGGATCCTCGACCGTAATGATGTGGTCGTGCCGTTGCAGGTTCGCGTAATCCATCATTGCCGCGAGCGTAGTCGACTTGCCCGAACCCGTTGGTCCGGTAACGAGAATGAGACCCTTCTTCAACAGGGGAAATTTTTTCAAGACCGCCGGGAGGCCGAGATCGTCAACCGTTAGAACCTTGGATGGAATGAGACGGAAGACGGCCGAGATGCCGGACTTTTGCTGAAAGAAATTTGCGCGATAACGCGCCACGCCCGGGACTTCATAGCCAAAGTCGACATCCGAAGTCTCCTCGAAAGTCTTGATCTTGCTCTCCGGTGCGATCTCGTAAACCATCGCCTTGAGCTCATCATTCGCCAGAGGTGGATAATCGACCCGGACGAGGTCGCCATTGATGCGGAGCATTGGCGGATTGCCGGTCGCGAGATGAAGGTCCGAAGCTTTTTCTTCGGCCATTAGTTTGAAGAATGCATCAATTCTAGCCATGGAAGCCGCAGCCCTTAAAGCTAAATTAGTGCCAGCGCAGGAACGGATCGCCAAAGAGTTACCGTCTTAAGGAGTGAAAAGGTGGCCCTTTGAGGCGCTGCAAATGTCGACCCCTTAAATATCAGGCGTTTACCATTTCATTCATCGCGCGCTCGTTCATGCGTCGAGGATGAGCCGAAGCTGCTCGAGAACGGAAATAAGTTAGGTTGTGCCTTGGACTCGACGTTCCGAAATAGCTTCTACATCGGCTGCACGTTGGCGATCCTCGTTGGTCTCTGGTTGGCGCACCTTTGGAGCGGCCCGAAACAAGTGCAATTGCACAGCGAAAATTTCCTATGGCAGATCGAAAAGCGCGATATTCTTCCCGCGGGGGATTTCGTCGCGGCCGACTATCACGACGATTGGGGCGACGACCGTGCTCTCCTTCTCAGTCGCCTGCGGTTGGTGCTCGGCCGCCTCAGCCGCCTAACGATCAAAGCGGGCGAGCCGGACGTCACGCTCACACCGCCAGATGCAAGCTGGAAGGCAAAAATTCAGATTGACGGCTCCGGATCGGAACTGGCGTCCGAAATTAACCTTCGGGTCAACAGCCTAACGACACCATTCGAGCTTCGCTGGCGCAGAGAGAGCTGGAAGCCCTGGGATTGGAAATTAGTCGAAATACGTAATCCGTCCCTGCAAATTCCAAGCACCTAACCTGTAATCGGACTTCTTTGTTTAACTTATCTTGAGTTACCTTTCTAGTGATGTCTCACATCCACCGAGGCATCCAGGGTTTGAAGCTGATCTCCCGGATTGACCTTGCCTGTCGATTGCAACTGTTGATCGGTGTAAGTGCGGTTGCTGGGATCCGTAATTGGAACCGTCGCAAGGGGTGTCGTCGGCTGATTCGCGCAGCCCACCACCGCAAGCACCAAAAGTGCGGCGCTCGCCGTAGCCAAAACGATATTTTTCATACAACAATTTTGGTCCGGACGCTTCAAAGCGCAAATCCTGAATGGTTACAAGAAGGCGTCAAAAGTCGCACAATCGTTCGCCCGCTCTTCGCCAGCGGTTTCGCGTTTGTGCCCCCACTCGGTCCTATTGCCAGTCGAGCGAACGCCTTGAAGGGTAAGTATGGGTGGAAATAGATGTGGCTCATTTTCGCGTGCTGGGTATGCTGAAGGCATGCGACCATTATTGATAACTCTTCATGCTGTCATTCTCGCCATCGCTCTTCCCTCACTGGCCTACGGACAGTCCGGTACGGAAGTCGGGGCTGGTGAACCAGGCAACCTTCACCGTCCGTCGCCTGCTCAAACCATGGCACCTCAGGTGGCAATTCAACAGGGCCCTTATAACCTCGGTCAAGCGATCTTCAGCGGTAACTATAAGGTCAAAAAGCCTGCCTCGACCCATGTTGCGGAAAAGGATCACCGTCTTTCCGTCATTATTGGGGGTCTCCCGGCGGCTGATCGGCAGAAAATCAATCCAAAGACCCTGGCCAATGAATTAACAGATCGGGAAGAAAACGCCTTGGAATACTACATCCAGGTAAAATACGGCAAATATGTCACCGTCCCACCTTCCTGGGCGAAGAAAGAACCGCCGATCAAAGTTAATTACACTAAGTAACTCTGCGGCATCGGATTCATACTGGCTAAGCCAGCAGGAACGCTGGCTTAGCTGGCATGTCAGTTGCACCGAAGATAGAAGAAGCTTTTCGCGCCGACCCGAAAGCGCGCCGCGATTTTGGCTTGGAGTTACTGCGAGTTTACTTGGCGACTGCTTGTCTTAGCTCGGACTTGGCTGAGTCAACTTCGCTTTCGCCGTGCCGGCAAAGAACAATCGCGCGCAGGCGTTCGCCCTGATAATAGCGAAGGATAAACTTGCCTTTGGCATAGGTGCCATTGAGATCGATGCGCGTGGGTGGAAGGGTTAAGTCGCCGATGACGTCAAACCTGAGGTCGAACATCTCCGTCCAGAAATAAGGTATCTGTTCGTAGCGCTGGCGTTTCTTGCCCGTGATGTTCGCGCCAACGATCAGTCCTTGTTGGCGCGCGTTTTCCCAATGCGTCTGACGACGCATTCCGCCCATCAGTCGATCCGGATAAAAAGCCAGATCGCCGACCGCATAGATTCCTTTCTCCTCGGTCTCGAGATAGTCGGAAACGGGTGACCCGTGGGGTCCACTGAGCGGCGTGTTTCGGACGATATCCAAACTCGGTTCCGAGCCGCAAGCCACGACCGCCACGCCAGCCGGAACGCGTTCGCCGCTCTTGGTTTGAATGTTGCGCAAGACGGTTTTGCCTTCGAAGCCATTGAGACTGGAGCCGAGGAGAAGATTCACTCCATGTTTGGCGAATTGTTCGGTGACCCAGGTAGCGGTTTCGGGATCAAAGTAGCGATTGAGGAGTGTTTGATGCCGATGCATCACCGCGACCTTTAGTTTGTTGGCGCGGAGGCTGGCCGCAACTTCACAGGCAAGAAGCCCGCCGCCGACCACGACAATCATCTTTTCGGACTGCGACATTTCGCGCAGAGCGCGCGCATCGCGAATCGTGCGCAGGTAAATGACATTGCCCAGTCCAATGCCTGCCACTGGTGGTCGCACCGGTCGGCTACCCATGGCGAGGCAGGCTTTCTTAAACTCGATCGTCTCGCCGTTGCCGAGAACGGCAAGCCGGCGGTCGATGTTAAATTGCGTCACGACCGTGCCGAAGCGCGTCTCGATCTTATGGGACGCGTACCAACGGTCATCGAAGCTGGCGAGTTTCTTCTCGACCGGATTTTTCTCGCGCAGGAATTGCTTGGAAAGCATCCAGCGCTTGTAGGGATGGTAGGTCTCGCTCCCGACGAGGGTTACGGTCCCCTTCTTATCGTAACGGCGCAAGCCTTCGCAGACGCTGGCCCCGCCAATCCCGCTCCCGATGATGAGATAGTCGCGTTGAATCATAGCTGAAAAGCGGACGATAGAGAATGTGACGAGGAAATGGCGAGGGAATTTTTCATGGCATGAATCGAGTCGGCAGATCTTCTCGGAGGTGCCGACTCAGGGATTCATAGGACCATCCGACAAATGACCACCGAGGCTATAACACCGGCGAGATCGCCCATCAACCCAGCCGGGATGGCATGTCGGGTTTGCTTGATCCCAACGGAACCGAAATAAACCGCCGCGACATAAAATGTGGTTTCGGTGCTTCCATAGATTGTGGCGGCCATACGACTGACGAGGTTGTCAGGGCCGAGACGATGCACCACGTCGGCGAAAAGCGCCAGCGTCGCACCGCCGCTGAGGGGTCGCATGAGCGCGATGGGAAGCAAATCGACAGGAAAATGGAGCGTCGTGAGAACGGGCGACAGGGCGCGCGCCAACAGCTCGATGCCTCCTGCCCCTTTGAACATGCCGATCGCTACCAGCATGGTGACGAGAAACGGAATGATCTTGAGAATGACGTCGAACGCCTCCTTCGCTCCCTCGACGAATTCGTCGTAGACCTTCAGGCCGCGAAGAGCAGCGTAGAGAATAAAAAAGGCGAGAAGAAAGGGAATCGCCAGGACAGAGACGACGTTCACAATCCGGACGAAAACATTGGCAGAAATGGCAACCGGTTCGTTAGGCGTGCTTGAGCCTAAGATCGGCAGGACGGAATTGTTCCCGAAAAAGCCTGGGAACACTTGTTTGGCAAAAAGGAAAACGAAGAAAACGACAAGGAGCACGAGGAGCCCTTTGCCCCACAAGGGCAAGGCAGAAGAACTCGACTCAGTCAATTGATTGGCAGCGGCTTCCGGTCTCTGGCCGTCGAAAACTTCAGCGGTGCCTGCATGATCGCGGTCTGCACTGCGATCTCGCGACCCGATTTACCGACGCGAAACCGCGGCAATTTCTCCAACAATTTCACTGAGACGATGGCAACACTTGCGGCGCACAACGTGGCAAGAAGTGCCGTGCCCACGATCGCAGTCGGATTTTTCGAACCGGCGGCGACGAGGATGGCAATCGCAGTCGTAGGAATCAGTTGCACCGAGCTGGTGTTGATGGCGAGAAAGGTACACATCGCGTTGCTTGCAATCCCGGGACGCGGATTAAGCGACTCGAGATCGCGCATCGCGCGCAGGCCGAGCGGCGTAGCGGCGTTGCCGAGGCCGAGCATGTTGGCCGCCATATTCATGAGCATCGAGCCCATCGCCGGATGATCGTCAGGCACCTCAGGGAAGAGTCGGGTCATGATCGGACGCAGACCGCGCGCCAGTTTTTGGATCAACCCTGCGCGCTCGGCCAGGCGCATGACACCGAGCCAGAGAGCCATGATGCCGATCAAACCGAGAGAGATTGTGACTGCGGTCTTCGCGCCGTCGAACGCGCCATCCGTCACCTCTTTTAGCCGATTCGTTAGGCCACCAATCGCTACCGCCAGCAGGACGAGGGCAAGCCAGATGTAGTTCAACACGCCGTCTTTCTAGCAGCGGTCAGGCAACTTTGGTAGGAGCAAAGGCAACCGCGACGCACCGATTAGATCTCGGCCGGCGGTTTGTCGTCGCGCAAAATGAGAAGAGAATGCCGAGTTGGTCAAGCGGGGTTGGTTCGTTAGGCACCCCATCTCGTGCCGCCATCCGCGCTCCGAGAACGCAGGCTATTCAGTCCGCAAGGCCGTCATCGGCGTCACGCGCATGGCACGTCGCGCGGGCAGAAAACAAGCGAGCAACGCCGCTGCGCCTAACAATACACTCGCCGTGACCAAGGCTACCGGATCGCTCGGACTTACCTGATAGAGCATCTTCGCCAGGACACGCCCGAGCGCGAGGGCGAGGAGCAAGCCGACTCCGAGCGCGAAAGCCGTCTGCAACGCGCCTTGTTTCATGATAAGGCCGAAAACGTCGCGGCGGTCCGCGCCCAGTGCCATGCGAATGCCGATCTCCCGCGTTCGTCGCGTGACCGCGTAAGCCTTCACGCCGTAGACACCGACGGCCGCCAGCAGGAGTGCGATGCCGCCGAAGATTCCGAACAGAATCGCGGCAAACCGCACCGCCCACAGACCAACATCCTTCTCCACAATGTTTTCGTATGGCTCGACGCGCAGGATTGGCATGTTGGGATCGACCTGACGCAGCGTTTGCCGAATAGTCGGAATCATGGCGACGACGGCCGCGCGATCGTTCCGATTCAGCCGCACCTGAAGAGTAACTCCACCGTTGTAAGCCTGCGCGAGCGGCGCGTAGATGCGACGCGGCATTTCCTCCGTAAGAATTTCGTGCCGATGCTGGCTCACGATTCCGACAATGGTGAAATCGTTAGGCGAACCGTCGCTTGGCGCCTCCGTATAACGCACGTGCTGGCCGAGCGCTTCCCGATTGGGAAAAAGCTTCTTCGCCATCATTTCGTCGATGATGAGCACGCGCGCCGTGCCCTTGTTTTCCGCTTCGGCGTCAGTGAAATCGCGGCCACGCAGGAGCCGCACGCCAATGCTGTCGAACCATCCGGGCGTGACGGCGGTGAAGAAGCCACCTGCTCCTGGCTCCGGCGCTTTCGGATCCGTTCGATTGGCAAAGCTTTCGTCCATGCGCATAATGCGTCGCGCATTGGTGATATTGCCGAATGGCAGCATCGTGGTGAGCGCGGCCGCCCGCACGCCCGGCAACTCGCGCACGCGATGGAGCGCGGCGAACATCGTCCGCTGCGCGGTTTCATCGCTCATCTGGCCAAGCGTGAAATCCATTTCCGCCGAAATGACGCCGTGGCGATCAAAGCCGGGATTCAGCCCTCCAGCCTTGAGCGCACCGCGAAAGAAAAGGCCCGAGCTGAAAAGCAAAGTGAGCGACAAAGCGATCTGCACCATCACGAGTAAATGCCGCGGCGCGAAGAAACGGTTCAGGCGACCGACGTGCGCCGGTTCGCCAACCTGCTGTTTCAAGTCGTGCACCAGATCAGCACGCGAAGCTTTCAGGGCGGGACCGAGACTGAAGAGCAGAGTAGCAAAGAAGCAGATGAGAAAGGTGACCGCGAGCACGGTGGCATCGGGTCGCAAATTCACGACGATCGAAAAATCCATCGAACTGAAAAGGCTGCCTAACGAATCAAGGAGCAGGCGATTGCTCAGCAGGCTGATGAGCAGACCAAACGCGCCGCCGGCGAAAGCGAGAAGAATTCCTTCGCAGAGAAGTTGCCTGACGATTCGCCAGCGGCTCGCGCCGAGGGCAAGACGGAGCGCTATTTCCTTCGCTCGAGTCGCGCCGCGAGCGAGAAGCATGTTTGCCAGGTTGAGGCAGGCGATGAAAAGAACCGCTGCCGCCATCGCCAGGAGGAGCGTTCCGATCAAGCCCATTGGGCCGTCATCACTCGGCGTGGTGCTGATGCTGAAACGCGAGGGAGCTTGAATCTGAAGTTCGCGCCGGCCGCTGGCGTCGGCGGGTTGAATGGCGTCGAGACGCTGAGCCAGCGTGGTCAGGCGCGGCTTGGTCGAGTCGATCGTTAGGCCGGAACTCATGCGGGCGACGAGATTGAGGGAGTAATTCTTCGGTTCCTGGAGGCTCATCTTGTTGCTCGTGTCGCTGAACGCCGATCCCAGCCGCGAGGCAACGCCCAGCGGCACCCACAAGTCGGGAGCAAGTAATGCGTGAGTGCCGGCAAAACCTTCCGGGGTGACTCCAATCAGGGTATAGGTCTGACCGTTCACCGTCAGTTGTTTGCCGATAAGATCCGCGCGACCACCTAATTTTTTCCAATAGGAGTAACTCGCGACCACCACCGGGATATTGGCGTCTGGTTTACATTCCGCCGCGTCGTAGAAGCGGCCGAACGCAGGCTTCACGCCCAGGAGTGAGAAGAAATTCTCCGAGGTGAGAAAAACGAAACTGCGCCGCATGCTTTCGTCGCGCCCAATGCCGGCGAGGCCAAAGCCCATCGCCGCGACATCGGAGAAGACATCGTTGCTTTGTCGCAGCGTCATGAATTCGTTGTAGGAAAACGGCCGATAATCATGCGCCGCGCCCTGCCGCGCCGTGAAGAGGTTGACGACTTCCGCCGGTCGCACCCGCACCGTCGGCCGCAGGATGACACTATTGACCAGCGCGAAGATGGCCGAATTAACCCCAATCGCCACCGCGAGCGTGAGCACCGCGATCGCCGTAAAGCCCGGCGTCTTCATCAGTTGCCGGAACGCGAATCTTAAGTCCTGGATCATCGACTATCAGATGCCGATGACCGGTCAGTTGGATTCAGGGATTTTCAGCACGACCGACCTCAGACATTTCCAAACTCGCTGAGTATTGCCTCCAGGTCGTGAAAACGGGGCTCGAGAGATTTACGCGCCGCGCGTTGATTCGCTTTCCACAACGCGAAAAACAACAGTGCAAAAACGCCCAATGTTCGCACCAGACCCAAGTAGTCACGGGTCGTAAGAGGGCCCGGTTGTCCTCACCTAAACAGCTGCGGAATCGACGGGCTCGCAGTCTAACTTCCGAACACGACGGTCTTGGCGTTCATGAATTCGCGCATGCCTAACGAGCCTAGCTCTCGCCCGTAACCGGAGCGCTTGACACCGCCAAAGGGTAATCTTGGATCCGAAGCGACGAGCGCGTTCACAAATACCATCCCACAGTCCAGTTCTCTGGCGAAAAGCTCCCGCTCGGGCTTATCGTTAGTCCAGACGCTCGCACCCAGGCCAAAGTCGCTCTCGTTCGCCAGCTCGGTGGCCGCTGCGGCGTCTTTTACTCGAAAGAGTAACGCGGCCGGCCCAAAAACTTCCTCGCGGAACGCCGGCGCGGAGCGCGGAATGTCTGCCAGCACCGTCGGCGGATAAAAGTTACCCTTCCCTTCCATCGGTTCGCCTCCCGTAAGCAGCTTCGCGCCTGCCGCGATCGATTTACGCACCTGCTCGTGCACGCCGTCGCGAATTGACGGCGTCGCCAGTGGTCCCAGCTGCGTCGTCTCGTCCAACGGATCGCCCACCTTCAGTGCCTTCATTCGCGGGACAAACTGCCTGACGAATTCGTCGTAGATTGGATCCGCGATAAGAAAACGCTTGCCCGCGATGCAGGATTGCCCGCTGTTTTGAGTCCGTGCTTTGACGGCCGCAGTTAGGGCAGCATCCATGTCTGCGCTTGGCATGACGATAAAAGGATCGCTGCCACCTAACTCAAGGACACACTTCTTGATGACTCGACCAGCTGTAGCGGCAACCTCGCTTCCAACCCGGTCGCTTCCGGTTAGTGTCACGGCCTTGATCCGCGAGTCCGCAATCACTTCGGCGACCTGTTTCGCTTCGATGAGCAACGATTGAAAGGTTCCGGTCGGGGCGCCGGAGCGCCGCCACAGGTCTTCGATGGCGAGAGCGCATTGTGGCACATTGCCGGCGTGCTTGAGCAGGCCAACGTTACCCGCCATCAGAGCTGGCACAGCGAAGCGAAAGACCTGCCAGAAAGGAAAATTCCATGGCATGATGGCAAGGATCGGTCCCAGCGGCTGCCATAGAACTGAACTGTGCGCCGCGCCTGTCTGAATGACTTCCTCTTCAAGGAAACGCACGCCGTTCTCCGCATAGTAGCGACAGGCTGTGGCGCACTTGCGTATCTCGTCGCGCGCGGTGCTGATCGGCTTGCCCATTTCGAGCGTTATCGTGCGCGCATGTTCGTCCGTTTCCCGCTCCAGTAAATCAGCCGCTGCCAGGAGAATCGTGGCACGCGCGACAGCCGAGGTTCTGCGATAACTGTCAAACGCTCGCTCCGCCGTCGCCAGCCGTTCTTCGAGCTCGTTCCCGGTCAGCGGCGCAAATTCATGTAACGTTTCTCCGGTTGCCGGATTAATGGAAGCAATTGCCATCCTTCATTGAACAGCCAGAAGTTCCCACTGACAACCAGCGGAATGAGCAAAGGATTCTTGGCAGCCAGCCGATTAGCGTCGGCTTAGCGCGCACTCGTCAGGAGACAACCGGATCCGTCTCCTTCTCTAACTCATCCCTTGCTTGAATCCGATTGCGCCAGCCTGCTGTGTCGCGCGCCATAGCAAATGTAAACCACCATTCCGATAGCGAACCAAATTAGCAATCGCCGCCAGGTCGGCCACGGAAGAGCGGCCATCAGAGCCAGAGCGGAAAGCGCGCCGGCCGGCGCGACGAACCACACCCAGGGCGTGGCGAACCTTCTTTCCAAATTCGGTTCGCGGACCCGCAGGACAAGCACGCCTATCGAAACGATGACAAACGCGAGCAGGGTTCCGATGGAACAAAGGCTTCCGGCTTCACGCACCGTAAAAAGCGCCGCAGCAATTGCGACACCTATGCCGGTGATGATGGAAGTAATCCAAGGCGTGCGAAAGCGCGGGTGAACCCGACCGACAAACGGCGGGAGCAAACCATCGCGCGCCATGCTATAAAAGACACGCGACTGACCAAGTAGCATAACGAGAATAACTGACGAGAGCCCCGCGACTGCTCCGAGTTTGATTAGCCGCCCCATCCAATCGAGTCCTGCGCGATCGGCAACGACAGCAATCGGGTCTGGTACGTCGAGCTGACCGTAAGGGACTACGCCGGTCGCGATTCCGGAGACGATGATGTAAAGGAAGGTGCAAATAAGCAGGGAGCCGATGATGGCGATCGGCATGTCCCGCTGCGGATTGCGCGCCTCCTGCGCCGCAGTGCTTACCGCATCGAAACCGACATAAGCGAAGAAGACGATCCCGGCTCCAGTCATTACCCCACTCCACCCAAAGTGACCGGAGGAACCTGTGTTAGTCGGAATGAAGGGATGCCAGTTACCAGACTTAATCGCGTGAAAAGCGCCAAAGATAAAAACAAGGACGACCGCCAGCTTAACCAGAACGATCAGGTCGTTAAAGTTGGCTGACTCTTTGATTCCAACTACTAAGAGCACCGTAACGAGGAAGATGATGATTACCGCGGGTAAGTTAAAAATCGCGGTCACGTGGCCGAGCGTTGCCGGGTCTGTGCCGGCTGCCTTGATCTGATCGAGCAAGGAAGCGCTGATTGCCACCCAGCCGGCCTTAATTTTTAAGATGGCGGCCAGACCAGCCGGGACGTCGACCAATTCAACACCGCGCGCCGCGGAAAACGCTGGCGGAACGTTGATCCCAAAGTCATGCAGAAAAGAGACCACGTAACCGGACCAACCAATGGCGACAGTGATTGCACCCACCGCGTATTCGAGAATGAGATCCCAACCAATGATCCAGGCGAAGAGTTCGCCAAGAGTAGCATAGCCATAAGTATAGGCGCTCCCGGCCATCGGCACGAGAGACGCAAACTCGCTATAACAAAGCGCGGCGAAGACCGATGCGATCCCCGCCAAAATGAAGGAAAGAACGACAGCTGGGCCGGCATTCTGCGCTGCCACCGTCCCGGTAAGAACAAAGATGCCTGTACCGATAATCGCGCCGATCCCAAGTGCCGTGAGGTTCACTGCACCGAGAGCACGCTTGAGGCTATGATCGCTCATCGCCTCGGCTTGCAGTCCGCTGATCGTCTTTCGCCGAAAAAGATTCATATAAAGGATGGTCTCGCCTGCTGAATGGCCGCCCCGCGCCGCTTTGTCAAGCAAATGCGCGCTGGGACGCTAGTCAGACTCCCGAAAGCACTTGTGCATTTATCGGCTTCGATGGCTTGTTACTCAGGTTTGAGCTATGGCGGTTAAGATAAAGCTTCAAAGGCTGACAAGTCGATCGAGGTTTCTTGCTAATCTGGCGACTACGATCGCAGGTGCGTATTACCCTCTATTCGCGAATCGAGGACTGGCGTCTGGTCGATGATCGAGATGAGTAGTTGATACTCGCCAGCCATGGACAGTCTGCAGCCGGAAAAGGTGTTCGCTCCGAGTCGCCTTTTGCGCTAGATATGGACTTATATAATGTCTGACCGTTCCTCGTTCGTGCCATCTACCCAGCTCTACGAAGCGATTGTCGATTCTTCCGACGACGCCATCGTGAGCAAGGATCTTCACAGCATTGTGCAAAGTTGGAACAAGGCAGCGGAGCGAATGTTTGGTTATTCGGCCGAGGAGATGATCGGACAGTCGATCGAAAAGCTTTTTCCTGCTGATCGTCTGCGGGAAGAAGCGGAGATTTTGACGCGATTGCAAAAGGGCGAGCGTGTTGACCATTTCGAGACGCTGCGACGACGCAAGGATGGCAAACTGATTGATGTCTCGCTCACTATTTCTCCCATCCGCAGCGCCGAGGGAATAATTGTTGGGGCTTCAAAGATTGCCCGGGATGTCACCGAACAAAAGATAGTACAGCGCCGTCTGACGGAAGCACATGAGGCGTTGCAGCGCGCCGATGAAATGAAGACTGAGTTTCTTGCCACCCTTTCACACGAGCTGCGCACACCGCTTAATGCCATTCTTGGTTGGATACAAATTCTCAGAGACGACGCGAGTCCAGATGATCTGGTTGAAGCACTACCCATCATGGAACAGAGCGCGCGGACCCAGTTACAACTTATCGAGGACTTGCTCGACATGAGTCGCATTGAGACTGGTCGAATGATTCTTGATATTCAACCGATCGATCTTGCGACCGTGGTCGGTGCTAGTATCGACAGTGTGCGTCCAGCGGCCGAGGCAAAGAATATTCGACTGCAATCCACCTTTTCCAGTGCGGGAGGAACGGTGATGGGCGACCAAAACCGCATTCAGCAGATCTTCTGGAATCTTTTAAGCAACGCAATCAAATTTACCCCTAAGGGAGGTCGAATCCACGTCGTCATTCAGAGGGTGAACTCACACATGGAAGTATGTGTCGCGGATAATGGCCAGGGTGTCGCCCCGGAATTTCTTGCCTACGTTTTCGATCGCTTTCGGCAGGCCGATGGAACGACTACGCGCCGGCACGGCGGTTTAGGTCTGGGTCTATCTATCGTAAAGCATCTTGCCGAGTTACACGGCGGCAGCGTCCGAGTGGCTAGCGAAGGGAAAGGGAAAGGCGCCACCTTTATCGTCTCTTTTCCCTTGCAACCCGCCCGCGATGAATCGAACAAAACCGGTCTCGTAAGTGGCGCGCGGCCGGACGAGCAAGCCTTTAAGCCTGACCTGGCCGGGGTCAAGGTGCTGGTGGTGGACGATGAGGCAGACTCGGTCGCGATCGTCCAACGCATTCTCGAACGTCGCGGAGCCGAAGTGCGCGGCAGCCGCTCGATGAAAGCAGCGCTTGGCGAGTTTACCGCTTTTTCTCCTCACGTCGTCGTAAGCGACATTGGCATGCCGGAACACGATGGCTATGAACTGATAACTTGCCTGCGCGCTTTACCAGGGGGAAAGGCTGTACCGGCGATCGCTCTGACCGCACTGGCGCGTAATGACGATCGCACCCAAGCTTTGCGAGCAGGCTTTCAAATGCATTTGCCCAAGCCGGTTGACTTCACCGAGTTGGTCGCGGCGGTGCGAAACCTCGCCGCCCTCCGCCGGAACTAGATCCTTGTCATGGCCTATATTTGTTAGGCTGCGACTTTTTTCCATTCCGCGCCACCCAAGGAATCACAAGGCGTTTTTGGGACCGGCTGCTATTGAGTCAACCTGGCAATTCGACTCAGGTAACGCGGGCTGACGCCGACCACCCAGTAATTAACCCGCGAGGAATGGGGCTATCAGGCAAGGAAGAGAGCTTCATCTCAGGTGATGACTGGCAGCGATCGCCTGTTATCCACCATCGTTTCTCAAAGCCAGAAACGTGGTATTGGAGTGTTGAAATTTCCTGAGCGGAACTGTTTTTCCTACCCCCGCCGTCGCTTCTTCAGTCGATTGCTGACGCCGTGAGGCGATTAGTTAAGCGCGTAGAATTCGACTAAACCGATACCGGTAGTATCACCTACCCCGCGCACGATCGCCGTATATGCGCCAGGGGCGACCGCGGTGATAATGGCCGACTCCAGATCATTGGATGGTGGAATGCCGGTCGCTTCGATCTCGGCTTCTTGCGTGCTCCGCCAATCGTCGTTGGAATCCAGGAGGTTGCCATTTCCGTCGTGTAACTCGAGCATCGGGTTTGCCAGATCGCCGTCGATACCAAGCGAGGGGCCGAGCGCGCGCACGAGCACGTTTTGCGCAGAGTTACCGGTAATGATTGTGCCGCCAATCAGGACATTGTCACCCGTTTGCACGTTACCCCGAGTCGAGATGTTGGCCAGCTTGGAATCGAGTGAAGGGCTCAGGTCATAGACTTCTACCAGGGCTACACCGCTGGTGTTATTCACCCCGCGTACGATTGCGGTGTAGGCGTCAGGTTCGACCGTGCGAAGAATGGCGGATTCCATATCGTTCGTTGGCGCAATGGTTGTGTCGACAATGGCTTGTTCATGAGGAGAATCTTTCCAGTTATCATTTGAAGCAACTATGCCGCCTGTAGAGTCATGCAGCTCAAGAGTAGGATTGGCCAGATGATCATTTACCGGCAATGATGGTCCGATGGCGCGCACGAGGATGGTCTTTGTTCCCGTGCCCGTAACGATAAAGCCGCCAATGAGAACATTGTCGCCAGGTTCGACTGACAAACGCGTGGAGATATTAGCGAATAACGTGGGCGCCGGGCCGGCCGACTTGTAGTCCACCTTTGCATTCTCGAGATTAGACACGATCGCTGTCTCCATTTTGGTCGCGACCGGCCCGCTAAAAGTCACACTGTAGGTACCGTCGCCCGGAACCGGAACGCTATAGGCGCCAGACGTGCCGGTGACAGCATAGTAACTGGATCCAGTCACGCTTACTGTGACTCCACTGATACCTTCGCCCGGATCATAAGAGTTGTTCCCGTTGGCGTCGTAATAAACCACCCCAGTCAGGAGCGGATTCTGTCCAGTTTGAGTGCTGAAGTCTTGCACAATGTAAAGCGAGTCAAAAGTCCCGCCGGGCTGCCCGGGATCTGTCTGATTGTCGGTCCCCACACTGATTCCGATGCCAACCTCGCGAAAGAAACCAAGCATGGTGGTCTCGCGATGACCGCGGCCGGGAGTCATCAGGTCGGTAAACAATCCGTCATGCGCTCGAAAGATCGCGCTGATGAGGCTATCTCCCGTATAACCGCCGGCACCTTGACTTATCTCTTCCGCGACATCTTCCGGGCCGGGATAGGCGCCGCCAGGAGTAGTAGGACCGCTGTAAGGAGCAGTGGGATAACCGGTATCGGAGATACGTTGATCCGGGGTCTCGCCGCCGTAGGTGTGAGGCGAGACGCCGAGGAAGAATTGATCGCCGTTGTTCAAAAGATCTGCCTGTCCTTGCGCCGCCTCGGCGAGGAACGGATTCCAGGAAAGAGGCTGGACCGAGTTTTCAATCGTCCACGGTTCGTTGCCAATCATGGGAGGACCTTCCTGGAGACTACTCAGACCCAGACGCGCGGCCTCGGCCGACCCATCGGCTCGCGCGCGATTGATCAACTCGAGCATGTATTGTTGCTCGTTCGTGGGATTGCCCACTGAGTAACGAGTTTGCGCGTCGCCTTGATCGACGACCGTAAGGGACAGTACCGCTAGGAAGAGTAAGAGTAACGAGAAGGAAGGCCGAGATGGTCGGGAAAGGGTCGGTAAGTCATGGGCGAAGCAGGCGTGGTCCATGAAGGACAGCTTGCTTTATCTGCGGGTGCAGAATCAAGCAATTTAACCTCAGCCGCCGCGGTCGACCCTGACGCGGCGTCGCAAAAGTGCCTAACGAGATGCGAGCACTCGACTGTTACCCGGTCGCGCGACGTGTGCTGCGGAACTCCGTTGCGGCCCGGAAATCCCATGCGAGGCCACCGGAAGATGGGAAACCACGCGGGTGCCGCCGCCCGCGTGTAAGTTTGTAGGACGAGGACGTCGAGTCGTCACGCCAGGGCGCGACCCTGGGCGGAACCGATCGAAATGTGGCGCGTTCATCGCACGATGCGAACAAGTCCGGCCGTTGGACAGAATGATTATCTGGGTAGGCTGCGCGTAACCAAAATACGGATCGTAGGGTGAATAGAGGACCGGCTCGGGAAAAGTGCCGATGGAGTTGGGCGCTCCCTCGGCGGACGGATAATCTTCCGCAAAAGTTGCGGCATCGGGAGCGCTCGCGATCGGTTGATCGTAGGTCTGTACCGCCTGAGCGGGCGACGCGACGTTATCCTGATAATTATCATTGGGATAATCCACTGCGTCGGCGGCGTAGAATTGCTGTGGTTGCGGATGGTAAACGGGCGAGACATTGCCAAAAGACTCCTCAGGCGGCCGTTGCACGGCAGCAGCCGCTGTTTGGACGGGTTTGGTTCCCGGCAACCCGGCTACTGCCAACCACGCCAGAATGGCAATCAGGACACCCAGTTCAAATGCAATCACCTTTGCGATCGTCGTGTTCATGTTCTCGCGCCCCCTTTTTTGAGTCCGATTAGAATCCTCGGAAACTATCTGCCAGGACAAGTAAAAATTCAAGAACGGCAGGTCACGCCCAAACCCCATGGAAATACATGGCGCGGTGCTTGCCCTGCCACCAATCCTCCGTTAGCTGCCGCATGCCTTCGCAGTCTCTCTGGCAGCGCTTCCAGCAATACTACCTGCGCTACGATGATCTTGGCTTTTCCATCGATATCAGCCGAATGCGTTTCCCCGATGGATTCTTCGAAACGATGAAGCCAAAGATCGATCAGGCCTCCACGGCCATGCGCGAGTTGGAGAAAGGCGCGATCGCAAATCCGGACGAAAACCGCATGGTCGGTCACTATTGGCTGCGCGACGCAGCGCTTGCGCCTAACGACGAGTTGCGGGCTGATGTCGAGCAAACCAAAGAGCGCATTCTCAAATTTGCCTCTGACGTCCATGTCGGCCGCATCTCCGCACCGAGCGGTCGGCCCTTCGAGCATGTTCTATCCATTGGCATCGGCGGCTCCGCTCTCGGGCCGCAATTTATCTCCGACGCCCTCCGGACAAAGAACGACCCGATGGACGTTTACTTTTTCGATAATGCCGATCCCGATGGCTTCGACCGTGTTTTCGATCAACTCGGCAAACGACTCGATCACACGCTCGTTGTTGTGATTTCGAAATCCGGTGGAACAAAGGAAACGCGTAACGGCATGCTGGAAGCGGAAGCGCGATTCGAAAAACAAAATCTCAATTTCAGCCGGCAGGCTGTCGCTGTGACCGGCAAAGACAGCGAGCTCGATCGTTACGCCGAATCGCACAATTGGCTGGCGCGTTTTCCGATGTTCGACTGGGTCGGCGGCCGCACTTCAGTGATGAGTGCAGTCGGACTGCTGCCGGCCGCTCTCGAGGGCTTTGACGTTGACCAGCTTCTCGCGGGCGCGGCGGCGATGGACAAACACACCCGCCAGCCTAACGAAATGCAAAACGCCGCCATGCTTCTTGCCCTGATGTGGCATTTCGCCGGCGACGGCCGGGGCGAAAAGGACATGGTGATCCTGCCCTACAAGGATCGCCTCGCCCTTTTCAGCAGATACCTGCAGCAGCTCGTCATGGAGTCGTTAGGCAAAGAAAAAGACCTGGACGGCAATGTCGTCCATCAGGGAATCGCGGTTTACGGCAACAAAGGTTCGACCGACCAGCACGCCTACGTGCAGCAATTGCGCGATGGCCTGCTAAACTTCTTCGTCACGTTCATCGAAGTGCGCCATGATCGCGCGAGCGATCGCTTCGAAGTGGAAGACGGCATCACGAGCGGCGATTACCTGCAGGGTTTCCTCCGCGGCACGCGCGCGGCACTTTATGAAAATGGCCGTGATTCAATTACGCTCACCATTCCGGAAGTCGATGCGTTCCACGTCGGCGCGCTGATTGCACTCTACGAACGCTCGGTCGGCTTCTACGGCTCGCTTGTGCACGTGAACGCCTATCATCAGCCAGGCGTGGAAGCCGGGAAAAAAGCGGCCAGCCGCATTCTGCAGCTACAACCCAGGGTCCGCGCGCAGCTCTCCTCTTCCGGCAAAACGGCGGAGGCGATCGCGCAAAAGATTGATGGCGATCCGGAGGATGTTTTTCACATCCTGCAACACCTCGTGGCAAACGATCCATCGATCAGGGCCAGCGGCGGCCAACTGGCCGATGAAGAATTTTCATCGACGCGGTAGCGCCGGGCGCACCGGCGCCTAGATTCGCACGCCCAAAAACGACTACGCCTTTCTCAATGTCGCAACCAACCATCGAGTGGCCGACGGTGACGGAATTCATCGCCCAACTGAATCACGACCTGCGCAATCACCTTAACGCACTCGAACTTCAGGCTGCTTTCCTGAGCGAAATCGTTGAACAACCCGAGGCGAAGGACGAAGTGAAACGACTTCGCGAAATGACGGCCGAGCTCGGCACTCATCTGCAGCGACTTTCCGCACAACTGGCGAGGGTGCAGATCACTCCGATGACTTATCAGGCTCTGGAACTGGTCGAGGATCTGCGGGCGAGAGTAACGCGTGAATTCTCCGAGCAATCCTCCTCTATCGAGTGGAAGGACTCGTTAGGTGCGGAGCCGATCTCGATCGACCCTTCGCTCTTGCTCGAGGCGTTTATCGAGTTATTTCGCAACGCCTTCACCCATGGGCGTGGTAAAGCCGCCCTTTCATTCGAAGCGCGCAGCACGAATGACGGGATCGAATTTATCCTGCGCGAACCAAAAACGAAGTTTGAAGTTGATACCGTCAATTGGGGCGTGCGGCCTCTCGGAAAAATCCGCCAGGGTCATTATGGCCTTGGCCTGTATCGAGCGCGCGGTATTTTCGAGGGACACCATGGCAATTTGCGAGCAGAGTTCGATCCTTCCAGTTCCTCCCTCGTCACAACCGTCACACTGCCGCGCAGGACGGCTTGAGCTGGCGCCGAACATTTTCCGCCGCTGGCATTTCCGATGAGCACCGAAAACCGACGCATCCTGATCATCGACGACGAGCGCCCGATTCTTATGACGCTCGAGGCATTGTTAGGCCGGCACGGTTATGAACCGGAAGTAGCGAGCAACGCCACGACTGGCATGCGCCTTTTGCAGAGCAAATCGCCAGCGCTTGTCCTGCTCGATCTGCAATTGCCTGATGCCGACGGTCTGCAGATGCTCGAGCAGATCAAGGCGGATCATCCGAAGACGCAGGTCATTATCCTGTCGGCACACGATTCGCTTAACAACGCGATCGAGTCGATCAAGCGGGGCGCTTATCATTTCATCAGCAAACCGTATGCACCGGAAGAGCTGCTCAGCCTGGTGGAGAAGGCGCTGGAAAAGCAATCCCTCCTTCGCGAAACCGCCGAGCTGCGCAAGAAAACGCAGCAGCTAACGAAGCGACTCGCGGAAGCGGAGACAAAACTCGCGCCGATTTTTAAGAGCAAGCAAATGCAGCAGATCAACGAGCTGATCACTGCCATGGCGCCATCGGAAGCAAATGTGCTTATCACCGGCGAAAGCGGCGTGGGCAAGGAAGTGATCGCGAACATCATTCACGATCGCAGCCGGCGCGCCGAAAACCCGATGGTGAAACTGAATTGCGCCGCCTTTCCACAGGCCATGATCGAGGGCGAACTCTTCGGCTACGTTAAAGGTGCCTTCACCGGCGCGACAAATGACTTTCGCGGCATGATCGCCGAAGCCGATGGCGGCACCTTGTTTCTCGACGAGATCTCGGAGATGCCGGCGGAATTGCAAACGCGCTTCCTGCGCGTGTTGCAGGAGCGCGAGTTTCGTCCACTAGGCAGTACAAAGACCGTGCGGGCCAACTTCCGCGTCATCGCCGCGACCAATCGACCCGTGCATCAGGCAATGGCGGAAAATCGTTTGCGCTCCGATCTCTATTATCGACTGAACACCTTTCAAATCGAGCTACCGCCTTTGCGCGAACGCAAAGCCGATATCCCGCCGCTCGTTGCCTCGTTTCTAAAAGGTTTTGCCCTGCAGCTTGGAAAACCGGAGCCATCCATCTCGCCTGAGGCTTTTCAAAAATTGCTCGATTACAGTTGGCCGGGAAATGTGCGCGAGCTGCAAAACGCAATCGAGTATGCGGTCGTTCTCGCGCGTCAGGGACAGATCACGGTGAAGGAATTACCAGCGGAAGTGCGTCTGCCGGTCGCGCTGCAGAAAACCGAACGCGCAGCAAACCATCACGATCCCGACGCGGTGCGCAGCCTGAATGAGATGGAGCGAAGCGCAATTCTGGACGCGCTGGCAAAATGTCACGGCAATAAGAAGAAGGCTGCAGCATTGTTAGGCATTCAGCGCCCGACGCTCTACAACAAGATGCGGCGTTACGAAATTCAGATCTAAGAAAGAATTCGAAGATCGAAGTCTCCAACAAATCCGGCCTTAACCGGCCGAGGCAGAATGGTGCGCGGCGCATTTTCGCGGCGAGGGTTTCTTGAGGATTGCCAGTCTCCGTTTCGGATTTCGATCTTCAATATTCAGTTTAGTTTCACTCCATCGTGATTCCGCAGCAGGATAGAGTTCTCGAGCACGCGCAGCGCGAATTTTCGGATTCCCCCGGCTCCGATTCGCCCCATCTGCTGGCACTTTATCAAAAGTTTCTTCGGATCGAGAATCATCGACTGCGTTTGCGCCATCTGGCGGGTGGTGGCGGACGTGATGTCTGCGCAAGCCGAGCTTCACTGATCGATTTGATTCTGCGTCGCATCTTTGCCGAGGCCACGAGCTCAGCCACGAAGGGTGAGACCAAAGCCATCCCGGTGAGTTTGGTTGCGCTGGGCGGATACGGTCGCGGTGAGCTCAATCCGGGCAGCGACGTCGACGTGATGTTTCTCCATCCGCACACTGGACAGAACGTACCAGAGTCACTGCAGCACACCGTCGAGCAGGTGCTTTATTTTTTGTGGGACATCGGATTCAAAGTGGGGCACTCGACCCGTTCCGTGCGCGAGGCCCTCTCCCAGGCCAACGACAACATGCAAACGAAAACCGCCATGCTGGAAGCGCGGCATTTGGCCGGCGACCCCGAGCTTTTTCTACGCTTCCGCACACGCTTTCGCGCCAGCTGCGTGCAGGGTTACGAACGCAAATACGTCGTCGCACGAATGCAGGACCAAACGCAGCGTCACGCGAAGTTTGGTAACAGTGTTTTTCTCCAGGAGCCGAACGTGAAAACCGGCTGCGGCGGTCTGCGCGATTATCAGAATCTCCTTTGGATCACCTACTTTAAAGAGGGCGCTCTTACGACAACACATCTTGAGGGCAAGGATTGGTTAAGCCCGACCGATCGTCGTCGCATTGATGCTGCCTACGACTTCCTTTTGCGCGTGCGCACCCAACTGCACTACATGAATCAGCGCACGACTGACGTATTGCATCTTACTTTGCAATCGGAGGCCGCGCGGCAGCTTGGCTATCGACAGGAAACGCCCATCGCCCGCAGCGAGGCGTTCATGAAGGATTATTACGAGCACACGCGAAACATTTTTCGCATCACCGAGCGTCTAACGGAACGTTTTGCCACCGGCGCTGCAACCACGACGCGCCGCCTGTTTTTCCCTTTGCCGCTGCGGCGGCGGGAGCGAAGCGAGCGCTTTGAACATTTCTTCAGTCGCGGCCGACAACTGCATGTGAGCGACGCGCAGATTTTCGCACGCGAGCCGGAGCAACTGATGAAAGCCTTTGAGCATGCGCAGGAACGGCATCTCAAACTAAGCGCGGAGCTGACTGATGCCATTGGCCGTGGGCTCCGCTTCGTCACGCGCGAATTTCGTTACGCCAAAGTTCCGCGGGAAATTTTAACCCGCATCCTCGGCCGTAAAGGCGAAGTCGCGCGCATTCTGCGCATGATGCACGAGGTCGATTTTCTCGGGCGTTACGTGCCCGAATTTGCTCATCTCACCTGTCTCGTGCAGCACGAGTTTTTTCATCGTTATACGGCGGATGAACACACGCTGGTTTGCCTGGAGAAGCTGGATGCACTCTGCAAGACAGAGGACCCGAAATTGCAACCTTATCGGAGGCTCTTCGGGAAGATTGACGATCCCTACGTTCTCTATCTCGCGCTCCTCTTGCACGACACAGGCAAAGGCGTTGGCGCGCGTCCGCATTCGGAAGCGAGCGCGCTTTTTGCACAGGCGGTAGCGGTGCGACTGCAGCTCACATCCGAGCAACGGCGCTCGTTAGTCCTGCTCGTCGACCATCACGTCACGCTTTCGAGCATGGCGCAACAGCGCAACGTCGATGATCCCGCAACCGTGATTGAGTTCGCCCAAATCGTGAAATCGCAGTCAAATCTCGACGCGCTCATGCTCATCACTCTGGCCGATGGCCAGGGCACAACCGACACGTGGTCGGATTGGAAAGAATCGTTAGTCTGGAATCTGTATCATGCGACCTCACGTTACTTGCAGGATCAGGAGGGGTTCATCGCGCGGGGAAAATTGGAACGCGCCCGCCTGCACGCCGCCGTCGCTGCTCGGGTCGCACCAGATTTTGCAGAGGAGATAGAGGCTCACTTCGATCATATGCCGGACAATTATTTCCGCGCCTTCGGCGTGGAGGAAATCGTCGCGCACCTCGAACTCTTTCGGACTTTCTGGCATCAGATTTATCGGGAAGATCAGCCCGGCTTTACGCCTGCCTTGCGCTGGGAGGCGATGGCGGAACAAGGTCATAGCGCGGTTTCGATCGCGACCTGGGATCGGCAGCAGCTTCTCGCCAGCATCGCCGGTGCCTTTGCCGTCGCATCCCTCAACATTCTGAGCGCGGATAGTTTCATCCGCGGTGACAACCTGGTCCTGGATGTGTTCCGCGTGAGCAACGAAAAGCTGCGCCCCGTGACCGATGAGCGGCAAATCGCGACGGTTGAATCGACCTTACGAAATGCACTGCAAAGCGAGCGTTTTGATTTCGCGCCGCTTCTTGCCAAGGTGCGCAGCAAAATGAAACCACGTGCCTCGGAGATCGATTTCCCGACGCGCATCAGCATCGAAAACAAGAGTCATCCATTGAATACACTGATTCAGGTGGAAACAGCGGACCGACTTGGTTTGCTTTACGATCTGGTCGCGTGTCTTGGTCGCAACAGCGTTTACATCACGCTCTCGCGTATCAGCACTGATAAAGGTGCGGCGATCGACACCTTCTATGTCACCGATGCGACCACGCGCGGAAAGATCACTGATGCAGAGAGGATAACCGAACTCCACCGGCAACTGCAGGCGGCCACTCTTGGTGCCTAACGAATATAGGAACGCTCAGCCGGCAATTGCCGAATCGGCCGGGTCGTTTACCTTCCACGACGTCGATCCTATGAACGTTCTCATTCTCGCCGCCGGCTATGCGACCCGGCTTTACCCACTAACGGAAAACAAAGCCAAGCCGCTGCTCGAGGTGGCTGGCAAACCGATGATCGAGTGGGTGCTGGATAACCTCGCACCCGTGCCCGATCTTGGGACGGTGTATGTGGTGACGAACGAAAAGTTCGCGAGGGATTTCCAGGCGTGGGCTGACGAGTACGCGAAATCGCAGCCGAAGCTCACCGTCAAGATCATTAACGACGGATCGCGCAGTGATTCGGACAAGCTGGGAGCGATTGGCGATATCCGACTCGTCCTGACGCGAGAAGAATTGAATGACGAATCTCTGATCGTTGTAGCGGGTGACAATCTTTTCAGCGAACCGTTAACCGATTTTGTCGCCGCGGCACAAGGATCAGCCGCGACCCTTGCGACCTACGACGTGGGAGATCTGGAAGCGATGAAGAAATATTCCGCAATCCAGATCGATGCCCAAGGCGTGATCACGCACTTCGAAGAGAAGCCGGCCAAACCGGAAACGACCCTCACCGGCATCGCGCTCTATTACTTCGCGCCGGAGACACTCGAGCTTTTCACCACCTACATTGCCGCTGGCAATAATCCCGATCAACCGGGGCGATTCATTCAATGGCTGCACACGCGTCGACCGGTGAAAACGTTCCAGATCAAAGGGACGTGGTTCGATATCGGAAGCAAGGAGTCGCTGGAGGAAGCGAACACAGTGTTCGCCGCCTTTGCCAGGGAGTGATTCGATTCGTCAGGCCCCAAGGAGGCAGCGGCCTAACGAATCCTACTTTAGACGGCCCTCGTCGAATTCGATCAGGTCAAAGTACGTCCGCACGTCTGTTCGGCCTGCGCCGCCGGCTTCGCGCAGAAAATGGACAAAGCGCGCCTTCTTTGCCGCGGTGTCGGGATGACGGGAAATCATAGCCTCGTTCCATCGCTCAATTTCCGCGGGCGAATGCGCGGCGGCGTTTTGTTCGATCCAATCAAGCACCCCCTGATCGTCGCTCTCGTTAGCCGCTTTCTCAAAAGCGTCGGGATCGACCTCCAGAAACGCGAGCAAATGCTTGTCGAAACCGACGGTTTTATAGTTGTAACCGTTGAGCAGTCCCTTGAGATGAAGTCGCGCTTTGTCTATCAGGCGCGGGAGATGGACGTATCCTCCCAGCCGCTCGTAAGGACTGCGCGGAAACAGCTTTTGCATCAGCCGTGCGTTAACTCGTGGCGGGCAAACCAAAAGGATGTGGCGGAGGACGCAGTATTCCCTCGCCCGTCTGCGATGTCTTCGCCTCCAGATCCGGAAGCAGTTCTGCCTGCTGATAGCTCTGACCAATGATGAGTTGACCGGAAAATGTTCCACCCTTGTCGACATTAATTGCTCGGGCCACGACGTTGCCGTCGAGCGAGCCCGTGCTCGTAACGCGAACGACAGTCTCTGCTACAATCTCGCCCGACATCCGGCCGCGAATTTCAATCGCGCCGACTTGAATCTGGCGGAAAAATTGCACGTCGGCTTTTTTGCCGATGATGGCGAGCGCCGCGGAAAACTTACCCTGCAGTTTTGCCGACGTGCGAAATTCCGCTTTCTCGATGCACTGCAAACTGCCGCGCAATTTTCCCTCAATAATCGCGCGACGACAGACGACACTGCTGCTGCTCAAGTCACCCGAAGAAGTAACATGCACGTCGCCGTGCGTGCGGATCGCGCGGCTGAAGGAGGTGTTGATCCGGTAATCCCGCAGATCCATGTGGACGCTGCACGAGGGGCAAATCGTAGAGGTCGCAGCCGAGTTGAGCTCCTGCGTGGTGCCGCAATCGAAACATGCTACAGAGGTGATGCGCGGTCGACGCGACCATATGTGCTCGAATCGCCGGAAAAAGTTCTGCGCTGCCGCAACGCTCCCCGCGATTTCAAAGGCCGATTTCGCCGTTTCGCGCGCTCCTGCAAGCGGAACATGCTTGCCGCACTGGCGACACAACGTGTTCTTGGCCGCGGCATACTCCAACTGCTTAAAGCCACAGTGCGGACACTCCACACTGAGCTTCGCAGGCGACTTGGCCACAAACTTGAGGCGCTATACGCTAGGAACGACCGGCAAACGCTGGCTTGGCCGAGGCGGGCGCTTCGTCATTGCGCGATATCTCGGGGCGGGAACCGCTATTCGAGCTGGGAGAGCTCTTACCGCTGGTCACTTCGGATTTGCCGATAAAGGTAGCGCCTTCCTCAATGACAAGACGAGCCGCTTTCAAATCGCCCTGCAACGTGCAGCGCGACTTGAGTTCGCAACGCTCGCCGACAGTGATGTTGCCGTGCACTTTTCCGAAGACGGTGATTGACTTGGTTTTGATTTCACCCCGGATATCGGCGTTTTCTCCAATTGTTAAAACACCATCGGAGTGAATTTCGCCTTCGACTTTGCCGTCGATCATTAACTCCTTTTGAAATTTGATGCTTCCTTTGATCTCCACATCCTTTGAAAGGACGTCTTTGCCAGAATTATCGGCCATAGGTTTTTGCTGAACGCTGGTGGTTTCTATTTTCGGTGGTTCCTCTCGGCGAGAGGGAGCGTGAGATTCCTCAGCAAAGCTCGCGCCAGGGGAAGAACTTTCTGTCGGAGGCGCGGACTTCTGCGGGATGAATTTCTTTAACACCCAGCATTATTAAAGCCTCGATTCGACGTGTCAACGCCAACGTGCACGAAGAGCAGATTTTTGCGTGAAATAATGCACCTGAGTTGCCTTTTCAGGCAAAACCGACGCCCCTTCGCCAGAAACGAGCTTCGTGAGACAATTCCCAACCCGATCGCCATTCAGGTATTGGCGATCCACCTGGGCCCACCAGGATTCGAACCTGGGACCAAGGGATTATGAGTCCCCTGCTCTAACCGCTGAGCTATAGGCCCGGTCGCGCTATAAAAGCACGAACCGAAACAACCTCCAATGCAGAAACAGCGGCGGCTTAATCGGGTCTGTTGCTCCCGGCGCTCGCGAGCGAAGGTTCCTTTGCGCGCGACTCTTCATCCGCGCGACGCGCACGGTGCTTTGCCTTCGCTTCACCGACCAGGATAGCCCCCCAGGCCCGGAGTCGTTCGAAACCGAATAAGCACACGCCCACTGCGGCAACCGACGCGATCAAACCGAAAGGACCGAGGGCTTCGCGCTCCATGCTGCAAGTCCAAATAAATTGTCCCACGCAAAGCACAGCCACAAAAAGCAAGGTCGGCCGACGTCCAACAAAGTTGACGACCAAAGCACCCAAAGGCGCTCCTAACGGCACCACCGGTGCGGCTGCCAGCCAATTACCATAAACCCCCGGCTGAACACCGGTCGTTAGGCTCTTGATTCCAATCCCAACCGCCGAGGTGAAACCCATGAGCACGACCGCACTCGGAATCGCGATTTTGAGGTCGGCTCGGCAGAGCAAAACGAGCGCCGCATAAAGCATCATTTCAATCCCCACCCCAGTCACAGAGACGACCGTTGCACTCGCAAACACGCCGATCAGCAGGCCTACTCGAAAATCCCAGCGCTCATCAAACTCTGTCATCCCTACGTGCGAAGAGATTTCGCCAAGCCGATAGAGATGGAGCACGCCGAAACTCGCCCATATGATGGCAAAGATTAGTTTAATCCAGAGCTCCGGAACAATCGGCGCGAAAAAGAAAATACCGAATGGCAAACCGATCACGGCCCCAAGCATCGCACCTTTCAACATCGACCAGGCAAGCGGCTGGCGTCGTGAAATGATGAAGATCGCCGCGCTGATCATGCCGATGGATTGAATCGCGAAACTGAAATCGCGGCCGAGCGTGGCCGGCATCTTAAACAGAAGGACTAAAACCGGAAACCCGACCGTGCCTCCACCCATAGGCGTCGAGCCGGCAACATAACTACCGAGTGCCATCGCGAGTGCGATTGGCCAATGCTCCACGGCAAGCGGCCATTGTCCTTTGCCGAAGACAAGCCAGGCCCAGACCCCGTAAAAGCCGGCTAGCCAGAGAAACCAGACCCAAAGACAGTGTTTACGTGGTGCTATGATAGACATCGAAGGAAAACCCTTCTAAAAGTCCGATTTCTTAATTCTGCGAGTCGCCTCGAACCAAGCGACGAAAGCCATGTCGAAGTCGAAAGAATAAAACAAAAGCGACACCGATGAAGAAGAATCCCATCCCGACGGCCGATATTTTCATAACGGGATACCGCTTGCTCGGTACGTTTTCCGTGGGACTTTTCGCGCCCTAACGGATCGACGCGCCGCCAATCTCATGACCACTCATCATCTCTCGCCACGTAGGCATCGTCGCATCGTACTCAAGTTCGGCTCCGGCACTCTCACCCGCTCGCGCGGTCCGGGATTAGACTTGAAACAGTTCGCACGACTCGCCGCCGAAATCGCGAACGTTGTTAGGCGCGGCCATCAATGCGTCACCGTCACGAGCGGCGCGGTTGCGGCCGGCATGAGCGCCCTTTCCCTGAGCGAACGGCCGACCGATCTCGCCACAGCCCAGGCGAGTGCAGCCATTGGCCAATCAAAATTGATGCGCGCCTATGAGACTGCGTTCAGTCGTTACAAACTCAATGTCGCACAACTCCTCCTCACCCACGGCGACCTCGACAGCACCATGCGCCGGACGAACGCGCGCAATACGCTCGAGCGTTTGCTGGAGAAAGGAAATGTTGTGCCGATTATCAATGAAAACGATTCCGTGGCGGTGGAAGAACTCAAATTCGGCGATAACGATCGTCTCTCTGCAGAAGTTGCCATGCTGGCTGGAGCGGACCTGCTCATCATCCTCACCCAGGTAGACGGGTTACTCGACGAACAGGAAAGAGTCATCCCATTGGTGCGAGAGATCGACGATGTGAAGCGCCTCGCTAACGGAAGCAAAGGGCGATTCTCAGTTGGCGGAATGGCCTCCAAACTTGAAGCTGTTCGCATGGCCGTCGACGCCGGAATTACAACGGTGATCATCAACGGCCGCCGCCTTGACCGCATCGCCGCCTTGATTGCAGGCGACAAAGGTATTGGCACCCGTTTCCTGGCCAAACGCCGGGCTCGACTTGCCAGGTGATGGACCTGCAAAGACAAATCCTCGATTTCGGCAAACGCGCGCGCGGAGCATCGCGGACTCTTGCGCGACTGAAGGTGGAAGGGAAAAGCGCCATCCTGCTTTCGATGGCGGATGAAGTCCTCGGGCGCCGCGCTGAAATCCTCGCCGCTAATCAGAAAGATTTGCAATGCGCCAAGGCCGGCAGGCTCGCGGGTGCGATGCTCGAGCGGCTTACCTTGAACCCAGCGCGGCTCGACGCCATGGCCGATGGCATTCGCCGAGTCGCCAAGCTTCCAGATCCGGTCGGTCAAATTCTGCGCGAATGGACTCAGCCTAACGGAATTCGCATCTCAAAGGTTCGCGTTCCCATTGGTGTTATTGGCATCATCTATGAGTCACGCCCAAACGTCACCAGCGACGCAGCGGTTCTTTGCATTAAGACTGGCAATGCCGTCATCCTGCGCGGCGGCTCGGAAGCACTCCATTCGAATCTCGCCATCGCGAGGGCGCTGCAAGACGGCGGAGCGAAGGCTGGATTGCCTGACGATAGCGTGCAGATCCTTTCGCAAACCAATCGCGAAGGCGTGCAGTTCATGGCGGAAATGGATCGTTACATCGATCTCATCATTCCCCGCGGCGGCAAAGCGCTCATCGAAACCGTCGTGAGAGCTGCGCGGATGCCGGTGATCAAACATTCTGACGGTGTTTGCATCGTCTACGTCGATCGCGAAGCCGATATCGACATGGCGGTCGAGATTGTGGACAACGCCAAGACCCAACGACCGGGAGTGTGTAATGCGATCGAAACCGTCCTCGTGCATCGCCAGATTGCCTCTGCATTTCTCGATTGCCTGGCACCTCGCCTAACGAAAAAGGGAGTAGAGCTGCGAGCGGATAAAACGACCTTCGCAAAGCTCGAATCCTTGCGCTACGAAACACTGCGCGCGGCGACCGACGAAGACTGGTCGACAGAATTTCTCGACCTCATTCTCGCTCTCCGAGTGGTCGATTCGCCCCAAGACGCCGTCGCCCACATTGACCGGTTCGGCTCGCACCACAGCGACTGCATCATCACGCGAAACGAGGAGACCGCGGAGCAATTCCTCGAGGAAGTCGATTCCGCGACAGTCTACTGGAACGCTTCGACCCGGTTTACCGACGGCGGCGAGTTTGGTTTCGGCGCCGAGATCGGAATCAGCACCGATAAACTGCATGCGCGCGGTCCGATGGGTCTCGAGGAACTAACAACATACAAGTATATTATCCGGGGAGACGGACAGGTGCGGAGCTGAAGATTTTTTCGCGGACGCCGGTGTCGCGGCGGAGCGTTCCGGACGCAAATAATCAAATCGCGTCGATCATTCACGTCACGCGTAAACTGGTGATAGCCCTGAACGGAATGCGACTTTTGCCGAACGGGCCGCCGGTGGCTTCGCTGTTAGCTGACAGGGTATTCAACCTTTGCGACCGTGACCGTATCGCCATTCGGCAGAGTGGTTCGACCTCCGGCCTCGGCTGCAAGCAAAGCGCGGCCCAGGGGCGAAATCCAGCTTATCGCTTCCGGGAAGAGATCGAGTTCGTCCACGCCGACGATTCGATAACTGTATTCTTCGCCAAGTGAGTCCCGTAGCGTAACTCGAGCGCCGAATGCGATCCCGTCTTCAGCTTCGTCAGGCGCCTCGACAACGGTAATCGATTGCAATACCCGTTCCAATTCGGCGATCGCCAATTCGTTAGGGGATTTGTCCCGAGCCAAACGCATCAGCCTTTCCCGCAAGAGACTCGCGCCCAAGGCAGTGGCATAATTGACTGCACCCGGTGGCAAACCGGAAGGCGCTCGCGATCGGCCCGATCTCTCGGGCGGATCCACGTCTTCTTTCACAAAAGCCCTGCTCACGATCGACGTTTCAAAGGCGGATGGCTCGCCGCCGGCCTGGCGATCGCATCCTATTTCCGAACACAAAAACGAGATTCAATGCACCAAACTTGCGACTGGGGTCTAGTGGTTGATTACAAATTTCTTTCGCGGGCACGAAAACTTCTGCTTGTTTCATTATGCGAGTGCTGATCGCCGACGACGAAAGAGCCTTTGCGCTGGTCCTGGCGGAGATGGTACGCTCCCTCGGCTACGAAGTGGTCGGCGTGGTGCACAGCGGGCTGGACGCGATTCGAAATTACAAGCAGCACAAGCCAGACCTCGTGCTGATGGACTTCGCCATGGCGCGACTCAATGGACTCACTGCTTGTCGCAACATCTTGAGCGAAGATCCGAAAGGCCGAATCCTTTTCCTCTCCGGCTTGAGCGATCGACGCGAGCTTACCCCCGAAACGTCGGGTGCGTTAGGTGTCCTGCCCAAACCAATCGCTCGAGCGCAGCTCGAAAAGGCGCTGCAGGAAGCGGCCTGCAGCTATTTCGAGTAGGAATGACTCACCACCGTTGTACTCCTGGCGGTCGTAGCTGCTTTGACGCTGTTGCGCGAACTGTAAACCCGATAGTGCAGGACACGACCATCCGGCGTTAGCTCCACCCAGAGCTCCTGGGCGTCAATCCTCAGGCCGCCGACGAGTGAGCCGATGAATGGCACATAACCCTGCAACGGCATGGGAACGGATCGCATGAAGTCCAGTGTGATGTGGTGACGCAGGTCAATCTGTCGAGTTGAGGGGCGGCCAAAAAAATGAACAAGATCAGCCTCTGTCGTTTGACCGATGCGAATTTGATTCACCTTTTCCTGGGTGATAGAAGGATCAAACCAGGCCCACGTCGTTAGGGAGGAAGAGAGGAGAATGAGGCTGACAAGAAGTTTCGTTTTCATTTTCGGAAACAAGCATTCTGCACAAATCGACGACCGAGTGCAGCAAAATCCTTACCCCATCATGGGCAGGAACTCTTCCCGGACGACCTTCCCGTCTTTCACTTTGTAAATGCCGACCTCCGAACCCTGCATGCGTTGGCCGGAATTTTTCTCCGTTACATCAATATCGAAGCGCACCACGAAGGTATCGCGAGCGGCGAAGGGTCCGCTTGCCTTCGCGCTATGAATCTCGTGATTCTCGATCCACCATTTTGACTTCTGGGCAACGGCGTCTAGACCCTTCATTTCCTCCGGCAGCCCACCCATCGCGCGCGGTTCCAGGCTGACGATGTCTTTGTCATAAAGCGACCTGGCCGCTTCCTCGTATTGACCCTTGTTGCAAAGGTCGACCAACTTCTTTCCTACCTCTTCCGTGCTCATCATGGTCTCTTAATCGTTGGAGAGACTTCGCCGCGCAAGAAAATTTCAGTCAATCGGCGCGCGCAAAATCGGGATGCGGGGCGGAAGCGATGGCACTTTCCAGCACCTGGATATTAACCGGCTTGGTCAGATGAGCGAAAAAGCCGCTTGCCCGGCTGCGTGCGATGTCCTGGTCCGTGCCATACCCGCTGAGAGCAATCCCAGGAAGTCCATAAGTCTCGTGCAACTCGGCCATGAGTTTGTGGCCGTCGCAGTCAGGCAGACCTAAATCTGAAATGATGAGGTCCCAATCGCCGCTGGCGGCTTTTCCGCGCGCGGCTTCCGCGGTGGCCACGCCGCTCACGGTATGGCCGCGTCGGCACAGCAGTTGTTCGAGCGTGGCGCGGGTTTGTTCATGATCTTCGACCAGTAAGATGTGCCGCATCGGCGTCGAACCGGCGCGGACGATTTCGTTAGGCAAAGTTGGGTCTGCGGGCGAGGCGAGAGCTGCGAGAGGTAATTCAATGCGGAAAGTTGCGCCGCGCCCGCGTCCTTCACTTGCCACCGAAATGGAACCGTTTTGCAGCTCAACCAGCCGATGCGTAATGGCCAGTCCCAGGCCGATGCCGCCGAAGCGATGTCCGCTAGCGTGATTCTCCTGAATGAACGCGTCGAAAACCCGGCCGATCATGGAAGATTCGATGCCAATTCCGGAATCGATGATTTCTACCTCGAGCGTGTCGGTTGGGCTTACAGGGTTGCGCGTGCGGACGGTGACTGCGCCACCACGCGGCGTGAACTTGACCGCATTCTTGAGCACGTTCCAGAAAATCTGCTGCAACCGGACGGCGTCGGCTCTGATCGTGTGCTGAGCGGCCGCGAGGTCCAGGGTCATTTTGATTTCGCGTTCGTTGATATCGGAAAGCAAAATGTTGTGCGCATGGTGGAGCGCGGCGTGGGCATCAATCGGGCGCAGGTCGAGGCGTAATTTGCCGCCCGAGATGCGGGTGATGTCGAGAAGATCATCGACCAGTTGCGCCTGGAGCGCGATACCCTTGGCAATGACTTCGATATCGGCCCGGACTTGCGGTGGAAGCGTTGGGTCCTCGGCGAGCGCCGTGGCAAGTAGGAGCGCCGGATTAAGTGGTGTGCGCAATTCGTGGGAGAGCGCGGCGAGAAAATCATCCTTTGCCCGTGTGGCCGCTTCGGCGCTCAGCTTGGCGCTCTCGGCACTTAAACGAGCCGCTTCTGCTGTTTCGAGTAAGGCACGGATTTGTTGTTCGCTTTCACGCAGCGCCGCGTTTGCCTGTTCCAACTCGGTAGTACGCTCAACGACTTTTTCCTCCAGCTCGATGGAGTGACGCTTCTGTTGCAGGGCATAACGAATGGAACGTTCGAGATCGACGGCGTCGATGTCACCTTTGACTAAATAATCCGCAGCGCCCGCCGCGAGAGCTTCTAACGCCAAATCGCGATCGCCCTCGCCGGTCAGAACAATAAAGGGGGCCTTGCAACCATGACGTAGCGCTTCACGCAACAAGGCCAGGCCGTCTCTTTTGCCGAGCCGATAATCAAGCAAGACCGCGTCGTGTTCGCAGCGCGATACTTCAACCATTCCGCTATCGAAGTCTTGGGCCCAATCGAGCGTGAGAGTTACGTTCGGGATTTCCTGCAGCAACTCTTTTGTTAGCAGGTAATCATCGGGGTCATCCTCGACGAGGAGGACTCGGAAAGGGCTTGTGGTTCTATCCACGCTCGCCTCCGTTATCGCCATTTTCCTCGCCTGGTAAGGCTACGATCTCGAGCCAGTATTTCCCCAGCACTTTGATCACCTCCGCCATGGCGGAAAAGGTAACCGGCTTGGTGATGTAGGAGGCCGCCGAGAGCTCGTAAGTGCGGTAGATGTCCTCCTCCGCTTTTGAGGTCGTTAGGATTACGATACGGATATGCTTCAGTTTGGGATCGGCTTTAATTTCCTTCAGCGCCTCCCGCCCGTCCTTCTTCGGCATGTTCAGGTCGAGCAGGATGAGGCCAGGACGCGGTGAGCTGGCTGGGTCTTCGTATTTTCCGCGACGCTTCAGGTAATCAAGAAGCTCGACGCCGTCCTCGACGAAACGCAAATCGTTAGCCAGCCGGCTCTCTTCGAAGGCTTCCTTAGTCATGAGCCGATCGTCGGCGTCGTCGTCGGCCATCAGGATGGTAATGGGCTTGCCAGATTCTTGCATTTCCCGGGTCCTTTCATGTTTGGCGCTGGGGGAGGTGAACGATAAACGTCGCGCCCCGCTCGGGCACGCTACGGGCGGTGATTGTCCCACCATGTCTCTGCACTATCTTTCGACAGATTGCGAGTCCCATGCCGGTCCCCTCATATTCGTGCCGCCCATGGAGACGCTGAAAGAGCTCGAAAATTCGATCGAGATAAACCTCCTCAAACCCGATCCCGTTGTCAGATACGGAAATTTCCCAGCCTGGGACGGAGTCGCCATTACGTTCAGCTGGATCCAGCTGCCGACTTGCCACCATCACCACCGGCGGCGCACCAGGCCGCGTGAACTTCAGTCCGTTGGCAATCAGATTTTGGAGCAATTGTCGCATTTGCAGCGGATCGGCTTCGATCGTGGGAAGCGCTCCCAATTCGACCCGGCCGTTCGTGCGGTGAATTCGTTCTTCCAAATCGGAGATCACCTGTTCCGCGGTCGCCGCGAGATCGACCGGCACGAATGCCTGGGCCTTGGTTGTAACGCGCGAAAAGGTAAGCAGCGCATCAATTAAACTGCGCATCCGGGTAGCGGAAGCGAGCATGCGGTCAAGATAATCGCGACCATGATCGCCGAGTTCGGAAGCGCACCGGGTTTGCAGCCGATCGCCAAAAGCCTGGATCTTGCGGAGTGGCTCCTGCAAGTCGTGCGAAGCGACTGAAGCAAATTGTTCCAGCTCCCGGTTGCTGCGGCGAAGCGATTCGTTCGCCAGGTTCAAATCGACAGTGCGGGCTTCGACACGGTTTTCGAGCGCATCATTCGCGCGTGCCAGCGCTTCCACGCCGCGTTCGCGCGTTGCCATTTCGCGCAAGGTTAATAGGTACGCCGTCACAACCAAACCGAGGCCTAACAAGGTAGTGATTAAAGTTGTTACCACCGCGGCCTGATAGCTAAGGCGCGATTCCTCCTCGCGCGTTGCGAGCAATTGCCGCTCGTGCCCTTGCATTTCAGCTACCAGTCCTCGGGTCGCTTCCATCTCGCGTCGTCCCTGTCCTTGCGAAACAAAACGACGCGTTTCCTCCACCCCGCTGCGATCGCGCGTCGTAATGCCGACGGCGAGTGAAGCGAGACGCGCAGCGACTAACGATTTCAGTTTCGCAAGGCGTTGTTCCTGGATCGGATTGTCCCGGACTAAATGCTGCACCTGCGCAATGCGAGTTTGGACAGAATCGGCTGCAGCCCGGTATGGACCGAGATAGACCGTTTCACCGGTGAGAAGATAACTGCGCTGACTGCTTTCCGCCGAGGCCAGGGTGGCAATCACGTCGCGCAAGCCATCGAGCACTTCATGAGTGTGGACGACGAGGTTCTCGTTGCGCGAAATGCGGACAAGATTGCGATAGGAAAGCCAGCCGCTCACGAGCAACGCGATGATCGCAAGAGCAAACCCGAAAGTCGCGCCAAGGCCGACGGTCTTTTTCATTGCCCGGCGCTCAAGCGATTGGGAAACCTATCATCATAGGCAGCACACCTTCTCGCGCCCGTTTCGCTACGCAAGCCTCAAAATGCCCAGAAGCCTTGGGCAAAGCGACCGGTGTAAAGCGCAAGATAAAGCAGCGACCAAACGCTCACCATCGCAAACCAGATCCGTCGGCCCGTGCAAGCAATCGCGAAAAGCATGAAGACCGGAAAAAGCGTAAGGGTGTAGCGCGGCACACTCAGGACGAAGGCGGTGCTATTGATAAGCAGCCAGTTAAACGTGATCCAGATGGAATAGGAAGGACGCAGCCGCATCCACGACCAAATGGTGCAAAACGAAATCAACACCACGGCCATGAGCTCGTTCAGCCCTTCGTTCACGTTCGCCCCGAGCGAGCGCAGCCAAACGTCGTGCACGCCAACCCACGGCGACGCGATTTTCTTATACCAGTGCTCCTTCATGATTTTGGTGAAGGCAAAGTAGTCGCCGGTAACTTTGTGGTTAAGCCAGAGATAGGCGAGGAAGCCGAGCGGCACCAGCGCCAGCCAAAGCCAGCGCCAATCGATCCGCCGTCTGGTCCAAAAGCGCAGCCCGATCTCGGTCGCGAGCGCCGGCACCAGGACAAGGCCGTTCACACGCGTAAGGCAAGCCGCCGCGCCTAACAAGCCTGCGAGCTCCCAACGTTCCTTCCGCGCCGCAAGAAAACATCCCAGAGTGAGCGCGAGAAACAGGCTTTCTGTGTAGGGCACATGCAGGAAAAAGCTTGTCGGAAAGATGAAGAGAAACCAAACGGCGTTGCGCGCCACCTCGTCGGACTCATCGCAACGCACCAATTGTCGCAGCAGTAAACCGGTCGCGATCGAAGCGATCCCCGACACGACAAACGCCGCTGTGACGTAATCGGACACGGCCCAAGCGACTCCGCGAACCAGCCATGGATAGAGAGGAAAAAAGACCAGCGAGACGAGCTGGTCGCCAGTTGCCTGATAACCGTCTTTCGCGAGAGCAAGGTAATGAGTTGCATCCCAGCGATTCCACATCCCGTCCCAGCCGACGTGTTCTTCGTTAAACGCTGCGACCGCTTCCAAACCAAAAGTGAGAACAAGGAGCTTGATCCCGAGAACAAGCACGATCGTTTCCCAGTCCCATCCACGCACTCGTGAGAACCAACCGTTACTGTGGCTGGCGGGTGATCCGTTCTCCGACGCTGCGGCAGTGGCTTTTTTCTCCGGGCTAACCATACCCCGCAGTCTGCGTCCTCCGCTGAGAAGAATAAAGCCTGGCGCCAGGCGAATCTTCGCTCGCCCTGGAACCTGAAACTCCCGATCATTTCACCGACGTCTAAGGACGACATGGTTATCGCATGACCAGGCGAACGTTCACCGCTTTCAACGTCTCTCACTTGTTCTTCTGGCTCACGCTGCTTCTTCTTTTGGTTGTAAGCTGGTGGTTCATGGTTCGCATGCCCGGCAAAAGCTTTCGCGGCTCTGCCCCACCCCTCACGCCCGACGAAGGCCGAGTTGATAGCCCACGTGCAAATGCTTGCGGGCACAATCGGGGAGCGCAATCTCTCGCGATATCCTCAACTCCTGGCCGCGGCGCAATACATCGAGAGTCAGTTACCCACGCAGAAACTCGACCGCGACACCTACGAAGTGCTCGGCAAACGCTGCTACAACATCCAGGCCGAATTCCCTGGAAACTCTCCCGAGATCGTGCTCGTCGGCGCACATTACGATTCGGTTTTCGGCTCGCCCGGTGCGAATGACAATGGCAGCGGAGTCGCTGCCCTCCTCGCTCTCGCTCGTCGTTTCGCCGCCCAGCCTAATGAAAAGACTGTGCGTTTCGTCGCTTTCGTAAATGAAGAGCCCGGTTATTTCCAGACAGGGCAGATGGGAAGCTACGTCTACGCCGCGGGATGTCGCCAACGCGGCGATCAAATTCGCGCGATGATCAGCCTTGAGACGATCGGCTACTTTTCCGATCGCCCTGGTTCTCAAAAATATCCCGCTGCCGGCCTTGGATTGATCTATCCACGCACCGGCAATTTCATTGGCTTCGTGGGCAATCTTCCTTCACACGATCTGGTCCGGGAAGCGATCGGGGAATTTCGGCGCCAGGCCACCATTCCGTCTGAAGGTGCAGCATTGCCTCAGTTCGTTCCCGGCGTCGGATGGTCCGATCAATGGTCTTTTTGGCAGCATTCCTATCCGGGAATCATGATTACGGACACGGCGCCCTTTCGTTATCCGCACTATCATTCCGCCAGCGATACACCGGACAAACTTAACTATGATGCGATGACGCGGGTGGTGCTGGGAGTGCAGGGCGTTGTCCGGCATCTGGCCAATCCTTCCCGTTAGCCCAGGCAAGAGACATTCAGCCTAACGACTAAAGGAATCGCCGGGGGGACCGCTGTCCACTTTGCCGCGCAACTTATCGCTCGCACGGCCCCACGCTTCACGCGCTCGTTCGCGCGGGCCGGTCGTATCGATTTGGATTTGCCTGATGGCACGATCCATTGCCGTCTTGACGCTTGCGGCGGTGCCACCCTTTTCGCATTCTCGCGCCAGCACGCCTTCCAGGCGCGCGATGACTGCATCAAGGGTGTATTCATGATTTATTTCCGACCCGGGCGTCTCAACCGCACTGTAAACGTCGATCACTTGTTCGCTGTGTTTTCCCCAGCGCAGTACCTGATAAAAGAGCGACCCCTGCCGTTCTCCGCGGAAGAGCAAATCGATCACCGCCGCTGCGAGCGAAATCGGCATGAGGGCGAAATCGCGCACGTTATCGAGCAACATCTTGAGCTGGAAGACGATCACGTCACGCAGGAATGGCCAATGGTCATCTTTGTTCCCTTCAGGTTTCACTGTCACGGGGTCGGCTGAGCTCATACCCCAAATCTAGCTGGCTCTCTGCCGACAGAAAAGACTTTCGTTCTTCTTCAGCCTCGAATCGATTTCATCCGTAGCAAGCAGGCTTACCGACTTTCGCGCTTTCTAATTCGCTTCCATCCTGTTAACCGATCGAGGGTGAAGCGCCTTCTCTGGCTCGATGTGGCAAAGGGACTCGCCATTATCGTGGTCGTTTACTTTCATTTCTTTCGGACTTACTTCGAGCACGGCACCCTGCCGCCGCCGGATTGGAATGGCTTCCTTGCCGGCCTGACGACTTCGGTACGTTATCTCTGGCTGAAAGTCTCCGGGCTAGGCTTTGACGCCGTCGGTGTCTTCATCATTCTCAGCGGCTGGGCACTCATGCAGTCAACCGCCCGCCGTGCCGCGCAAGGCAGTGTCGATTGGCGCGCCTGGTATCGCAGCCGGTTGCTTCGCCTCTATCCCATGTATTGGGTGGCGCACATTGTTTACCTTATTTCGCCTTGCACTGCGCGCTTCGAGAAAATCGACGGCCGTTTCCTTCTTAGCCTGCTCGGTCTGCGCTTTATCGATATCAGCAACACGTTCTACTACCTCAATTCCGCGTGGTGGTACTTTACCTTATTGATCCAGCTCTATCTCCTCTTCCCGCTTCTCTTCATCACGGCGAGAAAACTTGGGCCAATAACCTACTTGCTCTGCGCCTGCGGGCTCGGCCTTTTTGTACGTTATCTTCTTCTTGTGGTCCATCCGGTAGACGGAATGTGGGTCCAGGGAGGGCTAGCCATCTGTCGGCTCCCGGAGTTTGCCATTGGCATGGCTCTCGCGATCTGGGATCAACGTTATCCTGAGAGATTGGAGCGCTTCCTCCTCAACGGCCCCGGCCTTTTCACAGGATTACTCCTTTATCCGGGCGCGCTCCTGCTCTATGCAAATCTCACGACCTATACCTTTGTGGATCTGGCGACCGGCGTCTGCTGTTTTCTCGTCCTGGTCGGGATCGCAGGAATCCTTTCCCGCGCTCCCTCTCTAGCCAGGGCGATCGCGCTCGTCGGTATCTACTCCTACGGGTTATATCTGGTGCATCAACCCTATGTCATCTGGCTAGGGCTTCGCATCCGCGAACAACCTATCTGGTGCTTTCTCTTAATTGCCTTGGTCACTGTCACTGTGCTCGCTATTTGGGGCGCGGTGCTCGAAAAAGCGACGAATAGCCTTGTAAGCTATTTACTCCGAGAAAAGCCGAAACCCGTCGTCTCATCCTGATAGGTCTGTCGGGCGAGCAGGCGCGCCCGTCCTTTTCGAAGATCGCGGTTCTCGAAGTTCGTTACCGGATGACCGGCCTTTAATCTCAAGGTTCGCGAGCAGCTGCGCTCTGTCGGGATGCGCGGCTACTCGACGGCATAGACCTCGACCCACGCAGTGCCAACTGTATCGTTCACTCCTCGGACGATCGCCGTATAGGGTGCGTCTTGGAGTGTAAGGAGAATCGCGGACTCGAGATCATCAGTCGGCGCGAGGCCCGTCGCCTGGATTTCGGCTTTCTGAGTGTCTTTCCAGTTGGCGAAATTGTTCACCACCGCACAGGAGGTCATGGTTAGATTTCCGGAATTCGATACGCCGCCGGCAAACCCGGGGTCAGCAAAGCCATTGGTAATGGTAGCTCCGGAGATCGAGACCGTGTGACCGGTAGGAATGTCGATAACGTGAAGCGGTTCCTTCGCTGGATCCGTCTGAATAGTAAGCAGGTTGGCGCCCGATCCGAGGATCTCCATGTCCTTGTCAATCGACAGCGGGCCAGTCGTCAAGTCGATGACCGCTGGGAGTTGAAGCTCGAAGTAAATTGTGTCGCCGTCAGCAGCATCGATCAGCGCTTGTCGCAACGAACCGGAGCCGCTGTCGCCAGTGTTGGTTACGGTCAGGGTCGCACCAATTGCAGCCATCCCGACCACCACTTGGAAAGAAACAAGGAGGAGCCTCTTCACGACCTCTGATACTCGATCAAGAATGAGACAGCAAGGTTGCGGCGTGCTTAAGCGCAGACTCGGATTTTCCGCCGAGCATGCGCGCGATTTCTTCCTGGCGCGCCTTGCCTCTTACCTCGCCCAGTCGTGAAAAAGTACAGGCCGCCGGTGACCGCTTTGGTTACGACAAAGTGCGTCCTGGCCTGCGCCGCCACCTGCGGCAGATGCGTGATGCAAAGCACCTGATGTTTTTCCCCCAGAGCACGCATCTTTTCGCCGACAGCATTGGCAATTTCGCCGCCGACATTGGCGTCAACCTCATCGAAAACCAGAAGCGGAATCTCATCCTGCAAAGCAAGGGCGGACTTGATCGCGAGCATGAGACGGGAGACTTCGCCACTCGACGCCACGGTGCGCAAGGGCTTGAGCGGTTCACCCGGATTCGGCGAAAAGAGCAGCTCGAACGATTCTGTTCCGCGGAGCCGCGGCGTATCTTCGGGTTTGATTTGCACCTCGAACTCCGACTGACGAAACCCGAGATCGGCCAGTTGCTGCCGAATGTTTCGGCCCAGTTTCGGCGCGGCCATCTGTCGCGCCTTGCGCAGTGTCGCCGCGCTCCGATCCAATGCTTTCCTTTCCTCCGCGATTTCCGCGGCGAGCCGTTCCAACTCCGCCTCGCGACCTTCGATTTTTCGCATTCGTTCTGCCGCGCGCTCGCCAAAGGCCATGACCTCGGGAATTGTCGCGCCATATTTGCGCTTCAAAGTCTCGAGCGTCGTGACCCGTTGCTCGAGCTGAGCCAGTTGCTCCGGATCGAGGTCGAGCCTTTCCGCATAACGATCGAGCGTCCGTGCCACTTCGCTCAGCTCAACCACGGCAGCGGCATGCGCAGCAGCTGTGGTCGTTAGGCCGGAATCGATCTTTTCCAGCTCGCGCAGAAGTCGCTGTGTTTCGGCAAGCTGGTTGAGAACTGCGTTGTCGATCTCGGAAAGTTGCCGCGAAACCGCCGTTGCCAGCTCGATCAGCCGCCGGCCGTTGCTCGCCAACTTATAGCGCGCGACGATTTGCTCCTCCTCGTTAGGCTCAAGAATTGCCGCCGCGATTTCGCTCACCTGATGACGCAAAAGATCCAGCTCTTGCTCGCGCGCCGACTCCGCCGTGCTCAATGCCTTTTCTTCGGCGATCAGTTCCTGCCAACGGCGATAATTTTTCTGATAAACCTGCAATTCCGCCTCCGCGTGCGCGAAGCGGTCGAGCAAATCCAGTTGTCGCTCGGGCGAGAGAATCGATTGGTGATCGTGCGGCCCGTGTAAATCCACCAGGCCGTCGCCGATCGCCTTCAAAAGCGCCAGGGTGGTGGGTGAACCGTTCACAAACTGCCGATTGCTTCCCCCTAACGAAAAGCTGCGCCTGACCAGCAACTCGTCGTCGACTCGCTCGATGCCCGACTCGTCCAGTCGCGCGTTGAGCGCGCTGAAATCATCGCCCGAAAAAATTGCCTCTACGGTGCAGGCTTCCGCCCCGGTCCGGATGAGCGATTTATCGGCCCGCTCGCCTAACAATAACTGGAGCGCCCCGATGATGATCGATTTGCCCGCGCCCGTTTCGCCCGTAATCGCGGTGAATCCCGGCGCCAGTTCCCACTCCAGATCCTCGACCAGGGCAAGGTTTTTGATTCGAAGCAAGCTGAGCAACACCGGAGTTGAGAGTTGTGGACCGAGAGTTGAGAGGTGAAGTCTTTGAACGACTCCGAATCTCAACTGGCAAGCGGGAAGTCTCAACTGCCCGGTGATCTCGAACTGCGACTCACCTTTCTCGGCACCGGCACCTCGGTTGGTGTGCCGATGCTCTGCTGTGATTGCGCGGTCTGTCGTTCCAGCGACCCGCGCGACAATCGGAGCCGTGCGTCGATTTATCTCGAAACGCCGGAGGGCGCTTATGTCGTCGATACCGGCACAGACTTGCGCACCCAGTGCCTGCGCGAAAACATCTGGCGGGTCGATGCCGCGATCATGACGCATGCGCACACCGATCATGTTATGGGCTTCGATGATTTGCGGCGTTTTGCCGCAATGCGGGGTGGGCGGATGCCAGTTTACGCTTCGGCCGAAACGATGGCGAGCCTGGAACGGGTCTACGATTTCGCCTTCAAGACAGACAACCCGGGGCCCGGGTATTTGAAGCCAGAACCGCATATTATTTGCGGACCTTTCTCGTTAGGCAAAACGCTGATCACTCCGCTGCCCGTGCCGCACGGCTCGTCCGAGACCTACGGCTATCTCTTTTCACGCCACAGCGCCAAGCTGGTGGCCTATCTGAGCGATTGCAGTGCAGTGCCTGACGAGATTGCACGCAAGATCGAAGGTGTGCGGTTACTCGTCATCGACGCCCTGCGGGAAAAGCCACATCCAACGCACCTGAGCATTGGCCAGGCGCTCGAAGTGGCGCAACGGGTCCATCCGGCGCGCACACTTTTCACTCATATTTGTCACGAGCTGCCGCAAAGCGCCGAAACGAACCTGCCGCCCGGCGTTGGCATCGCCTACGACGGACTGAAAATTGACTTCCCGACATGAATCAATTGCTCTGCGTGCTGATCGCAGTGTCATTAGGCACGAGCGTGCTTTTCGCTGAGAAGTCCACTGACCTGGCTCGGGCGACCGTCATTGTTTACAATCGGAAAGCAACGGACTCGTTGGCGCTGGCCCGCTCTTATTCGAAAGCGCGCGGCATTCCGGAGGATCACCTCGTCGGGCTGGAATGTTCCACCGAGGAGGAGATCAGCCGGCAGGAGTACGATGCGACGATCGCCGAACCGCTCCGCAAGATTTTCATCGAGCGTCAGTGGTGGACGTTGAGAAAGGAGCTCGAAGGTCATCCGACTGTGCGGACCACGCGCATTCATTTCGTCGCACTCATCCGCGGCGTGCCGCTTAAAATTAGGGCGACCGAGACGTATCCCGGTGATCATCCGGTGGACAACCCGACCGGAAAAGAAAACAGGGCCTCCGTCGATTCCGAGCTGGCGGTGCTGGGCCTTTTCTCGCGTCAGATTTCCGGACCGACAACTAACCCATACTTTCAAAGCTTTCGGGCGATCCAGGCGATGGATGGTCTGCCGTTGCTGCTTGTTTGCCGACTAGACGGGCCGAGCGAGGCGGTCGTTAGGCGAATGATCAGCGACGCAGTCGCAACCGAGCATTCCGGTCTCTGGGGTCGCGCCTACGTCGACGGCGCGGATCATACTTCCGGTGCCATGGCCGACGGTGACAAGTGGCTGCAAAGTGTGGTGAAGGATCTGCGCGGTGTCGGGATTCCGACGATTTACGATCAGGAAGGCGCGCTCTTCCCTTCGGGCTTCCCGATGAACGACTGCGCCCTTTATTATGGCTGGTACGCCGATGGAGTGACCGGACCTTTTGTCGATCCCGATTTCCACTTCGCGCCCGGCGCGGTGGCGGTGCATATCCACTCCTTTAGTGCGAGCACACTCCGTTCGTCGGAAACGAGTTGGGCCGGACCCCTTTTAAGCAAGGGCGCCACGGCGTCGTTAGGCAATGTCTACGAACCTTATCTGCAATTGACGCATCACCTCGACATTTTTAACAACCGGCTCCTCCATGGTTTCACTTTTGCGGAGAGCGCTTACATGTCGTTACGCGCGCTTTCGTGGATGAATGTCGCGGTTGGCGATCCGCTCTATCGGCCCTACGAGGATTGGCTCCAGCTCGAAACCGTAGGCGACGAAAGCAAGAAGAATGATTGGCAAATGTACCATGAGTTTGCGGTCCAAAACGCAAATCTGGAAAGGCTCAACTACCTCAAGAATGGACGCCTCGTCGCATCGAGCGACAGCAATGGCCCGATGAGCGAGGATCTGGGGTTACAGGAAAAGGAGAGTGGCGATTTTACCGCCGCGATTGGTGATCTGCGAGAGGCGCGCACGCTCTACTCAAAGCCGGACGATATCTTGCGCACGGTCTTGGAACAGGTAGATGCGTTGACCAGGTCGGGCGACAAAAAAGCGGCGGCTGCGCTGGCAAACGAAACCCTTCGCGTCGTCCCAAACGCGCCCGCCAGCGCTCTGTTGCGCAAGCTCGCGGAGCAACTGAATCCCGCATCGCCTGCCGCAAAGCAGGCTCCCTAACGACTATAGGAATAGTGTCTTGTCTGCCGATTGAAAGGAGGCCATCGCAGCAGACCCAACAATCCTAGCGCGACTCAGGCCGATGTGTTTCGAGACGAAAAATCGTCTCGCCTTCCTTCATAAGATCGAGTTTGTCGCGCGCGATGGTCTCCAGATAAGTGGGATCGCTTTTCAGAAGCGAAATTTCTCGCGTTTGCCGCGCCAGCAATGCCTTCTCGTCCAGGAGTTGCGATTGCATCTGCTCGATCTCATGGCGGCTTTGGTTGAGCTTTTTGTAGGGCGGAAGAAAGAAGCTGACAATGAGCAGCCAGACAGCCATGAGCAGTAAAATGCCCAGGAGGTGATTCATGCGCTGCCACACGGTGGCCTCATGCCGCGCCCGCAAATCGCTGTAACCGCCCGCGTCCACTAGCGCATCTTACCTCCGTAAACCGCCTTGTCACCGAGCTCTTCGGCGATGCGCAGGAGCTGATTGTATTTCGCCACGCGATCGGTGCGGCAAAGCGAGCCGGTCTTGATCTGCCCAGCGTTCGATGCGACGGCGATATCCGCGATCGTGGTGTCCTCTGTCTCCCCAGATCGATGACTAATCACCGCCGTATAATCGTTTTGCTTCGCGAGATCGATCGTCGCAAAAGTTTCGGTGAGGGTGCCGATCTGATTCACTTTTACGAGAATGGAATTGGCCACACCGAGATCGATGCCCTTGCGAAGAAAGGCCACGTTGGTCACGAAAAGGTCGTCGCCCACGAGCTGCATGGTTTTGCCTAACCGGTCAGTCAGCTTCTTCCAGCCATCCCAATCGTTTTCCGCGCAGCCATCCTCAATCGAAATGATGGGAAATTTCCGCGCGAGCGATTCGTAGAGGTCGATCAACTCGTCTGCCGAACGCTTGGAGCCGTCCGATTTTTTGAAGACATAGGCGTTCTGTTCCTTGTCGTAAAACTCGGAGGAAGCAGCATCGAGCGCGATGAAGATTTGCTCGCCTAACGAATAGCCGGCTTTCTTCACCGCGGCGGCGATCGACTCCAGTGCGTCTTCGGCGGAGTTGAGCTTGGGCGCGAAACCGCCTTCGTCGCCAATCGCGGTCGATAGCCCGCGCTCTTTCAGGACACTCTTGAGAGCGTGAAAGACCTCCACCCCGTAGCGCAGCGCTTCCGGAAAAGTTGGCGCACCTTTGGGCATGATCATGAATTCCTGGAAATCAATCGGCGCATCGGAATGGGCGCCGCCATTGAGAATGTTCATCATCGGAACGGGCAAAACGTTTGCCTGGCTTCCTCCGAGATAACGAAAGAGCGGAACCTTCTCGGCGTCGGCCGCGGCGTGGGCCACGGCGAGGGAAACGCCTAACAATGCGTTTGCGCCCAGCTTTTGTTTGTTAGGCGTGCCATCGAGCTTAACCAGTTCCTGATCGATTTTCGCCTGCTCGGTTGCATCCATTCCGGCAACGACCGGAGCGATCGTGTCGTTCACCGAAGCAACCGCCTTGCGCACGCCTTTGCCGCCGTAACGCTGCTTGTCGCCATCGCGCAGCTCGCAGGCTTCATGTTCACCAGTGCTGGCGCCGCTCGGCACGGCCGCGCGGCCGAACCCACCACCATCGAGATGCACGTCCACTTCGACTGTCGGATTACCACGCGAATCGAGAATTTCACGCGCAAGGATCTTGCTGATGCTGGTCACCGCCATGTTGCTACCGATTTAGCCACTGATTGCGCGGGGCGCAATCCTTCTTTTGCGCGGAATGCGACAAAGGCCAATTCGAAGCCGCCGTAGCTGCCAGGGAACCGTCTCCTCGAACCGTCGATGCAACGCCTGCCTAACGAGTGAAGCTTTTGCGCCGCTGCCGCCAAAGGGCAATACCCGCAGCACCGATGGCGAGAAGACCAGGAGAACCCTCCCTTGGAATGGCGGCGGAAGTGGAAGAACTTGTCTGGCCAGCCTTGATTGGCTCTCCCGGATCGGCCCAGGCATAGTCCATAACTGTGAAGCTAAAGTTTGAATCTGGCCCATCCATGCGGACGCGAGCCCAGCCGTATTGCCTGCCAGCGCCACTGTTAAAACGAAAACCGACAAAGTCGGTGCCTTTCCCATGCCACCGCCAGTTCACACTTGAACGATCTCCTTTGATCATCGTTCCCAATGTCCCAAAGCCAAACCCACCGTTGGTGAAATGACCTTGCGAGATATAGCGGTGCTCATTGCGGTTCTTGATCCGCCAGACATAGGCGTACGAGAAGACCGGGTATGAACCGAGGAATGCGCCGCTCTTCAGGCCAACTGCTCCGAAAAAGTCCGCCGCCCCATCGTTGATACTGCGCTCGAAAATGATCGAATCCCCTGCCTGGTCGAGTGGCAGCGCAACTGACTTATTCTCGTTAGCGGGAAACGAGACGTCGACCCGCCCCGAATAGTGGATATCGGCTTCCGCCGGAGAAGCGCCCGTCAGCGCCGTCGCTGCGCTCGCACTCGCGTAAGCCAGCCAGCGTGTTGTCGGAATTTTTACAACGCGATTCTTCCGCACTTTCGTCTCCATGCATCGAGCATAGGGAAGCTTCCAACGGATAATAAAGTCAAAAACTGACCATTTACGTAACCGTCGTTAGGGCTCCAACCTTCTCTTTCGATGAAGGGATGGATCGATCACGGTCGCCATTGCTGGCTCGTTAGGCACATGCTCGCTCCCGAGAAACTCCACCAGCCTCGCCAGCTCCGGCGCTGGCTCGCGTACCAGCGCAGGATAATCGACCTCAAGCCATTCTATGTGGGGCATATTCGCAGCCCATTTGCGTATCTCTTCGCGATGAGCGCGCAGCCCGCGCCTGAGTTGTTCGGTCTCGAGCTTGGCGCCCTCAGTCCCCAGGCGCATGGTCATGGCCTGTTGTGAAGCGACAACTTCCGCAACTGGACGCAACATAAAGATCACCTTGTATTGATGCTTCGACGGCAGTGACGGCAGCAACATCGAGATACACTTGATCGCTTTTCCCTGCACCGATTCGTCATCGAGTAACTCGGGCTTCTTCGCGATTTGCTTGATCGCCTCCCATTCGTAATACCCGCGCGGGTTATCAATGTCCGCCTTGCGTTCATGATCGGTCATGGCGGGCAGTCCACCCGCTTCCAGTAACTGCATCATGAGTGAAGTGCCCGAGCGCGGCAAACCGGAGACAATGACAAAAGTCTTGCCGGATTTCTCTTCCTCAGGTTTTGGATCGGGTCGTTCCTTGAGCAAAGTCGCGAGGCGTTCGGCGCGTTTGGGGATCTCCGGGAGCTCGAAAAGTTGTTCGCGCTTAGATTCGTTAGGCCCGCCACCTCCGCGTCGCGTGCGACTGAGACGCAGCAGTTCCTCCCGATGGAATCGGGCCTTCTCCGGGTCACCGCCTTCCTTCCGATGGATGATTGCGAGATAGCGGTGCGCATTGACCATGTTTGGCTGGAAGCGCAACGCTGTCTCAAAGGCAAGTCGCGCCCGGTCATTATCGCCCGATCGAACTAATGCTACCCCAAGATTGAAGTGCGCGAGCGGCAACCGGTGGAGCAGACTTACCGCACGCAAGGCACAATCGACCGTTTGCTGGTTATCCCCAAGCCGCCGGTAAACCGTCGAAAGGCCGAGAAAGGCGCGGGCGTTATCTTCATCCAGCGCGAGCGCCTTGTCGTAGGCGACTTTGGCGTTCTCAAGTTGCGCGAGACGTAGATAGGCATCGCCCAGCTGAAGATAAATACCCGGGACTTTCGGAGCGGCAGCTTCTGCTTCGAGCAAGGCGCGAAGGGCGCCACCAAGATCGCCTCGAGCAAGTTTCACGCGCGCCCAAAGAAGCTGGCCACTGGCAGAGCCAGGCTCCTTGCCATCCGCAATCGCGCAAAGCAGGCGCTCGGTTTGAGCCAGGTAGCCGCCTTGGAAATAACAGCTCGCGAGTTGCTGCAAGAAGCGATCCTCCCAGGGACGCCGCCGGACGATTTCCTCTAACAGCGAGCGCGCCGCTTCCGAATGACCTTTCCAGAGGAGAGTGCGCGCGACGTTATACTTACCTTCGATCTCCGCTGACTCAGCGGCTTTCTCTTTGTCCTGGCCCGGATCTTCAATGTAACCCAGGGCGGCGAATTGCTGCATGAGCTCGTTTGCCTGGACGGGGTCAAGTTGTTCCTCGCCGGTGTGCATGCCGCTCTCGCCTGTCACCTGTTCCCAGCTCGGAATGGTTTTGACCTCGGGAATCTCTTCGAAAGCTTCCAGCAACGGCCGGCCATCCATGTCCTGACCGATAGGCAGGTCGAAAAGAGTTAGAACAGTCGGTGCAATATCGATCAGGCTCGCGCCGTAGATGCGTTCGTCCTTTTGAATCCCCTGCCCTGCCATGACAAAGATACCGTATTGCCGATGCCATGCGGCGGGTCCGGCTGGCTCGCGAGGCGTGCCGCGCGGCCGTTGTGAGCCGGACTCAAAGCCATGATCCGAGCAAAGAATAACTGTTGTATCTGGTCCGGCGAGCTCGAGTAACCGTTCCAGCATCATGTCGTGAAAGCGATAGGCGCCTTTCACGACATCCTTATACATGGCGAAGTCTTCCTCCTTGATCCACTCCAGCTTCGGCGGGTGATAGGGCATGAAAGCGTGAGAGAAATGGTCGATCCCGTCGTAATAAACCGCTGTAAAATCCCATGGCTCGCTTTCCATCAACGCAGTCGCGACCGCGTGCACCGAGGCGTTATCACTCAAAACCTTGGCAAAGGAGCTAAGTCGCTTGTCTTTCTTTTGATCGATCTTTGCCGCGTCGGGGATGAAAGGAAGAATATGCGCCTCAGTAAGCTCGTTAGGAAAGACCTTGAAACGTGCCAGCTCCGATCCGCGTTCCTTGGGATGAATGGCGCCTTTTGGAACAGTCCAGCCTTTCTCAGGATCGAATCTTACACCGCCAAAAGCATTGGTGATCACGTTGCCGTTAATCGGTTCCGCAGGATGACTCGCCCACCAACCGATGACATTACTCTTAAGTCCGCTTTGACTTAGGATATTCCAAAGCGCCTTACACTTGCGCGACGTGCTGGTGTAAGGCCGCGCGCCGCCATTCACCGGGTCCGGCTCGATGAAGCCATGAATGCCATGCTTGTCGGCGAACTTTCCCGTGGCAACGGAATTCCAAAGCATGGGAGACAGGATCGGCTGGAGAGTTGCCAGGTTACCGATAACTCCTCGATTAATGAAAGAGTCGAGGGTCGGCATGAGCCCCTCTTCGAGCAAAGGATTGATATGCTCCCAGTCAGCTGCATCCCAGCCGATGAGAAGGATCTTTCGCGTAACCATTAAGCTGGCGGTCGCACGCAGCTAAGGCTGACTCCCACCGCTCTTAGCGCGCTCTTTGCGCCATGCGTCCAAGCCAGCTCCACCGACAGCGAGAAGACCCAGGGAACCGTCGGCAGATACTGCGTCCACCATCTCACCGGAAGAGCTTCTCTGGCCCGTCAGAATCGAGTCTCCCGGATCGCCCCAGGCGTAGTCCTTGATCACGTAGTGATACGGATGTTTGTCGGTTCGCTCCAATTTGAGACGCACCCAACCATACTGAATGCCTTTCCCGACATCGAACTTAAAGCCAATCGCTCCCGTATCCGTATCGCCGAAATTACCCTGGCCCGAATAGGTTAACAGTGCGCCCACGCTTGGCATCCCCGCGACCGATCCGAACTGTCCATGCGAAACCGGGATTCCACGATCCAGGTTAGCCAGGAACTGCGCGCGCTGGCTGCTACTGCTCGCCCGCGCCGAACCCAATTCTGCCCCTCTTATGGTGAAGAACGCTCTCGGGTAACACTGGTTGCATGCTGTGATATCGAAGAAAAGCGATGCTCCGCTGATCAGAGGAAGAGTCACCGAATGAATGCCTTGCATCGACATATTAACAGGTCCGGAGTAATGGATTTCGGCATCTGCAAAAGGAGCGCTGCAAAAGGCTGTCGCCAGGCCGGCGGTCGCGTAGGCGAGCCATCTGGAGTTTGGCAATCCGAATGACTCGACTTGGCAATTTGTTTTCACGCGTGGATGGTGACGGAGCGACAACAGAAGGAGTCAACGCTTTTGTATTCGTACGCTTGTGGGCAGACTTACCCGATTCCACTGAATGAATCCGACACCGCGTCCACCAATTCTCCGGAGAAGTTTTTTACCGGCCGCGATCCCTTCTCCCGGATCGGCAAACGCATAGTCCCTTAGAATAAACCCGTCAGTAGGCCTCGCCCGGATGCAGGAAATCACCCTTATGACCGTACTGCGACACCATGACATAAACGCCGACGACCTTAGAGGGATTTCCGCCAAATATTCCAGTAGACACCATTTGTCCTAAGTCCAGCTTCTTGAGGTAATATGACCGGGAACTGAGCACTCTGCTTCCCTTTCACGAAGCGAGGCTCGCGCCTCGATCGGAGAAGAGTAAAGACAAATCAAGCAGTGGGATGACGCGTTCCCAGCCCGGCGCAGCCCACAATCAGGCGAACTTGCCAGCAGCGATCTGGCAATTTTCGGCGCACCCTGATTTTCGGGCTGGCATTGCGAGGGCGCGCGGCTAACCTGCCCGAATGTCCGCACGCCTTGGAGCCCTGGGAACGATACTGTCGCTCTGTTGTGTGACCGCTATCGCCAGGCAAAGTCCCACTCCGTCGTCCGCAACTGGGACGCCAAAGCCCACTTCGGCGGCGAGCGAGGCGAGCTCACTTGCACCCGACCAAATCGCGCACGCGCTTAAGAGCGATTCAGTCACCATTCCGACCCCGGGCGAGCTTTTCGCCGCGCTCGCCAAACCGGCTAAGCCGGACTGGGCAGCGCGGCTCGGCGGTGAGATTCCCACCAATTTCAAAACACGTGCCCAGATCGCCCTCAATCTCGGCGGCCTGATCGCCGATGGGTTCATCGCAGTGGAGGCGCAGGACGCGCAACAGGTGAAAAATATCGGCGGCGACATTGTAAAAATGGCCAAAGCCCTTGGGGTGAGCGAGAGCATTTTGGCGCGTGGCAACAGCATCAATCAATTCGCCGAAAACCAGGAATGGGCCACGCTTCAGGAAGAGCTGGAGGCGACGCAGAACGAAGTGAAAAATTCGATGCAATCGCATCGTGATCAGGACCTGATTATTCTCGTCAGTCTGGGTGGATGGATCCGCGGTACACAGGTCGTGAGCGGCGTGATCGCAAAAAACTACGACGCGAAGCTTGGTCAGGTCTTGCGTCAGCCGGCGCTGCTGCATTTCATTCGCTCGAAAATTGCCCAAATCTCGCCTGAGATGCAGAACGATCCACTGGTGAAAGACGTCAACGCGCAGTTAGGAGAAATTGAGCAGATTGTGGCCAAGCCATTCGGACAACCTCTCTCCGAGGCTGAGGTGATGAGTCTGAGCGAAAGCGTAAACAAGCTCATGCAGGAGATTCAAAAGAAAGACTGACGATGCGCCAGCCACTTCGACTTTTCCTGACGACCATGGCCCTGCTCACTACGATTGGACCGGCCATCGCAGAGACTGACCAGGAGGTGGCTGGGCGGGAAGCGGCTCTCGAACTCGCAGGCGCGTTTTCCAACGACGGCTTCAAACTGCGCGATGGCCATTGGTCTGGCATGCTCACGCCTAACGAGAGCACGCTCGTCGCCGTGAATCTTTATGCCGGAAACGATTATTGGTTTTCTGCCGGCGCGACCGAGAAAGCGAAGAAAATTTCGGTAAGCGTTTTCGACGAGAAAGGCGCCCTGGTTCCCACAGAAAAATACACCTCGGGCGCGAAAGCGGCTGCTGGATTTACCGTGAACAGCAGCGGCCAATATTACGTGCAGGTACGGCTGGACGCGGGAGAGCCGGCGGGGGTATGCTTGGTTTACAGCTACAAGTGAAAATCCGGTATGTCGCTTTGGCGGTCGCCGGTTGCGCATCTTCGAATAAGGCGGGTGCGACTGCCGCCGGCAAAATACATAACGACTGGTATGCGGTTGTCGCGTCCCACACGCCCTTTTATCGTCATGGCCCGCAACAGGCTAGCGGACCCGATTCGCAGCTACCGAAGGACTCGATCATGAAAGTGATCCGGCCTTCTTTTGGCTATGTGAAAGTGCAATTGCAGGATGGCCAAAGTGGTTACGTCGCGAACGAAGATATCGGGCCCGCGACCCCAGACGTGGTCACAGAAAAATTGGCGCCTCCACCCGTTCCCGAAGCTGTGGTCACAAGTCACACCAGCACTCCCGAAGAACAGTTCCGTCTCGACTCCAATGATCCCCGCCTTATCGCCCCACCAGAACCGTTGCCGGCATCCAGCCCGGCTCCCGCCTTCCGCTACTAATCTCGCCGCGCCCGGATTCGAGAGGCGGCATTTCCTGTCCGCGGCCTTCGCATTCTTCGCGGTAATTCCAGCAACGGAAACCCGAGCAAATTCGCTCGCTCGCGAAACACTCACTTGCCTCCTCCCCCGCTCCATCGGCAAAGTATTGACCGTTTCTCACTGATGTTTTCGCTCCAAGTCTTTTTCGTCGGCAACGTCCAGGGCGTCGGTTTTCGCTGGACGGTGAAACGCATTGCCACTGGCTTCGAAGTTATCGGCTGGGTGCGCAATCTGCCCGATGGCCGCGTCGAACTACAGACCACAGGCGAAGAAAGCGAAGTGCGCGCTTTTATCGAAGCCATTGGCCAGAGCGAACTGCGCGCCCACATTCGCGATCAGACCGAATTCACCCTGCCAGAGCCGCCGCGCGCTCGCGGTTTCGAGATTCGCCATGACTGACCCAGCAGTCACGGTCCGCGACCTAACGAAAGTTTTTTCGCTACCGTTTCGCCGTTGCCGCCTCGTTGCAGTGCGCGATCTGAACCTCGAAGTCGCGCGCGGTCAGGTCTATGGGCTTCTTGGGCCTAACGGATCGGGCAAGAGCACGACCTTGAAAATTATTCTCGGACTCGTTTCGCCGACGAAAGGCAAGACGCAAATCTTCGGGCGGGACAGTCGGGAAGTGCACAGCCGCGCCGCCGTCGGTTTTCTGCCCGAGAATCCCTACTTCTATAAATATCTTACCGGCGAAGAAACATTGCTCTTCTTTGGAAAGCTCGGCGGGTTGCGTGGCAGAAGGTTACAAGCCCGAACCAACGAATTGCTCGCACTCGTTAGGCTGGAAGAGGCGCGTCATCGGCGGCTCGGCGGTTACTCAAAGGGCATGCTGCAACGGATCGGCCTGGCGCAAGCGCTCCTGGCGGAACCCCAGCTTGTCGTGCTCGATGAGCCGACGGCGGGCGTCGATCCCGAAGGCTCACGCGAGATTCGCGATCTCATTCTCGATTTGAAAAGCCGTGGCATCACCGTCCTGCTCTCCTCGCATCTCCTCGCGCAAGTGCAGGAAGTTTGCGACCGCGTCAGCATTCTCGCGCACGGCGTGATCGTTAAAGAAGGCCGCGTCGAGGACTTGCTCACGATCGGAAATCAGACCGAGTTGATCCTGGAAAATACTACTCCGGAACTTCTTGCCGAGATTCGGGGCCTGCTCGAGAGATCCGGCACTTGCCTCGTCGAGCAACGTCAGTCCAGGATTTCGCTCGAGCGGCTTTTCCTGGAGGCGACAAGAGCCAAACCATCCGGCTGAGAAGAGCAGCTGCTTTGATTCTCCCTTGCACTACCGCCCCTTCTCCCTTTCCCGCGTTGCCGCTCTTACCGGCAACACTTTTACCGGACTTATTAGACTAAAGGTCTTTTGCTTTCTTCTTCTCTTCGCCCTGCTTCTTATCGGCAGCTCGCTCTTCTTTGCCCGGCTTGGCTTCCAGGCGGAGTTTCAAATTCTCAAGGATGTCTCGTTAGGCGCAATGAGTATCTTTAGTTCGCTTCTCGCCATCGTCGCCACCGCTCAGCTCATCCCGCGTGATTTGGAGGAGCGCACTGTCTATACCATTCTGGCCAAGCCGGTCGCACGCTCCGAATACCTCATCGGCAAACTGCTTGGCGTGCTTCTTCTTCTTGCCCTCAGCATTCTCATCATGACGGCGCTTTTTCTCGGCTTGCTCTTCTTCAGGGAGCAAATCCTTCTCGGCGAAACAACACGCTCGGGTCTGCCGCCGGCGCAGATCGCGGCGGCGATCGTCAGCCTCAAGGCCTCGGCCTTCAACCTCAACCTCCTCCCGGGCATCCTGCTCATTTATCTAAAGGCCGCACTCCTCGCTTCCCTTACGCTTTTCGTTTCCACTTTTGCCTCTTCGAACATCTTCACCATTGTCACGATGGTCTTCGTTTATTTCATCGGACACCTTCAGGCGACGGCCCGCACTTATTGGTTGCAACAACGCAGTAGTGGCTGGCTGGCTCACACCTTTCTCGGTCTCGTTGCACTCGTTTTTCCCGATCTCCAACCTTTTAACCTTATCGACGACGTCGTCGCCGGCACCGCCATTCCTCTGGCGCTCTTTGCCAGGATTGCGACGCTCGGTTGCGTCTACACATCGGTGTATCTGTTCTTCGCTTGGGCTGCCTTTCACGAGAGAGAATTGTGATTCGCCCCACCCTGATCACTTTCCTCGTCCTTATCTTCGGCGTATTGCGCCTGCCGATCGAGAACGCGCTCACTGAGCGGAATCGTGTCGTTTATTCTTACCAGGCTAATCTCCGCCTCGAGCTTCGGGAACAGATCGGCCAGCTGGGCTTCATTGCGGCCTTGAGTGGCTTTCGTTCGTTAGCCGCGGACTTCGCTTTCATTGAGGCGCAGACGGCCTGGGAACGGACCGAATGGTCTCGCGTCCTGCTTTGCTTTCGCGAAGCGACTACGTTGCAACCGCATTCGCTGCTTTATTGGGAAATGGCGGGCTGGCACATGGCTTGGAACGCGAGCGCCGCTGCGTTGCATGATCGCACCCTGCCCAACGACCTCCTTCGCCGCCGGGCGCAGCGCCAATACATTGAACTGGGAAAAAACTTTCTCGAACGCGGCATCCATAACAATCCGCGACGTCCACAACTCTACGAGTCGCTCGCGCGGATTTATCGGGATAAGCTACAGGACCACGCTGCTGCCGCTGCCTGCTATACGAAGGCCGCTTCGCTTCCCGGCTCGCCGGAATATGACGAACGCTTTGCCGCTTACGAACTTTCCTACACGCCCGGCCGGGAACGCGAAGCTTGGCAAATCCTGCGTTCGCTCTACGACCGCGGGCCGCACGAACATCTGCCCACTCTCCTCGAGCGACTGAGATTTCTCGAAAAAAAACTCAATCTCCCGTTGCAAGACCGAATTCCCGACACACAAATGTAACCCTTCAAATGCGCTTCGCCGTCTTGAGTGACATCCATTCCAATCTCGAAGCACTCGACGCCGTTCTAGCCGACGCGCGCGCTCAGGCGTGCACACGGTTCGTTTGCCTCGGCGATGTCGTTGGCTACAACGCCAACCCGTCCGAGTGTGTCCAGCGCATTCGCGAACTGGATTGCCCGGTGGTGAAGGGAAACCACGACGAGCAGGCTTCCATCGCAGCCTCAACCGAAGATTTCAACGCGCTGGCCGAGGAAGCGATCAGCTGGACGCGTGGCCATCTTTCCATCGACGACAAAGCTTGGCTCGCTGACCTTCCCTTCACCAGACAGGTGCATGATTTCACCATCGTCCACGCGACTCTCGATTCTCCCGGGAACTGGGGCTACATTTTTAATGATATCGACGCCATCGCCAGCTTCACCTATCAGCAAACTGCCCTGTGCTTCTTTGGGCATACCCACTGGCCGACGGCCTTCGTGGACGACGGCCGCGTCCATCGTCTAATGATTGGCCAGATCGCGCTCGCTCCCGGCTGCAAATATTTTCTTAATCCCGGGAGCATCGGTCAGCCGCGCGATGGCGATTGGCGCGCCGCCTACTCCATCTACGACGTCGAGCATAATGTAGTGGAACAACGCCGCGTGAGATACGACCTGGCCACCAGCCAGCGCAAGGTTCGCGATGCCGGTCTGCCGGGTCGTCTCGCCGATCGACTTGCTGCGGGACGCTGAAGCAGAGACAGGATTTGCTGGATTTACAGGATGGGAAATCCAGAAGCGGTTGCCGAATGAACCCAAGCCGGTAAGACCTGTAATTCCGTCACAAATTGAAGGCCGCTGTTCGCTCGATTCTCATTATCAAGCCGAGTTCGTTAGGCGATATCATCCACACCCTGCCGGCGGCGGCCTTGATTCGCGACGCTTACCCAGAGGCCCAAATCACCTGGGTCATAAACCCAGAATGGGCGCCACTCCTCCGCGGCAATCGCTGCATCGATCACGTTCACATTTTTCCCCGTAGCGAACTCGGTGGCTTCGGCTGGTTGAAACATCTTTTGCCCTGGCTGCGCCAAACCGGCCGCTTGCGACCAGACGCCGCGCTAGACTTCCAAGGTCTCCTACGTAGCGCACTCATCGGACGAATAAGCCGCCCACGCGAATTCTACGGGATGAGTGACGCGCGCGAAGGCGCCAACCTTCTCTATCAGCATACCGCGCAGGTCGACCGTAGCGCCCATGCCGTGGAACGTTATCTAAAGCTCGTCGAAACCTTTGGTGTCCCGATCAAACGACCGCTTCGATTTCCCCTTCCGACGGGAGACGATGTTCCGCGTTTCGATCATGAAGAACCGTTTGTCCTTCTTCATCCCTTCGCACGGGGCGGCCGCAAATCTTTGAGCGATCTCGCGGTGGAGAAATTTTGCCGCGATCTTGCGCCTCATCGCGTCGTGCTCGTTGGCCTAACAAAGCGGGACCTGCCCACGCCCGACAATTGTATCAACCTCCTCAATCACACCAGCGTTCTCCAGCTTATCTGGCTGATCCGCCACGCGCGATTCGTCATCAGTGTCGACAGCGGTCCAATGCATATCGCCGCCGCCCTCACCGACCGTCTCGTCTCCATTCATACTTGGAGCGATCCGCGAAAGGTCGGTCCATACAATGAGAACGCGTGGGTCTGGAAGAACGGCGCCCTTACCCGCGTGGCCAACTTGGTTACGCCCTCGAGTCGCGAAAAAAGCCGGGCCTTTAAGCTTTCAGATGTGAGCGCCGTGCTCGAAGTTGTCCGATCGCACCTCGATGGATAATTGTCGCTCACCCAGCCGTAGCGCTCGCGGAAATCGTATCGAATTTGGAGGCGCGTCGAATTTGCCATGATAAGGTCTCCAACAACAGAACGCTCTTATGAATGTAAACCGATTCTTCCTTTTAGCTCTGCCGGTTGCCGCTCTGCTGAGCAGCTGTACCTACAATAAGAACCTGCAACCCGCGCAAGCCACCGCGAATACCGGGGAAGGCGGCTTTGAACTGGCCGATGTTAACCATGACGGAAAACTTTCACGTGCCGAAGCCAGTGACTTTCTCGTTGAGGAAATTTTCAACGCCAGCGACCTCAATCACGACGGCAAAATAACCAAAGCAGAATGGACTGCCGGCGATCCGAAGATGGGGGCCGAGTTTGAGAAGCGCGACCTGAATCATGATGGTGTGGTGACAAAGGAGGAAGCTCTTAAATACGGGCGCAAACACGGCCTCGCGGCCAAGGTCTTCCGCGAAGCAGACAAGAATGGCGACGGCTATCTCAGCAAGGCGGAAGTTCAAGCCTACTACGCCAGTCGCGAAGGCCCCCCGCGCTAGCACACTCTTGCTGAAACCTCCGCCCGCGGAAATCGCGGTAAGAGAGAAATCACAGGTTCTCGTCATGCCGTCCTAAGCAATGATTCATCGCTCAGGATAAGAAATCTTTTTCACTTACTGAGCGAGTGAGAAGCTACAGTCCGAGCTCGCTGTTATGTCGATGCTGTAATATGCAAAGAGGGGACTTGCTTGCAGTGGCTTATCTTACTCTCGTTAGGCGGACTGGAACTCTTCCATGGGCGTAGAAATCGGAAAGGTGGAGGCGATCTTCCGTTATCCTGTAAAGTCCATGGCCGGCGAATCCCTTGAGACCACCCAACTCGGTTGGCATGGCTTAGAGGGTGACAGACGATTGGCTTTCCGGCGGATGAATGACGGCAACGGATTCCCATGGCTAACAGCCAGCAAACTGCCCGAGCTTCTTTTTGGCGCTTGTGTGCAACTGAACACCAGGGACGACTTTTGCAAAGAAATCCCGTTTGCCGGTCACCGATTTCGCTACTCGAACTTGATGCCCGCCTTCTGCACTTCCTGGTATGGCAAAAGCCAGACTAACGATTCGTCGTGCAGATCGACGACTTGGATGCGGTTGCCAAAAGGATCGCGAAAATCGCAGCGGAAGCCGGGAATGAGCTTGAGCTTGTACTTCTTTGTCAGCTTCTCGCGCACTTCCTTAAGCTGCGCCTCGTCGCGCACGATGAGACCGAAATGTCTCGTGCGATCGGGTTGAATCCTCTCGACTTTAAAAATGGCGAGGAACTGATGTTGACCGATTTTGAAGAAAGCGTCTCCCTCACCTTCGTTCATCTTTTCGAGGTGGAAAACATCTTCGTAGAACTCGACTGCTTTCGCGACATCATCCACTTCGATGGCGAGATGATTGATGCCGTAAACCTGCACACTCATTTCGACAATTAGCCTGCGAATTACTGCGCCGCAATAGTGCAGCGCCAATCCCCTTGGGCTTCGAAATCACGCCGGCGTCCGCTTCACTTGTCAATGGATCCGATCGGCGTTTCGAATATGCCGAAACCAATCAGGCGTTTTCGAGCTTGTTTACCGACATAGAGCAGCTTCAGCTCGCGCCAGGTCGGGTGAATAGGTAATCTTGAAATTCGGTTTCTCGTTAGGCACTAGCACTACTTTGCCACCAATTTTCTCTACGGCAGATATCTCGTCGGTTACTTCCAAGCCCGCTTCGGAAACAACACGGTATGCCTCTTCCAAGATCCGGCGCCGAAAAATTTGCGGCGTCTCCACTGCGAACAGGCTCGCTCGATCAACTCCCCCAACGACGACGTGTGCTTCGTCGACCCGCTTGAGCGTGTCAATGATCGCAACGCCACTGGCCGCTCCGCCGTGAGCCCGCGCGCACTCGTAAATGCGCTGGATCAACTCTGGCCTAACGAGCGGTCGCGCGGCGTCATGCACGGCCACGAAATCGCATTTGCCCGGAAGCTGCTCAAGGCCGCACCGCACGGAGTCCTGCCGTCGCCGACCACCCGGAATGACCGCGACAACTTTGCGAAAACCTTGGGCGCGGATCAGTTCGTCGTAGTCGGTGAGTCGTTCCGCGCGGGCGACGAGAATGATGGATTCGACCGAGGCGGTAGACTCAAAGGCCGCGATGGAATGCGCGACGACCGGTTTTCCGGCAAGCGGAGCAAAGAGCTTGTCAAAACCAACGCGCTGGCTGCTGCCGCCGGCGACGATGATGGCTACAAGAGCAGTTGTTGACGAATCGATCGGTTGAGGATTTGCGAGGATAGAGCTGGTTACAGCTTGCACCGCTTATCCTCTCCGCTTCTCAGGCAAGCTGCTTTTGCACTTCCTGACTTACCGTGCGTCCATCTGCGCGGCCAGCAATTTTCGGCCCGAGCGTTTTCATGACCAAGCCCATTTGTGCCTTTGAGGTTGCTCCGACTTCGGCCACCGTTTCCCTAACGAGTCGCGCGAGTTCGTCCGGACTCATCGCCGCGGGCAGATACTGATTCAGAATCGCGATTTCGGCCTTCTCCTTCTCCGCAAGCTCGGTGCGGCCGCCCTTCTCGAAGCTGTCGATCGAGTCCTGGCGCTGCTTAACCTGTTTACGAACGACCAGCGTTGCCTCCGCATCATCAAGCAAGCCTTCAGCGCCAGACTTTTCGATTGCGGCATATTTGAGAGCCGATTTCAGCATGCGGAGAACACCAAGCTTATCAGCATCCCTGGCGCGCATGGCATCTTTCAAATCGGCGTCGATCTGCTCAGTGAGTGTCACGTTTATTTTATCCTTTGCTCGTTAGGCAACAGCCAGCTCGGCACAGACAGCAGCCTCCTGCGGGACAGGGGCTGCGATTTGCATCCACCCCACTTCATCAAAAAACCAAACCCGCCGATCGAGTTTAACGAAAAGAGACCGATCAAAATCAAAACCATGCAGCGGGAGGAGAACCTCTCCCCTGAAAGCGTCGCCGTGGTAGCGGCCGACGCCGGCAATCGCCCCACTGACGCAATCGATCAGGTCGATGCGGGCGCTCCGCCCGGGCAAGACGGTTCGCAAGCGGCGCAACTCAGTTCCACTCTCGTATCCAAGCAGGTAAAGCGACGCGCCGTCGGCTCGCAGAGGCTTGAGAGTGAAGGCGACATCCAGTCGCAGCTGATCGGGGTCGCGCAGAGACGACTGAATTGGGCCCTCGCAGCCGTGAGCGACATCGCGTTCGCCAACCACGAAGCGCTCGGGACGTTGCCCATAGGAAAGGAATCGACGACGCGAAAAAGCGATTTGAGTGCGGTGACAACGGATGGCGCGGCATTTTGCCCGCTTCTCCAGCGCGCTTCCTGCAAGCTCGAAAGCTCCGCGGCCGAAAGCTTGGCTCCGGCCATGGACGAGATAGCGCAGCCTAACGACGCGTTGACTTACCGGCAGATAATTCTGAAGCGCAATATCGAGCAGGACCGCAAGCGCGCTATGGTCGGGATGCGTATCGGCCGCTGTCGGTAAAAGCAAGTGCGTCGGCTCCCATAAACGGATGGTTTCGGCGATTCGGAGGAAGATTTCGTCTTGCCCCTCGAGCAGCATGTCGGTCAACCCCTGATCGGGAAGACCCAAGAAATCCACCCGGGCCGGCTCGATTCCCAAAACCTGCAAAGCGGACAGCGCTTCCGTCCGGCGGCGCGCACCCCAGCGCCGGCGATCCATGTCGCGCAGCCACACTTTTCCCTCAAGCAGACGCTGTGGCCAACAGTTACGTTCGCCGTCGGTCGCATAAACGACGCGCACTTCAGCCCCCGCATTTACCGCGCGCTGCAAAAGCACGCCGGTAGCAAGAGATTCGTCGTCTGGATGAGGCGCAAACATCATCACGCGCGAGCACGATTGGAAAGATGGACTGATCATGCGCGGGGTATCGGTCTTAACAGAACTATTTGTTAGTGCAAGCCGAGGCCGGACCTTTTTATCCCTTGCGCACTTCGAAATTCCTTAGCCGAAAGGGGTCACAGCCCTTCTCGGCCGCACGCGCCCAGAGAATAGCCAAGGCAGTTCCGCTGGAGTCAGGAACGAATTGATGCTCACCGGCAACCAGGAATCGCTTTTTCTTCAGCGGCGCACCGTCCAGCAAACCGCCAACGGCTCCCCTAGGAGAAATGACTTCGTATTCCGCCGGGATTGTGATTTGAAAAACTATCGGCCGGCCTGCTCCTTCGCTGGCAAGGAAGGATCCTGCGACCCGCAGATCGCGCGTCACCGGAAGATAACGTGTCTGCAGCCAGTCGCGCAGATCGCCGGTGAGATGCCCGTCTTCGATCGCGATGACGCAGGTGCGGCTCGAGATGCAGCGCTGGACGAAAGGCTCCGTAATCAATCGTCGGTGAATTCGCACGAGCGTTAACGGTTCAAAAACATGATAAACGCAGCGGCGGCGAAAAACCGTTTCTCCCTTGAGATCGAAGACAGCGTCCGCTGGTGCCGTTAGGCGAAGTGTATCGGCTAGGAGATTGTATTCTCGCCCCGCACCGTTGGCTTCCAAGGGTCGAGTCACGATCACAGTGAGTAATTCGAAGACGGCCAACCATGCCTGAGGCAGGTAGCGCAAGACGTGGTCCGGCAAGGCAAACACCGCTGCTGCGACAAAGACAAAACAGAGGGGAAAGAATGGCAGCATGTCCTGTCGGGTGAGCAGGGTCCAAAAGCTATAAAGCCCAGCGAAATAAAAGGCGGCGATGAGGAAAACGAAGCAGCGACGGAAACCCAGGTCTGGATCGTTTACGGCGCAGACGATTCGCCAGCCGGCATAGAGAAGAAGCGGAAAGCTCAGCGGGAAGAGAAGGATCCAAGTCGCCGGATCATTGGTCCGATCGACCCCCGGCAGAATGTTATGCTGGAAAACGCAGTAGTAGAATTGGGTCCCAGCGCCCGCCGCCGCAAACCAGAGCACGATTACGGCCGGCACAATCGGAATCGCCGCGAACCAGACGAGCGCACAGCGCAGCAGCTTCGGCGGTCTCGAGGAAAGAAAGCGGGCACAAACTCCCGAAAGAACAATCACGAATAGCAGAAGGAATGTCTTGGCGGAAACCGCAAAACAAAAGCCCAAGACCAAACCAGCGGTGAACGCTTGCCAAAGTGAGAATTTTCCCTCGATGAGTGCCAGAATCGCGAGTAACGCCAGCGGCGCCCAAAGGTTGTCTGTCCGAAATTCGAGCGAGCTGAAAAAGTAAAGATGATAACAACCGGAAAGGATGGCCGCCCATAGGCCGACCCGCCGCGAAAAGAGAATTTCGCCGATGCGATAGGTTGCCCACGCGGCAGACAGATAGAGCGGCAACATCACCAGCCGCATGACAAAAAGCGTCTCCGCTCGTTCCCCAGCCAGCCCGAGGAGAGGCGCGAGCGCAATCTGGAAAAGCGGCATGTGATTGTCGAAAATATCGCGGTATTGCACCAGGCCGTGCGTCCAACCCCAGAGCACGTGCATGTGCTGCGACTCATCGGTGTCGAATCGGTAGCGGAAAATATTCAGCACCCGCAGCGTGAGCATCGCCACCGCCAAGCCGAGCGCCGCGAAGAATTCGCCTGACCCGCTCAAGTTAAAATAACGCGCCCTGCGCATCGAAACGTGCCCGACGGCAACTCGAAACCTGCGACCTAGACTATCGCGCCCAGCGCTTCAACGCCCCTCTGAACCGAAGCTACATCGCTCACGCTCACGACTTCGGTGCCTTTGCGCGTGCGTTGGAGCAACCCTGCAAGCACGCCACCAGGACCAAGCTCCAAAAAGAGATCGCATCCCATTTCCAACATTCGCTCCATACACTCGGTCCAGCGGACGCTCGATGTTACCTGATCCTGAAGGGTGCGCCGGATTTCGTCCGCCGATTCGACACACTCCCCGGTAACGTTGCTGATCACTCGGAACTCCGGCTTTTGCAAGACAACGCCACGCAGCGCTTCGCCCACCTGCACATACGCGCTCTCCATCAAACGCGAGTGATAGGCTCCCGCGACATTCAACAAAGTCGCGCGGCGTATGCCATGCGCTTTCGCCAGACCGACCGCAGCTTCCACCTTTGACCGCTCTCCAGAGACAACGATTTGTCCAGGCGCGTTTAGATTCGCCACGTCGACATCCGTATCGGCTGCGAGCTTCCGAACGGCTGACTCATCAGCGCCGATCATCGCTGCCATCGCGCCGGACGTTGCTTCGCAAGCCGCTTCCATGAAACGCCCTCGCTGCTCGACGAGCCGTAAACCATCCTCGAATGAAAACGTTCCAGCGGCCGCGTGCGCGGTCCATTCGCCTAACGACAACCCCGCCGCGGCCGCCACCGGAAACGGCCCGGCGATTTCGTGCAGCACCTTCAAACAAGCCAGGCCGTGAATGTAGAGCGCTGGCTGACAATTGCTTGTGCGAGTCAGTTCTTCCATCGGGCCTTCCCAGGCGATGGTGCTGAGGTCGCGTCCGAGGACCTCGTCCCCGCGACGAAACAAGTCGGCAGCCTCGGGAAATTGCTGCGCCAAATCCTTTCCCATCCCGATAATCTGGGCGCCTTGTCCCGAAAAAAGGATCGCGACTTTTCTCCTCATTGGTTAGCGCTCAATCAAAATTGGCAATTGGCAACCGGCAATTGCCAATTCATCTTTATAAATGCCGGCCGAAATTCGCGAAGTTGCTGCGCCCGATCCGCTCGCCCGTACCATACAGGCCCAGGCGGACATTACGCCTAACGACGACCTGGTTGGCGAAAAAATGGTGCTCAACATGGGCCCGTCCCACCCCGCGACGCACGGCGTTTTGCGTCTCGTACTCGAACTGGACGGGGAATTGGTGACGAAGGCGACGCCCGACATCGGCTACCTGCATCGCGGCGACGAAAAGATCGCCGAGAACATGCAATACAATCAATTCATCCCCTACACCGACCGACTCGATTACCTCGCGCCGCTGGCAAATAATGTTGCCTATGCGCTGGCGGTCGAAAAGCTGATGGGCTGGGAACTTCCGCCTCGCGGCAAAGCGATTCGCGTTATCTGCTGCGAAACAGCGCGCATCTCGGCGCACTTGTTGGGCTTGGGTGCAATGGCGCTCGACCTCGGCGCGATGACGGTTTTTCTCTACACCTTTACAGAGCGGGAGAAGCTTTATGACTTATTCGAATTGCTTACCGGTGCGCGGTTCACCACTTCCTATACACGGGTCGGAGGACAAATCCGCGATCTGCCGGCGCAATTCATCCCGCAGCTGACGGCGTTTCTTGATGGTTTCATTCCGCAGCTCGACGAGATCGATCGGCTCCTGACACGCAATCGTATCTTCGTGGATCGGACCCGCGACATCGGCGTCATTCCGCGCGATCGCGCAATCGCCTACGCCCTCTCCGGCCCGAACCTGCGCGGCTGCGGCATAGAGCACGATCTACGACGCAAACATCCTTATCTCGACTACGACCAATACGATTTCGAGATTCCTATCGGAAGCGTCGGCGACTGCTACGATCGTTACCTCATTCGCATTGAAGAAATGCGACAGAGCGTTCGCATTTTGCGCCAGGTGATCGACAAACTTCCGAGCGGCCCGATCAATGTCGACGATTGGAAAAATACGCTCCCGCCAAAGGCACGCGTCCTGACGAAAATGGAAGAACTCATCCACCATTTTATGGTCGTAACCGAAGGAATCGACGCGCCAACGGGCGAGATTTACTTCGGCGCCGAAAACCCGAAGGGCGAGCTCGGCTTTTACATCAACAGCAAAGGCGGCGGCGTGCCCCATCGCCTGAAAATCCGTGCGCCCTCCTTCGTCAATCTAAGCATTCTGCCCGAGCTGCTGCCCGGCAGCATGATGAGCGATGTAGTCGCCATCCTCGGTAGTCTGGACTTCGTTATGGGAGAATGCGACAGGTGAAAAAGCTCATGAGAAGCAAAAGCCAACTCCTCTGCCTCCTTGTCGCAATGCTGGTCTTCTTGTCGTTCGACGCCTGCACTCGCAGCCTGTCTGGATCGAAGCTCACCAGCGCCAACTACGACCAAATTTCACTCGGGATGTCGAAGGCGCAGGTGGAAAAAATCCTCGGGCCGCCGACCACCGTTGAAACCAAGGACATGATCATCTTCAAGAAAACCACCTACCGTTACGAGGACGGCAAGAAGTTCGCCATGATCACCTTCAAGAACGACGAGCTCGACGGCAAGGACACGAATCTCGGGCGCGAGCCGTAGAGGCTGCGTGTCTGCATGGTGATGAAGACAAACTTAAGACCCTCGCGCTGGCTCAGTCTTCTGCTGGTCGTGCTGTTCGCCTGGAGTGCCTGCCAGGGAAAACGCCTAACGAGAGCGAACGTCGACGAAGTCTCCAAGGGCATGAGCCGGAAGCAGGTTGAGTCCATTCTAGGCCCACCGACGTCGATCGACAGCACCAACCTGCTGGTGACAAAAAAGGTGACTTACGTCTATCAGCAAGGTGATGAGTCGGTCACAATCGTCTTCTTCAATGACGAAGTGACGTCCAAGGAAAGCAATCTCCACGATTAGTCGTCATCCCGTGGAGGCGACCATAACCACGAGCCTTCCGCCGGAGCTGGAGCGGAAAATGACGGAGGCGATCAGCCATTATCCAGCCGAGCACAAACGGAGCGCGGCTTTGCCGCTGCTTCACCTTTGGCAGGAACATTTCGGCTACATCAGCGATGAGGGCGTCACTTGGATCGCGGCTCGGCTTCAGTTGGAGCCGATCAACATTCTTGAGCTGGTTACCTTCTATCCGATGTTTCGCCAGTCGCCAGCCGGACGGAAACATATCCGCGTTTGTCGAACGTTGAGCTGCGCCATGACCGGCGCTTATCCCCTCATGAAGAAACTTGCCAGCCTAGCGAACATCGATCGTGAGCACCAGGGCGCGGGAATGCACAATGAGGTCTCCGTTAGTCCCGACGGCGAATACAGTATTGAGTTCGTCGAATGCCTTGCCAGTTGTGGCACCGCCCCGGTTTACATGGTCGATGACGAACTCCACGAAAACGCCGCCGCAGAATCGGCCTCCGTGCTTCTCACAAATCGCGCGCTACCCTTCACTCATCATTCTCCCCATCCTCTCGAGCGTCGTCTCGTTTTCCAGAATATCGGGCGTGACGACTACACGATCGACATTGACTGCTACCTACGGCATGGCGGCTATGAACAATTGCGCCGGGCGATCACGATGTCGCGCACCGACATCGTCAATGAGGTCAAGACTTCCGGGCTTCGTGGACGCGGCGGCGCAGGTTTTCCCTGTGGTGTGAAGTGGAGCTTTATCAAGCCCGACGAGGAAAAGCCGGTTTACTTGATCTGCAACGCCGACGAATCCGAGCCAGGTACCTTCAAAGATCGCTACATCATTCATCAGGATCCGCATCAGCTACTCGAGGGAATGCTGATCGCCTGCCGGGCACTCAATGTTCACACTGCGTATATCTACATCCGTGGCGAGTTCCCCGAGGGAGCGAAGATCCTCGAACATGCCATTGAAGAAGCGCGCGCCAGGAATTTCCTTGGCCAGAACATTCTCGGCACCGGTTTCGACATCGAATTTTACGTCCATCGTGGCGCTGGCGCCTACATTTGCGGGGAAGAAACCGGCCTGATTGAATCGCTCGAAGGCAAGCGCGCCTACCCGCGTATCAAGCCGCCTTATTTCCCGGCGGTGCTTGGGCTCTACATGTGCCCAACCATCGTGAACAACGTGGAAACACTCTGCCACGTGAAACACATCATCGCCATCGGCGGCGGCGAGTACGCGCGCCTCGGCCGGCCCAACAATACCGGGACCCGCATTGTCTGTGTCAGCGGCGACGTCGTTAGGCCGGGATATTTCGAGATTGAAGTCGGCGCGCTCACCCTGGGCCAGGTGATCAATGACCTCGCCGGCGGACCCAAAGCCGGACGCAAGTTCAAAGCTGTTATTCCCGGTGGCAGCTCGGCAAAGGTCCTGCGCGCTGGTGACCTATTTAAGCTCAAAGACCGCGAAGTCTCCCTGGAAGAAATCCCGATGGATTTTGATTCGTTAGCCGCGGCCGGATCGATGGCTGGTTCAGGCGGCGTCATCGTGCTGGACGACGCACGCGACATGGTCTGGGCATTGAACAATATCAACGAGTTTTATGCGCACGAGAGCTGCGGCCAATGCACTCCTTGTCGCGAAGGTTCGCTGTGGATGAAGAAAATCACGCAGCGCATGCTGGAAGGCGGCGGCGTGACCCAGGATCCCGCGACCTTGAAGAATGTGGCTGACAATATCGCCGGCCGCACCATCTGCGCGTTTGGTGAAGCGTGCGCTTGGCCGACGCAAAGTTTCCTCGAAAAATTCGCCGACGAATTCGCCGCCAAAGCGCGGAAACCAGTCCCGCCGCCATTGCCGCCGGAGTTCACCCCTGACGAGCTTATTTCCGAAACCGAAATCCCAGTTGTCTCTCTCGCGCACGACCCTGGTTGGGACAAAGCCGGGACGGCGGGAGTTGTATGAAGCAGGAAAGCTGGAAGGCAGGAAAGGATTTACGACGCCGCGCGGTGACTCAGCGTATCATTGGCGCCCCGATCGCCGCTGAGTTCGCGCTTAGTGTTATTTCGATCGTCGTTGAGCTCAAAGCGATCCGAGCTTTGGAAGACACCCATTTCGCGATCGGTCGCAGTTATCTCCAAGCAACCGCTCTGCACGACGGTTTACTTTTGAATTTTGCCACCTCGCCCCTAACGATTAAGCGCTCTGCCGAAAGCTCGCCGGCGCACAATCAGCCGATGAAATCGTCCTCTAATCCTTTCCTGATTTCCTGATTCATCATGCCAGATTCGCCATCGACCTCGGTTCCACAATTGGTCAACGTCCAGATCAATGGTGTTTGGCATCAATTCCCAAAGGGCACGCGGTTGATTGAGGCCTGTGAAGAGGCCGGGCATTTCGTGCCCCGCTATTGCTATCACAAGAAGCTCACTTCACCCGGCAATTGCCGCATGTGCCTGATTGAAATGGGCATGCCGAAAATGGGGCCCGATCGCAAACCATCGTTAGGCGCGGATGGCAAACCGGAAATTAATTGGATGCCGCGTCCGCAAATCTGCTGTGCAACCGATGTCTCCGAAGGTTTGGGCGTGCGGACCAATTCACCGTTGGTCGAAGAATGCCGCCGCGGAGTGATGGAATTTCTCCTCATCAATCACCCGCTCGATTGTCCGATCTGCGATCAGGCCGGCGAATGCCAGCTTCAGGAATTCAGCATCGAATACGGCCGACAGGATTCGCGCTTTCTCGAGAATAAGGTGAAGAAACCAAAGAACGTCGAGCTCGGCCCGCGCGTCACCCTTGATGATGAGCGCTGTATCCTTTGTTCGCGCTGCATTCGTTTTTGCAAAGAAATTGCGAACGATGACGTGCTCGGTTTCATCGACCGCGGCAGTTATTCGACCCTAACCGCTCATCCCGGCAAGCGCCTGGAAAACAACTACTCACTCAACACGGTCGATATTTGCCCGGTCGGCGCGCTCACCTCTTCAGATTTTCGCTTTAAGATGCGGGTTTGGTTTCTGAAGGAAACAAAGAGTTTTTGCACCAGTTGCGCGACCGGTTGCAACACGATCATTGGCGCGCGCGAAGACACCATTTATCGCCAGACGCCGCGCGAGAACGACGCAGTGAATTCCTGTTGGATGTGCGATTACGGGCGTCTGAATTTCGAGTACCTGCAAAGTGAACGTCGCCTGCTCGAGCCGCTTGTGCGCGAGGAGAACCGCTTGAATCCCACCACCTGGAGCCACGCGGTCGAAACCGTGATTGCACAGCTAAAGCCGTTCGTCGGTTGGCAGATCGCCATTCTCGCTTCCGGTCGGATGACCAATGAGGAACTCTGGCTCACGAGCCAGCTCGCGAGATCGTTAGACGTGACCCTGATTGATATCGTTCCCCGCACCGGCCCGGGCGATAACATTCTCCTGAGCGAAGATCGCAATCCAAATACGAACGGCGCGCGCCTCCTCGGGGTCGCTTCGGAAAACGGGACACGATTGCGGCAGATTCATGAGGCGATCACTACGGGCCAAATACAGGCACTGATTTCGTTAGGCGAAAATCCACTCCGCCTTGGCCTAACGACTGACTTCCTGAAACGTTTGCCGGTTTATATAGTGATGGATTTGCTCTCGAACGAGACAACCGGCTTTGCGAGTGCTGTCCTGCCATCGTTTGGGTTTGCCGAGAAACGCGGTTCGATGATCAATGGAAAAGGACGTCTGCAACGTCTCAACCGTGCCGTGCGCGGGCCAGGTGAATCGCGGGATGACTGGGAGATTTTGCGCGACCTGCTTCAGGCTCTCACTGGCGGTAATGGCATTTACACGATTGAGGACGTTTTCCGTCAAATGAGCGAAGCCACGCCGGAGTTCGACGGTTTGACCTTGAGTCGCATCGGCGATCTCGGCGTGCAGCTTTTGCAGGCCGATCGCTCCCCCAACCCTCCGGGTGAACCCGCAGACGCAAAAGTACGGGAACGCGAGAAGGAGAAACACTCGCAATAGTCGCGGCGCATGGATCCGACGCTCTTTCTCGTTCTCACGTCGCTGCTCAAAATCGTCGCGATCGTTTTTGTTGTCATCTTGCCGATGGTTTCTTACAGCGTTTACGCAGAGCGCCGGGTGAGCGCATTGATTCAGGATCGACTCGGCCCAAACCGCGTGGGGCCCGCTGGTTTGTTTCAGCCGATCGCGGACGCGATGAAGTTCATTCTCAAGGAGGATTTTACGCCCTCGAGCGTGAACACGTTCTATTACTGGCTCGCACCTTGCCTCGCGATGGTGCCGGCGATCATGACAATCGCGGTTGTCCCTTTCGGAAGCTCACTCTTCGGCGTCCCGATGGTGATCGCCGATATCAACGTTGGCGTCCTCTACGTCTTCGCCATCGCGTCGTTAGGCGTTTACGGCATCGTGATAGCGGGCTGGGCTTCGAATTCCAAATACCCATTTTTGGGTGGAGTCCGTTCCAGTTCCCAGATGATTTCCTACGAACTTTCGTTAGGGCTGGCCGTTATCCCAATTTTCCTGCTCGTTGGCCAACTTCGCCTAACGAGCATCGTACGTTATCAGATTGAAAACGGCTGGTTTATCGCGCCCTTCATCGGCCATTGGACCGACGGCTGGAAATGGCTGCTCGCCATTCCGATGTTCATCTCCTTTGGCGTTTTCATGATCGCAATCTTCGCGGAAACGAATCGTCTCCCCTTTGATCTGCCGGAGGCGGAAACGGAACTCGTTGGCGGATATCATACGGAGTACAGCTCAATGAAGTTCGCCCTCTTCTTCCTCGGCGAATACGCAGCCATGATTACCGGTTCCGCCATTATCGTGACTTTGTTCCTCGGCGGCTGGCATCTACCGGTGCCGGGGTGGAACGAAGCGCAGGGTTTCCACTGGCTCCTGATCGATGGATCGTTAGGCGGCTGGCGCGGAGTGCTGGGCGGACTTTTCAACATTTTCGTTTTTTTCACCAAAGTCGCGGCCGTCTTGCTCGTCTTTATCTGGGTGCGCTGGACCCTGCCCCGCTTTCGTTACGATCAGCTCATGCGGCTCGGCTGGGTTTTCTTTTTCGAGATCGCGCTCGTCAACATCTTCATCACCGCGATCATCGTGGCGGCCATGCCGAAATAGGAATGAATTTGTTACGGCTCGTTTCCAAATTCGTCTAGCCATGGCCTTCACCGTCCCGCGTCCCAATTTAAAATGGTCGGAGAAGCTTTACCTGCCGGCGATCCTGAGTGGGATGGCGATTACTTTTCGCCATCTCAAGAACATGCTCACCGGACAAACCAAGGTGACGATGCAATACCCGGAACAAAAATGGGACAGTCATCTGCCCGATCACTATCGCGGCGCACCCGCTCTGGTGAAGGACGAACGCGATCGCGTCCGCTGCGTCGCATGTCAGCTTTGCGAATTCATCTGCCCACCGCGCGCGATCAAGATCGTGCCCGGTGAGATTCCGTCAGGCGACCGCTTCGCCAAAGTAGAGAAGTATCCAGAAGAATTCGACATCGACATGATCCGCTGCATCTACTGCGGAATGTGCGAAGAAGTCTGCCCGGAGCAGGCCATTTTCCTGAGAAAAGATTACGCCATCACCGGCTACACGCGCGAAGAAATGGTGCACAACAAAGAGAAACTGATCGAGATCGGCGGCACTCTTCATGGCCTGGTGTTGAAATGGAACGAGAAAAAGTGAAGGCCTAACGAAATGTCGCCGTTCTTCTTTTGGCTGTTCTCTGCCCTCATGCTCATCTTCGGAGCAGCGGTCGTCATCAATCGGAATCCGGTAGCGAGCGCACTCAGTTTGGTCGTCTGCTTCATTGGCTTGGCGGCGCTGTTCATCTCGCTTGATGCCTTTTTCCTCGGGATCATTCAGGTGTTGGTCTATGCCGGCGCGGTCATGGTCCTCTTCCTTTTCATCATCATGTTGCTCGACATGCGCGCGGAAGAACGGCGCCGGATCAACTTCCTCGCTTTTGCGGGCGGCGCGGCTGTCGCGGTGATTTTTTTCTTTCAGCTTTGCGCGGTCATCAGCCATTTGGCGCTCGCCAGGCTGCCTTTTCCCGCGTTGCCTCAAGTGCGGGCGGACGACGTCCATAGCGTCGGCCTGCTTCTTTTCGGGAACTACAACCTGCCATTCCAGGTGATTGGCGTTCTTATCCTGGTCGCGACCATTGGTGTGATCGTGCTGAGTAAAAGGGAACTGCGCTAAGCCATGGTGACGTTAGGCGATTACCTCATCGTGAGCGGACTGCTTTTCACCATCGGTTTCGGCGGTGTGCTCCTGCGACGAAATATCATCATCATTTTCATGTCCCTCGAGCTGATGCTGAACGGGGCCAACCTCTCGCTCGTCGCTTTCTCGCGCTTCCGCCTCGATTCGTTAGGCCAGCCCAATTATCACGGCCAGATCTTCGTCTTCTTCATCATCACCGTCGCGGCGGCAGAAGTGGCGGTCGGACTCGCCATCATCGTTGCGCTCTATCGCGCCCGGCGGACAACTCACGTCGAGGACATCAGCAGGTTGAAATTCTAGATGAGCTCAGCAGATCGACACCAATCGTCCGTCAGCGGATCATGACTTCATTACTTCCTTGGATCGCACTCCTGCTTCCTCTCGTCTCAGCTTTCGTCATCACGATCGCGACCCGGCCGTTACGAACGGTTAGTGCGCTCATTTCGATTGCGGCTGTTCTCGGAAGTTTCGTCTGCGCGACGGTAATGTTCTTTCAAAAGACTTCTGCCGCGCCTTCGTTCCTGTGGATCGATCTTGGTCCCACTTTCTCGATCCCGCTCGGGCTAACGCTCGATCCGCTCAGCCGATCGATGCTTTTCATGGTCACCGGTGTGGGAGCGCTCATCCATATCTACTCGTTAGGCTACATGAGCTCGGACGAGGGAAAGTCACGCTACTTCGCCGGCCTTTCGCTCTTCATGTTCTCCATGCTCGGCATCGTGCTGGCGAACAACTTCGTCATGATGTTCATCTTTTGGGAGCTGGTTGGCTTCAGTTCCTGGTTGCTCATCGGTCATTGGTTCGAGCGCGCCGCGGCCGCCAATGCGGCGAAGAAGGCTTTCATCAGCAATCGCATTGGCGACTTCGGGTTCATGCTTGGCATTTTGATGGTTTGGTGGGCGACCGGTTCTTTAGGCTTCGATGGTATCGCGGCAAACATGAACCGCCTAACGAGTCATTCAACTTACCTGACGATTGCAGCGCTATGCGTCTTTTGCGGGGCGGTCGGAAAATCCGCCCAGTTCCCTCTGCACGTGTGGTTGCCGGACGCGATGGAAGGTCCGACGCCGGTCTCAGCCCTGATCCATGCCGCGACCATGGTGGCGGCGGGCGTTTTCATGCTGGTGCGGGTTGGCTTTCTGATCGACGCCTCCTCAAACGCACTCCTAGTCATCGCTTGGATTGGCACAATCACGGCCGTTCTCGCAGCCCTGATGGCGACACAGCAGGACGACATCAAGCGCATTCTCGCCTACTCCACCCTCTCCCAACTTGGCTACATGGTGATGGCGGTGGGGCTTGCCTCCAGCGCGGCGGCGATGTTTCACCTTTTCACTCACGCGGCCTTCAAAGCGCTGCTCTTCCTCGGCTCAGGCTCGATCATTTACATGCTCCATCACGAACAGAGCATTTGGAAAATGGGCGGGCTGGCCAAGCGACTGCCGATAACATTCCTCACCTTCCTTGTCGGCACGCTTGCGCTCATCGGGTTCCCGGGCTTCAGCGGATTCTTCAGCAAGGATGCAATCCTCGCCCTCGCCTTTCAGCGCAGCCTGCCAATTTTCATCCTCGGTGCATTCACGGCGTTGCTCACCGCATTCTACATGACGCGGCTGGTGATCGTGGCCCTCTTCGGCCGTCCCCGCAGTCAGATGGCGGCCCAGAGCAGCGAATCGCCGGTGGTCATGACAGTTCCGCTCATGCTGCTCGCTATTCCGGCGGCGATCGGTGGGTTCAGCTTTTTTGCGGCACGCTTCCTCACCTTGCCTAACGAGAAGGAAAAGCTGCTCATTGTTCCGATCGTCGCGCTTAGCTGTCTGCTCGTCGGCGCGCTGGGTGCCTTCTTTCTTTATCGTGACCGAAGCGAGGAGCCGTTTCGCATCTCGCTCTTCCGCGAACGATTTTATTTCGACGAATTTTACGCCTGGCTGATTCGCTGGACGCAGGATCTGCTCGCCTCACTTGCCGGCTTTGTCGATCGCTGGATTCTGGATGGCGCAATCATCCGCGGCTTGAGCGGCGCCACTTGGAGCGGTGGTTTTCTACTTCGCCTCCTGCAGGTCGGTAACCTTCAGGCCTATGGCTTTCTCTTCGGGCTGGGCGTCGTTGCGCTGCTTTACTTCACGATTTTCCACTAATGCTTCTCTTCCTTGTTTTCGCACCGCTGCTCGCGGCCACCCTCATTTTGCTCGGCAGTCCGGCGCGGTTGACGGCATTATCAGGCGCGGCCGCCATCACGGTTACAACGCTTCTTGCGCTCTTTCTTTACCGACCGGTCCCGGGAGGCTTTCAATTTCTCACTTCCTTTGCGGTCAGCGAAAGCTGGCGGATTCACTTTTCGTTAGGCGCGGATGGACTCAGCCTGATCATGCTGTTATTGGCCGCGCTGGTTTTGCTTTGCGCGGTTTGGTTTACGCCGCCGGTCGAAAAATCGGAGCGACTTTTCTACGCCTCCCTGCTTTTGGTCGCGGGCGGCGCCATCGGCGCTTTTGCTTCTCTGGATCTTTTTTTCTTCTACGCATTTCACGAGCTGGCGCTGATTCCGACGTTTCTGCTCATTGGCATCTGGGGGAGCGGCAATCGTTCCAGTGCCGCCTGGAAAGTGACCATCTATCTTGGCGTCGGCAGTTTCGTTCTGCTGCTCGGTTTGATTCTTCTTTACCGCAGCGTTCCGGAAAGCGCGCGCACATTCGATCTGCGTGACCTGCAAACTATCGCCGCCAACGGCGGAATCGCGGCTCCGGCGCAAAACCAGATCTTCCTTCTCCTCCTTATCGGCTTCGGCGTTTTGATTTCACTCTTCCCGTTTCACAGTTGGGCGCCGGAAGCCTATGCCTCCGCGCCAGCTCCCGCGGCCATGTTGCATGCCGGCGTCTTGAAAAAGTTCGGTCTCTACGGGCTTCTCCGCATTGCTCTCCCGTTGCTGCCTCAGGGCGCACAACATTGGCGGACGCTGCTCGTTGTCTTGTTGTTAGGCAACATCATTTACGTGGGTCTGGCGACCATCGCTCAGAAACGGCTCGATTGGATGCTTGGCTACTCGAGCGTGATGCACATGGGCTACATCTTTCTCGGAATCGCGAGCGCGAATCTCATCGGCCTGAACGGCGCGGCCGTCCTCATGTTCGCGCACGGAATTTCCATTGCACTTCTCTTTGCCCTCGCCGGAGAAATTCGTCGACGCACCCGCACGCTCGTCTTCAGCGACCTCGGCGGCCTCGGCAAGCTCATGCCATTTGCCGGCGTCGCTTTTGGCATCGCCGCTTTCGCCGCAATAGGCCTGCCGGGCTTTGCCAACTTTGCCGCCGAAGTCATGGTCTTCTTCGGGGCCTTTCGAGTTGGCGCTGACTGGCAGGGATTTCATCTGTTTCAAATCGGGACCGCGTTCGCGCTCTGGGGAGTGGTCATCTCTACGGTTTATATGTTGCGCGCGTATCGGGCAATTTTCATGGGATCGCCTAACGACGTCGCGCTGCGCGATTGGAAAGCTGCGCCCGATCTCGCCCCCTCGTTGCGCTGGCCGGTGATTCTTCTGATCGCCGCGACGCTCATCGTCGGCTTTTTTCCCAACAGCCTGCTTTCTGTGCTTCGACCAACATTTCCCGCGTCGTTAGCCACCAATCCATGATTCCAGCGCCAGCCCTTGAAATTGCCGTCCTGGTTTGGGGAATGATTCTTCTATTGGGCGAAGCATTCGCCGGAAAATCGGATCGGCGCATCTTCGCCTTCGCAGGAATCCTGGGACTTCTCGTGGTCCTGGTGGCGAGCTTTTTCCTCGCGCCTGCTCCAGCAGCCGCGACCCAGGGTTTTTGGAGTTTCTATAGCGCCGATGCGCTCGCAATTTTCTTCAAACGATTCGCCCTGGTGACGACAATTCTCGTTCTCGTGATGGCGATTGATTACACGCCGGCAATTCAGGCCGGTGTCGCCGGCGCGTCGCGACAAGCGGGTTTAGGCGAGTTTTTCACCCTCCCGATCTTCACCTGCGTCGGTTTGATGTGGATGGCGTCGGCGATCGATTTCGTCATGATTTTCGTCTCGCTCGAACTTGTCACGATCTCCTTTTACGTGCTGGTCAGTTTCACGCGGCGTAATCCGCTTACCTTGGAAGCGGGAGTGAAGTATTTGATCTTGAGCGCACTTTCCACCGGCTTCCTTGTTTATGGAATTACCTGGATCTTTGGCCTGACTGGGGAGACGAATCTGGGTCGGATTGGCGTCGCCCTAACGACCGTAAACGTCGATCGCGTGCCAATTCTATTTGGCTTCGACCTCGTCCTCGTTGCCCTGGGATTTAAAATTGCGGCTGTGCCGTTTCAAGTCTGGGTGCCGGATGTTTATCAGGGCGCGCCGACACCGGTGACGGCCTTTCTCTCGGTGGGCTCGAAGGCGGCGGGATTTGTCGTTCTCTTGCGGGTGCTCACTCCCTTTCTGATCCTGCCGCAGGTTGGGCGCCTGCTCGTGGGAATCGCCGCGCTCACTCTGATTTACGGCAACTTCGCTGCGCTTCCGCAATCGAACCTCAAACGGCTCCTCGCCTATTCGAGCATCGCGCACGCTGGGTATTTGCTCATCGGAGTAGCGGCATTTTCCGGGACATCGGTCGCATTTTATCTTGTTGCCTACCTCCTCATGACCTTGCTTTGTTTTGCCGTCCTGATCGCCGTCGGGAATAGCACCGGCGATCAAATCGAAGACTACACGGGACTGGCGAAACGCTCGCCGTTTCTTGCCTTCGCGCTTTTGATCGGAATGATCGCGCTGGCCGGAGTCCCGTTTACCGCCGGATTTCTCGGCAAGTTTTTCATCTTCGATGCCGCGATTCGTCAACATCAAACGCTTTTGGTGGTGATTGGCGTGATCACGGTGGGTTGCGGCTTTTATTATTATCTCAAGGTCGTTAGGGCAATGTATTGGCTGGAGCCAACCACATCGGAGCCGCTTGCGGTGAGCGCGCTTTCTCGCCTGACGATGACGGGTTTAATCGCAGCAATCATTATCCTCGGGGTTTATCCGCAGCCGATCCTAAACGCGCTTCGGTGAGGGTGGTGCCGGTACCGCTTTTTTGCTCCGGCGGGACTCCATTCGTTAGGCTGATGTAGGATTGACGTTTCGCGTGCGGCTGACTAAACCCGAACCATGCCTAACATCCACATTAGTCGCGGTGAGACTACGCTCGGCATCTTTTCCGAGGAGGAAGTCAAGGAAGGTCTGCGGAGCGGGCGTTTCTCGCCAGGTGATCTTGGCTGGCGTGAAGGGATGGCGACGTGGCTTCCGCTGTCCCAATTCCCAGACCTGACGACGACCGCTGCGATGCCCAGTGCAAACACCACCTCAGTAATGCCGGCTGGTCTGCCCTGGGATCGTCGTCAGGAGCTCGGCTTTTTCCCCGCCTTTTTCGAGACTCTCAAACTCGTCTTGCTCGAGCCGGCCGCAGCCTTTACGGCGATGAGAACCACTGGCGGCCTGAGCGAACCGCTCATCTATGCTGTCTCCGGCGGCAGTGTCGGCTGCCTGTTTTACATTCTCTTTAGCGTTTTCATGAGCTCGTTCGGCATCATGAACGATCGTAATGTCTTTGCCGGGATGTTGGGTTTGGGGATAGGAACGATTTTCATCATCTTCCTCATTCCGGTCTTCGTGGCCGTAGGAGTTCTTATCGGCTCGGCGATCCTGCATCTCTGCCTGATGCTGGTCGGCGGCGCGCACCGCGATTTTGAAACAACCTTTCGCGTCCTTTGTTTTTCCTGCGGCTCGACATATCCGCTCATGATCGTCCCCATTTGTGGCGGGCTGGTCAGCGGCATCTGGTGCCTGGTCTGCGAATGCATCGGCTTGGCGAAAGCACACAATACTACCACGGGCCAGGCGTTACTCGCCGTCCTTTTGCCAGTAATTGTTTGCTGCGGCGGTGGGGTTGTCTTTGCCATGATGTTCGGAGTACTCGGCGCGCTCACCGGTCACCATTAATCGCATATGCAGGCCTGCCGCCGCCGTCACGCAGGTAATGCGATCGATCACGAACTGCTCTGGCTCGTCGTGTCGTTAGGCGCGGTTGTTCTCCTGGGCTTCTGGCTCAGCCTGGGTCTGCCCACACCGCGCTGTGCTTTTCGCTCTCTCACCGGATTGCCTTGCCCGACCTGCGGCGCGACACGCGCAGCCTGGCAATTTCTGCATGGGCACTTTCTGGCTTCGTTTCTTTTTAACCCTCTCGCCTTCGCCGCTTATTGCATTGTCGCTGCCTTTGATCTCTATGCGCTTGCCGTGCTGATTTTGCGCACGCAACGCCTGCGTTTCACTGGCTTTACGTCCGGCGAGCGGGCCGCGGTTCGCTATGCGGTTATAGGGTTGCTCGCAGCAAACTGGCTTTACCTGCTGCTCTTCCAGCGCTAATTCCGGAGTTCGCCGCCGATCAATACGTTTCGACAGGCGACCGCCTGCCATCCTCACGACTCAATTGTGAGGCGCGTTCCTCTCCCAGGACAGCGACCCGCAGCTGCCAAATCTCATCACTCAAGGAGGCAAACTCCTTCTCCGAAAAACTCAGAGGCGGGTTCAGTGCTGCTTTGCACCGTGCGACATTCTCCAACGCGCGATCAAGTTGCTCGACCGGCAACCTTTCGATGAAGCCGAACGCCTCCTCAATCGCCTTTACCCGGTGGCAAATCATCGCCAGATCATTCCCGGCACCGATTGCGCGGCGGATCGTTTCTTCGAAACCGTATTCGTTTAAGATTGCTCCCATATCCAGATCATCCGTCATGACGAGACCGGAAAAGCCGAGTTCACGGCGGAGCAGGTCCGTTACGATGAGCCGCGAGAGAGAGGCAGCGGTTTTTTGCGGCTCAAGACAGCGATACCAACCGTGGCAGATCATCATGCTGTCGACGCGGCCAGCGAACTGACGGAATACCGCTAGCTCATTTTCCTCAAGCTCGGCACGTGAACGCTCGATGAGTGGCAGGTCGTGATGTGCATCGACTGTGGCAGCGGAATAACCAGGAAAATGCTTACCACAACTCGCGATCCCTTCGGCGCGCAATGCGTCGTTGAAGGCGCCGGCCATCCGGACGACCTCCTCCACGTCGCGCCCGTAGCAGCGGCCACGGAGAGAATTATCCGCTTCATCATCGAAAGAAATATCCAGCACCGGACAGAGATCGAGATTGAAACCGAAAAGGCGCAGAAGACGTCCAGTCAGCTCTCCATGTCGCCTAACGAGCTCCACGTCGCCCTTGTCCCGAAGTTGTTGGGCGCTTGGTGGCTCGCTCCCGATCAACCGCAGACGCGAAACGCGACCGCCCTCCTGGTCAATCGTAATGATCGGCTCGATCGCACTGAGGTCGCGCAGGTCGTCGATCAACTTCCGCAGTTGTGGTGCGCTCTCGATGTTGCGTCCAAAGATGATGAAGCCGCCCGGTTGGACCTTGCGAAAAAGCGCGGCCGATTCGCGATCGAGTTCCTTGCCGGGCACGCCGGTAAGGATGAGTTGACCCGGTGAAGCACTCTCCATAACGTCCGACCTTAGAATCGATGGCGAAGGCGCGAAACAGGAAACAAGTCGTTAGACAATGCGAATCGCAGACCACATCGCTGCCGAAGATTATCGCCCGTCCGCGAAGAATGGTTTGAAAAGGATCGGTATCTACGGTGGCAGTTTCGATCCAATCCACCACGCCCATCTTATTCTCGCACGCGAAGCGCGGGAAACGTTCAATCTCGAGGAAGTGGTCTTCGTCCTCGCCGCCCAATCACCATTCAAGGACGCGCCGACGAGCTCGGCGCTGCGTTGGAAAATGTTGAACATCGCGCTCGACGACGAACCTGGTTTTTCCGCTTCGCGACTGGAGATCGATCGGGAGGAGCCATCCTATTCGGTCGACACCGTAGAGGTTCTTTGCCGGGAAAATCCAGGTGCGAAACTGTTCTTCCTCCTCGGCGAGGATAACCTCGAAAAGCTAACGACCTGGCACCGCTTCGACGACCTGCGACGGCTGGTGCAGTTTGTCATCCTCGATCGCTCGGGTGATCGAGGTGAATATCCTTACCCAATGGTGCGTCGGAAGATCGACATCTCGGCGACGATAATCCGGAATCGGGTTGCCATTGGGCAATCGATTCGCTATCTCGTGCCCGAGGCGGTCGAACAAGTTATTCGCCGGGAAAAACTATACCAAGGAACCAACCGATCGAACCCGAAGATCTAGCGAAGACCTGCGCCCAATTCGCCTTCGATAAAAAAGCGGAGGATATCGTCGTGCTTGATCTGCGCGGCATTTCCACCTTCACCGATTTCTTTGTCATCTGTTCGGGAAGTTCGGAGCCGCATCTAAAGGCGATCGCGGGCGAGATCGAAACGAGACTGCGCGATGATTACGCGGTACGCGCGGTGGCGGTGGACGGTTTCCCGGCTAGTCAATGGATCGTGCTCGACTACCTGCAAGTGATTGTCCACGTCTTCCATTCCGAGAAGCGGGACTTCTACAGCTTGGAAGATCTCTGGAGCGACGCTCCCCGCCTAACGATCAAGCTCCGATAGAACGGACTTCCTCCCGAACGTCCATCCCAGGCCCCCTCCGCGCTCACCACCCGTTGTACGACCGGCAGGAATCACCGATCGAATCAAAGCCGTGTTGAAGCTATTTCGCGGTTGGCGAGGGCTTGGGCATAGGGCTAATCGGGATTGCTGCGCCCGGCTGGCCTGCCGGACGGCTCGAATCGTAAGTCGACTTATGCGGGGGCGGCGTCGGAGTCGGCTTTTCGACATCGATTAGCTCAACATCGAAGAGCAAAGTCGCGTTCGGTCCAATATCCGGACCCGCACCTCGTTCGCCATAAGCGAGGTCGGATGGGATGAAGAATTGATATTTGCCGCCCGGCTTCATGACCTGCAGACCTTCCGTCCAACCCTTGATCACTCGATTAACCGGGAAAGTTGCCGGCTGCCCGCGCTTGTAGGAGCTGTCGAACTCTTTGCCGTCAATCGTGGTCCCGCGATAATTGACTTTCACTGTGTCGGTTTCCTTAGGCGAGGTTCCGCTACCTTCCTTGAGCACTTTGTATTGCAGTCCGCTGGCGGTTGTCTTTACGCCTTCCTTCTTCTTGTTTTCTTCGAGGAATTTTTTGCCTTCCGCAGAGTTCTTGTCACCGCTCGCCTTCCGCATCGCGACCTGCTTTTCCATCATCTCTTTTTGGAAACGACTCATGATAAGCTTCGTTTGCTCGTCGGTGAGGAGAGGTTTGTTGCCGCTCAATCCGTCCCTGATTCCGCTCCCCATGAGAGATTCATCCACGTCAATCGACTGGCGTTTGAGCGTCGAGCCGATGTCGAGACCGATGCTGTAGCTTATTTTGTCTTTTTGCGTCTTGAGCGGTCCGATCGGTTGATCGATATCCGGCGTGGGACTCGCGCTCGCAGCCGGACTTGCCTGGCTTTTCGGCGTTGGCTCGGCAGCAAAAAGAGGGGAAACAGCGGTAATGATAATGGCAATTAGAGACAAAATTTTCATAGAGATGATCGATAAAACTGCATGCGGACCGACTAACGTTAGGTCTGTCGCGCACAACCCATCCACGGAGATCGCGTCCGCGTCAAGCGGGCGGAGGCGGTGGCAGTCGTCCCGGTGGATGAAGATGAAGTGGAGTGTTGTACTTCTCGCACTCCCGATGGCTGCTATTCCCTCGGCTTGGGCCGAGATCTCCGTCTCACATTCGGAGGCGATGAGCATCGGCCGCAAGATTTGGCAAAACGAGTGCGGCGGAACGATTGCCGGCCTCACCTCTTGGAACGCCGGGGAAGATTTTGCCTCCCTCGGCATCGGACACTTCATCTGGTATCCGGCGGGTCAGCGCGGACCCTTCGAGGAGAGTTTCCCGACGTTCCTGAATTTTGCGGAACAGCATGGGGCGAAGTTGCCAGAGCAGGTGATCGCACGGAGTGGCGCGCCATGCCCTTGGAATTCGCGCGCCGAATTTCTCGCCGCACAATCGAGCGCACGCATGAAACTCCTGCGCGAATTTCTTGCCGATACAATCGACCTCCAAGCTCAGTTTCTCGTGGCGCGATTGCAGAGTGCCCTTCCTCGCATGCTGGGCAGCGCGCCGCCCGGCGACCGCGATCGTATCAGGCAGAATTTCCAAAGCGTCGCGAGCACGGCACGAGGTTGTTATGCGCTTGTCGACTATGTAAACTTCAAAGGCGAAGGCGTGCTAGCGACGGAGCGTTATCAGGGACACGGCTGGGGATTGCTACAAGTTTTGGAAGGAATGCCGGCGACCACCAATAGAGCGACGGAAAGAGAGGAGTTCGCCGATTCGGCAGCTCGCGTCCTCCGGGAACGAGTTGAGAACTCACCGCCAGAACGCCACGAGAAACGCTGGCTGCCGGGCTGGCTCAGCCGTGTTGCGACTTATCGTTAGGCCGAAGCCGCGAAATGGGTCGATGAGACAACGGATTCCGGGAAAGTGACAAACAATTCACGGCATGCGACGATGGAGGCTAATTTCCGCGTTGCCACCGGCTTGTGAATTCTCCATTGTGCTTGTCGCTTACGCCCAGTTGATGCACGCACAATCTCTGTGATCGCCCGCTTCCGAGTACTCACCGGCATTCTTGCGCTCCTGCTCATCGCAGGCGCCGCACTGCAGGCTCAATTTCTCGGTTCACGAGAACGCGATGCGCGCCGGTCCAGCCCGCAAATGAAACAGGCCAACGAACTGATCCATCGTCAGGAGCCGATTAATGTTTCCCCCCGTCTCCTGGCCCGGCTCACGCCTGATAATTCGCACGTTCGCGTTTCCATTTCCAAACAGCGCGCCTATCTCATGATGGGAGACGAAGTCGTGATCGATTCGCCGATTTCGTCCGGCAAACGTGCCCGACCCACTCCACAGGGAAGCTTCCACGTGCTTGAGAAGGACAAGGATCATCGCTCCAATATCTACGGCGATTTCAAGGACGCTTACGGCCGCACGGTCCGCGCCGGCGTCAGCAGCCGCATCGACGCGGCACCAAGCGGCACGCATTTCGTCGGCGCGCCTATGACATGGTTCATGCGGATAACCGAAGAGGGCGTGGGGATGCATGTCGGGATCTTGCCAGGCTATGCGGCATCGCATGGATGCATCCGGATGCCGTCGGCAGCGGCGGAAATGTTTTATAGCCACGTCAAGGTGGGAACGCCCGTGGTGGTGGGCGATTAGCTGCCCGCTTGATCGCCTGGCAGCGTTGTGCGCAAGAGATTGAGCGCCATCTGTGTGGCCAGCTGTTTAAAGGTTTCGCGATCGGTCGGAAAAAAAAGATGCCTAACGATCGTTCCATCCTTACTCGCACAAGCGATATAAGCAGTGCCAACAGGTTTCTCGAGACTGCCACCACCGGGTCCGGCAATTCCGGTTGTGGAGAGAGCAAAGTCGGCGCCGGATTTTTCTCGTGTGCCTTCGGCCATCATACCCGCCACCACCTCGCTTACCGCACCGTGTTGCGCGATCGCCTCAACGGAAACGCCTAAAGCCGCCGTCTTGGCCTCATTCGAGTACGTGACGTATCCAGCCAAAAAGACTTGAGAGGCGCCGGGAACGTTCGTTAGGCGATGAGCCAGAAATCCGCCGGTACACGATTCAGCAACCGCCAGGGTTTTGTTGCTGTTCGCTAACTGCCTAACGACGACCGTTTCCAGACTTTCGCCGCTGGTCGAAAAGACGAACTTTGCCAGCCTGTCTTGAACGATGATGTCCGCTTCCTCCAAAATCGCTGGTGGCCCGATGAGCCGCAAGTCGACTTCGCCCATTCGCGCGCAGTATCCCAACTCGAGACCAGCCAGGCTGAGGAGTTGCGCGCCAACCGCTTCTTCCACATAGGACTCGCCCATGCCTGCAATCCGATAATTGCGATAAGCCACCGCTTCGTCGCGCCTAACGATCCGTTCCAAAAACGGCAGAACGAATTGCTGGAACATCGGCTGTAACTCCCGGGGCGGACCGGGGAGAAGAAACAAGTGCGGCGAGTTCAGAGATGGATTGACCCCAGCCGCAAGATAAAGTCCCACCGCGCTGCCGTTTTCGTTAGGCAAAATCTGCGCGCCGCTTGGCACCATCGCCTGACGCAGAATGCGATCGGTCAGGCGAATGCCGCGAGTCGTCAGACGTTCAGTGATGCTCGCCGCCAAAACCGGATCATGCACCAGCTCAAGGCGCAATAGCTCTGCAGTGATTTCACGAGTGACATCGTCCGTCGTCGGCCCAAGTCCGCCCGTAACAAAAATCAAATCCGCCAGCCCAAAATTCTCGCTCAGCGCATCACCGATCGCCGCGCCATCCGGCACCGCGAGCTGGCGTTCCACCCGCAATCCGAGGGGAAAAATTGCCCGGGCAATGAATCCAAGATGCGTATTTAGAACGTCACCTAACAGGATTTCCGTTCCGGTGTTGATGACGACAACGCGCACCATCAACTATACGCGCGATCGCTGAGTTCGCGCCAATGCGACCCGGCTCCTTTTCTGGTTGCGCTCTCTGACGATTCAGCGCTCACCGCGGGATTTGCGCATCCAACAGGAAACGCTGGCGGAATTTGTTGATCCGGGCGGCGGAAGCCAAACCTTCTCGATTCGCGCCCCGTGGGAACAGATAACTTTAGGCGGCGTCCTTGTCCTGCTTTTTCCGAATGAGCGGGGTCTTTTTCCCTTCGACAACTCCGCGATTGATCGTGACCTCGGCGATGTCTTCGCGGCTCGGCACGTCGTACATGATATCGAGCATAATGCGCTCGAGCATCGAGCGCAGAGCACGTGCACCCGTCCCCTTCGTCACAGCCTGCGCGGCGAGGGCACGAAGTGCATCTTTCGTCACGGTGAGACGGACATCTTCCATGGCGAAGAGCTTGGTGTATTGCTTGATCATCGCATTCTTCGTCTCAGTGAGAATCATGACCATTTCTTCTTCGGTCAGCGCGTCGAGAGCACTGATTACTGGCAGCCGACCGATGAACTCCGGGATCATGCCGAAACTGAGCAAGTCTTCTGGCTCGACCTGGCGGACAGCTTCGCGCCGCATGGCGTCCTCCGCGTCGAGGGAGGGCGAGCCGAAACCCATGACCCGATTGCCGAGCCGCCTTTGCACGATTTTTTCCAAACCAACGAAGGCGCCACCGCAGATGAAGAGAATCTTCTCCGTGTTTACCTGGATGTATTCCTGATGCGGATGTTTACGGCCGCCCTGCGGTGGAACATTGCAGGTGCTACCCTCGAGAATTTTGAGCAAGGCTTGCTGCACGCCCTCGCCAGAGACATCGCGCGTGATTGAAACATTGTCGGTCTTGCGTCCGATTTTATCGATTTCATCGATGTAGACGATTCCAATTTCGGCACGCTTGACGTCATAATCGGCATTTTGCAGGAGGCGCAAAATGATGTTTTCCACGTCCTCACCCACATACCCGGCTTCGGTCAAAGTTGTTGCGTCGGCGATGCAAAAAGGCACGTCGAGAATACGCGCCAGGGTTTTTGCGAGCAGCGTTTTTCCGGAACCCGTTGGCCCGATAAGGAGAATGTTGCTTTTCTCAATCTCCACATCGGCGAACGGATCGGGTTGGAATGCAGCGGAAGTATCCGCCGGCGGCGCGCTTTGCAGAACGCGTTTGAAATGATTGTGCACCGCGACCGAGAGCGTCTTCTTCGCCAGCTCCTGGCCGACGACATACTGGTCGAGCGAGCGTCGAATTTCGGCCGGTTTCGGGACCCGAATAGTCGAGCTCTGGCGGCGCGCGTCTTCATTCAGTTCCTTGTCGAGGATGCTCTTGCAGACGTTGATGCAGCTATCGCAAATATAAACACCAGGGCCGGCGATAAGTTTCCGGACCTCCGCGTGGCTTTTGCCACAGAAGGAGCACATGGTCAGGTTCGAGGCGCGTGCCATTTTTCCCGTTAGTAGCAGGTCCTATTCCTCGACTTTCTGCGGTAAAGCAGACTCCGCGATTGCCGTCGAGCGGTCGTTCAACTTTCCGCCAGTTCCATCGCCGTCGAGTAATTTCGCCTCCTTGCGTGATTTGATCACCTCGTCCACCAGCCCATAAGACTTCGCCTCCGCCGCGGTCATATAATAATCACGGTCGGAATCCCGCTGCACCTGCTCCTCAGCTTTGCCCGTGTGCTGACTGAGAATGCGGATGAGCCGTTTCTTCAGCTTAAACATGTATTCGACCGTGCGCTCAACGTCACTCGCCTGGCCCTGCGCACCGCCCGAAACCTGATGGATCATGATGTCGGAATTCGGCAGCGCGTAGCGCTTGCCTTTTGTTCCGGCCGCCAGCAAGACGGCGCCCATGCTCGCCGCCATCCCGAGGCAGTAGGTTGTCACGTCGCAGGTGAGAAATTGCATCGTGTCGTAAATCGCGAGGCCAGCTGTAACCGATCCGCCGGGTGAATTGATATAAACGTTGATGTCCTTCTTGCCGTCTTCCATTTGCAGGAAGAGCAACTGCGCAATCACCAGGTTCGCAATGTGGTCGTCAATCGGCGTCCCGATAAAGACAATTCGATCCTTGAGCAGACGCGAATAAATGTCGTAGCTGCGTTCGCCGCGCCCGGTCTGTTCCACGACCATTGGCACGAGGACGGATTGAGAAAAATGTGTGTCGCGATTCGTTGTCATGGTTGTTTGTCTGGCGGCCCGATCTCCGTCGCCGCGGGAGCGCCTTCGATGGTAGCATTCGACCCGAGGAAATCAATCGTCTTGGCCAATAGGATCTGTTCCACGAGACCGTTCATACCTTCCTGCTTTTCGATTTCCTGCCGCATTTTTTCCGCAGTGATGTTGTGATGCATCGCTTGATGGCGAATCCGCTCGTCGATATCCGCGCGCGTCACCTGAATTTTCTCCTGCTCGGCGATGCGATGCAGAATAAAATTGATCTTTAAGCGGTGAGCTGCCAGGCCGGTCGCGGCTTGGATGAGTTCCTTTTCCTTGTCCTGTAAAGCTTCATCAGGCACTCCACGCTCACGGTTGCGCTGCACCAACTCGGCGAGTGCGCTGCGCGTTTCGGATTTGAGCAGATTCGGTGGCACTTCGAACTGAATCCGATCATCCAGGAATCTGACGACCTGAGCTTCGCGCGCCCTTTCTCGTTCATGTTCCTTCTCATGCTCGATCTGCTCTTCGAGCCTATGCCGCAACTCTTCGAGCGTTTTCCCCGGCATCCATTTGCCGGCAAAGGCATCGTCCACCGGCGGCAGAACGCGTTGCTTGATCTCGAGCAATGTCACATTGTATTGCGCAGTTTTGCCAGCCAGCTCGCCCACTGGAAAATCTTGAGGAAATTCCACCTGCACCTGGCGCGACTCGTTAGGTTTGAGTCCGACTAACTGTTCGGCAAAGCGCGGAAGAAAATTGTCCGGCGCAAGGTGAAGCCAGAATTTTTTGCCGCCTTGCAGATTCTTGCTCGCCTTTGGCGCTATTTCCCCGATCGACTTGCCCTCCATCACTCCCTCGAAGTCGAGCACCGCAAAATCTTCCATCTCCAGGCCGCGCGCAGGCACATCAACAAAGTCGGCCGATTGTTCGCGCAAACGTTTGATCGCTGCGTTGATCTCGTCTTCCGTCACATCAGTGCCCGGCAACTGGAGCGGGATTCCCTTGTAATCCGGCAGCTCAAATTCCGGTGCGGTCACAACCGTCGCTCGGAAACGCATTGAGCGATCTTCGCCAAACTCTACATCTTCGAGATTCGTCAGGCTGACGACTCGCAGCTGCTCTCGCGCAATCGCTTCCCGATAGCTCTTTGAGACGAGCTTCTTCGTCAATTCATCCTGAATATCCTTTCGAAACTTCGCTTCGATCACCCGCTTCGGCGCCTTGCCCGGACGATAACCGGGAATGCGCGCATGGGCGGCGAAACTGCTCGTGATCGCGTCCCATTCCTTTGACACCTCCGACGGCGGCAGCTCGATTTTGAGCGTCGCTACGCAATGAGGTTGGTTTTCAACTTCGACCTTCATCAACCATCACTGTAGCGATGGTCGCTCTCCGCCGCATCCGATTTTCGGCAGCCATCGCTACTTGCCTAACGAATCCGCTGGCTAGTGTCGCAGGCTGCCGCTACACTATTCGTTGTCCACGCGCGAAAACCATCTCCGGTTGCACAAAGCCAAACCAGTAAGCGATTTCGCGATAATCCGAGCACTCGAAGAGAGTGAAATTACCTGTTTTCCCTTTTTCGAGTGAACCGACCTGATGGCCGCGTCCCAGGCTGTAGGCGGCATTGATCGTCGTCGCGGTTACACCCTCGGCCGGCGTCACTTTCATTTGTGTCGCCGCCAGGGAAAGAATCATCGGAATCGAAAGCGTGGGGGACGAGCCCGGATTGAAATCGGTCGCCAGCACGACGGCGAGTCCAGCTTCGATCATCGAGCGGGCTTTTGGATAGCGAGTCTTGCCAAGAGCGTAAACCGAAGCTGGCAGTAAGATCGGCTGAACACCGGCTGCTCGCATCGCCGTAATCCCCTCCTCTTCTGTTTGCTCGAGGTGATCCGCGGTCACCGCGCCCAACTCAGACGCGAGCACGGCGCCGCCCGAGTTCGTTAGTTGATCGGCGTGCATGCGGAGGCCCAGACCCGCTTCTTTCGCTCGCGTGAGAATCCGACGAGCGGCCAAGCGGTCAAAATAGCCACGTTCATAAAAGATGTCGCAGTACTCGGCGATCCCTTGCCTAACGACTTCGGGAATCATCTCCTCGACCACGAGCGAAACGTAATCGTCCCGTCGGTCCTCAAATTCTTCCGGAAAGGCGTGTGCTCCAAGAAAGGTGGGCACCAATTCCATTGGGCTGTCTTCGCTCAGGCGCCCGATGACCCGTAGCATCTTGAGCTCCTCTTCCAGTGACAGGCCATAACCCGATTTCGCTTCCATCGTCGTCGTGCCACAACGCAGCGCCCAACGAATTCGCAAGCTGGCTTCCTTCAGCAGCTCCTCTTCATTCGTCCCGCGCGTCCAGCGGACAGTCGAGCGAATCCCGCCACCACCGGCCGCGATCTCCTCATAGGTTGCCCCGCGAGCGCGCATCTCAAACTCGTCCACCCGATTTCCGCCGAAAACCGGATGCGCATGAGCATCCACAAATCCTGGTAGCACCACTCGCCCGCGCGCTTCGATAATTTCGCAGTCGTTAGGCAACTCGCGCTCGATCTCGGATGAATTGCCAACTCGCGCAATGATGCCATCGCGCACAAGCATCCCGCCACCTTCGATAATCGCGAGGTCGCTTAGCTCCGTTCCAACTCGCGGCCGCGCCGGACCGGCGAGACTAACGAGCTGGGCAGCGTGGAGGATGGCGATCGAGTTCACGTTGGCAAATCTGCTAAGAAACCGTTCCAATTTTTGATCAGCGCGAGAAGTTCGCCACGGTGGAAACTCGTCCGGGCAGCGCTCCAGGCGAACCGCTATCCGGCCAGTCTCTTCTCCACGAGCTCGCGCGCACTTTGGTATCGCACTTCCGACTCGCGCATCAACGTTTCCATTTTCTGTCGCAACTCGGCTTTCACGGTCTCGTCCTTCAATCCCGAGAGGTTAATTCGCACATTCATCCCCGCTCCTTCAACGCAGGCACGGGCAGCAAGCAATCCCACGCCTACATCCGAGATCGACGCCGGGTTTCCGTTTTCCGCCATGGCACTGAGTAGCTCATAGACACGACTTGCCGTTTCCATCACCCGCAGCGGGATCTCCGCTGCATAACGATTCGCTTCCTGGATCGTCTGCGTCCGCGCGGACTTCTCTTCCGGCGTATTCTTCGGCAATCCAAAAGCCGCCATCACTTTGTTGAAAGCCGCGGTATCCTCATCCACCAGAAAAAGCAGCTCATCCTTCAAATGCTGCGCTTTCACCGCCCAATCGCTGAAAAATTCCAACCGATCCTCCCAGCCCCGCTTTCCCGCAGAAAGGTTTGCCACCATTCCACCTAACGATGCCCCTAACGCCCCCATCAAGGCCGCGACGGAGCCGCCGCCCGGTGCAGGCGAATCGCTCAGCGTCTCGTTGCAAAACTGGCGCAGGTTGAGCCTAACGAGTGACTTGGCCGCGGTCTTCTCAATCTTGTATTCAATGACCTTTTCCCTGGGATCGAATGGTTTCAGCTCGCTTAAACCCATCGATCGAATCGCCAGATCAATCAGGTGCTCTTCCGACGCACCCTCCGACCAGCTTTGCTGGCGCAGGAAGAAACGGCCTGCATCGATGAGACATTTCTTCGGCAGCATCCCGACGACTTCCGAGCCGGTGACGCGCAGCCCTCGCTGCTCGGCCGACTTGCAGCAGGCATCGAACGCCGCGTGTAGCGATGTCTCCGAGATATTTGTTAGGTTCATCGAGACTTGCGCGATGCCATATTCCTCAACGTACCAGCCGATGCCCTTCACGTGTTGCAACATTCCTGGAATCCGCACCGGCTCGCCTTTTTCATCGAGTATCTTCTTTCCACTCGGCGTGCCGTCCTCCGTTTTCACGCGTCCATTCTCCCGCACGTCAAACGCGACCGAATTCGCCCGCCTGACCGACTTTGTGTTCAGATTAACGTTGTAGGCGACGAGAAAATCGCGCGCGCCGATCACCGTCGCCCCCGAGCGTTCATTGAAAACCGCTGGACCAAAATCCGGCTTCCACTGCGGTTGCTTGATCTTCTCAAAGAACCCTTCGTATTCGCCTGCACGAATGAGGGAAAGATTCGAGCGACCCGGACTGGCAGCCGCGCGCTCGTAAAGGTAAGCGGGAATCTTCAACTCTTCCGCCACGCGTTTGCCTAACGATTTCGCGCACCCAATCACTTCCTCCCAGCTGACGTCGCTGACCGGAATGAACGGGCAAACATCGGTCGCCCCCATGCGAGGATGCGCCCCTTGATGTTTCCGCATGTCGATTAACTCCGCGGCCTTCCGAATTCCGCGAAACGCCCCTTCCACGACCGCTTCCGGCGAACCAACAAACGTGACTACGGTGCGATTGGTGCTCGCACCGGGATCAACATCGAGCAGCGACACTCCATCGGCACTTTCGATCGCGGACGTGATCTGTTGGATAACACTAAGGTCGCGGCCTTCGGAGAAGTTTGGCACACACTCGACGAGTTTTTTCATCGTGAATTGTTGACACTTAGCACATCCGCGAATCTCTGCCCAAGAGGCGGCGGATTTGCCTGCCTGAGAACGGGCCGCGACCTGATGCCGTTGCCGCCAGGTGAGCGTCAGTCGCGAGCCTGTGCCGTCATCGGGATCTTGATATCGTGATCTTTCGCGAACTTGATTGCTCTCGAATAACCGGCGTCAGCGTGTCGGATCACGCCCATGCCAGGGTCACTCGTCAGGACGCGTTCAAGACGGCGCCTGGCGTTGTCAGTGCCATCCGCGACCACGACCATACCGGCGTGCTGGGAGTAGCCGATGCCGACACCGCCGCCGTTATGGATCGAAACCCAGGAGGCACCAGCGGCAGTGTTCACCAACGCATTGAGTAACGCCCAATCGGCGATTGCGTCGCTCCCGTCGATCATGCCTTCGGTTTCGCGGAATGGCGAAGCCACGGACCCGGTATCGAGATGATCGCGACCAATCACGATCGGCGCACTGAGTTCGCCGCGTCTAACCAGCTCGTTCATCGCGAGTCCGAACTCGGCCCGCTCCCCGTAGCCAAGCCAACAGATGCGCGCGGGCAAACCCTGGAACTGGATGCGTTCTCGCGCCAGCTTCATCCACCGCGAAAGAATTTTGTTTTCGGGAAAAAGCTCGAGTGCAAGTTTATCGGTGCGGGCGATGTCGTTAGGCTGGCCGCTCAAAGCGACCCAGCGAAAGGGACCTTTTCCTTCGCAGAAAAGCGGACGGATGTACTCCGGAACGAAACCGGGAATATCGAAGGCATTTTCGCAGCCAGCCTTCTTCGCCTGGGTGCGAAGATTATTTCCGTAATCGAAAGTGACCGCACCCTTCTTCTTTAAAGCCAGCATGGCTTCGACATGGCGCGCCATCGCGGCCATCGAACGCCCGATGTATTCGTCGGGATTATCGACGCGCAATTGCAGCGCTTCCTCGAGCGACATTTCATTAGGCACATAACCGTTGAGCGCGTCGTGCGCGCTGGTTTGATCGGTAAGTATATCGGGCACAATCCCGCGCTTCACCATCTCAGGGAGGACATCGGCACAATTGCCGACCAAACCAACGGAGATCGCTTTTTTCTTCGTTTTGCCTCTGTCGAGAATATCCATCGCTTCGTCGAGCGAGCGCGCGAGCTTATCGCAATAGCCGCTCGTTAGGCGTTTCTCGATGCGCATGGGATCGACCTCGATTCCCAGGCAACTGGCGCCGGCCATGGTAGCGGCGAGCGGCTGCGCGCCACCCATCCCGCCGAGGCCACCGGTCACGAGCAGTCTTCCCTCGAGCGTACCTTCAAAATGTTTCGCTCCGGCGGCAGAAAAAGTCTCGAAAGTTCCCTGCACGATTCCCTGGCTCGCGATGTAGATCCAGGAGCCAGCCGTCATCTGGCCATACATCGTTAGACCAAGTTTTTCGAGCCGGTTGAACTCCGAGTAGTTGGACCAATGGCCAACGAGATTCGAATTAGCGATCAGGACGCGAGGTGCTTCATCGTGGGTGCGAAAGACACCAACCGGTTTGCCAGACTGAACGAGAAGCGTTTCGTCATTCTCTAACTCGCGCAGCTCCCTAACGATCGCGTCGAAAGCTTCCCAACTGCGCGCGGCGCGCCCGGTTCCCCCATAAACGATCAGTTGTTCCGGCTTCTCCGCGACCTCCGGATCGAGATTGTTCATCAGCATTCGCAACGCCGCTTCCTGCTGCCAGCTCTTGCAGCTGAGTTCATTGCCACGCGGGGCACGAATTGTTCGTTTTTCCGTCATAATTCGTTAGGCCAGACTAGAGCATTGTGACGGAGACCGTGGAGAAAAATACAATTCCGTGGCCTCCTATGGCTCCATGGTCAGAATTCATCTTCAAAACTAAAACGGCCGGCACGAATTGCTCCCGCTACACGTTCGATGTCGCCCGTCAGGACGCGATCTTCCTCCAAACGCGGCACGATTGCACGGAGAGCGGCCAAGGCCCGCTCGACCCCGACGCCGGCCTTGAGTGGCCGACGAAATTCCAATCCTTCACCCGCCGCCAGCAGTTCGATGGCAAAAAGATGCTCGGCATTGTCCATCACTGTCCGGAATTTGAGTGCGGCGGTCATCCCCATCGAAACATGATCTTCCTTTCCGGCTGATGTCGGGAGATTGTCGACGCTCGCAGGATGCGCCAGGATCTTGGCTTCGTTCAGGAGCGCAACCGCGGCAACGTGCGCGATCATGAAGCCGGATTGCATTCCGGGTTGTTGCGCGAGAAAGGCGGGCAATCCTTCGTTTAGATCCGGATTTAGCAGGCGATCAATTCGTCGCTCACTGATGCTCATCAGGTCCGTGATCGCGATCGCGGCGTAATCGAGAGCAAGCGCGAGCGGCGCGCCGTGAAAGTTGCCACCTGAAAGGACATCGCCATTATCGGTGAAAACGAGCGGGTTGTCGGTCGCTGAGCCCGACTCGATCGCCAGCACCTCCTCGCAATGGGCGAGGGCACCACGGACTGCACCGTGCACCTGCGGCATGCAACGCAGACTGTAAGCATCCTGCACGCGCAGATCTCCCGTGAGATGGGAAGCGCGGATTTGACTCTCCCGCAACAGAGCGAGCAAATGCCGCGCAACCGCGCGCTGACCGGGATGCGGACGCGCGTTATGAATTCGTTCGTCGAAGGCGACCGGCGTGCCGAGGAGCGCTTCAAGTGCCATTGCGCCCGCGACATCGGCTACCTGCACGAGTTGTTTCGCGCGCACAATCGCAAGACCGCCGACCGCGTGCATCGTCTGAGTGCCATTGAGAAGCGCGAGACCTTCCTTTGCTTGCAGACTGGTTGGTTGGAGCTCGGCCCTTTGCAGGGCGGCTTCGGCAGACATGCATTCGTCCTGGAAAAATGCGTCGCCTTCTCCAAGCAGCGAGAGGGCGAGGTGCGCGAGCGGCGCTAAATCTCCACTCGCTCCGACCGATCCTTTCTCGGGAATCACCGGCCAGACTCTGCGGTTGAGCATCTCGACCAAGAGTTGAATCACTTGCAGCCGGATGCCGCTGAAGCCCAAGGTCAGCACGTTGGCACGCAGAAGCATCATCGCGCGCACCTCCGGTTCGGAGAGTGGTCGGCCGATCCCACAGCAATGACTGCGCACGAGATTAACCTGAAGCTGCTCGAGTTTGTCGGGCGGAATGTGCACATCGGCAAGTTTCCCAAAGCCCGTGCTGATCCCGTAGATAATTGCGCGACGTGCAACAATGTCGTCCACCACGCGGCGCGAAGCGCGGATCTTCGCTAGTGCTGAAGCCGCAACCTCAACCGGCTCGCGCGCAAGCGCGACGCTGGCGATTTGGTCGAGCGTCAAGGAACGGCCGGAAAGCGAAATCATTCAGAAGTCACATTAAGGGAGACGGAACATTTTCGCCAGCCTCGCTGTTCGTTAGGCAGCCCGGTGTACGCCTAACAAATCACTGCCGTTACAAAAACGATAACATCCATCCCCGGCAGAGCCGCCGTCTCATAACGAAAAAAGGCCAGGCCGCGAGAACGACCTGGCCTTTTGGGTTAAAGTTTTCCGGTCGGAGGCGAACCGCCGGCGGCTTGCTATTTGGAGTACGTGGCCGGTGCCGGGGTCACCGTCTCCTTTTTCTGCGCACAAGCACCCAGGCTTAGAACGCCAGCCGCAATGGCCAATACAAGAATTGCTTTCAGAATCTTCACTATATTACTCGCCTCCTTCCTTTAGCAGGTTGCTGTCGATGTTTAGGCGGGGAAGTCCCCGCGCGCAACGAATTTCTCGCCTTTTTTCGTTAGCTCGCGATAACCACCTCCGTGCCCGCTGGCACACAGTCGAAAAGGTCAGCGATATCTACGCTCCTCATTCGGATGCAACCATGACTCGCGGGACGACCAATCTCCGCCTCGTGATTCGTGCCGTGAATGTAAATGAAACGGTCGCGGGTATTGGCATTATGATCTTCAATCCCATCGAGCCAGAGGATGCGGGTAAGAATGAGATCGTCATCCGGCGGAGGTGGATCTTTTGGTGCAAGAGGAACACGGCTACGGAAGATGGTGCCGAGAGGAACATCGGCGCCGATTTTTTCCACGATGCGAAATTTTCCGGGCGGCGTCTTCATGCTGCCGGCCTCAGGACCGAGACCGAAACGTGAGGTTGAAACGGGGTAGCTGACAAGAACCTTGTCGCCGGTCAGAAGATCAAGACGCTGCTCTGGAACAGAAACTCGGATGGTCAGCCCGGTCGTTTGCATGTCAGGATGCGGACGATAAACTGCGCTCGCGATGCGGAAAAAGTATCACGTGGCGATCGTGGGCGCGACCGGCGCGGTTGGCGTCGAATTATTGCGCGTAATGGAACGACGCGATTTTCCAGTGGCAGACTTGCGTTTGCTTGCTTCACCGCGGTCGGCGGGACGGATGCTGGAATTTCGAGGGCGTAAATATCCTGTCGCCGCGCTCGAGGAAGATTCATTCGCCGGTGCGGACCTGACTTTTTTCAGCGCGGGCTCGGAGACGGCGAAGAGGTTTGCGCCGATCGCACAACGAGCTGGCGCGATCGTGATCGACAACTCTTCCGCCTTTCGCATGGAGGAAGACGTGCCGCTCATTATCCCGGAGATCAACCCGGACGATCTGCACATGCATCGCGGAATCATAGCAAATCCGAACTGCACAACGGCGATTGCTCTAATGGCGCTTTATCCGTTGCATCGAGCTTTTGGATTGCGGCGAGTTTTTGGGGCGAGTTATCAGGCTGTTTCGGGTAGCGGCGCGCGAGCGATCGAGGAATTGCGCCGGCAAATCGAAGCGGTGTCGGGTGAAGCCGAACCGATTGCCGAAGTCTACCCGCACCCAATCGCTTTTAACGCTCTTCCGCAGGTCGATTCCTTTCTTAAGAGCGGCTACACCCGCGAAGAAATGAAGCTGCAGAATGAGGGGCGCAAGATGATGCACCTGCCCAACTTCCAAGCCTCGGTTACCTGTGTTCGCGTGCCGGTTTATCGCGCGCATTCGGTGGCATTGAGCGCGGAGTTTCGCGAGCCGGTTTCAGTTGAGGCCGCACGTGACGTTCTCGCCAAGGCGCCCGGACTCGACCTGGTGGATGAGCCGCAGTCACATTGTTATCCAATGCCGCTTACGGTCGCCGGAAAAGACAACTGCCAGGTCGGACGACTTCGACTGGATTGCGCGCTGGAGAATGGGCTCGCCCTGTGGGTGTGCGGAGATCAACTCCTGAAAGGCGCAGCGCTCAATGCGGTGCAGATCGCGGAACTACTCTGAACGTTTGCACAACAGCTGAGGGAAAAAGATGCGGCCCGAGATGAACTCGAAGCCGCGAATCTTTGTCTCCTTTGTTCGTTAGGGGCTTGGTGTTTGCTCGGCGTTAGGCTTTTTCTTCTTTGGCTTGCCTTGATGCTCACTGTTTTCCGGCGAAGGGCCCACTGCCTTGGGGTGCTGAGCCTGTTCGTGGTGCTGTGGTTGAGTTTCCGCAGAAGGTTGATTTTCTGGTGGCGCCGGTTGCGGGTGCCGAGGGCGGGGCGGTGGTTGGTTTTGAGTTCGTTCTATCTCGTTAGGCTGACGCGAATCTACGGGCTCGGATCGTCGCGGCCGTGTGAATGGTGTTGGCCGCTTGGGAGGTTGGGCAGGCTGCGCCACCTCAGGTGCCCTGGTCGGTTGAGACGGTGTTGCCTCTGTTTGCTGCACGCCTGCCCGACGTTGCATATCCCCAGGCTGACCAGTCCCCGTCTCGGGTGCGGGTCGACGACTGCCAGCAGCGCTTTGTTCCCTTGTTCGTCCTGGATTATCTTGAGCCGACGTCTCCTGGGTCGCAGCAGCTGGAGTGGTCCTTTGTGGTGGAGGAGGTGCAGGCGCTGCTATGCCTCCCTGTTTCCCACCTTCCTTACCCTTGGAACTCATCACTCCATTGTAATTGGCCGGCGGATTGAAACTCGGCGGAGGCACATTTTTTGGATTCTCTTTCTTCATTTCCGCCTGGAGTTGCTGGCGGTTGCTGATGCCCTTCCAACCGCGCTCTACCTGGGGCTTAGTCACGGTCGCCTTCACCTGTTTGGGCGCGAGTTTCTCTTGTGATTTTCGCACGGGCGGGGCGACGACCATCAGTTGACCGTTACTGACACGGTTGAGGTTTCCGCCATGCGTCATAACAGAGTGGCCCGTAACGTTAGACTCGCGTTTGAGCGCAAGTCTCGGAACTGGACGCTCGGAATATTGATTCAGCTGGCTGAAGTTCGGCCCGTAGTTATAAACGACTGAGTTATTATAAGTGATGTTAGTCACGTTCACCGTCCGGTTGATGATCGTAACATTGCGCTGGGACGGGATGATCCGCTGGCGAAGGACGGGTTCGCCAATATAGCGAATGTCGACAAAATTGTAGTAGAGCGGCCCGATATCAAAGCTGACATCGACCGCTCCGCTGATCGGGTGGCCTTCGTAGACGGTTTCACCCTGTGGCGGTAAAGGCGCCCATCCGACGTAGTCACCGCCTGTTCGCCACGAAACCCAGGCCGGACCCCATTCATATCCAGGCACCCAAACCCAACCGTAGCTCTCAAGATTTGCCCAACGACCGTAATGATAAGTCGCCCAACCGAAATCCTCGTAAGAAACCCAGGTCCAGCCGACGTCGGTGTAAGCCCAGTACCCATCGCTGTAGGGTCGCCAGTCCGAGTTACTCACGGCGACGTTAGGCTGAAAGCAATAGCCGTAGTTATCCACATCGATCCAGCTGCCATACGACGACAGGTTGTCGTAAAAAAAGTCGACCGAAACCTCATCGTCTGCTCGGGTCTTCGAGACGAAGGGGAAGAGACAAGCGACTAACGCGAGTGCGATTAAGATTCTTTTCATGCTATTCTTTGGTGCAATTGTTCGGACTGAATTGCTCGAAGTGTTATTCACTCATTCGGAAATCGTCTCTCCGCCGCGCGCTTCCAGCGGAACCTTAGTCGACCTTATCTGTTAAGGCCTTTGTTGAGTCGGGAGAACCGACCGGTGTGTCTAACGAGGCTTGATTACAACAAAGGATCGAGTGCGCCGCCGACAAACCGACAGGACCTGCGGCTCGTTCGGATCGAGCGATTGAATTGCCTGCTCGAAATCCTGCACCGACTCGACCGGTTGCTGATTCACCGCCTCGACTACGTCGCCGGCGCGAATTTGCGAGTCGTTCAAGCCCGGTCCGACCTGCGCGACGACCACGCCGCGCACGTTCCCTGGCACTCCCAGCTGCTGCGCAAGTTGCGGAGTCAGCTCGCGCACCTCGAGCGAGGCGAGCGGACTATTAGTGCTTTGATCCGGTGCCTGATCCTGGTCCTGATTATCCGGGTCGTTAGGCGAAGGAGGTTGCACCGGTGGCCGGCCCGGGCCACCCGGCGCTGCACGCGCCAAACCATAGTTAGGCGGCCGTTCCTTGAGCGTGGTGGAGACCGTGAGCGGTTTTCCATTTCGCTCCACCTGCAAACTGATTTTCTTATTCAACTCCGCGACTGAAACAAGCCTTTGCAGCTCAACAATATTGTGAACCTTATGACCATCGAATTCCTGGATCACATCGCCGCGCTGAATCTTGGCATCCGCGGCCGGTGAGTCGGGCATTACCGCCGCGACGGTGACGCCATTGTCGTCAGTCAGTGTTTGTCCCGGTTGCAAGCCCGCCGTCTCGATCCCGAGATAGCCGCGAATGATTCGCCCCTGCTTGAGTAAGCTTTCGAGGGCCATTTTCACTGTGTTCGATGGAATGGCGAAGCCGATGCCTTGCGATCCGCCGCTGCGCGAAATGATGGCGGTGTTGATTCCGATGACCTCGCCGCGCAGGTTGATCAACGGTCCGCCGCTGTTGCCGGGATTAATCGCCGCATTGGTTTGCAGAAAATCGCCGAAGCCATCGACGCGATTCGGCCGCCCTTTTGAGCTGATGATTCCGTCCGTCACCGTTTCCTCAAAACCAAACGGATTCCCTACGGCGAGGACAAAATCGCCTGCCTGCATTTGATCGGAATCGCCGAGTTTGAGCGGATTCGCATTGGGCTCGTCCATCTTTAAGACTGCGAGGTCGAGCCGTTCGTCCGCTCCGATGAGCCGCGCCTTGCGCGTGCGTCCATCGCTCAGTTGCACTTCGATCTCGTCCACCTGATCGACAACGTGGTTGTTGGTAATGATGTGACCTTCCTTGGTTACGATCACCCCTGACCCTAACGAATTCTGGACGACCGAATCATCCATCGGCCCGCGAAATTGGTGGAAATTGCCGCGGAAAAAATCGAATGGGTCGAGGCCGTATTGCCTCGGAATTCGCTTGGTTGTCTTTACACTTACAACCGACGGAACCACGCTTGCGACCAGTCGACGCCGTTCATTGCTTAACGACGCAAGGCTGGCGATTGACTTCGAATCAATCGGCGGGTTTTCTGCCAGGGTGAATTTTTCCGGCGACCGACGGTCCGTTAGGGTAAGGCGGCCGTGGCGCAGCTGGTAGTCGTAAAGCAGCGAAACCCCGGCGCTTAAAGCCAAGACTAACAAAAGGAACTTGAGTAGGTTTTTCATTAACTGACGTGGGAGAAAGATTTTTCCCCATCTTCGACAATCAAACGTCGGAAACGTTGATTTTCCGCGTTTGCCAGCTCTGGGTCGTCACGGAAGATCTTGCTCGCCGCTGCCCGCGCACGCTGCATTAACTGCGCGTCTCTGCGCAAATCGCCAAGTTTCAGCGCCGGTAATCCACTCTGCGCTGTTCCGAGCAAATCGCCCGGCCCACGCAAAGCCCAATCCGCTTCCGCCACCTCGAAACCGTCGCTTGTCTTTTCCAGCACCTCCAGTTTCGATGCCGTCTCGGGCGATGAATCGGAAGAAAGAATAATGCAATAGGACTTGTGTTCGCCACGTCCGATACGTCCGCGCAATTGATGCAATTGGGCGAGTCCGAAACGCTCAGCATTTTCAATCAACATGACGGTGGCGTTCGGCACATCCACTCCCACTTCGATCACTGTGGTGCTGACCAGCACGTTCGTTAGGCCGCGGCGAAAACGCTCCATGATCGCCTGCTTCTCCGGCGACGGAACGCGTCCGTGCAGGAGTTCACAAGTGAATGGCGACAAACGTTCGCGCCATTTATCGAACTCGGCCGAGGCGGCTTTGGCTTCCAGCTTCTCGCTCTCGTCGATCAGCGGATAAACGATGTACGCCTGCCGCCCGGCTGCCAACTCGCGGCGCAGAAATGCGAGCACGTCCGGCAACTTTTCGCCATCTCGCACGGCCGTGATGATTTTTCCGCGATGCGCCGGCATCTCGTCGATCGTCGAGACATCGAGATCACCGTAAAGGCTCATGCTAAGGGTGCGAGGAATGGGCGTGGCGGTCATGACAAGCACATGCGGCGCGGGTTCCCGGTTCGTTAGGCGGCCGCGCTGGACCACGCCGAATTTGTGTTGCTCATCGATCACTACCAGTCCCGGAACGCCGAGGCCCTCCGGTTCATAGAGCAAGGCGTGCGTTCCGACAAAGATCTGGCCCGCCGGCTTTTTTCCCGTGGAGCACAGACCACTGGCCTGTCGGACCTGGAGTGTGGTTTCGCCCGAAGAACTGGGCCCCGCCAGATTGTGTTCGCTGCTCATTGCGCGCTCCGCGTGCAAAAGTTCAAAGAGCGGCAACGCATTCTCCTTTCGCGTGCCGGTACGGAGGGAAACAGAGACGCCCAATGGCTCAAGCCAGCGTTGCAAGACAGCGTAGTGTTGCTCGGCCAGGATCTGCGTCGGCGCCATGAAAGCGGTTTGCGCGCCTGATTCTACGCAAAGCAACATAGCCGCTATGGCCACCACGGTTTTTCCGGAACCGACATCGCCTTGCAACAATCGGTTCATGGGAAACCTCGAGTCGAGATCGTGACGCAATTCTTCGATTACCTTCGTTTGCGCGCTCGTTAGGGCAAAAGGCAACGCCTCGAGAAAACGTTGCAACAATTGACCTGAACTATGCTGCGCCCTGCCCACACGCCGCCGCGCGCGCGCGCGTCGCGAGGCGAGCAACATTTGCATCCTAAAAAATTCCGCCAACACGAGGCACTCGCGAGCCTGGGCGAGTGTCTCTTCGCTCGAAGGAAAATGAATTTCGCGCAGCGCTTCTGAGCTCAATTCGGTCTTTAGTTCTCCCGGAAGCACGGTTTCCAACTCGTCGTCGCAGCACTCGTCGAGCACGCGAAAAATCAACGCGCGCAAAATGCGCTGCGAGAGCCCCTCGGTCGCGGGATAAATCGGCGTGATACGCCGGAAATGAATCGATATCTCGGCGTCATCTTCGATCACTTCGAACTCCGGATGTTCCATGCAAAGACGGTTGCCGCGCAGACGCGGCTTACCGAACACAACCAGACGCTGTCCGGTCAGAATCATCTTTTGCACGTAATGCAGATTAAACCATCGCAGGACGAGCGGCTGGCTGAGGGCGTGCGCGTCAGGCTCCTGCACCGTGGCTTCAAAGATCTTTCTTCCGCGGCCAAAACGGAGAAGGCGTGTCTTAATCACCTCTCCACAAAGGCAAACCGGATGTTCAGCTTCCTCTCGTGGGAAACGCACGAACTCCCGGCGATCTTCATGTCGTCGCGGATAGTGTGTGAGTAAATCACGAACGGTATCGAGACCAAGCCGATGGAGCTGTGTCTTCCGTGGCTGTGAAATCCACTCCGTTTCGCCTAACGACTGGTCAACTTGAACCGGCATCTGGGAAAGACATTATCGCGCCACGCGCACGCTGCGAATGCGGACGAGCGGAAAGCTCGCAATTCGAACGGACAACACTCTCGAATTCCTACTGCCCACGAGGCGCGGCGCTGCGCAATGCCTCGACCTGCAATTGCAAGCGCATTTCCCCTTCATATTCATCCGCCGATAGGCGCACCGCGAGATCCCATGGCGGCTCCGGCAGGGGTTCGCTTGCCCCGCCAAAGAAGATTGCGCGTTGAAATCGGCCATTCTGTTTCAGACGGAGGGCAAGATGCTTTTCTTTCAAAACCTGCGGCGGACCCGCCGCCTCTACTTGCCTAACGAGAAAAAGCGGTTGCGGATTTCCCTGACCAAAGGGCTGGAGCAATTCGTGCCAGCGCCACAGATCCCAATTCAAATCGTGCAGAGTCAGTTCCGCGTCGAGATGAAGTTGCGGCTCGAGGTGTTCGAGCGCAAGAAGCGTCCGACAGGCTTCCGCGAAAGCCGTGGCGAAGCTGCAAAATTTCTCCTCCCGAATCGTCAGGCCGGCAGCCATCTCGTGTCCGCCAAATTTCTCCAGGTAATCGCCGCAACGTCCGAGGGCGGCGACAAGCGAGAGATGGGGAATACTGCGCCCACTTCCCTTTCCCAGCCCGTCGGCATCGAAACCGACGATGATCGTCGGTCGATGATAGCTCTTCGCGATACGCGAGGCGACAATCCCGAGCACACCCGGATGCCAGCCGTGTTCGCCCAGCACGATCGCGGGCAGTTCGGACAAACTCTGCTGCAGGATTTTCTCTTCCGCTGCCATGACAATCTCGCGTTCAACATTCTGTCGCTCGCGATTCTGGGCATCGAGCTCGCCGGCGAGTGCCTCGGCTTCCATGAAGTCGGTCGTGAGAAAAAGGCGAAGCGCTTTCTCAGCCGTTGATAGGCGGCCGGCAGCGTTGAGTCGTGGGCCCAGCCGGAAGCTGATATGCTCGGAAAGAATCGGTGGCCTAACGACCGCAACGTCAAGTAAATGACTAACGCCTAACAATCGCCGACGCGCGATCTCACGTGTCCCGTGATGGACGAGAATGCGGTTCTCCGCCTCCAGCGGCACGATGTCGGCCACCGTTCCAAGAGCGACGAGATCGAGCCGGCGCCGCAGGTCAAACTGTGGCAGCGGCCGAGTCTTGAGCAGAGCGTGGCAAAGCTTGAAAACAATCCCGACGCTGCAGAGATAATCGAAGGGCGAGCCGGAGGCTTTGGGATTTACGACCGCGACGCAATCTGGCAGCGCAGCCTTCGGTTCGTGATGATCGAGCACGATAACCTCCGCGCCACGCGCACGGATTTCTGCGACCTCGACGGACGAAGAAGTGCCGCAATCAACCGCGATCAGGAGTTGTGGCTGGTGTGTTTGCCAGCAGCGCTCGATCCCCTCGCGACTCAGGCCGTAACCCTCCTCCATCCGTGACGGCAGAAAGAGGGCAGGAGAATTGCCGTAGGCCCAGATCATCTCGTTGAGCAACGCAAGCGAGGTGACGCCATCGACGTCATAGTCACCGTAGAGGACGATTCGTTCTTTTTCATCTATCGCTCGCAGGATGCGATCGACTGCGGCCCGCATGTTCGGAAGAAGAAACGGATCGCTTAGCTGGCGCAGCCGCGGACGCAGAAAATTCAATGCCTCCGCGTCAGTAAGAAGGCCTCTTCGCGCCAGGAGGCGCGCGATGCAGGCTGGCCCGCAGATTCCATCCGAAAACGGGAGCGGCCCCTGATCGTTAGGCGCAAGGATCCAGCGACGGGGGCGTTTCATGATTGAAACTCATCAGGCAAGAAGTGCGACGAGACGCTGGGCATCAATTGAGTCGTGAACACTGCCATCGTTATCAAAATTAAACGAAAAGGTGCCGACTGCGTCGCCAACGTTTTATTTTTCTCGGTCCGCGATGCGAGCACCCCGGAGGGTGCCGACTCGCAGCTTGTCTCTCGAGGTCAAACGTACTCCGGCGGTTTTGGAACAGAGGAGAGAATTTTCCTTTGGACGCACAGTTCTCCAAATTTTTGAAAACCCTTCTTTTCCTCCATGCCAAGGTCGAAGCGCAGGCAGCGTCGAAAATAAAACTCGCAGAAACTCTGCTTCTCAGCCGGCTGCGCGGCGATCACTTTCGTGAGGCTTTGCAAATTGCGTTTGCCTAACGACCGAAGTTGCGCCGCGATTTGATCCTTCGCTTTGTAGTCCGGCCGAATCAACCAAAGCGCGTAGACGAACGGGAGCGCCGCGAACTCTTGCCATGCCGCACCGAGGTCGAGAATCTGCACTTTGTCGCCCGCCCCCTGGCGAAAGCGGATCGCCTGGTCGCCGATGAGCAGACGCCCTCGTTCCGCATTGATCTTACCATCATTAACGAACTTGATTGGTTGTTCCCCTAACAAGCAACGAAGTAAGTTGGCTGAAGTCTCCGAAGCAGGGTCGATGATGACCTCGCGCAACTGTTCGACCGGTTCGCGATGAACGAGAATCACGCTGTAGACAGGGCCAGCAGATGCGATCGCGATCCGATCGACCGCGAAGTAGATCGGGTGGCGCAGGTATTCAAAGCTGGAGACGAGCGCGACATCCAGTTTTCCGGCTGCCAGCTCGCGGCAAAGATTGGAAGGATGATCGAAACGCACTTCACCCTCCCAACCGTGAATAAGCGGGCGGGCGTTCAGGTATTGAACGCAACCGAGGCGAGGCGAAGCGCCCACGTCAGGCGCAGACGAGCTCGTTAGGGGAAACGGCGGGCGCGCGCACTGCTTTCGGCCCGGTGAGATGATTGTAATAACTATCGCGCTGCACTGGAATGCGCCCTGCCTGACGAATTGCGTGCTCGAGGGTTTCACGCGTTTGCTCCTCGGGCGTCTTCGCTCCCGCCATGTGAAAGATCTTTTCGCGCATGATCGTGCCGTGAAGATCGTCCACTCCGTAGGCCAGCGCGACCTGCGCGAGCGGCATTCCAAGGCTTACCCAATAAGCGGTCAGATGCTCGATGTTATCAAGATAGATGCGGCTGACCGAGAGGGTGCGCAGTTGCTCGAAAGCAGTCGCCCGTGGGATGTGGGCGAGGACAGTCGTGGTAGGTTCAAAGGCAAAAGGAATGAAACCGGTAAAGCCGCCGGTCTGATCCTGCAGTTCGCGAAGCTGCCGCAGGTGATCGACCCGTTGTTCGTTAGTCTCGACGTGTCCGTAAAGCATCGTGCAGGTGCTGCGACCCCCCATTTGATGCCAGATCCGGTGGACTTCGAGCCATTCCTCCGCTGTCTCTTTGCCACGACAAATTTGATCGCGCACACCCGGATCGAAGATCTCCGCCCCGCCGCCGGTTAATGAACCGAGCCCAGCCTCACGCAACGTCGCGAGCGTCTCGGGGATCGGCTGTTTGAAAATACGCCGCGCAAGATGGCGGATCTCAATCGCAGTGAAGGCCTTGATCTGAAGTTGCTTATCCAGCATCCGTAAACGTTGAAGTAATTCCAAATACCAGTCCTTGCTCAATGTCGGGTGAAGACCGCCCACCATGTGCACCTCTGTGATTCCGCTGCCGAGCGCCTGTCGCACGGCCTCAACGATCTCGTCGATTGCGTACTCAAAAGCATGCGGATCGCGTTTGCGCGCAGCGAAGGCGCAGAACTGACACGAGAGCACACAAATATTGGAGTAGTTGATGTAGCGATTCAGAATGTAGGTCGCGACGTCGCCGTTTTTTCGTTCCCGCACGGTGCTGGCCATTATACCGAGCGCGTTAAGGTCGTGGGACTCGTAAAGCCGCAGCGCGTCCTCATCGGAAATTCTCTGAGCGTGCTCGACTTTCTCGGCAATTGCGCAGAGCGGTTTTGGAATCAGCGAAAAATTCATGACCTAAATACGCGCGTCCTGCGGGGAAACTCGGGCGGCTAATGATGCACAGAGCGGTTCACGAGCGCAAGTGCAGCCAGTGTTAGGCGCTGGCACGAAAGAGGGCGGACACCTCACGACATCCGCCCCCGACCCACAACAACAAATTTTACTGATCTCGTTCCGTCGCCGTGCTCATGTAGCGCATGCGATCGGGCGGCGGCGCGATGCCGGGCACGGGATAATCAGTCACAACCTGGCGATTCGAAGTCGGGACGAGTCGAACCGCGCCGCGCGCATTGTTTCGCCAGCCGTTTGGATCAGCAAACTCTTCACCGCTGTTATGCAGGCCACTGACCTGATCCTCGAGTCCGGTACCGTAATGTTGATCGATGATCGTCGGCGTGACGAAGACGAGCAGGTTACGTTTGACGCGCGCGTTGAGATGTTCCTGAAAGAGATACCCGAGAATCGGAATGTCGCCCATGATCGGGACTTTGGTCCGACCTTTGGTCACTTCGTCCTGCATCAAACCACCGATCGCCAGCGTGTCGCCGCTCTTGATAAGCACATTGGAATTGAGTGAGCGCGTGTCGATGACCGGACTAGCCACGGTGGCGCCGGCAAAAACGAAAGTCGCGTCCCCAACTTTGTTGCTGATTTCCGGCTTAACCGACAAGGTCACGAAGTTGTCCTTGTTAACCGACGGCGTGACCAGCAGAGTGTTGCCAAATTTCTTGTCCTGAAAACCCCCGAAGACCGCAGTCGCAGTTTGCTCGTTGAAATTCAATTGCGGAACCGGCTGGTTGCGCGTGATTTCGATTTTCGCTTCGCGATTATCGGCGGTAACGATGCGCGGATTGGCGAGAAATTCGGCGTCAGAGTCTTCGTTCAGCAGCAGAAAATCCTGCGGAGAAAAAGTGCCGTTGTCGTTCGTTTTGGCCGCGGGCAACTGATCTTGTTGCACCGCCTGGACTGGAATGCCGTTGGCATCAAGCAGCGGAGTGGTGGTGACAGAACCGTCCGGATTCACCGTCACCTGTTGCGCCTGCACCACTTTATTGGTGCCGAGGGTTGAGCCGCCATAACGGAACGTCTGCGGCGTGGTCGAACTGCCTAGTACGCCTGCCCAGTTGATGCCGTAGCTCTGTCGCGGGTTGGCATTCACCTCCACAAGGCGAGCTTCGATCATGACCTGTTTGGTCGGCTTATCGATTTGCACCAGCATCTTGCGGATGTTGTCGATGTTGCTGCGGGTCTCGCGAAAGAAAATGGTATTGGTGCGCTCGTCGACCTGCGGTTGATCTTTGCTCGCGAGCTGCGAAGCGAGAAGCGGCGCAACGTCCTTGGCTCGGCCGTAGCTAAACTGATAATTGTCGCTCTCGGTTGGCTCCTGGGTGCGCTCTGCGGCAGTTTTGATGTAATAGACGTTGTCGATCTTATCCATGAAAAGGCCTTTGGCCTTCACGATGATCGCGACCGCTTGCAGTGCAGTTACGTCCTCTAACCGCATTGTCACCGTGCCAGTAACGGCATCGCTCACAACCATGTTAATTTTCGCCTGCCGGGCGAGAAGACGCAGGACCTGCCCGACGTCGTCACCTTGAAATTCCCGCACACCGATTCCGCCGTTTTCTATCTCGGGATTAGTCGTCGTCGCGGTGGTAGTCGTCATGGCAGCCGGCGATACAGACGCGCTTGCTGGCGCGGTCGCAGCGGCAGTTTGAGCGGAAATAACGGAGACTTTCGGCTGTGCGGCGCTCGAACTTTGACCAGTAGCCGGAGCGGTCTGTACCAGGGTCATCGGCGCGAGATCGGACCGCGGGATTGGTGCGAGGACGGCCGCGGGTGTCGCGGGCGGTGGCGTCAGATTAACCGTGCGAGCTTCCTCCGCAAAGGCAACAGCGGCCACGGTCACTGAAGCACAGAGTGCAATAAGACGTTTGCTTGAAGTGGACATGATGTATGAGGTCGATCCGGTTTGCACTGTGGAGGAGCTAAAAGCAGGAACCAGACCAGCACGGAAAAAGTTGGAATGTCGGGGAGTTACAGGGGGAGTTAATGAGCAGCCAAGGTGGAAAGAAGCTCCGCTGGAGATGTTAGGCCGGGCAGCTGAGAGACTGCGGCTGAATGCCGGCTCGGGAAGGTGAGTCCTCCAGGACTTACACTCGTTAGGCGTTAGGCTGCGTTCGCGAAACCGAGTGCCGTCTTACTGAAATCCGCCACCGGCATCTGCCTAACAAGTCGTACAACTCCGTCCTGCCATTTGCGGCTGATTTCCAGAAGATAGGGATCGTCCGCTTCCAATCGCGTGCGCATTTTCACCTGCAAGGAATCGGTCTTATAACAAAAGATGTCGATCGGCGGACCGACCGCGACGTTGCTCTTCATTGTCGCGTCCATCGAGATAATGCCGAACTTTAGCGCGTCCATCAGCGTGCTCTCATAACTGAACCCACGATCGAGAATCGGTTTGCCGTATTTCGAGTCACCGACCTGGAGAAAAGGACAATCCCTGCTCGCGTGGATGCTGTTGCCTTGGGGATAAATCGCATGCACTTCCGGAGCAAGGCCGGCGATCTGGCCGCCGACGATGAGGTTGATGTTCCAACTGAAACCATCCGCCTCGAGCGCCGCGCGATCGCGCTGCTCGACCTCGCGCACCTTGGATCCCACGTAGCGCACGGTTTCATAAAATGTCTCCCGATTGAGGAGGTGTTTGCGTGCGGGATGACTTTCGTTCAGGTGCAGGTCGTCGTCGATCAAAGCCAGCGTCGCCTGGGAAAGCGAAAGGTTGCCCGAGCTCATAATGCAGATCACCCGATCGCCTGGCTTCTCGAAGATTCGCATCTTGGTACGGACCGCGATGTTGTCCATTCCGGCACTCGTGCGCGAATCAGAGAGAAAAACGAGGCCTTTGCGGCAGAGCATTCCAAGGCAATAGGTCATGGCAACTCGCCCGGTTTGCTGCTGCGCACGACGCGTCCTTCCACACGACGCATCCGGGTGTGATGCGTGATCGGATAAACGCGGCCGTCGCTTCCGCGAAAGAAGGCACTCAAAAGCCAGCTCGCAATACTGATGAGAATTGCCCCCCAAAAGGCGCTCCCAAAACTATCGACGTGAAACCCGTGCACGAGGTCGTTCACCAGCAAAAGCAAAAGACCATTTACGACAAAAATGAACAACCCAAGCGTCAGAATGATGAGCGGCGCCGTAAGCAAGAGCAGGATCGGGCGGAGGAAAGCGTTCAGAATTCCGAGGAGGAGCGCCGCTCCGATGAGCGAGCCGACGCTGTCGTAGCGGATTCCGCCGACAATCCCAGCCGCGATCATGACAGCGACGGTGGTGATTGCCCAACGAAAGAGAAAATGCCTCATGGTTTGGTCGAATTCATGGACGCCTTTTTCATTCCGATTTCCCCTTGCGCGGGTTTGCTCAGCGCGTACAGGCTTGCCGAGGTAGAAGAAAAGTAAATGGCGAAAAGTTCAAAAAAATCAAAGGTAGCGTTGGCACCGGAGATGATCCCGACTGTCCCGCAAAGCGTGACCCGGAATGGTAACGACCTGTCGCAGTCTGGTCTCAGCGAACCGAAGACAAAAGCGAACCAAACTGGAAAAGCGACTGTGCGCGCGCAAGCAGCTGCGAAAGTGCTTGGTTCGAAACCGCGAAAAACGGCAGTCCAACGGAAGGGACGCGCAAATCAATCTGCCAAGCCATCAGGAAAGCAGGGCGTCTCGGTTTCCGAGGATGAAATTCGGCTCCGCGCGTATTTCATCGCTGAGCGGCGGATGCGCGAAGGTCTGCCGGGCGACTCTGGGCATGATTGGCTGGAGGCGCGACGGCAATTGGCCGCGGAAGCCGAAATCCGCGCCTAATGAGAAAACCGGCGCTCACATCAGGGGGTTGAGCTGTCGGCGTGGTTGCCGTTAAAAGACCGATTCCACCTTCGGAAAACAGGCTTTTACCTTTTCAACCAGGCGATTGATCCCAAATGGCTTGGCCAAAAAGCCGCGCACCGGCGCTTCTTTCAGGAGCTCCTGCGCACGTTCACTCGAGCCTTGTCCCGAAATCAGTAGCAACGGCGGCATCCGTCGTGCCGGCGTCACATGTTCGTAAGCCTTCGAGATGAGAAGAAAGAGCATCGTGCCGTCGATCAGCGGCATTGAGAAATCGAAGATCATAAGATCGTATTCTTTCTTCAGCGCCAGCTCGAAGCCATACTCAGGCTTTGGCGAAGTATCGACTTCGTAATGCAGGAGGTTTTGAAGCGTTTCGCGCATCAGGCGAAGGACCGCCGTATCGTCATCGACAATCAAAACTCGCTTTGTCTGGCCGATCTCCATGCCGGCAGGCTTGCGCAAACTCGTGGGTGCATTCAAGCTTTTGTTGCGCGGAAGGCATTTTTTGCCGAAGTCGCCCGCTGAATGAATTCACCTGAGGAAGATCTCGCCATCGCGCTTCGCGAACGCAGGCAGATTGTCGCAGATGAAGCCAGCCGGCGCGATCCCGCTCTACATATGGAACGACTGCGCGCGGTCTCGGGAAAAATAACGACCCTGGGCAACTCGCTTCCAAGACCTGTCGACTCGCAGCTCGCACATTACCTTGCGAGGTGCAGCTACGACAAGGCACTGAAGTTTCTAGAAGGAAACCCCTCCTGAAGCGTGAGGCTCTAAACCCGAAGCTGGCTTTACCTCGAATACAACTCGACGATCAACTGCTCGTTGACGATGGGTTGCATCTCTTCCCGAGATGGAATGTGGGCGACTTTTCCACTCAGCGCGTCGCGATCGACTGTAAGCCAATCGGGCACCGGCGCGATTTGCGTGAGTTCGAGATTGCGCAGAGCAAGCTGGCGCGACTTCGGTCGGTCCTTGATCGTCACCTCGTCGCCGGCCTTCACATTAAAGGAGGAAATATTGACGCTCCTGCCGTTCACGCGCACGTGGCCGTGCGAAACTAACTGCCGCGCAGCGCTGCGTGTATTGGCGAGGCCCAGACGGAAGACGACGTTGTCCAGCCGAGTCTCGAGAAGTTGCAGCAAGGTTTCCCCCGTAACGCCGCGGCGCTTGAGCGCGACCTCAAAGATACGACGGAATTGCTTCTCCATCAGACCGTATTGGAAGCGAAGCTTCTGCTTTTCACCCAGCGCAATCGCGTAATCGGACTGCTTGCGCCGCGAACCTTTCGGTCCGTGCATGCCGGGAGGATAGTTCTTCCGCTCAAGCGATCTCGAAGTTCCAAAAAGCGGCACGCCATAGCGGCGGGAGATTTTGGTTTTGGGTCCGGTATATCTGGCCATTAGGAAAGCTAAAAGTAACGAGTGATAAACGAGTAGTGGATCAGACGCGCCGCTGTTTTGGCGGCCGGCAGCCATTGTGTGGCACGGGTGTGACGTCGCGGATGATGGTGAGTTCGAGGCCGATCGCCTGCAACGCGCGGACGGCAGACTCGCGGCCAGCCCCTGGTCCTTTCACCAGGACTTCGACCTCCTTCAGGCCGTGGCCCATCGCCTGGCGTGAGGCGTCCTGGGCGACCATCTGCGCCGCGTAGGCAGTGCTTTTGCGCGAGCCTTTGAAACCAACTTTGCCGGCACTGGACCAACCGATCACATTGCCGTGCAAATCCGTAATGGTGACAATCGTGTTGTTGAAGGTGGAGAGAACGTGGGCGTAGCCCGAATGGACGTTCTTGCTGCCCTTTGCCTTGATAATTTTCGGCTTCTCAACATCGTTAGGATCGAGGGAGAGGTTCTCCTTCGGCGCCTCGGCGGCGGCGGGTGCTTCGGTTTTCTTCGCCGTCTTCCTCGCGGCTTTCGGCTTGGGTTCTGTCTTCGCCGGGGCGGGCGCAGCTTCGCTGTTTGCAGGAGCCGTTTCGGAAATTTGATTAATCACGGTCTCATCGGTCGCCGGACTGGCGTTCGACTCCGCCGGGACCTCCGCTGCGGCGGCCGGGGTCTGCAATTCGTCTGCGGCCTGCTGGTTTTCAGATTCGTCAGCCATATCGATTGGTTAGGTTAAACCTTGCCCGCTTTGGCGTCTTTGTTGCGGATCACGCCGACGGTCTTGCGCGGTCCTTTGCGCGTCCGTGCGTTGGTCGAAGTGCGTTGGCCGCGCACCGGCAGTCCGCGACGGTGCCTGATGCCGCGGTAGCAATTGATCGCCTGGAGGCGCTTAAGGTTGCTCTGCACTTCACGCCGAAGATCGCCTTCGATCAGAGTCTTGTTGTTCGTGATAGTGTGAATGATCTCGTTAATCTGCTGCGGGCTGAGGTCTTTCGCCCGAAGGTTGGGGTCGATGTTGGTCTGTTCGAGGATGCGCTTCGAGGTTGTGGGGCCAACACCGTAAATGTAGGTGAGCGATGCTTCGATGCGTTTTTCAGCAGGAATTTCTACTCCTAGAAGTCGTGGCATAATTCTATTTCAGGGTTTCGAGTTTCTAGCCTTGCCGCTGCTTGTGTCGCGGGTTTTTTGCACAGATCACGCGTACGACATTCTTGCGCTTCACGATCTTGCACGCTTCACAAAGTCTTTTTACTGATGGTCGCACTTTCATGGCTTAACGAGACGAAAAACGCGGAGCCGATTCTCCGCGTTAGCGATGGCGAAACGTAATTCGCCCTTTCGACAAATCGTAGGGGGAAATCTCTAGCATAACTTTGTCGCCTGGCAAGATGCGAATGAAGTGCATCCGCATTTTACCCGAAATATGTGCCAGGACGCGGTGGCCATTAGGCAACTCCACCCGAAACATGGTGTTGGGGAGCAGTTCGACCACTGTACCCTCTACCTCAATTGCGTCTTTGCGCGCCATGTCAGAATTTCGGGTTCGTCTTTGGTGATGAGAACGGTGTGTTCGAAATGCGCCGAGGGCAAACCATCCGCTGTGCAGACCGTCCAGCCGTCGTCGAGCAGGCGCACATCGGGGCTACCGAGGTTGACCATCGGCTCGATTGCGAGCGTCATGCCCGGCTTGAGGCGCGGGCCGCTGCCGCGTTTGCCATAATTGGGGACCTGCGGTTCCTCGTGCAGTTTCCGGCCCACACCGTGACCGACAAATTCTCGCACCACACTGAAATGATGACGGACCGCCAGCTCTTCAATTGCCGCGCACAGATCGCCCAGGCGCGCCCCGGCATAGGCGTGACCGATCGCGCGCTGCAACGCAGACTGCGTCACCTCGAGGAGCCGCTCGATGCGTTCATCGATCATACCGACAGCAATGGTCGCCGCGGTGTCCCCTACCCAGCCATCCTGCACCACGCCGATGTCGAGCTTCACGATGTCGCCATATTGCACGCGACGTTGGCTGCCGATGCCGTGAACAATTTCGTCATTGAGCGAAATGCAAATGTTACCGGGGAAAACGCGATGCCCGAGTCGATAACCGAGAAATGCGCTACGCACTCCCGCTTCCGCCATTAGGTCAGCCGCAGCCTGGTCGATCTCCTTCGTCGAAACGCCCGGACGAATAATCTCGCTCACCCGATCCAGCACCTCGCTCGCGGTGCGGCAGGCTTGCCTCATTTTCTCGATTTCCCGAACTGACTTTATCGGGATCATTTCGTTCGCTCTTCGATCAGGGCCGAGATATCGGCAAAGACTGCATCGCGATCGCGATTGCCATCGATACGATGAAGCGCCTCGCTTCTCTCGTAGAAAGAAAGCAACGGCTCGGTCTTCGACCTGAATTCGGCGAGACGTGTCTGGAGGACGTCGGCTTCGTCATCATCGCGCCGGATGAGCGGGCCGTCGCAGTACGGGCAAATCGACCGTTCGGAGAAAGATGCACTCGTTAGGCTAGTGGTGAAGCCGCAGCGCCGGCATTGCAGCCGCCCGGCGACACGATCGCGCACCGTCTGCTCGGACACGTCGAGCCAGATCGCGAGATCGAGCGAACTCTTCATCTTCGACAAAATTTCATTCAGCCGTTCCGCTTGGCCGACGGTGCGGGGAAAGCCGTCGAAAACAAATCCATCCTGGCCGTGAAGATTCAACCAGTCTGCGATTAACCGAACGATAATATTATCGGGCACAAGTCCGCCTTGCCTGGCAATTTCGTCTGCCTCGAGCCCGAGTGGTGTCCCGAGATCGCGCTCGCGACGCAGGATTGTTCCCGGCGAGGTCACCGAGATCGCGAAGTGGCGGGTGATCATTTCCGCTTGCGTTCCCTTACCGGAACCGGGAGCGCCGAGAAGAACGATCCGACTTTTCACCGCGTCGTTATCGTCCGCTCAACGTCCATAGAGAAAAATCGCGACGCCACCGATCACCAGCACCGCAATTCCGACATATAGCCAGACAAGCGTGCCTTGTTGCGCCGCATCACCTCGACTGTAGCTCGCACGATCGAAAGCGCGCCCGCGGATGCGACCCTTGCGCAGGAAGCCGTCGTAATGCCGCTGGATGAGATGCGTCTCCACCTGTCGCATGGTGTCAAGGATCACACCGACGATAATGAGCAGACTGGTGCCGCCGAAGAATTGCGCGGTGATCGTCGGCACGTGAAGACCCTGGCTCAGCAAGCTGGGCAAAATCGCGATGAGAGTAAGGAAGATTGCGCCGGCGAAAGTTAGGCGCGTCATGGTGAAATCGAGGAAGTCCGCAGTCGGCTTACCCGGACGCACGCCAGGAATGTAACCGCCATATTTCTTGAGATCGTCGGCAATTTGCGCGGGCTGGAATTGGGTCGCGACCCAGAAATAACTGAAGAAGAAAATCATCGCCGCGAGGAAAACGTAATGCAGCCATCCGCTGGCCAGCATGTCAGAAATTTGACGAGCAGTGCGACTGTTCTTGAAAGCTAATCCGACGATCGTCGTCGGAAAAAGGAGTAACGCCCAGGCGAAGATAATCGGCATGACTCCGGCGTAATTCACCTTTAATGGCATGTACTGCGTCTGGCCGCCGTACATCTTGCGACCCACGACGCGTTTCGCGTACTGCACGGTAATTTTACGCACCCCTTGCGTGACGGCGATGACCGCGGCAATGACGATGAACAAAAAGGCCACCATCAAGACAAGGATCGCCGGACTCACCTGGCTGGCATTTCCGCCGCTCGGAACAAACGTTTTCCACGCCTGCGCCAGTGCCGCGGGCAAGCGCGCGACGATGCCAATGGTGATGATGAGAGAAATTCCGTTACCAATACCTCGATCGGTAATTTGATCGCCTAACCACATCAGGAAAAGCGTGCCGGCGGTCAAGGTGACCACCGTGACGAGGCGGAAACCCCAACCCTGGCTTTCCACCAGCGGAATCCCCAGACGCGCTGTCGTCTCACTGATTCCGGGAAGCATGGTGTGGTACGACTCGGGATGCTGGAAGGAAATCGCGAGCAGATAGCCCTGAAAGATGCAAAGAAACACTGTCGCGTAGCGCGTGTATTGCATGATCTTCTGCCGCCCATTGTCCTCGCGCGACATCCGGCTGAGTGACGGGATGACTGCGGTGAGAAGCTGGAGCATGATGGACGCGCTGATGTAAGGCATGATGCCTAACGAAAAGACGGCGCAATTCTCCAGCGCTCCGCCGCTAAAAAGGTTAAAAAGAGCCGCGATCCCCCCACCGCCGCTTTGCGAGGACGTGCGAAACCAATCCTGCAAAACTGCCGGATTGACACCCGGCGTCGTAATGGCCGCGCCCAGCCTGACGATGACGATCACCGCAAGGGTGAACAAAATTCGCCGGCGCAGCTCCGGGATCTTGACCGTGTTGAGAAAAGCCGAAACCATCCCCTAGTTCTGAGCTGTTACTTAACTGACTTCTTCGCTCTCGCGGCCGGCTTCTTTTTCCCGGGTTTCTTCTTCGCCGCCGGAGCTTCGTCTTTCCCTGCCTTTTCGGCTGGCTCGTGAGTCTCCCCCTTCGCCGCCGGTTTGCGCTCGCGCAAGGTCACCGTCCCGCCCGCCTTCTCGATCTTTGCACGTGCCGCCTCGCTTACACGATCAGCTTCGATCGTTAGGCCGTGCTTTAACTCTCCGCGGCCGAGAATCTTCAGTCCGACGAAATGGCCTCGAATATGTTTCGATACCCGCAGCGTCTCTTCATTGATCGTCGCGTTGGGCTCAAACGCATTTAGATCATCGAGGTTGACGATCGCATATTCTTTCTTGAACGCCGCGTTGTTGAAGCCGCGCTTCGGCAAACGGCGAATGAGCGGCATCTGCCCGCCTTCGAACCCGAGGCGAATGCTCCCGCCCGAGCGCGCTTTCTGGCCTTTATGCCCTTTGCCGCTCGTTTTGCCATGGCCCGAGCTTTCGCCGATGCCCAAACGCTTAACGCGATGCCGCGAACCCGGACGCGGCTTGAGGTTGTGCAAACGAATCATGACTGCGCCGCTTGCGCCTCCCCGTCGCCATTGTTAGGCGCGTTCGTTCGAATCCCACGCGCCTTCAGGATTTGATCGCGCCGCCGCAAAGAACGCAACGCTTCAATCGTGGCCTTCACCACGTTGGCGTGGTTGCTCGATCCTAGCGATTTCGCCAGTACGTCGCGAATACCAACCGCCTCCACCACCGCGCGCACGCCGCCACCCGCAATCACTCCGGTGCCGGGCGAAGCCGGACGCAGTAGCACGCGTCCACCCCCGAACTCTCCGACAGTCTCATGCGGTATGGTGTTTTCGTGCAGCGACATTTTTTCCATCGACTTGCGTGCCGCTTCCGAAGCTTTCCGAATCGCTTCGGAGACCTCGTTCGCCTTGCCAAAACCGCAACCGACGCTCCCGTCGTGATCGCCCGCGACAATGAGAGCGCTAAAACTAAAGCGACGACCGCCCTTCACGACCTTCGCGCAACGGTTGATGAAAACGACTTTTTCTGTCGTGTCGCCTCTCGCCGGAGGAGTCCGGTCGGTCGTGCGCGAATCCGCGCGCCTGTTGGAATTACCTGCGTATGCCATGAATCTTTAGAGTTTAAGTCCGCCTTCGCGCGCGGCGTCCGCGAGCGCTTTCACTTTACCGTGATAAAGAAATCCGCCCCGATCGAAGACCGCTTGGGCGATATTTTTCGCCAGCGAACGTTCGGCGATTGTTTTGCCGATCTTTTCCGCCGTGGTGCGATTCGCAGTCGTTCCTTTTCCGCCTAACGACTTCTCCGTCGTCGCTGCGGAGACCAGCGTTTTACCGGCGTCGTCGTCGATCACCTGCGCGTAAACATGCTTGCCGGAAAAATAGACCGCCAGGCGCGGAAGCTCCGCGGTTCCGGCGACCTTGCGCCGAATACGGCGATGAATACGGCCGCGAATTACTTTTCGATTGCTCGTCGCCATAACTACCTATTGAACCGTTTTGCCTTCCTTGCGGCGAATCTGTTCGCCCGCATAACGAACGCCTTTGCCTTTGTATGGTTCCGGCGGATAGAAGCGGCGGATATCCGCCGCGACCTGCCCGACAGTCTTTTTGTCGATACCTTCGATCGCTATCTTTGTGTTCTCAGTCACGGTGATCTTGATGTCAGACGGAATTGGGAACAACACTGGATGCGAAAAGCCGAGGCTAAGGTTGAGATTCTTACCCTGCACCGCAGCCTTGAAACCTACGCCCTCGATCTCCAGGTTCTTGGTGAAACCTTTGCTTACGCCGAGCACCATGTTGTTAATCAGAGCGCGCGAAAGTCCGTGCAATGCTTTCACCGCACGAGTTTCCGCCTCGCGGGCTAACGATAGTTCCTTATCCGCAACCTTCGCCTTGATCCCCCGCGGCAGGGTCCAGTTCAATTTCCCTTTCGGTCCTTCGACCGCTACTTTCCCGCTTTGGTCAACGTTAATCGTGACCTTGTCCGGTATCTCGACCGGTTTGTTTCCAATTCGCGACATACCTTTGTTACCAGACGAAGGCCAGTAACTCGCCTCCTACGTTTTGTCTCTTCGCCTCGCGACCCGACATGACGCCGCGCGAGGTGGATAGAATCGCCGTGCCCATTCCCCCAAGGACGCGCGGAATTTCGTCCGCCCCGACATAGCGACGGAGGCCAGGACGACTGACGCGTTTCAGGCCGGTGATGGCGCTGGTGCGATTCGAAATCTTGTTCGTAATCCTAATCCGCGGATGCGCGGCGGTCGTGTCGAGCTCAAAATTTTCGATATAGCCTTCCTCTTTCAAGATGCGCACGATATCGCTCTTGATCCTGGAATAAGGGACAAACATCTCAGCTCTTTGCGCCTGTGTGCTATTACGCACACGAGCCAGCAGGTCGGCAACCGGATCAGTGACAGTACTCATATAAATTCGTTAGGTGGCTGGCGCGGCCGGCTTCTTGGCCCGATCGCTGAATGGCATCCCCATTTCCGTGAGGAGGGATTTGGCCTCTTCGTCGGTGCGCGCAGTGGTCACGATTGTAACATCAAAACCAATGTTGCGCTTGATTTTGTCCAGCTCGACCTCGGGGAAAATCGACTGATCGGAAACTCCCAGAGTGTAGTTGCCGTGACCGTCGAAGCCCTTCGGAGAAATGCCTCGAAAGTCGCGGATGCGCGGCAGCGCCGCCTTGACTAGCCGCTCCATGAACTCATACATGCGCTCGCCGCGCAGAGTAACCTTGGCGCCGATTGCCTGCTCTTTGCGCAGTTTGAAATTCGAAATGCTTTTTTTCGCACGTGTCTCGGCCGGGCGCTGTCCAGTGATCAGCGCCAGCTCAGCCTTCGCGTCTTCCAAAGCTTGCTTCACGTCGGATTGTGAACCGACGGACGTATTGACCACAACCTTTTCCAACTTCGGAATCTGATGGAGATTCTTATAACCATGCTGCTCCCGCAGCGCCGGGATGACGCGGTCTTTGTATTCGCGGTAAAATTCGTTTTCCATTTTCCTCTCAACAATCGTTAGGCAAAGCGGTCAGCTTATTCCTCTTTCTTCGTCTTTTTCTCCTTCGTCGCTTTTGCTTTCCCCTTCTTCTTCGTCTCCTTCTCGCGTTCGACCAGTTTTACGTTTGAGATATGGATCGGCCCTTCGCGCTCGGCAATCTTGCCTGAAGGGTTGTCCTGCGATTTGCGCAGATGTCTCTTGATCAGGCGCACGCCTTCGATCACGACGCGATTCTTCTTCGGCAGCACCTGAAGAATCTTCCCGGTCGATCCCCGGAAGTTGCCCGAGACCACCTGGACCTGGTCGCCCTTCTTTACGTGGAACTTGACTCGATTCATAACACTTCGGGCGCAAGCGAAACAATCTTCATGAAATTGCGCTCGCGCAGCTCACGCGCCACCGGTCCAAAAATGCGAGTGCCACGCGGGTTCAAATCCTTATCGATGATTACGATCGCATTGTTATCGAAGCGCAAAAGCGAACCGTCATCGCGGCGAATAGGTTGTTTCGTGCGAACCAAAACCGCTCGGACGACATCACCCTTTTTCACGGTGCCAGTTGCACTCGCCTCCTTCACATTCGCGGTGATAACGTCGCCGATGTGCGCAACCTGCGCCGTGCCTTTCCCGATCACGCCAATCATCGTTGCCATGCGCGCTCCACTGTTATCAGCCACATCCAATCGTGATCTAATCTGGATCATAAAAGCTCTCCTTTACTCGTTAGTGCACCATGACCTCGACCAGGCGCCAGCGTTTTAGCTTGCTCAATGGCCGCGTCTCCATGATGCGAACCTTATCACCCGTCTTGGCCTTGTTCTCTTCGTCGTGCGCATAAAACTTCTTTTGCTGTTTCACGATCTTGCCAAACTTCGCGTGCGGCACGCGGTTTACGGTCCGTACCACGATCGTCTTATTCATTCCACTCGAAATGACTTCGCCAACACGCGTCTTGCGGGTGCCGCGAGCGGATTCGTTCGTCTGCTTTTCCTGATGAGTTGTATCGTCCATTGCTCGCCTACTTCTTCTCTGTCGTCGTCTGTCTCTCGCGCCGGGTAAGTGCGGTTTGGATGCGCGCCACGTCGCGACGCAGCAAACGCAAACGGCTCGGCTGCTCCAGTTGACCACTCTGTTGTTGGAGACGGAGGTGCAAAGTCTCCTGTCGCAGATCACGCTGCTTCGTCAGAAGCTCGTCCGTACTCATTTCCTGCAGTTCCTTGAAATTCAACATATGCTTTACTCGTTAGGCAGCCACATGGTGACGGGTAAGGAACTTCGTCCGCACCGGCAGCTTGTCCGCCGCGAGGCGGAGCGACTCGCGCGCGACCGATTCCGGCACACCGTCCAGTTCAAAAATGATGTTTCCAGGCCGCACGGTTGCGACCCAATACTCCGGCTGACCTTTGCCCTTGCCCATTCGCGTTTCCGGCGGACGGGAGGTGACGGATTTATCGGGAAAAATCCGAATCCAGAGTTTTCCTTTGCGCTTCATGTTGCGGGTTAAGGCGACACGGGCGGCCTCGATCTGGGTGTTGGTAATCCAGGCGCGTTCCAGGGTTTGGAGTCCAAACTCGCCGAAATCAATCCTGAGATTGCGTGAAGCAGTCCCCTTGCGACTCCCCCGCTGGGTCTTGCGATACTTCACTCGTTTGGGCATTAATGGCATGATAAGTTTCCTCTTATAAGTCCTGCCGGAATCTCCGTGATCCGTCGACCATCTTCCTCGTGTTCATTCGCGTGGCTGCAGTCCTTCACTCGTTAGGCAGTGGCCGCCTCCGGTGTGGCTCCCGCGTTATTGGCGTTGGAAGCTTGAGTGCTATCATCCTTCTTACAAATCCAGCATTTTACTCCGATCTTCCCGTAAACGGTGTTCGCTTCTGCGAAGCCATAGTCAATCGGAGTGCGCAAGGTATGCAGCGGCACCTTGCCTTCCCGATACCATTCTGAGCGGGAAATCTCAGCACCGTTAAGCCGCCCGGAACTGCGAAGACGAATACCTTCGGCGCCGAAATCCATTGCGACCTGCACCGCTTTCTTCATGGCCCGGCGATACGCGATCCGTCGCTCGATCTGCAGCGCAACGTTTTCCGCCACGAGCTGAGCGTCGAGCTCCGGAGTTTTGATCTCCTGAATGTCGATCTTGACCTGCTTGCCCTGCGCCATACGGGAGATTTCTTCGGTCATTTTCTCGATCTCAGCGCCCTTGCGTCCAATGACGATTCCTGGACGCGCGGTATGAATCGTAACCCGGATGCTGTTCCAGGCGCGTTCAATGATGATCTTCGAGACGGCCGCGAACTGCAGCTTTTTCTTAACATAGTCGCGAATCCGAATGTCGTTATGCAGGAATCCCGGCAACTCCTGCGGCGAGGCATACCAGCGCGAACGCCAGTCCCGATTCACAGCCAGTCGAAAACCGATTGGATTAACTTTCTGTCCCATGGCTTAGCTTTCTTTTTCTGCGGCGCCTTCCCTTTTGGATTCACCGGAAGCCTTTGTTTCCTCGGTGCCCTTGGCGGACGCGTTCTTCTTTTTCTTCTTCGCCGCGCCCTTCTTTTTCTTTCCGCTCGTTTTCTCGCGTTTCTTGATCTCGATCTCGTCGGTCAGGACAATATGAATGTGACTGCTGCGTCGGCGAATCGTGCTACCACTGCCGCGAGCGCGAGTCATCATCCGGCGCATCGTCGGGCCTTCGCCGACAACGGCTTCTTTCACAACCAGTCCGTCTACCCGCAGGTTGGCGTTATTTTCCGCGTTTGCGACCGCGCTCTTGAGCGTCTTACTCACAAGAGTCGCAGCCTTCTTGGAACTGAACGTAACCAGATCGAGCGCGGCCGAAACCGGTAAGCCCTGAATGGCACGAGTGACTTCGCGCACTTTAAACGGCGAAATCTTCGCATAACGATATGTCGAGCTAACTTGCATTTATTTTAAACTTACATTCCGGCGGGCATCCACCTGGAGGCAGTCGCCCACTTTGATCTGTACTTTCGCCGAATCCAATTCCTGAATGACCGACCCGCTGATTTTCTCGCGCACATCCACGACGCGCAGAGTTGCGATCGCTTTCCCCCCACGCACCACGCGCAATGGCATCCCGATCTTCACTCCCTGACGCGCCCCGAGGTTGCCGACGACGAGCGCCCATTCTTCTTTCACGCTCAGAACCTTTCCGTCCATCAAGTCTGGCGCGATGTCGTTAGACGTAGTCGCGTCGCTCGTGCTAAGCAAATGGCTGGTCGCTCTTAACTGCGCCTCGAGTTCGGCTCTCGCTTCGGGATCAACGCTTTGCGTTGTCTTCACATAGTGCAACATCGTTTCGCTCAGCGTCAGCAACTGCTCTCGATAGGCTTCCTTTTCCTTATTGGTTAGTTGAAGGTCGCTTACCGCTTTCAGCAGGCGCTGCTCGAGTTTCGCGCGATCCTTGCTGATCGATTCCACTCCAAGCGCGTCCATACGCGCTTGCAGCTCCGAGAACTTCCGTCGAAACACTTCCGCTTCCGCGTTCGAAACGACAAGACTATCGGTCAACGTCTTCTGCGTTTCGCGATCGAGGGAAAGCTGTTTGCGTAAAAGCTCGTTCTGCGAAAGCAACGTCTCCGACGTCACTCTCGCCTCTGCAGCTTCAAGATTTGGATCTGACAAAGAACTATTTTCTGCCGCCAGCCCGCAGACTGGCGCCAGACACTGCGAAGCAGTTCCGAGGAGAAGATTGAGAGTCGAGATCTTCATCTCATCGTCTCAATCCGCAACCATTGCTAGGGACTACTTCGTCACCTTCGCGGTGTGTGACCCGTGTTTCTTAAAGACACGGGTAGGTGAAAACTCGCCGAGTTTATGGCCGACCATATTTTCGGTCACGAACACGGATTGAAATATTTTGCCATTGTGGACGAGGAACGTGTGGCCGACAAAATCGGGAGTTACCATGGAGCGGCGCGACCAGGTCTTGATCGGCTTCTTCACGCCAGAGCTATTCATCTTGTCGATCTTTTCGAGCAAGTGCGGCTCAACGAACGGTCCTTTTTTTAGTGATCTGGCCATTTGAAATACTTTTGCCGACTTACGCTAGGATTTCTTCTTCGCCTTTCTTCTCTCGAGGATGAATCGGTCACTCCCCTTATGTTTGTGGCGTGTCTTAAATCCTTTGGCTAACTGCCCCCAGGGGCTCACCGGATGATGACGACCTCCGCCGCCCTTTGACTTACCCTGACCACCACCCATCGGATGATCGATCGGGTTCATCACCATGCCCCGGACATGCGGACGCCGGCCCTGCCAGCGCGTGCGACCAGCCTTACCGCTCGAGACATTCATGTGGTCTACGTTGCCGACCTGCCCCATGGTCGCATAGGCGCTGGCGTGGATGCGGCGTATTTCACCCGAAGGCATTTTGACTAATGCGTAGTCGCCTTCACGGTTACTCAGAGTTGCCTGCTGACCGGCGCTGCGCGCAATTTGTCCACCGCGACCGGGCATAAGTTCGATATTGTGGATGTTTGCGCCTAACGGAATTGCGCGCAATGGCAGCGCGTTACCCACATTAGGCGGAGCGTCATCACCCGCGGTGACTTGCGCGCCGACGACAAGGCCTTCCGGTGCGAGAATGTAGCTCTGTTCGCCATCCTGATACTTGAGCAACGCGATGCGGGCAGTACGATTTGGATCGTATTCGATTGCAACCACGTCCGCCATCACGCCCCGCTTGCGCCGTTTGAAATCCACCTTGCGATACTTTTGCTTATGACCACCGCCAATATGACGCGACGTTAGCCGGCCACGGTTATTACGTCCGCCGGTTCTCTTTTTCGGTTCGGTAAGACGCTTGACCGGATCAGACTTCTTCGTGGTCACTTCCGAAAAAGCCGGAATTGACTTAAAGCGAAGGGTTGGAGTTAGGGGTCGGAAATTCCGTAAAGCCATAACTAAACGAGATCGATTTTCTCCCCTTCAGCCAGGGTTACGATCGCCTTCTTCCAATGGGGCTTGCGGCCAAAGTTTGGGCTGCGTTCACGTTTCTTTTTGCCGGCATAATTACACGTGTTTACGTCTACGACCTTCTTCTGGAAAAGCTGTTCGACCGCCTGCTTGATCTGGATCTTGTTGGCGCGCGGACTAACTCGAAAGACATACTTGTTGTGCTTCTCACTTAGAAGCGTGGCTTTCTCAGTTAGCTGCACTGTCTGAATCAAATCGTAGGACTCGTTCATTTCCGCGTCTCCTTTTCATTCGCGCTTGTCGGGCCTCGGCGCAGGCGCATCCTGTCGGCCAGCTGTTCGAGCGCCCTGTCCGTCACAATAATCTTGTCGAAAGCGAGCAGCTGCTCAGCATTCACTTCAGCCACAGTCGCAAGCAGCATCGGCTTCACGTTGCGGGCCGAGCGATAAAACTTTTCGTCGAAGGACTCTGAAATGAGCAACACCTTCTTCGCGTCGGTATGGCCCTTGATCAGACTAACGAAAGCCTTTGTCTTTGGCTCTTTGACACCGAAACCCTCGACCGTCAGTACGTCACCTGCATGGATGCGTTCGCTAAGTGCCTTCTGAAAGGCCAGCCGACGCACGCTCTTCGAGATCTTTTTTGAGTAATCACGCGGCTTAGGGCCAAAAACAACGCCGCCGCCTCGCCAGATCGGGGAAGACTTGTAGCCGGCGCGGGCACGACCAGTCCCTTTCTGCCGCCAGGGCTTGGCCCCGGACAGGTTGACTTCTGCCTTGGTTTTGGTGTTGGCAGAGGCAGAACGACGCGCCGCCCGCATCGCAACAATGGTTTCGTGCAGCGCCTGGGTGCCGCGGCCTCCTTCAAGCAAATCAATCTTCGCCTCTTTGGCAGCATCGGCGGTCAAAACTTTTGCACTCATTTGCTGGCTCCGGCTATGGCGGGCTTCTTGATCGCCGGCCTAACGACGACATAACTGCCATTCGACCCAGGAACGGCGCCGCTCACCAAAATGATCTTATCCGCTTCGCGCACCTGAACAATCTGAAGGTTCTGCACGGTGACGCGTTCGTCACCCATGTGTCCGGGCATTCCCATGTTCTTCCAGATGCGGCCGGGCGTTGAACGATTGCCGATGGCTCCGTTCCGCCGATGCGTCTTCGATCCATGGGCCGCGCCTTGCCCGGCGAAGTTGTGCTTCTTCATCACGCCTTGGAATCCCTTGCCTTTCGAACGCCCAATAACGTCGACGAAGTCGCCGGCTTGGAACTGGTTGACGGCGAGATTTATTTCCCCTTCCGGTGCAGGCTCATCCAAACGGAATTCCCGCACAAGCTTCTTTGGCTCCGAGCTGGCCTTCTTGAAAACGCCCAAAGCGGCTCTCGTCAGGCGCGACTCCTTCTGCATGTCGAAGCCAACCTGGATCGCAGAATAGCCGTCGTTCTCGGTCGTTAGGCGACGCAGGAGTGAGTTATCGCCGGCTGCAATTACGGTCACCGGGTGCAGCTTGCCTTTGGCGTCGTAGACGCTGGTCATGCCGATCTTCTTTCCTAAAAGTCCGATGCTCATTTTCCGGGCCTGTCAAAAGTTTCTTCGGGTAGCGTTAAATCTTGATGGTGATGTCTACACCCGCCGGCAGATTGAGCTTCTTCAGCTCGTCTACGGTTTTCGCTGTCGGCTCGATGATGTCGAGCAAACGCTTATGAGTGCGGATTTCGAACTGGTCCATCGACTTTTTGTCGACGTGCGGAGAACGATTAACGGTGAATTTCTCGATTAACGTCGGGAGCGGGATCGGCCCTGCGACACGCGCGCCGGTCCGCTTGGCGGTCTCGACGATATCGACCGCACTTTGATCGAGCATGCGATGATCAAATGCCTTAAGGCGAATTCGAATGCGTTGCGTGTCGGCCATGCTATTTCGTTTCCTTCTGGTCAAGGATTGCGCTCACGAGATTCGACGGCACAGGCTCGAAATGCGAGGGCTCCATCGAGTAACTGGAGCGGCCTTTCGAGAGCGAGCGGATCGCGGTGGCGTATCCGAACATTTCCGCAAGCGGCACCTCGGCATTCACGATCGTCAGATTACCACGAGCCTCGATGCTGTTGATCTTGGCGCGACGACGATTGAGGTCGCCGATGATGTCGCCCTGAAATTCTTCTGGCGTGATGTTTTCGACCTTCATGATCGGCTCGAGCAAGATCGACTTGCCCAGCTTGAAACCGTCCTTCATCGCGAAAATGGCGGCGAGTTTAAAGGCGAGTTCATTGGAATCGACCTCGTGGAAGCTTCCGAAGACGATATCGACTTCTACGTCAACGACCGGATAACCACCGAGAACGCCGTTGAGAACCGCTTCATCGATGCCCTTTTTGACCGCCGGAATATATTCCCGCGGGATGGTGCCGCCGACGATCTTGTTCTCGACCACCAAGCCCTTACCCCGCTCAGCGGGGCGCACATTTACCTCGACGTGCCCATACTGACCGCGACCACCCGATTGCTTGATCAGCTTGCCAACGCCATGTGCCGAAGCGGTGATGGTTTCGCGATAAGCGATCTGCGGTTTGCCCGCGTTCGCGTCGACCTTAAACTCGCGGAACATTCGATCCCGAATGATTTCGAGGTGCAGCTCACCCATGCCGGCAATGATCGTCTGGCCAGTGTCTTCGTGGGTGTAAACACGGAACGTCGGATCTTCTTCGGCAAGCCGCTGAAGCGCAGTCGCCATTTTTTCCTGGTCGACCTTCGTCTTCGGCTCAATCGCCATGGAAATAACCGGATCAGGGAATGAAGGCGGCTCGAGCAGGATCGGGTGATCCTCATCACAGAGCGTGTCCCCGGTCGTGATGTTCTTGATGCCGACGATGGCCGCGATATCACCCGAATAACAAGTCTCAATGTCTTCGCGTTTGTCGGCTTGGATCTGGATCAAACGCGAAATGCGCTCACGCTTGTTCGTCCGTGGGTTATAAACCGTGTCCCCCTTGGAGAGCATTCCGGAATAAACGCGAAAGAAGACAAGTTTGCCAACGAACGGATCGCTCCAAAGCTTGAAAGCGAGCGAGCAAAAGTCATCGGTGTCGTTCGTTAGGACTTCCATTTTTTCGCCTGTGTCTGGGTCCTGGCCTCTAGCTGGCGGGATATCGAGCGGGCCCGGGAGATAATCGATCACCGCATCGACCAGATACTGCACGCCTTTGTTTTTGAAGGCACTGCCGCCAATTACGGGCACAAATTTGTTGGCAATCGTCTGCCGACGAATGCCCGCCTTGAGCATCTCGGGCGTTACTTCACGCTCTTCGAGGACGGCTTCGGCCACTTCGTCATCAATGTTGGAAATTTGCTCAACCAGGTCGTTATACGCCGTGTCGACTATTCCCATGTGTTCAGCAGGCACGTCCGTCACCTCGTAGACTGAACCCAGCATGTCACTATCGGAATAGAGCACCGCCTTCTTGTTGACGACATCCAGCTGGCCCTTGAGCTGATCTTCTTTGCCTAACGGAATCAGAACTGGCCAGGCATTCGCGTTCAACTTCGTCCGCATCGACTCGATCGACATCTCGAAGTCAGCCCCAACGCGATCCATCTTGTTGATAAAAGCGAGACGCGGCACTTCGTATTTGTTTGCCTGGCGCCAAACTGTTTCAGACTGAGGCTGCACGCCGGCGACTGCATCGAAGACCGCGATTGCGCCATCAAGAACCCGAAGCGAGCGCTCGACTTCGGCCGTGAAATCGACGTGGCCCGGCGTGTCGATGATGTTCACTCGCATTTTCACGCCTTCGAAAGCCTTGTAAACGCCTTGCTCTTTCTTCTGTGTCCAGGCGCAGGTCGTCGCGGCGGAAGTGATCGTAATGCCACGTTCGCGCTCCTGCTCCATCCAGTCGGTTACCGTCGTCCCCTCGTGCACTTCACCGATCTTATGGATCATGCCGGTGTAGAAAAGAATGCGCTCGGTCAGCGTCGTCTTGCCGGCGTCGATGTGCGCGGCGATACCGATGTTCCGCGTTCTCTCGAGCGGGAACTTGCGGTCGGGCGAATTGGGATTCGCCATCACGGGTCTGTCTAAAGTCGCGGTTGCCATTCAAAAATCCTTTACCAGCGGAAATGAGCGAAGGCGCGGTTGGCTTGCGCCATTTTGTGGGTGTCGTCGCGTTTCTTAATCGCGTTACCCTGGCCAGCAGCGGCGTCGCGTAATTCGTGGGCGAGCGCGTCGGCCATCGGCATGCCGCGGCGGTTGTCGGCGTAGGTTACGATCCAACGCATGGCCAGCGAGACCTGGCGGGATGCTGAAACTTCCATCGGCACCTGGTAGGTCGCGCCACCAACCCGGCGCGATTTTACTTCGAGCCGCGGCCGCACATTCTCGAGAGCCTTGTTCACTACTTCGAGCGGGTCCACCGAATCCGAACCTTCGCGCGACTTCTCGATTGCCGTGTAAACGATGCGTTCGGCGAGCGATTTCTTGCCCCGTTTCATCACCGTCGAGATGAGACGGGCAACGGCGACGCTTCCATAGCGCGAATCGACCTTGTCTTCTTTCTTATAAATCTTGCGACGACGAGACATCTGGAAAAATCGGAAAGCTAAAGCTTATTTCTTCTTTGCGCCTTTCTCGGCTTCGGCGCCGGCTTTCGGCCGTTTTGCGCCATATTTGGAACGGCTGCGGCGTCGGCCGTCAACGCCTAACGAATCGAGCGTGCCACGAACAATATGGTAACGCACCCCCGGTAAATCCTTCACACGTCCGCCACGCACCAGGACGATCGAGTGCTCCTGCAGGTTATGCCCTTCGCCCGGAATGTAGGCAATCACTTCCTGGCCATTCGTGAGGCGAACCTTCGCCACTTTCCGTAAGGCGGAATTTGGCTTCTTTGGCGTGCGTGTCATCACCTGTGTGCAAACGCCGCGCCGCTGCGGACAATTCTTCAAGGCCGGTGATTTCGATTTCACCGACACCTTCTTTCGTCCCTTCCGAATAAGCTGATTAATGGTTGGCATTTCAGTACAATATCGGCCGCGAAACTGTGACGCTTCGGGCGACAAAAAAACCGTTCAAGCCGTGCTAACTGTCTCACGCACCTGATACGGAGAGCGCGCAATATAGAAACAAAAGCGGGAGTGGCAAGATTATTTTAGGCAGGAACGTATGGAAAAAGCGCGGCTTCGGCCCGGCGAACCGTTTTTCGCAGATGCACGACCCGACCCGCGTGCCGTCATTCGTTAGGCGTTAGCGGCCGGCCAACTCTCTACCGTCGCGCAGGCCCCAAGCAGCCCGGTGCAGGGTCGACTGGCCGATGGCAAGCGAGCAAGCATATTCGCGACGGTGTTCAAGCTTTTAGCGATCGATCCGGCGAGCAAGGCCCGTTGCGGCTGCCTAACGACTGCGCATGGCATGATCGAGACGCCGGCGTTCATGCCGGTGGGAACGCAGGGCAGCGTGAAAGGTGTGAGTCCGCGTGAACTGCGTGAGCTGAAGGCGCAGATCATTTTGGGCAACACCTATCACCTTTTCGTTAGGCCCGGAATGGAGGTTATGGGCCGCCTGGGCGGCTTGCACCGTTTCATGGCCTGGGATGGGCCGATCCTGACGGATAGCGGTGGTTACCAGATTTTTTCCCTCGCTAAAATTCGCAAGATTACTGATGAGGGCGCGCATTTTCAGAATCACGTCGACGGCACGCCGGCTTTCATTTCGCCGGAGATCGCGATGGAAATTCAGGCATCGTTAGGCAGCGATATCGCCATGGTGCTCGACGAATGCCCACCCTGGCCGAGCGAACACGATTACGTTGCCCGCAGCCTCGAGCTGACGGCGCGTTGGGCTCGACGCTGCAAGGAGTCGCGAATGCCGTGCCCGACCGGCCAGTTGCTCTTCGGGATTGTGCAGGGTGGAATTTACGAAGATCTGCGCCGGGCAAGCGCGGAGGCGACGGTTGCGATCGGATTCGATGGTTATGCCATTGGCGGCGTGAGCGTGGGCGAGCCGGAGCCCGAAATGATGCAAGCGGTCGAATGGAGCGAACCCTTTTTGCCTAACGACAAGCCGCGTTATGCCATGGGTCTCGGCACCCCGCCACAATTACTCGAGCTCATCGCGCGCGGAATCGACATGTTTGATTGCGTCCTGCCGACACGCCTGGCGCGCAACGGCACGGCCTTCACCCCCCTGGGCACAATGAATCTCAAAAACGCAGAATTCGCTCTGCAGCAGGGGCCAATCGAGGAGGGTTGTTCCTGTCCGGCGTGTCGCGAGTTCAGCCGTGGTTATCTGCGCCATCTTGTGAAGGCAGAGGAAATTTTAGGACTGCGCCTGATCACGTTGCACAATCTCCATTTTTACCTCGAGCTCATGCGTCGCGCTCGACGCGAGATCGCCGCCGGAACATTCGATCGTTTTCGGCAGGATTTCGTTGCCGGCTATCGCACGCGTGTGCTTCAAGACTGACAGTGTCAGCGTGTGGCCGTGGATGGAATTGATCTCCCGTGGGCACTTTGATCAGTAGCTCGTTAGTCGCGGTGAATCGCGCCTAACAAAAAATCGTCCGTGGCCTCGACATCCGCCGCGAGCCGAGCACAATCCCTCGTGCGCGAGATTAACCTCAACGGCGGCGAGATCAGTATTCTGAAGACGATCGGCCTGGGCGGAGGCCTAATCGCCGGCAGTCAGCTCGCCGAGCGGATGGACGACATGGAGACGGCGGAGCTAATCGATACGCTCGATGGTTTGATCATGCTTGATTACGTCCTTTGCGACCGAGTCAGCATCCGCAATCTCGATGCAGTAAAGAGCGCGAAATTTCGCGTTAATCCGGCGCATGCGCGCGAACTGCGGGACGCGGTTTATCCTTCGCGGAACAGGGTCGAGGCAGGACGACGCCGGCGTCGTTCCTGATTTTCTTCGAGTGAACGAGGCGGCGCGCAGGAACAGGTGGATTGGCCTCTGGCCATGGCTTGCCGCCGCGATGAGTGGCTTCCTAGTTACGCTCTGTTTCGCGCCTTTCGGGCAAACCTGGCTTTGCTGGATCGCGCTCACTCCTCTGCTCGCGGCGGTTTGGTTCTCGGGTGAAAAGACGCGGCGCCGATGGCTGCGCGATCTGCTTCTCGGTTACGTTGCCGGGTTGGTCTTTTTCTGGAGCGTGTTTTACTGGCTCTACACCGTCACGATTTCTGGATTGGTTCTGGTCGGAGTTTACATGGCAATTTATTTTGCCGCCTGGAGCTGGATTGCCGGCTTGCTCCGTCCGCGCGGATCGCGGCAGGCGCCGGTGCAGCTTCGATTTGTCAGGCCGCTCTCGCAGCCTAACGACTTCCCACCAGAAGCGCGCTCGCCCTGGCTGAGTTCGATACACAACCTCTCTCTCGCGTTAGTTCTTGGCTCCGCCTGGGCGGCACTCGAATGGGTGCGCGGTTGGCTCTTTTCCGGTTGGGGTTGGAACGGCCTCGGCGTCGCGCTGCACAAGATTCTCCCGCTTATCCAGATCGCCGCATATACCGGCGTCGCCGGCCTCTCTTTTCTCGTCGCTTTCGCCAACGTAATCGCGATTTCGACTGTCTGGCGCTTTTTTCTCGAAACCAAATTCCGCATCCGGAGGCCGCATTTTGATTTCACGCTCACCCTGGCCGCGATCGTCGGTCTGGCGGCTTACGGTCTTCGTGTCTTGCAGATGAAAGGCGAAACGGAGCCGCTGCGAATCGCCGCGTTACAGGCAGACGTGCCACGCGAGGTAAAGTTCAGCCGTGAATTTCAGGAGCAGACGTTTCAGCTTTTCACCCGCCTAACGAACGTCGCGCTCGCCGTCCGTCCACCGCCGCAGTTGATCATCTGGCCGGAAAGCTCCACGCCCCAGGCCGCGCTGATCGATGCTCAGAACTACGCCTTCGTGATGCAAATCGCCGCCACGACTAAAACGGACCTGCTCCTCGGCACAATCGATGCCGATGAAAAAGGTGACTACAATGCCGCCATTCTCGTCACCAACGGCGGTGAAAAGATCCAATTGTATCGGAAGCTTCATCTTGTGCCCTTCGGAGAATACGTCCCGGGCCGGAATACTGTTCCTTTTGTGGCGCGAATCGTGGGCGATCAGGTGCCGGCCGATTTTACCCGCGGAAAAGACCCGGTGGTTTTTCGCCTGACGACGAGTGATTTTCGAGTCGCGCCCCTGATTTGTTTCGAGGACACGTTGGGCGAACTGACTCGCCAGTTTGTTCTGCACGGCGCAAACCTCCTCGCCAATGTAACAAACGATGGATGGTTCCTGCTATCTGCGGCTTCTCAACAGCATTTGGAAAATGCAATCTTTCGCTGCGTCGAGACGGGCCGACCGATGGTTCGGGCGGCGAACACGGGTGTAACTTGTTTTGTCAATCGCTTCGGTCATGTCACTCAGGAGCTGAAGAACGCGAGTGGCAGCACCTTTACACAAGGCGTCTTGAGCGGCGATCTCGATGTCCCGACCGACAGATGGCTCACCTTCTATGTTCGACACGGCGAATTGTTCGCCGAGATCTGCGCCGGAGCGACGCTGGTGCTTGTTTTCGCGCGCGGAATCCAGCTCGCGAGACGAAAACCATCTTCGGAGTGATGCGCTCGCGTGATTCGCATTTTCGTTCATAGTCTCGCGCCATGAGCGATCGGGCCATTTCCGCGCGAGGTTTGCGCAAGTCATATGGCTCACTTGAAGCGGTCAAAGGCATCGACATTGAGGTGCAGACGGGCGAGGTTTTCGGTCTGCTTGGACCTAATGGCGCCGGCAAAACAACGACAGTCGAAATTCTCGAGGGTCTTCGCCCGCGCAGCGGCGGCGACGTCACGGTCCTTGGCTTCGATCCCGATCGGCAAAAGCAAACGCTCAAGGATCGCATCGGCGTTTGTCTGCAGGCGACGAATCTCCCCGACAAAATAAAAGTGAACGAAGCGCTCGCTCTTTTCGGCGCCTTCTATTCGCGACGTGTCGATGACCAGAAGCTGCTCCGGCGTTTGCAGCTTTGGGAAAAACGCGATGCTGGTTATGCGACTCTTTCCGGCGGACAAAAGCAACGTCTCGCGCTCGCCCTCGCGCTGATCAACGATCCACAAATGCTTTTCCTCGACGAGCCGACGACTGGCCTCGATCCACAGGTGCGTCTCGAAATTCGCGATTTGATCGAAGAGTTGCGCGCGGAAAAACGCACCATCCTTCTCACGACTCACTACATTGAGGAGGCCGAGCGACTCTGCGACCGGGTGGCCATCATCGATAACGGGGTTATCATCGCTCAGGGTTCACCGCGCGAACTGCAGGAGAAAAGCGCCACCCAATCTGCCGTCGAGATTTCGTTAGGCCAACCGCTTCCGCCTGACGAATTGCCGCAATGGCCCGGCGTCATTCGCACCATTGTGAGCGAAGATCGGCGCAACCTTTCGGTCAGCTCAAGCCGTCCCGCACAGACGCTGGTTGAGATGATCCGCTGGGTCGACGCCCATGGGATCGAACTCGTCGACGTTCATCTAAAGCGTCCGACGCTCGAAGACGTTTTTATCGAGCTGACGGGGAAACGTCTGCGCGACTAACGAATGAAAGCTTTCCTCGCTCTGCTCAAAATTGATCTCAAGCTGGCGATGCGAAATCGCACCGTCCTGTTCTTTAATTATTTTTTCCCGCTCATCTTTTTCTTTGTCTTCGCCCAACTGATGGATGCGCGTCAGGGCTCGATCATTCTCCAGGTGGTCGCGATGGTGACTGTGCTCGGCATTCTAGGGAACGGCCTTTTCGGCGCCGGCATGCGCGCAGTGCAGGAGCGCGAGGAAAATGTCCTTCGTCGTTACAAGGTCACTCCGATTACCCCGGTGCCCTTGCTCTGCGCTTCGATGATCACTGGCGTGGTGCTTTTCGTGCCGAGCGTGATCCTCATTCTTTGGCTGGCGCGCCAGTTTTATGGGATGGCCGTCCCGACGCAGCTTTTTTCTTTTATCGTCTTCGTCTGCCTCGGGGCGGTCGCCTTTCGCTCGTTAGGGCTGATCATCGCGGCCGTCGTCAATTCCTCGCAGGAAAGCAACATCCTCATCCAGCCGATCTACATGACGATGCTTTTTCTGAGCGGCGCGACCATTCCGCTCACCTTCATGCCGCATTGGCTGCAAAACATTACTCAGTTCATTCCGGCGACCTATCTCATGACAGGAATCACCGGCATGCTCGTGCGCGGCGAAACGCTCCTCGCCAATCTGCCGGCAATCGGTGCACTCATTCTCACCACCGTGGTCGCCACCTTCATCGCGACGAAGCTGTTCCGCTGGGAGAAGGACGAAAAACTGCGACCAGCAGCGAAGTTTTGGGTGCTGGTGGTGTTGCTCCCGTTTCTGTCGCTGGGCGTTTATCAGGCGTGGAGCCAGCACGACCTGGTGAAGGCGCGCATCCTTGCGCGGCAACTGCGTCAGGGACAGACCTGGCTGATTCAGAATGGCCGCATCTTTGTCGGCAACGGCAAAGTTATCGAGTCGGGTGCAGTGCTCGTCAGGGGCGGGAAAATCGCGGAGGTTTATGAAGGCAAATTTCCCGAAGCGAAACAGCTCAACGCTGAGGCGGTCGACGCGGCCGGCAAGACAATCCTACCCGGGTTGATCGACGTGCATGTGCATCTCGGTGGTCCCGGCGGATTCTACGAAGACTGGTCGAAGCTTGATCCGCAGAAATCCTACGAGCGCGAGTTGGAGTCGTATCTCTATTGTGGCATCACCACCGTGCGGAGCGCCGGGGACAAGGTCGATGAGATGTTGCAACTCCGAACGCGTTTCAACAGTGGCGAGCGACTCGGGAGCGAGCTCCTTCTTTGCGGTCCACTCTTTACTGCCGAAGGTGGACACGGCACTGAATACGCTAAGAATCTGCCGGAGATGGCGCGGGCCGGATTCAATGCGCAGTTTCTCCGCATCCCGAAAACGCAAATCGAAGCACGTCAAATGGTGGACGACCTCGCGCATAAAGGGGTGAACGCGATCAAGGGAATTCTCGAAGTTGGTGTGCCGGGCTACAGCTTCAAGCGCATGAACCTGGACCTGCTGCGCGCGGTGGTGGAGGAAGCGCACGTCAATAAGCTGCCGGTTTCGATTCACACCGGTGACGCACACGACGTCGTGGACGCAGTGTCGTTGGGCGCCGACTCCGTCGAGCATGGCTCTTTCCGTGACGAAATCCCCGACGCTACAATTGCCGAGATGAAGGTGAAGGGCATCGCTTTCGATCCGACGCTGAGCGTGGTCGAGGGCTTGAGCGATTTTGCGAAGGGGAAAACGGATCTTTTGCAGCGTTCGTTGGTCCAGCAGGTCACGCCAAAGGATCTGCTGGAAGGGACTGCCAAGGCCGCCAATAGCGCAGAGATGAAACCGATGCGCGAAGGATTGAGCCATTACCCGCTCTCGATGGAAATCGGCGATCGCAACCTGCGCAAGGCATGGCAGGCCGGTATCATGCTTGTGACCGGTTCCGACGCAGGCAATCCGCTTGTCTTGCATGGTCCGACAATCCAGCGCGAAATCGAGTTGTGGGCAGCGGCCGGTATCCCGGTCCCGGTCGCGCTGCAGGCGGCAACCTTGAATGCAGCAAAATTGCTCAGAACCGAAGGACGCGTGGGCACAGTCGAGAAAGGAAAGGAAGCAAATCTCCTCGTGGTGGACGGCAATCCATTGGAGGATGTGCGCGTCCTCTCCTCCATCTCTTATGTCTTTCTCAAAGGTGAACGCGTCGCGCGAACAACGCTGTTCGAGCAAAAATAGACGGCTGCGCCTAAAGATAATGAAGCCAAATCAGCCGCGGCGACTCGCCAACCAGGACAACAAACAGGTTACCGTAGTCGACTTCGGTCACAGTCACCGGCGTGGAGATTCCGAGCGCGGTAATGATCTGCGGAAGAGTGTTGGAATGCCCGACGATCAGGACGCTGCCGTCCGTCGCGCGAATCCTGGCGACTAACGATGGCACGTCCTTTCCAGGAACGACCTCAGGACTGAGGCCTAACGACTTCGCCAGCGGCGCCGCGGTTTGCTGAGTACGCAGATATTCACTGGTAAAAATCGCGGCGATCTTTGCATCTTTTAGTTCCTGCGCCAGGTGCAGAGCGCGCATCCTGCCTTCGGCAGAAAGGCCGGGATCGGATGAAACACGGCTGTCCGAATCCGTGCGTTCCGCGTGCCTGACAAGAAAGATCGTCGACGCCGCAAACGTGGGAACAGCGAGCAAACACATGCTCACCAGCAGCAAAACCACAAGTGCGGGCGCGTGGCAGCGCACCGCGCACTCGGAACACGGCTTCACTGACTCACGGCTGCAATGCGGCTTGATCATCAGTCGTCTTTGTTGGCGTGCTCTTTACAGGTTGCCCTGACTCGGCGCAGAAGATATGCCATTTGCTCATTCATGTGCGCAGTTTGTTAGCGGCGCCTTTTTTCAATTCCAGTTATTTTGGAGCAGAGTCGAACCATGAAGAACGTAAACGGCCTCCATCATGTCACTGCTATCTCCGGTCCGGCACAGCAGAATCTCGACTTTTATGCCGGCGTCCTCGGAATGCGGTTGGTAAAAAAAAGTGTGAACCAGGACGATCCCGGCACTTATCACCTCTTTTACGCGGACGCCGAAGGACATCCGGGAACCGACATCACTTTCTTCCCCTGGGCCGATCTCGCGCCGAGTCGAGATGGCTACGGCTTGAGCGCGGAAGTGTCGCTCGCCGTCGCGCCAGGAAGCCTGGAATTCTGGAGAGAACGATTCACTCGCCACGGCATACCCGTTTTTGATCTTGAGACTCGCTTTGGACAGCGGGTCTTGCCGTTGGCCGATCCACATGGTTTGCGCATCGCGCTGGTGGAAAGTGAGAGCTCGTTAGGCCGCGCTTTCAGCCCTTGGAAGCAAAGCCCAATCCCCGTCGAGCATCAAATTCGCGGACTGGAAAGCGCGCGGATGGTTGAGCAGGACTTGGCCGATACGGTTTCGTTTCTTTGCGAATCGTTAGGCTTCGAGAAGTTAGGCGAGGAAAACGGCTGGCACCGCTACGCGCTTTCGGAGGGAAGTGCTTCCGCGCCTGAAGCAAGCGTTTCCGGTCGCTATCTCGATCTCCGCGCTGCGCCGACTGCACGCCGCGGTGCGTGGGGAACGGGCAGCATTCATCATCTCGCCTGGCGGGTGGATAACGATGAGCACGAGCTGGAAATGCGCCAGCGCGTCCTGCACGGCGGTGCGCATCCGACGCCGGTGATCGATCGATTCTGGTTCAAGTCCGTTTATTTTCGTGAGCCCGGCGGGGTGCTTTTTGAATTAGCGACCGACGGTCCTGGCTTCCATGTCGATGAAAAGCTTGAGTCGTTAGGCGAAACTCTCGTCCTTCCGCCCTGGCTCGAGCCGAATCGGGCCGCGATTGAAAAGGTCCTCCCGCCGCTCACAATGCCAGTCGAAACGCCACGAAAATGATTCGGCTCGCCTAACGATCCGCGCACGTTCGCCATGACTGCGCGCGCAGCATAGTTGGCGGGTCCAGGAGATGCGAGCTTGTTTCGCTCTGGTCGAGCGCGTTGGACGCGCCCTTTCGTCCGTGGGATTTTTCGAGAGCGATTTCTGATGTTAACTGAAACTGATCGTCTCCAATTCATTCGCGACGCTCTCCCCGCCGAAGGACTTTTCGCGGAGAAGGATTGGCTCATCACGCCCGAGCCCTTCGCGATTGAAGAGAAATGGCGCACAGACCTTGAGCGACTGGGACATCAGCTTTTGGTCTTTCAGCGCGCCTGTAACCAGCTCTACCAGCAGAGCGTAAAGGGAAAACAGCCTGCCTGGGTGGCGCGCTATCTTGATTTCGGCAAACCGGCGGAGTTAGTCGAGTTCTCGCGTCGGAAGGAATTTCGGGAAGACCTGCCGCGCGTCATTCGGCCCGATCTCATTCTAACGCAGGACGGCTGGACGATCGCCGAAATCGATTCCGTTCCCGGCGGCATCGGCCTGACGGCGTGGCTCAATCAAACCTATGCAGATCTCGGCATGGAAGTGATCGGCGGGCGCGATGGAATGCTCGAGGGATTCGCGACAATTTTGCCTAACGGCGGCGATATCGTGATCTCGGAGGAGTCGGCCACCTATCGGCCAGAGATGGAGTGGATCGTTAGGCAATTGAACGGCCGTAGTCCCGATCGCTCCTGGAAGGTTAAGGCGGCGGAAGGTTACGAGCCGGCCACCGGTCGCGACGTCTATCGGTTCTTCGAATTGTTCGATCTGCCCAATCTTCCGCGCGTGGGCCAGTTGATGGAAGCGGCCGCTCGCGATGAATTAAAGGTGTCGCCGCCCTTTAAGCCCTATCTCGAGGAGAAAATGTGGTTTGCGCTTTTTTGGCTTCAGCCGCTGCGCGAGTTCTGGCGACGTGAGCTGGGAGACAAATACTCTCGCCAGCTCCAGACGATGATTCCTTACAGCTGGATCCTGGATCCGACACCGCTCCCGCAGCACGCAGTGATTCCGCGCCTGGAGATAAACGATTGGCGCGAAGCGGCCCGGCTCAGCCAGAAAGAGCGCGATCTCATCTTAAAGGTGAGCGGTTTTTCGCCGTTAGGCTGGGGTAGCCGCGGAGTCTCGTTAGGCGCGGACCTGCCTCAGGCGGAGTGGGAACAGCAAATCCACAATGCTCTCGAGAATTTCGAACAGGAGCCAATGATTTTGCAGCGATTTCACAAGGGGCACCTTTTCGAACAACGTTATTGGGAACACGAGACACAAGGGATCGCGACAATGCGCGGTCGAGTACGTCTCAGTCCTTATTATTTTGTCGAAGACAACAAAGCGGAACTGCGAGGCGCGCTTGCCACGATTTGCCCGGCGGATAAGAAGCTGCTTCACGGTATGCGCGATGCCATCCTCGCGCCCAGCCGATTTGTTTGAGCGCGGCGCCGTCTTTCAATGTGCCTAACGAAGCGCGATAACTGAAGCGCCTCTTAGTTTTGCGAGAGGCGGAGTCCGCGCGGGATCAACACACGATCGAGCAAATCGAATAATCCTTGGACGAGAAGTGCGAGCAAGGCGGCGGGGATCGCGCCCTCGAGAATGGTCGCGTTATCGTTCAAGTTGAGTCCGCTCAGGATTGGTTCGCCCAACCCGCCCGCTCCGATCAGCGCGGCGAGAGTGGCCGTGCCGATATTAATTACCGCGCTCGTCTTAATGCCAGCGAGGATCGTGCGCGACGCGAGCGGCAGATAAATCTTTCGCAACCGGGCCGAAGGCGGCAAGCCGAGCGCGATCGCTGAATCCCGCAGCGCCGGCGGGATGTCCTGCAACCCGGTAGCCGTGTTTCGAACGATCGGAAGAAGGCCATAGAGAAAAAGTGCGACGATCGCCGTCGTGGCGCTGATGCCGAGGAAAGGAACGGGCACCAGCAGCGCGAGGAGGGCGAGCGACGGAATGGTTTGGACCATGCCGACGACGGCGAGAATTCCCTGACCTAACGAACCACCCCTGCTTGCCGCTATGCCGAGTGGCAATCCGACGAGGATGGAAAGCAGCAGCGAAATTCCGGCCAGCTCGAGATGGCGCGTAATCCAGCCGGCGAGTTTGGGTAAAAAACCTTGCTCTGATGTCGGTCCCTTAGGCGCGTCCCCAAAATAAAGAGAGGCCGCGTAGGCATAATTTTTTGTTTTCTCCGCCGCGCCGTTGAGCGCGATCATTTTCTTTTCATTGATGGGGCCGACTTGTTGCAACACATCCACAGCGCGTGCATCCACGCCCAGCCGGTAAAGATAAACCGCTTTGTACTCTGGAAAGAAGTGGCGGTCGTCGCGCAGGACGACGAGATCGTTTTCCGCGATTTTAGCGTCGGTCGAATAAGCATCTTTCAGGTCGATTGAACCATTGGCGAGCGCGGCGTAACCGAGGGCATGATCGATCCCCCGAACATGAAGCATCGTTAGACCATAACTTTCCGCGAGCGGCCGCCAACCATCCCGCCGATCGAGAAACTCGTGCGTGAGACCGAACTTGAGATCCGGATGCTGTTTCAAATCGCTGATCGACTGAATCCCCAGGGTCGCGGCCTCGGAGCGGCGCATAACGAGCGCGTAGGTGTTGCTGAAGCCGAGATCGCGCGACATTCCGACTCCGAACTTCTCCAGCCGGCGGTGTAATTCCTCTTCGGACAATCGGTCTTTCGTCTTTAGAATTTCCTCGCCGATTGTGCCGGTATACTCCGGGTAAACATCGATCTGTCCGCCGCGCAGGGCCTGCCAGAGGATAATTGTCCCGCCCATGCCGGCGCGTTCCTCGACCTGAAGACCGGCCCGTTCGAGAGCAGTCTTGGCAATTTCGCCAAGAACGTACGACTCGGTGAATTTCTTCGACCCCACGACGATTGGCTTTGCGCCTAACGACGAAACGAGGAAAAGACTAACGAGAAGAAGAGGCTTCAAAATGCGGCGCTCCTTTGCGCGCGAATGAAGTCGGAAACAAATTGCGTCGCGGGCCGATCGCGCAGATCGGCCGCGGTGCCGCGCTGCACGACGTGGCCTTCGTGCATGAGGACAATTTCGTCCGCGAGGTAAGCCGCTTCACCCATGTCGTGAGTGACGAGAATGGTGGTCTGCTGCAGGCGGGCGAAAATTTCATGCAGGTCTTTTTGCAAAGCCGACCTCACGAGTGGGTCGAGCGCGCCAAGAGGTTCATCGAGCAGGAGTACTTCCGGCTCGAGGATGAGCGCGCGCATTGAGACTGACACGCTGACGCTGCCCCCCGGAAAGTTCCGCCGGGTAGCGGGCGAGAGCGGGGCGGGGAAATTGTGTGAGAGCACAAAGTTCGCCGAGGCGTTCTTCCATCTCGTCAAGCGGGCGCCCAAGGTGGCGCGGCATGAGGAGGATGTTGCCGCGAGCGGTGAGGTGGGGAAACAAGCCGCCTTCCTGGATGACGTAGCCGGCGCGGCGGCGAATATCGCGAGCGTTTTGTGAAGTGATTTCGATCCCGTCGAATTTGATCGTGCCTGAGTCGGGTTGGAGCAGGTGAATAATGAGCCGGAGTAAAGTGGACTTGCCACAACCGCTGGGTCCGATCAGGGCCGTCGTAACGCCACGTTTAAACTCCAAACTTGTCGGGTGAAGCGCGACTATGCCGTCGAAGCTCTTACTTACTCCGATCAGTTGCACCAAGGCATCCATCTCGACGGCAAGAGTAGAGAGAATGGCACCGGTGTCAGGCTGTCTTGACCGACTGTCCTACCGGGTTGTGAAATGGAAAACGGCGAAGAGCTTTCTTAAGTCAGTCCAGACTCGCGGTGTTGGCTGGAATCCCGACGAGGCGGCAAGGAGGGTGAATCCTTCGATGGTGTGTTTGTAGGAAAATTCCGTGATGATTTTTTCGCCGCGCTCAAAACGAAACTCACACCCGCCGACGTGCACGGTCTGAGGCCGCTGACTGATGAGATGCATCTCGATGCGATGCGCTGTCCGGTTGTAGATGGCACGATGACGCCATTGCCCGAGATCGAAATCAGCGCCGAGCTCACGATTTGCCCTAACGAGAAGGTTTAGATTGAACTCCGCGGTCACGCCCGCGCTGTCATTGTATGCGGATTCGAGAATGTCTTCCGGCTTTTGCAGGTCGACTCCAATGATCAACCCGCCGCTGTGTCCGCAGAGACGGCAGACGCGGCCAAGAAAATGACGAGCTGTCTCCGGCTGCATGTTGCCGATGGTGGAGCCGGGGAAAAAAACGGCAATATGATCGGGGTGCCTGCTCGGGACCGGCAGCCGGATTGGTTGCAAATAGTCGGCGCAAACTGGCAGCACTTCGAGGTCCGGCATCTCACGCGCGAGGGCTTCGGCAGAATCGGTCAGGCGCTGCTTCGAGATGTCGACCGGCACGTAGGCGATCGGATTATCGAGTCCCTCGAGCAACATTCGCGTCTTGATTCCCGCACCGGTTCCGAATCCAACGATCTCCGCGTTGGAACCAATCGAAGCCGCCATCTCGGATGTGTAGCGGCGCAGGATTTCTGTCTCCGTGCGGGTAACATATACTCGGGTAGCTCGCAGATCTCCTGAAAGAGATCGGAGCCACGCTCGTCGTAGAAAAATTTAGTCGGTAAAGTGCGCGGTGAGCTCGCCAGGCCGGCGATTGCTTCGCGCAGGAAATCTTCGGTGGCGGGCTCAAGATCGAGAAGCGCCACCGCGCTGGAGTCATCGTTCATGCCAGATCGCGCGCCAGTCGTATGCCGGTGAATTGCCAGCGCTTTTCCGGTTGGAAAAAGTTACGGTAAGTGAGACGAGCGTGGCTACGTGAAGTCGCGCACGAGGCGCCGCGCAGGACCATTTGGTTGCTCATGAACTTTCCGTTGTATTCGCCCAGCGCGCCAGGCGCAGCGCGATAACCGGGATAGGGAAGATAGGCACTCCGGGTCCATTGCCAGACGTCCCCGTACATCTGCGTCAATTTTTTTTCGTTAGGTTGAGCTTCGACAAGGGCGGGCTGAAAGCGTTCGGCCTCGACGAAGTTTCCTTCGATCGTGAGGTCCTGCGCGGCACGTTCCCACTCGAATTCAGTCGGGAGCCGCGCGCCGCTCCAATTGGCAAAAGCATCGGCTTCGAAATGGCTCACATGGGTGACGGGCTCGGACTGATCGACTGGGCGCAAGCCAGCGAGAGTGAAATTCCACCAGCCACCATCGCGTTTCTCCCAGTAGAGCGGCGCTTCCCACTTTTGCTCATTTAGAGTCGTCCAGCCTAACGACAACCAGTAGTCCGGCCTGAGATAGCCACCGGCTTCGATGAACTCGATAAATTCCCCGTTGGTCACCGGTCGCGTTGCGAGCGCGAAGGCCGGGACGAGCGCACGGTGGCGCGGACCTTCGTTGTCATAGCTGAAGCCTCGGCCGTCGTGGCCGATCTCGACGATCGCTTCGTTGAATTCGATGAAGCCGGGCTCCTCAACGTAACGCGACGTGACTTGCTCCTCGCGCGGACGATAAACCGGGTACAACGGGTTCTGCGCGAGGACGTGCTTAATGTCGGTCACGAGCAACTCCTGATGTTGCTGCTCGTGGTTTAATCCGATCACGAAAACGGGTTCGAGTTCGCCCAGCAGTTCCTCGTCAGCGCGTCCGAACAGGAGTTCAATTCGCTCATCAATCGAACGGCGAAAACGGTAGGTCTCCGCCAATGTTGGCCGCGAGATCAGCCCACGAAGATCGCGCCGATGCATACTACCGGCAGCGTTATAATAGGAATTGAAGAGGTAGGCATATTCTGGAATTTCCGGTCGATAGTCCGAATCCCAGACTTTCAAGATAAAGGTCTCGAAGAACCAGCTGGTGTGCGCGAGATGCCACTTGGTCGGACTTACGTCGGGCATCGACTGCACGACGCAATCTTCGGGCTGTAAAGTCTCGCAGAGTTTCTGCGTAAAGCCGCGAACCGTACGGTAGCGCGTGATTAAACTTTCGCCGCGCCTGTGTGCCTCGTCGTGGTGCGAACGCGCAGGCGTTACCTCGTCGCAAACTGCCTGACCGCTCATGATTCTTCTCGTTCTTCCTCGATCTCTTCGCGTCGCGCCTCGAGCATTTGATCGTGGGCCGCTTCGTTTATTCCCTCGCTGACCAGTTCTTCGCCCAGCGTCTCTTCTTCGTCGAAGCCGTTCTTTGGTGCCCGATGACCGCTAGCACCGGCTATTTCGTCGCGCTCACTGACATCGCCCGCAATCCGTTCGGCAACCTCATGGGCGCGCCCCGGTTCGACTCCAAGCAACTCCTCCTTGGCCTGATTCCAATCGGAGTCGGTAAATTCATCCGGGTTGCGCTCGTCAATCATTGCGATTTCGCGCGCCCGTTTTTTCACCAACTCGGGCGAAGGAACCCCAAGCCCGTTCCCGTGAAGGTCAATCTTTCCATGTGGCGAGTGTGGTCGATCGTTCATACTTGTGCTTCGCGGGCCGGATTCGGCGCGTCCGCATAATTGTTCACGTCCTCGGCCCGGCGAACTCCTTTACCATGACGGCAGACTCTGCTGATTAACAGGACTGATTTCAGCCGAAACGAAGATTTATTTTGTAAGAGCCGACGCATTCGCGGGCATTTTTCTTGTCGGGAAGGATGAGGCGAATCGTACGACGGCCGATTTCTTGCCTTTGCCAAGGGACCTTACGTCGTTCGACGAACTTCCGAGAGGTGAAATTTTCTTAACCGACCTGCCAGGCGACGTCTTCCAAATCACCAAAGCGAATTAGGGCTGGAGGCGGGGGCGGGAATCGAACCCGCGAATAGAGGTTTTGCAGACCCCGACCTTACCACTTGGCTACCCCGCCGAATTGCGAACCGGAGGGTACCGCGCACACCGGCAGTGTCAACGCGGCCTTTCCTGCCGCCACGCGCTTTATTGGCCCTTCCCCAGAAGGCAATTGACAGCTTAATTTCCTTGGCTTGGACGACTAAAATAGGTAAGAAATGTTAAGATGAATGCATCGTCACGAATGACGACGAATTCCCGTTTTGCGCCCGCGCTTCGCGGTCTGCTGCAGGCCGGGTTTTTACCCGCCACAAAACTGATTGAGATCACTTCGCAACTCTTCCTCACTCGTATGGGCGGTTATACGTTAGGCGCCCTGACTTCGCCAGGCGAGGACGCCTATGGGGAGCTTTATCTTGCTGCCCTCAACGGCAACGTGTTTAAGATCCCAAAGGACGGGACTGAACATCAGAAGTTTTCAGGCAGATATTCGGGAGGATGGCATATTGTCTTTCCCGCAGATTAATAGAAGCTGACGGCCCATGAAAAAGAAATCCACCCAGTCGATCCATTCGTCATTTTGCGCATATCTTAGAGCTCGGGTCGTTAGGACGGTTGCGCTGCTGCTCTTAATTTTCACCCTATCCCTTGGCACCAGCCACGCCGCCATGCAGGCTGTCCGGCTCGCAACCGGCTTCACCATTCCCCTCTCCGTCTGCGCCCCGCCTAACGATGCCAACCGGATTTTCATTGCCGAACAAGGTGGAAAGATCAAGATCGTCAACCTTCCCTCGGGGACCGTTAACGCTACGCCTTTTTTAGACCTTTCGGCCGAGGTCGGCCAGGGCACCGGCTCGGGAATATTGGGCATGACCTTTGATCCCAGTTACGCGACCAACGGTTACTTCTTCGTCAGCTACACTACGCAGACCGGCGGCGTTTTTAACTTTGGCGTTTCTCACATTGCGCGTTTTCACGTTTCCGCTGACCCGAACGTGGCCGACGCGACGAGCGAGGTCACCGTCATTACCGTCGATCAACCACAACATGATCATGACTGGGATTGGATTGGCTTCAGCAATCGGTCCGGCGATCAAAACAACCTCTACATCTGCAGCGGCGACGGCGGGAACACTGAAGACATGGGACCCGGCCACACCGAACCAGGCGGCAACGGGCAAAGTAACGCCACTCTTTTGGGCAAGGTCTTGCGCATTCACGTGGAAGCCGACGGCTCCTACACCATCCCGGCAGATAATCCTTTCGCCGGATCGCAGACGCAGAGGCAGGAAATTTTCTGTTCTGGTTTGCGCAATCCATTTCGCGCCAGCTTCGATACCACCAGCGGCGATCTGCTTCTTGGCGACGTCGGTGAGCACGATCGCGAAGAAGTCAACGCACAGAGCGCGCAAAAGCCGGGCGGCGGCGAGAACTACGGCTGGCGCGTCCTGGAAGGATCGATCCAAAATCCTTTCTATCCGAGCGATGCCCCGCCACCCAAGGCTGTTAAGCCTGTGTTCGACTACAGCCATGCAACCACTGGCTCCTGCGTTATTGGTGGAGTCGTCTACCACGGCAAAAGGGTCCGCGAATTAAAGAACCTCTATTTCTTTGGTGACTGCTTCGGTCCAGATACCGGCGATTTCACCGGTCGAGTTTTCACCTTCCGGTATCGCAACGGCTTAGCTTCCGGGTTCCAGGATATTACCTCGCAACTTTTCCCAACCGTGGTCGGCGGCTACACTTTGGGCGCGATGACTTCGATCGGACAGGATGCTCGGGGCGAACTCTACATCACCGATCTCACCGGAAATCTTTTCCAGATCGTCGAGTCTCGTTAGGCACCGAGCACTGATCGAATTGAGCCAGCGTCCAAGCGATTGAATGTTCGCGCTTGACCGCTGAAGATTAGGCGCGATGTCCGCGTCTTCAGCCGAACTTTTCGCCCGCGCGCGGGAACGCATCCCAGGTGGAGTGAACTCTCCCGTCCGCGCCTTTCGCGGCCTGGGTCGCGAGCCGTTTTTCGTCGATCGAGCGGCCGGTGCCACCATCTGGGACGTCGAAGGCAAATCCTACATCGACTACGTCGGCACCTGGGGTCCCGCAATCCTGGGTCACGCTCCGCAAGTGGTGGTCGAGGCGGTGCGTGAGGCCGCCGTGCGTGGTCTGAGCTTTGGAATTCCCAACCCCCTTGAGGTGGAAATGGCGGATCTGATCTGTCGCTGGATGCCATCGATCGAAAAAGTGCGCATGGTCAACAGCGGCACAGAAGCAACCATGTCGTGCATCCGCCTGGCCCGAGGCTTCACCAAGCGCGACAAGATTATCAAGTTCGAAGGTTGTTATCACGGGCATGTCGATGCGCTTCTCGTTCAAGCCGGGAGCGGCGCGCTCACTCATGGCCAGCCCGACAGCGCTGGCGTGCCTAACGAATTCGCCTGTCTTACGATTGTTCTGCCATTCAACGACCTTGAGGCGGTACGAGGCGCATTTCGCGAGAACCAGCGCGAGATTGCCGCGATCATCCTCGAGCCTGTTCCGGCGAATGCGGGACTCTACTTCCCGCAGCCGGGCTTTCTCGAAGGGCTGCGCGAAGAGTGCACCAGGCACGGGGCCCTCCTCATTTTCGATGAGGTCATGACCGGCTTCCGCGTCGCCCGTGGCGGAGCGCAGGAGATGTACGGCATCCGGCCGGACCTGACTGCGCTCGGCAAAGTGATTGGCGGCGGCCTGCCCGTGGGCGCCTTTGGCGGGCGCGCGGAAATCATGGACCAACTCTCACCGCTGGGTCCGGTTTACCAGGCGGGAACGCTTTCTGGAAATCCCCTCGCCATGGCGGCTGGACTGGCGCAACTGCGCGAGTTGGAACGTATCGACGGCTGGAAATTGCTCGAGCAACTCGGCGTGCAGTTCGAACAGGCGACAAGCGATTCGTTAGGCAAAACCGGGACGAAAGCGACCTTTCATCGCATTGGCTCGATGTTCTGCCTCTTCTTTACTGCCGGGCCGGTGACTGATCTCGTCAGCGCTCGCCGGAGCGACCTCGCAAGCTTCGCAAAGTTCTTCAACTATTGCCTCGAAGCGGGAGTTTATTTTGCGCCTTCTCAATTTGAGACAGGGTTCATTTCGACTGCGCACCAGCCATCGCAGATCGAAACTACGGCGCGGGTAGTTTGCCATGCGCTCGAAAGAAGCCGCCGTTAGGCTAATTCCCGCAAAAGCTTTGCGTCGCCCTCTGCCCTGCACTAGGAAAGCTGCTCGTGACTCCGACCGTTCGCGTCCGTTCGCTGGCCAAGTTCTTCTTCGAGGGCGAGCACAAGTTTTTTGTTAAGGGCGCGACCTACGGGCCCTTCAAACCCGACGCGAACGGCGACTACCTTGGCTCGCCGGAGCAGGCCCGACGCGATCTCACCCAGATGCGCGAGCTCGGGATCAATGTCGCACGCATCTACCATCTGCCGCCGCGCTGGTTTCTCGATTGTTGCCTGGAGGCGGGCGTGCGCGTTCTCATCACCCTGCCGTGGGCAAAACACGTCGAGTTTCTTGTTAGGCGAAAATCCCGGCGCGAGATTATCCGCCTGGTTCGCGCCACGGTTTCAAAGCATGCCGGTCATCCCGCGATCTTCGGTTACCTCGTCGGGAACGAAATTCCGACCACCATGGTTCGCTGGCTCGGCGTCAGGCGCGTAACCGAATTTGTCGAGGAGTTGATCCGCGTCGGACGCGCAGCCGATCCCGACGTCCTTTTTTCCTACGCCAGCTATCCGCCGACCGAGTATCTCCTGCCGCAAAACGTCGATTTCTATTGCTTCAACGTTTATCTGCACGACCAACGCGACTTTGAGAAATATCTCCTGCGGCTGCAAAACCTCGCCGAGGAAAAACCCCTCATGCTGGGCGAATTCGGCATGGATACCGTTCGCCATTCCGAGGAGGAGCAGGCCGACATGCTTTCCTGGCATGTCGACAGTGTGGTCCGCTGTGGCCTCGCCGGGACCATCTTCTTCGCCTGGACAGACGAATGGTTCACTGGCGAACAGGAGATCACGGATTGGAACTTTGGACTCGTTAAGCGCGATCGCTCCCCGAAGAAGTCATTCTTTGCTCTGCAAAAAAAACTTGGGCAGGATGATTCCGCTCTTCCCCATCGCGATTTGCCGCGTACCCCGCTCGTTTCTGTCGTCGTTTGTTCCTACAATGGCGCCAAGACACTCGCACCCTGCCTGGAGTCGTTAGGCAAAATTAACTATCCGGCTTACGAAGCAATCCTAGTCGATGACGGCTCAACCGATAACACACCGGACATTGCCGCGCGTTATCCCAACGTCCGTTATATCCGCCAGGAAAATCAGGGGCTCAGTTATGCGCGCAATGCGGGAGCAGCAGCGGCTAAAGGTGAAGTGCTCGCTTACACCGATTCCGACTGTATGGCCGATCCTGACTGGCTTTACTATCTCGTCGGCACGCTTCTCAGTGGTGACTACGCCGGAGTAGGCGGACCAAATATCTCGCCGCCGGCAGAAAATTGGGTCCAGGCCTGTGTCGCTGCCGCGCCCGGCGGCCCAAGCCACGTCCTGCTCACCGACACCGTCGCCGAGCATATCCCGGGTTGTAACATGGCCTTTTACCGCTGGGCCTTCGATACCGTGGGCGGCTTCGATATCGAATATCGCAAGGCGGGCGACGACGTGGATTTTTGCTGGCGACTGCAACAGGAGGGCCATGTCATCGCCTTCAGCCCAACTGCAATCGTTTGGCACCATCGCCGCTTTACCCTCGGCGCTTTTCGCAAGCAACAGGCCGGTTATGGCGAAGCCGAGTCGATGCTGCGCTTCAAGCACCTAATCTTCTTCGGACCCACAGGCACCGCGAAATGGCGCGGCCAAATCTACGGTTCGCCGCGCTTCAGTTGGTTTATCAACCGCCCGATCATCTATCACGGCATCTTCGGCGAAGGTTTTTTTCAATCGATTTACCCGACGCCGCAGTCAGAAATCGCCAATTACGTCAGCAGCATCGAATGGTTCGCCCTAACGATTTTTCTTTTTGGCCTGGGAATCTTCCTGCCCGTCCTGCGCATTGTCCCCTACCTGATGCTGGGCGGCACCCTCTGTGTCGCACTCTCCTACATGCTGCGGGCCCGGATCGAGCCGCGTTTCGACACCGCGGCGGCCCGCCTTCTGGTCATGCTTCTCGCCTTCGCCCAACCGCTCGTTAGGGGCTGGAATCGTTACTTCACCTGGCTGGAATTCAAACGCACTCCGCGTGGCGTCATTCGAACTCATGAAAAAATGCCACAGACCAAACCCGGCACTGGCAATCTGCGCCGGCGAATCTACTGGAGCGAAGCCGGAGTAGAACGAAACGCGCTCCTTCGATCGATCTTCGACCTTCTGGAGGAAGAAGGTTGGAGTTATTCAGCCGATACCGGCTGGAAGGAATGGGACATTCAAATCTACGGCAATTTTTTCTGGAGCGTCGTCCTGCAGACCGTGACCGAATATCACGGCGGTCCGAAGTGCCTGACGAGAGTGCGCCTGCGTTACCGCTTTGTTACCACCACCATCATCATCAACCTCCTCTTCCTCGCCATGCTCATTTACCGAGACCTAAACAACGCCGGACTCGACTGGCGAATTCTTCTTCCTTACAGCTTGTTTCTCGTCTTGCTGGTAACCCGTGCACGGCGCTTGAAACGGCGGGTCGCCGAAATCGTCGACGTGGCGGCGAATCGCATTGGCCTGGAGCGAATCCGCAAAAGGCCGAGCACCCGGTAATTGCGGTCTGTTGTCGTTGATTGCACCCGATGCCTAACGAGCGAGACGCAGTCGTTTCCGACCAGGCCAAACCGGTGCGACGATGGAGACTACGCCTTTTCGCCGCACTGGCGGCCGAGGCCGCGCTCCTCGCTCTTCTTTGGCGTTTCGACGATTGGCGCTATGCGGAGATGCCGGTCAAGTTCGTCGAGACCGCGATTCTCTGCGGGATCGCATTTTTCGCCGCTGCCTCCTCGTTTCGGACGTTTGCAAGCGCACGATCAACAAAGATGGTCTTCTGGAGCGCGGCGATTCTGTTTCGGCTCATTGTGCTTCCGCTTCAGCCCACCGACGATCTTTGGCGTTATCAGTGGGAAGGCAAAGTTCAAAACGCCGGTTTTAATCCCTACCTGCTCCCGCCTAACGACGAAAGACTGGTCGAAGTGCGCGGCCAGGATCCTGACTGGAACCGAATCAATCACCGCGATTTTAGCGCCATCTATCCGCCAGGAACGGAGTTGCTTTTCGCTGCCCTCAGCCGCTGCGACGCAGGCCCGTTAGTCTACAAGCTCCTTTTCGCCGCGGTCGATCTCGGTGCGGTCGCGCTCCTCCTGGCACTGATTGGCGGTTCCTCGCGTTACGCCGACGCCGCCTGGTACGCCTGGAATCCATTGGTGATCTACAGCTTCGCCGGCGCAGGTCACTTCGACAGTTTGATGATCGCTTCGACGGTCGCCGGCATTCTCTTTGTCGCTCGTTGCGAGGGCGCGACGAAGAACCCCGAGAAATGGCGCTACGCGCTTCTCGCGGCGACGGCTCTCGGTCTCGCGATTTCTTTCAAATTGGTTCCGCTCCTCCTTCTGCCTCTTTGTCTCATCGCTCTTGGACGTCGAGCCATTGTGCTTCTTCTTAGCCTAACGATTCCGTTTCTCCTCAGCCTTCCTTTTGGTTTCCCGCGGGTGCCGATTTGGCAGTCGTTAGGGCGATTCGCCAACGTTGCACGCGTCAACGACATGTTTTGGTGGCTAATCGAGGACACCTTTTGGCCGAATCCGCACCAGAAAAATTACCACTACAACGTCATCATTATTGTCGCGGTCGTCGTTGTTTCGCTCCTCTTTCTTCGCAACTGGCGGCGCGGCATCGTGTGGGTCATGGGCACGACACTGATTCTTAGTCCTGTGCTCCACGCCTGGTATTGCACCTGGATTCTTCCTTTCGCCGCCTGGCGCCGCCTCGAAGCCTGGCAGGTTCTTTCGGTCACCATCTTTGCTTACTATCTTTTCTGGAACGAACACCTCTTCGCTCTCCCATGGCATTCGGAACCCTGGCTACGCGGTTTCATCCTCATTCCGCCAATCGTGGCTGCGCTCTTCGAGCTGCGCCGCCGATTGGCTCCGGCACCATCATAGCCGCTAAGACGCGTCGATCTGCGCACGGAAATCCGACGGAATCGGGGCTTCGAAAAACAGACGATCCTGCGTGCGCGGATGTGCAAAACCAAGTTTCCAGGCATGCAACATCTGGCGCGGAGCGCTGTCCTTCTTTCCGTAAAGCGCATCACCGATTACAGGATGACCGAGGTGGAAGAGGTGAACGCGAATCTGATGCGTTCGACCGCTGTGGAGCACGCACTCGACCAGGCTCATTCTGCCTAACGACTTCAGAACACGATAATCCGTTTGCGCAGACCGGCCCCGACGATCGATGTGCATTTTCTTTCGCTGGACGGGATGTCGACCAATCGCCAGGTCGATCGTGCCGCTAGGTCGTTTTAGAGTTCCTCTCACCAAAGCGAGATAAATCTTTGTCACCTCACGTCCGGCGAACTGTCGTGCGAGGGCCCGGTGCGCCGGATCGTTTTTCGCGACGACGAGGCAGCCGCTCGTGTCCTTATCCAGGCGATGCACGATGCCTGGACGCTGTTTGCCGCCGATCCCGGAGAGATTGCGACAATGATGGAGGAGCGCGTTCACCAGCGTGTGCTCCTGATTGCCCGCGCCCGGATGCACGACCAGCCCCGCTGGCTTGTCGAGGACCAGCAAGTCTTCATCCTCGAAAAGGACTGCGAGCGGGATTTCTTCCGCCTGGGTTGCAATCTCGACCGGCGCCGGCTCCGTCAGCCTAACGAGATCACCCGGCCGGACCATTTCACGCGGACGAACCGGTCGGCCGCGTAATCGCACCTCGCCGGCACGAATGAGCGCTTGCAGTCGCGCGCGAGAGAATTGCGGAAGCACTGCGGCAAGATAGCGATCGAGGCGCCAGCCTCCGTATTCCTTAGGCACGCTGACTTCAATCATCCGACAACAAGGCTAAGGGCTCGATTGATCGAACGGAAGGGAGTGCTCCTCGCCTTTAGACCTCACCCGACGCGCCGGCGTACGTCCTCTTGCAGCCAATCCCACAAATCATTCAGCTCTTGCGTCACTTCCGGTTTGATCGCAGCCAATTCGGTTTCGGTAAATTGGCCGCTCTTCGGGCGACGCTGGGCGAAAAGGTAATATTTGATCTTCGGCTCCGTGCCCGACCCACGCACTGCCACGCGCGTCTTATTCGCCAATTCGAAAATGAGCATTTTTTCCTTCGGAATCTCTTCGCCCTCCGCGTCGCGTATCATGTCGGTTTCAAAATTCCGCGCCGCCGCGACCTTCGTCCCCAGCATCTCAGTCGGCGGAGAGCTCACATAGGTGGCGAGCAACTTCTGAATTTTGGCCGCGCCTTCCGCGCCCTCAAAAGTGAGAGCGCCATTCTTTTCCAGATAAAAGCCGACCTCGCAATAGATCCGGTCGAGCAACTGATCGATCGTTAGGCCGAGGGATCGTGCGTAGGCAGCGACCTCGCAAAACATGATCGCAGCGCCGTTGCCATCCTTGTCCCTGACAAAATCGGCCCCGCTATAACCGTAGCTCTCTTCCCCTCCGAAAATATAGAAGGCGGAATGCTGGAGCCGCAGCCGACGCGTTTCTTCCTCGGAGAGATCGCGATAATCGACTCCTCCCGCCAGCGGCACGGCACGCTCGTATTTCAGAAGCTTGGCGCCGTTGTATTTGAAGCCAGTCAACGTTTCGACGCAACGCAGACCGAACTTCTCCGCGATCGCTTTTTGCAGATCCGTCGTGACGAAAGTCTTGATGATCACACCGCGCGAAGCGTTTCCCGCGTTGAGGATTCCCTGCTCGAAGAGCGACTTTGTCCGATAATAGGCAAGCAACGAACCAATCTGGTTTCCAGTGAGAAGGGTCATTTCGCCGCTTGCGCTTCGGACCGCCACACCCATTCGATCGCAATCAGGATCCGTCGCGATGACAAGATCCGCCTTCGTCTTTTCCGCCAGGTCGATGGCGAGTTTTAGAGCCTCGGCGTTTTCCGGGTTGGGCGATTTTACGGTCGGGAAACGACCGTCGAACTGATCTTGTTGCCTAACGACTTCAAAGTTAAACCCAAGCCGCTCGAGCATCGGTTTAACGATCAGGCTTCCGGTGCCGTGGATTGGCGTGTAAACGATGCGCAAATCGCTTTGCGCTCGCACCAGCTCGGGATTGAGAATGAGCGTCTCCAGCCGCGTCATGTAGGCTCCGTCGATTTCGCGACCGAGAGTGATGATCTCGCCGCGCTTTTCGTCAGGCACGGCGCCACTCGCGGCGTTCACCTTCGCGATGATTCCGCTGGCATGAGGTTCCACCACCTGCGCACCGTCGGCGAAGTAAACCTTGTAGCCGTTATCATGCGGCGGATTATGACTCGCGGTTACGACCACGCCGGCGCTCGCATGCAGGTGACGAACCGCGAAAGACAACTCCGGAGTCGAACGCGGGCCGTCGAAAATACAGGCGTCGCAACCGTTCTCACTCGCGACTTCGGCGGCCAGTTGGGTGAACTCAGTAGAGAAAAAGCGCGTGTCGTGCGCGATCACGATCTTCGGTCGACCTGGAAGTTTCTCGCGCGCCCACCATTCGAGCAGATACTGCGCGAGCCCCTGGGTAGCGCGGCGCACGCCATCGAAATTCATCGCGTTCGTGCCGACGCAGGGAAATTCCGGACGGCCAAGTTCGTTAGGCGCGCCGAGCTCGGCTTTGGTCACGATCTTCCCGATGGTGCGGCCACGAATGCCGCCGGTCCCGAAGGCGAGATTCCTGTAAAAGCGGTCGTTCAGTTCATTCCATTGGCAGGCCTCGACCAGTTCCACGATCGATTGCGTCACTACCGCCGAACTCGGCTTCTCCAGAACACGACCCAAGTTCGTCCCGGTCGACTCGAGCAATTTTCCCTCGGCCAGGGCGTCTTGGAATTCCTGGCGGTTGATCATCGCCCGCAACTTCCCGGGGCCGGCGGTCGATGGCAAATTGTACCTCCGCCTAACGCTTTGGCTCGTACTTCCAATTTCGTGCCCTGCCTTCCGCCAGCCATCCAATCGCCGTCGTTAGGCGTTTGCGTCGAGTCTCCTCGCGTTTCGCTTCGGTAATCCACTCCACATATTCCTTGCGATGGCTGTGGCTGAAATCTTCGAAAGTTTGGCGCGCCTTCGTATTCTTGCGCAACGCCGCCTCCAGATCGTCGGGGATCGCCAGAACTCGCGGGCCTTTCGGTTTCGGCTTCCGCGGCAGCTTGATACCGGCATCATTGAGCTCGACCGCTTTCCGCGCATAAGCGAGGAGCGTCTTTTCGTTAGGCAAATCCGACAACTTCGTGATACGCCCGAAATGTCCCATTGCGTCGTCGCGTTGCGCGGTTTCGGGATCGAAGATGAGTGCCGCTTTCCAGAATCCGAACGCGCAATGCTGTTTGAACGCGGCCATGCCCGCAAGGCTGCCCTTGTAATCGAAATGCGGAAAACCCCATTTGATTTTCTCTTCCACCTCGGGGCACGCGGCTTGGACGATCTTGCGCAGGTGTTTCAGGATCGGGCGTGCGAAAGGCGCGGCTTGCGCGATGTAGGTATCGACGGCCGGATTTTTCTTCGGCATAAGAGCAGGTCGCAGACTGGCAAAACTGCCGTGGGTCGTCAACGGATCACTCGACAGGAAGCGCGCTTCCAGTCATGCAATGAGCATGCTGCAGATCGATTCGGTCTCGAAACAATTCCGCGGCGGCAACTACGGTGTACGCGACATCTCGCTTGAATTGAAGTCGGGCGTAATCGGTCTTCTTGGTCCGAACGGAGCTGGCAAGACGACCCTCATGCAAATGATCGCGACCATCACGCGGCCCACCAGCGGTCGAATCTCCTTCGAAGGCGTCGACGTAGTTCGTCGGCCTAACGACATCCGGCGCAAGCTTGGTTATCTGCCGCAGGACTTTGGAGTTTATGAGAATCTGACCGCGCGTGAATTCCTCACCTACTTCGCCGCTCTCAAAGGCGTGCATGGTCGCAATCGAGTGATGGAGATGCTGGAGAACGTCAATCTGCATCAGGCGGCCGGACGCGCGATCGGCGGGTTCTCCGGCGGAATGAAGCAGCGCCTCGGCATCGCACAGGCGCTGATCAATGACCCTGCCTTGCTCATTGTCGACGAACCAACCGCTGGACTCGACCCGGAGGAGCGCGTCCGCTTTCGCAATCTTCTCTCCGAAATCGGCTTCGGAAAGCTGGTCATTCTTTCCACCCACATCGTTTCGGACGTCGAGTCGATCGCAACGGAAATCGCGGTATTGAAAGCCGGCGCTTTGCTGACGATCGCTGCACCGGAAGAATTGCTGCGCCTTTGCGAAGGGAGAGTCTGGCGGAGCATCGTCACCTCGGAGGAATTCGATCGGCTGCGCGGAACCTTAAAAATCTCGTCGGCGGTGCGGAAAAGCGACGGTGTGCATCTTCGCTTTGTCGGGCCACAACCTGAGATCGTGGCGGATCCCATCGAGCCGGAGCTGGAAGATGCCTTTCTCTATCTGATGAACTTCGGTGAAGCCGTGGCCCGATGACACAACGACTACTACGTGTCGCGGCGATCGTGCGCGTGGACTTTCTCGTCAGGTTCCGCCGCCTTTCAACCGTGGTCGTCTTCCTGCTTTTGTGCGCGTTTGCCTACGTCTGGATTCCCGCACCGTCCACAGGGCGGACGCTGATCCAGATCAATGACCACCGTGCGATCTACAACTCCGGCGCGATCGGAATGGGCACGGCATCGTTAGGCATGATCTTTGTCGGTCTTTTCGGTTTCTACGTCATCTCGAACGCGGTGCGTAAAGACATCGTGACACGTTGTGGCCTGGTCGCGGCCTCCACGCCGATGCGCTCCGGCGAATACCTCCTCGGAAAATTCCTCGGCAATCTTTGCTTTCTGTTCACTTTCCTCGGCGGATTCATGCTTAGCTCGATGGCGATGCTCCTGGTTCGCGGGGAGGCGCCGCTCGAACCGCTTGTATTCGTTAGGCAGTATCTCCTTCTTACGCCGGGTGCGATTGTCTTCGTTTCGGCGGTCGCCGTTCTCTTCGAAGCCATCCCTTTTCTCTCCGGCAAGCTTGGCGATGTCGTTTATTTCTTTTTCTGGGTCACTTGTCTTGGCTTGGTGGTCGGCGACCAGTCGAGCCATCACGGAATCGGCTGGGCCCGCTATTTCGATTTCACCGGGTTCGGTTTCATGATCGACCAGTTGCACCACGTCCTGCATACCGACTCGGTGTCCATCGGAGCTTCTAGTTTCGATCCACGTAAGGCACCGGTTGTTTTTCCCGGACTCTCACTTTCTCACGAGTGGGTTTGGCCCCGGGTCGTCTCGACGATCGCGCCGGTCCTGCTTCTGCCGCTGGCGACGTTTTGCTTTCATCGCTTCGATCCGGTGCGGACGAAGCGTGTCGCGGAAAGATCGCAGCGGAATTGGATTGGACGCTTGCAGAATTTCTTTCGACCGCTCAGTCGAACTGTCGTCAGGCTACTACTTCGGCCGGGGAAAGATTCGTTACTCAGGGCAATGTGGAACGACGCCGTGCTGACGATTGCGCTTTATCCACTGGTGCTTGTTCTTTTTGCCGCAATCACTCTCGCGACACTTTTCGCTCCGCTTTCGCGCTCACTGCCGATCGCTTTTCTCGGTCTCGCGCTAGCCCTGGCCGACGTAGCCACGCGCGATCAGCGGGCCAACACCGTATTGCTCCTGCGGGCGACGCGGCGTCTGCGTGAAGATTTTCTCTGGTGGAAACTCGGTTCAAGCCTTCTCCTGGCGATGGCGCTTTGCAGTATCCCTCTCGTCCGCAGTGCTGTCATTGGGGCGTGGCCTTTCTGCGCACTCCTCATCGGGCTGGGGTTCGTCGCCGCGATTGCCACTTCGTTAGGCATGATGACCGGCAACGCCAAGGCGTTCATCGTCATTTTCCTCAGCTTTTGGTATCTGGTGGTCAACGATGCGGGCGCTAATCGCTGGTTCGATTTTGCCGGCTTTTATGGAAAAGCGAACGTTTCGACCGCCGCCCTCTACGGCGCGATTGGACTCGGAGCGTTGCTCGTCGCGCAAATGATTTACCGGGGCCGCTTGAGTCGGTCCTGACGGATCGCTTCGTAAGCCTGTCGCAGAATCGGCTTCAGTTCCTTCGCCGTGGCTTGAGACAGAACGACTAGCGTGCTGCCGTTGCGCCCCCAGGCGCCTGCCGCCGGACGAAACGCGCTCGGCGCCGCGGCCATCGCGTCCGCCTGCTGCTGCGTCGTCAGCTTCACCATTCCATGAAGTGCATCCGGATATCCAAGGGTGGCGAAAATTTTGTTTCGTAAGCGGAAGTCGGGATGGGATTGATGCGCCCTTTCCTCCACCGCGGGCAAGCGGAGAGCGAGACGACGAAATTGATCGGCGGTCATTCTTTGCCTAACGAATAAAAGGAGTCCGAGTCATGCCAGCACCGCAATCGCATAAACGATATAAGCACACACGCCGACCATGAGCAGGAGTGCGAGCAGGAAAACAATGTCGGCAAACCTCTCGACCTTATACATTCTGGGGCGATGCCGGGTCCGCAGAGCCCAGTAAGACGAAAGACAGGCGACAAGAAAAAGAAAGGCATCGGCCGCCAGCAGGTCGTCCGCCATGGTGTCAGCCTTGCGCAGGGTAATGACGACGCGGATTAAGCCGATAACCGTAAGACAGACGCCGACCATCGCCGCCGAAACGCTGAAGATGTGAATACAAATATCCTGCTCCAGGCGCTCGCCCTCTTTCGCGGTCGGCATGGCGCAGCTTAAACAAGCGTGCGCAGGGAGCAAGCTACGTGACCGTGAGCGCGGGATCTAGCTGCGCCGCAGGGTGAAACGATTGTTAGGCGTTTCCCAGAGACGCAGCCGGACAAGCTGATGATCGAGGCCGGCGTCAACCTTCGGCCAGAGCGCGCGCACGATGTTTTCGCCGGTCGAAGGATTTTGGCCAAACTCGTCTGTCTCAAAGTCGAGATGTTTGTCCTGCCAAGGCGCCAGCGCTCCTCCGAGAGCGTGCGAAAAATTTGCGAAATCGTAAAGCGTTCCGCTGCGTTCGTCGTATTCGCCGCCAATCGTTGCTTCGGTCAGATAATGATGACCGTGCCCGCGCGGATTGTTGCATTTGCCGTAAAGCGAAAGGTTTTCGGCCGCAGAAAGTGTCGAGGCGTGAAGACGGTGCGCCGCGCTAAAGGCTCGGCGCATTCCGAGTAAGAATTGGCCCTCGCGCCAATATTCGGCAAAAAAATCCTCTCGCTCATGCAGCCGGACACGAAGAAGTGGCAGCGCGCCTGACGCTCGCTCGAAAAGATATTGCGCCAGACTTTCGGTCGTCTTTGGCCGATTCGTTAGGCCGTAAACTTCATGGTTCAGATTCTTGTGATCCAGTTCGGAATGCAGACCGCCCAACCCTTCCGTCAACGCCTGGTGATGGATGCTGTCATTTGCCTTCTCCCCACGAAAGGTAAAACGCGCCCGATAATGATGTCCGTGACCAAAGGGAGAGGAAGCGACGCCAAACAATCTCTCGTTTTCCGCCGCGCTCAGATGCGGCGACATGGTTTGGCGCGCGGCGGAAAATTCGAGCCAGTGATTCTCGTCAATTGCTCCGTCCAGATAATAAGTGGCGCTTCGCTCCGGCGACTCGACCAGATGACAGGCGACAAGCGTGGCTTCACCGCCATCGAAAAGTGGCGCGACCTCGAGGAATAACTGACGGGAAATATTCTCCGCGGTGGGCGGGAGCTCGCGAAAGATCGGATGATCTTCGTTCAGAAACTTGTGGTCGAAACGCGCGTGTAATACTTCTTCGACCCGTGTCTTGATTTCGCTGATGTTGACCAGCATCCCGGTCACCTGATTAACCTCGCCGGTGAAAACGAAATAGGCCACGTAGTTCCGGCCGGTTCCGAAGCGCGCGCGCGTTTCCGCGCCGAAGACTCGGCGGTTTTCCTCTTCCGACAAGGATGGCGAGTAAAGACGCCGCGAAGCGGAAAACTCCAGCCGCTTGCTGACCGTCAGCAGCATTGCGTCATTGGCCGAGCAGCGAGAGGAACTCGCTCCGGGTGCGCGCATCTTCCTTAAAAGCACCAAGGAGACACGATGTTTTCATGACGGAATTTTGCTTCTCCACGCCTCGCATCATCATGCAGAGATGCTTTGCCTCGACGACAACCGCTGCGCCTAACGGATGTAAGGCTTGCATGAGTGCATCGGCAATCTGCGTCGTAAGTTGTTCCTGGATTTGAAGGCGTCGGGCAAAGACATCGACAATGCGGGCTACCTTGGAAAGACCTATCACTTTGCCATTGGGAATATAGGCGACGTGCGCCCGGCCAATGAAAGGCAGGAGATGATGCTCACACATTGAATATAACTCGATGTCTTTGACTATAATGATCTCACTCGCGTCGGAATCGAAAATCGCGCCATTAACTATCTCGTCCAGATCCTGGTGATAACCCTGGGTCAAGAACTCAAAGGCACGCGCCGCCCGGGCCGGCGTCCTCAGCAGACCCTCTCGCTCGGGGTCTTCTCCCACCGATTCGAGTAAGTCTCGAAAGGAATGCTCCATTCCCTCGAGCTTGACCGCGCGGCACCGCGGCAAATTGCGGATGCGACGCTCAGCGGCTTCAAGTTCAGTCTCGCCATCTTGGGTAATCATCGGCCAAAGTTCCCCGCCGGCGGAGGACAAGTCAAATTACCCGGCTGTCGCGGTCAACGGCTGCCTAACGAACATGGCATTTGAATCCTTGGAATCTAACGGCCCGGACGTTTCAGACTGAATCGATCGGTCGTGCGGCTATAACATTCTCCACCCATTCGGGCGATGGCGTCGAGCTTGGCCGGATCGATTCGACCGTCGGAATCAAGCACGTCGTCTTTCACATCAATGAGCAGGATTGTTCCGAAAACGACATTTCCCGCGAGCGGACCTTCACCCACCCGTACGATCTGTTGCAGCCGGCACTCGAAATGAACGGGAGCTTCCGCGACCCGCGGCGGCCTGACTAACTCGGAGGGCGCCGCAGTTACGCCGGAAAATCCGAACTCACTTTCGCCGTAGGGCAGCAAAGCGGATGAGCGATTCATTTGCTCGCGCAACTCATAGGAAACAACGTTCACCACAAACTCCGGCACAGCCTCGATATTGAGGATGGTGTCTTTCTTTTCACCGCGCCGATCGTTTACAACCGAGAAGAGTAAAGTGGGGGGATTCGCCGTGACTCCCTGGAAGAAACTGAACGGCGCGAGATTCGTCAGGCCGTCGGCGCTCACAGACGAAACCCAGGCAATGGGTCGCGGCGTAATCGCGCTGATCATCCAGCCATACAGCTCAGCCAGACTGATTTCTGCCGGATCGATGCGCATAAGAGCGCCGTCAGGCAGTCACACTAATCGAGCCAGCTTAAAGGATATTTCTCGTCATCGAGATTCACGGCCTGCTCGGTTAGTTCGAGGGTGTGTTCGGTGTCGAACATCACTGCGAGTTCTTCTGTGCGCTCGGCGTTTTTGCTCGCCATGATCGTCCCCGGATGTGGACCGTGCGGGATGCCGCGCGGATGGAGAGTGATGGAGCCCGCTTCGATGCCACGGCGTGAACCAAAGTTTCCGCGGACGTAAAAGAGCACTTCGTCGGCTTCGACATTGTCGTGCACCCACGGAATTTTGACTGCTTCGGGATGCGTATCGAGCAGGCGCGGAGCGAAGGTACACACAACATAGCCGCGAATCTCAAAGGTCTGATGAATGGGCGGCGGCTGATGGACGGTGCCGGTAATGGGTTCGAAATCGGCTGCGTTAAAGGTATAAGGATAGACGTAACCATCCCAGCCGAGCACATCGAAAGGATGATGGGCGTTAGTTACTTTCGTCAGGCGCGGCCCGTCCTTGACCAGAATTTCGACATCCTTGTCGCTATCGATCATGATCAGCTCCGTTGGGCCATGGAAATCACGCTCGGAATAAGGCGAACCCATGCGAATCTGACCCTCGTGGTTGAGATAGCGCCGCGGGATACGGACCGGCCCAACCGATTCGAGGACGAGATAATCCTCGTCTTCCACCTTGTCCGGCACGAGACGATAAGTGATTCCGCGCGGGATGACGATGTAGTCTTCCGCGCGGTAGCGAAGCTTGCCGAAAATGCTTTCGAGCGTGCCCGCGCCCTTGAAGACGAAGATGATCTCATCCGCGCCTCCGTTCTTGTAATACTCAAACTTGCCGAAGTTTTTCTCCGGCTTACAACGATAGGCAACAATATCCTGATTAAAGAGCATCGGCACACGCCCGGTGTAAACGTCGCCGCGCCGCGGAATGTCAGCGGTCTTGAGATGATGATGGCGCAGCGGGCTATTGGTGACTTTCTTTAACTCTTCGCACTTTAGTAACTCGACGCTACGCACCCGCGTTGGCGGCCGGATATGATACATGATCGAGTAAGCCTCATTGAAGCCTTCGGTGGTGATCACATGTTCGTAGGCGATGCCTTCGTTCTTGTAGCCACCGTTGGACGAGCCGTTGCGGTGAAACCAAATGTGGTGCTTGCGCGGGATTTGACCAAGTTTTTGATAGTGCGGCATCGTAGTTTCCTCTTACAAGTTACCTCTTAGCTCCTGCTCTTTCTCCAGAGCTTCGAAGAGAGCTTTAAAGTTACCCTTGCCAAAGCTCTTCGCGCCTTTGCGCTGAATGATTTCGAAGAACAAGGTGGGTCGATCTTCCACCGGTTTGGTGAAAATTTGCAGCAGATAACCTTCGTCGTCGCGATCGACCAGAATGCCGAGGCGGCGGAGCGGTTCGAGATCTTCGTCAATATGTCCAACGCGATCGAGCACTGTCTCATAGTAGCTCGTCGGAATCTTGAGAAATTCGACGCCTCTCTCCTGCAGATTGGTTACGGTTTCGACAATGTTCTTGGTCGCGATGGCAACGTGCTGCACACCTTCGCCGTTGTAGAAGTCGAGATATTCTTCGACCTGCGACTTCTTCTTACCTTCGGCCGGTTCGTTGATCGGAAACTTTACAAAGCCGTTGCCGTTACTCATGACTTTGCTCATGAGAGCGGAGTATTCGGTCGAGATATCCTTGTCGTCGAAGCTCAGAATATTGCGGAAACCCATCACATCTTCATAAAACTTGACCCAGGGATTCATCTGGTTCCAACCGACGTTGCCGACACAGTGATCGACATATTGCAAGCCGGCATCCGGCGGGTTGTAGCTCGTTTCCCATTTGCGGAAGCCCGGCATGAAAGCGCCGTGGTAATTTTTGCGCTCGATGAAGAGGTGAACGGTATCACCATAAGTGTGAATACCACTCATGACCACTTCGCCATCATCATCACGCAGCGTCTTGGGCTCAAGATAACTCTTGCCACCGCGTTTGGTCGTTTCCTCCCAGGCGGAAGTGGCGTCGGGAACGCGCAGGGATAGGAACTTTACGCCGTCGCCGTGTTTATGAACGTGCTCCGTGATGGAATTATCGGTGCGGAGCGGCGTGGTAAGGACAAACGTAAGTTTGTTCTGCCGGATTGCGTAGCTGGCACGCTCGCGGACGCCAGTTTCGGGGCCAGAGTAAGCAAGGCTTTGAAAGCCGAAAGCGGTCTTGTAGAAATGCGCCGCCTGCTTCGCATTTCCGACATAGAACTCGACATAGTCTGTTCCTTCCAAAGGCAGGAAGTCGGTTTGCGTGGGAGCGCTGCTGGGCCTTGGTGCTTCAAGTATTGTTTCCATAAGCTTGATTCTGCAATTGTATGCGACAGGCGGAATGCACATCGCGATTACAACAAATTATAAGAGCAGCCCGCCGCTCTCGCAATCCCCAGTATCAGCCGCGGTCTGCGAGCGCTGGGAAATCGTTAGGTGCGCCGTTCAGAAAGCGAAGCCAAAACTGAAGTGGAACGCGCCGAAAGCTTCGTCCGGGCGCGGGCTCGGATTCACACCGTAGTCCAGACGCACCGGTCCGATCGGCAGGTTGTAACGCAAACCAACGCCCACGCCATAACGCATATCTCCGAGACCCGGCGAACGCGCGTCGGGCAACAAATTTCCTGCATCGACAAAAACCGCACCTAACAATTCGCCGTAAATCGGAAAGGTGTACTCGACGTTAAAGATGGTGTAGTACTCGCCGCCGACTGGGTTACCGCGCAGGTCGTGTGGACCAAGATCGCGCTCGCCAAAGCTGCGCACCGTTGTACTGCCGCCAATGAAAAACCTTTCGTCGATGGGAATGGCGAAGGCGGCGTCATTTCCAGCGGTATCGAGCGGATACACGACTCCGGACCGCGCCCCAAAGGCCAGTAGACTGCGTTCAAACCATTTTTGGAGATTCGACTTCTGCAGATTCTCGCCCTCGAGTTGGGCCGGGTCCGGAGCGAAGGAAAGGTAATAGCTCACGCGCCCCGTCACGCGGAGCAAATCGATGTCACTCCCGATCGCGCTTGAAGCGAAATCGACCGTGTTGTCGAAAACAAATCCACGCGGCGCGACGAGTGGGTTCTTGCGCAGATCGAGCGTTTGGGAGAAGCCGATCGCACTGACGAAGTAGGAAGTCACGCCGAGGAATTGCGGCTTAATTGTCGCATCCGTAATTTCGACGTGTCGCTCCGACGCAACCAGACTGATGGAATAATTGTCGGTGATTTGCCGGCTCAGCGTCGTTCGTCCGCCGAGCTCAAATTTGGAATACCCATCGAAGTCGTAAGTGATGGCGGAAAGCCGGACCTTTAACGCGACGCTGGTATCGAAGAGATACGGATCATCATAAGAAAAGTCGCCTTTGTAACCGCGCTGCGACCATTCGATCGAAGTTGTGATCGGGCGACCAAAGCCAAAGATGTCGCGGTTCGCATACGAAGCGCCCACGATTGCGCCATCGAACGAGCCATAACCAATCGAAAATCCAAACTCCTCCGGCTTTGCCTCTTCGACATTGACATCGAGCCGCAGAAGGTTGCCCTCGATCGGCGTCGGTTTCACTTGCACGATGTTAAAGATCCCGGTGCGCATCATTTCGCGAAACTTTTTGTCCAGCGTCTCCGGGCTGTAAGGGCGGCCACGCAACTTCTTGAAGCGGTTGACGAGATAATTCGGATTCAACTTCCGCGTTCCTGTTACCGTCACACCGTCAAAGTGGTAAACCGGACCAGGCTCAATGGTGACGCGCACGGGCACCATCCCATGATGAGCCAACTTCGGATCTCCGGTGGCGTCTACCTTCACGGCAAAGTAACCGCGCGTTTTGTAGTAAGCCTGCAAACGCCGCGGGATATCGGCCAGCCGCACCTCTGTGTACGGCAGCCGCAGCAGGTCGAGCATCTGTCCCCGCAACGTGGACGGATCGTAAATTGTCGGACCAACGAATGTGACATTGCCGAAAAGATATTTCTGGCCTTCGTGCACATTGATCCGTGCTGTCACCAGATCAGGACGGACATATTCGAAAGTCGGCGGATCAACCAGACACTCGACAAAGCCTTCGGAAATGTAGAAACGCTGCACGAGGCCGGCGCCTTCCTCGATGTCGCTCGGAACGAAAGGGAGCACCGCGGTCGCTTTCGATTCGCGTTCGCGCGTCGGGCCGACAGCATAGTTAAAAAGCTTCTCTGACGGGACCTGACGATTGCCAATGAAAGTGATTTTTGCGAGATGGACCTGCGGTCCTTCGTTAATCGTCAGGCGGAACCGGTTTGCCCCTTCTATCGTATAGCTGACGCTAACCTTGGCGTAACCATGCTTGCGATAAAAGAGCTCAAGAAAAAAAGCGGCATCATCGGCCCGCGCACTCGTTAGGCCGTTCTGCTCGATGAAGGCGATTTGCTCCTTCAACTGAGACCGCAGCTCTTTTTCGTTGAAGGCAGTGTTGCCGCGAATCTCAAGATTCGCCTGCTGCGCGATCTTCTCCTGCTGCCTTGCCCTGGCTTTGGCTTGCTTCTCCTTTTGCTCCTGTTGTGGAAGTTGCACGGCGGCCTGACCAAAAATAGTAGCCGTCGTTAGGCAGAGGAGCGCTGTCGCGGCCATCAACCGGTGCGGGTGCCCGCGAGCCTCCATTCGATTCCGCCACATCTTCATCGCCTAACGAAACCGAATGAGATATTTCACCAGGCCCCGGAAGCCGCCCTGCACCCCGAGATCCCCGATCAAAACCCAATGGTCGCTCACCTTGTAACGGGCGGTTGCCGTTTGCTCGCCAGTGCGTGGATCGGTGTTGCCAAATTCCACATCCAGCCGGCTAAAGAAGGAGTTGTCGTTCTTCTCCGGCTGCGCGCCTTTTTTGAAAACTTTTCGATAAAGCTGTTTCACGAGCAGGATGGCGGCGCGGCTCGCGAGGGCATTGCCGCCGCTCAACTCCTCCCGCGTGGTTCCCGTCGCCAGAAGCGAAATGATTTCCTCCTGCGGTAACGGAGGCTCGCTGCTGAAGATAGCCTGGGGGGAGTTCGCTGTACCGTAGACGTAAACGTGAATCGTGTAATCGCGAATGAGCGATGTGCCCTGCAGCTCCATCCGGGGATTGAGCGGATCGTCAGGGTCGAAATAGAGAAAGCCGAGATTGATGGTTAGGGTGCTGAAGGGAAGCGTGGCGTCGAAATTGGCCAACCGCACCTGTCCCTGCAATTCGGGATGCAGACCAGTCCCGGAGATTTTCATGTCCACGATTGCCGAGCCGGTGGCGAGGTTGCCGCGAATGAGAAACGGATCCTTGCTCTTGATGGCGAGATCGAATTTCCAGTCGCGTAGAGGTGGGTTCGGAAACGACAGCCTTGGCGCGATGGCCGGCGGCTCCGGATGAGGCGGCGGACGTCCGGGCAAGGCAATGGGGATTATGTCGATATTTTTGAAGAAGCGACTGTTGGTCGTCAACACCTCACCTTTTACCGTCGCGGCCTGGAGCGGCCCTTCAATACGAACGTCCGCGTCGACACGCGCCGTGAGGTTGTCGTTGCGTGCCACGAGAATGCTCTTCGCCACCAGGTGAAGGTCGAACGTCGGCTCGGTCAATTTCGCCAAACTAATGCGCCCGGCGAGGGTGAAGGGTCCCCCCGCCAGATCGCCGCCGAATCGATCGAGACTAAGGGCGTCGTCGCGAAAGTTGAGCTGCGCGTTGAAACTTGAAAGCGCAGGCAAAGTCGGATTTTCAAAGCGCGCCGAGACAATATGCATGTCAGCCGCGCCGCTCAGGGCTGGCTTTGCGATCGTGCCGCCGAGATTGACGTTGAGTGCCATCGTGCCATCGAGCTGGCGCAGGGCAGGGACAAATTCGCGTATGAAGTTGATCGAGCTGCGTGGCATTTCGACTTTCCCGTTCAACGGCGTTTGCTCGTCCAGTTTTCGCTTCGCGATGATATCCGAAATGTTGAGCGGCAGATGCGCGTCGATCTGCACTGGCTGGATTTTTGCCTGCTCAATTTTTCCAGCGAGATGGAGCGCGTTATTCTCCAGATGAGCGGCAATGTTGATTTTCGCCGGCTGGAGCTGTTTGGCCGCCGCCGCCTCAAGGTCCTGCAATTGCAGGCTGAAATTCCCCTGCAACTGATCGAGCGGCCCCTGCGCGTCGAGCTTGACCGATAACTGACCGGAGACCGGCGGCTCTTTGCCGAGATCGCGAAAGAGTTTCGCCAGGTCGAGGTTCTCCGACTGGAAATTGAGCATCACCTTTCCGTTAGGCGGAAAAAGCGGACGCGCGCTGCCGAGGTTGCTCCAGATAAAAGGCACGGCGGCGTAGCCGCTGGCATATTTCGCCTGCCCCTGGTCGATCTGAATTTTGTCGATCTCAAGAGTTGAATTCTTCGCCTGCAGAATTGCCTGAAAACTCAGCTTATCGCTCCCCAGATAAACGATTGGGACGTTGAGTTCCTGCGGCGTGTAATGCGCCTCGATCTTGGCCTGCAAATTTTGCAGCCTGGCATAACGACCGCGTTCCAGCTTGAGATTGAGGTCGCCTCGATTTTGAAAGGTTGCCGCTTCGCCCTCTCCATTCCAATTCAAGACTAACGAACCAGCGAGTGGGGTCTTGGTCGCAGCGGTCGCCCTGGAGCCGTCGTTATTTAATAAGGGCTCAAACGCGGAAAGGTCGGCCAGATTTACCGTCGCCGCGCCCTGGTAGTGAAACGGCTTCTGTAACTTTATTGTGCCGCGAGCGTTGATGTAATCCTTTTCGTTCAGCGTCGCGCTGAGGTCGTTCAGATAAACCACGTTCTGCGCGATTGTGGCTTGTAAATCCATTTGCCTAACGACCAGCTTCTGCGCGGTAATTTGCCGCCCGTAGACCGTCACCTCGCCGCCGGTCACGCCCCGGCGAATGCGCACATGCCCGTCGCCCTGCAGTTCGCCGGTCACTTTGATCCCCGCGTCGTCCCGACGGAAGTCGGACAGTTGCGGCGCCCGCAAGCTAAATTGCAACTCGGCCGGCTGGTCCTTCAGCTTTTCGTTAGGCGGCGGAAGCTGCAGGCTGCCGCTCACCCGCAGAAGATTGTTTCGGCGACTCCCGGTCACCGGCTGGAGTGAGACCTGCGCACCATTGCTGGTCATGTTTGCCTGCACCTGATCGAGCGCGAAATCCCGGTAGCGGACTTCGTCCAACTGCGCCTGCACGTTGGAAGTCAGTCCTTCATAAAGCGGCAACTGTTTCTTTTCGTTAGGCGACGGCATTCTCTTTGCCGCCGTAACGCGGGCAGTCAATTTCCGCGCCGCCGCCTCGTGGAAACCGATCAGGTCGCCGGTCGCGCCGAGATCGAGATACGCGGTGTCGTTCGCAATCTTCAGTGTACCATTAGCCTGCAGGCTGCCCGTGACAGGTGGGGTGAGAAAAGCGGTCAGCTGTTTCAAATCCGGGGCCTCAATCGCGATCTGAAAATTGCCCGGCGTATGCCCGAAGCCGCTTGTTGTCTTCGGCAGATCGATCGAGCCATGCAAAAGCACGTGATTGTTTCCTTGATCGATCCGTGCCGCACTCACCGTCGCCAGACCGTTCGCCGCCCGCGCCTCGAGACGTACCCGATCAAGTGCCAAACGGCCCTTCCGCGCATTCTGTAATTCGGCTTCGATTGTTCCGTTCCACGTCGCGGGCGCGTCGAGCTTGCCCTGCCAATCGATCTCGACCCGTGTAACGTCGCCCGCCAGCTCGCCTGGCAATTGCCTGAGATACGGCGCCAGTTTGCCTAACGAAATGTTCCGCCCCTCAAGTTTGGCTCTCGTTTCAAAGGAGGAGCCTTTGGCGGCGAGCTGCAACTGGCTCGCAATCTCACCGCCTCCAATCCTGCCTTGTAATTCTGCGGTGAGCTTCCCCTGCCCTATCTGCGAGGCATTGATGTTAACCACCCGCAGTTGATTCTCCTCGTCGAACGTCAGGCTGCGAAGAGAGAGATTCCTGTTCGCATAGCTGGTCGTGCCGGTAATGTTTGTCCAGGTGTGAACGCCGGGAATCTGCGCCTTGCCGATCTGCAGCCTGCCATCCTGATGCGGGTAAAGGCCCAGGTTTAGGTTTTGGATCACCAGGTCCTGCGGCTGATCGCGAATCGTTAGGCTGAAATTTGTCACCTCCAGGCGATCGGGGAAGAAGTCGGGCAGGTTTATCTTTTCGTCAGGCTTGGGTGGCGGCGTCGGCGTCGGGAGGGGCGCTTTCGAGCCGTCAATCACCGCGCTGACGTCGCGCAACTCGACGTTCTTCAAGCTCTGCGATATGCCGTGGAAGAGCAGGTCGGTCAGGCTGTACTCGACCTTCGCCATGCCGACATCGAGCGATCGCACAGCGCTCGCTCCCGTTGCGCTCGCATGCACGTTGCGGAGAGTAACTTCATCGAACGGATCGCCCTCGAGAAGAAAATCGAGTCGCAAATGTTGAGCGGCCGCGACCCGGGTCGCGACGGTGCGAATCACCACGCGCAGGATCGGAGCATGAAAAACCAGCAGGAGGAGGAAAATCGTACCCAGCCCAACGAGGAGCCAGCGCATCCAACTTCTGCTGAGGCGCGGTTGGACATTGCTTTCTCCGTCGTCGCCCACGAGTTTGCCCAAGGTAGATTCTCAAGCTGCAATCGCAACCCATCATCCGGACGCGCGTCCCTCTTTCTGGACTAACCGCGTAATGCCCGCTTACTTTGCGATCGCAAGGCCCCCGCCGACTCAATGACGCCAGAAAAGTTTTTCGATTACCTGGAGGGCAAACTGCCGTCACATGAACGGGAACGTCTTGAGCGTGCCCTGATCGCCGACCCGGAGTTGCAAAAGCAATTCGTCGCCGTGCGCGAAGTGCATCGCGCGATGGAGCGGCCGCCTAACGAATCCTCAGGCGTGACACGTAGCGGGCACCGAGGACGGCAACTGGCGGCGGCCTTCGCCATCCTCGTAGCGGTAAATGTGGGCGTAGGCCTCTTTTTCGTTTCTCGCTCCGCAAGACTGCCGCGCGAAGTGCGGCAGGCGCAGACTGAAGCGATTCGTCGGCAGGTCGAGACTTCGTTGCACAGCGCTGCCGTCGCCGAATTTACTCCGCCAACCATCGGCCCGGAATCGGTCGCGCTCACCATTCCTTTGGAAAAACAGGATATGCTGGCAAGGGCGATCGTTGCCGCCGCGGAAAAGGCCGGCGGTTCGGGCACGAAAGAATTACCTGACGACAACGGCGTGAAAGTCCTCGTCCTCGTTCCAGCTTCGGCCGAAGCAGACTTTCGCAAAACGCTCACCCAACTGGGCGCTGCCCCGCCACCAACACCGGTTACACCCGCTCCTTCGCCTAACGAGCCGGTACACCTGGAGATCGTCCTTGCCAAACCGCGCTGATCGGGCGCGCTTATGATCGCGGTCACTTTTGCCCATCCAAGCGAGAGCCGCGATTTCGTTAGGCTGGCACGCCCGCGGCCTAACGAAATTAAGATATTTCACACTGGCGTCGGCGGCAAAGCCTGCCGCGAGCAGCTGGAGCCGTTCCTCGAGTCGCAATCCATTGACTTGCTCATCAGCAGCGGTTTCGCCGGCGGAATCGATTCATCGTTAGGTGTGGGCGATTTGCTGTTGGCCGAAAACTATTCCGCTCCCCCGTTTTTGGCGCGCGCACGGGAAATTCTTATCGCACGGGTCGGAAAGCTCGCCACCGCTGACCGCGTCATCGAAGGCGACGCCAATCGCGAGCGATTTGCGCTGGAACATCATGCCGTCGCGGTCGACATGGAAACAGAATGGATCGCGCGTGCCTGCGCTGCCCACCAAATCCCGATGCTTTCCCTGCGTGCAATCAGCGACACCGCGGCCGCGCCTTTCCCCGCACCGCCGCATGTGCTCTTCGATCTCCAGCGGCAAAGAACCAACCATTTGCAGCTGGCTGGTTATCTGATTACGCATCCGCTGGCCATCGCAGGGTTAACGCGCTTCGCCCGACAAGTCTCCTCCGCACGCGCCAGCCTCACCAGTGGCGTCGCGCTTCTCGTTAGGGAACTTTAATCGCGATCGGTCCGTATCTTCGCTAACTGTCCGGCCAGCCTGACAAAATCAGCCGTAACAGAGGCACAACTATCAGTTGGTTCTTCCTCGACCGTCAGCTTTCGCCGGCTCGACGTGCACCAGCACGTCGGCGATCCCGGGATGGCTACGCCTGATAGCATCTTTGACCCTGTGTGCCAGGTCATGACCGGCGCGGACCGACATCTCGGCGTCCACCTTGACGTGGAGATCGACGTAAAACTCCAAGCCCATCTTGCGCACCAGGCATTTGTCGATCTCGATCACGCCTGGCACGGCGACAGCGGCCGCTCGCACTTGCCCGGCGATCCCGCCAGGCGGGGCGCTGTCGAGGATTTCATGCAGGGCGGGATTGAAAAGTCGCCATCCGTTAATGGCGATGAGCACGCAGGCAAAAAGTGCCGCCCAGGCATCGGCGCTTTGCCAGCGCGGACCGCCGAGGAGCGCGATCGAGATGCCGATGAAAGCGGCGATCGAGGTGAGCGCGTCGGTGCGATGGTGCCAGGCGTCGGTCTGTAGCGCGGTGCTCTCGGTCTCGCGTCCAAGGCGATTCACGAAACGAAAGAGCAGCTCTTTCACGATCACCACCACGATGAGGACGACGAGAGTAAAGGATTCCGGCGCATGGTGCGGTCGGAAAATCTCCAGCACGCTTCGAGCGGCAATGACCAACGCGGCCAGGATTACGCCTAACGAAACCAAAACGGCCGAGAGCGGCTCGGCCTTTCCGTGGCCATACGGATGAGTTTCATCCGGCGGACGGGAGGCAAATTTCAATCCGCCCCAGATGATGGCTGAGCCGGCGATGTCGAGCGCCGATTCGATCCCGTCGGCAATCAGGACATAGGAATGGCCGAGCGAACCGGCGAGGATCTTGGCGGTGGCAAGGACGACGTTCGCCCCCATTCCAATGAGGGCAACCCGCGCACCGGATTGCAGATTGCCGGCCGCGTTGTTCGCGCTAGGATGCGAGGCCATCGGATGAGCGAGAGTATTAAGGCCATTGTCTATCAGGCGCACGGAAAACCGACGGAGGTTTTGCAACTGGAAGAGCAACCGCGGCCGCGGACAGCCGCGGGTGAGGCGCTCGTTAGGATGCTGGTTGCGCCGATCAATCCCGCCGATCTCAATCAGATCGAAGGCAAATATCCAATCCGTGCGCCGCTGCCCGCGACGCCGGGTTTTGAAGGGGCTGGCCGGATCGAGGAGATCGATTCCGCAGTCACAGGTTTTAAGACTGGTGACCTCGTGATTCTGCCGCACAATCTTGGGACATGGCGCGAAATGGCTGCGGTCAAAGCTGAAACGCTAACCCGTGTTCCTGAGGACATTTCGCCAGAGCAGGCCGCGATGTTGAAGGTCAACCCCATCACCGCCTGGCGGCTTTTGCACGACTTCGTCAGGCTCGAAAAGGGCGATTGGGTGATTCAGAATGCGGCCAATTCCGCCGTTGGGCGGGCAGTCATCGCCATCTGCCGCGAGCAGGGGTGGCGCACGGTTAATGTCGTTAGGCGCGGGGAACTCATCGACGAACTGCGCGCGGCCGGAGGCGACGTGGTGCTGCTCGACAACGACCAACTTCGTGAGGCAGCGGCCGAAGCGACCAGTCGCGCGGCGATACGTCTTGGGATCAACCAGGTGGGCGGGGAAAGCGCTTTGCGCCAGGCAAAGATCGTCGCCCCCGAAGCGACCATCGTCACGATTGGCGCCATGAGCCTGCAACCGCTAACCATGCCCAATGGATTGTTGATCTTCAAAAACCTTCACTTCACCGGCTTCTGGGTAAATAAATGGTACGAGCATGCTAGCCCTGCGGAGCGGGCCCAGACTTTTGGACAGATTTTCGAGCTGGCAAAGCATTCCCACTTCCAGACCAAGATCGAGCGCAGCTATCCCTTGCAAGATTACCGGGACGCGGTGGCACGCGCCGGCGAAGGAAAACGCGCAGGCAAGATCGTCTTTCGTATGGAAATGGATGGCTAACTTCGAACCAAAAACAGCATGACGGAGACTGCGCTCAAGATGAATCGTCTATTGCTTGCCCGAAGCTGCTAACCGAGTTCCTTTAATCATGAATCGTCCCTGTCTCGTCATCGCTGTTCTCTTACTCTCGTTAGGCGCGGAAGACCTTTTTGCTCAGCAATGGGCGCAGGCCAAGCTCAATCAATCGCCGCGTCACCACCAATGGGTCGATCTCAAGCACGACGATCGCACCGTCAAGGCCTTCGTTGCCTTCCCAGAGGTAAAGGAAAAAGCACCCGCCGTGCTGGTAATCCATGAAATTTTTGGGCTGACCGATTGGGCAAAGAGTCTGGCGGACGAGGTGGCAGCTGCCGGTTACATCGCGATCGTACCTGACCTCCTTACTGAGCCGGGCAAGGACACACAGAGTTACGACAAGGAGGCGGCGATCAAGGCGGTTTCGGGCCTGCAAGAACCGCAAGTTTTCGCCGACCTCGACGCCGCAGCGGCCTACGCGAAAAAACTGCCTGCCTGCAACGGCACCGTCGTGGTCTGCGGCTTCTGCTGGGGTGGCGGGCGGGCTTTCGCTTACGCCAATCATAATCCCGACCTGAAGGCAGCGTATGTTTTCTACGGTGAAGGCCCTGCGGACAATGCGGCGGCGGAAAAAATTCCGTCTCCAGTCTACGGATTCTACGGCGAGAACGATGCACGAATCGACAGCACGATTGCAAAGACGAAGGAAGTCATGAGTTCGTTAGGCAAAAGCTACGACCCGGTAGTCTATCCAGGGGCAGGCCATGGCTTTATGCGCGCCGGTGAAGAGCCGCATGCGATGGAAGCAAATCAGAAAGCCCACGACGCCGCCTGGGAACGGTGGAAATCGCTCCTGAAAAAGCTGCAAAACTGATCGCGCTTTCCACGCAACTGCCGAAAGCGTCGGAACATTTCCTGCTCCCTTCATGATGGTGTGAAAACCCGCCTCAAGCCATGATTTCGCCCCTCCGCCTGCTCCGCTTCGACGCTTCCCTCATTCTCCTGCTCATCGTCGGCGTCTGCGCCATCGGAGGGCTTTTCTTTGCTTTCTACCAAACCGAGGAAACGGAGCGTCCATTGGCGATTGTGCGACATCGCCCGCGTGAGCCCATAGCGATGTCGCCGGTCGCAGCGGCGGCATCCCAATCCCCCTTTCCCGCCGCCAGCACCGAACCGACTCCGCCTCAAAGGACCAGTTCGCCTAACGAGATGACGCGGCCGTAAAAAGCCAACGAGCGAAGGCAGTCGTTAGGCACGCGGCTTCCAGAGTGCCGCGTCCAGAATCGACCAGAGATGAATCAACCAGCCGAGAAGGACAACCCAAAGGATCGCGGCGAGGACAAACTGGATGATTGCCATGAAGAGCCGGCCCTGAATTAACTGGCCCAGGCCCGGAATAAAAAAGCTGCAAAGGGCCGCAATGACATTACCGGTCGAACCTTGTCCCGCCATGCCCAAGGTTCACCTTGAACGAAGCAATACGCAAGATCGACGACCTCGCGAAATCGACCCATAAAGACAGCTGAAGTGTTCTTCACCCTTAACGCCTAGGAATTTGCCTTATCGGCGAATAAGACATTCTTGTTGCCTAACGGTTGCGAATGACGAAATTGACAGCTTGAATCTCGGAGGAACTTATGCTGTTTCATGCGGGCGAATTGTCTTGGCCGGATGCTGACTCGCGCTCGGTAAGCCCAGCGGAAAAGGGTCATACGGGCGCATTACTCCGCAGTGGAGTTCTGGTTTTTGTCGGCTATTACTTGGGGGCACGGCTGGGCAGCGCGCTAACATTCGCCCCATGTCCAATCTCGGTCCTCTGGCCTTCTAACTCGATCCTGCTTGCGGCGCTGCTCCTTACCCAACCACGGTTTTGGTGGTTTCTCATCTTGGCCGCGTTCCCCGCTCATCTGATCGCGGAACTCGAATCGGGCGTCCCACCTCTGATGGTGTCGTGCTGGTTTGTCAGTAACTGCTGTGAGGCACTACTGGGAGCCGCCCTGATTCGCTATTTTTTGAAAAAGCCCATGCGTTTCGATGACTTGCGCAATGTCGCGGTCTTCTGTGTCAGCGCCGTCGCTCTCGCTCCTATTCTTTCTTCCTTCCTCGACGCCGCATTTGTCCAACTCAATCACTGGGGGACAGAGAGCTATCTCCATGTCTGGCGAGTGAGAACCGGTTCCAATGTCCTGGCAGCGGCTTCGATAGCTCCGGCTATTGTTACCTGCTTTGGTCGTCCTCCGGCGAGCTGGAAGCGCCCCTTACCCCGCAACCTGCTCGAGGGTGCCATGCTTTTTCTCGCTCTGATCGCTATCAGCCTGGTAGTTCTGTTTCGGACGGAGGCAAGGGCAGAGCCGATCCTGTTTTACGCTCCATTACCTTTCCTGCTTTGGATAGCCATTCGCCTCGGTTCGCGCGAGATCAGTGCCGCAATTCTCATCGTCACGCTGCTCGCAATTTGGAGCAGTGCCCATGGCCATGGACCATTTGCCAGCGGAGAGCTCGAAGAAAGGATCAGCTCCATTCAAATGTTTCTCTCCGTCATGGCAATTGGGCTCCTCCTTATGGCGAGCGGCGTGGAGGAGGGGCGCCATGCGGAAGAACATTTCACGAAAGCCTTTCGCGCCAGTCCGGATGCGATCTCAATCTCGCGGTTGAGTGATGGCAAATTAATCGACGTCAATGAGCAATGGCTGAAAATGTTTCGATATGGGCGCTTGGAAGTTATCGGGCGCTCCATATTTGAGCTAGCCCTGGACCTTGCGCCGCAGGATCGCAATTATCTTGTTCGTAACACCACCAACAATCGCACTGTCCGGGACTTTGAAAGCAAGGTTCGAATTAAAGGCGGAAAAGTGCTCGAAGTTGCCTTTTCGGCTGAGCAACTCGAAATGGCCGGCGAGACATGTCTCATCAGTATCGCACGCGATATCACTGATAAGAAGCGTGCTGAGGAAACGAATCGCGATCTCGCTCACGCTTCGCGTTTGGCGGTAGTGGGCGAGCTGACGGCATCCATCGCGCATGAGATCAATCAGCCGCTCGGTGCCATTCTTAGCAACGCCGACGCGGCCAGGATGCTGCTTGATCGGGAGTCGCCTCCACTGGATGAGATCCGCAGTATTCTCGCCGACATCCGCGCCGACGATCTGCGCGCCAGTGAAATCATTCGCCACATCCGAACCCTCACCCGCAAACGGGAGATGCAGGTCGAGCTGCTCGACCTCACACATGAAGCTTTCGAAGTGATGCGGCTGGTTTCAGTCGAGGCACGCCGACGGGGAGTCACCTTCGTTACGGAATTTACCGGAGCGCCGGTCAGGGTCCGCGGCGATCGCGTTCACCTTCAGCAGGTCCTCATGAATCTGATCCTTAATGGAATCGAAGCGATGGCCGCAACTCCGGAAGCTGATCGCCGGCTTCGCGTTCGAACTTCGAGAAAGGACAATGGTCAGGTGCGCGTCTCGGTCAGTGACTCCGGCCAGGGTATTCAACCGGAAAAGTTACCCAGGCTGTTTGAATCATTTTTCACAACTAAGGAAGATGGGATGGGTCTTGGCCTTGCCATTGCCCGTTCGATCGTTGATGCGCACGGCGGACGAATCTTTGCCGAGAATAATGTCAATGGTGGCGCCACCTTCTGGTTCGAGCTGCCTTTCAATGGCAATCCGGCAACTGCGGCATCATCGCCTCCAGCGCCGAAAGCCCGCTTGTCCATTTGATGGATGATAAAACGTTCTTTCGCAAAGCGGTAACCAGACTGCGACGAACCGGTGCATGAGTCCGCGGCGCTGAATCTCGGAATCGACAACGCGCTGCAGGCCCGAAACCGCGGGTTTCCATAGGCCGAAGGTCCGATCTAATTCTGCCGCAATCTCGCGCATGTTACCCACCATAACTGCCTTACATTAGCATGTACGAACGCAAGAAAATCGTGGTAGTCGAAGACGATCCAGGCATGAGCCGGGCGATCGAGCGTCTGCTCAGCGCTGGTGGCTTTGGCTCACGAGCTTTTTCCTCCGCGGAAGATCTTCTGACTTCCGAATCGATTGGAGAGGCTGCCTGCTTTGTTTTTGATATTCGATTACCGGGTCTTTCCGGTTTCGAGTTGCGCGCCCGGCTCCGCGACCGGGGAATCAGTCGCCCTGTCTTCTTCATTACGGCTGATGATCACGCAGCCTCACGTGCCGAAGCTGCGCGTACGGCTGCGGCTGGATATTTTCCGAAGCCACTCGATGGCAGAAAATTCATCGCTTCCATTGCCCATGTCACCACGAGTCTTGCGCTCTTGCTCTCAGCCTTTATTGCCGACGCAGAACCGAACGCGATCGACTCAGCGGAGGGAAAATTCGCTTCGACTGTTGTAGCCTCTACCGCCGCACCAAAGAGTCATCCTTCGGGCATGGCCTGGATTCCTGGCGGCGAGTTCTCGATGGGTGCCGCAGTCAATGGTCATGGCAACGATGAAATGCCGATGGCTTCCAACGATGCCGGCCCCGTCCATCGCGTCCGGGTGAATGGCTTTTGGATGGATGAGACTGCTGTCACGAACGAACAATTTGCTGCCTTTGTGAAAGCGACCAGTTATGTGACAATCGCCGAGCGAACGCCGACAAAGGACGAGTTTCCTTCCGCGCCGGCAGAGAATCTGGTTGCCGGATCAGTTGTCTTCGCTCCGCCTGATCATGAAGTCTCATTAAACGATCACTATCAGTGGTGGAGCTATGTGAAAGGGGCCAACTGGCGCCATCCTGCCGGACCGGCAAGCAACGTCACCGGAAGAGACAAATATCCGGTGGTTCAAATCGCCTACCCGGACGCCGAAGCCTATGCTGCCTGGGCGGGCAAACGTTTGCCCACAGAAGCCGAGTTTGAATTTGCCGCTCGCGGCGGACTGTCCGGTAAGACCTATGTCTGGGGCGATGAGTTTCGACCTGACGGAAAATGGATGGCTAACACCTGGCAGGGCCAGTTTCCGGTGAAAGATATAGGCCAGGATGGGTTCGCCGGCCTCGCGCCGGTGAAAAGTTTTCCGCCAAATGGCTATGGGCTTTATGACATGGCAGGCAACGTCTGGGAGTGGTGCAGCGACTGGTATCGTCCTGACTACTATGCGCAACTCGCCGCCGCCGGCGGCATCACGGCCAACCCAACGGGGCCCGAGTCCTCCTTTGATCCCGCTGAGCCTAACGAGCGTAAGCGAGTCCAGCGAGGCGGCTCCTTCCTCTGCAACCCCCAATATTGCTCGCGCTACATTGTAGGGACACGCGGCAAGGGCGAACCCAACACCGGCACCAACCATCTTGGGTTTCGCTGTGTGCGATCAGAAGGCGCGAGTTCTAAGCGCTAGATAAGATCGCAACGGAGTTGGGTGTGATTTCTCGCGACAAACGACTTTCTGTCCACCCCGCTTTCACGTGGATCGATGCGTATCCGATACCGGTCTGGGTCGGCTCGGCCGGTCTTGATAAATTGAGCATACGCCCAAGGTCCTATATGGAGCCTGATTAGGAAGGCTCAGTCTCCTTCATAAAAGGAAGGAAATCAGTATGAAACAAGCGGTCAAAACGATCTTTGCGCTCACCCTGCTGGCAATTGCCGGCGGTTGCGCCTCTACCACATCCACACACACGGATTTACTCTCCGCAGCTGGCTTTAAGCTGATGCCGGCGGATACGCCAAAGAAGCAAGAGCTGCTGAAAACTTTGCCTCCCGACAAGATAACCTTGATCACCTGGAAGGCGAAACAGTTCTACGTTCAGCCCGATCTTCCTAACAATCAGGCGTATGTGGGAACGCCGAAAGAGTACCAGGCTTACCTCCAGCTCCGGTTGGCGCAGCAAATGAGCAATGACCAGGTCATGGCTGCGCAGATGAACCGGGACGCCAATTATGGCTGGGGCAACGCATGGGGCCCGGGCTTCTACGGCGGCTTTTACGGCCGGCGCTGGTGATAAGCGACAAGCGTTAGCCGATGTAAAGGCAACCTTGTTTGGTTCCCCATTTTACCAAGGGAGTCGCGGCTCGCCTGTAAGAGCCGCGTCTTCACCTTGGTTGCGTCGATCAAACAGGGTCGCCAAAACCCTTATAGGTCGACCAGGCATCGCTTGCTCGATTTTTGTTCTTTTCATTCCCTCTCCCTGTGCGGTTTCAATGGCCGGCGGGCCGGAGAAAAACCAGTGTGGATCCTGCAAACCGCCTTCACGCGTCGCGCAACTCCTGGCTAGGAATAGCGGTACTGTCTCGCTTTCCTCATCGGATTCCGTCGAACAAGCCTCCGGAGCGATTAACTCTGCGCCGAAAATGGTGTGGATTCCCGGTGGTGAATTCACCATGGGAATGAATGAGACCCAAAGCTATGGTCCGGAAAGGCCAGTTCACCGCGTTTGGGTCGACGGATTTTGGATGGACGAGTCCGAGGTGACGAACGCCGAGTTCGTAAGGTTCGTTGAAGCGACAAGCTACGTCACTACGGCTGAACGAAAACCCGATTGGGTACCGCTACGGACACCGGAATGTCGCACATCGGCTTTCGCTGCGTGATGAAAAGCAAACCCAGGAAAGACTCGCCGACAATAACAGCCGCCAAATAAGGCTAATGAACTTTCTCCGACAACCCACCTCAACTGTACACAAAATATGAAACTAAAAATTATCCGCTGGATCGGTCCACTTATCGTTACGGTAATGGCGGTCTCGGCCCAGGCTCAAGACAAAAAGCCCAATATCGTCGTCATCATGGGTGACGACATCGGCATGTGGAACATCGGCGCCTACCATCGGGGAATGATGGCAGGACTAACGCCTAACCTCGATAAGCTTGCCAAGGAAGGAATGTTGTTCACCGACTATTACGCCGAAGCGAGTTGCACCGCAGGTCGCGCTAACTTCATCACCGGCGAATTACCGATTCGGACGGGGATGACTACCGTCGGCCAGGCCGGCGCCCCAACTGGTCTGCCTGCCGAGGCTTGTACCATTGCCACTGCGCTCAAAGCACAGGGCTATGCTACCGGGCAATTCGGCAAGAACCACCTGGGCGACAAGAATGAGTTCCTACCGACTGTCCATGGCTTTGATGAGTTCTTCGGCTATCTCTATCACCTCGATGCAATGGAAGACCCGGCGCACCCTAATTACCCGCAAGACTTACTGGATAAGGTCGGCCCCCGTAACATGGTCCATAGCTGGGCTACCGAGACAGCGGATACCACCGACATGCCGCGCTGGGGGAAAGTTGGCAAGCAAAAGATCGAGGACGCCGGCACGCTCTATCCCGAACGGATGAAAACGGTGGATAACGAGATCCGTGATTTCGCTTTGAAGTTCATCGAGAAGGCGAAGACAGACAACAAGCCTTTCTTCTGCTGGCTTAACCCGACGCGCATGCACATCGTCACGCACCTGGCGGACAAGTATGAGAAGATGCGCAATTCCCAGAACGGCTGGTCGGAAGAAGAGGCCGGGATGTTCCAACTCGATGAAGATATCGGTTTAGTGATGCAGAAGCTCAAAGACCTGGGCCTGGACGACAACACCATCGTTGTTTTCACGACGGACAACGGCACAGAAGTCTTCACCTGGCCCGATGGTGGGACGACGCCCTTCGCACAGTCCAAAGGAACGATCATGGAAGGCGGCTTCCGTGTGCCGTGCATCCTTCGCTGGCCCGGTCATGTACCGCCCGACTCGGTGCAGAACGGCATCTTCTCCGGCATGGACTGGTTCCCTACTTTTCTCGATGCCGCCGGCAACCCGGATATTACTAACCAGCTGCTCAAGGGTGTAAAACTTGGCGACCGGACTTACAAAAACCACCTCGATGGCTATGACCAAATGCCTGCTATCACCGGTAAAGGGCCATCGAACCGGCATGAAATCTTCTACCTGGGAGAGAGTTCGGTCGGTGCCGTCCGCATTGATGACTACAAATATCGTTTCATCGATCAACCCCAGGGCTGGCTGGGCGATAAGACGAAGGTTGATGTACCTTACCTAACCAACTTGCGCCTGGATCCGTTCGAGCGCCAGGGTTGGCCTAACATGGGGACGAAAGAGGGCGCACAGCAGTACTTCGACTGGTTCAAGTTCCAGTTCTGGCGCTTTGTTTTCGTCCAGCAGGTGATGGGCAAGGAACTCCAGACCTTCCTCGACTACCCGCCAATGCAGCGAGGCGCGAGCTTCAATCTTGATGCCGTGAAAGCCGAGATGGCGAAGAAGATGGCTCAGGCGGAAGCGGCAAGTAAGGGAACCGGGCAGTAACTCTACGCTCTGCAATGAATCTAAGCGGCGATAACGAGACACACCTCGTTATCGCCGCGCACCTCAAAGGCGAAATATGAAATCACGAATACTCGTTTTGTTTGCCATCATTCTTCTCCCACACGTGGCCGCGCTTGCTGGCTCGGACACTGTGGACTCCAAGTATATCGCGCCCGCGCCAACGCCTCCCCCCAAGGAATGGGATCTTCGCATCGGTATTCCTGGATGGATAGCCGGTATATCGGGCGAAAGTGGAATATTGGGATTAGTGGACTCTTCGGATGTCAGCTTCAGCGAGCTTTTCAACCATCTGACTCATGTCCCACTCGTGCTCAGCGCTGATTTTCGCTATAAGCGATGGGAGCTTTTCGGAGACGGTCAGTATCTGGAGGTAGGCGCTTCTGCGACTCTGCCCGGGATACTCTTTACCGACGCGCACGTTCACCTAAAAGATGGATTAGCCGAAGCTTTCCTTGGTTACCGGGTGATTGATTCCGGTAAGGCGACTCTCTCTCTCTTTGCCGGCGCGCGCTACAATTACGAAGGAGTTGACCTAAGCATCGTTAACAACGGCGACCCGCGCTTTCCTCGTCTGCGCGAGCTGCTCGGAATTCCCGGGAAATTGGACGCAAACGGCTCGACTCGATTGGGTCGATCCAGTCGTCGGAGCCCGGGGCAAGGTGAAGCTTTGGAAGGCGATATCGCTCTATGCGGAAGGTGATGTCGGCGGGTTCGATGCCAATTCCGACCCGGCTTATGAGATACATCGCCAGGGACTGACGCTCGTGAAAACATCGAGATCAAGCGAGGATTGGAGCTATCAGGCTCAAGGCGGCCTCGAATTTCAACTTAGCCGGTGGTTCTGGATGCAGGCTCGGCTGGCGCTGGCTGCGGACCGACTATGTCTCTGGCGGCTTTACCAATAAGACCGACTTAAGTGGGCCGTTTATCCAAGGGGGTGTGAATTTTTGAGGGAAACCAGCAAGGCAGGGACTGCGGCTAACAATATGAAAGCCAACCGTAATCCTATCGTCGCCCTGAGCTTCGCGCTCGCTGGTGCAATCCCCTTCTCGCCGCCCGGCCAACGCTGCGGCAGCCGAAGGCTGCGACGGAGATTGCACTAACAGTCAACGATCGGGGAGCGCGCACATAGTAGAGAGCCATGAGAACAATCTTCGCCATGGCTCTTCTGGCGCTAACATCTCATATCAGCGGCGCAGAAGAAGAATCTGATGAAGCAACGGAATTGGCGAAGCAGCTATCCAACCCCGTTGCCTCGCTCATCAGCATTCCGTTCCAGGCGAACTACGATTTCGACATCGGTTCGACCGGTGATGGCTCCAGATTCACGCTCAACATCCAGACCGGTGGTTCCGCTCTCGATTACCAAGGATTGGAATCTCATCGTCCGGACGATCCTGCCGATCGTTAGCCAGCACGATGTCTTCTACTCCCGCTCTCCCGCAGGATCGCACGCAGAGTGGCCTTGGCGATACAACGCAGAGCTTCTTCCTTTCTCCGAAAGCACCTGGACCTGGCGGAATCATTTGGGGCCTTGGTCCGGTTATCCTGTATCCCACAGCCACGGATGACCTGCTCGGGAGCGAGAAGTGGGGACTTGGTCCGACAGCCGTGCTGCTGAAACAAACGGGAGGCTGGACGTATGGCATCCTGGCAAACCAAATCTGGTCGCGTCGCGGGGAATAGCCACCGCGAAAACGTTAGCGCAACATTCCTCCAGCCCTTTGTGACCTACACAACGAAGACCCATACGACTTTTGGAGTGAATACCGAGTCCACTTACGATTGGGAAGACAGCCAGTGGACGGTGCCATCAATGCGTTCGTTGAGTCAGGTCCTCAAGATTGGCAAACAGCCGATCAGCATTCAACTCGGCGGCCGTTACTATGCAGATGGCCCCAGCGGCGGCCCGGATTGGGGCCTGCGTCTCAACTTCACCTTGCTCTATCCGGAGCACAAACATCCAGTCGAGCCGCCTGCCCATGAGGCCTACGCCAAATAAAGACTGAGCGAACCTTCATCAAGACCGTGAAATCGATCCCACTCGCACTCAGCCGCTGGCCGTTCATCCTTGCCGGCCTCACGACCTACGCGCAGGACCCGCTTGCCTCGTGGAATGATACGGCGCCGAAGAAGGCTATCGTCGGTTTTGTCGAGAAAGTAACAAAGGAAGGCTCACCCGACTTCGTTCGTCCTAACGAGCGCATCGCGACATTCGATAACGACGGAACGCTATGGGCGAGCAGCCAATGTATTTCCAGCTCCTCTTCGCGCTCGAGCGCGTGAAAGTCATGGCGCCACAGCATCCGGAGTGGAAGACGGAAGAGCCATTTGCATCATTGCTCAAAGGCGATGTGAAAGGCGCGCTCGCCGGTGGCGAACCAGCTATCGAGAAGATTGTCATCGTCCACTCATTCCGGAATGACGACCGACGAATTCAACAAGATCGTGCGGGATTGGATCGCTACCGCCAAGCATCCGGTAACCAAACGGCCGCTTCTCGAAATGGTCTATCAGCCAATGATCGAACTGCTCGCCTATCTGCGCGCCAACGGTTTCAAAACCTTTATTGTTTCCGGCGGGGGCATCGAGTTCATGCGCCCGTGGACGGAGAAAGTGTATGGCATCCCGCCGGAACAGGTCGTTGGCAGCAGTGGCAAAACGAAGTTTGAGATGGTTGATGGCAAGCCCGTGCTAATGAAGCTGCCGGAGATTAACTTTATCGACGACAAGGACGGCAAACCCGTCGGCATCCAGCAACACATAGGTCGCCGTCCTATCGCGGCTTTTGGTAACTCCGATGGCGATCAACAGATGCTCGAGTGGACCATGGCAGGCAACGGCGCGCGCTTTGCGCTCCTCGTTCATCACGATGACGCGCAGCGCGAGTTCGCCTACGACCGCAAATCTCACATCGGCACACTCGACAAAGCATGGGACGAAGCCAAGGCCAAAGGTTGGACAGTTGTAAGTATGAAGGATGACTGGAAGCGAATCTTTCCTTCAAACACACAATAACTAATGTCGTTGGTTTTCGCTTGTCCTGGAGCAAGATCTCACTGCCGAAGCTGACTCATGACATCCCTTATCGATAACGAGTGGATCTTCATCCTTGTCGCCGGTCTCGTGCTCCTCGGCGCTTCCGAGCTGGGCGTGCGCACCGGCTTCCGGCTTCACATCAAACACGATGAGGCGCGAAAGAGTCAGCTCGGCGGCGTGCAAGGCGCAGTGCTTGGCCTGCTCGGGCTCCTCCTGGGATTCACCTTCGCCATGGCGGTGGCACGCTACGACGCGCGACGCGAGATGGTGCTTAAGGAAGCTAACGCCATCGGCACGACATGGCTTCGCGCAGGTCTTCTTCCTGGTGATCATCCGAAGCAGGTGAAAGAACTGCTGCGACGTTACCTGAACGTCCGGTTGGAATACCGCGAATATTTCAACGATCCATCGAAACTGGCAAAGGGCCTTCGGGCTTCCGCGGAGATCGAGAACGCGATCTGGACCCACGCGGAGACAGCGGCAAAGGAATCCCCTACCCCGCTCGTCATCTCCTTTATCAGTGCATTGAACGACATGATTGACACTGATGCCGAGCGGATAGCCGCGGGACGCAACCACATCCCCCACGGGGTTTGGGTGCTCGTCCTTATCGTGGCGGCGTTTGGATGCTACACGAGCGCTTATGCTAGCGGCGCCCAGGGCGCGCGTTCCAATTTCACCAGTCTTTTCCTTCCTTTGCTCCTCATGGTCGTTATTGGCCTGATCTTTGACATCGACCACGCGCTTCAGGGAACGATCGGGGTAAGTCAGCAACCGTTGTTGGAGCTTAGAGAGAATATTTCCAGATGAATAAGATATCGGCCCGTGGACGGAGGCTAAAGGTATCAGACCAAAGGCCTATTCAATAGCCGCTCACACGTGAGAAGCTGTCGGTATGAATACATCCAAACCTCGAAAACTTAGCCTGCTCATCGCCGCGCTCGGTCTTACCATACTCTCAGGCTGCGGAACTACCGACACCAGCACTTCAAACTCAGCTCCGGCCGGTTCCACCATGAGCGCGAATTCGGGTCGCCTGATCATCCGGAGAATACCTGACCTTGGCACTGCGACGGTCCTCGGTGTCTCGGTCGATAACAAAAAGGTAGCAACGCTTATGGATGGCCAAAAGTACGATGCTTCCTTGTCGGCCGGGCCTCATGTGGTAATGGTTAGTCCGGAACCGAACGTACGAGAATCCGTCCCGCCGCAGAAGAAACTTAACGTCAAGCCAGGGCAAACCTACGCCTTCACCGCAGCCTGGCAAAACGACGCCCTGATCCTGGAACAATGAGGGGCGCTAACCCGTCCCGCTGCTACCAGTCGTAGTCGCGGAAACAAAACGCCGATCAAGTCCTTCGCAGATGCCTGCGACACTTACCCCTGCGCAGAGTTTTAAACTTTAAGAAGACTCGAGAGATCGACCCAGCCTTAACGAGGCTAAAACAAGGGCTGGGTTGTTGGCCAGGGTTGCATTCTGGAGATGCGTAACGGCGAACCTCCTGTAGGCTCCAAGTGTTCTCTCCTCGACGTTGGCGCGCGATGAAACCGCAAGATCTGTTTGCCGAACTCAAACGACGCAATGTCTATAAGGTTGCGGTCGCTTATGGGATCGTCGGCTGGCTCACCATTCAGATCGCCGCCTCGATCTTTCCTATCCTGGAAATTCCACGGTGGGGCGCAAAGCTCGTCATCGCGATGGTTCTGCTTGGCTTTCCGACGGCCTTGATCCTGGCCTGGGCCTTTGAGCTAACTCCTGAGGGATTCAAGCGCACGGAAGAGGTAGCGCCCCATGAGTCGATCAGGCATCAGACCGGGCGCAAGCTGATCGGAATCATTGCCGTCCTGGCTGTGATTGCAGGTGGTTACTTGAGTTTTCAATGGTTGAAGCCGAAGCCAGTGAAAAATAGCATTAGCAGCGTTTCAGCTCCGATTCCCCGGCGAAGCGCGGTTTCTATCCCCAATAAGTCGATCGCGGTCCTGCCGTTTGAGAGCCTGAGTGAGGACAAAAGTAATGCCTATTTTGCCGAGGGTATTCAGGATGAAATCCTCACCCGCCTCTCGAAGATCTCGGACCTGAAGGTCATTTCGCGCACTTCCACAATGCAGTTTCAAAGTGCGCCGCAGGACTTACCGCATATTGCCCAGCAACTGGGCGTCGCGCATATCCTGGAGGGCAGCGTGCAGAAGAGCGCGGACACCGTGCGCGTCAACGTGCAACTCATTCAAGCTCCGACTGACTCGCATCTTTGGGCCGATATTTACGATCGTAAGTTGACCGATATTTTTGCGGTCGAGAGTGACATTGCGAAGACGATCGCCACGACCTTGCAGGCGAAGCTGACTGCACCGGAATTAACCGCGATGGCGAAATCTCCGACACCAGACCAGGAAGCGTACGAGCTTTACCTCAAAGGGCGATTCTTCTGGAACAAAAGAACCGGTACAAACCTGCGCAAAGCCATTGAGTATTTCGAACAATCAATCGCGAAGGATCCGAGCTATGCCCTGGCTTATGTGGGAGTAGCTGACGCTTACTCGCTTTTGCCTAACTACGGTGGTGGTTCTCCCCAGGAATCTATTCCGCAGGCACGAACGGCGGCGAAAAAAGCCCTGGAACTGGACGATTCGCTCGCGGAAGCGCACGCCTCCCATGCTCGATTGCTATGCTATGACTACGATTTCGCGCGCTCGACGGCAGAATTTGAACGCGCGATTAAGCTGAATCCTAACTACGCAATGGCGTACCATTGGCTCTCAAGCGGACCTTTGATGGGACTTGGAGACTTCGACCGTGCGATCGCGATCGGAAAGCGCGCCATCGATCTCGATCCGCTTTCCCTGATCAACAATGCCGACCTCGGCTGGGTCTATTGCTGTGCCCGGCGCTACGACGAAGCGATTGCGCAAGCCCGCAAGACCCTGGAGATGGACCCACGCTTTTATGTGGCGCGTTACTACCTCGGTCATGCTTTGCAATTTAGCGGACGGCTAACCGAAGCTACGGCGGAGTATCAAACGGCGGCTGAGACGGACGATGATCCGGTGGTCCTTGCGTTGCTTGGCCAGGCGTATGCACGCAGCGGGCAAGGAGACAAGGCGCGGACAATTCTCGCACGGCTGACCGAAGAGGCGAAATCGCGCTACGTCTCTGCCTACAGTTTCGCGATCCTTTATCTCGGGTTGCGGGAAAAGAAACAGGCGATCGATGAGCTCGAGCGCGGCTATCGCGAAGGCGCGGGGGACGACCTCTTTCTGATCAAGGTCGATCCCATGCTCGACGACCTTCGCGGGGAACCGCGTTTTGAATCGCTCGTCAAAACCATTCTCGCGCCCAAACCGTAAGACTGCTGCTGAATAGGGCGGCTTTTCCGCTATTCGCATGCGATCAGCATTGGACTAAGGTCCAATACCCGAGACCGGCGCCCTCAGGCAACTTTCCCTTCTGAGAGGATGTCACGTTCGCAACGCCACCAAGTGTCGTGAAGGTGCGTAACTTGAATCACTTATTCGCCAATGAGTTCGCGTCGCAGGCCTGATAAAGTCTTATACTTACTGACGTGCGCGATGCTAATCGCGTCGTGTGCTTCCTACGGACCCTACCACGCTAATACCGCCGACGCGCCGTTTAACTCAGTCAGAGGTCCGGCCGACGGGCGCTACAAAATGGCGTTCATCGAATTTGGAGACCAGGGATCTCCCCTCGATAACTCACAGCGAAGAGCGGCTCTTGAAGTCATCCACAAGGCGAGACGGCCACTGCTCTTTGTTTACATTCACGGGTGGCAAAACAACGCCGTGTCGGCGGACGTCTGCCGCTTTGAACATTTCCTCGATACCGTTTCCGCCTTTCCCGAATTCACCGGACGCAAGATCGATGTCATCGGCGTTTACATAGCCTGGCGCGGGAAGGATCTGACGATACCGGGGCTAAATTTTCTAACCTTCTGGAGCCGCAAATCTACCGGTCATGGGATCGCGGGGGCGAACAGCTGCCTGGCCTCGATTGAAGAGCTTGCCGTGGCCGCGCGTGAACCCGGCAAAGATTATCACCATACCGTGCTGCTCGGACATTCCTTCGGTGCATTAGTTCTTGGGAACACCATTTCGCACTCCATCCTCGGTGCCAATGGGGAAGGCGGACGCAACAGCAGCGCCTGGGATATGGCGGTGGCATTTAATTCTGCCGATAGCTCTATCACTACCCGACAACTAGTGTCGGAGCTCGACTACCTATATAAGTACGATCCCGAGAAACATGCTTACGTCAGCCGCGGGAATCTGGGGGAAGAAACAACGGCGGTAAGTGAAAACCGGCCTTCTATCGTGTTCTTGCAATCGGAGAACGATGCGGCGACCGGACAGATATTTCCCATTGGGCAAGAGGTCATCAATATCACCAATCTCCACTTCCATTGGCAGAAGGTGAGAGTGCCCGGTTATCACGGAGTAAAGGTGTCAGAGCGTGAATTCTATGAACATACTCCCGGCAACAATAAGTACCTAGTTAACTATCAGGTCATGCCTTTGGGCGAAACCAGTGCGCCCGAGGATTTGCGGGCAACGGAGAACCGGGCATTTGAGGCGAATATCAGAGATAACCACCCCGATTTCACCTTTTACACGAGCGAGCATAACGACGGCCACGAAAAAGGCTCTTGCAAAAACGGCGATTATACTCCCGGACAAACTCGGCCCGCGACTGGAAAGGAAACTTGGAGAAAGTGGAAATTTGTCTACACCGGAAATGCCCGGGTGCCGTGCTGGATTGTTCGCGTCCCCAAGGACATTATCTGGGGCCACGGCGGATTGTGGAGTGACAACTCGGTCGCGATGCTAGGAGCTCTTTTCCGAATTCAGTTTCCGCTCGTCGGCGGCAAAATTTCCCTTCCCAAACCGATCACCGTTCCCAAACGTCCGGATCCGCAGCAGCTAAATCTGGAAAGCGATGCGAGAGAATGAATGGATCGAGGTCCCATGGCCGGATGTCTTACACGAGCGAGCAGAATGATGGCCATGAAAAGAGATACTGTACCGGCGCCAATTACAATCCCGGCGAGATAAAGCCCGCCCCGGAAAACGAGGTCTGGCGGAAATGGGAAATCGTTTACACAGGTAACGCGCGCGTTCCGTTTTGGATCGTGCGCGTGCCTAAGGATATTATTTCAGGTCATGGCGGATTGTGGAGCGATAACTCCATCGCGTTGTTCACGGCTCTCTATCGCCTTCACTTTCCGCTCAACGCTCAAGGCGTTAACCTGCTCTCCGCCTCGGCGCAAAATCCTTGAACATGGCAAAAGAGGCCTGCAGGCGAGGAATGTGGCCATGTGGATGATTTGGGAGAGCGGAAGCAAATCGCTGCGGGAGATTGGCGAACTTTTCGGCGGTTTAGACTATGCAGCGGTCGCCCAACGGATTCACCGATATATCGGATGGCACTCGTTAAGACATACAAGAGGCTCAATTTCCCCCGGGACTTCAGTCATGAGGTGGCCTGCGCCTATTTACGGTCTTTTTCCTTTTCTCTCAGCTTTCGCTCTTGTAGTTTGCGCCTCAGACGCAGCGCCCGGGATCCGGGCATGTCCTCAGCGCTGCGCCAAACGCATGGAGTCATGAACAGGTCAATCCTTCATCGAGAGCCACGTGCCACTCTGCGTCCAACAGCAGATCGCCTCGGATTATCACATGGCAGCGGAAAGGAACCAGACCTGGAGCTACCTCCGCGCAAAGGTTACAAGGCGATTGAAGAATCCTTCAAAAAACGCGGTTTGGAAAAATAATGCGCAGGTCGATGGGTTTCCAGTAATGGGTAAGGGGCTGAAGGCTCGATTGCCGCCTGCCGAGGGCGCGCGAACTGGGTTGCTGGTTGCGGCATTACTACTCGCATTCGTCTCAGGATGCGCAGCACTTATTTACGAAGTCTTATGGGTTAAGCAGTTGACTCTAGTTGTCGGCGCGGATGTCTATGCAACAACCATAGCTATAAGTGCATTCTTCGCCGGCTTGGCGCTTGGGAATTATGTTTTCGGCCAACGTGCGGACTTATCGGAGCGTCCTTTGTTTCTGTATGGATGTCTGGAGGCAGGCGTAGCGTGTTGTGGCCTGGCGAGTACCGTGTTGTTGTATCCAGCCGCGCGCTGGTTTGTGTTGGTCGAAGAGAAGGCAGGAATGATTGCGTGGGTTTTACCATTTGCACTCGTTAGTCTGCCTGCATTCTTCATGGGCGGAACCTTGCCGGTCCTGGTTCGCACCCTTACTCCCTCAATGGGGCGGCTCGCCCACTTGGGCGGACGCCTTTATGCGACAAACACGGCCGGTGCTGTCGCTGGATGCATGCTCGCTCCCTTCTTTCTTATACCGACTTTCGGTGTGCGGATGTCTGGTCTCGTGGCGGCGACCTTGAACCTCTCTGCGGCGTTGATAGCCTTTGTTCTCGCTAGAAATGCCAGGACCAGAGTAATGGCGATCTTTGCTACCTCCGGTCAACGTGGGCAGCGCGACCGGCTCGCGTTAGTTCTTTACGCGGTCGCAGGCGGGCTGGCTCTTGGTTACGAGGTCATCTGGTCGCACGCGATCGTGCAATGGACAAACACGCGCGCGTTCGCCTTTGCGGTTGTGGTTGCAGTTTATTTGACCGGCCTTGTCCTTGGCAGTTCCTGCTTTTCGTCTGCGGCCGATCGCGCGGTCGAACCGTGGGCACCTTTCGGATTGCTGATTAGCGGAGCCGCACTTTGCGCACTTCTAGGGGTTGCCGTTGTCGGGAACTGGTTAGGCGCGCTGCAGCTAAAAGCGGCAACTATCACCTTCACGCTGACCCATGTCGAGGCGCTAGCCATCGAAGCGCGTTTTATCGTGGCGGCGATTTTCTTTGTTCTTCTGCCGACATTCCTGCTCGGCGCGGCATTTCCTTTCGCGCTCCGTCTCAGTGCGCGCGAATCTACCCCGGGCCGCGATAGCGGCGCTGTCATCGCACTAAATACCGCCGGTGGAATTGCCGGAACAATTCTAACGGGGTTTGTTCTCATTCCATTGCTTGGCGTTGAACGTAGCCTCGGATTACTTGCAATTTGCGCCGCAGTTATCGGCCTTGTTTCTGTCGCGCAGGCTAAGCTCGTTGGGCAACAGCTGCGTTGGGCGGTGGTTGTTTGCGCCGTCGCCATTCTCGCCACCGCAGTTTTTCTTCCGTCAAATCATCTGGCTAACCTGCTCGCGGCCTCGCGGGGCGGGCGATTACTTTTCCATGAACCAAGCGCTGGCGGCACTGTCGCCATCATCGAACAACCCGCGGGCGAAAATCGATTTCGGCGCTTGTATATCGAAGGCGTTTCCAATTCCGGGGATTCACTGCCTTCACTGCGGTACATGCGATTGCAGGCGCTTCTGCCGCTGATCATTCATAGCGGAGAACCAAAGTCAGAGCTTGTCATTGGATTCGGAACTGGAATCACGGCCGGTAGTTTGCTTCGTTATCCAAATCTCGAACGCCGCGTCTGCGCAGAACTTCTCCCGGCGGTTGTCCGAGGCAGCGCCTTCTTCAACGGAAATTACGGCGCCGGCAGAAATCGACAGCTTGAAGTGCGGCTGCGTGACGGACGCCGCGAATTGTTGCGCAATCGGGAATCCTACGATGTCATCACATTGGAACCGCCTCCGCCATCCGCGTCCGGCGTAGTGAACCTTTATTCCAGCGACTTTTACGAACTAGCCGCACGCCGACTCAACCGAAATGGGTTGTTCGCGCAATGGTTGCCTTTGTCCACGCAAAAAAATGAAGAGACGCGTTCGCTCGTGCGCAGTTTTCTCGACGCCTTTCCGTACGTCACGCTCTGGACCACCGAGTTGCACGAGATGCTCCTTGTAGGCTCACGCGAGCCGATTGAACTCGATCTTGCCCGGATCAACACGCGGTTCATTCAACCCACGGTGTCGACGGCGCTGCAAGAAATTGGGATTAACTCTTCAGCGGCCTTACTTTCCACTTATGTGACCGATCGCGCCGGGCTGCAACGTTATGTTGGCAACACGCCACCAACGACTGACGATCGACCGCGCATTGAGTATGGAGCCTGGGTTTTGCCTAGCGACTTCGGCAAAACGCTATCGCTCATGATCGAGGAGCGTTCCGCGCCATTGTTGCGAAATGCTGACGAACTCTTTGTTACCGAAATGAACGCCGAGCGCGATGTTCTTCTTAATTTTTACCAAGCCGGCCTCTACGCGTTAGCTCATGACCAACCAGGCTGGCAAAAAATCATGGCGATTATCCTTCGTCGCGCACCCGCGAATCCTTATTACCGTTGGTCCGTTAGTTCAACGGCCGCAAAGAGCGCTCCATCGTCGGAACGTGTGAGCGGACCCACCCAAAATAATCGAAAATGAAAAGGCCCGGTTGTCCATTTGGTGGATGACGATATGTTCTTTCGCAAGGCGGTAACCAGACTGCGACGAACCGGTGCATGAGTCCGCAGCGCTGAATTTCGGAATCGGCAGCGCGCTGCAGGCCCGAAACCGCGGGTTTCCATAGGCCGAAGGTCCGATCTAATTCTGCCGCAATCTCGCGCATGTTACCCACCATAACTGCCTTACATTGGCATGTACGAACGCAAGAAAATCGTGGTAGTCGAAGACGATCCAGGCATGAGCCGGGCGATCGAGCGTCTGCTCAGCGCTGGTGGCTTTGGCTCACGAGCTTTTTCCTCCGCGGAAGATCTTCTGACTTCCGAATCGATTGGAGACGCAGCCTGCTTTGTTTTTGATATTCGATTACCGGGTCTTTCCGGTTTCGAGTTGCGCGCCCGGCTCCGCGACCGGGGAATCGGGACAACAGACTTGATGAACGACATCAGCTAAGAAACGCAAATATGAAAACGACAATTCTTCGTATCCCGCTTCGCGGCGCCTTTCGCACCGCGCTCATCCTAACCATCGTCTCAACGGCATCGGCCGCGCCAAATCCCGACCGTGACGTGTTCTTTGGCGAGACACACGTCCACACCAGCTGGTCCTTCGACGCTTATACCTTCGGCAATACTTTGGCTGGCCCCGAGGACGCCTACAAGTATGCGCTCGGCCAACCAATCCGCCATCCGGCGGGTTATGAGGTCAAAATCACCAAGCCGCTTGATTTCATGGGTGTGACCGATCACGCCGAGTATGTCGGCGCCGTACAACTCGCGAACGATCCCGAATCTCCCATAAGCAAGTTACCCATCGCTGAAAAACTGAAAGTGCGGGGACCGGAGGACATCCAGAAAGTCTATATGTACATTGGGACTTCGCTTCTAAAAAACGAGCCAATCAAGGAGCTCATAAGTCCGGAGGTAGCCGGGAGCATTTGGAAGGAAATCATCCGGATCGCTGACAAGTACAATCAGCCAGGAAAGTTTACCACCTTCGTCGCCTATGAGTGGAGTTCCACGCCGAATAATCGGAATCTGCATCGTAACGTTATCTTCAAAGACTCGATCCATGTCCCCGCTGCGCCATTTAGTTCACTCGATTCGCAGGATCCCGAAGACCTGTGGGCCTGGATGGATGCGCAGCGTAAGCAGGGTAACGAACTATTGTGCATTTCGCACAACGCGAACCTTAGCGATGGCGTCATGTTCCCGATCGAGGTGGATAACAAGGGCCGCCCGATCGACGCGGCCTGGGCACAGGATCGGGTTAACAACGAGCCTTTGACGGAGATCCATCAGCTAAAAGGAACTTCGGAAACTATCCCGCAGCTTTCGCCTAACGACGAGTTTGCAAATTATGAGATTCTTAATTATCTGCTCGGCGGCGAGGAGCGCATGCCCAAGATTCACGGCAGTTACATCCGGGAAGCGTGGGAGAACGGTCTGGCGATGCAGGAAGGCCGCGGCTACAACCCTTACAAGATGGGCCTGGTCGGCGCGAGCGACTCTCATAATACCGCCTCGGGTTATGTTCAATCGGACTATTTCGGTGGCCACGGCCAGATGGACGCGACTGATAAGACTCGCTTGAGTGGCAAGAAGGAACTCGGTCTGGATGTCAGACAACTGAGCACGTCTGGCTTGGGAGGCGTGTGGGCCGAAGAAAATACGCGTGCGTCGCTTTTTGATGCCATGAAACGCAAGGAAACCTTCGGCACCAGCGGAGTGCGCATCAAGGTTCGGCTTTTTGGTGGTTACGATCTGAGCGCTGACACACTGAATGACAAACAGTGGGTAAAAACCGCCTACGCCAAAGGAGTTCCCATGGGCGGCGATCTACCGCCCGACCAGGCCGGAAAGCCGCCAACGTTTCTGGTCTGGGCAGTGAAGGATCCTGACGATGGTAACCTCGATCGAATCCAGATCATCAAAGGCTGGACGAAACAGGGTCAGATCTTTGAAAAGGTTTATGACGTCGCATGGTCGGGCGATCGCACGCCGGATCCGCAAACCGGTAAGGTGCCGCCCGTCGGCGATACCGTGGACATCAAGGACGCGAGTTACAAGAATACAATCGGCGCCGTGGAGTTAAAGAAAGCCTGGACCGATCCTGCATTCGATCCCGCCCAGCACGCGTTCTACTATGCGCGTGTCATTCAAATCCCGACGCCGCGCTGGACAACTTATGACGCAAAGAAACTGGGCGTCCCGCCGCCGAGTAATGTTCCGGCCTCTGTACAGGAACGGGCCTGGACCTCGCCCATTTGGTTTACTCCAACAGAAGATGCCGCAAAAAAGGCGGCTACTGGGACGACGGTAGCCATGCTTAAGGAACAAGGTGCTACCGCGTTGGACGATGCTGCGTTGAAGGCGTTGATCGTGGGAAAAACGTTCAAGATTCGAAACAATGTGACTAACCAGGAATTCGAAATCCTTTACGGCAACGACGGACGCCGCTTGATTACCAAAATCGACGGCAAACAGCCGGAAATCGGCGAGATGGGAGATGTCTTGCACAGCGGCGAACTAGGATCGCCGGCGGCTTATGAGATCAAAGATGGACGGATCATAACGACGCTCTCGGGAACTCCGTTCGAAGTTATGGTTTACAAAGTAGGCGGCAAATACATGGCCGCGCGCAGCAACGAGTTCAGCTACGCGAACTACGAAGTTGAAGCGGTCAATTAACGACACGGACTTCAAGGCCAAGGGAACATCACCATTTCCTCTATGAAAGACAAGAGCTTGAGTCGTTGGGCGCGGGAGCCGCTCCTGCATTTTCTTGTGATCGGAGCGGCCCTGTTTGTCATCTATTATTGGCGTAATCCAAGTGCCGCTAACTCCGATACCTCGCGAAGAATTGAACTGACTAACGATGACCTTCGCCAGCTGGAAATAAGCTGGGCCGCGCAGTGGCAGCGCCCGCCGACGCCGGACGAGATGCGCAACTTGGTGGAGGACAAGGTACGCCAGGAAATTCTTTACCGTGAAGGACTGGCGCTTGGTCTGGATAGAGATGACACAATCGTGAAACGTCGCTTGGCCCAGAAGATGGAATTTCTCTCCGACGACGTATCGGCGTTGCACGATCCGTCGCTCGACGAATTAAAGAAATGGTACGCGAAACATGGAGCACAGTTTACGTTGCCTTCGCGAATTACGTTCAGGCATCTTTACTTCTCATCGGACAAACGCGGCTCCAAGGCGCGTGATGCGGCCGTGGCCGCGCTGGCAAAACTGCCAGATAACTCAGCAGCTACGATCGACCTGACTAGTCTAGGTGATCGTTTCATGTTTCAAGACCACTACGCTGAAAGCACCTCCGACCAGGTAGCAAAAGTGTTCGGCACCAGGTTCGCCGAAGAATTGTTAAAGTTAACGCCTGGTAAGTGGAACGGACCGGTCGAGTCTGGTCTCGGCTGGCATCTTGTCTGGGTGGATGCAATCACCCCGCGACGCACGCCCGAATTCGAAGAAGTTGATGTATCGGAAATCAAATCGCAGTGGCTTGCGGCACAACGCGCGGAGACCAAGCGCGAACTCTTCGCGGCTATGAGAGCACGCTACGAGATTGTCCTGCCGCGTGGCTCACAATCGTTCGCCGATGCGAAGACCTGGCAGGGCACGAGATGAGCAAGGTGATTCGACACTCGGGCTGGGGTTATCGATTCGTATCTCTGGTTCTCTGGATTCTCACTTTCGCCTCGACCGCGCATGCACATGAATCGCGTCCTGCCTACCTCGAAATCGACGAGACAGCGCCCGGGCGTTATGATGTGATCTGGCGCACACCGCTCAATGCCGGAATGCGTCTCCCGATTGCACTAAAATTTTCCGAAGACGTCAGCAATGTTACCGAGCCTGCCGTCCGCGAGTTACCAGACTCACTGGTCGAGCGGCGCATCGTTAACGTAACTGATGGCCTGGCTGGCAAGCGGATCGATTTTGTCGGATTGCAAGCAACTATCACCGATGTTCTCGTCCGAGTACGGTTACTCGACGGAACCGAATCGACGACAGTAGCGCGGCCCTCGAAGGCGTGGGTAGAAATTACCGGCTCACAAGGCCTTTTCGCGGTAGCCAGCAGTTATGCGTTGCTCGGGATCGAGCACATTCTGTTCGGCGTCGATCATCTGCTGTTCGTGCTCGGGTTACTTATCCTGGTGAAAGGATGGCGCAGACTCGTCGGCACCATCACAGCTTTTACCATTGCTCACAGCATCACGCTTGCAGCCGCAACGCTGGGATTCGTGCATGTGCCGAGCAAGCCAGTCGAGGCAATGATCGCGCTCAGCATTGTCTTTGTCGCTTGCGAGATCATTCATCGGCGCGCCGGTCGGGTAGGTCTAACCGAAGCCTGGCCGTGGTTGATAGCCTTTACCTTTGGCCTTCTACACGGGTTAGGTTTCGCAGGCGCGTTACGCGAAGTAGGTCTGCCACAAAACGCCATCCCGATCGCTCTCCTTTTCTTCAATGTCGGCGTCGAACTCGGGCAACTTCTTTTCATCAGTTTGATCATGGCGGTAATTATCGCGGCCGTTCACATCGCCAGGAAACTTCCTCGAACGACCCTTCCTCCGCAATTCGCCTTCAACTGGTGCGAGACGATTTCGGCTTACGCCATCGGTGGCGTCGCGATGTTTTGGGTCATCCAACGTACTGTTGCTATTTGGTGAAACAAGGAATCTTTGCGCACGCGCTGTAGGATGAGAACACGAAGCAAACAAACCCACAATGCAGATAACTCCGCCCGCGACTTCTTAGCGAGGAACACGCCATGATTACTGCCACCACCGCAATCGTTTTGTTCGGATGCCTCGTCGGCGTCGTGTTGCTCGGAAGATACACGCGTCGCTACCTTCCCGAGAACCATCTCAGCGCGGAGTCCAAAGACGCCGTAAAACTGGCCATGAGCCTTGTCGCAACCATGACCGCACTACTCCTGGGGTTGCTCATCAGCTCGGCCAAGGACACCTTCGACACTGTGCGAGGTGAAGTGAGTCAAATGGCGGCCAAGGTCGCGTTCCTCGACCGGGTGCTGGCCGCTTATGGACCCGACGCGGCTGACGCTCGCGCCGGGTGTCGGGCCGTCGTGGCCGATGCGGTCCGGCGCATGTGGCCAGACGAGAAAGCCGGGTCTGCCCAGATGGCCCCTAACGAGCAGGCGGGCGACGCGCTCTATTTCGCCGTCATCCGTCTCTCGCCGCACGATGACTTGCAACGCGCACTCAAGACGCAGGCAGCAACCGTTATGGTGGACCTGGCCGAGCTTCGGTCGCTGCTGCAGGCACAGGCGATTCCCTCCATTTCGAGGCCGCTGCTCATCGCAGTCGTCTCCTGGCTCGTAGTCATCTTCTTTTGCTTTAGCCTGGTCGCGCCACCTAACAACACGACTGCTCTCGCATTAGTCGCTTCGGCGTTTTCCGTCGCCTGCGCTCTTTTCCTTATTCTGGAACTCGACCATCCTCTCAGCGGCCTGATCCGGGTCCCGAGCGAACCGATACGTTAATGTCTTGAACCATCTCGGTAAATAAAGTTTATGATAACCTTGGACGTGCCGTTGATAAGACACGATCCTCGGCCAAGGATGTCTGGCAGACTCGATGGCAGGATTGCCTGATTACGCGGATTACTTCTCTTCGCCATCTAACATCGACGGTGAAGGCTTCTAAGTAATTCGTCTTACTGGTTTGCCCGGGCCACTGCGAATTTTGCGCTGCGGTTGAGGCCCACATGTAGCCGCAGAATCCGGTCGAGTTCGGCAATGGTTTGCGGCAGACCCGTGGAGCCGTGTGGGCCGGGCACGATGAACTCAGATTGCGCCCTGTCGAGATGCGAACTCCAATACGGCACAACTCCATCCGTGCTGTTAGGCGAATCACCTTTGCCGCGATCGCCGATAATCGAGTGATAAGGAACAGAGATGGGAGCGCTGTTGAGCACTTTAAATGTTGGATTGCCTGGCTGCAGGCCGCTCACACTATTCGGTAACCGTTTGGCGCTGCCGGTGATTTTGATTAGCTCTGCTTGCGTTACGGCATCATTCAATACGGTGGCAATGTTGAGTGGCAGGGAGATGAGGCTAATTGCAAGTCGGCCAATTCCGCCCGTGGCCATCTCACTTCCGCGATGGGGAGTGCAAACAAAGACGACGCGCTTAATGCGCGGGTTCGCCTGAAAGACAAAAGCTCGAACAACGAGGCTATCCTTTGAATTCCGAGCAAGGATTTCGTTTGCCATGGGGCCGACTGCTTTTTCCCACATCTCGGGGGTAAGTGTGACTATCTGAGCGTGAGTCAGTATTCCGCCCATGCTGTGTCCGACCACAACATAGGGAAGATGACTCGGGTAAAGTTTGTCCACTTTGGCCAACTCCTCGCGCAAGCGGAGCGCGGAATACAAAATGGGAGTTCCAGTAGGATAGCCAAAGACCCAAAACTGGTAATGCTTTCGTATCTCCGGATCTGCCTGCAGTTCGTTAATCGTCTGCACCCAGGTATACGGCGAGGACACGAGGCCATGAACAAAGATAAGCGGAATTCGATCCGGATCGTAGGGTTGGAGGAAATAGAGTCCCGTTCTTTCGATGTAATGAGCGGATCGCAGCGCTGCCATAAAGCCAACTATTGCGAGATTTGACGGCGGTGAGTAGTAGCTGATCGGCGCCGTATAATCGGCGGCGAGTGGACGCACTTTTCCTTCCACTAATGCTGTCGGTTGTTTAGCAGGCCGACGGAGGGCGAGAGTAGCGTCCTGTCCTTTGAAATCGAGAGTAGCTGTGACTGGAGCGCTAACCCCTTTCAGGGGCGCGAAATTTTCCCTTGGAGTTGTAGTACGAATTCCGACGAGCGCACCGCCAACCCCTTCTTGAACCGTCGCCTTCTTTATCATTGGATGCTTTATTGAGTTGGCCATCCGAAATGAGTTGAAGTAATCGGGCGACCAAACAGCAGGTCCGGCGGGTTGCAGGTGTAAATGATAGGTCTCGTTATCCGACGTCACCGTCAGCGGCTGGTTCCACAATCGACCGTTTTCACTGGAGCGAAGTAAAATCGTCAACTCCGCGGCAGCGGCATTGTAAGTTTCCACCGCTGGAGTCTCCTGCGTTCCCGAGCCAAGCAGCGGAGCTGTTACGGCAGCAACATGCAAGTAATCAGCCGCTCGTCTCTCGACTGCAACTTGGATTGAGCGCGCTTCCCTCAAGCTTTCCGCCGCCGGAGGATACTGAGTCGGCTTTTGTTGGGGCGCCGTGGCGCAAGCTGTCAGAAATGCAACCATCGCGGTGATCGCAACGGGTCGAATTCGAGACATTGGTCTTTCAGATCCCGCAATCATAGGCTCTCCCGATATAGGACTAAAGTCTGATGCGGAACAGATCTTCGTGCTTATATGGTGGACTGTCCTTGTGCGAAGAAAAGCTACCGCACAGCGTTTCGAAGACGTTATGACCGTTTCCACTTCGGTTACCCGTTGGCTGCCAGACTTACGGCTTATTGCATTAATTACCGAAACCTTGCAACCAACATGAAGACGCTTCGGAAGCTTATTGTCGCTGGGATCTGGTTCGCCGCGCCCTTCTATCCAGGCAGCATGTTCGCGCAGGCTCCGCCGGGGCAGCCACAACTCGCGGCATCCACTGCGCCACTGCTTTCACCCGATCAGTTGCAGAATCTGGTCGGGCGCATCGCACTTTACCCGGACGATTTGCTTGGGCTGATGCTGCCCGCTGCAACCACCCCGCTCGATATGGTGAAAGGTCAGCGGTTTCTCGAGAAGTATAAGCAGGATAAGACTCTCAAACCCGATCCCTCCCTGCCGCAACCAGTGCTCAGCCTGCTTGCTTACCCGGAGGTCGTTAACCTGATGTGCGACGATCTTGATTGGACCGAGTCACTCGGACACGCAGTGATGGCGCAGCAACCTGATGTTCTACAGGCTATCCAGGTTTTCCGCCGCAAAGCGCAAGACGCAGGCAATCTGAAGACCGACGACAAGCAGGTGGTAGTTGAGGAGCAGGACGCGGTGAAGATCGTTCCCGCCAAACAGGAAGTAGTCTATGTTCCGCAATACCAGCCTTCAGCTGCGGTCGTGCAACAAGCAGTGCCGGCCGTCAGCTATTCCGCGACGGCGTATCCCAACTATTATGTTCCTGGCGCAGCGGCGGCTGCAGCGACAACGGGTTATGTAGCTGGCGCCGCCACCGCTTACGGATTGAATTGGGGTGCGGGTGCGGTTTACAGCGCGCCTTACGCATCTCAAACTGCTTACAATCAGCAGCAGAGACAGAACTACGCGAGTCAGTCACAACAAAGCTGGCAGAACTATTCTAGTTCAGCACAAACTCAGCGACAAAATTCCGCTTCTCAAAATCAAGGCGCGCGGCAGCAGACAGCTACTACCAACCAGTCGCAACGCCAGCAGTCTGCCAGCGGCGCCCAATCTCAGGCCGCGGGAAACCAGTCGCAACGCCAGCAGTCTTTCAGTGGCGCGCAATCTCAGGCGGGGGCAAATCAGTCACAACGCCAGGCGGCAACTGGCGCGCAACAAGGACAGCGTCAGGCACCGGAGGGTGCGCAGCATTGGCAGGGCGGCGGCGGTGCCGCTCGCCAGGGTGGACAAAGCGCAGGCGCCAGATCCGCTTCGGCCGGACAGTTTGGAGGGCACGCATCTGGCGGACGGGAGGGTGGCGCACTGGGCGGCATGTCATCGGGCTCTCGATCGCAAAGCTTCAGCAAGCGTGGAGGACAAAGTATGTCGGGCATGAGTCATGGCGGCGGTGGGCGACATAGATAGACAGGAAACTCAATCACTGATGCGATCATGAAAACACTTGTTTCGCTCATCCTGACAGTTGCTTTTCTACCATGTGCCGCCCGCGCGGAGGAGACTCCCGCACCAAACCAACGCGTCTTCGAGACGCCGGTCGAAGCGGCAAAGGTGTTGGTCGCCGCCGCTAAGTCTGGCGAGAGCGCGCCGCTACTCGAAATTTTCGGGACCGAACATCGTGATCTCATCTCTACTGTCGATGCCGCGCGCGACCGCGAACTGCGCGGACGTTTCGCCAAGGCGGCAGAGGAGCGTCAGCGCCTGCGCGTGAACGACGACGGCTCGGTGACCATGGTCGTAGGGTATGAGGCCTGGCCCTTCCCAATCCCGCTGGTCAAGACCGACGCTGGCTGGCACTTCAATACCAATGCAGGGATCCTGGAAGTAGTTAAGCGGCGGATCGGTGAAAACGAACTTACCGCCATCGCCACCTTGCGAGCCTATGTGGAAGCACAGAGACAATACGCCGCTGAGCCGCGCGATGGCACGCAAGTGCGGCAGTTCGCCCAAAAACTCCAAAGCTCGCCGGGCAAGAAAGACGGCCTCTACTGGCCGGCCGATACCGAGCAAGGGCGACAAAGCCCAGCCCCGGCGGTCCTGAAATCAAGGACTCGAAGACGCCCTATGCCGGTTACTACTTCAAAATCCTCACCGCTCAAGGCGCGGCGGCGCCAGCAGGCAGTTATAGCTACATCATCAACAATCGCTCTGATTGGCGGCTTCGCAATGGTCGCCTGGCCCGCTGATTATGGGAGGACCGGCGTGATGACGCTGCTCGTAAATCATTATGGCGACGTCTATCAAAAAGACCTGGGTCCGAAAACGAGCGAGCTAGCCGCTGGAATAAGCGCATACAATCCTGATTCGAGTTGGAGTAAGACCGACGACTAGCCACCATTGTCTGGCAAAGTTGACCGCAAAGATTACTCCGTTCCTTCGGTTGCCTCGATTTTGGAAAACACAGTGACCCGCGTGGCCACGATGAAATCAGAAATCGTAAGCAAGGCGCTTCTTCTCGCAATCACCATCCTCATCACAGTCACAGGTGTGGGAGAGGGATCCGCGTTCCCGCAATCGACCGGGAACAAAATCATCGAGTGGCCGCTGGAAATCTCCGGTCCCGAAGACACGGCCGTCGTTTACCAACCGCAGCTGGAGTCTTTCAAAGACGATCAGATCATCGCTCGTGCCGCTGTTTCCACTCCACTGAAGGGTGACAAGGGTCCGGTATTCGTCGCGGTCTGTAACGCGAAGCAGCTATGATATCCAGCAGATTCGCCGTAAGTGTGATGGCCATTTTGTTGGGCAAGAACTCTTCTAGATCAACAGATAAATATAGCCGAACAACTGGCACTAACCGATGAACCTAAATATGAGACATACCACCCTACTCCTTCTCTTCTTAACGTGGACAGTTCAGGCACAGACAACCAAAGAAGAACAATCGAGCCTTACGCCGGACAAAGTTCTGGCTGACTTGATGGACGGAAACTCCCGTTTCGTCAGCGGAAACCCTCGAACGCAGGACGTTAAGGTCCGAATCGATAAGTCCGCTGCCGGCCAATATCCCAAGGCAGTTATCCTATCCTGCCTCGATTCCCGCGTTCCGGTCGAGCTGGTCTTTGACCAGGGAATCGGCGACATCTTCGTCGGCCGAGTTGCAGGCAACATCGAAGATCAAGATCAGCTTGGCTCGATGGAATTCGCGACCAAGCTGGCCGGGGCCAAGCTCGTTTTTGTTCTCGGCCATAGTGAATGTGGTGCCGTAAAGGGAGCGTGCGACGGAGCAGAACTCGGCAATCTCACTGGGTTGCTGGCCAGGATCAAACCGGCCGTAAACGCGGTCCAAGGCTTTAAGCCAAAGGAACGCAACAGCCAGAACAAGAAATTCGTCGAAAGCGTGATCGAAGAGAATGTGCGCCAGACGATGGGCAATATTCGGAAGGATAGTCCGGTCCTGGCTGAGTTAGAAACAGCCGGGCAACTTAAAATCGTCGGGGGCATTTACGATCTGACAGACTGGGAAGGTCACGCTTCTCAAATAGCGGGCGTCGTAAATCATGAAGGTTCAGCACCTCAATTTTCAACTGGCGTTGAGTTATCGTCGCTTGGGACCGACTATTCAAGTGGCGGATTTAAATATGATGTGACCGCCTCAGGACCCGTTTTCGGATCGGAGATTCGGTTTTGAATCTTTGTCGAGAAGCCTTCTCATACATTCCCATCACCATGGCAGTGTACTCGCACTACTTCGTATTGTTCATCCTGCAAACGATCGGAGCTGCCATCCTTTTCTACTATTCCATTCCACTCTATCGACAAGTTCTAATGGATCCGTCCAGGCATGAAGTGCGATCGGGCAGGTTGATCTGGTCATTGTTGTCGATCGCATTGATGCAGGGTGGGTACTGGGCGCGCCACCGACTTAATCCGATTCTGCCACAGTTCCGCAATGCGCTCGTCGGCCACGTCATTCAATTCGTCGGGCGCCTTGCTTTTGTCTTTGCTGGCTCTGTATTTGGTTTTGCCTTCATCATCCGCAGGCCTGAATTGCAGGTACCATTCTCTCGCTACGTCGTTCTGATTGTTGGCTTGTTCGCCGTGTTCTGTTACTTCCGCGAATTGGAACGACTGGGAGCGGCAATCGGCGAACCGAAGGATAGATCGTGAAGTGCAATGAGTGAGTTACATGCGTTAGGCAGGGAATGACACGCGCGATCTTTCCGTGGCGTGATTAGATAGCAAGAGTAATCAGAAACGAAATAAGAAAGAGATTAAGATGAGACTAAACAGAGTCATGATACTAGGCGTTTTACTGACGCTTGCTTCGCTAGGTCCGGAAACAACGTCCGTGCAGGGAGCGACTGCGGCTCAGCTCCGGGATGGCGCTCGCGCTGGCTTGAACCAGTTGTACTCGGTTAACGACAAAGCCAAACTCGTTGGCGATCGAGCCAGGGCGGTACTGGTGTTTCCGAAGATTGTAAAAGCCGGGTTCGTAGCAGGTGCACAACGCGGCGACGGAGTCCTTTTTATTCGCGGAAAAGTCGCCGGATACTACAACACGACCGCTGCCTCCTATGGACTGCAAGCCGGGGTCCAAAAGTTCGGCTATGCGTTATTCTTCATGGATGATCAATCTCTGAATTACCTCCGGAAGAGTGGCGGATGGGAGGTTGGCTCGGGGCCGAGTATTGTCGTCGTGGACACAGGAGTGGCGAAATCGCTCACCACCACCACGCTGAAGAAAGGCGTTTACGCTTTCTTCTTTAGCCAAAAGGGGCTTATGGCAGGCCTCGGATTCCAGGGTACAAAGATCACGAGATACAATCCCAGCAAATAGCACCCCTTGCTCCAGACTTGGAATGCCGTTGGAACTTCCCTCTCACGTTTGTTCCGTGAGACCTGTTGCTTCTTTTCTGGAAGCCGCATGACATCGTGGATGAAGCAACGGTCGGAGATCGTACTTTTCCAGCCGCCGGTAAGGAGATCCTTGGTTTTCGAGACGCTTGGCCAAGCCGCGTTTACCAACTCGGCGTTTGACACAAACGTCGTACAACTCTGCGTGTAGGACCTAAGTCCCATGCGACGGGAGTTGTTCTTACAGAGCGTCGGGGACGCGACCTCAACCATCGCGCCTTGACCATCATGCAAACAAAACTCCTCAGCATCATCTCCGGCTTTACGCTTTCTCTATTCCTTGGCGGCACAGCATTCGCACAGGCGAAAAAACCCAACATCCTCATCATGTGGGGCGACGACATTGGGCTCGCCGATGTCAGCGCTTACAGCTCCGGCGTGATGGGATTCGAGACGCCAAATATCGACCGCATCGGAAAGGAGGGCGTTCGTTTCCTCCAATATTACGGCGAGCAAAGTTGCACCGCTGGCCGCTCGGCGTTTCTCACTGGTCAACACATTATTCGTAGCGGCCTGAGCAAGGTCGGGTTCCCCGGCGCGCCCATGGGGATGAGCCAGCTCGATCCCTCGATCGGCGGACTGCTCAAGAGCCTGGGCTATGCCACGGGACAATTCGGGAAGAATCATGTCGGTGACCGCAATGAATCGTTGCCAACGGTTAACGGCTTCGATGAGTTCTTCGGCAATCTTTATCATCTCAACGCTGAGAAGAACCGGAGCTGCCCGACTATCCGAAGACCCGGAATAGCCAAAGGCCTATGGACGTCATCCAAGGCGCCTCGAAGCATGGTCCAGGGACTTTAGGCGCCCAACCTATGGCTCGCCACCGATGAAACCAGCTACCCGGTGTGATTAAGCCCGGGACAGTCACGAACGAGTTAATGAGCCACAACGATTGGGTTCCAACTCTCTGCGCCTTTGCCGGTGAACCGGATATCATTGGCAAGTGCCTGAGAGGCTCCCATGCCAATGGTCACACCTTCAACTTCAGTCGATCGTTATGAACAATACAAGTTCCTGCGTGAGTCAGCGCACTGCGCCAGCAACAACGGGGTGAAGAGCGCCCGCAACAATTTCTTTTATTCCGACGACGATGGTCTGCTCGTGGCCTATCGCAAGGGCGATTACAAATATGTCTTTTCCGAGCAACGTAAGGAAGGCACCATGAGCGTCTGGGCCGAGCCCTTTACAACACTGCGCCTGCAGAAAATTTTTAATCTGATGCAGGACCCTGGACCAGCGGGCAGACATCACCTCTAACACCTACTGGGATTGGAACCTCAATCACGTCGGCGCAGCTTACGGCATGATGGACGACGTCTTTAAGTTCGTCGCGACGTTCACAAACTTCCCGCCGCGCTCCACGCCGCCGAGCTTCAACCCCGCCAACGTGACTGGAAGACACGCTTGAGACACCATCTCAACCAACCGAAGCCGGAGTCGGCGTTCCCGATGCTCCGGGCCGAACCGAAGGGCGATGATCCAAAGCCACAGGAGTAACCCACGAGATCGTGGTGGCTCGGATCGGCGCTTGATTCCAACGTCGCTACGAACAACGGAATTTCCGTCTTGCTCGAGTTTGAAAGACTGAGTGAAGAAGATCAAAAGAAGCTACCCGAAGTTCTGGTTCAGGCTCTTATTGCGCCATTATTTAGCCCACGAGGATAAAAGAAAGGAGACATGCTAACCAAGTTCGTTTTGTATTCGTTAGGTCTCGCTTTGATTCCGGGACTAACGTTATCCGCGTTCGCACAGAAGCTAAAGCCTAACGACGCCCACGACTTTACGCCGGAGCAGCTCACCGATCGCGCGATCCAACGCCGCGCCGTCGAGGCCGTCATCTGGGGCATGCCGGCAGTTAACTACGATATGATGTTCCAGGCCATGGTGCGCGACGCCAAGGCTGGGCCCGGTAGTAACAAGGTCGTTTATTGGTCGCGCCCGTTCGGCTGGAAGAATCAGACGCTCACGCCCAATCCGGACACGATCTATCTGATGCCTTTCATTAACACGAAGGACGTCGGCCCAATGGTGCTGGAGATTCCACCCGCGGATAAAGGGACGATTGTTGGTTCAGTGGACGATTCGCTGGCAGGCAGCCCTCGAAGACGTCGGCCCGGCGGGAATGGATAAGGGTAAGGGCGGCAAGTATCTCATCCTGCCGCCCGGGTATAAGGAGAAAATTCCCGAGCGGTTACATTGCAATGCCGTCGGAGACTTATCAGTCGTATGCGCTTCTGCGTTCAAACGTGAAGAGCAAGAGTGACGCCGATATCGCCGCGGCCGTCGCTTATGGGAAACGCGTCAAGCTTTACCCGCTCTCGACAGCGGCTCGACCTGCGCTTACAACCTTCGTCGATGCAATCGACGTGGTTTACGAAGCGAACATCCCTTACGATCTGCGCTTCTTCGAATCGCTCAATCGGATCGTGCAAAGCGAGCCTTGGCTAAGGCGTGATATGGCGATGATCGACCAGCTTAAGTCGATCGGCATCGAGCAAGGCAAGCCATTCAATCCTGATGCGAAGTTACAGCAGGCTCTCAAGGAAGGCATCGCCGAAGCTCACGCCTGGATCGATAAGCAATACGAGGCGATTCTATGCCACCGCCGCCGAGTATCCTGGATCGTCAATGGGCTTTGCCCGCCTCCAAGGACCTTATCGAAGGCCACCGAGAGTCATTTCGCGGAAAGCAATCTTTACCCGACCGACGGCCGCGGCGTAGCTTACTCCTACGCCTTCTTTAGCCCCAAACATCTGGGAGCGGGCCAATATTACCTCTTCGCCATTCGAGACAAAGACGGCGAGCGCTTTCGACGGTGCTGACTCCTATCGTCTCCGTGTTCCGCCGAAACGTGCCTGTTGAACAATACTGGTCAGCTCACCGCCTATGACCGCACCACCCATGGTCTGATACGTGATACCAAGTGGTCGAGCCGTTCCTCGCAGACACCCGGTTTGCAAAAGAACGTCGATGGCTCAGTCGACATCTACTTCGCGTCTCAGCCGCCGGACGGAAAGGAATCGAACTGGGTCCCGATCAGTGCGAACGGCAAGTTCGAAGCGCTCTTTCGTTTCTATGGACCTGAAAAGGCGCTTTTCGATAAGACATGGAAGCTACCGGATATCGAGAAGGTGAAATGAGAACTGGATGAGCACACATACTCCCGATCCGCTCTTGAAGGAAACGCCTGACTTCTCGCTGGTGCTCGGCGGGCCGCTGTTTCAGCTCTACCGGCGGACGCGACTGGGCGGGGATGGACTGGAACTACTGCACCGGCGCGTCATCGCGTCGGTGCTGCTGGCCTGGGTGCCGCTGCTGATGCTGTCGGTCGCGGAGGGCCATGCGTGGGGCGGGAAGGTCGAGCTGCCGTTTCTCCACGACATCGAGATGCAGGTGCGGCTGCTGGTCGCCCTGCCGCTCTTGATCCTGGCGGAGTTGATCGTCCATCAGCGGATGCGTCCGGTAGTGCAGCAGTTCCTCGCGCGCCGTCTCATCCCGGAAGCGGCGCGGGCGCGGTTCGACGCGGCCATCGCCTCGGCGATGCGGTTGCGCAATTCCATCGCAGCGGAGGTGCTTATGATTGCGGTTGTCTACGTCGTGGGTGTGGGTTTCATCTGGCGCACCCAGGTGGCGCTCGATGTAGCGAGCTGGCATGGCACGCCGGTGAACAGGACAATTCACCCGACGCTGGCTGGCTGGTGGTTGGGCTGCGTCAGCCTCCCACTGTTCCAATTCCTGCTCCTGCGCTGGTATTTCCGCCTCTGCATCTGGACCCGCTTCCTCTGGCAGGTGTCCCGACTCGACTTGAGTCTCATTCCGACGCACCCCGATCGCTGCGGCGGACTGAGTTTTCTGGCGTTGGTCAGCCAGGCGTTCGCGCCGGTGCTTGTCGCGCAAGGCGCCGTCCTTGCGGGTGTGATGGCCAACCGGATTTTCTTCGCGGGCGGGAAGTTGATCGACTTCAAGCTGGAGATCATCGGGTTGGTCACGGTGATGGTCTTCGCCGTCCTTGGCCCGCTGCTGGTATTTCTGCCGAAACTCGCCGCCGCGAAGCGCACGGGCCTGCGCGAGTACGGCGTCCTCGCGCAGCGTTACGCGCGCGAGTTCGATCACAAATGGCTCCGTGGCGGCGCGCCCACGGACGAGCCGCTGCTCGGCAGCGCAGATATCCAGTCGCTCGCCGATCTGGGTAACAGCTATGCCGTGGTAAAGGAAATGCGATTGGCGCCTTTTACCCTCCAAACCGTGCTGCAACTCACCGTGACCACCTTACTTCCCGTCGCACCGCTGTTACTGACGATGGTCCCTTTGGACGAACTGCTCGAGGGGTTACTCAAGATCGTGTTTTAATGACGACGCTCACGATCGGACGTCGAGAAAATGAAGTGACCGCCGCACCAAGGAAAGGAATCATCATATGAAGACCAAACTCGCCAACCTCGCGCTGGCCTTATCCCTGACGTTACTCGCATCCTTATCCGTCGAGGGCGCGGATAAGAAACCCAACATCCTCGTCATCATGGGTGACGACATCGGATGGTTTAACCCGAGCTGCTACAACAGTGGCATCATGGGTTATCAAACGCCCAACATCGACCGCATCGCCAAAGAAGGCGCGCGGTTTACCGATTGGTATGGGCAGCAGAGTTGCACGGCAGGACGCGCGGCGTTCATCACCGGGCAATCGCCAATCCGCACTGGTTTGACGAAGGTCGGCTTGCCGGGCGCGGATATTGGGCTGCAACCTGAAGATCCGAGCGTCGCTGACTTCATGAAGAACCTCGGCTACGCGACCGGGCAGTTCGGGAAGAACCACCTGGGAGACCTGAACAAGTTCCTCCCGACTGTCCACGGTTTCGACGAGTTCTTCGGCAATCTCTATCATCTCAACGCCGAGGAAGAGCCGGAGAACCCTGACTACCCGAAGGAGCCCGCGTTCCGGAAGAAGTTCGGCCCGCGCGGGGTCATGCACTGCTGGGCCACCGATGCCGACGACGCCACGGTTGATCCGCAATTCGGCAAAGTCGGCAAGCAGAAGATCGAGAACACCGGACCTCTGACGATCGAGCGAATGAAAACCATCGACGATGAGTTCACCGATGCCGCCTTGGCGTGGATGGACAAGCAGGCCAAGGCCAGCAAGCCGTTCTTTTGTTATTACAACTCGACCCGCATGCACGTCTTCACGCACCTCAAGAAAGAGAGCGAAGGCAAGACGGGCCTTGGCCTTTATCCCGACGGCATGGTCGAACACGACGGGCACGTCGGGCAGCTACTTAAAGAAGCTCGACGACCTCGGCATCGCCGATAACACCATCGTCGTCTATACCACCGATAACGGCGCCGAAGTCTTCACCTGGCCCGATGGTGGCACTACGCCCTTCAAGGGCGAGAAGGCCACCAACTGGGAAGGCGCCTTCCGCGTGCCGACGCTCATCCGCTGGCCCGGCGTGATCAAACCCGGCCAGGTGATTAACGACGTCTGTGCCCATGAGGACTTGATCCCTACCTTTGCCGCGGCCGCGGGCGAGCCGGACCTCGTGACCAAGGTGATGAAGGGCTATCAGGCCAACGGCAAGACCTTCAAGGTTCACCTCGATGGCTACAACCTCATCCCGTTCCTCAAGGGCGATGTAAAAGTGTCGCCGCGCAAGGAGTTCATCTACTGGTCCGACGACGGCGACCTGATGGCTATTCGCTACGAGAATTGGAAAGCCGCGTTCTTCGAGCAAAACGCGGAGATGTCCCCCAAGACGCCGGTCGGCGTGTGGCAGGGTCAGTTCACCAAGCTGCGCGTCCCGAACTTGTATAACCTGCGCGCCGATCCGTTCGAGCGCGGCCCGACGAGCATCTACTATGGCGACTGGATGGCTCACCGGATGTTCATCCAGGTCCCGATGCAGGCGTTCGCAACCCAGTGGCTGCAGAGCTTCAAGGAGTTCCCGCCGCGCCAGAAACCCGCGAGCTTCAATCTCGATGAGGTGATGCGGAAGATGTCGGAGTTAGGCGGCAAGGACTAAAGGCCGGTCCAAACCAATACCGGACATTGAGAGGGTGAAGTGAAAGGGGAAACAACCATGAAAGCAACACTCACATATTTCGCATTCGCATTCGATGCGCTAACCCTCCCAGCATTCGCACAGGAGAATAAGGCCGATTCGCATGGGTGGATTAGCACGGAAACGGTTAAGACCAGGTTCGGCGACTTCGAATTCAAGAACGGTTATCCGACGCCGGCAGCGGCGGAGGCACTCCTTGATCAGTTAAAGTATAACCGTGCCATCGAGGTCTACCTTACCGAGATGCCGGCGGTCGCCATCATCGAGTCACGGCGAGGTATCCGCGATTTCGGCGCGAAGCGTTCTAATCAAGTCGTCATCTGGGAATCGCTCATGGACGCCAAGACGTTGGTGCTTACGGCGAATACCGAGACGGTTTATGGGATGGGCTTCCTCGATCTGAAAGGCGACGGTGCGACGGTGGTGGAGGCGCCGCCGAAGATGCTGGGCGCCGCCATGGATACGTTACAACGCTTCCTGGTCGACATCGGTCCGCTCGGCCCAGACAAAGGCAAGGGCGGCAAATACCTTTTCCTCCCGCCGGGCTACACAGGCGACGTGCCGGAGGGTTACTTCGTGGTGAAGTCACCGACCTACAGCGTTAGCTACTTCCTCCGCGGCTTCAAGGTAGACGGCAAGACCGATCAGGCCGTCGCGCTGATGAAACAAATCAAGGTCTATCCCCTGGCAAAGGCGGCTGACGCGCCCAAGATGGAGTTCCTCAACGGCTCGGGCCAGCCGATCGATACGATCCACTCCGACAACATCACGTTCTTCGAGATGTTGTCTCAGCTCGTGAACGAAGAGCCCGCAGATGTGTTCACGCCGCTGGAACGTTTCTACATGCAGGCCGTCGGCATTGAGAAGGACAAGCCGTTTAACCCCGATGCGAAGTCCAAAACGTTACTCGCGGAGGCCGCGCGAGCCGGCGCTGCCATGGCCCGGGCCAATAGCTTCGCCTCTCGCGACCCCGATACCTATTACTACCCGGATCGGAAGTGGCAGTATGTCGGTGAGGTGCCTTATAACTGGTTGAAGGACGGCGTGCTGCAGGTGGACCGCCGGGCCTATGTCTATTACATGGCTGTAGGTAACTCACCCGCCATGATGGGGAAAAACGTCGGAGTCGGTTCCTATTACCTCTGGTCCTATAAGGACGGCGCGGGCGACTTCCTCGATGGCGCAAAGAACTACAAGCTGCACATTCCCGCCAAGGTGCCGGCCAAGGATTTCTGGTCAGTACTGGTTTACGATTCGCTCAGCCGCTCCGAGTTACAGAACGGCCAGAAGTTTCCCTCGGTCAGCTTGTATAGCGGGCCGAAGATCAACTCCGATGGCTCGGTTGACGTTTACTTTGGGCCTGAGATGCCCGCGGGTCAGGAGAAGAACTGGATTCAAACCATTTCCGGCAAAGGATGGTTTCCGATCTTCCGCTTCTACGGTCCGCTGGAACCGCTCTTCGACAAAACATGGAAGCTGTCCGACATCGAGGAAGTGAAGTGAGGCGGGAACAACGATGAAAACAAGCCTTGCGCTCTACTCGTTAGGTCTCTTCCTATTCGCCAGCACAGGAGCACAAACTCAATCGCCTTCGCCGTCGACGGGCGCGGCCATTCCTGTCCCGTCGACAACTTCATCCGGGCCGAGACGAAAATGAAAGTCAAGCCTATCCTGGGCGCGCGGCTTGATTTCGTGCCTAAGACAAACCAGCCATGAAGCCTCTGAAACGTCTCAAGTTGCCCGCTGATGTCGAATTTCACAAAGACGCTCCGCTTTTAATTTATCGCCCTCGCGGTTTGCTCGACGAAGCAGCGGTCAACAAGATCATTCGAGTTATCGGAGATTTGGAATCTTCGATGAACGAACCTTTTCATCGCTTTGCCGACACCCTTGAAGCGGATGCCGTCGATCTCAACTTTCATTACATCCTTCACATTTCGCTTTATCGCCGGCTTGCCTATTCTGGTCGCCACCCGGTAAAGACGGCTATCCTGGCGACAGACAAAACGATGATTCACTACGCCAAGTTGCATGAGATGATAACTCAAGGTTCACCGATAAAAGTTGGAATCTTTCATGAACGCGAGACGGCCGCCAAGTGGCTGGGTGTGCCTGTTGGTCTTCTTTCGAAGGAGATAACGGGCGGCGAAGCGCCTGCCTAAAACACTTACAAAGAAGCGCGCCCAGGCATGGATACAAAACGAAGGGCAAAACCCTCGCGAGGAATCTCAAATCGAAGTTTAGTCGCATTCATGCAATGTTTCTCGCTATGAAGGAGGCGCTTGTCGAAAAGACCAAACGAACTCTATGAAAGTCGAACTGCTGCCACATGTCTTGTTTGACCCTGAACAGCATCTCATGATTTTCCGGCCGCGCGGAATCATTAACGCGGAGCTAATTAGTCGTGCCATAGAAATGTTGGAAGAGATCGAAGACCAGGCCCACCAGCCTTTTCACCGTTTCACCGATCTTTCGAAGCTGGATGCGGTCGACGTCGATTTCCACGACCTGTTTCGTGTCTCTCTCCATCGCCGCCTCGCTTATACGCCACAGTCCCCTGTGAAGTCCGTCTTCTATGTCACGAGCCCGGCAACCGCGCGGATTGTCAAGGTTCACGCTGTTCTCACAAAACATTCGCCATTACGCGTCAGAATGTTTGAGGACATGGAGGCGGCCGCGAACTGGCTCCGCTATCCGCTTGAGCTTCTGCAACAGGACATCGGTGAGACTGGCATACGGAGGTCTTAAAGAATACTCGGCAAAGGATGAAACGTCGTTGTACTATCAGATTTCCCGCTTGATCGAATGAGCATTATTACCTCTACACCACTCTTGAATCCACCCGCGATCTTATGTAGTGGGAATAAGTGCCGTCGTCGGAAAACAAGGGTCGTGCGATGAAGTTACCACCTAACATAGAGTTCCCGTCCGATGTCGAATTCCTGGGCGATCTCCCGCTCCTGTGCTACCGGCCCCGAGGCGCCTTGGACGAGGCGGCGGTCAATCGCGTGATCAAGGTTCTCGGAGAGTTGGAGCTTGCGCTGAATCAGCCCTTCGATCGATTCACCGATACGCTGGAAGCGGCGCCAGTTGATCTGAATTTCCAACATATCATTCACGTTTCTCTTCATCGGCGTCTTTCTTACGCCGGCCGGCCGCCGGTTAAGTCTGCCATTCTAGCGACCCATGCGACAGCCATCCACTACGGACGACTGCATGCGATCCTGACTCAAGGCTCACCGATCAAGGTTCGTATCTTTCAAGAGCGGAAGGAGGCTGCGAAATGGCTCAAGGTGCCAGTCGAACGACTGACAGCTAAAGCGAGCCGGGAAGGGAGCTCGTGAGCGAGTCCTTTCGCCGTCCCAGGGGCGTGGAATCGCATTTCTCAAACTGGCCGCCGACTCAAAATAAAGATTTACTGTGCCGTCAATCCCAGTGCATATAAACCGCAACAGCTTTAGAAACCCGATATGAACAAATACATTGCAGAATTCATTGGAACGTTCTTTCTCGTCCTGACCATTGGCTGCACCGGGATTGGCGCCGGTGCGGGTGTGATTGCGCCACTTGCCATTGGCGCCGCTTTGATGGTGATGGTTTTCGCCGGCGGACACATCTCGGGCGCTCATTATAATCCGGCCGTGACCCTTGGCGTTCTGATCCGCGGCAAGGTCAAGTCAGGCGACGTGCTGCCTTACATCATCGCGCAGTTGATCGGCGCGACGCTCGCGGCGCTCCTGACGAGCAAAATATTGCGAGCCGGGATTGTCGTCACACCCATTTCCCCAAAAATGGGGCCCGCTTTTCTGGCAGAGTTTCTTTTCACTTTTGCGCTCGTTTATGTCGTGTTGAACGCTGCCACCGCCGAGGGCACGTCGGGCAATTCTTTCTATGGCCTGGCCATAGGTATGACAGTCATGACCGGAGCCTTCGCCGTCGGTGATATCTCGGGTGGCGCCTTTAACCCGGCGGTCGCAGTAGGAATTTCGGTTCTGGGTATTTCAGCCTGGAGCAATCTTTGGCTCTATCTGGTGGCCAATTTTGGTGCAGCCATCGTCGCGGCCATGGTCTTCAACCTGATTAATCCGCCGGCTCAAGTCACTCCGATTGCTACCGATGAACCGCCTTATGAGACTCCATAGTAACCGACATGATGTGGCGGCGACCCGGGCCGCCCGGATGGCTTTGGCTCCCGAGAGTTAGGGCTTAGCTTCGCACTAACTTTTCATTCAGGCTAATGCCGGCGTCTGTATCAGTTTTGGATCTTTAGTTATCCAAGCGGCTGCGCTTGTCTTTATCCAGCCCGTTTGCTGCGGAAGAAACTGAATGGGTCGAGCAGGCAGACACGAATTACGATGGGAGCCAAATTGGGCCGAGATCCAGCCTACCATGTCGATCGTGAAGGGCCAGCCAAGGTAGACATTCAAATGAAAATAACAGCAGCCATTACAGCCATTCTTGTCTTGTCAGCGCCGGCTTGGAGTCGAGCAGAGCCGGAAGCGTCACCATCACCACCTGGCTCCGTCGAGACTTATGAAGAGCTGCCCGTTTTAAAAGCCAGCGAAATCTTGCGGGACGATGTTCTCAGTGGGCCGCATCACAAAGTCAGGGAGGATGTCCCGACTTATTCAGGAGCCAATCGCTTTACGATCGATTCCGATTTTGGCCTCTTTGAGGCAGACGGCAATGCCATGTTAGAAAGACGGATTAACGAGATCAATGCGATTGCGAGGTTAAAGGACATTTCGCGAACCGATGAATACAAGAACGCATTACTCAAAGCCGCGAAGAGCCCGGTGATGGCTGCCAAACAGATCATCAGCGATCCACGGGGAACAGTGCAGAGTGCCCAAAAAGGGATTATGAAATTCATGAACTCCGCTGGCGAGTCGCTCAAAGGCATTGGTAAGGGCAAGGAGCCGAATAAGTATGAAGGCAGCCAGATGCAGCAAATGATCGGGTTCTCCGATACGAAACGCAAGATGGCGCTGAGTCTGGGAGTTGATCCTTACAGCAGTAATCCCGTCCTGCAGCAAGAGCTTGAGGAAATCGCCTGGGCTTCATTTGCGGGAGGCGCGACTTTTTCTCTGGCTACGCTTCCTATTGGCGGCGGAGCTGGAATAGCACTGACTACTACCGGAATCGAAAGCTCCCTCGAAAACATCCTGCGTAATGAGTCGCCCAAGGATCTAAAGATTAGCAATCGCCGCGCCCTCATTGCCATGGGAGCGACCGAAGCTGAAGCCAATCGGTTGCTCGAAAACGCCGCCTTCTCGCCCACGGCGTCGACAGCTTTCGTTGTCAACTTGAAGTCTCTCGACGGAGTGGAAAACCGGCGCGCTTTTATCAAGGCGGCGGGCACGAACAGCAGCACCGAGTCGGATGCGATCTTTTGTGTGCAGACCGCTGCGCTAATGAGCAAGCTGCATCATGGGGAGCATCCTCTGGCTCAAATCACAACCCTTGGTGACTTTCCAATCTGTCTTGGAAAGGATGGAACCGTCATTGTCGCACTTCAGTGGGATTACGCTGCACATACGAAGCTGGCTGCGGACTTCGTCCAGGCGCTCGCCGTGAGGTTCAACGATAAACCGTCGCGTCTTGTCGCGATCAGCGGGATGGTTTCGCCACAGTTGCGACAGGAGTTGGAAGCCAAAGGCGAGACCGTTCAGGACCGCTTTATGCCGGGACCATTGAAATGAAGCTTTGCCCGAAATGTTCTGTTGCTACATGACATACGCCTGATGTCTTCAGGAAAGTCATGAAGCTGGCATCGCGACTAGTTAGAGGATTTCTCTGGCTCATCTTGCTTGGAACGACGCTTTGGGCGTTTGGTGCGCTTTGGTTCGATTTTCCTGCAAATGCTCTGCGCGAATCAGTCGCCGCACTTTATGCACTCGGCGCGATCGCGATTTTCTTCGCGGTCAGAAAGCGCTGGCTGGCCCAGAGCCTGGTCGCGGGTGGCTTCTTCCTCGTGCTCGGCTGGTGGCTCACCCTTACGCCGTCCAACGATCGCAATTGGAAGCCCGACGTCGACCGCACCGCGTGGGCGGAAACTAACAAGGATCGTGTAACCCTGCATAACGTCCGCAATTGCGAGTATCGCACCGAGACCGATTACACGCCGCGCTGGGAGACCCGCACAATCGATCTGTCGCATCTAAGCGGAGTTGACCTTGCCATCACCTATTGGGGTTCCAAATGGATCGCGCATCCTATTGTCAGTTTTCAGTTCGATAACGCGTTGCCAGTTTGTTTTTCCATCGAGGCCCGACTGGAGAAAGAAGAATCCTATTCGGCGATTGGAGGTTTGTATCGACGATGCGAGCTAATTTATATCTGCGCCGATGAGCGCGATGTGATCAGGCTGCGAAGCAACTTTCGCCACGGTGAAGAAGTCTATCTCTATCACACCACGGTAAGACCGGCGGACGCGCGCGAGCGTTTTGAGGAATATCTGACTACGCTCAATGCACTCCACACAATGCCTCGGTGGTATAACGCCGTGACAACCAATTGCACGACAAGCATTCGCAGCCAGCACACGGCATCGCAGCGTCAGCCATGGGATTGGCGTATTCTTCTCAACGGTTACCTCGACCAAATGCTTTATGAACACGGGGCGTTGAAGGGCAGCTTGCCGTTTGAACAACTGCGACAATCTGCGCACATCAATTCCGCCGCCCGATCGGCAAACGACGCGCCAGATTTCTCCAACCGTATTCGCGCCGGGCGCGCCGGCTTTGCCACCTTCTAGCACGTCCAAATTGGGCGTGTATCCCATTCCGTCACCTCCGCCGATTGTCTCCTCGCCGAGATGATTGAAGAGAATGCGCGCCCGTGAGGATTCGAACCTCAAACCTTCTGATCCGTAGTCAGATGCTCTATCCAGTTGAGCTACGGGCGCAAAATCTGCAAATTCTTCCTGGCTCCGCCCGGCGGCCGGGAGGGCCTTATTATATTCGTTTCGAACCGCCGTCAAACTGCCGAAAAGGGTCGCGTGTGGTCCATCGCTCCCTGCGGACGAGCGTCATTGCGGCTGCGAAGGCAAGGGCAAAGCTGATCATCGAGCCGATCCTGAATGGCCAATGGGAAGTGGCGGACAGCTTACGAGGGAACAGGAGTCGAGCCCACGTCCCCGGGCCTAACGGAAAGCGCGACGCGATCAGCTACGCTCGGGGCAGGTTTGGCGGTAGCCCCGGCGAGATCCACGTTTTGGACGAAACGGGGCGCGAGGTCATCGAAAGGATCGCAATCGACGGCGGCGGCCGCTACGGATAAAAGCCTGAAGTCGACCTTACGGTTCAGGGGATCGAACTGCACTGAATCGCGCTCCCGATTTTCCAACAAAAACGAATAACAGTATGACTTATCTACTCTTCCGCCACAAAGTGGCCAACTACACCAAGTGGAAAAGAGCTTATGACGCACACCTTGGGGCGCGTCAGTTGGCCGGGCTTACAGAACTGCATTTGCTACGGCCATTGATGATCCGAACCAGGTTGTGATTTTCTTTAGAGCTGATGACCTTCTTTCAGGACTTCAGCGGTGGGGGAATCCATGCCTTCATCGCGCGGGTCAGCCCGTAGGCACCCGTCTGCCGTTGCGCCGGTCGCATTCCGGACGCTGGGTCGCTAAAGGCGAAAGTGCCTGTTGGACCACCGTCTGACTGAGCGGCTTCTTCTTTGTCGACGGAGTGGTTAATCCAAGCTATCTGAGGTCTCCGAGCGGACATTTTTGCCCACATCTTCTTTTCCCCGACTCAAGGAGCAAAAATATAGGCCGCCCCGCTCGGAGCTTGATCTCGGTCTCCGACTAAGGCGCGAGTGCCTGAGAGAAAGACAGACCAGCCGAACGTATCGGATCCGGCCCCATCCCTCGCAATTAGCTTCTGCTGTTGGCTCCAGGTTGCGCCATCAAAAGCAAACAGGTAGGCAGCGTTTTCGCCAGTAGCCCCAACGAGGGCACTTAGACCAGATATTGAGACCGAGAAACCGACGTGAGCAATGTCCATGGGATCCGAAACCGATAGTTCTGTTTCCTGAGTCCAACTTAAACCGTCGGATACGAATACGTAGGCGGCGCCGTCGGCGACACCCCCGTTTGCCGCTTCGGGTGCGCCCACGACAGCTCGATTTCCTGAGAGTGAAACCGACCAACCGAACCCATCGTTCCCGGTACCATCTGACGCAATCAGGGTCCCCTCGAGAGTCCACCTATTACCACTAAGGACGTAAACGTAGGCAGCGCCGGCGGAGTTAGAGGCGCCGTACGCTCCGATGAGAGCCCGTTGACCCGAAAGCGAGACCGAGCAACCGAACCGATCGCCTCCAATTCGGTCGGGATCGGTCAATTTCGCTGATTGTTGCCAAGTGCCATTGCGAAGAGTGAATACGTAGGCCGAACCAGCGCTAAGACTATCAGCGTTGGCCCCGATGAGAGCGCGCCCTCCCGCCAGGGAAACCGACGCGCCGAAGCGTTGGGGATTCTGGCCACCAGTAGGTGTGAGCCTGGCTTCTGACGTCCAGGATGTGCCATCAAACACAAACGTGTAAGCCGCGCCTGAATGCCCAGTGTTGTCCGCCCCCACCAGCGCTCGGGTTCCAGAGAGAGAAACTGAGATTCCAAAATCATCGCTCACCCTCCCACCCGGGGCTTTGAGCTCGGCCTCCAAACTCCAGCTTCCTCCACTTTGCACGAAAACAAAGGCTGAACCCGTCGAGCCATCGCTGCCATAGATCGCGCCAACGAGCGCTCGATTACCAGAGAGCGAAACTGCTTGCCCAAAATACAGCGAGTTAGCAGTAGGAGTTAATTTTGCGCGTTGGCGAAGAGTGTTGGCGATGGCTTCGTCGAGCGAAGAGTAGCTAGAGCTCGCGGCCTGAACACTCGTCAAAGAGGTAATCACTAACAGAGAGAAGATGAGCCAAGGGTTGTGGAACCTGGCCGGGAGACTAAGGAGTTTTTGGTTCATGATCGTAGTGTGTTGTTAAGGTTTATTCTGTTCATGGCACCCATTGAAAACGCCTGCGAGATGCTGAGTCAACCTTTGAGTTGGAAGGAGCATAAATTATTAGATTCTTGTTCGCGGCCAACGCATCATAGAAAGCCACTTCATTATCGTTAAGACCAAGATCGACGCCCTGTTGACTCGCGACGCTCATCTCCTTGGCAAGCTTGATCAGCTCCTCGATGACTTCTTGCGTGGCGATCGCGAGGTTAGGGCCTCTTCCTAGACCCTGATTCCGTATCCATCTCATTCAACGCCTGGCGAGCTCGCTCGTTCTTCGGGTCGAAGCGAAGGGCGTTGTCGAACTCGGCGCGGGCTTTGGCTAGTTGCTTCGTCTCGCGATAGGCGCGTCCGAGTCGAAGGCCGCTCCGCTCGACTTCGGATGATCAGCGGCATTGGCGGTAAGGAGAGCGACGGCGGCTGGGTGATCTCCCATCTTCAGCATTTGATAACCGGTCACCTGCATGGCCACGTCGGTGTCCACATCCGGATGGGCCCGCCGAAAATCTCGATAGGTCCACATAACGGCTTCCCCGTCGGTTCGCTCGCCAAAGAGCAACTCCATCGTGGTCTGAAGGAGTGTATGTGGGAATACAGGTGGCGAGAAAATGGCCGGATCGAAGTTTTGATTTGCCACAATCGATGTGGTTCTCATCTCGTTTAAGACTTTGCCGGTCGCGATCTCGACTTCCTTGCTAGAGAAGGGAAACAAAATGCCGTCTACCGACCGGAAATCGCTGAAGCGTGTTTCCGTCGCCACCGCTCCGCCAAAGGCATGAATGGCCGCGATCTTTCGGCTCGCAATCCAGAGCCAGTTCTCCGCGTCGATGAATTCTTCTTCTTCAAAGCCATCGGCCATCCGCACGCGCAAGCCATAGGCTTTCCGGCCATCAATCGTCTCGACCCCTTGGAGCGTGACCGTCGAGCCTTTTTCCCGATACTGGAAGAGTGGCCCATCAATCGCGAGGCCGTGCCGGGTGGCAGCCGCAGCTTTGCCTACGGTGCGAAGAACGATGCCCGGATCTTTGTAAAACTCCCAAGCGCTGCCGTCATAGCCTTCGCTAAAATCGGGATCGCGTTTATCGGGATCACCCACCAGCTTGTAGTAGGGACGCATCTTGACCAGGGCGCCATCTGTCATAACCTCTCCTCCTTCCCGATATTCGCCCCGACTAACTAACGAGAAGAGCTGTTTAAGTTTCTCAGCCCCGCCGATCGCCGCGACGTGTCTCGCTATGATTTCATCTACATCCGTCAGAGCCTTCTCCTCTGCCAGAACGCTAGTCGCAAAAACAAGCGCCACCTGCAACAACATCAGACTTAGTCCTGATTCATGTTTCATCGTTTTCTCCTGGTTGCCGGCCTCGAACAAAACCGTGCGCGGTAATCCGTGGGGGTAACATGAAGCGTCTTTAGAAAGGCACGCCGCATCGTTTCCGCGGTGCCCAGGCCGCAGTCGCGCGCTACTTTCTCTACCTTGTCATTACTCTGTTCGAGACGCTGCCGCGCCATCTCGATCCGCATACGCTCCACGTAACGCGCTGGCGTGGTTCGAAGCTGCGCGACGAAGTTGCGGGCAAAGCTGCGCGGGCTCATCGCGGCTCGTCGGGCGAGCGCACCGACGGAGAGGTCGGCATTCAAGTGGTTTGTTACCCAGGTGTGAAGATCACCGATCGGCTTCGCATCCGATGCCTGCAGAGCTAGCGCAGCGCTGAATTGCGACTGGCCACCGGGGCGCCGGAGGTAGAGCACCATTTCCCGTGCGACCTGCAAAGCGATCCGTGTTCCGAGGTCTTCTTCTACCAAGGCGAGCGCCAGATCCATCCCGGCCGTGATCCCTGCCGTTGTATACATGTTGCCATCGCGGACAAAGATTGGATCCGGATCGACCGTGATCTTGCCAGATCGCTGCGCTAGCTCGGCTGCCCATTTCCAATGTGTCGTCACCCGTTTCCCGTCGAGTAAACCTGCTGCGGCTAGCAGGAACGCCCCGGTGCAGACCGAGCCGCAGCGCCGCGCACCCGACGCGCTCCTCCGAATCCAAGCAAGAAGGTGCCGATCTTTCGCCGCCTGATCGAGGCCACTACCTCCTGCAACCAGGAAGGTATCAATCTTCCGCGGCACCGAGCGGTAGTAATGCGACGCGACTAATCCGAGACCGCAATTCGTCTGGACGATCTTTTGCCGCACCGTGCTAGCCAGGAGGACTCGATAAGCAGGCGGTGCCGCCGGGCTTGCCTTGGCATTCAGCTCGCAGGCGCGAACAAAAACCTGGAACGGACCAGTAACGTCCAGAATCTGGGTGTGCGGCGCGGCGAGAAAAACGACGGTTCTGGTGGCGCGTGTGTCGGTCTGGTCCGGCTTCTTCTTGTCTTGCCGTGTGCTCACACGTCCAGCGTAGACTCACCGCATCTGGCAGCAATGCCAATCCGCCCACGAATTCTGCCAATCTGAGATCTTGTCGCCCTCCATCGCCCACTCACTGGCGACCAGAGCGACCTCGTCGCTACAGTTATGAGAGACCAGAATTCAAAAGAGCCGAAGAATTAAGCCGGTGTACGCTTCAAAAAGCGAAGTTAATGAGCCTGGAAAGGCTTCGATAATCACGTCGCGAGTTCGCTCGCGATTTGTAACTTCGCAATAAATGCGAAGCGTCAGCGGGTGGCCAAACAGTTCCATCGGAAGCTCGGCTTTTTTCGGGGAAGCGTGAGATAATCTCGCATGGTTGAGTCGAATCCACACGGCGCGAAGCGCGCCCAACCAAGTCAACGTTCCTAGCGCGCGCGAAGGAGCTGCCGAACTTCTCTAATGGTCGGATTTCAATACTTAGCGCCGCGCATATGTAACGATCTTGTTACGTTTGTTTTGCTTGTGTGAGGCCAGCGCAAGTACGAGTAGTGGTTCGCGCAGTGATGGACCAATCCCATCACCGAGTTAATTACATGAATTCATATCGTAACGAGCCAGGGCCATCCTGTAAATCCGCGTTTAAGCATTGGACATGTTGCGTTGTTTTGTTCGCTTGCTGCTGTCCAGTCGCTCGCGCGAATACCCTGCACGTGCCGGCCGAGTTTTCCACCGTCCAGGCGGCGTTGGATGCCGCCGTATCGGGCGATTCCATCCTTGTCTCGGAAGGTACCTATTCCGAGAACATCGTCTGGCCGCAAACCAATGATCTCCATCTCCTAAGCGATCCGAATAATCTTACTAAGCCTGTCATCGATGGCAGCTCGGTCGGCCGGGTGATCGATATCGAAGCGAGTGGGGATACGGCTTTGACGGCCGAGATATCGGGGTTCGTGATTACTCACGGATTTCTCGATGTGGCCGCGCACACCGGTGAGACTGGCGCGGGGATTCGGATGAGCAACGGCGTTCTCCAGCTTTCACACTGTTTGCTTCGCGACAACGTGATCACAAGCACCTTCGCCATCCAGAACAGTGGCGGCGGCGCCGGACTAAGTATCTTTGAAACGCCCGTCGGTTCTCACAATGTGATTCAGGGTTGCTCGTTCTTGTCTAACTCTATTTCCGCGGTGACAAGTGGCGATGGAACTGCCATACACCTTGATACCGCGCCGTCAGTCGTCAGGAAAACGGAGATAGAAGAGAATCGAATCAGCGTCGGCGAAGTCGCGCTAGGGGCGATTTATGGGTTTGCGAGCGATCTCACTCTCGAGTCAGTGAAGATCGACCACAACACGGCGCAAACAAACGTGGCGCTTCTTGCCGGATTTGCCGCCATCAAAGGTACGGCCGTTTTCAGCTATCTTTCGAATTTGAAGATGATCAATTGCAAGATAGCGAACAACTCCTCGACCCCAGAAAATAGCACGCTCACTTTGCTCGGCGCTGCAATCTATTTCTATGGCGAAGGAACGGACCTCGATATCGACTCTTGCTCCGTCGCTTACAACAAACGAACAGATGATGCACCGGTCGCGGGTATGGCGTTGTTTTTCTCCTCACTCAATGCGCGAACTGCATCCATAGTGAATTCGATCCTCTGGAACCCGGGCAATGGCGAGGAGGTAGATAGCTTCTCCAAACCGACGTTGGTCCATTTTAGTGATGTAAGGGATGGGACGCGCGGCAGTACTAACCTCAATGTCGATCCGCTCTTCGTCTCCCAAACTGACCTGCATTTGCAGTCTGGTTCTGCCTGCCTGGATGCAGGCGATAATAGCTTGGCACCGAAAACAGACGTTCAAGGAAAGCAGAGGCCCCTCCCGGCTGGCTCGAATGTTGATCTTGGTTGCTACGAGATGAATTGACGGTTGAAGTAAGAGTCGATATCGAACCATTACGTTCCGCCAGGAGACCGTTTCAGCGCGCCAGCCGAGTCTGGGCGGTATTCCAAAGTCAGGCTCGTTCCTCTGCGAATGAAACGTTGGTTCTTAGCCTTCGCTGATAAGCCTAATTCTGCTCCTTCGGTAGGATTAGGCGTACGACCTCAAACCAACTGATGCGGCCTCAGTAAAACTACGCCGCGCTCACTTAGTAGATTGGATTTGCCGGCTTGTGAGCGCCGCGCAGCCTTCAGTTGGTAGTGAATCGAACAACTAGTTGTGGTTCAAAACCGGCGCTCGCGCCCGAATACCAGGCGGCATAGGTATTCGCACTCCCGAAATATGGGAACGATAACCTGAACTGAGTCGTACCCGCAGTGTTGATCGAGCTTAGGTAGTTCGGGTTAAGTAGAACGTCAGCTGTGCCGCCAGTCCCTTCTGGCAAGCTTTGTCCAACTGAATAGACATCGGAAGAGTCGGAGAAGGGCACCTTCTTGATGCAACACGGAGTTGTAGAAGTAGACTGGCTCAATTTCGAGGATACAAGTTCCAAGCGCGTTGAATTGTGTATTCGACATACCTCGGTTCTCGCGGACTCGGGTGGATTTGAGCGTTGTTCCAGAATCGGGAAGCGAACTCCCATCAGAAGAAGGAAACCTTCTCTTGGGGCGTCCCGCCTCCCTGGCCAGAACCAATGGTTTGGTTGACGCCGCTTGCCGGCACGACGATCGAGTTTTCTGCACGGACGAAATAATCGCCGAACTTACCGTCTCGAATATCTCGAAGCACTGCGCGCTTGTTCAGACAGGGGCGGATGGCAATTTCACTTGGTTTGAAAAGCTGCTCAACTGTTACGAGCGAAAAGATAATATCGGAAAGCTTCGCGCGAGATTTGTTCGATAACAGGCTGCCGAGCCGCTCACGACTTTTGCTTCGTAAATCCATTTTATTTCCCTCCCCCTTTAATCAACTAAATCAATCCCGCCTACATCGGCATCTCATATTTCCCGAGGCGCTCCAACTCTTCAGGACCTAGGTAGACCGATTCGTCACTGACCATGCCTCAGGTAGTAGAGTAGAAGCCTAGTGCGCTCCGCACCACGCCCAGCCGCATCAGCGTTGTCCCTATGTGTCCCGCCCAGCAATCCTGAATCCGCAACGACAAAAGAGCAGGCACGGCATTGTACTTGGGCGTGGCAAGCAATTTCCAAAAGTCTCCACCGAGAATCGGGACTTGATATCGACCTGCGGGACGTCATCGTGCCTCGCGATACGCAGAATCCTTTTCTTCTTCGCCATAAGGCGTGTAGCATGGCGAGCCTTCTGAAGGCAAAAAGCAAAGGGGGATTATGAGTGCGATACTACAGGCTTTTTATTGGAACTGTCCCGAAGCGGAAAACCGCGAGCATCAGTGGTGGAGCTTTGTTAAATCCAAACTGCCGCTAATCAAGCAGGCAGGTTTCACAGCCCTGTGGCTGCCGCCTGCCAACAAGGCGGCCGAATGGAAGTCCATGGGCTACGATCCCTACGACTACTACGATTTGGGCGAGTTCGACCAAAAAGGTGGCGTGCCCACCTGGTTCGGTTCCAAAGTCGAGTTGTTGGACCTGATCCAGTCCGCTCACGCCTTAGGTCTCCAAGTGTACGCCGACCTGGTGATCAATCATAACAGTGGCGCTGACGCCGAGGAAGTAAATCCATCCGATGGCCAATCGCGATGGACCCAGTTCGTGCCTAAGAGCGGAAAATTCGCGCGTGACTGGAGCTGCTTTCATCCGAACAGGTACGAGACATGGGACGGTGCCACCTTTGGTGACATGCCAGACCTCTGTCATCGCACGCCAAGAGTCTATTCCGAGCTTATCAATTATGCCCGCTGGCTCCTGGAAGAAATCGGTTTCGACGGATTCCGTTACGATATGGTGAAAGGATACGGAGGCTGGATGGTCCGCTCGATTCAAGAGTTACGCGCACTGCGGAACGATACCCCTTTCAAGCCGTATGCAGTTGGCGAATGCTGGGACAGCGAACGCACGATTGATGATTGGCTCGATGAAACGAATGCGTGGTCGGACAATCCGGTCGGGGCGTTTGACTTTCCGCTCCGCTGGCGGCTGCGCGATTTGTGCGAGAGCTATGGTTTCAGTCTGCGCAACCTCGCCCAGCCTGGAGTGCTAGTGTGGGACCGGCCGGCTCAAGCCGTCACCTTTGTGGAGAACCACGACGTCGTGCGCGACAGCCCTATCATCACCGATAAGATGCTGGCATATGCCTTCATTCTCACGCACGAAGGTTATCCATGTGTCTTCTGGCAGGACTACTTCAACTCGGACCTTGCCCAACCGGATAATCAAAGCGGCATTAATGCGCTCATCAAGGTTCACGAACAAAATGCCGCCGGCTCGACGCAAGCGCTCTTCGTCGATGACGATCTCTACGTCATGCAACGTTCGGGCCTCCGCGATCAGAGCGGGTTAATCTTTGTCTTGAATAACCGCGGTAATTGGAACGGCACAACAGTCCAGACCCAGTGGAACAACACACGGCTCGTGCCCGCCGCCTGGCGCGGGCGCGACGACCTCGGCGTGCCGGAGGAGAAATGGACTAACGAGTCAGGCTGGGTCGATCTCTGGGCGCCGCCGCGCGGTTATGCAGTATATGTGCCGAGCTGAGTGGGTCGATGGCGAGGCTGTCTACTTGCAGATTTCATCTCCTGGACCTTTTGACATTTGGAGTCCAATCCTGGGACGTCCCCTACCCCAGCCAGGAGAAGTAGAGGTTGGTATCATTGACGCCTCTCCAGGCGAGTTCCAGTCGGCCGTTGAAATTGGCCAATGCTGGTCCGGTAGCACTTCCAATATTCGGAATGTTTATTTGTCCCGACCATTCGCCGTTGCGCAGGCGACTGAAGTAAATCCCACCGTCATTTTTCGATCCTTTCCAAGCCAGGACGATAGTGTCTCCGCGGGTGGTTGCGGCTAACTGAGCGCTCGTGCGGATGCTTTCGGAACCGATACCTTCGGCTTCGACCGTATTGTAGGCGATCTTCTGTTGCACCTGCCAAATGGCGTTGGGTTGATCGTCCATCCAGGCAAAGTAGGCGTCGCTATCTTCGTCTAGTCCTTTCCAGAACATGTAAAGACGATTGCCTAACACCGCCAGGGCTGGGCCACGGGATGTCCCGCGGCCGAAGATAGGTTGCAGCGGTGTCCAGTTACTCCCATCAAAGCGCGCCCAATAGAGGGTGGAGTCTCCATCCACCCCTTTCCACGCGATGTACATTTGGCCGTTGAACATTGCGAGGGCCGGCCGGCCGCCAGTGAAAGCGCCGGGAACTGTGTCCTGGTCTGTCCAACCTTGGAAAGCAGGATCCGCATTCTGCGCGAAGTAAATCGCGTCATCGTCCTCCCCGCCATCCCAGGCCATGAACAAACCCGTTGTCTGCCCGTTACTAAATCCAGTCGCCAGAGCTGGCCCGTTTACAGAACCAATGCCCGGGATCAAGCTTTGGTGGGACCATTGATCTCCCTCGAGAACGGACCAGAAAATCGAGTCGCCCTCAAAGCCTCCTCTCCATGCCATATAGAGTTGGAAGTTGCTATTGCCCAGCCAGGTCGTGCCCGCGACAGCGAGCGACGGGGCACTGGTCGAGACCGCGATCATCGAGAGGCTGCTGCGGTTGCCATCCGTACATGTCATTGATGGCCAGGATTGTCTCCAGGTCGATCCCGCTCGCCACCTTGTAGGGATACATCAGGGACGCGCGACTAGTGGAATGGGCTAGCCCTAGCACATGCCCTATCTCATGCAGCGCTACCGTGAATAACGATTGCCGGGAAGCAGCACTCATGTCCCATATGTTCTCGCGGAAAGCGAGGCGACCATCTGTCGGGTAATGCCCAACGCCTAACACACCGGGTTCGCCCAGCTCAGGCTCGAGCGACGAACCGCCGAACTGGATGAAGATATCCGCCGTTCCATCGACGGCTGTAAAAGTAAAGAAGGGCGCAATGTTTTGCCATTGTGTGAAGGCCTGTGCCATGACTGCGTCCACGTAGGCCTGCGCCGTAGCTTCGCTCACCGAGGGTTGGACAAGGCCGGAGTTTTTGATGTCAACAATGTACCTTAGGTTACCATGACTCCATCGCCGACCTGAAGAGCCATAGGTTGTAACGTGGAGGTCGCCGGCCCTGGGATCCGGAACGCCACAATACTGGTCGTGATTGATATCAGCGAGAACATCGCTACCGCTGGAGAAGACGGCTTTCAAATTGCCCCAGCCTCTTCCTACTTGCTTTGGTCCTTCCCATTGGAAGCTACCATTTTCGCGCCCCAGGTGGCGATACCATCTTAAATCGCCGCCGGATACCACGTTCGATCGCCCCGGAATGTAATGGGTATCGTCTGCGACAGGATCGATGGCATAGATAATCCCATCACCACCAGAGAAGATATACTCCAAGCCAGCCCATCCTCTGCCGACCTTATTCGGCCCTTCCCACTTGAAGCTGCCATCCTCTCGCCCCAGGTGACGATACCACTTCAGGTCGCCACCGGACGCGATGTTCTCTCTTCCAGGCACGGCATGGGAACGGTCTGCGAGCGGAGTGACGACGTAAATGATTCCATCGCCGCCCGAGAAAAGATGAGGGAAACCGGCCCATCCCGTGCCAACCGTCTTCGGCCCTTCCCATCGAAAGCTACCGTCTTCGCGTCCTACATGGCGATACCATTTTAGGTTGCCGCCAGACACTATGTTAGTTCTACCCGGGACATGTCTCGAAAGGTCTGTCACCGGATCGACGGCATAGATAATCCCATCGCCACCAGAGAAGACGTGTTCCAAACCGGCCCATCCAGTGCCGACCCTTTTTGGTCCTTCCCATCGGAAGCTGCCGTCTTCGCGTCCTACATGGCGATACCACCACAGATTGCCACCGGATATCCGGCTCGGTATCCCGGGAACGTCATTAGCGGCCTTTGTGATGATCGGATCAATTGCATAGATAATCCCATCACCGCCGGAGAATACGTGCTCGAACCCGGCCCATCCGGTGCCGACTTTCTTCCCACCCTCCCATCGAAAAGTGCCGTCATCCCGTCCGAGGTGACGATACCAAATCAGATCGCCGTTTGGCACGATGGCATAGATAAACGGACTGGGCCTGGTGCTCTTCCTGAAGAACTGTTGCTGAGTTGGTTCTAACCCGAAAGAGCCATCTCCATTGAGTCGATCGGAAGCAGGATCAGTCGCGCGCCCAGGTTGCGAGTAAAGACGATTAGTCGGCGGAGTGAGGTAAGCGGTGATGTCGTTAGGCGATTTCATGGTTTTCTTATTCCAGGTTGTGGGTTTCGATGACTCGCGTGCAGTTAGAGCTCCTCCGAATGCTTGTGAAAGTCTTTAGAAATGGGTTGAATTTTTCTGAAACTTTCTGAAATTGCAGATGACGAATTCCACGGCCGCCATCTACGAGTTTGGTGACTTCCGGCTCGATGCGATCAGGCGCCGGATGTCCCGTCGCAGTGGCGCACTGGTGCCACTCACTCCGAGGGTGTTCGATACTCTTCTCTACCTGGTGCAGCACAGCGGCGGTGTGCTCGACAAAGAGCGCCTGATGGAAGCCATCTGGCCCGATTCCATCGTTGAAGAGAACAATCTAAGTCAGAATATCTCCTTCTTGCGCCGGATCCTGGGCGAGAGCCCGGGTTCGCATCGCTACATCGTCACCGTGCCAGGCCGGGGATATCGCTTCGTAGCCGAAGTGCGGGCCCTCGAGAAGCCGGAAGTCCTTGAAACAATAACCGATACGCCGGCCGGCGCAGCAGACTTGGATACTGCTCCACAGGATTCACAACCGACTCACTTTCCAATTCAGAAAAAGGTCTCGCCTCAACTACTCTGGACGACAGCGGTCATCGCGCTCAGTGTCGTCGTGTTCTTCCTTTGGCGAAGCCAAACGCGGAACCCGACGGGCAACGCTCAAGACAGGCCAGCGTCCGCCGCCGTTTCGGACAAGACCATTGCCATTTTACCCTTCGACAATTTGAGTGGCAGCCCGGAGAACGCCTACTTTGCCGATGGAATCAAGGACGAGATCCTGACCCGCCTGTCAAAAGTTGCCGCGCTCAAAGTTGTCTCGCGCACCTCGACGCAAAAGTTCAAACACGCACCCGATAACCTGCGCGGAATCGCGCAGCAGCTTGGGGTCAGAAACATTTTGGAAGGCAGCGTGCAGAAATCGGGCGGGACAGTGCGTGTAACAGTGCAGCTGATCAACGCGCAGAGCGACACTCATCTCTGGGCGGAAACTTACGATCGACGGGTAACAGACATTTTCCAGGTTGAGAGCGAAGTCGCCGAACGCATCGCCTCGGCGCTCGCAGCAACCTTAAGTGACCCGGAAAAACTGGCCCTTAAGGCAAAACCCACCACAAACGTGGAGGCGCACGAAGCCTACTTGAAGGGGCGTTATTTTTGGAACAAACGGACAGGAGAAGGATTCAAGAAAGCAGGAGAGTATTTTCTTCAGGCGATCGCGATTGATCCCAACTACGCCCAAGCCTACGCGGGTTTGGGGGATGTTTATCAATTTACAGCCTATGATGCCGTCTCCCGAACGCACCTCTACGCCAAAGCCAGAGAAGCAGCCCGGAAGGCGCTGACCCTTGATGAGATGCTTGCCGAACCTCATGCCTCTCTCGGGTTACTGGCCATGAATTATGACTGGGACTGGGCGACTGCCGAGAAAGAATTCAGGCGTGCGATCGAACTGAATCCGAACTACCCGACCGCGCACCATTGGTATGCCGAGTTCCTTGCTGCGGTTGGCCGGTTCGACGAATCGCTCGTGCAGATCAATCGTGCGCGCGAGCTCGACCCGCTCTCGCTCATTATCAACGCCGATATGGGCAAGCTTCTTTATTACTCCCGGCGCTACGACGACGCCCTGAAGCAACTGGAAGAGACAGTGAAGATGGATGCGGAGTTCCCGCAAGCGCACATCTGGCTCGGTTCTCTTTACTCCACCATAGGCCGATACGGCGACGCGATCGCCGCGTTCCAAAAAGTAAAAGAGAACAGTTGGGCGCCGGGATGGCTTGGTTATGTCTATGGTATCTCGGGTCAGCGTAGCGAGGCTGAGAAGGTTTTGGCTGAGTTAGAACGGCTAGCAGCCGAGAGTCCGATCGATCCTCACATCCTGCTTTGTGTTTACCTGGGCTTGGGAGATAAGGACAAAGCCTTTGCCGCTCTCGAGCAGGAGTACGAGGTGCGCTCACTTGGAATGACGTCGCTGAAAGTGAACCCCTGGTACGACGGCCTTCGCTCCGATCCTCGCTTCACCGATCTTCTCGGTCGGATGAATCTTCAGCAGTAGGGTTGGAAAGTTAGAAGCTGGACGTTGAACGATTCCCCTCTTTCCTTTTGAGGTGACAACTTTTTTGGGTTGTGGTTTTGCCGCCAAATATCTCGAAGGTGGCGGAAATTTTTCCGTCCCGTTGCAATGGATGCTTGGGTTACGCCGGCTGAAACTGGATGCCATTTGGCTGGAGCTGCTGCCGGCGACGGATGATCCGGCGCGCGACAAAGCGTGCATCGCAAACTTCCAACGGCAACTGAGGATGCATGGTTTGGCGCGCCGCTATTGTTTGCTCTATCAGAGCCCGTCGAAGCCGGAGCACAACCTGGACGACATTCACTGCGTCGGAATTTCTCGCCGGGAGCTGCTTGACCGTCTCGCAGGGCCGAACACGTTGCTCAACCTTTCCTACTCGATTCATCCGCCGCTGCTCCTCCAGTTCGAACGCCGTATCTTCTGCGATCTGGACCCGAGCGAAATCTTTTACTGGATGACGAAGATGGATCTCGGCCAGCGGCATCATCATGAATTTTGGACGATCGGACTCAATGTGCGCGGCGCCGATTGCAAATTGCCGAAGTCGGCGCTGACGTGGCACACGTTTTATCCTCTCGCTGATACAAGACTGCTTCGCCCGCGTCCGCTCCCGCAACGCCCAAAGTTCACCACCATAGGCCAATGGTATTGGAGCGGAGGCGTGGAGGTGAATGGCGATTTTCCGGATCTCTCCAAGCAACACGCCTTCGGTCCATTTCTCGACCTTCCATCGCGCGTCCCGGCAACGTGCTGGGAGTTGGCAATGAATCTCAATCCCGACGATCCCGAGCGGGCACGTCTTGAAAAGCTCGGCTGGCGACTGACCGATCCGCATCGTGTCGCGCGCACGCCAGCGCGCTACCGGCGTTATCTTGCCTCGGCCACCGCGGAATTTACCGCGATCAAAGGCGTAGACGTCAGCTGGCGAACCGGCTGGGTGAGCGATCGAGCGGCTGCTTTCCTCGCTGTCGGCCGGCCGGTTATTACCGAGGCGACCGGTGCCGAGAGATATCTCCCGACTGAAAGCGGAATGTTTTTCATCCGTGACGCGGCTGAGGCAGCGGAGGCGGCGAGCACGGTCTTACGCGATGGGAAGCGGCTCGCCCGGCAGGCGCGCACCTGCGCAGAGGAGGTATTCGATTCCGCAAAAAACCTCCGCAAAATCCTCGGTTTCTAGTTCGCGGAAAACCGGCCAACAAAAGGGCTTGGATTCAACGTTGCAAAAGCGAAAGGGGGTGTTACTCGTGTTGCCGTTATGGCCGATCTCATGAAAGCGGACGAGCTGAAAAACCGCCTGAAGAAGATCCCGGAATGGGAGCTGGAGAAGAAACATCTCGAGCGCACGTTTGAGTTCGACGAGTTCTCGGAGGCGATTGATTTTGTGAACAGCGTTGCCGAGGTGGCCGAGGAAGAGGAGCATCACCCCGATATCGACATCCGCTTCAACAAGGTGCGACTGGTCCTGTCCACCCATAGCAAGGGCGGCCTGACCGAGCTGGATTTTAATCTCGCTGAGCGCATCGATACGCTCTCGGAATAACGCGCCTCCATGTCGGAGGACGGCGAACCAATCCCTCCTTCGCGCACCCGCAGGATCGTGGCGACGATCGTCGTGGCGATCGTAGTGCTGGCGGTTTGGTGGGTGATCGAATATCGACAAAAACCTCCGCCGCCGCCGACTCCCATCGAGAAAACGAAATAGCCGTTTTCCCCTCGCGCCCCTTCAACCGCTCCGTTTCTCGTCTGCGTCGATGTACTGAAACATCGTCTCAATATCATCGCGCTCCTCGAATCCGCTCTCGCGCTTGCGGCGTTCAAGGGTCGGCGTGAGTTCGTCGTTCCATCCACATTTGCGCAGGTACTCGTTCCAGACCTCGATCTCCTCGGCCGATCGATCTTTCCCGTGCTCGAATGCCCACTGCAAAATCTCTTCGTCGGTTGCGTCCTGCTCCAGCACCTGCGTTTTCAGCGCATCGTATTCAATGCCGAGAAAACGCAGACATTTTCCATCAAAACCTTTGCCGAGGTTCGACACCCACTCGTTAGGCAACTCCCCCCGCGCGCCGGCGCGAATCTTGTCCAGCATCCGTCCAAAATAAACCAGCCCACTCACTTTCTCCGCGGGGCTGCGCGCTGGAAACGGCCGCGTGCTCATGCTCGAAATTGCTTCGTGAGTTGACCCTTGTCCATGGCGGGCCGGTGTCGGATGCTCAGCAAATGGATCGGATCGCGGGGATCGAGACCGAATACGGCTGCCTGGTGAGCGGCGACGGAGCGCACCCTAATGGCGATGCATCCCCGGTCAGGGTGAAGAATTATCTCTTTCGCAAGATGCGCGCCGGCGTGATCGATCTGCATTATCGCGATTACGAAGAGCCACCCGGTAACGGCGGTTTTCTCCTCAACGGCGGCCGCATTTATCTGGACATGGGCCATCTCGAATACGCCTCGCCCGAATGTCGGCAATTGCGCGATGTCGTGGCTTATGACCTGGCCGGCGACCAGCTCCTCCAGTCCGCACTCGATTCGTTAGGCGCGAGCGAATCGGTCTCCTTCATCAAGAACAATATCGACCATCACACCGGCGCGACCTTCGGCTGTCACGAAAATTATCTCATGCGCCGCGAAGCGCAGTTTACTCCGCCCGCGCTCGGAGCGCTCCTCGCTTTTCTCGCCACCCGTCAGCTTTTCACCGGCGCCGGTCGAGTCGGCCAGGCTAATCCCCTCGCCTTCGACTTCGAAGTGCCAAGCTCGGAGGAGACGATCGACTTCCAGCTCAGCCAGCGCGCGGATCACATCGTGAACGACATTTACCAATGGGTGCAGTTCAACCGCGCGATCATCAATGCACGCGACGAACCGCTGGCAGATTACCGGCGTTATCGCCGGCTCCATTTGCTCATCGGCGACTCGAACATGAGCCCCTTCGCCAACGCGCTGAAGATCGGCACGACCGCCTGCATTCTGGGTCTGCTCGAAGCCGGACTTTTGCCTAACGACCTCACTCTGCTCGATGCCGTCCAGGCGACGCGCGATATCTCACGCGATCCTACCCGCCGTTGGCTTGTCGAATTGGAAGACGGCCGCACGATCGGCGCGCTCGATGTGCAATGGCAGTTGCACGCGCTGGCGGCGCGACATCTCGCCGGTCGCGACGACGAGACCGACTGGCTTCTCGACAGCTGGAGCTACACGCTCGATGCCTTGCCTAACAAACCCGAAGCCCTCATCGGCGGCGTCGATTGGATCAGCAAGGAATTTCTCCTTCGGGAATTCATGGCTGCGGAAAATCTCACCTGGCACGACCCGTGGCTGCAAAGTCTCGACCTCGAGTATCACAACATTAATCCGGCGCGCGGCCTCTTCTTTGGACTGGAGCCGGCCAAGCGGATCGGGGAATGGAACAATCTCGTTAGGCAAAAAGACGTCACTCACACCCCACCGGCAGACACCCGCGCTGCCGGTCGCGCCCGGGCCGTCGCAGCCTTTCGCAAAGAGCGTCGACCCTATGTCATCAACTGGGATTCCATTGCCTGCGAGAGCCATGACTTCCTCGTCATGAGCGACCCATTCCAGACTTACGTGGAAAAGGTCGACGAATTCGTCAGGCAGACACGCGCTCCTTAAGCAAGAAAATCAGTTGCTCGGTTGGAGTCAGACCCTAGATTCCGCAGCTCCATTCACTCACGCCCATGATTACGGTAATGCGCAAGCACCACAAGATCCTGATGATCTTCATCACGATTCTCGTCTGCATCTCTTTCTCCTGGTATTGGAACCGGACCGACTTCTCCACCATCGGCAACGCAGCCGTCGGGAAGTTTCACGACCGGGTGGTTTCGCAGGTGGAATACCAGCGCAATTCGCGGCTGCTGCGTCTCGCCGGCCAGCTCGGAATGCGTGATCTGGCACAGGATCTGACGGCCGGCGCACAAAGCGAATCAGACGCTTTCCAGAATTTCGCCTGGAACCTGATGGTCCTGCGTTACGAAGGAAATCAGCTGGGAATCGAACCCACCGCTTCCGAAATCGCGAACGAGGTCAAGACATTGCCCGCCTTCCACGGCAAGGACGGATTCGATCTTACCGCCTATGGGAACTTCGTCGATCACGCCCTCGGTCCGATGGGTTTCAGTCAGGCGGAAATCGAGGAACTGGCGGCAGAGCAGATCGTGCTCAAGCGAGTGAAAAAAATGCTCAACGCCGGCGTGAGCATACCTGAAAACGACCTGCGGAGAGACTTTGAACAGGCCTACGCGAAGATGGACGTAAGCGTGGTGCGATTTCGGACGGAAGACTTCGCCAAGGACACGCCGCCGAGCGATGACGAGGTCACGAAATATTTCGATAGCCACAAGGCCGAACTGAAGACGGACGAAACACGCAAGGTAAAATTCGTCCAGTTTGGCCTAACGGATGAGCAAAAGAAGCTCACCGGCAGGCCGCGCGTCGAAGTCCTGCAAAAGCTGGCCGACCAGGCGAACGACTTCATTGAGGCGCTCCAGGCGAAGGGTGCAGACTTCGATCAGGTGGCCACGAAATTTCAGATTACCCCGAAGGAGACCGGCGAGTTTGCAAAGGCAAAACCCGATCCAGCCCTCGGTGAATCCCCAGCGCTTGCCCAGGCTGCGTTTGGCCTGACGAAAGAGACACCAAACAGCGAACCGGTTCAGACAAAGGACGGGTTTGATATTTTGCACCTGATCGACGTCCAGCCGTCGCACCCGCTGACGAAGGAGGACGCGCGGCCGCGCATTGTTGAGGCCCTGAAGAAACAGGCGTCGCAGGAGGCTGTCGCGAACAAAGGAAACGAGGTCGCGAGCAAGCTGCGGGAGGATTTGCAGAGCGGAAAAACGATCGAGCAAGCCGCGACCGATGCCGGGGTGAAGCCGGAGACGCTGCCGCCATTTGCCTTGGTCGATGCGCTGCCCGGCGTCACGCCTCCGCCGAAACCGGAGAAGAAAGATGAGAGTCCGGACATGGAATCCATTAAACAAGCGGCCAGCAGTTTGAGCCCGGGAACCGTGAGCGATTATCTCAATACGGCGCACGGCGGTTTGGTCGTCGTGCTCGAAAAGCGCGAGGATCTCGGACCAGCAGCCTTTGAGAAAGCGCGCAGCTTCCTCGAAGACCGCACGATGGATAACAAAGGCGCGATCGTCTTTTATCAATGGCTGCGCGACCGGCGGCACGCGGCTGGAATTACCGAAACCGAACAGCCCACTCCGGCCGCCGGCTGAGCCAGGAAGCGGGCCACAACTTTGGCCTAACGAGTATGGAATCGGTCGACGAAACCTTCGACGATGCCAACGGCGACCTTGCCATCGGCGACCTGGAGAGCGCCGTGGAAAAATATCGCCGTTGCGTCGAGCTCGACCCGCATTTCTTCGATGGCTGGCACGCGCTCGGCATGGCCTTGATGAAACTGGGGCGTTATCCGGAAGCGATCGAAGCGGGCAAGAAAACGGTGGAGTTAAAGCCGAACGATCAGATTGGCTGGACCAGTCTCTCCTTATTCTACAATCGCAACGGCGACATCAAGGAAGCCGAAGCCGCCGGGGCCAAGGCGCGCATCCTTTCCTGGGGCGGCAAAGTCGCCAAAGAATAACTCAAGGCGTTCCCCCGCTCTGCCTGGCCTTTGCAGCGTTTTCGACAAAGGACCGCTATCAACGCTCACTGCACCACCGTCAAAGTCAGATCATTCCCGTCGCCACCTTCGTAGCTGGCCTGGAGTTATTGCCATCTATCTGATGATGCCGCCATCGGGCAGGTTAGCGAAGGTGCCAGCGATCGGTGTGGCGGATGTATTACTAATGACTGTGAGAGTCAGTCCGGCGTGCAATCCAGCTTGCGCCAGTGTTGATGCTAACTCCATTAGGCGCTACTTGATCACTCCGCGTCTGGTTAGGCCGGGCTTGGTCTTGTAAAGTTTGCCCGATGTTTTTTCGCCTATGGCTGACTTTTAAAATGCGCGTTCAGAAAATCGAAAGCGTCAAGTCGGAGCCTGCGTGAAGGTATTAGTCCGTCTTTGTCGAACCAGATTAGGAGTCCATGATCGCTGCCGGGTATGACGAGAGTTTCATACAAGGAACTATCAATGTTGTTTGCCAGCAAGGCGCATTCTAAGTCGTCCATCTGATGCGGCGGGGTTTCGTCGTTCACGCTACCCGCCGCGAAGAGTGGCTTAAAGGTCTGAACGCTTTGCGGTTTTACTTGTGCAACCACGGAGACTGTCTTTTGGCTGGGGCCGCCATCAGGATCGACCCGAGTTATCGTGTTGGTATAATTCTCGACGTCCTTGACGAACTCCAGGCGTACGCCGCCAGCATCTTCTCTATCTGATAAATCATACGGACCAGAGAGGGCAATCGCGCAATCTGGCCGATCGTCAACACCACCCTGGCACCAATTTGGATAGGCACTTGGAGGACTTGGAGTCATGTCGAGCGCCGCGAAAACAGCGTGTGCCGCCCCGGCTCCGCCGCCAAGGACTGCGACATGTCCATTGCACAACGGCTGCTGCCGAGCGGCTCGAACCAATGACTTAGCGTCATCCGTCTGTTCCGGAGGCCGCCCCGATTCCGGATGCGAATGGTTCGGTTGCTTTTTGATTAAGCCACAAGGCGCCAGTCGATAGCTGACCGCCAGAACATAGTAACCGTTGGCCTGAAGATCGGCGGCCAGTTTTTGCACTCCAATTTCGTTGGCAGTGCCTTTGTAAAATCCACCGCCATGAAAAACAAGGATGGTATAAAAAGGCCCGCTTCCCGCGGGTATATATTCTACCCATTGCAAAATTGTACCGTCGGGAGGTTGGAAGGCAGCAGGAATATCCTTCGCCACATGCGAGGTCGGCAGGAGGAAATCCGCCCCCTCGCTGAAACACTGGGAACAGACGCGATTATACGGATTACCCGGCGTAGGACTGGGAATAGGAGGAGTAGGACTGCAAGTGGGGGTCGGGCTGGGATCTTGTGCTCGACATGGCGGGGCAAGCCAAACGAGCGCAGTTACCATACCACACGCCAACGCCCCGAGAGTTCGTCTTAGACGGTGGGCCGAGGTTCTGCCCTGAGGCTCCGGACTGAGGTTCTGGGCTGCGTTTTGGACTGGTGTTGATTTTTCGTTATTCATGAGCGTGGGGCGGGACGGCGCCTATTGGGTTGCGGTTCTCCTTATACCCAAGCCGCCAGATTTGTGTCAACGCTTTTGTCACATTTCGGCGCGCCGGACCGAGTGACAGGCAAAGCCACCGCTTCCGGTGGCGGCTAACTCAAGCGAGCGGTCCGTTCGCAAAGAGAGCTTAGCCTAGCGACGAGTTATTTGCCGATCCAGCGGTAGAAGCTTTGGTAATGACCTATCCCGCTGCGGTAATTGACGTAGGTGGCGAGGGCGAGGAGCGGGAAGTTCTGGCGATACATGTCGTACTTGAGATAGAAGACACGCGGGAAACCGGTCCCGGTGATTTCCAGCTCGTCCCAGGCGCCGTCAGCCCGCTGGGCATGAAGGAGATAGCGCAAGCCGCGTTGCACGCTAGGACGATCGAGTTCGCCGCAGGCACATAGACCCATAATCGCCCAGGCGGTCTGGGAAGCCGTGCTGGGGCCTTTGCCTTTCAGGTCCGGTGTCTCATAAGAGGCGCAGCTTTCGCCCCAGCCGCCATCGTCGTTCTGGCAGCTCTCCAGCCAGTCGCGACCGCGCAGGATCCAATCCTGATCCATGTCTTCACCGATGGAGCGCAAGCCGCGCAGGACCTGCCACGTGCCATAGATATAGTTAACACCCCAGCGGCCATACCATGAGCCATCGTCCTCCTGTGTCTCACGGAGATAGCGAATCGCTTTTCGGACCGACGGGCGGCCGGGGTTATAACCAATGTAACCCAGGAGCTCGAGGGTGCGCGCGGTAAGGTCGCTGCATGTCGGGTCAAGGATGGCGTTATGATCGGCAAAGGGCATGTCCTCCAGCCAGCGGCGGGTGACATCCTTATCGAAAGCGGCCCAGCCGCCATCATGGCATTGGAAACTGAGTTGCCAGGCAAGGGCGCGCTCGAAAGTCTTCGCCAACTCGCTTTGCTCGTTAGGCCGAACCAGGCGCAGCGCCATCAGGACCATGGCGGTATCGTCCGTATCGGGATAATAAACATTGTTATACTCGAAGGCCCAGCCGCTGGCTTCCGCATGCGGGTTGTTCATCGTCCAATCGCAGCGGACCCGCACTTCCTTGTTCACGAGCCACTTGGCCGCGCGCTGCAAGGCGGGATGCTGAGTAGGAAGGCCCGACTCGGCGAGGGCGATGATATTGATCGCGGTGTCCCAGACAGGAGAGAGGCAGGGCTGAATGCGGAAGTCGTCGGGATCGTCGACAAAGAGACCGGTGAAATCGTTGAGGGCTTTCCGGTAAAGCGGGTGGTCCTTGGAATAATCGAGTGTGCGCAGGGCGATGATGGAATTCAGCATCGCGGGAAAGACCGCGGCGAGCCCGTCGCTTCCTTCCCCTATCCGTTCGATCATCCAACGTTCCGCTTCCTCGAGCGCGCGGCGGCGAAGCGCTTTGCTATGCATCGGCTCGAGGAGCTTCAAGGCGCGATCGGCGCGCAGGAAAAAGTTTCGCCAGGTGAGAACGCGCTGATCGCGCGGCAGGGTGAAGTCATTTCCCTCCGTCCCGACCGGGTAAAGCTCGTGCAGTTGCTTGTCGTTAGGCAAATCCCGCGTCGGCTTGAAGTGATTAATGATCGCCAGCGGGATGAGCATGGCCCGGCTCCAGGACGACATCTTGTAAATATTGAAGAAACACCAGTGAGGGAGCAGAACCATTTCCACTGGAATGACAGGGAGATATTTCCAGGGGAACTGACCTAACAACGCCAGATAGAGCTTGCTGTAAGTGTTCATGCGGGGAATGCCACCGAGGCGCAAGATGTTGGCCCGGGCTTCCTGCATGAAAGGCGTGTCGGGACTGTGTCCAGCAAGCTTGAGCGCGAAGTAGGCCTTAACCGAGGCGTTAATCTCGCTCGGGCCACCATAATAGATATTCCAGCCGCCATCGGGAAGCTGCCGTTGCAGGATGTGTCTGGTACAACGGCGCTGCAGAGTCTCATCCACATCGCCAACCCAATGCATGAAAAGCACGTAATCGGAGCAAAGCGTACTATCGACCATCAGTTCGCCGACCCAATGGCCGTCGGGCTTTTGCTGGCGAAGGAGGTTCTGCTGCGCCAGACCAATCGCCTCCCGCAGCTCTTCCCTGTTCGTCAGGCGAGCGGGCGGTTCGCGGCGTGCGCCTGGGAGGTTAATGATGTTCGCCGAAGTCTTAGCCATCACAGGCCGCTACGAGGCTTTTTTCGTCGGCTCGGCTTTTTTGCCCGTGAGATGTCCGTTGCCTGAAGTCATGCCGTTATAAACTGCGACTTCATTTCCTTTGCCGGTCGGCTTTGGGCGTGCACCGAAGTTGAACTTGATCGTCTTCCAAGTGTCGCCGCGCTGCGCCTGAAGGCCGAGACTCGCGGTCGGCTCATAGCCGCAATGAGTCATGCAGTTTTCGCAGCGTGGATCTTTGGCCACACCTTCGACCACGCCGTACTTGTTCCAATCGACGTGCTCGAGCAGCTCGGCATAGGAATCATAGTGACCTTTCGAGCCAATGCTGTCGGTGAGGAAATAGCAGGGCGCTTTCCAGCCGAGAATGTTGCGCGTCGGGATCGCCCAGGCCGAGCACGTCAGGTCGCGCTTGCCGGCGAGGAATTCGAAATAAACCGGCGTGCCGAAGAAAGCGTAACGATTCATCCACGTTTCCATGCGGTTGAATTTTTCTCTCGTTAGGCTGCGGGTCAGGAAGAAATTTTCCGGGCGCAGGTTGAGCCGCTCGATCATGTCCTTTTTCGCGGCGTCATATTCGTAGCCGGGTGTGATGGTGTGACCGTCGACGCCGAGATCGCTCAGGAAATCAAACATCTGCTCGACCTCATCCATGTCGGTCTCTTTATAGATGGTGGTATTGGTCGCGACCTGGTAGCCGAGAAGCTTCGCCATCTTGATCGCGAGAATGCATTCGCGAAAGACCCCTTCGCGCTCGACGATCAGGTCGTGCGTCCGCTCGAGGCCGTCGAGATGCACGTTCCAATACATCCATTTACTCGGACCGATCGTCGGCTTGGCCGGGTCCTTGGGTCCGGCCTGGATCGCGGCCACGTCCTTTTCGGCCAAGAGTCCGGCAGTGGTAAGGGCGGTGATTTTCTTCTCAATCTCAGTCGGATTACCTGGATACTGGGCCGCCAGCCATTCGCGCATTTTTTTGCGCATGAACATGGCGTTGGTGCAGATGTAAACGATGCGTTCCTGGTCGAGCAGACCGGTGACGAGCGCTTCGATCTGTGGATAGATGAGCGGTTCGCCGCCACAGACGGAAACCATCGGTGCATTGCATTCCTGGGCAGCCGCGAGGCAATCCTCGAGCGGGAGCACATCCTTGAGCGAGGTTGAGTATTCGCGAATCCGGCCGCAGCCGGTGCACGTCAAATTACAGGTGTGCAGCGGCTCGAGCTGCAGGACGGTGGCAAATTTTTGCGTCCGGCGGAGTTTGTGGCCGACGATGTAGCCGGCGATTTTCGCCGTGAGGGCGAGAGGAAATCTCATAAGTGCGGCATAGTAACTTTTGTGTTACAACTGTCAACGACGCAGACCACCTCTCCAGTTGGGTCGATTTGACCGCCGGCAGCGATTTCCTCAATCAATGGCACTCATCCCTGAAAGCAAACGAAACGTTGCCGTCCTGGGCGCGTCGCCCAAAGCAGAGCGTTATTCGAATCAGGCGGTGCGGCTGCTGGCCAGCTTCGATTATCGGCCGATCCCGGTAAATCCGGCGTTCGAGGAGATCGAGGGACTCACCTGCTATCCGAATCTGGCGGCGATCCACGATCCGCTCCACACCATCACGCTTTACCTCGGCCCGGCACGTTCGACGCCGTTGATCGAGGACATCATCGCCGCCAGTCCGCAACGCATCATCATGAATCCGGGGGCCGAAAACGAAGCACTCGCCGAAGCCGCCAGCAGCGCAGGCATCGAAGTTGTCGAGAGTTGCACCCTGGTCATGCTGCGGGCGGGATTGTTTTAGAAACCGCAATCCTGCGTCGTGCACCTGTTGCGTGGCGCGCGATCGTTACCGCGCCAGCAAGCCGCGTCGGATGAGGCTCACCGCGATCGCAGCGAGGAGCAGCGAGACCAATTTGGAGACGCCGTTGATTCCTTGCTTGCCCATCCATTTCGCGAACAGATCCGCGTATCGAAAGACGGCCGCGACGATGAGCAGGTTCACGAGTAGCGCGACGATGGTGTAAGTTGGGCCAACGCTATCGGTGAGGACGAGAAGCGCCGTGAGCAAGGCCGGCCCGGCGATCAGCGGCATGCCTAACGGCACAATCCCAAAGGATTCACTCGCGAGACGTTTTTCTCCGCCCACCTCGAGCAGGTCGCGGACGGCAAAGGCGAGCAGGATCAACCCGCCGGCGACTTGAAAATCCGCCACCGTAATTCCGAGCGCCTGAAAAACCAGTTTGCCCAGAAACATGAACCCAACAGAGATTGCCAGCGCGGTCGCGATGCCGAGCAGCGCTTCCTGCTGCCGGCGTTTTGCGTCCACGTTCGCGCCCAGGCCGATAAAGATCGCCACCATCCCGATGGCATCGATCGCCACGAAAAGCGGAATGAAAGCGATCAGGAACTTGGTGGCAAAGTCGCGCACGTCGGCACTTTGTATTGCCACGCGCCATTTTCCAATTGCCAATTGTGGAGAAAACGAGTCGAGTTCCCTACCGAGCGCCGAAGCGTTTCCTCATCCTGGAGATTGGCGCTCGGCAACGGGCAATTTATGAAACGTGTTCTATTCGTTAGTCTCTTCGTCCTTTCTAGCCTCACCCTTCGCGCCGACGTCGTTAAGAGTCTGGCCGATTTTCAAGCCGCGGCCGACAAAGCGAACGAAGTTCTTGTCATTCCCGATTGGCCGAAGACGCCGCTGGAAGTGCAGGGCGAAATCGACAGCGCGATCGCCAAGGGCAACGCCGCGCTCGATGCCATCGCGAAACAGGATTTGAGTAAAGTGACCTTCGAGAGCACGGCCGTCGCGCTGGATAACATGCAGAACGTTGCCCAAACCGCCGCGCAGAAAATCGTCCTCGTCCAGCAGACGAACAAGGAAGCGGCCATGCGAGACGCAGCGGAAAAGGCGATCAAGGTTTTCCAGGATTGGGCGGTTGGAGTGGATTACCGCGAAGACGTCTACAAGGCGGTCAAAGCCTTCGCCGACACAAAGCCAAAACTCGATGGCGAAGACGCACTCCTTCTCGAACACACGATGCGCGATTATCGGCGCGCCGGTCTGGCTCTTCCGCCTAACGAGCGAAGCGTGGTGGAGAAGTTGCGCAAGGAACTGGGCAAACTGGAAACCGATTTTGAGGCCAATATCGTCGCGGTAAAGGCGCCGCTCGTTTTCACCAAGGCCGAACTCGAAGGCGTGCCCGACAGCGTCCTTGGATCGCCCGGTGTCAAGACGGGTGACGATTCCTACACCATCCTGGCGAACGTGACTTTCCAGGCCAACACCGTCGAAGAAACAGCGAAGAAGGAGGAAACGCGCAAGCATCTTTTCCAGGTGCGCTTCAATCTCGCTCGGGACAAAAATGTTCCGGTCCTGAACGACATCCTTGCCCATCGCAACCAGATCGCACTCAAGCTCGGTTACAAATCGTGGGACGATTTTCAGACCGAAATCAAAATGGCCAGGAACGGCGCCGCGGCCAGGACCTTCATCCACGATCTGGTCGTTGGGATTCAGCCAAAGTTCGACGCCGAGGTGGCCGAGCTGCGCCAGCTAAAGATCGCCGAAACCAAAGATCCAAACGCACAGATTAACATCTGGGACTGGCGCTACTATCAGACGCAACTCAAGAAGGAGAAATACACGGTCGATACCGAAGCGCTCCGCGTTTATTTCCCATTCCAGCACGTGCTCGATGGGATGTTCGATATCTATCAAAGCATCTTCGGTCTCAAGTTTACCAAGATCATCGCGCCTTATAAGTGGGTCGACGACCTGCAACTTTACATGGTGACCGATGCCGCCAGCGGCCAGCCGCTAGGCATGTTCTATCTCGATATGTTCCCACGGGACGGCAAGTTTAATCACTTCGCGGAATTTGGGATCATCCCGGGCAAACTTTTGCCTGACGGAAAGTATCAGCGCCCAACCGTCGCGCTCATTTGTAACTTCCCACCGCCGCAGAAGGACAAGCCCTCACTCCTCAGTCACCAGGACGTCGAAACGCTGTTCCATGAATTCGGCCATGCCTTGCACGCCATCGTGACGACAGCGAAGTACGTCCGATTCTCAGGCACCAACGTCCCGGCCGATTTCGTCGAAGCGCCATCGCAGATGCTGCAAAACTGGGTTTGGGATAAGAAGGTGCTCGACACTTTCGCCGCTGATTATCGTGACCCGTCGAAGAAGATTCCGGCCGAGACAATCAGCAAAATGAAAGAAGCGAAGCTCGCAACTGTGGGCGTTTACTACCGCCGCCAGTTCGCCTTTGCCGACATCGATCTTACTCTGCACGACGTTCATCCCGAAGGTCAGGCCTATGATTGTCTCGGAATGTCGAACCCGATCTTCACAAAGGATTTTTTTCCGGTCGGATCCGATACCGCCTTTGTCGCCTTCTTTGGTCACCTCGCGGGTTACGATGCCGGTTACTACGGTTATGCCTGGGCGGACGCGATTGCAGCCGACATGGCGACGGTTTTCGAGGGTGCGCCTAACGGATTTCTTGATAAGTCCGCCGGTATGAAATTGCGCAAGGAAATCTACGCTCCCGGCGGCTCGCGCGACATCGACATTTCCATCCACAACTTTCTGGGTCGCGATCGCTCGATTCAACCATACTTAAAAACGTTAGGCATTGAGACGCCGGCCAAGGCAAAAGGTGGTCTCTCGAGTGAGAGTAACGCCGGCGCCGCCAAACCGCCGGCCAAACCCTAGTGCTTCTGACCTGGCGGAGTCTTCCTCCGGGACCGGCGTTCCGCGCTTTTTGCGCGCTCGGCATCGCCTTTCTTGTTTCCTGTCATCGGCCCGAGACGAACGTCGAGAAAGGCAATCGCCTCCAGATCCTGCACAAGGGTAATGGCCAGGAAATCCAGGACCTGGACCCGCAAATTGTCAACGGCGTCGGCGAATACAACGTGATCTCGGCTCTGCTCGAAGGACTCGTCGCGGAAGATCCGCACGATCTTCATCCCGTTCCCGGCGTCGCCGAGCGCTGGGACATTTCATTAGACGGAAAAACCTACATCTTTCATCTGCGACACAACGCGAAATGGTCGAACGGCGACCCGGTCACGGCGTCCGACTTTGTCGAGTCCTACCACCGTATTCTGGCACCGGGTTTGGGCGCAGATGGAGCCTCCATGCTTTACGTCGTCCGGAACGCGGAAGCCTTCAACAAAGGTACGTTAAAAGATTTCACTCAGGTTGGCTTCCACGCACTCGACGAATGGACTCTGGAGATTAGCCTAACGAATCCCACTCCCTACTTTCTTTCCCTCCTTAATTACGACGCCTGGTTTCCGATTCCTATTCCAACCGTGAAAAAGTACGGGCCGCTTTACGAGCGCGGGAGTTACTGGACCAAGCCCGGTCGCTTCGTGGGCAACGGGCCGTTTACTTTGGAAGACTGGCGCCTGAATCAGGACGTCCGGGTTAAGAAGAGCGCGACTTACTGGGACGCAGCGCGCGTTCGCCTCAACGGCATCGTCTTTCATACCATCGACAGTAACAATGTCGAAGAGCGTGCTTTTCGCTCCGGCCAGTTACACATAACCGACACCGTGCCGGTGAATCGGATCGACCGCTATCACCGCGTAGAGCCAAACCTTCTTCGGATCGATCCTTATCTCGGCACCTATTTCTTTCGAGTCAACGTGACCAGGCCGATTCTGAACTCACGACTCGTTAGGCGGGCGCTTGGCATGGCAATCGATCGCCGCAGTATCGTCGATCACGTCACGCATGGCGGACAGTTACCCGCTTTTTCTTTCACGCCGCCTGACGTCGCCGGCTATACCTGCCAGTCTACCCTGCCTTACGATCCGGCTGCGGCGCGACGTTCCCTGGCTGAAGCCGGTTATCCGGACGGGCGCGGGATTCCACCGATCGAGCTTCTCTTTAATTCCTCGGAGAACCACAAGATCATCGCGGAAGCCGTCCAACAGATGTGGCGTAACGAACTTCATATCGACGCCCGCCTCGTTAACCAGGAATTGAAGGTCTACTACGACACGCGGCGCCAGATGAATTATCAAATCATTCGTTCAACCTGGATCGGCGACTATGTCGACCCGAGTTCGTTTCTCAATCTTTGGACAACCAACGGGCCTAACAATGAAACCGGCTGGTCGAATACCACCTATGACCGTTTCATCGCGGAGGCGGCGCAGACGAACGATCGCGCCACGCGCTATCGCGCTTTCCAGCAGGCCGAAGCCGTCCTTCTCGATGACGCGCCCGTTCTCCCGGTTTACTTTTACACCCATGCTTTCCTTATCGCTCCGAGTGTTAAGGGCTGGTGGCCGACGATTCTCGACCATCATCCTTACAAATATGTCTACCTTGAAGAAACATCCCGTGGCGACTAGGAACCGATAGGCTTTCGAGCTACGTTTTCTTAACGATGAAAACATCTCTGCTCTTCCTGTTTTTCCTCGGCCTCCTCACCTGCGCTTTTGCTGCCTCGCCCACGGAGCCGCCCAGGGAAGCTGAAAACGCCATCGACAAGGATGGTTTGCTCGAGCATATCAAAGTCCTCAGTTCCGATAGGTTTGAAGGACGCGCACCAGGCACGAAAGGCGAGGATCTCTCCGTCCAGTACATCATCGAGCAATACAAAAAGCTTGGACTCAAACCCGGCAACCCAGATGGCACCTACACTCAGGAAGTGCCGATGGCCGGTATTCTCACGAAGCCGACCTGTACCTTTACTGTCGGCGATAAGACGTTGCAGTTGCAATCGCCCGACGACTTTGTCGCTTTCACTCAGCGCCTCACTCCGCAGATCGAGGTCAATGATTCCGACATTGTCTTCGTCGGTTATGGAATCGTCGCACCCGAATATGGCTGGGACGATTTCAAAGGCGCGGACCTGAAAGGAAAAACAGTTGTCTTCCTGATCAACGACCCGCCAATCCCGTCGCCTGATGATCCATCGAGGCTGGATGACCACATGTTCAAAGGCAAAGCCATGACTTACTACGGTCGCTGGACCTATAAGTATGAGATCGCTGCAAAAGAAGGCGCGGCTGCGGCCATCATCGTGCATGAAACCATTCCGGCGGCTTACCCATGGTCGGTGGTCGCGAACAGCAATGGCAAAGACGATTTCGTCATCGACGCCGCTGACAAGAATATGGATACCGTTGCCGTCCGCTCCTGGATCACGCTTCAGACAGCGCAAAAGCTTTTTGCTGCCAGCGGGAAAAGCTTCGACGAGCTTAAGCAAGCCGCGCTGAGCAAGGATTTCCGGCCGGTGTCGTTAGGCGCGAAAGCGAGCTTCGTTCTCCAGAACACCATTCACAGCTTTCGCTCGCATAACGTCGTCGCCAGGCTCGAGGGCGGTGATCCACAGAAGCGCGATGAGTATGTTATCTATAGCGCCCACTGGGATCATCTTGGCCGCGATCCCAAGTTAAAGGGAGACCAGATTTATAATGGCGCACTCGATAACGCATCGGGCGTAGCCAGTATTCTCGAGATCGCGCAAGCCTTCACCAAACTCCCGCAGCCACCTCAGCGGAGTATTCTCTTTCTCGCCACCACTGCAGAGGAAGCCGGTCTCTTAGGTGCGAAATATTATGCCGAGCACCCGCTTTATCCGCTTGACCATACTCTGGCTGATATCAACATCGACGTCGTCAATCCCTGGGGGAAAACACGCGACATCGAAGACATTAGCTATGGTAACTCTACCCTTGACGAAATGTTTGCCCAGGCGGCCCAACGCCAGGGTCGCAGGGCGACTCCGAACAGCGAGCCGGAAAAAGGACACTTTTTTCGAGCAGATCACTTCGAGCTCTCAAAGTTAGGCGTGCCTTCGCTTTATCCCGGGAGTAAGCCAAAGGATTTTATCGGGCAGCCGCCCGGCTACGGTCAGATGAAGAGCGATGATTACACCCAGCATCATTATCACCAGGTTTCCGATGAGGTGAATCCGGCATGGGATTTTTCAGGCGCAGTTCAGGACACGCAGTTACTATTCGATGTTGGCTATCAGGTGGCGAATGGAGATCACTATCCCACCTGGCTGCCCGGCTCGGAATTCAAAGCCAAACGTGATGAGATGATGAAGAAGAAGTAGCTTGCCTTGCTCGCCGGCCTGCAAGCCCAGGTCTTACATCGGTCGACACTTCGAACAATTATCGCATGGATCAACCAATCCCGATCATCAGCATCGTTGTCGGCGTGCTCGTTTTGCTTTTCGGCCGCCGGCTTTTCTGGCTCTTTGTTGCCGCGGTTGGCTTCTGGATTGGCTTTGAGGCGACACCTCATCTCATGCAAAATCCACCGCCCTGGCTTACCCTCGTGGTCGCGGTCGGGCTCGGCCTCCTCGGTGCGCTGCTTGCGTTCCTGTTGCAAAAAGTCGCCATCGCAATCGCAGGATTCCTGGTCGGCGGCCATGTCGCGCTCTCCCTCATGTCCGCCTTTGTCGACACGCATGCCAACTATTCCGGGATTGCCTTTGTCATCGGTGGAATCCTTGGTGCGATTCTCTTGCTTGTCCTTTTCGATTGGGCGTTGATCGCCTTTTCCGCGGTTGTCGGCGCGGAGCTCATCATAAGCCACCTCCGTATTCCGCAGGCTGGAGCAACCATTCTCCTCCTCGGCCTAACGACTGTCGGTATCCTCGTCCAAGCCGCGTTCCGGCGACGAAGAATCTAGTTTTTCGCAAGTGCGCGATTTCAACCGTTACAGTAGTTGTTAATTTTCCTGATGGGCCAGAAATGTTTGCTTTACAGACACTTCATAATCACATTGGCATCTCAGCTATGTTGCATGATGTGTGGGTCACTGGCTGGAATGTTTCCTGGACTGGCTCGCTAATCATCCCCGAATGACCGAAAACACGGATAACATTATTACTCCTGCTGCCAATGAGGCAGAGAAGGACGCCTCAGCATCCAGTCCGATCTGCATCGCCGGCGCTCACCGTTCTGGCACCTCGATGCTTGCCAGACTCATGCACTCTTGCGGGCTGGAACTCGGTCCCGAACAGGACCTAATGCCGGCGGCAAGGGATAACCCCGACGGCTTTTGGGAAAACCTTCGCTTCGTCAAACTGAATGACGAAATTCTTAATACCTCGGGCGGCGCGTGGGACCTGCCTCCACCTGAAGATCAGCCGTATGGCGAATCCGATTTCTCGGCTCTAAGAATCAGAGCACAACTGCTTATCGATAGCTTTAAGGGACGGCAACCCTGGGGATGGAAAGATCCCCGCAATTGCCTGACTATTCGTTTCTGGCGCAACCTGATTCCAGATCTCAAGGTTGTTATCATCGTTCGGAACCCGCTCGAGGCAGCCTACTCCATGCACAAACGGAACGGCGTCTCGTATGCCTTGAGCCTGCGACTCTGGGAAATCTATAATCGCCGCATCCTTGCCGTTACTGACGGCATGGAGTGCTTCGTAACCAGTTACGATCGCTTCTTTGTCGAACCCGAGCTGGCCCTAAGCGAGATTGCCGGTTTCGCCAGACTTGATCTGGCCAAAGTTTCGAAAAGCGCCGCCCTGGTTTCACGCCACAGACGAAATACAACTTTTACCCTGGATCAAATTGTTAGCGCGGGCGTCTCAGAAAGAATCGTAGAACTCTATCAAACGTTGCTTAACCAGTCGAGCGGCCTTGCAAGAGCCGATCGAGAAACTTCCGGATCTCAAGAGGAAATCGCGCTTCTTCCCGGCTCGGCCAGTCGTTTGAATACCGCCGTGCCTGACGGGGAAGAGAGTCGGCAGGAGTTGGCCATGCGCCGCGGCGATGAAATTCGATTTCGTGAGGAAGCGAGTCAGCTCAAGGACTTAGTCGAAAGCCTTCGCCATGAACTCGCGGCCGCATCAGTTAAAGCCGCGGGAGAAATTGCTTTACGGGACGGCCGAATAGAGGAGCTGCAGAAGGCATACGCTCATCTCGACAATTTGTTCGCTCGGGAACAAGAGGCCAGGAACAAGCTTTACGCAGTGTTAGAAAGTGAGAGGCGAGATGCCGCTCAACGCTTCCTTGAGCTAGAACGCGAGAGGCGGCACGCCGCTCTGAGTTAGAACGTGACCACCTTCTTGAGTTAGAACGTGAAAGGCAGCATGCCGCCGAACAGAGTGCAAACCTTGAGCAACTGCGTAACCGTTTCGCTCAGACTAATCAGCTCCTCCATACTCAAAGCATCCAGTTACAGGCCCGGGATTCTGAGGCAAGCGCGCTCGCCGAGCGTCTGCGAAAACAGCTCACTGAAACAAAACGCCTGCTCCGCCTTCTCGATGACACCGAGCAGGCGGCCAAAACACTCGGAAAATCGCGGCGCTGGGCCCTTGCCAATCCTTTTGCATGGCTCCTGGCAAGCCTTTCTGGACATAAGCTTCGTGGCTTCGGCCATCTTGACAAGGTCGTCGCAAAATATCACTCCTGGCGTGCAGCCCGCCCCGAACTTGCAGACTTGGACGACGAAATTGTCAAGCTGCGCAGCGGCCCCAAGCACTTCTCACCTTCTCCTGAGGCCACCGTGCTTCCCTCTGCCGAAAAACAGGCGCGGCCACAACCAGCACGTATCGAGCATCCGATCGCATTTCCTACCCCGGACCGAGTTGAGGTCTCGATCATCATCCCTGTCTTTAATCAAGTAGACTTTACCCTCGCCTGTCTCGACTCCGTCCAGCAGCATACCGCGGAGCTAAGCTACGAGGTAATCGTAGTGGACGATTGTTCCACGGACGACACTCAACAACTTATGCGACGGATAACAGGTCTCCGCTATCTCCGCGCGGACAAGAATGCTGGCTTTACTGCGTCCTGTAATCGCGGGGCCCAGGCTGCCAAAGGCAAGTATCTGATCTTTCTCAACAACGACACCACGGTCACGGAGGGATGGCTCACGAGTTTGCTGGAAACCTATGAGCTCGAACCGAAAGCCGGCCTGGTAGGTTCAAAGCTTGTCTACCCGGACGGCAGATTACAAGAAGCCGGAGGTATTATCTGGCGGGATGGCTCCGGTTGGAACCGCGGTAAGTTTCAGGACCCCAGCCTGCCGGAGTTTAACTTCCTTCGCGAAGTCGATTATTGTTCCGCCGCCAGTGTCATCATTCCCAGGTCACTGTTTGAAGAAGTTGGCGGGTTTGATGAAAAGTATTCCCCCGCCTACTACGAGGATACCGATCTGGCATTCAAGGTCGCGGAAGCCGGGCACAAGGTCCTCTATCAGCCACTGAGTGTGGTGGTCCATCACGAAGGAGCTACGGCCGGCGTTGACGTCTCCGCCGGCACCAAGCGCTATCAGGAGATAAATCGAGCTACCTTTGTTGCGACCTGGGAAGATAGACTGTCAAACAAGCCCACGAACGGAGACGTCCTGGCCTGGGAAGCTCCAGCTCAAGGCTGCCAGCGCATCCTCGTCATCGATCATCACCTTCCCCTGGCCAATCGCGATTCCGGCTCGCTCCGCATGTCCCAGATCTTGAATATCCTTCATAGTCTCGGGCACCGCGTGACCTTTATCCCGGACAACCTGGCAGATATTCCACCCTATGGCGACGAACTGCGGAAACGCGGGATCGAAGTGGTTCATCACCCCTACATCAAGTCAGTGAATGACTATTTGCAGATTAACGGCTCCAAATACGATACGGTTCTCCTAAGTCGACGCGACTTTGCATGCAAGCATATCGAAAGTGTGAGACGGCACGCTCCCCAGGCGAAGCTCATTTTTGACACGGTCGACCTTCATTTCCTGCGAGAGGAGCGCGAAGCGGCGCTGACCGTAGATGTTTCCTTGAAGGCCAAAGCGGTCGAGATGCGACAAGTAGAGTATGACCTGATCGAACGGGCTGATGCAACCTGGGTGGTAAGTCCCGTCGAGCAGGAATTACTGCGAGTTGATTTCCCGCATAAATCGATCGAGGTCGTGTCGAATATCGTCCCCATCGATGAATCGCCGATGCCCTTTGCCGGACGGAGCGATTTGCTTTTCATCGGAAGTTTTCTGCATGATCCGAATATCGATGCAGTCGTTTATTTTGTTCGCGAGATTCTCCCGGCGGTGACTGCTCATTTACCCGAGGCAAAGTTCTACATCATTGGCGACAAAGCCCCGCCGGAAGTTATCGCTCTCGCCAGCGAGAAGGTTATCATTGCTGGCCATCAGCCGGATCTCCGGCCCTACTTCGACAGTGTTAGACTTTCTGTGGCGCCGCTTCGTTACGGAGCAGGGGTAAAAGGCAAGATCAATCAAAGTATGGGCCTGGGTGTTCCGGTCGTGGCAACCTCGCTCGCGGTGGAAGGCATGTCATTGCAGCCTGGCAAGGATATCATGGTCGCAGACACTCCCGCTGATTTCGCGGAAGCGATCATCAAGGTCTACTTATCCGAGCCGGATTGGAACAGACTTTCAGAGAACGGCAGAGAGAAAACGCGGGCTCTCTTTTCGGCAGCTGCCGCCCGAAAGCAGTTGAAACGTCTGTTTGCCGAGCGGAGAGACATTCCAAAGACCATGCACGTCGATGGGCAGGAATACCCGACGGCGCCGGCGATGTCATGACGCACGACCCTCCCCGGTGCCTTATGCTTCCCGCGGAAAGTGGAGAGTTAGTGTTCGAGCGTAACCCGCCGCCCTTGAATGGCGAACCCGCGCTGCTCCGATGGCGAACCAGCGGTGGCCGCGCCGGAATGGTTTACGTTTCACGCGACGGTGATCGCGAGCGCTTACTGGCGTGCGCGCAAGGTGGCAAAGTTGAGATCGATTGGGTCGCCCAGGAATCGACCTATCAATTCATCCTGCGCAGTACCTGCGCAGGATCAACCGATCCTGAAACTCCTCGAAGTGCCGCGAACTCCTGAAACCGCGGAGCTCAGGATGGAGCCCGATCCGCTTCCTATTACCTGCGCCCGTATTCTCATCCACTGGCGAACGAGCAGCAAGCGGGCCGCAAGCCTTTACGTCTCGCGGAATGGCGAGGAGAAACAGTTACTTGCCTCGGGAACCCAGGGCACGCTCGAAATCGACTGGATCAGCTACGGATCGACCTACGAGTTCTCGCTTTGCAGCGGGGATTGCGCCCAGCCATTACTGAAACGCCTCACCATTCAACGACCTGCAATCCCGTGGGACCATCTTTGGCAAGTCTTGTCCGGCAACCAACTGTCCCGGGACGAAAGAGACGCTGCGGCGGCATTCGTAGGGCAACTCGTTTCGCAGCAATTGCTTCATACGGCCGGCTACAAGAGCTATTTCCGTCTTTGGGAGAACGATGGATTGCACATTACTCCGGTCCATTTCTATCAACCCATACCTGACACCCGGAAACTGCCCGATACGGCATGGATAGAGCACACCACTCCGGCGATCGACATGAGGACAAGAAGTCAGCTCAAGCTCATTCGTACCGCCTTCCCTAAATATCGCCCTGAATACGATTCGATCCCGCAAAACGCCGACGATGATTTTAAAGGCTACTTCCTCGAAAACGGAAGGTTCCCAGGCTTGGACGGCTTGATCGCCTATTGTGTGGTGCGGCACTTTCGGCCTCAGCGCATTATTGAAATCGGCGGCGGTTACTCGTCGCTTATTCTCGCTCAGGCCGCGGTGAAGAATGGCACCACTTCCCTGAAGACGATTGAGCCTTACCCGATGGCCCATCTTCAGCACGGCTTTCCCGGACTAACCCAACTCTTCGAGCAGGATGTTCAATCGTTAGCCCCGGAGTTCTTTGACGAGTTAGAAGCGAATGACGTCCTGTTTATTGACTCGTCGCATGTGGTTAAGACCGGCGGTGACGTCAATTATCTCTTTCTGGAAATTCTGCCCCGACTCGCACCGGGAACCTTGGTGCATGTGCACGACATCAACTTTCCCTCCGACTATCCGAAGAAGTGGGTCGTCGGCGATCTTCGCTTCTGGACGGAGCAATATCTCCTCCAGGCTTTCCTTTCCTATAACTCAGAGTTCAACACGGTCCTTTGCAACAGCTACCTTGCCACTTATCACCCTTCTCAACTTCGATCGACGTTTCCGACCCTGCAGTCACTCAAAGGCGGAAGCTTCTGGATGCGACGCAATGAATCCCTGGGCCGGAAGTTGCATCGCCGGCTCCAATCAACCATTTCCGGCAGATGAACATTCCTGTGTTTTCGAAACCTCTGTCCGTAGCCTGTGCAGAGTCAGCGCCGCCCAGCTCTTGGTCGCCGATACCTGGAGGGATCACGACTCGACTGTTGCCAAACGAG
>CAWAYD010000002.1:0-40194 GCA_963786175.1 uncultured Verrucomicrobiae bacterium | reverse complement strand
GATTGTCGCCACCAGCCTAACGAAACGGATCAGGTCGAGCCGGGCAATTCGTGAGTTGGCCTTGTCTGACCGGCCACGGGTGTCGCGAGGGTTACTTGCAATAGAGAATCTCAGCGGAATGACCTGGGTCTTGGTAGATACGGGTCTGCCAACTTAGTGTGACGTGATAAGCGCACGGCGCATCCGCGGAGACGTCCACCGCGAAGCCTCCGTTGTTGCCGGGGAGATGCGGACCGCCCGCGCCTCCGTGGAAAAGGTAATTTGCCGGTGGAGGCGGCGGGACAAAGGCACCGGTGGGGAGCGCAGGCGGCGGGTGGACCTGGACATTATTATTCGAGATTGAAAGCCCGAAGGACCTCAGGTGCGGGTGATCGATGGTGTAAAGAATATGCACGGTTCCGCCCGCGACCGGGTTGCAGGCGTTCGTACGGAGTTCTTCGAGGTCGAGTTGTTCAATAACCGGAGTGTTATCGATGACGATGGAACTAAGCGAATCGCTCCAGATCGCTGCGTGCGTCACGCTATCGCGCACTTCAAATTGCAGCTGATAGCGCCGGATTGGTTCCTGCTCCGCAGGGGTGAGGCTGCGGCCCGCATCCGCTTTCGGCAAGCCGCTCGGAAGCCGCACTGGGTGGGCCGCGGTGATCGTCGGTGAGTTTAGAATCATCAGGTCGAACGTGCGAAGGAAATTGGCGCTCGTAATCGCGACGACGGCGGTGGTGCCATCGCGCATGTCTACCGTGACGGGTTTCCCATCGAGCTTGATCCAGCCCGCACCGTCGACATCGGAAAATAAATCTGCGGAGTTAATGTACACAGGGCGGAATCGCCTAATGCGAAAGCGTTCGTGTAAAAAACATAGCCGACGAGTGTGTCGAAAATTTGGGTGACCGCCGAGAGCGATGCTGGCGGCGTAGATGGGATGATGGCGGGGTCGCCTTCCGGACTTCCCGGTGTGGTCCACTCACCGATGAGGAAGCGGTATTTGAGCGCATTCGCCGGCACGGCAATATTGCGCAACGGGCAATTGCCTCGCAGCGGGATTCCGCCGCTGAAGACATAAGAGTTGGCCGCGCCGCCGGCATAACCTTCGATGGAGAAGCTCGACATTGGACTTGGCGCCGCCGGATGGATGGGGAAATCCCAAACACTTTGCCAGTGGGGTATTTTGTCGACATCTGGCGGCTGCACTTCGTCCGTACAAAGCTCGACGCAGAAACAATGCCCAACGTTTTGCCGGGCGGGAGTACGTCCGACCGCGGAAGCTTCCGCAAGAATCGTCTGACCGCCTAGCTCGGCTTTGAAATAGAGGTCCGGGCCGCCGACCCACTCAATATTAATGAAAGGCGAGAAGATGGTTTTTTGAAAATCGCTCGTCGAATAATCGATACGGAAGTGACCAGAGGCGTCGGTCACACCGGCGCCGAGATCATCGTCTTGAGCCAATCCACATCGAATGCTTTGACCGTAGCTCCAGGGATCGGGACCTGATCCTTGCAGGTCGTTAGGCGACCGCAGATCGTCCAAGCATCAAAGCGCGCCCGCACGGCGCACCAGAAACGATTCGGGATACAATACTCCCAAGCGGCCAGAGCGCCTGCTTCGGTCTGTTTCCACATGGGTTGCAGGGTGGTGATGCTAAATTGCAGTGGCGTTGGCGGCTTCGGGGTCGGTTTGCGACCCGGGACCGTGCCGCAGTAAACGTCCAACTCGAAAGCCTCACCTTGGTACTGCTGCTTCTCCCCAAACTCGAAGACAAACTGACCCGCATCATCCGTGTCGACCTCTGCGATCAACGACGAAGCCTTCGCCCGCACCTCTTCGTCGGTTAAGATAGCGAAGGTGTCTTTGGGCGCCGCGACTGCGAGAGCGGTGACGTTTTGCTCGGCTCGAGTCCGATAGAGTCGTACCTTTACCTTGGAGAGCGGCTCGGGACATTCCGCGCAAATAAACCCGCACAATCTTCCTCTGAATATGTAACTCATCGTGGTCCTGCTTTCTATTTGGTTCTTTGATTCCTATTCATGGAGCCTCCTGGCGGAAGTTCTTATCATGCCACTCTCGGGTTGTGCCGCGGAACCCTTTCCAGCCCGTTGACCCGTTAACCACCGACCCTTGCCGAATCGGCGCGCAGCCTGCATGACAAACAGGTAAGGCGATGCTGCCTTTTTGCCTATCGGGTGAGCCGCCTGAATCAGCGACGGCATTTTAGTCTGTGCGGTAGCAGATAATGTCTAAGGGATTTCCCCGACGCTAGAACGAGGCGAGGCGCTGTGCTCGCTGGGGTGCTTTCGATAGGATGCAGGTCAAATATCAATCTGAGACGCTCATGGTCCCCCTTAAAAAATTGTCGGTCTTGATCGTGCGTCGTGTACCACTGACGCGTTTTGGCCTAACGACGCGGGCTGAAGCGAGTGGCGCTTCAAGGTCATCGGCGAGACTGGAGAGAGGCACCGGGTGGTCGATGATGCGATTGATCTCGTGGCGGGCTTTGAACACGAGCCGCGGCGGGAGGGGAAATGGAAATTCACGCGCTGGGTGTCGATCGATCTCGCGCATTTTCGAGTAAAGCTGAAAGCCGAGTTTCAGGGAAGTAACAGAGGCAATCGTGGCCCAGAGCGGTGGCGACATTCCGTAACGCGAGGCAAACTCGCCGCCCCTTCTGGAGTGACCCCCATCTCTTCCCACGAGCCCAAACACGCACTTCAGCCGCGACCCTTCGGCAATCGCAATCCCTGTTCTCTCACCCTAAGGGCTCTTGCCGAGGGTAGCGCGCGACGCCATGGTATCCGTGTGATCGCTCAGGCGCGGGAAGCCTTTCAGTTCGATAGTATTGTTGACGTACTGCGAGATATCGCTGCCGGCAAAATCGTAATCGTAACCGACGACGCCGATCGAGAGAATGAAGGCGATCTCATCATGGCGGCGGAAAAGGCTACTCCACAGACGATCAATTTCATGACGATGCATGGCCGCGGGCTTATTTGCGTGCCGATCTCCGCCGAGCGCGCCGACCAGCTCGGACTTCAGCGCATGGTCGCGCAGAACCGCGAAATGTATCGGACCGATTTCACGGTTTCCGTCGATGCCGCAAAGGGTGTCACGACTGGAATCAGCGCTCATGATCGCGCCGCCACCATTCGCACAATCGCGCGCCCGAAATCCGGACCTAACGACCTCGTGCAACCGGGTCATATCTTTCCCCTCCGCGCCAAGGAAGGTGGCGTGTTACGTCGCGCCGGTCACACCGAGGCCGCAGTCGACCTCGCGCGTCTTGCCGGCCTGCAGCCCGCCGGCGTTCTTTGTGAGATCCTGCATGACGACGGCACGATGGCGCGCCTGCCGGAGCTGATGCAATTTCGGCAAAAGCACAAGCTGCGCATCTGCACCATTCAAAGCCTGATTGCTTATCGCCGTCTGCGGGAGAAACTCATTGTGCGTGAGCAAGTCGTAAAACTGCCGACCGACTATGGCGATTTCGTTCTTCATATGTATCGCTCGACGATCGACAACGCCCATCACCTCGCCCTGGTGAAAGGAAGAATCTCGAAGAACAAGGTAACGCTCGTGCGGGTGCATAGTGAATGTCTGACGGGAGACGTCTTCGGCTCACGCCGTTGTGATTGCGGCAATCAACTGCACGCGGCGCTCCAGCAGATTAGCGAAGCGGGCGGAGTGCTGGTTTACATGCGACAGGAAGGCCGTGGCATCGGCCTCGCGGCCAAGATTCATGCCTATAAGTTACAAGAGGAAGGGCTCGACACGGTGGAGGCTAATGCCAGGCTGGGTTTCGCGAGCGATCTGCGCGACTACGGCATCGGTGCCCAAATCTTATATGATCTCGGCGTGCGTAAGTTTCGTTTCCTAACCAATAACCCGAAGAAGGTCGTGGGTCTCGAGGGCTATGGCATTCAGATGGTCGAGCAGGTGCCAATCCGCAGCGAACCAAATCCGCATAACGCCCGCTACCTTGAGACCAAACGAGTCAAGATGGGTCACCTTCTCTAATCGCTGTCCGCGGATATGTCACAGTTACCTTCTCCTCGTCCAAAAGGTATCAGTCTTCGGCGTACCTTTGTGCTCGTCGGCAGCCAGTATAACGCGAAATATGTCCAGGGCCTGATAACTCATTGCACCGCAGAGTTACGGGCGCTCTCAGCCGGCGCCAGGGTTAGTCTGCGTCGTGTTCCGGGCGCCTTCGAAATTCCGCTCGTCGTGCACGAGATCGCACAAAAGAGAACCGCCGACGCCATCATTGCTCTTGGCGTCATCCTTGAAGGTGAAACGGCGCACGCTCAATTCCTGGGCGAGGCGATAACTCACTCCCTGCAACAGATCGCACTCCAACACGGCGTACCTGTCATTCATGCCGTGCTAAGTCTTAAGAATGAATCTCAGGCGCGAAAGCGCTGTCTCGGATATAAAATCAATCGCGGCACGGAAGCGGCCCGCGCCGCTGTCGAGATGACGAATATCATGGCCAGGATTCGCAGATAGGTATGGGCAGACGTCATTCTGCGCGCCGCGCCGCGTTACAATATCATTTTTGGCACGACCTCCACGGCGGCGACGGTCCGGAGACAATCCAGGACTTTTGGGAAATGTGTCCGGCGAAGGCGAACGTGCAGCAGTTCGCCCAACCGCTCATCGAAGGTATGCTGACCCATTTACCAGAGATCGATGAGCGCATTCGGCGTTATTGTGAAAATTACGAATTTCGTCGCATTTCCGCGGTTGACCGCAATGTTCTGCGCCTTGGAATCTATGAGATGTTTTACCGCGATGACATTCCGCCGGTCGTTTCGATTAATGAGGCGATTGAGTTAGCAAGGGAATTCGGCGGTTCCGATTCCTGGCGATTTGTGAACGGAATTCTCGACCGGGTGAAGGACGATCTCTCCCGCCCCCTGCGCGAGCCAGCGTCGAAGCCGACTTCGGCCTAGGGTGCGGCATGACTGCTGAGCGCGCTTTTACCTAACGACGGCCAGGTAACTCGCCCGAGATAGATGCTTCCGCGCTCCAGGACGCGATAGCTGACATAAGAAGCAAGAAAAAGCAGAGAAAACATAATTGGCATCACGGCGATGGAATGCCATGGCTCCGGCCAGCCACGGGCCAGCGGAATCTTTTGCAGTAACTCGCCGACAAAAGGGTAATGCAGCAGGTAAAATGAGTAACTGCAAAGGCCCAGTGGCACAAGCAGCCGCTCGATGACCCTCTCTCGCGACTCAGACCAGAGATAGGACTCGACCTGCAAGGCGATGGCAAAGGACGAAAGAGAAAAGGTCAAAGCCTCCGTCGGCTTAAAGAGAAGGGAAACCGCGACAGCAACAAACGCGGTGATTCGGAGAAAGACCGAGCGCGGGAAGATTCGCCGGCCGGAAAGGAATCCTTCTGCCAAAACAGCTCCGAGCGTCCAGTCAAACCACAACATGGTAGGAAACGTCCAGACATTGCCAGCCAAATCTTCCTTCCAATCGGTAAAGAACCTTGCTGCCACCAGGCGCGATAGCAGGCTAAGCCCAAGAGTGAGATAAAGAGCGCCGGAAATGGTCCAGCGGGTCCGGATTCGCCAAAGCAAGGGATACAGGAGATAGAGTTGCGCCTCGACCGCCAGGCTCCAGAAAGCAGCGCTAATGGCGAAAATTGTGGTGGAATTAAAGTTGTAGATCAGGAGAAGGTGAGAAAGCAGCTGAGTGCGTCCTTCATCGGTCGCGAGACTTAATCCGCTGCGCCAGAAAAAGAAGGCCAGCCAGGCAAAGTAAGGAGGACAAATTCTCCAGAAGCGTCGCCAGAAGAACTTTCCCGCACGCAGGTTTCCGGCCTGCAAGGTGGAGGCGTGAATGCAAAAGCCGCTAATGACGAAGAATAAAGATACTCCCATCCAGCCATAACTCAGTGGATAAAAGCACCAAAAGGCGACATTTGGAGCGGAACCGAAGTCACGAACAAGCCCATTCCACCGCAGGTGATCCGTGCCAAAAGAGGCGCCGTACCAGTGAAGCAGGAATACGCTTAGGATTGCAATCCCACGCAATACGTCGATTCGACGAAGGCGAATCGTGCCCTTAGTCATTAGTCTGACCAGACGTACGCGACACTCGTAATTTCATTCGAACTAACACCGAATCTCCGATAACCGGCGCAGTAAAGGCTGGTAGATGAAGCTGCGGGTCGATGCCAGTAACTTCGAGTTTCAGCGGGTCCGATGAAATCCTTCTACAATCACCCAAGAGACTAACGGTTTCGAGCTCCCTCGCCGTTGCTGCCTCGAATAGTAAATTGCCAGTCGTTGTTGCAACGCCGATAGCTGCGATCTCGATGGTTGTCAGGGGAGAGAGAAAATCGATCCTGAGGTGACTGATCGGCCCAGTGATGGGCAATGTGATGGACACGTCGCGCCACGTCTCATGGCTGATGCGGGCGTGACTTGAATTTTCCTCCGAAAAGCCGCCGCCTTGTGACCAGAATACCTGAATGATTGTCTCCCCCGCCATCGGCGCGGATCGAATGCTTCCGTCTCGCCAATGTCGCTCCATCCGTGCTTGTAACTCGGTATTACGCTCGCGGTAATACTCGAGTAATTTGGTTCTTTGATCGCCAGGGCCACTCAGCAGGATTTCCAAAAGTGGAGGCAGCGGTTGGCCAGGCGGCTTTTCCCATACTCCCAGACCAGGCGATTGAGGGAAGGTCCAGGAGCGAGCGGCACGAGTCAGTTCCGCCCACACCTTCCACACCCCAAAGTCACGGCCACGCATGGTCGCGTCGTGCATGAGCACAATTCCGCCGGGCCGCAACTTAGGTAACCAGGACTCCACGTCATGGCGCACCGCGTCCTCAGTGTGATGTCCATCAATGTGGAGAAGATCGATACCTTCGAGAGCAAACTTATCCAGGGCGGCGTCAAAGGTGGACCGAAGCAGGGTCGAAGAGTCGGCATAGTGTGACCGGTTGTGAGCTTCAACCGTCAGAAACGTACTTTCCTCGTAACTGCCGCTCTGCGAATCACCGCGCCAATGATCTACCGCGAAACACCGGGTGCCGGTGTGATTCTCATCGACTGATTGACAGAAGGCGAAGTAGCTCTCGCCGCGATCCGTTCCAAGCTCGACGAAAACGGCCGGCTTTAGCTGCGCGATTAAGTCGTAGGCGAAATAGAGATTTTCCGTCCAGGCCCCTAACCCATATTGTCTCGGTACGAAATGGCGCGATGGCAGGTTAAGAGCATCGGCAAACGCGGACATATCTGTCCGTTAACCCTAGCTGGCCGCATTTGGCAAGTGCTGCGATTTTATTGGGCAGTTAGCGCAGGCCGGATCTCCCTCTGGGCGAAGCATGTTGCGCCGCAATTGTTGGAACGCTTCGCCGTGAAAAATCTCGGCCAAGGTCTTTCCCTCATTCAAGTAACCCAGCGTTTTCTCATGCCACGGACATGGCAGCACCTCGTTCTGGTCACGCACCATGATTTCGGAGAATGGCCGGTTGCAGAATGTTGTGGAAAATTCCTCCGCGACTGATCCTTCCCACGCCAGCCAGGATCTGTTCCCGACCGGTAAGTTTACGTGTCCCGTCTCATCATTCGGAGTGGTCCGAACCCGCTCAAAGTCATTCCAATCAACCGATGGTTCGTCTCTCGACGGCATCCAGTCATGCGTGGCGACAAAGGGAGGTGGAAGATAAACGGGCACGTTGAGCCGTCGTGACTCTGCCAGGATTTGCGCACGATAGAAGTTATACCTTTCGGGATGATCCGATAAGATCTCGCCAGGAGGGAAGTTATTCCCGATTGGTACCATATGTCGGAAGTCGATCGACTCCGCGCCCAGATCACGAGCCATGGTGACGAAGGCTGGCGCCTCGTGAATATTTCGATTCATCATGACATAGTTAAAGACGAAGGCGGGCCAGTTTACTCCAGAAGCATCACGGAGATGGCGCATCGCCATGATATTTCCGACCAGCTGCTCGTAGCGACAACCTACGCGAATCGATTCGAGCAACGGCTTGCTTACCGCGTCGATCGAGAAAAGAAGCCGTGCCACCCCCGTCTCCATGATTAGACGACGGATCTGGGCATTCATCAGCATGGCGTTAGTGCAGAACTCGACCTGAACGTGCGGATGCTCACGCGCGAGATAGGTAAGGATGGCGGGGAGGTGTTTCGAAAGCAGGGGCTCGTCACCGCAGGAAAGGACGACGTGGCGCACAGACGGGCCGATCTCAACAAAGAGACCTTCGAACTCCGGGGCCGTTAACTGATGGGTGGGCCGTTTGAAGATCGCTTCGTCACTAAAATGACACATCACGCATCGGAGATTGCATTTGTTTATGATATCGAGGCGCAGAGTCAGGCCCGGAAGCTTGCCTAACGAACGTAGGAATCGGTCTTCCAGTGCGGCGGCGCTTTCGAGCTCGCCGATCACCTGATCGCTTTGAGCGAGCAAAGTCCTGTCACTCAAATCGACAGTCTGAACATCATGCGTGGCCAGGTTCAGCGGCACACGATGCATGCTGCCCTCGATTCTCACCAGCAGGTCGGTGTGATCGGGTAGGGATTTGGAAGCGGTCGTAAGGCGGAATCCGGAATACGTCGCCTGAGAATAAGAAGGATACACCTGACCCACATCCGATCGGAGAAAGCCATGCGGGATCTGCTCATAGCCTATATCGTTGTGGCCGAAATATAATCCCCGGACCTCAGAGCTGGCGAAACACCACCCTTCGAGACGGGTCACCCGGCCCGTGCAAGGCTCCCGGCGAGCGAGGTCGCAGCAGAAAAGTAACTCGCTCATCAATAGTCCCGCCTAAGTCCGGACATGGACTCCTTTTTCACGAAAATCACTCCTTGGTCTTTGAATGTCTGCCCTCCCTGGAAATCATCGAGCTCGACTCTAACGACTCTTTTGACAAGCGACCGGAGAAGGAGTAGCGCTCGGAGGATTGAATGCTTTTTCATTGATGAGTGGCTGGGAAAGTTAGTCTCCTTCAGCCCGGCAACTCAAAAGGATACGAAATGATCGGCATGGCGCAACGCTAACCTGCAGGAAAGGTTTCACCTCATGGAAAGTTCTGCGCCGGTACGTCTTCTGTTTTTCTTTCATGAAACGACCTGGAGCGGCGCGCCCATACAGCTTTATCACCTCGTCACCGAACTTCACGCACGTGGATACGAAATAGCGGCTGCCATTCCTCCGCTGGGAGCGCCGGAGTCTGGACCTATTTCCACTTTCTTGCTCCAAATGGGTAGAGAAGTTTTCCCAATTGTTGATCTCTCCACCCCGCCAAAGCTGACTGAGATGACCAAGTTATGTCGTCATTTTGACGTTGTGATTGCGAATACCCTGGTCATGTGGTCGGCCGTCCAGGCCTCTCACGAAGCAGACGTGCCGGTAATCTGGTTCATTCACGAGAGTCAGGTCGCGCACCAGTTGGTCGCTCAGAATCCGGCGATACAACCCGCTCTCGCGTTGGCAGACCGACTGGTCATGCCGACTCATCGGACAGCACAACTTTACCGCGCGTTTACTCAACGCGCCATTGAGGTTGTGCCTTATGGAATTCCTGCGGCAACATGCTTGCCCGGTGAATCTCGCATGGATAAGCGAATGATCTTTTTGTTACTCGGCAGTTATGAGCGACGCAAAGGACAGGACCTCTTCCTTGAGGCGATTGCACAAATTCCCGCAGAGATTCGACAGCGGGCTGTTTTTCGCGCGGCAGGGCGCGTCTTGGAAAACGATTTCTATGAGATGCTGATCCGGGGAGCTGAGAAGATTTCCCAAGTTGAATTTTCGGGCGCGCTCGAACACGAAGATGCCCTGCGAGCGATCGCGCGATCCGATGTGCTCGTCTGCGCGTCGCGCGATGAAACGATGCCGATTGCGATTCTGGAAGCGATGAGCCTGGGCAAGGCAATCATCAGCACGAATGTCGGAGGGATTCATGAATGGCTTCAGAACAATCTGAACGGGATTCTCGTGCCAACTGAAAGTAGCAGCGCGCTCGCGCAGGCCCTGACCCATTGCCTTGAACGCCCAAATCAGATAGCTACCTTAGGCAAAAAGGCCGCCGAGACCTTCGTCGAGTCTTTTTCCATTCGTCGGCTAGGCGACACCTTCACTTCTCTGATCGAAAGTCTGCGGCGCGATCGATGACTTACTCCGATTGGATTGGCAGATATGCCACCCTTACTGCGCGCGAACGAGAAGCGCTCGCCCGAGAGGTTCGCATGTTTATACAGCAGCCTCTTATCTCCGTCCTCATTCCTATCTACAATCCCAACCTCCGATTTCTCGAAGCGGCAATAGAATCTGTTCGCCAGCAGTTATATCCGCGCTGGGAACTTTGTTTGGCGGACGATGATTCGAGTGGCGATCGTGTTAGAGGGTTTGTTGAGGACCTCAGCCAAAAGGAGCCGCGCTGTCGATATGTTCTTCGGGAGAAGAACGGCGGGATCGCTGCTTGCACAAACTCGGCTCTCGCCCTGGCCACAGGCGAATGGTGCGGACTCCTGGACCAGGACGACCTCCTGACGGAAAACGCTCTTGCCGAAGTCGCCAGCACGATTGTTCATCATCCCGAGGTGCAATTGATTTATTCAGATGAGGATTTCGTTGATGTCGCTGGTGAGCAAACCAATCCTTTCTTTAAGTCAGACTGGAATCCAGAGCTATTCCTGGCTCAGAATTATCTCAACCATCTGGGCGTCTATCGAACCTCTTTGCTGCGTGACATCGGTGGATTTCGTGAAGGCTTCGAGGGATCCCAGGACTACGACCTCGCGCTTCGTTGTGTGGCGCGGCTAGGAACGAAGCAGATCCGACATATCCCGAAGGTTCTCTATCATTGGCGAATGACCGAAGGCAGCCTGGCCCAGGAACCCGACGCCAAGCCACACGCGCGCCATGCTGCACGGCGCGCCTTGAACGACTATTTGGCAGGGAGCGGGATTGCCGCGACAGCAGAAGCTTCCTCGGAAAATGACGAGTCACATCGAGTCATCTATTCCCTGCCCGTAGTCAGACCTAAAGTAACCATTCTTTTCGGGGGCAAAGACGGGGGCGTCTTTCGGCAGGAAAGTGACTACCCTGAAATCGAGATCATTCCTGTAGAGCGAGGCGCCGCGGACGCCAACCTGGCTGCGCAGGATGCAAGCGGTGAGATTCTTGTCTTCGTAAGTGACAAGGTTTGTCAGGCGGAAGAAGGCTGGTTAAGGGAGCTTGTCAGCCACGTCTTAAGGCCAGAAGTAGGAGTGGCGGGTGGACGTCTTTGTTCATCAACAGGATCCGTTCTTGATGGCGGTCTTATTCTAGGGCTTGGCGGAATCGCGACTTCAGCCTTTTGTGGATTTCCGCGAGGTCATCCGGGCTATTTCAATCGCGGACTGCTACAACAAAACCTGTCTGCCGTCTCTGCCGCCTGTCTGGCGGTGCGACGAGACGTTTTCAAAGGGCTCGGCGGTTTCGATTCAGCCAACCTCCCCTATCATTTCTACGACATCGACTTCTGTTTGCGCCTTCGGTCGCTGGAGCTTCAAATCGTCTGGACGCCCTATGCTAACCTGATTCTCCCGTCGGATCCGGCGGGCGAGACATTTCCTGGCGCCGAGGAGACCAGCTACATGCAGGAGCGTTGGGGAGAGGAGCTAATGCATGACCCGTTTTATAACCGTAACTTGTCGCTGGAGCCGCCCGGTTTTGTCCTGGCAACACCGCCGCGACCAGGATGCAGTTAGCAAGCTCGCTGACGGCCAAAGAGCCGTAACCACGGAATCCAGTTACGACTGGCTGCTGCTTCAGGCTTTCGGGCTACGAGGACCGAGTCATGCCACTTATTGCTTTCGTTGTCGTACTGCGGGCGGTCTTCCCATTGCGTCCAGGCTTCAAGAACGTCGAGCTTGGCGTAACGAGCCAGAGCCCGCAGTCCATCTGGATAGACCCGCCAGCAATCGACCGGATAGCGATGTTCATCGCCTGCCGACGGCGCGATAACGCAAGCGAGGCCGCCGATTTTCAAGGCCCGTGCAATTTCGCCCATGGTTAGCCAGAAAAATTCCGTGTGCTCAAAGGTTTGCCCCGAGACAATCACGTCCGCGCTGCCGGACTCGATCTCCCGCCAGCGATAAGGATCATGCAAAACGATGTCGACATTCGGACCCGCTTCCAAATCGAGCCCGAAATAGCGCCAGGATGTCCGGTCGAAAAGTGTGCGGTAAGTTCCGTTATAGTCCCGGCTTCCCAGGTCCAGAATGACGAGCCGTTCTTCTCGACGCGGCTCGAGATACTTCTGCACGAAGTCCGCCATCTTATCGAATGAGCTAGGATGCACGCACCTACTGAATGCTCCAAGGGCGCATCGCGCAACGTTGGTGCGGCGGCGATCTCGCATAAATCGCCTTGCAAAAGAGATGCGCGTCGGAATTCTCACGCCGGTGCGTAAGACGAAAATCATCTGCACGCTCGGTCCGGCATCCGAGAGCTCGGCCGTCATTGAACAAATGATCCGCGCGGGCGTGGACGTGTTTCGCCTCAACATGAGCCACGCCATGCACGAGTGGGTGCGCGAAATCGTGCCGCGGGTGCGGTCGATCGCACGTGAGCTGGAGCGGAACGTGGCCTTGATGCTGGACACACAGGGCCCGGCAATCCGCACGGGTGTTTTGCCTAACGATCTGCATCTGACGGTCGACGACATTCTTGAAATCACCGTGCGCGGCGCACGAAGCACGGAACCGAACTCGATTACGGTTAACTATGATGACCTGATCGATGATGTCGCGGTCGGCAATATCATCCTGCTCGACAACGGACTCCTCCAAGTGCGGGTCTTGGATAAGAAGGACGATCGTATCCGCACATCCGTCCTGACCGAGGGCAGGCTCGGCTCGCGCCGCCACATCAATTTGCCGGGCGTGGACGTGAACCTGCCCGCGCTCACCGAAAAAGATTTGGCCGACGTGGCCCTTGGCATCGAGCTGGGAGTCGATTTTGTCGCGCTCAGTTTTGCCCGTCGGAAGGAAGACCTCGCACAACTGCGCAAGCTTCTGCGCAAAGGTGGGAGCGCCGCCGCGGTGGTGGCAAAGATCGAAAGCCAAAGCGCCGTGCGCGCGATCGACGAGATGATCTGGGCGACCGACGTGCTGCTGGTTGCGCGCGGCGACCTCGGCATTGAATGCCCGATGGAGGAATTACCGATTATTCAGCGTCGGGTCGTGAAACGCTGCCTGCGCATCGGCAAACCAGTCATTATCGCGACGCAAATGCTCGAATCGATGATCAAGAATCCCGTTCCGACCCGCGCGGAAGTGACCGATATTGCCAACGCGGTCTTCGAACAGGCAGACGCGATTATGCTCACCGGCGAGACGACGAGCGGCCGTTATCCAGTTGAATGCGTAAAGGTGTTGGATCGAATCGCGCTCCGGATCGAGCAGAGCGGTGGCGCTGGGTATGGCAAAGACGCTATCCTGGAAGATGCCCGGCAGAAAATAGTGGCAGCGGCGGTTTCCCTGGCCGATTCGCTGCAGCGAGCCAAGCTGATGGTCTTTACTCGGCACGGCACGATGGCGCGTTATGTTTCAAACCTGCGGCCCGCTTACGCGCCGATCTTCGCCTTTACGCCTAACGAACATGTTTACCGCCAACTCGCCCTTTGCTGGGGCGTCTTTGCCGCCCAGCTTCAGTTTACCGATGATCCGAACGCAACCATTGAAGCGGCCGAGGCCCACCTGCGTGAGAAGAAACTGATCGAGCCTAACGACCAGCTCGTCATCGTAAGTGATCTTCAGGCGGGACAGCAACTGGTCGATTGCATGCAATTGCGATGCGTTCGTTAGGCGAATGAACCTGCTGAATTTGCCGAGCCTGCTCGACTTTCAACCGCGTTATTACCACGGCGGGCAAATCCGGCATTATCTGCCGCTGCTTTATGATCTGGTGAGGACGGTGCGACCGAAACGGATTGCTGTGCTGGGGCTAGGCGATGGCGACGCCTTCTTCACCTTTTGCCAGGCCGCGCGAGAAAGCGGCCTAACGAGCGAGTGCGTGGCCGTCTGGCGCGGCCTGCAATCTGCCGATGACGATGATGCATGGCGGGAAAGCGCTTGCTATGCCGCGGAACATTATCGCGATTTCGCCCGGCTTGCGCCTAACGACACGGTTTCCCCGCCAGACGATCTTGCAGCGCAAAAGGTCGATCTGCTGCTGATCGATGATTGCGATGTTGGTTCAGAGATCCTGCGGGATTTGGAAAGCTGGGAACGGGTCCTTTCGACCGAAAGCATCGTTTTGGTCCACGGAATTGGGCTTCAGCGTGACGATTCCCCGGCAGCGGCCTGGCGCCGCTGGCTGCGAGTGCGCGTCGCGGTCGAACTGGAGGAGGGTTGCGGACTTGGGGTTTCCTGGCCGGAGCATTCTTATTCGGTTGACTCACCGGTCCTTCGCGGCCTAACGACGCCTAACGAATCTGGAATCAGCCTGCGTGATCTCTACAGCCTCGTGATGCAACGCATCGACGCGCAGGCCAGTTCCACCGAGGCACTGGCCGATCTGGCTGCACTCTCCGCCCGCCAGATTTGGCTCGAATCGCTGCTCGAAGACCGCTGGAAAGCGCAGGAGACGATGGACGAACAGGCGGCCCAATTGAGCCATTTGCGTTCCGATCTCGAGTCGCTCCGCCGCGACCGCGCCAAGGCCCAGCTCATCATGGATGCCCAGGCCGAACAGCTCAGACAATGGGTCGTGCGCGGGGAAACCCTGAGCGCTGAACGCAAGCAACTCAAAGCTACCGTGAAGGAGCAGAAGCTTATTCTGAACGCGGCCCGGAAAGCCTGCCGCAAACGCGGGCGCTGTTTTGGAATGGTGCAAACCGACGAGCACAAAGCCAAACGATCCGTCCCGACCCGTATTCTGCGCGAGTTACGTCGCATCCCGGGCAAGCTGAACCGTATTTTCAAACCCGAGGAGCCGCCGGTCGAACCGCCGAAGAAGAAAAAGGTGGTCGTGATCGATCGTTATGCCCAGTGGATCGCCGACCACGAACCGGATGCGACCGCACTCGAACGCCAGCGCGAGCTCGCGGCCGCATTGCGAGTGCAGCCGAAAATCAGCCTGCTTCTTCCGATCTACAATACGCCGGTCAACTTCCTAAATGATCTGCTCCGTTCTCTTGTCGCGCAGACTTATGGCAACTTCGAAATCTGCGCCGTCGACGGCGGCTCGGCCGATCCAGCCACGATCGAATGTCTCAAGACTTGGGAGGCCAGGGAGGCCCGCCTGCGAGTTGAATTTCTGCCGGCCAATCTTGGAGTAGCCGAAAACACAAATCGCGCCCTGACGAATGCGACGGGGGATTTCCTGACCTGTATCGACCACGACGACCTGCTGCCGCCATTCGCCTTTTACGAGCTGACACGCGCAATTGCGGAAAATCCGAGCGCGGAAATTTTTTATAGTGACGAAGATCGGCTGACCGAAATGGGCCAGCGGCATTCGCCTTTCTTCAAACCCGATTGGAGCCCGGAATACCTCCTCTCCTTCATGTATCTCGGCCATCTCACCGTCTATCGGAAAGATCTCGTTAGGCAAGTGGGGCGCTTCCGTCCGGAGTTCGATCTTTCCCAGGATTATGACTTCGCGCTGCGCGCGACCGAATTGGCACGCGAAATCGTGCACATTCCGCACGTTCTTTATCATTGGCGCGAGCATCCGGCCTCCGGATCGACCGGCGGGAAACCAAATGCACGCAAAACCAACCTCGCTGCGCTCGCCGCGGCCATGGAACGTCGCGCACTGGCCGCCGAGGTCGTTGAATATCCGACAGCAAACCGCGCTCGCCTAACGATCAAGCAATGGCCGAAGGTTTCGATTATCATTCCGACGGATTCGCCGGAGCGCGGCAAATTCCTCGTCGAAGAGTTGCCGAAGACGACCTCCTACCCCGATTACGAAGTGATCCTCGTCACGAACAGCGCACTCGCCAACCAGTTGGAGATCATCGCACCGAAAAAACCATCCTTCCGTTTTGTGCGCTACGACAAGGCCTTCAACTTCTCCGACAAATGCAACCGCGGTGTGGAGGAGGCGACCGGCGAGCGGATTATCTTTTACAACGACGACGTCGAGAGCGCGCAGCCGGATTGGATCGAAAACCTGATTGAGCCGCTCGAGAACCCAGCAATCGGCGCGGTTGCGCCCAAGATGCTTTATGACACGGGCAAAATTCAGCATGCCGGTCTCGTTACTGGCGTGCGCGGTTTTGTCGGCACCGCGTGTCATCAATGGAACGACAACTCGACCGACTACGTGAATTTCGCGCAATCGATGCGCAACGTCTCCGCTCTTTCCGGCGCCTGCCTCACGATGCGGCGCGACGACTTTTTCGCCGTCGGGAAATGGGATACGACCAACGTGCCGGTCGCGCATTCCGATTTGGATCTCTCATTTAAGATCCGCGCCACCGGGATGCGCTGTGTTTACACGCCTTTTGCCACGATGCGTCACCGCGGGCATGTTTCGATCGGCGCGCAGGAAGAATTTGCGCCGCTGCCCCGCCGGCAGAAAGTGGCGATCTTTCTTCTCAAACGCTGGCCGCAAGAGACCTGCTACGATCCCTACTTTCCGCCACACGTCCGCGAGTGGATTTATGCCGACTCGCCCGAGCCCATCGCGATGTGGGCACCTGGCGAAATCTGGCACGGCGAGAGTCGCAGCGATCTCCTTTTGGTCTCGCACGATCTGAGCTGGAGCGGAGCGCCGTTGATTCTTCTCCAGCTCGCAAAATGGCTCCGCGGTCTCGGCCATTTCATCACCGTCATGTCGCCGGTCGACGGACCGATGCGGGAAAGATTTGTCGAAGCCAGGATGCCGGTGGTGGTCGATCCGCTCATCCTCACGGGTCATCCTTCCTTCGTTCAATTTGCACGCGAATTCGACTGCGTGATCGCGAGCACGATCTTCGGCTCGCCAATTATCCGCGCAGCCAAGGGTGCAGGTATTCCGCATCTCTGGTGGATTCACGAAGGCCGGGTGGCGGAGCACTATCTCGGCGAGGACGATAAGATGCGCGCCGCGCTCGGATTGGCGGATTATATTATCACGCCGGACACGAAGAGCGCGCAGGTTTATCAACCGTTCACCAACCGTGCAATCCGGGTTGTCGGCTACGGCATTTCCGATCCGATGAATTTGTCGCTCCCGCCAGCACCTGAGCCTAACGAACAGAAGGTTCGATTTCTCCTTCTCGGCACGATTGAGTATCGCAAGGGCCAACAGGTTCTGCTGAATGCGCTGCGCCGTTTGCCTAACGACGTCTCGGAGCGGGCGCGCTTCGAGGTCATCGGACGTGCGCATGATCTTGAACTGACAGCGCGCCTGCGGGCGGCTACGCGCGAATTTTCCGGTCTTACCTACCGGGAGAGCATGCCGCACGAAGAAGCTCTCGCGTGCATTCGCGACGCCGACATCATAATTTCGGCCTCGCACGATGAAACCGGACCACTGATTCTGATGGAGGCGCTTGCTCTGGGCAGGCCGATTTTGAGTACGAAGGTGGGCGCCGTGGCCGAGCATCTTGCGAACGAAGAGGCGGCCATTTTCTTTCCCGTCGGAAGCGACGCAGCTCTGGCCGAAGCAATAACGCGGCTCGTGCGCGAGCCGGATTTGCGCGCTCGTCTGCAGTCCGAGGCACGCCCGGCTTTCGAGCGCCATTTCACTTTCGAACGTTTCGGACGAGAGTTCTTACAGGTCGTCGAGGAAGCGATTGGCGCGGCAAAGGACTCTTCCTAACGAATGAGAACGGCGAAGCCGCGAGCTGCCCGCCCGCCCAGACCGCCTTCGTACCATGACTGGTTGCGGCGTTACGGAGGTATCGACGCGGCGGCGCTGCGGCGAGCGGTGACCCAGTTGTGCGAGCAACCGCTCATCTCGGTGATTGTGCCGGTCTACAATCCCCAACTGCCCTTCCTCGAAAAGGCGATCGACTCGGTTCGAGGACAGATTTACGAACATTGGGAGCTTTGCCTGGCTGACGATGCGTCGACCAACCAGCAGGTGCGTCCCTGGCTCGAACACGTCGCGACGCTTGATCGGCGAATCAAAGTGATCTTTAGGCCTAACAATGGCCATATCGCCGCCTGCTCGAACTCGGCGCTGGGTCTCGCCACTGGGCAATGGTGCGCGCTGCTCGACCAGGATGACGTGCTTACCACCGACGCGCTGGCACGCGTCGTACTCGAGACCGGGGAATTTCCGCAGGCGGGCTTGATTTACTCCGACGAAGATAAGATCGACCCAGCCGGGAACCGCTCGACGCCTTACTTCAAGCCGGATTGGAACCCGGAGCTTTTTCTGGCGCAGAATTTCGTCAATCACCTCGGCGTTTATCGGACCGACCTCATGCGCGAGGTGGGCGGATTTCACGAGGGCTTCGATGGTTCGCAGGATTACGATCTTGTCCTGCGCTGTCTTGAGCGTTTGCAGCCGGAACAGATCCGGCATATCCCGCGCGTGCTCTATCACTGGCGAATGGCGCGCGGCAGCGTGGCCGCGGTCGCAGACGCGAAGCCGTACGCCACCGTCGCCGCCCGGCGGGCGATTGCGGAACATCTCTATCGCCGCGGGATTGAGGCGCAGGTCGAGCCGTGCCCCGAAAACAGCGAAGCGCATCGCGTTCGTTATTCGTTAGGCGACTTGAGGCCGAAGGTTTCGATCATTATTCCGATGCGCGACCGGGTCGCGCTCTTGCAGAAATGCCTCGCGAGCATTCGTGAGCGTACCGACTACGCACCGGTCGAGCTCGTCATAGTCGATAACGGTTCGATCGAGCGGGAAACGCACGAATATCTGCGCACGATCGAGGCGCAGGTCGTACATGACGAGGGCGATTTCAATTTCAGTCGCCTAACGAACACGGGCGCGGCGGCGGCGGTCGGCGAGGTTTTGCTTTTTCTGAACAACGACATCGAAGCCGTGGAAAGCGATTGGCTGCGCGAAATGGTAAGTTGCGCCGTTCGCCCGCAGGTCGGCGCGGTCGGCGCCCGGCTCTGGTATCCTAACGACACGTTGCAACATGCCGGGGTGATCCTTGGACTGGGCGGAGTGGCGGGCCATGCCTTTACCAATCAGCGACGGGGCCGCGGCGGATATTTTAGCCGCGCACTCTTGCAACAAAACGTTTCCGCCGTCACCGGTGCGTGTCTGGCGGTGCGGAAGGAGCTATTCCAGTCGTTAGGCGGAATGAATCAGATCGATTTACCGGTCAGCTTCAACGACATCGATTTTTGTTTGCGACTTGTCGCTGCCGGTTTTCGTAACGTCTGGACGCCTTATGCCAACCTCACCCACCATGAGTCAGCCTCGCGCGGTCATCAGCCGACCCGGACGGAGCAGGAGCAGTTCGTTAGGGAAGCCACCTACATGCAGGTGAAGTGGGGCGCGGAGTTACTGCATGATCCCTATTACAATTCCAATCTGTCGCTCAACCTGCCAGGCTTCGAACTGGCAACGCCGCCGCGCCGGGCGGAGTTCGCACGACCGAAAAAGCGGAACGACGTGACCCGTCTTTCCTGGACCAGCATTTTCCGCCGACGGAGAGAACCCCGGTGAAAAGCCCTGGGAGTCGCTTCGTCTCCTCGCTGATTGGTCTTTGGCACGCAGCCTCGAGGTGATGCCGGGGACGATTCCGTGCGAAAGAAAAAGGCGCGGACTTCTGTCCGCGCCTTGAAAGTCGTTAGGCAAAAACTGCGTTAAACTTCCGCCGTCAGTTCGACATCGACTGGACGCTCCTTTTTGCTGAGCGCGCGGCGCAGCTTGGAAAGCGCGATATTTTGCAACTGCCGGATGCGTTCCCGTGTCACGCCGAATTTCTTACCCACTTCTTCGAGCGTTTTCGGCTTGCCGCCGTCGAGTCCAAATCGGGAAAAGATGATCTTGCGTTCGCGATCGTCGAGCACGTCGAGCAAGCCTCCGACCTCGTTGCGCAGATTCTTATCGCGCAACAGTTCGAAGGGCGTTTGCGCATCTTCGTCCCCGACGATCTCGCCGAATTCGGTTGAGTCGTCATCGCTAATCGGCGCGTCGAGGGACGCCGGACGAATCGACACGGTCTTGAGCTGCGAGACTTTGCCGGCGGCAATACCGATCTCTTCGCCGAGCTCGTCGTCCGTCGGTTCACGGCCGAGTTCTTCGCTCATTTGGAGCGAGACACGGCGCATTTTCGAAATCTTGTCGACCAGATGCACGGGCAGACGAATCGTTTTCGATTGGTTGGCGAGGGCACGCTTGATGGACTGCTTAATCCACCACGCGGCATAAGTGCTGAGCTTGCCGCCCTTGGCAGGGTCGAAACGTTCAACAGCCTTCATCAAGCCGATGTTGCCTTCGGAGACGAGATCGAGCAGCGGCAAACCCAGGTTGGCGTAATCGTGAGCAATCTTCACGACGAGGCGCAAGTTCGACCGAATCATCAAGGCGCGTGCTTCCTTGTCGCCTTTCTTGATTTTCGCGGCCAACTCGATCTCCTGCAGCGGGGTGAGCAGCGGAATCTGCCCAATCTCTCGCAGGTAAATCTTGATACCGGAGTCGCTATCTTCAGCGGCCATATAATTTCTCATGAGTTAAGACAAAAGAGGTGCAGTAAAGGTAAAGGGTACCAGCGGTTAGGGTCGGCTGGGATTTGCGAAACGTGTTTTCTAGCATCGCTCAAACTATTTAACAAGGTTAAATATCCGAATAAAGACAATCCTTGAACGCTTCATGTTCATTTCTCATCGAAGTGTCGAGCACCAAGTTTAGCCAGGCCACCGCTTGAACATCCCTTATCTTGTGGGAGCACCGGCGGCGAGCACTTATTCCAAGAAAGTGACATGAGAACGGCGATCGCTTTTGCAAAAGCGATTTCCACTCCATTTAAACGCCCGAAGGAAGCATTTGCCAAGCTTCAATGTCGGCGCGCGACGTCGTCGAATTGGCACAACGCTCGATAGTTTGGCGGCAGAATGTTGCCGCGGGCTCTCGGGGCAGCAGCCAAAAAGCAATGACGGAAGGTGACAAAGGTGAGGTCGCAACCTCTCATCGCAGGCATGTCGGCGAAATTGCGGTGGAGCAGACGGCCGCCTTCGTTAAAATAGACCATGCCAACCAATGTTCTCGGAACGGAGCTGCGCGCTTGCTGCAATGATCCCGTGACTGGCTTTTATCGTGACGGTTATTGCCGCACAGGGCCCGAGGACACCGGCTTGCATACCGTCTGCGCGGAAATGACACGCGATTTTCTCGATTACTCAGTCCTGATGGGGAACGATCTGGTGACACCACATCCGGAATCGGGTTTTCCCGGATTGCAGCCGGGTGATCGCTGGTGCGTTTGTGTCTCGCGTTGGAAGCAGTCGCTTGATCGTGGCGTTGCGCCGCCAGTCGATCTGGAGGCGACGCATTCTTCTGCGCTCGAGTTCGTCTCGCTGGAAGACCTGCAGGCCCATGCGCTGAAACGCGGGTAAGCGCCTAACGCTAACGCCGGCCGCGTACGCCCATGGCACCCAGAAGCGAACGAGTGACGGTGCCGGCGACGTTCACCGCGACGCTGCGCAGAACACTTTGTGCGACGCGGCTGCCAAAGATCTCGCCGAGCGGACTTCTGTTAGACGAAGCCGATGGCGGCGGCGCGGGAGCTGGATAGGGAAGGCCAGCCGGCTCGGGAGCAGTTTCGTTCGGCAAGCCGAGCGCGGCGTCAAGCTCCGGGCTACGAGGCGTCGCCGCAGAAGGCGTGAAAGTCCGGCGCGGAGCGCTCTTCACCGGTTGCGCCTGCATGGCCGCAGCAGCCGTGGCAATTTTCCCACCCAAAATCTCATAGGCACTCTGTGGATCGAGGTCGCTGTTGTATTTCCCGGCGAGAGCGGAGCGGCCAATGACTTCCTGCAATTCCTCCGCGGTCAGCGCGCCCATACGGGAACGCGGCGGACAAAGCAGCGTCGCCACCAGCGGCGTAGGCGCGCCCCGCTCATCCAGCACGGTGACGAGCGCCTCGCCGATACCGAGCGATGTGAGGAGCTGCTCGGTGTTGTAGAATTGCGTTTCGGGATAATTCTGCGCCACGAGATTGATCGCCTTTCGGTCCTTGGCGGTGAAAGCGCGTAATGCATGCTGCACTTTCATCCCGAGCTGACCGAGCACGCTCTCCGGGACATCGGTCGGCATTTGAGTGCAGAAGAAGATACCGACGCCTTTCGAACGGATGAGCTTGATCACCGTTTCGATCTCATCGAGCAACGCCTTCGCGGCATCGTCGAAAATGAGATGTGCTTCATCGATGAAAATGACGAGCTTTGGCTTTTCAGGGTCGCCGACTTCCGGCAAGCTGGCGTAAAGCTCGGCCAGCATTTGCAACATGAAGCTTGAGAAAAGCTTTGGGCGATTCTGCATATCGATCAGGCGCAGAATCGAGATCTGTCCGAAGCCGTCGGTTATGCGCATCAGGTCGGCCATTTCGAAGGAAGGCTCACCGAAAAATCGCTCCGCTCCCTGTTGCTCCAGCTCAATCAACTTGCGCAAAATGAGCGCGGTCGAAGTGGTGGGGACGAGGCCATATTCCGCGGTGACCTGTGCTTTGGCGTCGCCGGTGATGTATTCCAGGACTTTCTTGAAGTCCTTCAGGTCGAGAAGCGGGAGATGTTTGTCATCGCAAAATTTGTAGACCAGCGCGACAAGGCTCGATTGAGTTTCGTTGAGCCCAAGGAGGCGAGAGAAAAGGAGTGGGCCAAATTCGAGGACGGAAGCGCGCAGTCGCACCCCGGGTTCGTCGGAAAGGGTGAAGAACTCGACCGGATAAGCACTCGGCGACCAGTCTGTGCTAATCTGGGCCACGCGTTCTTTGACTCGATCGGAAGATTCTCCGGCCTTGGCGAGACCGCTGAGATCGCCCTTGATGTCCATGAGCAAAGTGGGAACGCCGGCTTCGGAGAGCTGCTCGGTGATCATCTGAAGCGTTTTCGTTTTTCCTGTGCCGGTGGCGCCGGAGATGAGGCCATGCCGATTCAATGTGCACAGGGGCAAACGCACCGGCGCCTGCGGCTCGACTTTACCGTCGCGTGTCGCTGTCCCGAGCAGGACGGTTGGCCCCTGAAAGGAGTAACCGCCCTGGATCACGGCCAGGAAATCGTCTTTGCCCATGGGCGAAGAATAGTTTTCCGCGCCACACGTCGCAAGCATTGGTTGCCTAACGACTGACCACGCCGGAGGACGACAACTCGTTTGTCGTCTTCGTTAGGCAAAGTTTTTCCTAGTCGCTTTTATCGGAGCTGATAGCCTTCTCTTCTCGTCTCGCCGCAAATTTACCTATGACAAAATCGCTCTTTGCCTTCGCCGTCAGTGCGCTTATCCCCGCGTCCATCGCCTTTGCACAATGGAGTTCTGATCCAATGGTCAATCTGGCAGTCGCCAAAAAGCAGGAAGATCAGGTTCAGCCGAAAATTCGACCTACGTCAGATGGCGGCTGTTACATCAGCTGGTTCGATAACGATCCAAACGGTAACCCGCCTTTCGGTTATGATGTGTTTTTGCAGCGGCTGGACGAAAACGGCGTGCGCCAGTGGAGATCCAAGGGTCTGCGGGTGGCCGATCTCGGAATGAGTTCGACACAGGATTACGGGCTCGATATCGATCGGCGCGGGAACGCCTTGATCGCTTTTCTCGACGATCGTCATCCGCCGGACACGGTAGTTACCGCGGCAAAAGTAAGTCCAGATGCGGTCAGGTTATGGGGACCGGACGGGCTTCATCCGAGTACGGGCAGCGGCTTTAAGGGAAATCCGAAGATCGCCGCGACTACTGATGGCTTTGCCGTCATTGCCTGGATTAACGATAACGACATTGTGTTACAACGAGTGAACGGAGCCGGCGCGCCGCAATGGGGTCCGGGTGGTATTACTCTGACCGCTCCTGCCGGGTCGAGCTACTCGCTGGCTGACTTGCATGGTAGCGACGCGGGTTCGGTCATCGTCTCCTGGGTTTCGGCGGCGGGCTTCAGTAGCCCCAAACATCTCCTGACAAATAAACTCGATACGACCGGCGCACTCCTTTGGGGCGCGAACCATGTGGCGGTTTTTGATGGCGGCTCGCTCCAGTTTGGAAACTTTCCACCTTTCGTGACGGACGACGCGGGCGGTGCGGTTTTTGGATGGTATCAGGTGGACCCGTTGCAATCACGCGCTCAACACATTCTCGCCGATGGCAGCGAAGCCTTCCCACACAACGGTGCTCTGGGTTCAACCGACACCTCGCATGATCAGGTGAATCCGAGTGTCTCCTACGACCCGGCAACTGCATCCACCTACCTTTTTTGGGATGAGATTCTGGAAGGACCGCAGACGAATGAAGGAATCTCCGCGCAAAAGTTCAACACCACAGGCACGGCACAATGGAGTTCTACCGGCGTCGTCGTCCAACCCTTCACCTCCTCGGCCGTGATCAATGTCACGAGCGCCTTCACTTCCACCGGGGCTTTGGTTGTCTGGTCGTCGGAGCCGGCGTTTGCTCAAGATACAATCATGGGAGCAAGGTTAGATCAGAGTGGCACGCTCACCTGTCCCCCATTCGCAGTCTCGTCACGTGTCTCGTTGAAATCCCGCCTCGATCTCACCTTCTCCAGCGCAACCGGCGATGCGCTGGCAGTTTGGAGCGATGGAAGGTCTGATGGTGGCGACATCTACGGGCAGAATATTAATCCCGATTGTAGCCTGGGTTTGTAAGCCGAAGCGGCGAAGGCTGATAGGTGCGCCCTGGCAAAAGGGTGCACTAAATCTCTTGACCAGAATGACGGAAGAATTGCACCCTCATTACCCTAGGCTTTCATTCGCTTCTCATGTCGCAAAAGAAACACCCTGTCATCATCCTTGGCGGCGGTCCCGCTGGCGCCGGGACTGCGTTGTATCTTCTCAGGCGCGGCATTACACCGATAATTGTCGAGCGGGATCATCACCCTCGCTTTCATGTTGGTGAATCTCTTACCGGCGCGACTGCGGTTGCCTTAAAGGATCTTGGCCTCGGCCCCCAAATCGAAGCGCAGCGTTACCCCATTAAACATGGCGCGACCTTTTACGGGCCTGACGGCAAGAACGAATTTTGGGTTGGTCTGGTCCGACGCAACGAGAAGAACGAACAGGTGCCCAACTCGACTTGGAACGTTATGCGGAGCAGCTTCGACAAGATTCTCTTTGACGCCGCAGTCGAGCGTGGCGCGATTTGGATCAAAGCCACCGCCATCGCGCCACTTCGTAAGGACGATACTGTCGTTGGCTTGAGGATTCGGACATCGGAAGGCAAGGAAGAGAATCTCTACTCGGAAGTCTTAATCGACGCCTCCGGCAGTGCTACCTTTCTCGCCAATCACCGCGTGACCGGCCGCAAAGTCCCTGGGTATTCCGATAAACAAGTTGCGTTTTTCACCCAGTTCGCGAACACGATTCGCGGCAGCGGACCCGAAGCGCATCAGCAACCTGGAAACACGCTGCTCTTCTACCAGGAGAAACATTATTGGGCGTGGTTCATTCCAGTAAGTGAGGAACTCACCAGCGTCGGCGTCGTCTTTCCTACCGAACGTTTCAAAAAGGCACGCATGAGCAAGGAGCAGATGTTTCTGCGGGAATGTCGCCACATGACTCCGGCACTTTCCTCGCGCCTGCCTGATCTGACTCCGCGGGAGCCAATCCACGCCATTCCGAATTTTTCCTATCGGGTCTATGATTACACGGGCAAAGGCTTCATCTGCATCGGCGACGCGCACCGTTTTACCGATCCTATTTTTGCCTACGGCGTCTACTTCGGGATTCAGGAAGGTCAGTTTGCCGCCGACGAGATCGCGAAACTTCTCTGCGGGGAAATAAAGACCAATGGCAATCCCTTTGCCGATCTCGAACATCTCTTCGATGAGGGGAATGAGGTCGTCGAGGATGTCATCGGCGTACTCTGGGAATATCCTCTCGCCTTTCAGCGCATCGTGACCTGGCGGGACAAGGTCCCCTCGCTTGACCTGCTCTCGGGTCGCATCTATGGCGAAATGGCTGCCAATAATCCGGCTCGCATTGCCTCTGCGACGCTTGATGGCAACCAAGGAAGCCGAACGGGCTGCGCAACAGGAGCGAGATTACGTTCCGGGCGCATTGGAACCGGCTTCTGCCTAACGACTTCGCCTTTTCAGAAAATCGTGCGCAGCAGCGGACGGCGCACTTGCGCAAAAGGGTGAGCAGGGCTTAGGTCTCAGTCCTCTAATGCCTCGTGGTGTAACGGTAGCACGAGAGATTCTGGATCTCTTTGTCAAGGTTCAAATCCTTGCGAGGCAGCCAACTGCTATTGGATGTTACTTAGGTCGTAAGCTTCGACAAGCGCAACGCCGCTGCCGGAATTCTTGCCATAGACCAAAGCGGTGTAAGTGCCTGGAGCAAGGGTTTCGACAAGGGCCGCCTCCGCGTCGTCAGGCGGCGGAATGGTCGTGGCAATAATCTGTTGTTCCTGATCTGACCGCCAGTTGTCGTTTTGCCCGATAAGATTGCCATTGGCGTCACGCAGCTCCAGCACTGGATCGGACAGAGCATTTGTCACTCCCTGAGCAACCAAAGAAGGACCGAGTGCGCGCACGATCACGCTGGTTGGCGTGCTGCCACCGACAATAAAACCACCAATCATTTCGGCATTACCCGTTCCTACGACTCCACGGGTCGAGATATTGGCCACCTCTGAATTGGCGGGATCGGTATCGTAAAGTTCTACCAGGCCGACACCCGTACCGAGATTCGCTCCCTCAAGGACGGCTGTGTAACTTCCGGGCGGAAGAAAAGCAGTTAGAAACGATTCCGAAGAGTCGGTTGGTAGCAACGGATTCGGGATTCCGGGAATCAAGACACGGTTATCGTTTGCTTCGATGATATCTCCCGCAGAGTCATATAATTGCAAAACCGGATCGGCCAGTGCCCGGGTAACTCCGACGGCTTGCAGGGAAGGACCTATTCCGCGCAAATCCACGCGCTTGCAACTGTTGCCCGTAATAATAAAGCCACCTACCAAAACATTATCACCGGTTCCCACGTTTCCTCGGGTAGATACGTTGAGCAGCTTCTTAGTTGTATCTCCCATGGGAGGCGTAGGTGTCGGTGTAGGCGTGGCGGAACCGGAGAGAACGCCACTAAGAAACGGAATTGCCTGATCCTCTACCGTCGACCAGATAGCAAAAGCATGATCCGTCCCTGGAAAAGTGATCGCCTGATAGTTAGTCACTCCCAGGGCGTCCAGATGCTGGACCATATCGGGCTGCTGCGCATAAGGCATGGCATCCTGAATGGTGTTCACGAGGAGCATTGGCACAGTGTCTTTGTCTGCCGCCCAGGCTGGCGAAGCAGCCCGCAAAGCAGCCGTATCGCCGACGTTTACACCGACGTAGTTAGTTACGTTATTGGTAAAATCGAGAATATCTTTACCCGGGTTAAAGTCCGAAAAATCGTGTGCGCCCGAAAGATCGACTGCTACATCGACGCGATCATCACCGACTGTACCTGTTCCCGCGACGTAGGAAGCATGAGATCCTCCTGCGGAACCGCCAACCGCTCCTATTTTGCCATTGCAACGCGGATCAGCTCTAGCCGTGAGCACCGCTAGTTTTACGTCGTCAGTCTGGTCCGGGAAGCGTCCATCAGACACCTGGCCTTCGAGCTTACCGGGAGGAGCTAACCGATACTCATTAGCAAAGGCGATAAAGCCAGCGTTCGCGAGATCCTGCGCGCAAGTCGCTGAATCGTCCGAGCTGTCCGGAGTGCCTTTATAAAAGCCGCCGCCATGAATGACCAGGACGGCCGGCCAGGGCCCGTTTCCACTGGGCGTATAGACGATCCAGTGCAATGGCGTTCCGTCGGAAGCCGTGCCGAACTGCTCGGTCACCGGCGGCAGACTGGCGCATGCAGTGCGGCCGGCAAGTCCCAAGGACACTGCAATAAGTGAACGAATGAAAAGTGTCTTCAATGCCTTAGCTGAGACCGCGCGAAGGTCTGATGGTTTCAAGCCTTTCCCGAAAGTAAGTGCCCCGTAAGTCATCTGAAAGTAAGCGCCCCTCGCGCCAACCCATTTAAAAAGCAGTTCCGGTTCCAGACGCACCCGACAAACTCCAATTCTGAAGAAAGTCAGAGCGGTCCAGAGGACCGCGATTATTGTCCAGCCTAGCCCCTTTGCAAGTGAAAACAAATAGACGTCGCATTCCTGCTCTCAGGGCAGCGAAGCTCCGGTTTCACCTGCACGCCGCGCCTGAAAAAAACTTTGAAGGAGGCTTGCGCATTCCTCTCGCAAAACGCCGGCGGTAATATCGCATTGATGGTTCAGAGAGGGATTTTGCAGTAAATTCAACAGGCCGCCGGCCGCGCCGCCACGAGAATCGGCGCAACCGAAAACCACGCGGCGCATCCGTACGTGCACGAGCGCGCCCGCGCACATTGGGCACGGTTCCTTAGTCACAAAGAGATCGCAATCGTTCAACCGCCAATCGCCCACCGCCGCTTCGGCTTGCGTCATGGCTAGCATCTCGGCGTGCGCTGTCGCGTCCTTAAGCAGTTCAACCTGATTGTAAGCCCGCGCGATAATTCGCCCGTCGCGCACGACGACAGCGCCAATCGGAACTTCTTCAGCTTCGAAGGCGCGCACGGCCATGCGCAATGCCTCGCTCATGAAATATGCGTCGCTCTGCAAGTCGATTATCGATTCCATTTTTGACTGGGCCTCTTGAAAGATCGCACGCTCGACTAAGAAACTCTCCGACGGTGGGGAAAAAAGAACAATTTCATCCGCTACGATCCTGGGGTCCGCTTTTTGTGCAAAGCTTCAACGGGTGGCTGGAAGACCGCGCTCTCCGTTTCAGCGCGGCACTCGCCTACTACTCCATCTTTGCCATGGCCCCGCTGGTTATCATCACGATATCGGTTGCCGGTCTCATATTTGGCGAGCAGGCCGCGCGTGGTCAGGTCTACCAACAAATCAACTGGCTTCTTGGCCCGCAAGGAGCCGCAGAAATCCAAACGTTGATTCAAGCGTCGAGCGACACGAGCAGGAGCATCCTTGCCACCGTTGTCGGCCTAGTCACGTTGCTCATCGGTGCGTCGGGCGTTTTTGGTCAGCTCAAAGATGCGCTCAACTCCATCTGGGGTGTACGCCTTAAACCCGGCACGGGGATTATCTCTTCCGTAAAAGAATACCTGCTCAACCTTTCCATGGTCCTGGGCGTTGGATTTCTTCTGATAATTTCTTTGCTCTTAAGCGCCGTCCTCCAAGGCCTGAACACCTTTGTAACTGAGTATTTGTCTGTCCCGAGTTTTGTCGGACCCATCACTGCCGCGGGCAGCTTTGTCGTCGTCCTCCTTCTATTTGCGCTGATTTTCAAGGTGCTGCCGGATGTCGAGATCGGGTGGGAAGACGTCTGGATCGGCGCCACGGTAACCGCCATTCTTTTCACTCTCGGAAAGTTCCTCATCGGCCTGTATCTCGGGACGAGCAGCATCGGATCGAGCTTCGGCGCCGCGGGAGCGCTTATCCTGATTCTTATTTGGGTTTACTACTCAACGACCATCTTTTTCCTCGGGGCAGAATTCACCAAGGCGTACGCCGATCGATACGGTTCCGGGATTAATCCGAACCGCCACGCCTGTTTTATCAGCGAATCAGCGCGCCAGAAACAGGGACTGCCGCCTAACGAGTCGAGACCGCCAGCAGAAACGGTTTAACGGTCCGGCGCCGAAAACGAGATAGATTGGAATGCGACCGTCCGGCGCACCGCGGGCGAAACATCCTGTAAGATGAAAACAATAGTCGCTCTGCTCCTTGCCCCATGTTTCGCCCTGAGTTCGGCTCGCGCCTTCACCGAGCAGGAAATCGTTAACCAGTCGGCCAAAATCATGCACGACTTCCGGGAGATGCCGGAAACTCAAATCCCACGGCGCATCATCAGCAACGCCCGCGGTCTGGCAATCATTCGCGTTCTCAAGGTTGGCTTTGGCGTAAGTGGTAAAGGCGGCGAAGGCGTTCTCGTCGCGCGCACCGGAAACGGCTGGTCGGGTCCGTCGTTTATCGGTCTTGGCGGCGCTGGCTGGGGCTTGCAGGTCGGCGCGGAGCTGACGGATTTTATTTTCGTCTTGAACAATGATGCTGCGGTTCGCGCTTTCTCGCGCGATGGCAATGTGAAACTCGGCGCCGATGTGAGCGCGGCCGCCGGCCCGGTCGGACGGGATCTTCAGGGCGCTGTTACTACCACGGCGGCAGTTTACACTTACAGCCGCAGTAAAGGTCTCTTCGCTGGCATCTCGCTTGAAGGCGCGATCATTGCGACCCAAAAGACGGCCAACGAGCGATATTACGGGCACCCGGTCGGCGCGCGCACCATCTTGAGCGGGGAAGTGCCGCCGCCGCAACAAGCTGACAGATTGATCAGTGCGCTGAACGGATTCTGAGGCCCCCTCCGCAGCTGCGCTTTTTCTTTACAGGCGCGAAACGCCTGCGGCAGGATCGGCATCAATGCGATCGATTTGCGTGATTGTTTGCCTAACGATCTTTGTCGGCACCGTTCGCGCGCAAGAGCAGGAGCGTAAATTGATCGATCGCCTCTTGCGACCCGACATGTCGCTCGTCAATTCCGCGCAGAACAAGAAGTTTGTCGCGACGGGAAACAGTCCCCTCGACAAAAAATTCGACACGAAAGTGTTTGATCCTGGCGAGCAGCACTCAACGAAAAGTTTCCTTGGTATCCGCGAATTCTTCGCCCGGAAATTTCAGATGAAAAAATCTTCACAAAGCGAAACCGTCGCAGTGACTCACCGCGAGAGCAGATATGCCGGAACGCAGTTCGCAACGGGCAAAAGCTCATTCGGCGACACCGCGCGCACCCCAGAGAACAAGGTCAAGACCCGCGAATATGTCGAGAGTCACCGGCCGTTTCTCGCCAAGGGCACACGGCAGAGAATGCTAAGCCAGCAAGATCATCCCCTGACGATCGACGAAGTGCGCGAGCTGTTGAACCGGAACGAGTAGGAGACGCTGTCCTTCATCGATCGTCGCAGAGTGCAATTCTCGCACAATGGTTGAAGCAAATTCAGACTGACGCACTTTGCGGCATGGACGCGGCAGATTCGTTCGAGCTGTTGAAAAGCGGCGCGGCCCAAATCATCAGTGAAGCGGCCCTTCATGACAAGTTGTCGTTAGGCCGGCCGCTTCGCGTCAAGCTCGGCGTCGACCCGACGAGTGCCGACCTTCATCTCGGCCACACGGTTGTGCTGCGCAAGCTTCGTCAGTTCCAGGATCTCGGCCACGAAGCGATCCTTATTATTGGCGATTTCACTGCTCTGGTAGGAGATCCGAGCGGACGCTCCGCCACCCGACCGCAACTGACGCCCGAGCAGATCGTGGCAAATGCCGACACCTATCGCACACAAGCTTTCAAGGTCCTGGATCCCGACCGCACCCGCCTGGTTCATAATGGCGACTGGTTAGGCAAAATGTCCTATGCCGACGTCATCCGGCTCAACAGCCGCGTGACCTTGCAGCAAATGTTGCAGCGTGAAGACTTCCGGACACGCCTGGAAAAGGAACAGTCCATCGGCGCGCACGAGATTCAGTATCCCATCATGCAGGGCTGGGATTCGGTCCAGATTCAGGCCGACGTTGAACTCGGCGGCACCGACCAACTTTTCAACATTCTCGTCGGACGAGATCTGCAAAAAGAGGAAGGCCAGCCGCAACAGGTCGTCTTCCTTTTGCCGATCCTGGAAGGTCTTGATGGCGTGCAAAAGATGAGCAAGAGCCTCGGCAATTACGTCGGCGTGACGGACCCGCCTAACGACATGTTCGGCAAGTTGATGAGCGTCTCCGATGAACTAATGACGCGTTACTATCTTCTTCTCCTTGGGCACGCGCAGACTGCCGGCCAGCATCCGATGGAAGCAAAGAAACAGCTCGCGCGCGAGCTCGTCGCCATCTACCACTCACCGGGCGCCGCGGAAAACGCAGCGACCGAATGGGAGCGCCGCTTCAGCGCAAAACGCCTCGACGAGGCAGATCTCCCGGCCTTCAAGGCGCCTGCTGGAGAAGGCAATATCGTAGCGCTGGTTGTCGCCGCTTACGCCACCTCATTTGGCCTGACGAAATCGCGCGGCGAAGCACGACGTCTTGTTGAACAGGGCAGCGTCCAGTTGCGTGGCGAGAAGATTTCCGACCTGCAAGCGCAAATCACTTTGCAGCCCGGCGATGTCCTGCGTCTGGATAAGACCCGCGCGGTCCGCATAAATTAAGAGAGCGCGGCCCGCTAGTGCGGATCCGCGCTCCTTAATGGAGAAATCGTTAGGCGTTAGGCAGACGCAGGTTCAAACACCGCAAAGACTGGCATGCGTTCCGGAACCGGTGCCGCGATTCCTTCGAAGTGCGCACGCAAACTGCGCAGCTCGGCGTTCAAAAAGGCCTCGACAAAATGAAATCGCCGGTCAAGCCAGGCGAAGAACCGGTTCTTGATCTCGTAATACACGGCGATCGAGACCTCGGTGCAGTCAGGCCGCACTTCCTCGAACTCGATCAAGCCCATCAATTCAATATTCCCACCCCACGACTCGAAACCGACCCGCTCGGGCTGATCGCTCTCCAGAGTCGAGATCACAGTATGTCCCTCGAAACCGAGCGGCCCGCGAAAGCCGAAATCAAGTGTTTTGGACGACGTCACGTTGGCTTTGGTAACCATCGGAAGTTGTCGGCGGTAGGAGTGAATGCTGGCAAGGCGACTTTTGCACTCTTCCAGCGACTGGCTCATGTGAAGTGTTTTTTGTAGTAGCATAGGTTCCTTGAGGTTGTGGCTGGAACTTTAGCAATGGACGTGCCGGGGCGACTTCTCCTAGGAAAGGCAGTTTTTCGTCGGAAATTCGTGTTCATTTATGCAACACAACTGTTAACCTTATATGCGTAACAAGCTGACAGGATCTAACCGGCGGGACCAGACTAGTCAGCCGCGTGCCAGAGTTCTAGGCCGCGGCGCGATTGGTCGCGTCAACACCGAGCATCGCCTCGAAAATGCGCGCGCCATCGGCGCTTCCGAGACGCTCATCACACGCCCGATCGGGATGCGGCATAAGCCCAAACACATTGCGCTCTCGATTACAGATCCCGGCAATATTTTCGAGCGAACCATTGGGATTGGCCGCGGGCGTGATATTCCCTCGCCCGTCGCAGTAACGCAGGATTACCTGCTGCCGCTCGTTTAGCTCTCGCAGGGTCGCCTCGCCGGCAAAATAACAACCCTCGCCGTGCGCAATCGGGATGCGCAGCAACGTGCCGACCGGCATGCCGCGCGTGAATGGCGTATCCGCGGCTTCCACACGGGTCGTGACCATGTCGCAAACAAAGTGGAGGGAGCGATTGCGCACCAACGCACCAGGCAGAAGCCCAGCCTCGCAAAGAATCTGAAATCCGTTGCAAATCCCGATGACCGGCTTGCCCGCGCGGGCATCCTCCATCACCGCGCGCATGATCGGTGAGAAACGTGCGATCGCACCGCAACGCAGGTAATCGCCGTAAGAAAATCCGCCCGGCAAAACAATCGCGTCCCAGGAACGCAGGGAGGTTTCCTTGTGCCAGACGTAGTCCGCTTCTATTCCAGCGATCCCACGCAACGCGGCAAGGCAATCCTGATCGCAATTGGAGCCCGGAAATTGAACGATCGCGAACTTCATTTCGATTCGTTAGGCATTTCCAGCCGGTAATCTTCGATCACGGGATTGGAAAGAAGCTCGCGACAAAGCTCACGCAGCTTGGGCTCATGAGCGCCTGCCTCGCCTTCCAGTTCGATCTCGAGATAACGACCGATCCGGACGTCGCGCGCTGCGTTGAACCCCAGATGCTGCATCGCCTCGCGCACCGCCGCGCCCTGCGGATCAAGCACGGTTTCCTTCGGCGTCACGATCACTTTCACCTTCATGTCGCATTATGTGCGCGCTGTGCTAACGAAGCAACGCTTCTGCCGTTGAAATTGGCCTAACGATTTTGCCTCTGATCGCATTTTGCGAGCGACGCTCCGGCTCTTTCCTTGAGGAGCAAAGCCGCTACAGTCGCTTTCTATGACGGACCAAACACTTGCAGGCAAAACCGGTGTCGTCTTCGGGGTTGCGAATAAACGCAGCATCGCTTGGGCGATCGCCAAAGCCTGGGCGGCCGCCGGCGCACGTCTCATCTTTAACTATCAGGGCGAACGACTGAAAGAGAACGTCGAGGAACTGGTAGGCGAGTTCGGCGCCGACACGGCTCTTTATCCGTGTGACGTGTCACGGGACGAGGAGATCGAGGCTTTCTTTGTCAACGTCCGTGGCCGGACCGATCGGCTCGATTTGCTTCTGCACTCCGTCGCTTTTGCACCAAAAGAAGCGCTGGAAGGCGATTTCCTCAGCACTTCGCGCGAAGCCTTCCGTACCGCGCATGATATCAGCGCCTATTCGTTAGTCGCGCTTGCCCGCGCCGCCGCGCCGCTCATGACTGATGGCGGCAGTATTCTCGCCATGACCTACTACGGCGCGGCAAAGGTCGTCCCGCATTACAACGTCATGGGCGTGGCGAAGGCGAGTCTCGAAGCCAGCACCCGTTACCTGGCCTATGATTTGGGTCCAAGGAAAATTCGAGTGAACTGCATTTCCGCCGGGCCGGTGCAAACGCTCGCCGCCCGTGGAATCAGCGGATTCTCCTCGATGTTGAAGCATTATCAGGAGCGCGCACCGCTTAAGCGCAGTTGCGATCCCGCCGAACTCGGGAAGACCGGCCTATTCCTCGCCAGCGACGGCGCGGCCGCGATTACCGGCCAGGTGATCTACGTCGACGGCGGCTATCAAATCATGGGGATGTAGAAGGCGCCGGCGCGACGGCGCACGCCCGGTGCTGACTCTGATACTGATGTCCGCACTTACGGTGCAACGGTCCGTTCTCGCCTAACGAATCGCCGAAATGCGGCCACGATCCAATAGGGCAGGTTGACCAAAAAGATGAGCAGCAGCCATTGATTGTAGATAAAGGAGAGCCGCATCGCGTAATCGAGCGAGAGGTGGAAGCCAATCAAAGCCAAACCGATTAACGCCGCGCAGGTACGATTGATCAGCGCCAAAGGTGAGCCGAGTTCGAGCAAAAGTCCGACCGCGGCGAGCAGCACGATCAGCCAGCCGTGTGCAGCGGCAAAGTTGGCTACAGCGAGCTGCTGCTGCAGATCAGCCTGACTAAGCGTGTCGTAGAACGTCTGGTAGGCCGATTTCGCGATCGACACCCCGATCCAGCGCGCTTGAAAGGGCCAAAGCCCTTTGGTCACAAGAACCTTCGTGATTCCCGCAACCAGATAGACGGCAACGACCGTCTGTTGCGACCACCAGATTGTGCGATCCTCGAGCGCCTCGCGCGTCTCGCCCCTTCGGCGGCGCCAGAGCCCGTAGAAATGCGCCGCAGTTTGCGCCAGCAGAACCAGCGAAACGATTTGGAACGCGTGCTGGATCGCGCCCTGAGAATTCACGATCGCAGTTGCCGTAACATTCGCGAAGAGCGCGATTGGCAACGCAAGGAAAACGAACAATCGCAACACGTACGCGATCAGCGCCGCCGCCAACAGGATTCGCAGCAAGGCGAAGGAATGCGGCTCGAGCAGAAAATGGAGATCGATCACTCGCGCAATTCCATTCGGCGCGGGAATACCATTGACGACCAATGCCGCGGGCGTGGCGCGCCAAACAATCCAGGCGAAAAGAACACGCATCACCAGCCGCTCATAGAACGCGAAGCGCGGCATCGGTTTCGACGCACTCATGGATGTTCGGCCAGGGTTTCTGTCTCGAGCACGATCTCGCCCGATTTTTCGCGCACCAGGACGCGCTGGACCCGCGCACCTGGAAGCCACTTTCCCGCGGACGGAACATGAGCGGCTAGGCCATCGAGATATTCCAGAAGTGATTGCGCCGCAGCCTGGTCAGCCAGGCGAAAACGAGCGGACTCCGCGTTGCGATACTTCTTGAGATTGCTCCGCCGTTGCCGGTCGAAGATTTTCTTTAAGGTGGAACTCGAAAGTCCAAAGCGGCTCGTCGCGATCGGCTGGCCGGCGGCGTCCGTCAGATAGAGGAAGTAGGTTTCATTCGAGAAGGAGGAATACATCGGGAAGTGCGAGAAAGGGTAGTTTTCCCGAAGCACCAGACAAAGCACGGTCACGAGAAGCAGCCATTTGCAGCGCGTGCTCCGCAACCATTGGACGGCAGAGTTCGGCTGGAGCTTCATTCCGCCTAACGAGTAAAGGACTGCCGGACTAACCGGGCGGCCAGGCGAGCGAACGCTTGCCTAACAAGTGCACATGCAGATGCGGCACGCTTTCGCCCGCATCGGGTCCGCTGTTAATCACGACGCGATAACCGCTCTCGCTCACCCCCAGATCGCGCGCCACCTTCGCCGACGTCAGGAGCAATTTCCCCAGCAACGCCTGATCCGATTCACTCGCCTGTGACAACCGCGGAATGACGCGCTTGGGCACGATAAGCACATGCACCGGCGCCTGCGGATTCACGTCGTAGAATGCGATCACGTCGTCATCTTCAGACACGATTTTCGCTGGAATTTCGCGAGCGACGATTTTCTCGAAGATCGTCATCGAATCGAGCAGCTCAATTCCACCGCCCCGGCGCCGACACAGATTTTTTCGCGAATGAAACAGGTCACTTCTTCCCGCAACGCATCACACGAACGGGTCCAGACCTTCGCGCCACGCAGATGTTTGATCGACGGTTGTAGACCAAAGAAGTGCACTTCTCTCGCACCCGTCTCGAGAATCGCCGCGATCCGTTTTTCGAGCAGATCGAAAAACGCCAGCTCGTAGCCGGTGCCGGCCGCTTCGGCGATTTCATAAAGCGAGAGCGAGATCGGCGGTGGTGACGGTTTGAAGTGCGGAACGATTTCCTTATAACCGATGACTTTCAAAACGTAGCGCACGGTTTGGTTGAGCTGACTGAAGGCGACAACCGATTCATCCGTTCGTAGCCGGAGATAGAAGGCAATGCTTTCCGTGACGTGTTCCGTCAGCCACCAACTCGGATAACCGGCGCGATCGGCCGCCTGTCGAATCGCGGCCTGGAGCCAGTCGCGGTTAAACTCGAAGAGCTGTCCGCTTTCGGATTGGAGATAGGGAAACTCTTCTTTAAACGCGACCATTTTTCGTTGGTTCGGCAAACAACTCGGGCTGCTGCGCGTTGCGTCTAATGCGACGACCGAGCGCGTGGATTTCGTCGACAAATTGTTCGACGTCGTCGAAATGACGATGGACCGAAGCGTAGCGGAGATAGGCCACCTCATCGAGCTCGCGCAATTTCTCGAGTACCTTTTCTCCGATGGCGGCTGAAGTCGTTTCGCGCCCGCCGGTTTCGATTTCGTGCACGATATCGTCCACCGTTTGCTCGAGAGTTATGAGACTGATCGATCGTTTCTCGCAGGCTTTCGCGACGCTGTTAGCCAGCTTGCGCCGGTCGAAAATTTCGTGACGCCGATCGCGTTTGATCACGCGCAGATCGCTGCGTTCGATCTCTTCATAAGTGGTGAAACGAAAGGAGCACGCCAGGCAAACGCGCCGGCGGCGGATGCTGGAACTATCGCGCGATTGTCTCGAATCGATCACTTTATCATCGCGATTGCCGCACTTCGGACAGCGCATGGTGTGGTTGCAGAGAACCCTCTGCACTACAAATGGTAGCAAGAGCGAGTGCAAGACATTTCTGCTCTCGTTGCTTAAAATTTTTGCGCGTTCGATCTCGTTCAATCGCCTTGTGATCGGCAATTCCATTTGAGATCGATCCAGTTCCGAAGAACGCGAAGCAAAAGAACCTCAGCTCATTTGCTCGCTCGGACTCGCGGGCTGATTCAACCGCATGATGGATTCACTCAGTGGCATCATTCTAAGATGGTCACAATTGCGACCGCGTCTCAACTTAGCGTCGTTGTTGTCAAAGCTGCTCGCAGCCCTGCCTCAACAGCGTCATACTTTTGATCGATGACTCGGCTCATCAACGACGTGCAAGAAAACGTCCGCCGCTTCAACCAAGAGGAGGTTGTCTGGCAGCGCTTCGTCACGAGACGCGCGATGCGGAAACGACTGCTTCGGCTGCTCCGCTTACTGGGTTCATCGCCGGCGCTGACAAAAAAGCAGCTCGATCAACTCGACTGGAGCGCAGCGGAGCGCGAGACGCATCCTTCCGATTGTATCGGGAAATGGGTTAACCCGTGAAGTCTTCTGCGAATAATCCCTCCGCGTTCTCCGAAGAACGCCTCGATGCCATGATCCACGAGATCCGTGGACAACGCGTCATGCTCGATACCGATCTGGCGCGAGTTTACGGAGTTCCGACGTTTCGCTTTAATGAGGCGGTGAAGCGCAATCGAAATCGTTTCCCACCCGATTTCATGTTTCAGCTTACGGGCGAGGAGTTCGACTCTTTGAGATCGCAAATTGCGATGCCAAAGTTGGAGGACTCATCGCAAATTGCGATGAGTTCGAGGAAACATCGAGGCTCTGCTTATCGTCCTTATGCCTTTACCGAGCACGGCGCTCTCCAGGCGGCAAACGTTCTTCGTAGCGCTCGCGCCGTCCAGATGAGCGTCTTTGTTATTCGCGCTTTTGTGAAAATGCGGGAGACACTGCTGAGCACGCGTGAGTTAGCCAGGAAACTTGCCGCCTTGGAGAAACAACTTACCGGCCGCCTTGATACCCATGAAGTCGCGATCGTTCGTGTGCTTCAGGATTTGATGCTCATTCTAAATCCTCCGCCTGATCCGCCGCCACCCGCACGGCCAAAGATCGGCTTCAGTCATAAGTAAGTTTCGCGCCCGCCGGCTTCGATTTGGTGCCCGATGTCGTCCACCGTTTGCTCAAGGGACATGAGACTGATCGATCATTTCTCGCAGGTTTTCGCGACGCTGTGGCCAGCTTGGCAGATGTATGCGCCGCATGCATTCAATCGATTAAATGTATATTTCTTAGGCTTTTTTATACATTTAGTCCTGCTATTGTATAAACCGCATGCAATTCAGTCCCGAGAAGCCCTTTAATCAGCTTCCCGATCTACCGCCCAAAGCGGAACTCGAAACCGCCCGGGTTCTCAAGGCCACGACCCGCGCCAGTCGTGCCCTGGCTGAACTGAAAGGTCGAACCCACAGTCTCCCAAACCCCACAATTCTGCTCAACACCCTCGCGCTTCAGGAAGCGAAACTCAGTTCCGAGATCGAGAACATTTTCACCACCAACGACGAACTTTTTCGCGGCGTCGCCGCCAACGGAGATAGCGCCGACGTTTCCCCGCACGCCAAGGAAGTCCTCCATTACCGCGACGCGCTCTGGCACGGAATGGATGTCATTCGCGAGCATCCATTTCTCTCCACTCATCTGGCGATCGAGATCGTCAATATCATCAAGGAAAACAAAGCCGGCATTCGCAATTTACCCGGAACGAAACTCCAAAATCCGAACACCAAAGAAGTCATTTACACTCCGCCCGAAGGCCAGGATTTGCTTCGCCGCAAACTGGCGAACCTCGAGAAGTTTAGCAATGACTCCTCATCCGACCTCGACCCGCTCGTTCGTGCCGGCGTGACGCATTATCAATTCGAAGCCATTCACCCGTTTTTCGACGGCAACGGACGCACCGGCCGGATTCTGATCATCCTTCAGTTGATCATGAACCAATTGCTTGAAATCCCGATCCTGTTCCTGAGCCGGTTCATCATTGAGCACAAGCCGCAATACTACCGCAACCTCCAGGCCGTAACCGAACGCGGCGAGTGGGAAGGCTGGTTGCTCTACATGCTGGAAGCGATTGAAAAGACAGCCCACGGCACCACGGAAAAGATTAACGGCATCCGCGATCTCATGGCCGAAACTCTGGCCGACGCAAAACGGAAGTTGCCGAAGCCGGTCTTCAGCAAGGAACTGATCGAGCTGATCTTCGAACAGCCCTACTGCAAGATCCGTTTTGTTGAGAATGCCGGAATCGCCAAGCGCCTGACGGCGACAAAATATCTGCGCGCACTGGAGAAGGCCGGCTTCGTTGTCCCAACAAAGCGCGGCACCGAGCTAATCTTCATCAATCACAAGCTCTGGCGACTCCTCACCGGCGAACCGCTGCCGAAAACAGGTAGCAAAGACCGT
>CAWAYD010000001.1:0-24230 GCA_963786175.1 uncultured Verrucomicrobiae bacterium | reverse complement strand
CCCTTTCGCGGACCCTGCAACGCCATTCGGCCATTCAAACTCAGCGGCGGGATATCGCTTCTACAGTCTTTTAGAAAGGTCCTGGGACCAGACCTAACGAGTCAATGGTGATGATTAATGACATGCCTCTGAGTTAACCTAGTACTAACCCGGGAGGGTTGTCGGAGTAATTGTCTGCGGCCAGCACTTTGCCGCCGGCCAGAAGCGTCGCGGTGGCGGCTTTTCGAGCAGTATTGAGACTGCTGGTACGGGTCCAAGTTCCAGTGGCCGGATCGTAGAGTTCCGCGATCGCAAGAGTGTTACAGCTGTGATTAGAACCACCCGCGACCAGCACGTTGCCATAAGGCGGCAATATCTCCGTGTGATTAAGACGACTTCTGTTCATGCTGAGTGTCTCTTGCAATCTTTCTGGAACGTCCTCGTTCTGGTGCGTCAGCCGATTTCCCCGGCGTCTCCAGACCGCATCCATATTTCATCGTCTAGCAGGCCCCGGCCGTTTCGCCCAATGAGATAAGATGAAATTTGGAAGCCAGGAACGCAGAAAAAAGTTCTGGCCCGCTAGGCTGAGCAATTCCCACTTGATCTCCCAGCCGTCCAAATGACAATCTACGTCTAGGATGAATGCGCGAGCTTTTGCTCACCGGCCTGCGAGCTCGGTCACGTCTTCGCAGGAGACAAGTTACGTGCCGCGGGCTCGTATCGTTTCAGCAGGTCGGAGGCAGTATGCGGACAACGAGAAATCGGGCCTCGGATCGACCCAGACAAGGATCGCGATCGGTCGACCGGGTGACGACTACGAACGAGAAGCCGATCGTGTCTCCGAGCGAGTGCTAAGTACACCCGCCGACACATCGAAGGGAGGCACTGAATTGGGAATGCAGCGACAGAACGACGGCCACGCACCAAATTCCGATGTGCCTCCCGCTCTCCAACAACTTCGAGGCTCGGTTGGGCGACCGCTTGACACCGCAACACGCGAGCAGATGGAATCGAAGTTCCATTTCGATTTCGGTCGCGTGCGCGTTCACTCGGGCGAACCGGCTCACCGTGCAGCGATGGGACTCTCCGCCCGCGCTTTCACACTTGGTTCCGAGATTGTCTTTGCGCGTCATCAGTATGCACCCAACAACGGTGAGGGACGAAGACTCCTCGCGCACGAACTTGCTCACGTCGTGCAGCAGACAGGGGATTCATCTCTGGTCTTGCGGCGCGCGCCCATCCTCCAAGGGAAATCGCAAAATGAATTCGGGGACCGTGACGCGCCCACAGTCGACAAGGCAATTGCCGCCAGTCCTATCACAAAGTGGGTTCCGGCCAAGAATCTGATAAAACTCACTGGCAACGTCGACGTTGAAGATCCGGTTGTCTTCGAAAAACAGTTCAAGAACTTTGGCCAATCGAACGAAAACGTGGACGAAGTACCTGGGTTCGTTGATCGGACGCAAAAGAAGCCGGTCAAGCTTCGCCTGCCGGGCAAGAACGCGGCCGGCCAGCTCGTGACTGCGGCCCGATTCGAGGCCGCGGTGCACGAAACGGTTCACCTTAATTCCAACGCAACGTTTCGGAATAACTTTGGTCATAGTTACAACGAAGGAGTCACGCAGTATTTCACTGAGTTGGTCCTGGGCGAGTCAGGCAACGCTTACCGTGACCGGATCAAACTGGCGGAAGGATTGCTTGCCGTAGTAAGTCAAGATGAGCTAGGTAAAGCCTATTTCCAGGGCGAGAGAGCGCTTTACGCGAAGGTCGTGAAGGCTCTGGGGCAAAGTGGACAGACTGGATTTTCGGATTGGGTTAAGGCTAAGGAGAAAGAACCGCCCGATTGGCAGACTGCCAACGCCTTGCTCAAAAGTGCCTTTGCTGGGAGTAAGCAGCCAGCGGCAACAGCCACGCCCGCTAAAACCGCCCCGTCTCAGCCGGAAAAGCCATCCGAATAAGCACCGGCCAGCGTCGCCTTAGATGCGGTGAATTGGCTTCTCATTGACGCAGTGAGCTGTTTTCATAGCGCCCGATGAAAAAAGCGAAAAAGAAAGCGACCGAAGAAAGGGACATTTCCTATCAGAAACCAGCCCTGCGTAGCGAGGCGTTTGCCCGGGCACTCAGCCAGGCGAAATTACGGATCGTTGGTTCCGGCGGTTTACGCTCCCTTTTCGAAAAAGCCGCGAAAGAGGCGGAGTCGCTCCCCAGACATCGGTTCAAGGGAAATTGGCCGTATCTTCAGACGATGCTGCGTCTGGTCCGCGCCTACGAGCGCGGCGAATACAAGCAGGTGTCGAGCGATGATCTGGTGTGGATCGTAGCTGCACTCAACTACCTGGTCGACCCATTCGATTTGATTCCGGACATAACTCCGCTTCTCGGCTTTGTCGATGACGCGATGGTTGTCGAATTCGTCGTGGATAAGACCCGGCAAACGCTGGACCATTTCATGATCTGGGAAACCATTGGCGTGAGCAAGCTGGAGTAGCTCGTACGAACAAGTCCAACCATCGAACGGGCGACCCGCTCAGCAGACCCAGGTTAGCAATTTGCTAAGGCCATCGATGGAGTATCGCGAACAGGTGTTATAAGAAAGTTGAGGGTTGAGAGCTGGGTGTTGAGAGTAAGGTAAGCTCGCTCTTCGCAGCGATTCGTTCAGCCCGGTCTTTTGCGGGCAGGGTAGAAATGGCTGGCCTAATGCAAGCAGGCTTCGATGATCGAGAAGTCGTCGTCGAGATGGGTCGTGCCGCGAAGCTCACGGGCCCGGGCGATGAGTGAGTCCATGACGTTGTCCTTAAAGCTGCCGATTTCGGCAATGCAGGCGGGCAGACTCCAAACGGTTTGCCGTTCACGACGTAATTCCCACACGCCGTCGCTGAAGATGTAGAGACGCGCGTCTCGCTCGATGGGTGTGGCAATCGCGGGATATTGCGCGCCGGGCGCGATGCCCATGATGCTGCCGGTGGCCGGAAGCAACAGCGGTCTGGTTTCGCCTGGCGTCAACACGATCGCCGGAGGATGACCGCCGCTCGCGTGCGTGAGAGTGCGACTAGCAGTGTGATAGACGCCATACCAAAGGGTGAAAAACTTTTTGCCGTGACGCGAACCCTGGAACGCATCGTTCAGGGCCGCGAGGACCTGCTCGGGGCGTCGCAGGTCCGCACCCGAAATGGAGCCGGCGCGAATGAAGTTGGTGATGGTGACGGCCAGCAACGCCGAGTCCAGTCCGTGCCCGGTGACGTCGATGAGATAGAAGGCAAGGTGTTCCCGGTCGAGCCAATGATAACCGATCGCGTCGCCACCCAAAGTTGACGAAGGAATGTAACGCCAATCCACTGAGACTGGGCCCGTCATCGGCGGCGGGATGCAATCGCGGACATACTTGATCCCGGCCGCGATTTCGTCGCGCATGCGTTCGTTGCCGAGTTCGCGGAGGAGCGCGGCGGCGTCTGCGAGATCAGGCGAATCAAAACCTTCGGTAAAGGAATCGAAGACGGCGGTGAGCGCACCGAAAGCTTCATGCCCTCGCCCCTGCCGCTGCCATAGTCGGGCGAGACTCACGGTAGCGCGAAGCTCCCACGCGCGGCTGCCTTGTCGTTTCGCGATCTCGATAGCGCTCTGGAAGCAACGCGCCGCGGCGGGTTCGTCGTGCGCCTCGGCGAGATGCAGTTCGCCACGAAGCCGGTGCAATTCGGCTTCCTGGGAACGGTCGTCGTTTTTTTCCACGAGCTCGAATGCCTCGTCGAAAGCAAGGCGCGCCTCATCGTAGCGGCGCGCCTTGGTCAGTGCTTCTCCGAGGATACTCAAGTAATAGGGCAGGCCGAGAAAGGCACCGGTCGCCCGATAATCCGCGAGGGCATTCTGGAAGAGGCGCAACCCTTCTTCGATCCGCCCGCGTACGAGCAAACCGGCTGCCTGGTAAAGTCTGCCCGACGCAAGCCAGAAGACGAAACCCTGCTCGGTAGCGACCTGCATCTCTTCCCGACCGGCGGCCTCGGTTTCGTTCGCGAGACGGCAGTGCTGATGCAGCCAACCGGTGTGATGGAGTGCGTATTCGAGACTGAACGGATGATGGATTGTGCGGGCGAGTTCCCGCGCTTCGGCATTCATCGCGAGTGCGCGATCGGGTGACCCGAGATGCCACCACGCGAGTGCGAGATAGCAGCGATGAGTTACGCCGGTGTTCTCGCCCGTGCGCGCGGCCCAGAATGCGGTGCGCTCGCGATCGTCGTACTTTGCAATCGCCTCGGCGAACCCGTCTCGGGCGGCGGCAAAATCGCCCCGGTAGAATTGTGTGATCGCCTCGAGAAAAAGCGCCTCCATCATCATGCCATCGTCAGCCGCCTCGCGGGCAAATTGCACGGCCTCGGCCGCGAGTTCGGTGCAGTGACGAAAATTGCCGCGCACGATTTGGTAGGCAAAAAAACCGCGCAGCATGGTGAAGGCTTCCGGCGTTCGCCCAAAACCCGACGCCAGCTCACAGGCGCGCTGAAAGATCGGGCCAACTTCCGGCGCTGCATAACCGCGAGCCGCGATGTAAGCCGCGCCGAGCGGCCCGAGCAACTTAACTTCCTGGACATTGCGCGATGGCGATTGGTCGAGCGTACGCAACAGATCCAGTCCCTTTGTCAGTTGACTGATTGCTTCCACGTTGGCGAAGCGTTCCTGCGAACGGCGCCCCGCTTCTAGCCAATAACCGACTGCTTTCTCCGCCAGCTGTGCCTCCGTGAAATGATGCGCAAGCCGTTCAGGCTGTCGCTCGACGATGCGCGGGAACTTTGCTTCCAACGCCTCGGCCACTTGCAGATGAAGTCGACGCTGGCCTTCTTCATCGAGTGCCCCGCGCACCGCATCCTCGAGCAGCGCATGTTTGAACTGGTAGGTCGTGTCAGGCGGCTGTCCGGTACGGAAGATGATCTCGGCGCGTTCCAGCTTAGCCAGCTCGGCGCGGAGCGCGCTCTCATCCAAACCGGCGACGGCGGCGAGCATTTCAAACTGGAATTCTCGACCGAGAGTAGCGGCATAATGTGCCACTTCGCGTCTGCTCGTTAGGCGATCAAGGCGGCCGATCATGAGTTCCTGGAGCGTGTCCGGCATCTCGTCGTCCTGCGCGTAGTCCTGCGCCATGCGACCGAATTCCTCCACGAGCAACGGCACGCCGCGCGTCCGCTCGTAGATCTGCGCGACCAGTGAATCGGGCGGCGCACTACCCGCGCTCTTGCGCAGCAGTTCAGCCACCTGCCGTTTCGTTAGGCGATTGAGCGCAAGACTCGTCTGGTGCGAGACCGCCGGCCACGGGGTGCGAAATTCCGGACGAAATGTGAACACAGTGAGAATGCGGTCGTGCAATCCCTCGGAGATGAACTGGGTAAGAAACTCAAGACTCGAGGCATCGATCCAATGCAGATCCTCGACCACAAAGAGCACCGGCTGGCGTTGTGAACACGCGTGCAGCCATTCGTGCACCGCGCGAAAAGTCTCCTCGCGCTCGCGCACCGGTGAGAGATCGGTCGCCGGGAAACGTTCGTCCGCCGGAAGAAACAAGAGTTTCGCAAAGAGCGACACGATCTCCGGCCGTCCGAGCCCGTGATCATCGAGATACTGCGCGAGACAATCGAAACGCGTGGTGGGCGAGTCATCGCGCGCAAAATTGAGAACGCGCTGCAGGTATTCGGTCAACGGAAACAATTCCGTGCTTTGAAATTGATCCGCGCAACGCCACTCGATTATGGGCGAGCCGTGCGACTCGTCCTGCGCTGTGTCCTGCACCTTCTGCCGAATCGTTTCCACCAGCCGCGATTTGCCCAGCCCAGCCTCGCCCATGATCAACAGGACCTGACCCATTCCTTCCTGCGCTTGTTCCCAGCGATCGCAGATCAGGCCGACCTCGGTGTCGCGTCCGGTGAGCGGAGAAAACACGCGCGCCGGTGCAGCCTCCGTTTGGTCGCGAGACCGCACAGCACGCCTGGCGCTGTGTTGTGCGGTCGCATCAGTGGATTTGGTCGGCATGGCAGCGATCACCGTGGAAGTATCGATACATCTCTGGATATAGGACCAAAGGCCAGTGTGATTTTTTGCAGATGCGAGCCTTGAGCAGACAGTTGCGCTACAAAAGGTGAAACGCCACACATGAGCTGCGAAACGCTCGGCTTACCCTGGCGCGGTCTGAACAACCAGGCAACATTCCACACGCAGTGCTGACTTCAGGTTTCGCCTTTGGGTCTGCTAGACTCCTCCCATGAATGTGTTGGATTGGTTGCTCGATTCCGATCCCGCTATCCGCTGGCAGGTGTTACGGGATCTCGCCGATGCACCGGAAGAAATGATCGCCGCGGAGCGCGCTCGTGTCGCGAACGAAGGATGGGGAGCACGCTTGCTTGCTTTGCAAGATGAGGATGGCCAGTGGGCGGGAGGCGCGCTCTTCCCGCGGGGGAAATGGGACAGGAACGAAGGTCAGCCTTGGACCGCGACGGCTTACAGCCTTGTCTATCTGCATGACTTTGGTGTCGATCCTAACGATGAGGAGGTTCGCCGGGCGGTAACTAAGGTTCGGGACAACTGCCGGTGGGAGCACGCCGGCCAGCCATTCTTTGGCGGCGAAGTCGAGCCGTGTATCAACGGCATGGTCGTCGTGCTCGGGGTCTACTTCGATCAGGATGTCGATCGAGTCGTTGCGCGGCTTCTTAGTGAGCAGCTCGAGGATGGAGGCTGGAACTGCGAGGCGGAGACACGGCTCCGTTCGCTCTTCTTTCCACACCACGATTCGAGTGCTCGAAGGGTTGTTAGCGCACGAGCGCGCCACTGGTGGCTCCGCTGAATCAAAGGCCGCGCGGCGTCGGGCGGAGGAATATCTTCTCGAGCGAAAGTTATTCCGCCGTAAGAGCACCGGCGAAATTGTCGACCCAGCATGGTTGCAGTTCTCGTTTCCGACCCGCTGGCACTACGACGTGCTGCGTGGCCTCGACTATTTTCGTGCTACCGGAGATCAGCCAGACCCGCGCATCGATGAAGCGATCGAGTTACTTCGATCGAAGCAACAACCTGACGGCACATGGCTATTGGAGAATACCCATCCCGGCGCGGTCCCTTTCGCGCTCGAAGAAGGCGACGATCGTCCGAGTCGGTGGAACACACTCCGCGCGCTCCGCGTCCTCGGTTGGTATGAGCATCGTAAGAGGCGCCATTCGCCTCAGTTCAGTTCTCTACCAGAATGGCAGTAGCGCGGAAGCGAACATCGAAGGGGGTGTTCGATGTCCGAGGTGTAGCGTCTTGCCGAGCGCCGAATCAGTCTGACTCTCTGGGCCAACTCCAACTCTTAGGCTATAAATACACACCGGAGCGAACGAAGTTCGCTTAAGTCACAAGGCTCACCAGACGGCAAACTTACTTGCTGCCGTCGTTCGTCACGACATGACCGTTGTAAACCTGCCCTTGCGTGTAATAGCCCGGAGGAGGAGGCGGATAGTAGTATGGATAGGGCGGGTAATAGTAGCCGTAGGCCGGGTAGTACGGATAACCCCACCATCCCGGGCCCCAACCCCAGCCTCCGAATCCAACGCCCACGACAACGTGGTTGTGCCCATGCCCATGGAAATGTCCATGTCCGTCGTGCACGTGCGATGCGGCCATCGTTTGCCCGTGAAATCCACGTGCGGCTGCACCGTTCCAACCTGCTGCGGGAGCTCCGTGAAAACCGCCAAAGCTGCCACGGGACCCTCCACCGCCATTATGACGCATCTGCGCGTGGGCCGAAGCACTGAAAAGGACTAGTCCAGCCCCTGCAACAGAAACCACCATCGCTTTTACGAATCTCATATCATTGCTCCTTTTTCCGTTATTTGCAGATTCCGCGCGATAAAGCAAGAAAAAAGTTTACGAAATCCAAAATTCCCGGCGGCGCCTGCACAAATTCATTGGGCCATGCGTCGAATGACGAGGCTGCGCGTCGCGAAGCCAAACCCGGGGACAACGGGATAAAGTGAAAAACACTGAAGCGCATGAACGCGGCCCAAGCTCAAGCCGCCTAACGACCTTGGTTCACATCGCCCGGGCCGCGCCCCTCTGAAGTTAGTGAAAGAGGCATGATCTCACAGGGGAAGATTCCGGCCATTGCAGTTGGACACTTTCTGGCCTTTGATCTTGGCTGAGAAATGGGCGAAACAAAATCCGAGCTGGTTGCGAAAGTCCCGCACGTAACTCTTCTATTCTGGATCATTAAGATCCTGGCAACGACCCTGGGTGAAACGGGCGGAGACGCAGTCACGATGTCATGGCTGGGAGAGACAACAGCCGAAGGGACAGGCATGGGCTATCTTGTGGGCACGGCGATCTTCGGCGTGATCTTCATCGCCGCGGTAATCGTGCAGATAAAGGCGAAAAAATTTCATCCCTTTCTTTACTGGCTCACGATTGTCGCGACGACGACGGTTGGAACAACCCTGGCCGACTATTGTGATCGCTCGCTCGGCATCGGTTACACCGGCGGCTCGGCTATCCTGTTCTTTTGCGTGATTGTGTCGCTCTGGCTCTGGCGCTGGGCGACCGGGAGCATCTCGATCGTTACTGTCAGCACGCCAAAGACGGAGATGTTTTATTGGATGACAATCATGTTCTCACAGACTTTAGGAACAGCACTCGGCGACTGGGTCGCAGACACGAACGAGATGGGCTATCTGGGAGCAGCCGTAATCTTCGGTGGGTTAATTCTGGTGACTGCGCTTCTGTATTACTTCACGGGAGTTTCGCGAGTCGCCCTATTTTGGGCGGCCTTTATCCTAACTCGTCCGCTCGGTGCGGTCGTAGGTGATTTTCTCGATAAGCCAATCGCGAAGGGAGGACTCGCTCTGGACCGTTATACGGCGTCGTTAGTGCTTCTTGTCTTGATCATCGTATTGATCGTTGTCGTTCCTCAGAAGCCGGCTTCGAAAGCGCATTGACCCAACGGCGTGTCTCAGTAAAGCAATTGTACCCCGCAGTAGCCGATCAGCGCGAGCGGCTCACCTTCGTCTGAATGCACGTCGTGGCCTAACGAAGCGATCCAGATGGCATGCTCAGAGATGGTGTGTTTCCAGCCGAAGTTCACTGTCACCACGTCGTGGTCCAGATTCACGCGCGAGGTGGCGTGGACCTCGAGCATCACGGATGTCGTCTTGGTGATCTCCCGTGCCGCAACAACGCCGTAGATAAATTCGCTTGCGCCAACGGAACTCACCAACGGACCAAACTCGGCCGCGAATTCGATTGGCCCAACTTTCTTCGCGGCCTCAAATGGAATTTGAAAACGCGTTCCGTCTTCCTCGAGCCCTCGCCGCACGGAAGACTGCACCACGTTAAAGAGGATTCGCGGGTACATCGACATATCCAGGCCGCTCGTATCTTCATCAAGAAAGCGCCACTTCACCGCCGTTTCCATTTCGCCGAGGCCGCCCACCAGTCCATGATCGCTGCGCTTTAAGACTGAAACCGAAGTCTGGAGGTTAAGCTGGATGTGATCGCCCCAGCCGTAATTAAGATCGATCCCGGGCGCATCACCCGACCACTCGTTAGGCACATGGGAAAAGGCGATCGCGAAATTGTTTTCCCAATGGCCCTTGCCGGGCGTGCCAGGATCATCAGTAATCATTGGCGGCCCGCCCTGCGCCAAAGCGAATCGCGCGATTACGCACGTAAAGAAAACCGCAGCTAACTCACGCACGCGTTATTCCGGGCCGTAAATGAGCAAACGCATCGTGTTTGGCATGATACTTGGCCTGCCATTCGCCTCCTTAGGTGGTCCAAAGTCCGCGGTGGGCAAATAGATCCGGTGAGTCTTGGGATCGAGCGCGATCGTCCGTGCGCCGCGTTGCGTCTGTAAGGTTTGTGCAACCGACAAGTCGTTAGGCGAACTTTCCTTTGCGACCACGGTTACCCCTTCGCCGCAGGAGGCGAAAGCCAGATGTGACGAATCATCAAACGCACAACCATCCACCCCGGTGCCTATCGGGACATTGCCGATAACTCTGCCATTCTCAGTATCCAGCATGACCATCATCTTGTTGTGACAGGTGGAAAAAAGGCGATGATGCGACAGGTCGAGAGCGATGCCGCTCGGTTCCTGGCCGGGCGCGAGCGGCCACCTTGTCATGACCTGGTGTTTCGACCCATCAATGACCGCGACTTCGCTCTTATCTTCCAGGTTGACGTAAACGCGACCGGTTGTGGAATCGGCCGCGGCAAACTCGGGACTGCCGCCAAGCGGTATCGTCGCGACCACTTTCGCGCTTTTCCCGTCGATCACCGTGGTGGAATTGCCGCTGTGATTGAAGACGTAGACTTCATCGCGCTTTGTATCGTAAGCGATGGCGTCCGGATTCTGCCCAACATCTACCTTCTGAATTGTTGTCAGTGTCTTCAAATCAACGACGCTGCTCTTGTTTTCCTTCCCGTTGGTCGAGAAGCCGCGCCCCAGCTCCGGGACGGCGAGAAACGCATGCACGCCGGGCAGATCTGAAATTTCACCGACAACCTTGTTCGTTTCGAGATCAATCACGACGACTTCCGTTGCGTGTGAGAGATACAAACGGCGCGCGGCGTTATCGACCGTAAGGATGTCCCAACCGCCTTCGCCGCTAATGGGGATTTGTGTGACTGCTTTGTAGCTCGGTCCAGCGACGGCGCACTGCCAACTCAGGAGAAGGAGAATGAAAAGAAACTTTGCCATACATATCAATACGCAGGATTTGGTGGGTTGCAGCTGGAATACTTACAGGAACCCGCGCTTGGCGGACCTTTCACCGGAATCTTTGCGGGCGTAAATCGCTCCAGGTTAAGACCATTCTCGAGGTAAGATCCGCTCATAAGACCCCCAAACATATGAGTTTGTTCTTAGGGAAGTGCCGATTGGAGCGGGGCTGGGGATGGGATCGTATCTAAAGGCGTGTTGCCGAAAAGCCCGGCCAGCGTGCCTGGGCTGACAACGGAAGCCTCGGCACGAGAAGGCCGTGTCAGTTGACTCCATTCTTCAAAGTGTCTTCGTCACCATCTCATGAGAGGTGAGCGATCATCACAAACTCGGCTCTTGCCAACTGACAAAAAAGTATCTAAAACATCCGCCTCAATATGAATAGCTTAACTTCGCGCTCCCATCTCGGCGCGTAATTTGATCGGACTTCCTCGGTGCTCTTCAATTCTCTGACTTTTGTCGTTTTCTTCATAGTCGTCGTCACGCTTTATTGGAGCATTCGCTCATGGCCGGTGCGAAAAAATCTCCTCGTGCTCGCCAGCTACATCTTCTACGGTGCGTGGAATCCGCCTTTTGCCGCGCTCCTTTTTTCCACGACCGCGATGGACTTTTGGTTAGGCCACCGGATGGGCAAAGCCGAAAATCTACGGGCAAGGCGCCGATGGCTGGTAGCGAGCGTTTGCATGAATCTGAGCATGCTTGGGTTCTTTAAGTATGGAAATTTCCTTCTCGAAAATTTCCAATGGCTGGTCGCACGCGTCGGTATCGTCTATCAACCGCCGCATCTCGACATTCTTTTGCCGGTCGGCATTTCATTTTACACCTTCCATTCGCTCTCCTACACGCTCGACATTTATCGCGGTGTCTTGCAACCGACGAAGTCGCTGCGCGATTTCATTCTCGCGGTTTCATTTTTCCCGCAGCTTGTCGCCGGACCAATCGTCCGCGCCGGGGATTTCCTGCCACAGCTTGTTCATCCTCCGCGCCTGAAGACCAATCAGTTTCTTTGGGGACTGGCGTTGATGACTGTAGGACTGTTTGAAAAAGTTGTGCTGGCGGACACTCTGCTTTCCGGACCGGCCGACCGCATCTTTGGTTACGGCGGTCCGCTGGTCGCGCTCGATTCCTGGGCGGGCGTGCTCGCGTTTGCCGGACAGATCTTTTTCGATTTCGCCGGCTACTCCCTTTGCGCGATCGGCGCGGCCCTAACTCTTGGGTTTCATCTCAAGGACAATTTTCGTTTCCCTTATGCCGCGATCGGGTTCTCCGATTTCTGGCGACGCTGGCATATCTCGCTCTCCACTTTTCTTCGCGATTACCTCTACATCCCGCTAGGCGGTAACCAGGTGGGACCATTTCGGGCCGCGCTCAATCTTGTCATCGTGATGTTCCTTGGCGGCCTTTGGCATGGCGCGGCCTGGACCTTTGTCGTTTGGGGCCTGCTTCATGGCTCCTATCTTGTCATCGAACGTATCTGTCGCGCCTGTTTCGAAGACAAACCATGGGCGAGTGCGCCATTCGTTCGAGTCCTTGTGGGGTTCGCGACTTACGCCGCAGTTTGTATTGCCTGGGTATTCTTTCGCGCGAATGACTTCACGATCGCCACTCGAATGCTAGGCGGAATGTTTGGCGGGCACGCCCATGGCGATGCGATTCTTTCCACACGTGAACTCCTACAGATCGGAGCCGTCACGGCTGGCGTGATCACGATGCATTGGGCGATGCGCGAGAACACTTTTGAAACCGCGGTCATGCGCATGCCGGCGTGGGCAATCACAGCAATCGGAGCAGTGATGGCGTGCGCCATTATTTTCACACAGGGAAACAGCAATGCCTTCATCTATTTCCAGTTTTAAGGAACGGCTTCGGCTCCCACGCCTGTTTTTCCGCACACCTTCACGGGAAGAACAGATTCACGGCGGTCCGCCGCTGGAGTTCGAGCGCCCGATTCCACCCGCCAGCTGGCGCGGAATCGCCGTTGTTGTCACGATCGTCGTGATCACCGCGACCGTGGCCTGGGAGTTGTATTGCCGCTCACTCGGCTATGGCCCAACCCTAAACGACAACGAGGATCTCTGGGTTACGGCTCGGAGAAAAGTGCAGCCGGACTCGGTCGTCACCATCGGCGATTCGCGCGCCTGGTTCGATCTCGACTTGGATGAAATGCAGGCAGGTTTGGGCAAGCGACCCATCCAACTCGCGATGGCGGGCTCTACCGCCTGGCCGGTCCTGGCCGATCTGGCAAAGGATCAAGATTTCCATGGCACAGTCATTTGCAGTTTCGTCCCGCATTTATTTTTCGCGCCGCCCGGTAGTCCACCGATGGAGCGCGCCGAGAAAGGCTTAAAACGGTTACATCACCAAACTCCCGCCCAGCGTGTGAGCGAGTATCTCACCATGCCGCTGGAAGAACATCTCGCGTTTCTGAAACCAGACGACCTGAGTCTGGAAGCGCTTTTGAACGAGTTACCAATTCCTAACCGTCCCGGTGCGCTCGTGTCTCCGCGTTTTCCACCCTACTTTCAAACAGAAGATCGCGAACGTCGCGCGCGCATGTGGGATAAATGCGCGGAACCGGGAAGCAAGTTAGCCAAAGAAATCCAACAAATCTGGCTTCCGCTTTTCAAGCCGCCGCCTCCGCCAACCTATGTTCCCAGGGAAGTCTTTGCTGCCGAAATGGGTAAAGGAATCAAAAAGCGGTTTGCTGATGTCCAGTCTGCAGTGGAAACCATTCGATCGCGCGGTGGCAAGATCGTTTTCCTTAGGTTACCGCACAGCGGTGCCTTGAAAGAACTGGAAGACCATGACACTCCGCGCGCCAAGACCTGGGACCCGCTGTTAAAGACAACGGGCGCGCCGGGCATTTACTATTCCGATTTTCCCGAGCTCGCCGGGTTCAACTGTCCGGAATGGTCGCATCTTTCGGCCGGCGATTCGGTGGAATTCACAAAGCGCCTCGTGCCTCACCTTCGCACCGCCCTTGGAATGTAACTGTGACGACCCACTGTGCCGCGACCGGTGCGGCTCCCGACTATTTCGCAATCTGACGCGGGCAAGTGCTCGGCGCCGTCTTCGCTCTGCGAATGTGAAGCCAACCGGTTTCTACGTTGTCCTTACGGTTGATAGCCCTCGGCGCTTTCGCGCTTTGAGGCCAATCTAAACAAGCTACTGCGCGCGATTCGATTTTTGAGCTTAAAAATCTTGTCTTTGTGTGCAGGTGACGGATCTGGAATAAGCGATCTCGTTCTGCGGTGACTTAGTCGCACCCGGGCTGACGCCACGTTAGGATAAGCTTTGCTCCAGCCTGTAACGATAGGCTGGCAAATGACTTACAGATACATATACCCGGCCTGGCTATTGCTGGCATTCGCGGCCCGTTAGGCACGAGCCTTACAAAATAGTCATGCAATAGATGTCGCAATTCTTCATTCACCCGATACCTTCGCCGGTTAGGCCGGCAGGCTAGCTGGAGGAAATAGCATGAAAAACCCAATCAAAACCCAATCTGCCTTCTCTCTTCCGCGCGTTTTCGCGTATCTGTTGTCGACGCTTGGCTTTGGCCTCGCGTTGGTTGCCATCAGTCCACTAGTAGGAATAACCCAACCAGCCCAGGCTGCTGGACAGACCGGCGCTGGCTCTGTCCGAGTCGGTGCTTCCTATCACAACGACGTCTCTCCGCCTTTGCGGGACCTGGCTAACCTGCCATTTGATGTAAGGCAGGAACGTGAAGGTCCGGAAAACCCGAAATTGCCGAATTTCCACCAGGATAGCCCTGACTCGGTCATCCAGGGTCCTCTGCTTAACCAGTTAGCGCTGAATATTCCTGCAACCGGATTGAACTTTGACGGCATTCCATTTCCCGGAGTGGGTTGTAGCTGTGCGCCGCCCGACCCGAACGGCGAGATCGGCTCGACTCAATACGTGCAGATGGTCAATGAGGCTTACCAGGTGTTCAATAAGACGACTGGAGCTTCTATTCTCGGCCCTGTAGCTATCACTTCGATCTGGAGCGGGTTTGGTGGTGTCTGCCAGACAAATGGCAACGGTGACCCGGTTGTTCTCTATGATCAGTTAGCTGGCCGTTGGATCATTAGTCAGTTTGCCGGCACCAGCGTGCCGACGGACGAATGCGTTGCCGTATCTACGACGAGCGATGCAACAGGGAGCTATTTTCGTTATGCTTTCCATCTCGGTTCGAACTTCTTTGACTACCCCAAGCTCTCGGTGTGGCCGGATGCTTACTACATGAGCATGAACGTCTTTAACTCCGCTGGAACAAGTTTCCTCGGGCCGCAACCCTTTGCCTTTGATCGGACCAAGATGCTGTCGGGTCAGCCTGCGACCTTTGTTAGTCCTGTCGGTCCACTGGGCGGCACGGCGAGCGCGTTCCTGCCGGCTGACATTGATGGCTCGACTCTTCCGCCTACGGGTGCGCCGGAAACCTATGTCAGTTTCCCCGGCAGCGGTAAATATAATGTTTATCACTTCCATGTCGATTTCACTACGCCGAGTAACTCGACCTGGACGACCTTCGCAACGCCAACAGCTGCTGCGTTTACCTCTCTCTGTCCCACGACCCGGGCGTGCGTTCCTGAGTCTGGTGTTACCTCATCGAATTATCTCGACGGGATTGGTGATCGCCTCATGTTCCGGCTTCCGTATCGCAACTTTGGCGATCATGAGTCGGTCGTTGGTAACTTTACGGTTAAAGCCAATAACGTTGCCGGTATACGCTGGTTTGAGCTGCGGAACGTGACCTCCGGTCCGGTCACGGTTTTTCAGGAGAGCACTTACCAACCGGATACGACCTGGCGCTGGATGGGAAGCATCGGGATGGATAGGCAGGGAGACATCGCCCTGGCCTACAGCGCCTCGAGTTCGTCGATTCATCCGCAAATGCGCTACACGGGCCGCCTGGCAGCTGATCCATTAAATAGCATGACGCTTGGCGAAGGAACAATGATCGCCGGTGCGGGCAGTCAGACCGGCAGCGGCAATCGCTGGGGCGACTACAGTGCGCTAACGATCGACCCGGTGGACGATACGACGTTCTGGTATACCAACGAATACTACACGGCCAACGCAGCGTTTAACTGGCGCACACGAATAGCGAACTTCCCTCTGGCCACTGGCACTCCGACGCCGACGCCAACGCCAACCGCGACGCCCACACCAACCCCGACCCCGACTGCCACTCCAACACCAACGATAACTCCTACACCGACGCTGACCCCTACTCCGACACCGACTCCAACAGCGACTCCTACGCCCACTCCCATCGAGTTGATCGTCAACGGTGGATTTGAAGGCAGCGTCTCACCATGGGTGATGTCTGGTTCCGGGGCGTTCTACACGAACAACGGCAACTATCCACACACTGGCACCGGGTATATCTATTTTGGTGTCAACAACAACACGACCGGACAGACCTATCAAACAGTAACCGTCCCATCGACGGCGACGGGATCGCTTACTTTCTGGTTCAACTGTAACTCAAGCGAGGGTACGACCACAGCCTATGACTTCCTCTATGTCGAGGTGCGCAATACCAGCGGGACGTTGCTCCAGACGCTTGCGACCTACAGCAACAAGAACAAGGGAACAGCCGGAGTCTATTCGCAGAAGTCGTTTAGCCTGGCGGCTTACAAGGGCCAGACGATCCGCTTACAGTTCCGAACGACGACTGACGTCTCGCTCAGTACCACTTTCCGCATAGACGATGTCGACTTGAAGTAGCGACAGGGGGTAACCGTCGAAAACGATTCCTAATTTACAGTTTAAGAAGCGTGCCCGGAGTTCAACTTGAACTGAACCTGGAGCTGTCCCTCAAACCGCTAACGCCTGGCTGCTCGATTTGATTTCACAGACCGGCTTGCGCTCGAGCCAGGGAGTGAAATCCCTATCGACCAGGGTGGAAAGGCTCTCCAGGTCTTCCTGGTAGGTCGCGATGAGTTCCCGATGAAGGTCGTCGCTGAGAAACTGTGCCGGAGCGAACGGCCGTTGATTGAAGCGGTTGAACGAGTCACGGAAGGTTTTAGCGCCGGGACATGCGATCACAACGCGCTTGAGGAATTCTCTCGGTTTGCTGCGGACAGCGTGATTGAGCCAATACTGCACTTCGCGGCTGCGCGGCTGGAAGGTAACGTTGGCGGTCGGGACAACTGGCGGTGACGATGCTTCAACGTCGAGAAACGCGAGGACGCGCCGCATGAAATGCTGGCTGTCGCTTCTTAAATCATCGTGGGTAAGGACCAGGATGCGGCTACGATCGAAGTGGTCGTAATAGGGCTGGAGCAAACGGCGGTAGAAGCCGAACGAACGCAGATGCTCCATCTGCATGGTCGCAGGGCGGACTGGAATGTGAACGACAGAGCCGTCGAAGAATTTTCTCCGAAAATCTTCCCGCGAGACGGTGACCCGACGGTCGTGCTGGTGAAAGAAATGGTACATCGAGCAGGCTCGCTCCACTGGGTCGCGCAGGATGACCATGATCTTCGCTTCCGGATTAAAGCGCACGATCTCCTCCGCAATATAGGGCGCGTGGAAATAGAGAGGCGATGCTTCGCCATAAATCCTGCGTTCGCCGGCATTCTGGAAAAGGGCGAGATAACTTTCCAGATCGGAAACCCGTGTCGTTGGATCGAAACCATAGGGATTGCCGCGGGCGAACAGAAAATACGATGGTTCCTTCGGCTCGGACATGAAGATGTCCCTCTGATAGCCGAGGGCACCGGCTATCGCGGTCGTGGCGCATTTGGGTGCGCCGACAAGGAAGAAATTGGGGATATGCACCCGGCTCAAAAATTCCTCGCCCTCAGGGGGTCGAGTTGGTTGCGATGCTACGATTAGCCGTAAACCGTTGTCGAGAAAAAACTTCCAAAATCCGAAACTCGACAAGGGCGTTCGCGATCAGACCGGCGAAGTGAGGCCGATGAGTTCGAGCGAAGCACAAGCGCCGCCCGAAGCGGCCTGACAGAGGGATGTCCTCGGGTTTGAGCCAATGCCGCGATCCGAGACGAGCGCGGCCATTCTCCTCGCCGGAGGGGTCGATCATGACATCGGGCTCAATGCGTGGGAAACCTTGCAATCTTGACAGAGACACCCGCGCCGGGTGAAATCTCCATTTCAACGCTGGCGCGTATTGGCTGGGGCTTGGTTTAACAACTATCACGGAAAGACACATGAAGATTTTTTCCAAGGGCCCCTTTGCTGCGATCTTCTGGAGCGGGCTTTCGGCGGGTGTCCTTGATCTTACCCAAGCCTTTATCGCCTTCAGTCTAATGGGCTCGACCCCGTTTCGAATTTTGCAGGGAGTTGCGAGCGGAATCTTTGGGCCGCACTCGCGCCAGATGGGATCCACTTCGGCTGTGATCGGGTTCCTTTGCCATTTCACGGTCGCGTTTTGCGCCGCGGCGGTTTACTACCTGATCAGCAGACGAGTTCGCGCGCTCGTGGAGCACCCGGTGATCGCCGGTTTAATCTATGGTGAATTGGTTTTCGTGTTCATGTATTGGGTTGTAATTCCCCTCTCGGCGATCGGCCACGTGCGTTATAACCTTGCCACCTACATTACCGGGCCGATTGGGCATCCATTGCTGATTGGCTTGCCGATCGCGCTTTGTGTTCGGCGTTTTTCGCGAACATAGGAGCGCTGTCGGGCTCCGGACCGCGATCGCAACCGCGCCTCAAGAATTTGAGCAGTTGAGGTCTGGCGTTCGGAGAGCTTTTTCTGTTATCCTCGGCGAGAAATGATTCTACTGCTGGTCTTGGTCGTTTGGCTGTTGTTGGCGGCAGGGCTCGGTGCGTCGGGCGAATTGCAGCATCTTCGCCCGCCGGGGCCGCAGTTGATCCTTCTCGGACTCACGGCAGCGTTACTGTTGCTGTGGTGGCTTAGTCGCGGCGTTCGCGCCTGTGTTGGCCGGGTGCGTTTGCGCGCCTTGGTGGGGTTGCATCTGACACGTTTTGTCGGCCTTTACTTTCTGTATCTCTGTGGGGAAGGAGAGTTACCGCGTGCATTCGCCGTGCCGGCGGGCTGGGGTGACATAGCGATCGCAACTGGCGCGGCCGTTTCCCTCATTTTTTGGAGCTCGTTTGGAAGAAAACGACCGTGGCTCATGGCTTGGAATACTCTTGGTCTTATCGATATTATTTTTGTCGTTGTATCAGCCGGTCGCATTGGCATCACAGACCCCAGTGCGATGGCCGCGCTCCTGCGACTGCCGCTGAGTCTGCTGCCGACATTCCTGGTCCCGCTCATTATCGTGACTCACGTTGTTATCTACAGCCGATTGCGCGGCGAAAGAACAACGTGAACTCAAAACCATTGGGAACAGAATCAGGAGAGCGAAGGGCGAAGCGCTATGCCCCCAAATTGAATTCGTAGCAGAGCCTGCTTGACAGCAGGCGCTTGTATTGCCCAAGCTCCGCGTATGAAAACTCCCCCCAGATGGAAAACCCCACTCCTCGAATTGGTCACAGGCATTTTTCTGGCCTGTAGCCTTATCGCCAAAGCCAAAGATACCGCGAGCACTAGCTCCGCCACCGAGACTCAAGGTCCGCATCTGCTCCTTGCAGATGTGTGGAACCCATCCATTGATCCCACTGACTGGTGGATGAGTGAGAAATATGATGGCCTGCGAGGTTATTGGGATGGCCAGACATTGTGGACCCGTAAAGGCCAGGTGATCCATGCGCCGAGCTATTTTCTGGCCGAGTTACCTCGCGGCATTGCCTTGGATGGAGAGTTATGGATTGGTCGTGGTAAGTTTGAGGAGACGATCAGCACGGTCCGATCGGAGACGCCGGATGATCGCTGGAAGAAGGTTCATTTCATGGTCTTCGATGCGCCGCAGGCTAAAGGCACCTTTGAAGAGCGAATGCAATTCCTGCACGCGACTTTATCTGAAGGAAACCGCTTCGTTAGAGTTGTGCTGCAAGAGCGCTGCCAGGGAGTAAGACAGCTGGTGGCCGAGCGCGATCGCGTTGTTAAAATGGGTGGCGAAGGATTGATGTTGCGCCAGCCTGAGTCCCAATACGAAGCGCGCCGCTCACCGACTCTGCTCAAAGTAAAGCCTTACGATGATGCTGAGGCGACAGTCATCGCTTACGAAGCAGGGAAGGGGAAGTTAGCTGGCACAGTCGGTGCCTTACGTGTGCGGACGGACGACGCTCAGCGCAAGTCACCACCGCCGATGGGAACAATTATTACCTATCGATTTCGCGGCCTGACCGACAAAGGTATGCCGCGGTTTCCTACCTATTTGCGGGTGCGACAGGATTAGTAGAAAAGCATCGTGTACGCGGGCGTTGAATTTAACTTCGTCGCCCGCGCACTGACACTTGAGCTCTGCATCCTTCCGAACGCAAAAGCTGTCGTTTCTTCAATAACTGCAACCCTGCCTGGACTTAGTAAGCTGGGTTAATATCCGCCGCGCGCAGGGGCAATCCTGGCGCCGCCTCGGAGTGTGTCGCCAGAGGCAGCTCCACACCCGCACTGCCCTGGACCACCTGTGCGATGATACCATGATCGAAACCAGCGGAATCTGTATACCGACCCGTTATCGTATTGTTCCTATTTATTCCATTGAGCGAAGTGAAGGTAGAGCCAGGAAAATCGTAGATCAAAAACCTGTGCGGCGGTATGAAGAGAAACCCATGGGTTGCCCCGGCCGTGTCGGCGTAGCGACCTACGATCCAATTCGAGTCGTTATTGCCAAAAACGATCGTGCCGGTTGAGCCCGCTGGGTCAATGCCCGCATGAATGGCGCCGCCGCCAGTGCGGAAGTAACCGTGAGTCAGACCATCGACGTCAATGTAATAGCCGCAGGCGGTATTCGTTTTATTAATCTGATAAGCCAGAGTCGCGGAGGCGGCGTCCACTCCGAACTCCGTCACCGTGCCGCCGATACTTACAAATCCGTCCTGCACTCCGCTGCTGCCAATCACCGATCCGCAAAAATCCCCAACATTATTCACTCCCAGCACAATCGTAAACGTCGGTTCTATGTCGTAATTGGTGAAGGTAGTACCCTGAAGGAAGAATCCCTCGAAAGCCCCGTTTGAATCGGTATAGTCCCCGCAAATCAGGCGGGAGTTATTGATCCCACGCCCTTCCGTCAAGTTGCTCGTATCGTTCGGGTCAACGAACGCGCTGAAGGCTCCATTGCTTTTCCTGAGGAAGCCGCGCGACACGGCGCTGCTATCCAGATAGACACCAACTATGTCTCCTTTGTCGTTAATCTTCTGTGGCCGCGTCTGATTGCCCGTCCCCGGATAATCAAACGTGCTTACAAGCTGAATACTAAACGCTGCCGGCTCTGCCGACGCTCCCGTCAAAGCAAGGGCTACGAGGCCCATTGCGCAACCAACTAGACTAAGTGACGTTTTCATAATTCGGAATGCTATCAAGGCGAATGGTGGCGAGAAGGCTTTTTTCCATGTTTTTTTGGTAACCTAACCCAACCAATCTGCCATCGCCGGCATCTCGTTCGCCCTTCGTTACTTAGTTTAGAGCGTTCGCCGTTATGCTCTTATCTTGCTATTCTAAAAATGATGATAACGATGGCGGTTTCGTCACGAATTGGCACTACATACTTGCTCGTCGTGCAAAGCCCGAGCGAAACGCTCCGGCGCTTCTGCATCCATCCGCAGATAAAGCGAAGGTTCGATAAGTTCCAGCTCCATGAGCCAAAAGCCGTTGTTGTCATTTGCGCGAACAAAATCGGCTCGGGCATAAAGCGGGACGGAATCGAGCGCGCGAAGAGCTTTCTCGCCAGCGGTGAGTAACTCGGCCTCAGCCTGGACAAGCCGAACAACGCCACCGTGTTCTTCCTGCACGCGAAAGTCACTTGGCTTCGGCGTCTTTAGAATAGCATGACTTAGCTCGCCGTTGAAATAGGACAAAGAAAACTCGCCCTCAGTGCTCACATGGGAAAGAAAAGGCTGTGCCATGAATTCGCGATTGGCGTAGTAAGCGCACAGCTCGGCGGATGGTTGACGGGCGCCTCGATCATTAACTCGAAAGACTCCGCGCGCGTTGAGGCCTACCACCGGTTTGATCACAACTTCGTCGGCTGCCAGTTCTTCGACCAAGACTGGTAGCTCGTGTGGAATAAGACGATCACGCCAGATCGTCGGCACGACTGGAACACCGCGCGTGGCCAGATCGCGCAGATAAGTCTTACGAATGTTCCAGCGGACGAGATGGAGCGGGTTAGAGAGCCGCGTGCCGGAACGCTCAACCTCCGCCAGAACAGCGAGAAACGCCTCGGGATCGTCGACGTAATCCCAGGTCGAACGGATCACCACCGCATCATAGGCGCGCCAATCGGGTGACGGCGTGCGCCAGGAGATCGTTTCGACGCGCCAGCCGAGAGCAGCCAGCGGCGCATAAGCCAGTTCATCATCGATAACAAACCCAGTCGAATCGTCGAGAGTGAGAAAAGCACAGTGAAGCATGTCTTTGGAATTGGAAAAGTAGCTGCGACTCGATCCTAATAAGTCAAGCGAGGTCGGCTGGTTTTAACGGTGAAAAGGAACTCTGAGAATAAGGAGACCGAGCTCGCGGCGGGAGATTGTTGCACACTTTGCGAGCGATCTTAATGCCCTTCTACAAGAGTAAGCTACTTTCTTGTTGGAGCTCGACAGCACCTGTCTCGGCCGATCTCCATATCGTCCTTTGAACCAGGAGGATCGCGCTGGCAGGTTTGACTTCGAATCGTAGGTGGGAATCGCCGCGACGGCGATCGCGTTCTCTGGCAACGGCGGTATCAAGATTCAGGCTGTCTTAGCGAGATCAGTGGCATGACTCGCTTGCAGCATCTCGCTATACCAGTTGACGAATGGGAACTCTGCGTAACCAGGCTCGAGCAGACGATCGTAGACGCGCCGGCAAAGGGCGGCGAACGTCGGGTAGCACGTCTTTTTCCACGTCTCCAACCTTTCGCTCAGGTTCGTATTGATGTCGCCCATCTGATAAGTGCGCGAAAAGTTATATTGCAAAGGCACTATCGCTCCGTCGGCTTCGACGATTATGGGTGCAACCAAGTCCGCGAGTGGGAGGGAACTAGACGACTCGTTGCAAGGCTCGAGCTCCCCCGCATAACCGCGTTCGGGACTCTTGCGTAACGTTTCCAAGTCAGCCACATCGTATTGGATGCTGAGTTTGCCCGAGTATAGCTTTTGCAAACGGGCGACCTCAACGAATCCGCGGGCGAGTTCCAGACCGTCGGGCGCGGCACCGGGCAATGCTCCGGCAGCGCGACCGACCTCCTCCAAAGGATGGACCTGAAGTAAGGCGGCTCCTTGCGCAACGGCAAAGCCGGCGACCCATTCGAGTTGATTAATGTTGTGGAGAGATAAGGGTGAAGATGAAGGCAAAAGGCGTTCCCAGGTCTCTAAGTCGCCCTACACCTTCACTCATGCGTTCAAAAGCACGCGGATGGCCACGGAGTCGGTTATGAAACCCGGGCGGGCCATCCAGGCTGACGGCGACAACATCAGTGTTCTCGCGAATCATCGCCGCATGTTCTTCATTCAGGAGCATGGCATTCGTGGTCACGGTCGCAATCATGCCGAGGCTGCGGATGTGCCGAAGAAGGTCTCGCAGGTCGGGGTATAGGAGTGGTTCGCCACCGGAGATACTTACTCCGTTAAAACCTTCGCGCCGGAAAACGTCCAGGGCGTGACGGAGTTTTTCAAGAGGAAGACTCTGCCGTTGCGAGGGACTGGAGGTGGAATAACAGTGCAGACACCGCAGGTACAAGTGACAACGGACAAGCTAGAACCACCCGGTATCCGCAGGTTGGCCCGGCTGTCTGCGCCATCTAGAAACAGCCTCTACTGGGCGCCGCAGGTGAGGCTCACGGCGAGGGTGGCTGGACCCACGTCCAGGTTAATCTCGAGGCGCACGCCATCGGGATTGAGGATGCCATAAGGGAATACGACGAATCCAATCTGGCGCTCTTCGCCTTGCAGCTTAACAAGATTGGAAAAAATCGCCCCTGCCGCGGCAAGGTCCGTGACGTTGACGACAGCGCTCACCCGGTCAACGGCAGGTTTTCCATAAGTCCACCACCGCTCGATGGTGTAGGATTCCCGAGCTGCGTTGATGTGCTGGTGTAGCACTTCGTGAGACATTTCTCCCAATTGTGATGAACCTCTGGCTGATTGCTCAGCCATATTATCGCTCCTTTGGTTGATTTGTTTCCAACCCCAAGCCACCGGGAGCGAAACAATCACCCAGTGCGTTTGGGTTTCCAGCAAACAGCGGAAGGCCGTCCGAAAAAGAAGTCAAGTGTTTTTTGAAATTTCGCTTCACAGTCATCCCGAACAAAAAGCCGGACTAGCCTGATCTTTCGGCCGAGATCGCCTCAAGTTTTGCAACGCAATTGTCCGGCCAAAACGTTTCCGAACTCCAAGTTTGGGAATTGAAGTGGAACTTTGACCTCAAAAAGTGGAACAAGTGACTCACAAACCTGCGGAAAGTCCTAGGGCCGGGAGAACGGATCGAACGTTTAGCTGGCTCGGTAGC